>CBIHQW010000011.1:0-208061 GCA_966212285.1 Massilia kyonggiensis
GTTCCAGCACCATGATGGTGATGATGATGGCGATGACGCCGTCGCTGAAGGCTTCGAGCCTGTTCTTGCCCATTCGTTATCCTTGTTTTTGCCGTGACCGGGCCACTATAAGCCGCATCGCCGGCAAGGCGCTAGAACGCGCTCGCTGCGCACGGCCGAGGCACGAAAAAATGGCCGCACGCGGCGGCCATCCGTGGAGTGCAGGCGCTTACTTCGGCGCCGGCTTCATGTAAGTGTCGTAGTTCTCGATGAAATCGTCGAGATTCGCTTCCATCATCTTGCGGAACTGGTCGGTGAAATACTCCAGCGCCCGCTCTTTTTCCGAAGACATGGTCTCCGCGTTGCCGGTGGTGGCCGCGACGATGAAGGCGTTGAAGCGCGCCGAGGCGTACAGCGTCGATGCGCTGACTTCGCTCGGATGGGTCGACGCGCACTGGTCGTTCGCCAGGTTGATGAGGGCGTTGGCGCGGTCGAAGAATTCCGGGCTGGGGGCGTTGTTACTCATGGGTCACAGTAGCGGGTTGAATGATCGTGCCGCCACTATAACAGCAGCGGCGCGACCTCAAGCGGCCCTCAAGCCGCCTTCACCGCCCGCCGGCGCTGCGCCCGCCACGTCTGCGCCCGCTTGACCTGGCGGACCAGCGCGGCATGAACGGCGTCGCACATGCCGTGTGCCTTCAGCAGCAGGGCCGTGCCGCTGCGCGCACGATGCAGCAGGACATGGCCGCGTGTCTTCAGCACATGGGTGGAGCGGAATTCCGCCTGCGGCGCGCCGTAGCCGAAGTCGATATGCTCGAGCGTGGCGTGGGCCAGCAGGTCCTGCACCGCCAGGTGGACCGCGCTGGTGCCGATCGACAGCTGCGGGTAGCCATTCCGGGACAGGATCTTGTACACGTGCCAGACGGAAGCCGAACGCATGCCGTACACGACGCCGACGTCCGTGTCGCCGCAACGGATCACATACGACAGCAACAGGCCATGACGTGCCAGGTTTTCCAGACGGGCCCGCGCGCCTTCCCGCTGCTCGATGCGGGACGCATCCACGGCCGTCATCGCTTCCAGCAGGGTGGCGACCTGTCCCGGCTGGTCGATGCGCAGCACCTGCAACGGGCCGAGCGCCTCCGACATCATGCGCACCTGGCGCGACAGGTTGTAACGCTTTTTGGCGCTGAATTTCTGCAGGTAGGCATCGACGCCGTCCGGCAACGGCTGCGTATGGCACGCGCGCCAGCCGTTCAGCACATACGTCGACACGCCGGCGATGCCATCCAGGGCGGCACCGTTTTCTTCCGGCACGCTCTGCATGTAGAGCACCTCGCATTTTGCGTAGCGCTCAAGCAATTGGTGCATGACAAAGTCTGCGAGGCCTTCTTCGCCCGGCGCCAGCAGTGGCACACTGCCGAGGACCTGGCAGGCATCCACCGTTCGTTTGAACAGGGACAACGGACCGAGGCGGAAGTCGAGGTCCATGTCGATGATACGCACCGGAACGAAGCCGACGATCGCGTAGTCGCTGCTACGGCGCACGACGAACAATTCGTAGCTCGTCTCGTCCCCGGGGTTCGTGTCGATCAGGTGGTTGAAAAATTCCGGTGACTGATACAGCGTTTCCGGACCGTCCGCCTCGGCCAGCATCTGCCGCCACGCCTCGAGAATGTCCGGACGGTCATGATAAGCGGTCGCGACGTTCAGCTCGAACCGGCCCGGGGATTGCATGGTCCGCGACCGAATGGTCCTGCGGCCCAGCGCCGGCGGCGCGAAATTACTGATCATCTCAAGGTTACGCAACAACATCGTATCAGCCCTCGTAAGGCGCATGACGGTTCACGCGCGTATTTACGAATGCTACCTTCAGCTCATCAGTTACGTACAGTTAAATTTGATTACAATATGGACAGGAAAATAGTTATTGACACATAATAAAAGATGCGGAAGAAACAATCAAAGGCATATTATTTCTCTAATCCTGCATGAATATGCCGTCTCTTTCAAAGAAATGAGAAATAAGCGAATAAAAAGTCAAAACCAACATCTTCAACCCACTCGCCCGCCAGTGCTCAAATAATCAATTTAAACAAATATAGTATTGCATAAACAACATATTAGATTCACATTTGCAAGAATGTTTCTTCAGCGCCGACCTGCTCAGTAGTGCGGCGGCCTGTCGTTGAGGGGCCCCTGCCCCGCATCGCGCAGCGTGCGCACGTGGTCGGCCAGCTTGGCCACCATCGCTTCGAGCTGGTCGATGCGGCGGCCCTGTTCGTAGATCGTGCGGTTGAGGGTGTCGACGAGGTTTTCCTGGTCGGCCAGCTTGATTTCGATGTCGATGAAACGGTTTTCGTCGCTCACGTCGGTATCCATGGATAAAAGTAAAAGGCGCATGATACTGCGTCCGCAAAAGCAAAGAGCCGCTGGCGTAGCGGCTCTTTGCGGGGTCGGGCGGAAACGGATCAGCCGTGCCAGGGGGTGTAGTCGATGCCGTTCTGGATGCTGCCGATGACCTGCGCCTGGTTTTCCGGGCTCTCGCTGAAGAACTTGACGATGCCGACGTGCGTCGTGTCGTGGTTCGCCAGGGCCTTCACCCAGAAGTCGTAGCCGGCCGCGTCCGGCGTGCGGTGCAGCACGTTGGCGTACAGCAGGTTCACGAACTGGGCGTCGGTCGGGTTGGCGCCGTATTTCTGGATGAATTCCGGCTGCGTATTGATGATGTCCTGCACCATGTCGTCCAGCGTCAGGCCGCGGTCCAGCTGGTAGATCCAGAAACCCAGGCCTGCCTTTTCCGCCGGGCGGTCGAGGGCGGCCTGGTACAGGCGGAACGCCTGGCCGGCGGAGCCGCTGAGGTCCAGCGCCACGGCGGTGTCGTCGAATTGCAGGCGCTCGACGTTGATCACGGCATCGTGACCGCCGCTGCCGACCCTGTCCGTCACGCCGAAGCCCCAGGTTTCCTTGGCGACCGTGTAGTTCGACCGCGCACCCGTGAAGGTGACCGTGTCGATGCCGTCCAGGCCGTCGATCGCGCCATTGGCCGCGACGGGCGCCAGCTTGTCGTTGGCGGCGGTGCCGGTCACGTTGGCGCTGCTGTTCACCGTGAAGTTCACGTCGGTCAGAGTACTCTTCGCGTTACCGGCCAGGTCTTCCGACACGGCTCGAATCGTATAGCTGCCGTTCGGCAGCGGCGACGTGTTGACGCTCCATTTGCCGTCGGCGCCGACGGTCGCGGTGACCACGTCGATGAAGTCGCCGACGCGCTTCAGGTAGATCGTCGTGCCGGCCTCGCCGGTGCCGCTGAACGTGCCCTGGTTGCCGTTCTGGCTGAACGCGGCCACCGGGGCCACGGGGGCGTGCGCGTCGATGTTGAACGTGACCGTGCTGCTTGCCGCGGACGTATTGCCGGCCGCATCGGTGGCCGTGGCAAAGATGCCGTAGCCCGTGCCGTCGGCGAAGGCTTTCGTCGTTACCAGGCTCCAGACACCGCTCACGTCGGCCGTGGCCGAGCCGACCAGCGTATTGTCCGTCGCATAGACCTTCACCGTGGCGCCCGCTTCGGCCACGCCGGTCACGGCCGGATTGCTGCCCGCGGCGTAGCCGTTCGCGTTCTTGGTCACGGCCAGCGCCGGTGCGGCCGGCGGTGTCGTGTCGGCATTGACGACGTCCGCGCTGCTGACGGTCTGGTCCGCGAATTGCAGCAGCTCGACCGAATGCAGCGTGTCGACGCCATCGCTGCCGTCCTTGCTCGTCACCTGCAGGTTGCCGCCCGCCAGGGCGCTGAAGGTGTAGTTGCTACGTACGCCGCGGAATACGGCGGTATCAAGGCCTGCTCCCCCATCGATCATATCGTTACCTCCATCTCCCTCAAGCTTGTCGTCCACGCCCGTCCCGGTGATGACGTCGGCACTGCTGGTGCCGACGAGGAAGCGGGCGCCCGTCGTCGAATTGATGCCCAGTTTGCCGCGCAGGCCGTCGTCGCCGTACAGCCACATGAGGGAGGCGATGTCGTCCTGGCGGTATGTCGTGTACGGGCCGCCGACTTCGGTATAGGACATCAGCGTGTTCGACGTGTTGTCCTGCGATGCCGGCAGCGTGATGCTGTCTTCGAACGGGTGCTTCAGGCCGAGTACGTGGCCCAGTTCGTGCAGCAGCGTTTCATAGCCCTGGCCGCCCTGGGCCAGGTTCGCGTTCTGGTAATTCCATTCGACGTTGTCGAGGTAGACGTAGGCGTCGGCGTCGTAGCTCCTCAGTTGCACGCCTTCGTAGCCGTAGCTGCTGTGCCAGCTGCACAGGCCCGTCACGTTGCTCGCGACGAGGTTGACGTCGGCAAAATGGATCTGCGCCTTGCTTCCGTCGGATATCTCGACAAAGTTTATGTGCGTCAACTCTTGAATATATTTCAACGCGGCGCGAACTGCGGCCTGCTGAGAGGCCGAAAAGACTTGCAGCGGTCCAGTGATGTTTTTTGCGGCGTCGCTAGGGTCTTCGGTTCCGGATGTAATCGAAAATGTGTAATTGATTGTGTTGGTTGGGTTACCGGAGTCGGTAAGAAAATTCCAATCGGGACCGGTATCGAGCAGGGCATCGATATAGTTCAACCCGGACAGAGGGGTGGTCGTGATGTCGGATACGGTAGCCATTGGATTAACGATGCTTGCTGCTTGAAAATTGATTCATGAAAGTATTTCCCGCGCAACAGTTGAAGTCAAATAAGAATTTCAATCGTGCGCACCCCTTACCTGCGATGGCGCTCAGACCTTCGGCGTGGCCAGCAGGGCTTTCAGGTTGGCGAGGCGTTCCTTGGGCGTCAGCACTTCGTTTTCCTTGGGCGGCGCGTCCCCCACGTCGAGTGCCATTTCCTTGATGAAGCGCGACGGATCGCAATGCACGAGCTCGCCCGCGCGCTTGCGCTTCTTGCACCACGTGACGTGCAGGCTGCGCTGGGCGCGCGTGATGCCCACGTACATCAGCCGGCGTTCTTCCTGGATGCGGGCGGCGATCTTCTCGACGGGGTCGTCCGGATCGCCCTTGTGCGGCAGGATGCCTTCCTCGCAACCGACGAGGTAGACATGCGGATACTCGAGACCCTTCGAGGCGTGCAGGGTCGACATGCGAACGGCGTCCGGCTCTTCGTCCTGGCCCTCGAGCATGGACATCAGCGCCACCATCTGCGTCAGTTCCAGCAGGTTTTTCTCGTCGCCGTCACGGTCGCGTCCGCCGCGGCCCCGTTCCTTCAGCCAGTTGAGGAACTCGAGCACGTTCTGCCATTTACCCTGCGCGGCCCTGTCGTCGAAGTTTTCGTACAGGTAGTGCTCGTAGTTCATCTCCTTCATCATGTCGTCGATGAGCTCGGCGGCGTTATCGCCGCTGCCGGACGGGCCCGGACGCGTGGCGCGCGATTCCAGTTCGTCGATCCAGTTGCAGAACTCGCGCAGCGGGTACAGCTGGCGTTCCTGCAGCAGCGCCTCGATGCCGCCCTTGCCCGCCGCCTCGAACAGCGAGCAGTTCCACTGGCGCGAGAATTCGCCCAGCTTTTCCAGCGTCGTCATGCCGACGCCGCGCTTGGGCGTGGTGATGGCGCGGATGAAGGCGGGGTCGTCGTCCTGGTTCGCGATCAGGCGCAGGTAGGCAATGATGTCCTTGATCTCGGCCTTGTCGAAGAAGCTCTGGCCGCCCGAGATCGTGTACGGGATGCGTTCTTTTCTCAGCGCCTGCTCGATCACGCGGGCCTGGTGGTTGCCGCGGTACAGGATCGCGAAATCGGACCACTTGTTCTTGCGCTGGAAATGGTCGGCCGAGATCATGATCGCGACCTGGTCGGCTTCCGTCTCGTCGTTCGGCATGCCCAGCACCTTGATGGGCTCGCCCAGGCCGTGCTCGGACCACAGCGACTTTTCGAACAGCTTCGGGTTGTTGCCGATGACGGCGTTGGCCGCCTGCAGGATGCGCGTCGTGGAGCGGTAGTTCTGCTCCAGCTTGATCACTTTCAGGTCGGGGAAGTCCGTCTGCAGCGTGCGCAGGTTTTCCACCGACGCGCCGCGCCACGCATAGATCGCCTGGTCGTCGTCGCCCACCGCCGTGAACATCGGCTTCTTGCCCAGGCCCGTCACCATCAACTTGACCAGTTCGTACTGGCAGGTATTGGTGTCCTGGTACTCGTCCATCAGCAGGTAGCGCAGGCGCCGCTGCCAGCGGTCGCGGATCGGCTCGTTATTGCGGAACAATTCCACCGGCAGGCGAATGAGGTCGTCGAAGTCGACGGCCTGGTAGGCCTGCAGGGTCGCGACATAGCTGCGGTAGATGCGGCCGGCCTGGGCTTCGTCCTCGTCGCGCGCGTCCCTGATCGCGTCCTCGGGGTCGACGAGGCCGTTCTTCCACAGCGAGATGGCGTTCTGGATGCGGCGGATTTCCTGCTTGTCGGTGGTGACGGCCAGGTCGGAGACGACGGTGTAGCAGTCGTCGCTGTCCATGATGGAAAACTTGTCCTTCAGGCCGACGCCGGCCGCTTCCTGGCGCAGGATTTTCACGCCCAGCGAGTGGAACGTGGACACCGTCAGCTGCTTGGCCTGCTTGGGCTGCTTGAGCAGCTTGGCGATACGCTCCTGCATCTCGAGCGCGGCCTTGTTCGTGAACGTGAGGGCGGCGATCGTGCGCGGATCGTAGCCGCGGTGCTCGATCATGTAGGCGATCTTTTGCGTAATGACGCGCGTCTTGCCCGACCCGGCGCCGGCCAGCACCAGGCACGGGCCGTCGAGGTAGAGCACGGCTTCGCTTTGCGGACCGTTCAGGCCGAAATTCGGGGTGTTGGACATTGGAAATATTGGAGAGGACAGCCCAGCATTGTAGCGAAGCTGGGAGCTCATGCGTAACGTTCGTGTCGAATCCACGACGCCGCTTGAGTAAACCGCAAGCCGCCACCACATGGGCGTTTTGCGTCAGTCCTGCGCCGCATGCGCTAAGATGGCCCGGGCTGCACCACCAAGGGATACAACATGAAATTTGAACACCTGATCGAGATTAACGACCCGCTGAATCCGCTGGCGGACACCATGACACGCGAACAACTGTGGCGCGGCCTCGTGCTGCGCGCGGAAGACCCGAAGATGTTCGTGCCGCACCTGGACGAATGCACGATCAGCGACCGCGAAAGCGGCAGCTTCATGCGCCGCCTGCGCTATGGCGAGCTCGTCATCGACGACAAGGTGGTCCTGCACCCGCTGCACGAAGTCCGCTACGAAGTGCCGGCGCAGGGAGATATTGCCCAGTCGCTGCTGACCATGACCATCGAGGCGCCATCCGAGGGCGTGCTGTGGGTGCGTTTCCTCTACGACGACGGCAATCCGTCGGCGACCGACGAGACGGGCCGCATGTACGAGGATTTCAAGAAGTCGGCCTACCAGGAAGCCGACATCGATACGATCAAGATCGTGCGGCAGCTGGCGTCCGAAGGGAAGCTGGACGCGTCGCTGCTCAACTGATCACGTTCCCGGCTCGACCGAGTCGGGATCGATATCGCTTTCTCCCTTTGCGAGGTTGGCGGCGAGATCCCGCAGGGCCGTGCGCACGCCCTCCTCGACGACGGGGTGATAGAACGGCATCTCCAGCATCTGGTCCACCGTCAGGCGCGATTGCACGGCCCAGCCGAGCAGGTGGCCGATGTGTTCGCCGCGCGGCGCGATCATCTCGGCGCCGAGGAAGCGTCCCGTACGGTATTCGCCGTACACGCGCAGCATGCCCTTGTTCTGCAACATGACGCGACTGCGGCCCTGGTTCTCGAACGACACCTGCCCCACCGCGAATTTTGATCTGCCCGGCGCGCACAGCGCCTTGTAGCTGGCGCCCAGCGTGACGATGTTCGGCTCCGTGAACGCGGCCGTCAACGGCACGCGGCGCAGGCCGGGGCGGATGTCCGGGAAACGGCCGGCGTTGTCGCCCGCGATCTTGCCGTGGTCGGCCGCTTCCGGCAGCACGGGGCGTTCCTGGTTGGCGTCGCCCGCGATGAAGATGTGGCTGTTCCCGCACTGCATGGTGCGCGGATCGAAGACCGGCACGCCGCTGTCGTCCAGTGCGATGCCCGCGTGTTCCAGGCCCAGGTCGTGCACGTTCGGCGTGCGTCCGGCCGCCTGCAGCACATATTGAAACCGTTCCGTGATGGCCTCGTCGTGGCGGCCCGTCGTCAGCACGACGTCGTCACCGTCCTGTTCCGCTTTCAGGATGCGCGACTGGAAGTGGATGTCGAGTTCCTCGCACAGCACGCGCGACGCCGTCTTGAGCACGACGGGATCGGACAACTGGGCCACGCTGCCGCCGCGCGCATACACGCGCGTGCGCACGCCCAGCCGAGACAGGGCCTGGCCGATTTCCAGGCCGATGACGCCCGTGCCGATCACGGCCACGGAGCGCGGCAGGTCGTTCCAGTAAAACACGTCGTCGCTCGTGATCACGCCCGGGCCCACGTTGTCCAGGGTCGGCAGGCGCGTGGGGCTGGAGCCGGTGGCGATGACGATGCGGCGGGCGTCGATCTCCGTGTGGTCGTCCACCTGCAGCGTATGCGGATCGACGAAGCGGGCATGGCCGCGCACCTTGTCCTCATCCGGCATCGCGTCGACGCCTTCGACCACGAAGCCGACGAAGCGGTCGCGCTCGCGCCGCACGCGCTCCATCACGGCCACGCCGTCGATGCGGGTCGTCCCCGGATGGACGCCGAACTGGGGCGCCAGGTGCAGCATGTGGGCGGCCTCGGCGGCCGCGATCAGGAGTTTGCTGGGCATGCAGCCCACGCGCGCGCACGTGGTGCCGTACACGCCGCGCTCGACCAGCACCGTCCGCGCCCCCTGGGCCTTCGCCGCGCGGTAGGCGACGAGGCCGGCAGTACCGGCGCCGATCACGGCGACATCGACCTTCAGTTTTTTCATCAGACCTCCGGGAAGTTCACGAGCGTGACGATACGCTTTTTTGAAGAACTCGGCTTGGAGGTGCGTGTTTTTTCAGATATCGAGAGGATCCACCTCGAGCGACCAGCGCACCCGCGACTTCATCGCCCGCAGCGCATCGACCCACTCGTTGAGAAACGCCTGCAATGCGGGACGCGAATTCGATTCGACGAGGAGCTGCGCCCGGTCCACGTTGTGCACGCGGGTCATCGTCATCGGGATCGGCTCGTTGATGACGACCGTGTCCGACGGCACCGCGTCGCGCGCCGCCTCGAGGAATTCGATCGCCGTCGCCAGCTCGGGCGCCTCGGCCCGCAGCAGCGCCTGGTACATGTACGGCGGCAGCGCGGCCTGGTGGCGTTCTTCCAGCAGGCTGCCGGCAAAGCGGTCGTAGTCGTGCCGCATCACGGCGCCGTAGAGCGGATGCTGGCAGTAGCGCGACTGGATCAGCACCTCCGATTCCAGTCCGGCGCGGCCGGCGCGGCCCGCCACCTGCATCAACTGCGCGAACAGGCGCTCGCTGGCGCGGTAGTCCTGCGAGAACAAGGCGGTATCGGGATTGAGCACGCCGACGAGCGTCAGCTTTTTGAAATCGTGGCCCTTCGCGACCATCTGCGTACCGATCAGGATGTCGACGTCGCCCCGGTGCACCGTGTCGAACGCTTCCTGCGCGCTGCCCTTGCGGCGCGTGGAGTCGGCGTCGATGCGCAGGATGCGCGCGTCCGGGAACAGCGCCTGCAAACCTTCCTCGATGCGCTGCGTGCCGCGGCCCAGCGGCTGCAAATCGATGTTGCCGCACGTCGGGCACGCATGCGGGATGCGCAGCTCGAGCGAGCAGTGGTGGCAGCGGAGTCTCCGCTCCGGCCGGTGCAGGACCATGAACGCGGTGCAGCGCGTGCAGTTGCTGATCCAGCCGCACGCCTCGCAACACAGCACGGGCGCATAGCCGCGCCGGTTCAGGAACAGCAGCGACTGTTCTCCCCGTTCCATGCGCAGGCGCAGCGCCTGCATCAGGGTCGACGTGAGGCCTTCCTTCGGCTTGTCGCGCTCCATGTCGATGAGTTTCACGCGCGGGAGCACGGCGTCGCGTACGGCGCGCTCGCGCAGTTCGAGCCTGCGGTAGCGGCCCGTCTGCGCGTGGTGCCAGCTTTCCAGCGACGGCGTCGCGGAGCCGAGCACGATGGGGATGCCGAGCTGGCGCGCGCGCCATACGGCCAGGTCGCGCGCGGAATAGCGCAGGCCTTCCTGCTGCTTGTACGACGGGTCGTGTTCCTCGTCGATGACGATCATTTTCAGATTCGGCAGCGAGGCGAGGATCGCCAGCCGCGTGCCCAGCACGATGCGCGCGCGGCCCGTGTGCGCGGCCAGCCAGTGCAGCATCCGCTCGCCTTCCGACAGGCTGCTGTGCAGGGTCGCCAGCATCACGCCGGGGAAGCGTGCGCGGATGTTCGCTTCCAGCTGCGGCGTCAGGTTGATCTCGGGGACCAGGATCAGGATCTGCGCATCCTGGTCGCGCGCGAGCACCTGCGCGCAGGCCTGCAGGTAGACCTCGGTCTTGCCGCTGCCCGTGACGCCGTACAGCAGCTGCGGGCTGAATCCCTGCGCGCCGCCGATGGCGTCCGCCGCCTGCTGCTGGGCGGCGTTCAATACCGGCATGTCGGCGGGCGTCGGATCGTGCGCATCCGGCAGCTTGGCCAGTTTTTTCAGCGCGCGGTCCAGCGCCACCGTCGTCGACAGGCGCAGGTTCTTCGGCAGGCCCGGCATCGCCACCTCGCCCAGCGGCCGGTGGTAATAGGCGGCGGCGAAGCGTGCCAGCGCGATCCACCGCTCCGGCAGCGGAGACAACTGGCTGCGCACGGCGAGCGCATCCTTCAGCTTGTCGGCCGGGACGTCCGTCTCGTGCTTGACCGCGACGATCAGCCCGACCGCCTCGCGCCGCCCGAAGTTCACGAGCGCCAGTTGCCCGACTTCCGGCTCGCTACCGGGTTCGCATGCCCAGCGGTAGTCGAACAGGCTGTCGAGCGGCGTGTCGAGCGCGATTTGCAGGATGCAGTGGGACAATCCGGTACCTTGTCGAGAAGCTGTGGAAAACTGTGGAAAACTTTGTGGAAAATGGAAAAGTTGACCGTGGAGAAGGTTTACGCTAGCTCAAAACGTTAGGAAATTCTCTATATGCATTCTGAAAATTTCCATATAAATTCAATGACTTACGATTTTCATCTTTGAACCCACGAAATATCCCATCGCTCGAACGCTTCTGTGCATAACTGTGCATTTCCGGGTGAAAAACTTAAGCGCAGTGCAGCATAATCTTGATACAACACTTGAAGAAAATCCGTAAACCACGGTAAACCAAGCACTTTTCCGGATTATTCACAGAAGCTGTGAATAACTTTGTGAACAATGGGCTGAAAGCTTCGGTGGATAACTGGTCACCCTGCCGGGAGCGTCTCGCCGGGGCCTTCCTGCCCCGACAATAAACCCCATAAAATCAATCACTTACCATATGTGGTCGGGCACTGTACATTTCTACAGTTCCCGCAGGTAGCGTCCGATTTTTTGTGAATAAGTGTGATTGCCTGCTGATCGTGCGACGGATGCGTCAGGCGGCGCGCTGGCGGCGGCTGAAGTCGTGGACCGCGTCGACCATCGCCGTCACGGATTCCGGCGGCGTGAATTGCGAGATGCCGTGGCCCAGGTTGAACACGTGGCCGTGGCCCGCGGACGGCGTGCCGTAGCTGGCCAGCGCCTTTTCCACCTCGGTGCGGATCTGGTCCGGACCGGCGAACAGGATGGCCGGATCGAGGTTGCCCTGCAGGGCGACGCGGTCGCCCACCTGCGCGCGGGCGCGGCCGAGGTTGACGGTCCAGTCCAGGCCCAGCGCATCGGCGCCGATATCGGCCATGGCCTCCAGCCACAGGCCGCCGCCCTTCGTGAACACGATGGCCGGGATGCGCACGCCATCTTTCTCGCGCTGCAGCTTCGCGACGACCTTCTCCATGTACGCGAGCGAGAACTGTTGATACGCACCATCGGCCAGCGCGCCGCCCCACGAGTCGAAGATCATGACGGCCTGCGCGCCTGCGTCGATCTGGGCGTTCAGGTATTGCGCGACGGCTTCCGCGTTGATCCCCAGGATGCGGTGCATCAGGTCCGGACGCGAGTACAGCATCTTTTTGATGGTGTGGAATTCGCGCGAGCCGCCGCCTTCGACCATATAGCAGGCCAGGGTCCACGGGCTGCCGGAAAAGCCGATCAGCGGCACGCGGCCGTTCAGGGCCGTGCGGATCGACGTCACGGCATCGAACACGTACTGCAGGGACGCCATGTCGGGCACGCGCAGGGCGGCGACCTCGCTTTCCGTGCGCACGGTGCGTTCGAATTTCGGGCCCTCGCCGTCCTCGAAGTACAGCCCGAGACCCATCGCGTCCGGCACGGTCAGGATGTCCGAGAACAGGATAGCCGCGTCCAGCGGATAGCGGTCGATCGGCTGCAAGGTGACTTCGGTCGCGAAGTCCGGATTCTTGGCCAGGCCCATGAACGAACCGGCCTGCGCGCGCGTGGCGCGGTATTCCGGCAGGTAGCGCCCCGCCTGGCGCATCAGCCACACCGGCGTGTAGTCCGTCGGCTGGCGCAACAGCGCACGCAGGAAGGTGTCGTTCTGGAGCGGGGCAAATTGTGGCATGGCTGGCAATCCGATCGAGAATGGGATGGGCAAACCTCTATTATCGCACCACTGGCGCCCGCGTACCGCACTTCCCGGACATACCCCGGCGCGGCACGCACTTATAATGTTTGTCTTCCTGCTGCCCGTCCCAGAACCGACCATGACCGACACCACCCGCAAACAGGCCGCGCCCTGCGGCACCTGGACTTCCCCGATCACCGCCGCCGTCGTCGCGGCCGGCGCCACGCCGCTGTCGCAGGTGCTGCTCGACGGCGGCGACGTGTTCTGGCTGGCCGGCCGCGCCAGCGAAGGCGGCCGCAACACGCTGCTGCGCTGCCGCGGCGGCCAGGTGGAAGAATTGACGCCGGCCCCGTTCAACGTCCGCACCCGCGTGCACGAGTACGGCGGCGGCGCGACGCTCGTCGCGGACAGCCACATCTGGTTCTCGAACTTTGCCGACAACCGAATCTTCCGCCTGGATCGCGACGGTGGCGCCGAACCGGTCCCCGTCAGCGCGGGCGGCGACGAGCGCTGGGCCGACTTCGTGCTGGACCGCGCGCATCGGCGCCTCATCGGCGTGCGCGAAGACCACTCGAAAGGCGGCACCTACCCGGACAACACGCTGAGTGCACTCGGCGCGGACGGCACGCAGACGATCCTCGTCGACGGCAACGATTTTTATTCGTCGCCGCGCATCTCCCCCGACGGCAAGCATGTTGCGTGGCTGAGCTGGGACCATCCGCGCATGCCGTGGCAGGGCACGGAACTGTGGCTGGCCGAGATCGGCGACGATGGCACCCTGCTGGACGGCCGCCTGATCGCGGGCGGAGAAGAGGAAGCGATCGTGCAGCCGGAATGGTCGCCGGATGGGATGTTGTACTTCGTCTCCGACCGCAGCGGCTGGTGGAACCTGTACCGCTACGAGCACGGCGTCGTGCATCCCGTGTGCCCGCGCGCGGCGGAATTCGGCGGTCCGCACTGGGTCTTCGGGAACAGCATGTACGGCTTCCGCTCCGCACAGGAAATCATCTGCACCTATATCCAGGATGGCGTGAGCCAGCTCGCGCGCCTCGACGTGCGCAACGGCCACCTCACGCCCATTGCCACGCCCTACGAACAGATCAGCGAACTGCGCGTCGAGGGCGACACGGTGGCGCTGCTGGGCGGCGCGCCCACGCTGGCGGCGGAAATCGCCTGTATCAACCTCACCACCGGGCGGCGCGACGTGCTGGCGCGCTCGATCGAGCAGCTGCCCGACGTCAGCTACCTCTCGGTCCCGCAAAGCATCCGTTATCCGAGCATGAACGGCCGGACGGCATACGCCTTCTACTACCCGCCCACGAACCGCGATTTCGCGCCGCAGCCGGGCGAGCTGCCGCCGCTGATGGTGATCGGCCACGGCGGCCCGACGAGCATGGCGGCCAGCACCCTGAAACTGGCCACGCAGTTCTGGACGAGCCGCGGCATCGCCGTGCTGGACGTGAACTATGGCGGCAGCACGGGCTTCGGCCGCACCTACCGCGACCTGCTGAAGGGTCAGTGGGGCGTGGTCGACGTCGAGGATTGCGTCGCGGGCGCCCAGTACCTCGTCGACAATGACCTCGTCGATCGCGAGCGCCTCGTGATCCGCGGCGGCAGCGCCGGCGGCCTGACGACCCTGTGCGCCCTCGCCTTCCACGACGTGTTCAAGGCCGGCGCCAGCTATTACGGCGTGTCCGATTTAAAAGGCCTGGACGCGGACTCGCACAAGTTCGAGTCGCATTACAACGAATACCTGATCGCGCCGAAGGAAAGCGCCGACCGCGTCTACGCCGAGCGCTCGCCCATCAACCACACGGATAAGCTGCAGCGGCCGATGATCTTCTTCCAGGGTCTCGACGACAAGGTCGTGCCGCCGCCGCAGTCGGAAGTGATGGTGTCCGCGCTGCGCGCACGCGGCGTGCCGGTCGCCTACATCACGCTGGCCGGCGAAGGCCACGGCTTCCGCAAGGCGGACAGCATCGTGCTCACGCTGGAAGCGGAGCTGTATTTTTATCTGCGCGTGTTCGGCATTCCTGTCCCCGAGAGCTTGCCCTCCGTCGAGATTGAAAATCTTTCCGCATGAGCGATGAAGTGTTGCATGCGGTCGTGGAGGCCTGCGACGAGCAGCGCAAGCTGATCCTCGCACTGCTGGCGCTGGCCGGCGAACCGATGGGGCGGCGACGCATCCACGAACATCTTGCGCCGCTGGAGGCCAGCGCGAGCGAGCAAAAACTGGCCGAGCCGATGGAGCGCCTGAGCGCCGATGGCCTCGTCGGCGAGCTGCCGTCGCGCGGCTACGCGATTGCCGCCGATGTCGCCTGGCCCGCCATCCGGTGGGCGCTGCGCGCGCGCCGGTTCAACGAGCTGCGCGAGGTGTACCAGCAGGCGACGCCGCTGCGCGTCGACTGGCAGGGCACGCCCATGCTGCGCAGCTACCGCCAGGGCGTGGCGCTGCTGCGTTTCGCGCTGCTCGCCGGCGAAGGCCCGAAAGCCATCGCGCCGCTGCTGGCCGCATGCCTGCGCTGCCACGAAGCGGCGTACCTGCATCCGCTCGTCGACATCTGCGCGCGCCCGTTCGAGCCGGACCTCATGGAGCGCATCAACGGGCTCGTACGCGACGACGTGCTCGCAGTCCTCGTGGGCCACGTGCAGCGCGAGCCGGCCAGCGCGCCCGCGATCCGCGCGTATGCCGAGGAACACGCGACACAGGGCGGCACGTCGATGGCGCTGCGCACGGCGCTGGCCGAACACCTGATCCTGTGCGGACGCCTCGACGCGGCGGCCGACCTGCTCGTCGACCTCGACGAGTCCGCGACACTCCAATACCGCAGCGTGCTGCAACTGCTGCGCGGCGACACGGAGCCGGCGCTGGCCGGTTTCGACAAGGCGTTGAAGGCGCTGCGGCGCGAGACGGGCAAGAGGAAGGCCATCTTCGAAGGCATCGGCGGCCACCTGTACGTGACGGCCCTGCTGAGGAGCGGCGACGCCAAGCATGCGAAGGCCGCGGAGTCCTATCTGGACAGCGCCACGCGCGCCGTGCAAAGCCACGACACTGCGGTGTACCAGCAGTTGTCGATGCTGCGCCAGATCCGCGGCGGCACGGTCGATGCGGAAGTGCTCCCGTCACGCAACTGGGAGACGAGCCTGCAACCGGTGATGTTCCGCGCCCTGCTGCACTGGTGGCTCGGCATGCCGCAGCTGGCGGACAAGCGCGCCATGCTGGAGCAGCAGTTCGACGTGGCGCGGGAAGCGGGCTTCGACTTCATCGCGGCGCAGATCGCGTCCGTGCTGGGCCAGCTGGGCATGGTCGGCATCGACAAGCAGGCGATCGCGCTGCGCCAGCAGCACCGCTTCGTCGACCTGGCGCTGTGGTTCGAGCGCGAGCAGCCGTGGGAGCGCCAGCTGAACGCCCTCATCAACCTGCAGCCCGCCGTGAACGTGGAAGTCGTGAAGGAATCGCGCCTCGCGTGGCTCGTGGCGTGGGACGTGCACCTCGGCATCCGCGCCATCGAACCGCGCGAACAGAAGCGCGACGCACAGGGCGGCTGGACGCGCGGCCGTCCGCTGGGCCTCAAGCGCCTCGCGGAAGAGGCGGCGGAGCTGGACTTCCTCACCGCGCAGGACGTGCAGGTGGCCGCCGGCATCGGCGCCTACCGCTACTACAGCGGCACGGGCACGCGCTATGAATTCGACCTGGACAAGGCCGTGGCCGCGCTGGCCGGCCATCCGCTGCTGTTCTGGATGGATTCGCCGGGCACGCGCATCGAACTGCTGCCGGGCGAGCCGCAGCTGGTCGTGCGCGCGGGCGGCGGCAAGGTCTTGATCACGCTGGTACCGCCCCTGCGCGAGCAGCAGGGCGAAGTCGTCGTCACGAAGGAGACGCCCACGCGATTGCGCATCGTGCGCGTAAAAGACGAGCACCGGCGCATCGGCGCCATCGTCGGCGACGGGCTCGAAGTGCCGCTCGAAGCGGAGAAGCGCGTGCTGCAGGCGATCAGCGCGATCTCCTCGATCGTCACCGTGCAGTCCGACATCGGCGGCAGCGCGGCGGACATCGAGCAGGTGACGGCCGACCCACGCCTGCACATCAACCTTCTACCGTACCAGCAGGGCCTGCGTATCCAGGTGATGGTGCGGCCGCTGCCGGATGCCGGCCCGTACTTCCGCCCGGGCGACGGCGCGGAAAGCGTCATCGCCGACGTGGGCGGCGTGCGCACGGAAGCGCGCCGTGACCTGAACGGGGAGCGCGAGGCCGAGCGCCAGCTGCTGGCGGACCTGCCCGCGCTGAAGCACGCGGAAGACGAGCATGGCGAGTGGCTGCTCGCGGCGCCGATCCACTGCCTGGAACTCGTCGTCCAGCTGCAGGAGCTGGATACCTCGAAGGTCGTCGTCGCGTGGCCCGAGGGCGAATCGTTCCGCGTGTCGAAGAAGATCACCTCGAAATCCGTGCGCCTGCAGATCCGGCGCGACAAGGACTGGTTCGCCGCCAACGGCGAAGTGCAGGTCGACGAGAACAAGGTGATGGACTTGCGCGAACTGCTCGCGCGCGTGCGCGAAGACCATTTCATTGCGCTCGGCGACAACCAGTTTTTAGCACTCACGCACGAACTGCACCGCCGCCTGATGGACCTCTCCGCCTACAGCGACGCCGACCAGGAAGCGCTGCGTTTTCACCCCCTCGCCAGCTTCGCGCTGGAAGAGATGGCGCTGGAAGCGGGCGGCGTCGATGCGGATAAAGCCTGGCGCGCGCACCTGAAGCACATGCAGGAGAATGCGGAATACCGCCCGCGGTTGCCCGGCACCCTGCAGGCGGAACTGCGCGATTACCAGGTCGAGGGCTTCGAATGGCTGTCCCGCCTCGCGCACTGGGGCGTGGGTGCCTGCCTCGCGGACGACATGGGCCTTGGCAAGACCTTGCAGGCGCTGGCGCTGATCCTGTCGCGCGCGCCGGGCGGGCCGACGCTCGTCGTGGCGCCGACGTCCGTCGCGACGAACTGGCTGGCGGAGGCCGAGCGTTTCGCGCCGACCTTGAACGTGAAGCTGTTCGGCCCCGGCGACCGCGCGGCGATGCTGAAGGAAGCGGGACCGTTCGACGTGATCGTCGTGAGCTACGGCCTGCTGCAGCTGGAGTCTTCTCTGTTCGACGGCATACGCTGGCACACGATCGTGCTGGACGAGGCGCAGGCCATCAAAAATGCGTACACGCGCCGCTCGGCCGCCGTGATGGCGCTCACGGGCGATTTCAAAATGGTCGCCACCGGCACGCCGCTGGAAAATCACCTGGGCGAGTTGTGGAACCTGTTCCGCTTCATCAATCCGGGCCTGCTGGGGACGAGCGACCAGTTCCAGCTGCGTTTCTCCGGCCCGATCGAAAAGGCGTCGGACAAGCGCGCGGAACTGGCGGCACGCACGCGCCTGCGCCGCCTCACGCAGCCGTTCATCCTGCGCAGGACGAAAGCGCAGGTGCTGTCCGAACTGCCGCCGCGCACGGAGATCGTGCTGCCCGTGCAGCTGTCGGAAGAAGAGACGGCGCTGTACGAATCGCTGCGGCGCGAAGCGCTGGAACGCATTGCCGCACTGGAGGCGCCGCAGTCGCAAAAACAGATCCAGATCCTCGCGGAGATGATGAAGCTGCGCCGCGCGTGCTGCAATCCGGCGCTCGTCGCGCCGGAGAGCGGCATCCGCAGCAGCAAGCTGGAGACGTTCGCGCGCCTCGCCGACGAACTGCTGGAGAACCGCCACAAGGCGCTCGTGTTCAGCCAGTTCGTCGACCACCTCACCCTGATCCGCAAACACCTCGACGAGCGCGGCATCCGCTACCAGTACCTCGACGGGTCGACGCCCATGCAGGAACGCAAGCGCCGCGTGGACGCGTTCCAGGCGGGCGACGGCGATTTGTTCCTGATCTCGCTGAAGGCGGGCGGCGTCGGCATCAACCTGACGGCGGCCGACTACGTGATCCACATGGACCCGTGGTGGAATCCGGCCGTGGAAGACCAGGCCAGCGACCGCGCGCACCGCATGGGCCAGCAGCGGCCCGTGACGATCTATCGGCTCGTCGCGCGCCACACGATCGAGGAAGGCATCGTCGACCTGCACCGCCACAAGCGCGACCTGGCCGACAGCCTGCTGGAAGGGACGGACGTCGCCGCGCGCATGTCGCCGGCGGACATGCTGGCCATGCTGCAGGCGGGGCTCGCCGGGTCGGCGGGGCCGCGTCCACCCTCCGTCGCGGAGTGGCAAACCGGGTGAGGATGCATGCCGTTGCGGGGTGGTTGACAGCGGATCGCGTCATGACACGTGCGTGACGTATTGTTTCAGATGCCCGCAAAGGTGCCGCAAAAGCGCCAAATGATGCTAATCTGACGCCCCCCATCTGGCCCTTCAATAAACCAGGCAGATAGAACATGATGAAATCGAAAATCGCACTGGCCGTCCTGCTGACCAGCGTCGCGCTGGCGCCGGCAAGTGCGCGCCCCAAGACGCATCACAAGGCCACCAGCAGCGCCAAGGCCAAGCCTTCTTCGAAGAAGGCAAAAGCCGCCGGCAAGCCCGTGCAGAAGGCCGCCGCGCCCGTCGCCGCGCATGTTACAGCCCCTACGCCGCAGAACCGCAACGACCGCTACATGGACTCATTGTCCATGCAATTCCTCACCGCGCTGTGGCGCATCGATCCGGAAGACGGCATCTACGTCGGCAAGTTCGACGCCGCCGCGAAACTCACGATCCCGGACGCCGCCACGCGCGCGAAAAAGCTCGCCTTCATCGACGAGTGGCTCGACAAGTTCGGCAAGCTGAACGCCGACAAGCTGTCGCCGAACCAGCGCACCGACCTCGCCGTCCTCCTCAACAAGCTGAAATACGAACGCTGGCAGTTGACCACGTTCCGCGAGTTCGAATGGAACCCGGCCGAGTACAACGTGGCGCAGACATTCGACCTGATCCTGACGACGGAATACGCCGCGAAGGCCCAGCGCCTGCGCACGATCCTGAAGCGCCTGGCCGACGTGCCGGCGTACTACCAGGCCGCGCAGGCGTCCCTCGTCAACCCGACGCACGAACACACGCAGCTCGCGATCCAGCAGGCGCCGGGCACGCTCGTCGTGCTGGCGGACCTCGGCAAGGCGGCGCAGGAATCGATCCTGACGCCGCAGGAGAAGGCGATCTTCGCCCAGCGCATCGCGAACGCCGGCACGGCGGTGGTGGCGTGGGTCGACTTCCTGACGGACCTCGACAAATCGCAGGTGCAGATGCAGCGCGCCCGCTCGTTCCGCATCGGGAAGGACCTGTACGAGCAAAAGTTCGCGTTCGAGATCCAGTCCGCCAGCACGGGCGAACAGACGTATCGTAAAGCCCTGGCCGCGCGCGACGAACTCCTCACGCGCATGGACGGCCTGGCCGACCAGCTGTGGGACAAGACGATGGGCGGCGCCGCCAAGCCGGCGGACCGCTACCAGAAGATCGGCATGGTGATCGACAAGCTCTCGCTGCAGCACACGACGGCCGCCAACTTCCTGCCCGAGATCCGCCGCCAGATCCCGCAGCTGCAGGAGTACGTGATCAAGAATAATCTTGTGACGATCGACCCGAGCAAGCCGCTCGTCGTACGCGAGACGCCGCTGTACCAACGCGGCGTGGCCGGCGCCAGCATCGACGCGCCGGGCCCGTACCGTCCGAAGGATAAAACCTTCTACAACGTGACGCCGCTGGACGGCCTCACGCCCGAGCAGGCCGAAAGCAGCCTGCGCGAGTACAACGACTGGATGCTGCAAATCCTGAACATCCACGAGGCGATCCCCGGCCACTACACGCAGCTGATGAACGCGAACCGTTCGCCGTCGCTGGTGAAAGCCCTGTTCGGCAACGGCGCCATGGTCGAAGGCTGGGCCGTGTACGGCGAGCGCATGATGCTGGAATCGGGCTATGGCGACAACGCCCCGGAACTGTGGCTGATGTGGTGCAAGTGGAACCTGCGCAGCGTCTCCAACACGATCCTCGACTACAGCGTGCACGTGCTGGGCATGACGCGCGAACAGGCGATGGACCTGCTCGTGCGCCAGGCGTTCCAGACCCCGCAGGAAGCGGCCGAGAAGTGGAAGCGCGCGCAGCTGTCGTCCGTGCAGCTCTCCAGCTATTTCAGCGGCTACAGCGACATCATGGAACTGCGCGAGCGCCGCAAGGAGCAGCTGGGCGACCGCTTCAACCTCAAGCAGTTCCACGACCAGTTCCTCGGTTACGGGAATGCGCCGGTGAAGATCATCGGCGAGCTGATGCGATAACGTGAAGCGCACGACGATCGTCGCGGCGCTCGCGGGCGTCGCCGTGCTGGCCGGCGGCGCGGCCCTGTACGTCTTCAACGCGCGCCAGGACGCGACGCCGGGCCGCGCGTTCTGGCGCCCCGCCGACGCGCCGACCAAACCGGCGTGGTCCGCACGCGTGACGCCGCTGCCGGACCGCTTCGGCGATCCGTTCGGCACCGTCGTCGACGCCCACGGCAACGTGTTCGTGGCCGACGGCGGCGACTGCAGCTGCATCCGCCGCATCGCGCCCGACGGCCAGGTGACCATCTTCGCCGGCGGCCGCGCGGGCTTCGCGGACGGTGTCGGCGCCGCCGCGGCGTTCGACACGCCGTCGGCGCTGGCCATCGACCGCCTCGGCAATCTCTACGTCGCCGATACGCACAACAACGCGATCCGCAAGGTTGCGCCCGACGGCAGCGTGAGCACGCTGGCGGGCAGCGCCGCCGGCTTCGACGGACCGGTCGGCGTGGCCGTCGACCGCGACGGCAACGTCTATGTCGCGGACACCTACAACGACCGCATTGGCCGCATCGGCAAGGACGGCGCGGTGACGACGGTGGCCGGCCATGGCACTCCCGGCCGCCTGGACGGCATGGGCACCGCGGCCGGGTTCGACACACCGAGCGCCATCGCGGTCGACAAGCACGGCGTGCTGTTCGTCGCCGACACCGGCAACAACGCGATCCGGCGCATCGACAAGACGGGCGCCGTGACGACGTTCGCCCGCGCCCCCGAGTACGAGCGGCGCCCGCTGCTGTGGCGCCCGGTCGCGCTGGCGCTGACGCACGATGGTTACCTGTACGCGAGCGGCGCGGGCGGCCGCATCCTCCAGTTCGACCCAAGCGGGCAGTATCACGCCCTGCCGGATACCGATCGCCCCGCGGGCGTGAGCTATGCCAGCGACGGCAACGTGCGGCTGTACGCGCCGCGCGGCATCGCCGTGAAACGCGACGGTGCGCTGGTGGTGGCCGACGGCCAGGCGCAGCAGATGTTCGTGCTGGCCCCGCCCCAACCGGGCACGCCGCCCCCGCAGGCGCGGCCGCAGGTGCTGCCCGCGGTGGCATCGATGCCCTGGCCCGTCGGTCCGCAGTCGGAACCGCACGAAGTGGTCGGCGTGCTGGGCGAGGTGCGCGGCAGCTACGACGGCGAGAACCGCGACCACTTCCATGCGGGCCTGGACATCCGCGCCGACGTCGGCGCGCGCGTGCTGGCGGTCCTGCCGGCGACGGTGAGCGATCCTTATCCCAACTGGGCGTTCGACGATCTGGGCGAAGGCATGAGCATCGGGCCGCTGGCGTACATCCACATGCGCGTGGGCCGCGACGCCAAAGGCAATGCGCTCGATCCGCGTTTCCAGGTGCTGCGCGGCGCGAACGGCAAACCGGAACGCGTGCGCGTGCGGCGCGGCACGCGGTTCGCCGTCGGCGACGCGCTCGGCACGATCAATCCGATGGCGCACGTGCACATGGAGTACTACCCCGGCGGCGTGGCCATCAACGCGCTGGCCCTGCCGTTCACGGGCCTGCGCGACACGGTGCCGCCCCGCATCCAGAGCATCGCCCTGTACGATGCGAACGGCCAGCGCCTGCCGCGCAAGAAGGGCCAGCGCCTGCACGTGGCGCGCACGCTCGGCGAGGTGACGATCGTCGCCGCCGGCTACGACCAGATGGACGGCAACCTGGCGCGGCGCCGCCTCGGCCTGTACAAGGTGGGCTACCAGCTGCTCCACGCGGACGGCAGCCCCGTCGCCGGATTCGAGAGACCGCGCATCACACAGGTCTACGACCGCCTGCCGCGCGAGCGTGAGGCCGTAAAACTGCTGTATGCGGAAAACAGCGGCATCACGGTCTACGGCAGCAAGGCCACCGTGTTCGCCTATGCCGTCAACAACACGCTGAAGGATGGCGTGGCGCTGCCGGGCACGTGGAAAGTGGACAGTCTGGCACCGGGCGACTACGTGCTGCGTATCTACGCGGCCGATTTCGCGGGACAGGTGGCGCAGGAAGGGCGCGACCTGCCGATCACGGTGGAATAAGCGCTTATTCGAAAGCGACGCGCGCCAGGAAGTCGTTGTCGACGACGGTGCGCTCGATCTTCGTATCGGGCCCGATATAGACGTCGACACGGCTCGCGAGCGGCAGGCTCACGTCGATGAAGTAGTTGGCATGGAGACGGCGCGCGGTACGGAACTCGATGCTTGCGCCCGGCGCCAGGTGATCCTTGACGATATCGAAAAAATAGCGGCGCTCAGGACTGTTCCTGCGGCGCCTGCGTGGCGCGCACGAAGATCGGCGCCATCAGCAATCCGAGCTCGAACAGCAGGCACATCGGAATGGCCAGCGCCAGCTGGCTGACGGCGTCCGGCGGCGTCACGATCGCGGCGATGACGAACGCGCCGACGATGGCGTACGGGCGGATCGAGCGCAGCTTCTCGACGGTGACGATACCCATGCGGACGAGGATCACGACGACGACCGGCACCTCGAACGTGGCGCCGAACGCGAGGCACATGGACATCACGAAGTCGAGGTAGTTCTCGATGTCCGGCATCACCGCGATGGAATTCGGCGAGAAGTTCCCGATGAAGTGGAACACGCGGCCGAACACGAAGAAATAACAGAACGCGACGCCGGCGATGAACAGGAACGACGACGAGATCACGAGCGGCAGCACGAGCCGCTTTTCGTGCGCGTACAACCCGGGCGCGACGAAGGCCCAGACCTGATAAAAGACCCACGGCAGCGCGAGGATGAAAGCGATCAGCAGCGTGACCTTCATCGGCACGAGGAACGGCGAGACGACGCCGGTGGCGATCATCTTGGAGCCGGCCGGCAGCGCGGCCAGCATCGGGGCGGCGAGGAAATCGTAGATCTGTGCCGGGCCCGGCCACAGCATCAGCACGATGCACGCGAGGACGATGCCGTACGTTGCCTTGATCAGGCGGTCGCGCAGCTCGACCAGGTGGGAGATGAAGGTTTCTTCGCCCGCGGTTTCTTCAGTCATCTGGCGCTAGGAGGCGGCGCCCAACGGCGGCCGTCATCAGAAAAATTTGGTGTTGGAAGTGGCGCCGGGACGGAACTTGCGCACGCGGGCCGCGCCGGACAGCACATGCTGGCGCGTGCCCTGGCGATTCTTGTACCAGGCCGGCATGCTCGACGTCTTCGCCAGCTTCTTGCGGCGGAAGTCGCGCGCCTTGCGCTCGATGTCGTCCGTCGAGGCCGTCGTCGGCATCACGGCCGTGTCGCCGCGCCAGGCGGACTCGACCTCGCCCATGTGGGTCGAGACGGTATTCTCGACTTCGGACTTGAACGTGTCGACCTCGGACTTGAAACTTTGCGCGCTATCCTGGATATCCTTGTGCAGATTGCGCAATTCTTCCATTTCGATCTCGCGCGAGACCTCCGACTTCACGTCGTGCAGGTAGCGCTGGGCGCGGCCGTACAGGGTGCCGGCCATGCGCGCCACCTTAGGTAGTTTCTCGGGGCCAATCACGACCAGCGCCACCGCGCCGATGATGGCGAGTTTGGTAAGACCGAGATCGATCATGCGGGGTCAGGCATGGGATTAATGGCGGGCTTAGTGGCGCGCTTAGTGACGCGTTTTTTCGCGCGCGTCGACGTCGATGGTCGACTTGTCGGCCACCTGTTGCGCGGTCTGTTGCGCCGTCTGGCTGGCCGGCGTCTTGCCGTCTTCCTCGCCCTTCATGCCATCCTTGAAACCCTTGACGGCCTTGCCCAGGTCCGAGCCTGCATTGCGCAGCTTGCTCGTACCGAACACCACCACCACCACGACCAGCACGATCAACCAGTGCCAGAGACTCATCGAACCCATTGTTTTCTCCTTGCCGGGCAGCAGCCCGATCAGCGTAAGCTAAAGCTACGCCAGTATAAGCGGTTTAGGGCCGGAATGCCCTCTTTCCTTTAGGGAATTACGTTCCCAGGCCACGCCACGGACGCGGCCCGCCGTACACATGCAGGTGCAGGTGGTACACCTCCTGCCCGCCGTCCGGTCCGACGTTGAACAGCGTCTTGTAGCCGCCGCTGCGCTGGCCGTCCGCGCCGGTTTTCACGGCGATGCCGTGTTCGGCCGCCAGCTTCGGCGCCAGCGCCAGCATCTTGCCCAGCACGGGCGCGTGCGCATCGGTGCAGTCGGACAGGCTGGCCACGTGCTGCTTCGGGATCACCAGCAGGTGGACGGGCGCGGCCGGGTTGATGTCCTTGAACGCGAGCAACTCGTCGTCCTCGTACACCACGCTGGCCGGGATCTGCTTGGCGACGATCTTGCAGAAGATGCAGTTATCCATGTTCTCTCCAGGTTCTTAGTCTTGCGGACGCGAAGCCTTCTCTTCGATACCGGAAATGCCTTCGCGCCGCGCCAGTTCGTCCAGCACCTGCTGCGGCGTGAGGCCGAACTGCGCCAGCAGGACGATCGAATGGAACCACAGGTCGGCCGTTTCGTACAACAGCTTCGACGCGTCCGCGCCGGCGCGCACGTCCTTCGCGGCCATCACGGTCTCGACGGCTTCCTCGCCGATCTTTTTCAGGATGGCGTCGTCGCCCTTGGCGAACAGTTTCGCCACGTACGAGGCCGTGGGGTCGCCGCCGTTGGCCGGCTTGCGGGATTCGATGACGGCCGCGAGGCGTTCCAGTTGCGTGCTCATGTGTCGCTATTTCTTCTTCGGATTGGTATAGATGGTGTCCGGATCCTGCAGGACGGGCTCGACGCTGTTCCAGTCGCCGTCCTCGAACTTCTGGAAGAAGCAGGAATGGCGGCCGGTGTGGCAGGCGATGCCGCCGGCCTGCTCGACCTTCAGCAGCACCACGTCTTCGTCGCAATCGAGGCGGATTTCCAGCACTTTCTGCACGTGGCCGGACTCTTCGCCCTTGTGCCACAGCTTCTTGCGCGAGCGGCTCCAGTACACGGCCTCGCCGAGCTCCACGGTCCTGGCCAGGGCTTCGCGGTTCATCCAGGCGAACATCAGGATGTCGCCGGTGGCGGCTTCCTGGGCGATCACCGGCACGAGGCCGTGCTCGTCCCATTGGACTTTCTTGAGCCAGGGCTGGGCCGGGATCGTCGGGGGGGTGGTCGGGGTCACCATGGTCGTCGGTTCCATCAATCAGTCGAGGCGCATCGGGATGCCGCGGTCCGCCATGAAGCGCTTGGCTTCACCGACCGTGTGCTGCCCGTAGTGGAAGATGCTCGCGGCCAGCACGGCGTCGGCATGCCCTTCCAGCACGCCATCGGCGAGATCCTTCAGGCCGCCCACGCCGCCCGAGGCGATCACGGAGATGCCGACGGCGTCGGACACGGCGCGCGTCAGGCCCAGGTCGAAGCCGACCTTGGTGCCGTCGCGGTCCATGCTGGTGAGCAGCAGTTCGCCGGCGCCCAGGCTTTCCATCTTGCGGGCCCATTCGACGGCGTCGAGGCCGGTCGGGTTGCGGCCGCCGTGGGTAAAGACTTCCCACTTGCCGGGTGCGACCTGCTTGGCGTCGATGGCGACGACGATGCACTGCGAGCCGTGCTTCTGCGACGCGTCGTACACGAGTTGCGGGTTCGTCACGGCCGAGGTGTTCATCGACACCTTGTCGGCGCCGGCGTTCAGCAGCCGGCGCACGTCCTCGACCTTGCGCACGCCGCCGCCCACGGTCAGCGGGATGAACACGGTCGATGCCACCGCTTCGATGATCGGCAGGATCAGATCGCGACCGTCGCTGGACGCGGTGATGTCGAGGAAGGTGATCTCGTCGGCACCCTGCTCGTTGTAGCGGCGTGCGATCTCGACGGGGTCGCCGGCATCGCGCAGTTCGGTGAAGTTGACGCCCTTGACCACGCGGCCGCCGGTGACGTCCAGGCAGGGGATGATGCGTTTTGCGAGCATAAGAGTATTTGCAATATTCAGCCGCCGTCCCCGCGCAAACGGTGACGGCGGCACGGGCACGGGCAGGAAATTACGCCTGCGCGCCCTCGGTGAGTTCATCCGCGCGTTCCTGCGCGCTGGCCAGGTCGAGCGTGCCTTCGTAGATCGAGCGGCCGCAGATCACGCCTTCGATGCCCTCGTCCTGCACGGCGCACAGGGCTTCCACGTCGGCCAGGTTGTGCAGGCCGCCCGAGGCGATGATGGGGATCTTGACGGCCTGCGCCAGGCGCACGGTCGCTTCGATGTTCACGCCGCCCATCATGCCGTCGCGGCCGATGTCGGTGTAGATGATCGATTCGACGCCGTAGCCTTCGAACTTCTTGGCCAGGTCGATGACTTCGTGGCCGGACATCTTGCTCCAGCCGTCGGTCGCGACCTTGCCATCCTTGGCGTCCAGGCCGACGATGATGCTGCCCGGGAAGGCGCCGCAGGCGTCGTGCAGGAAGCCCGGATTCTTGACGGCGGCGGTGCCCACGATGATGTAGGTGATGCCGTCGTCCAGGTAGCGCTCGATGGTGTCCAGGTCGCGGATGCCGCCACCCAGCTGGACCGGGATCTCATCCAGGTCGTTGTCTTCGGCGTACTCCTGCACGACTTGCAGGATCGACTTGATTGCCTCTTCGTTCTTCGGCTTGCCCGCGAACGCGCCGTTCAGATCGACCAGGTGCAGACGGCGCGCGCCTTTCTTCAGCCAGTGCAGCGCCATCTCGGCGGGATCTTCGGAAAACACGGTGGCGAGGTCCATATCGCCCTGTTTCAGGCGAACGCAGTGACCGTCTTTCAGGTCGATGGCGGGGATCAGCAGCATGGTCGGTATCGATTAGGTTAATGCCGGATAGACGGCGGAAATTACGGATTCCAGTGAACGAAATTCTTGTACAGTTGCAAGCCAGCAGCGGCGCTCTTTTCCGGGTGGAACTGGGTAGCGACGATGTTGTCTTTCGCGACGGCACAGCAGTACGGTGCGCCATAATCGGTCTCGCCGATCGTGTGCGCCGCGTTTTCCGGCACGGCGAAATAGCTGTGCACGAAATAGAAATAGCTGTTGTCGGCCACGCCGTTCCACAGCGGATGCGCGCGCGACTGGTGCACGCGGTTCCAGCCCATCTGCGGCACCTTGAAGCGCGAACCGTCGGGCTGCAGCTTGCCGTCGAGCTGGAAGCGCACCACCTTGCCGGGCAACAGGCCCAGGCCGGGGACGTCGCCTTCCTCGCTCAGGTCGAACAGCATCTGCTCGCCCACGCACACGCCCATCACGGGACGGGTCCGGGTGGCGCGCAGCAGCGCTTCCTGGGCGCCGGACTCGCGCAGGCTCTGCATGCAATCGCGCATCGCGCCCTGGCCGGGCAGCACGACGCGGTCGGCGGCATCGATCACGGCCGGGTCGTTCGAAATTTGCACGTCGGCTTCGGGCGCGACCGCGCGCAGGGCCTGTGCCACCGAGCGCAGGTTGCCCACGCCATCGATCACAACAATCTTGTTCGTCATTCTGGAATCCGTGCGTTACAGGCTGCCCTTGGTGGACGGAATCGTGCCCGCGGCGCGCGCATCCAGTTCGGACGCCATGCGCAGCGCGCGGCCGAAGGCCTTGAAGACGGTCTCGCACTGGTGGTGCGCGTTCACGCCGCGCAGGTTATCCACGTGCAGCGTCACGCCGGCGTGGTTGACGAAGCCGCGGAAGAACTCGATGGTCAAATCGACGTCGAAGCGGCCGATGGTCGCGCGGGTGAACGGCACATGCCATTCCAGGCCCGGGCGGCCGGAAAAGTCGATCACGACGCGCGACAGCGCCTCGTCCAGCGGGACGTAGGCGTGGCCGTAGCGGCGGATGCCTTTCTTGTCGCCGATGGCCTTGGCGACCGCCATGCCCAGCGTGATGCCCGTGTCCTCGACGGTGTGGTGGTCGTCGATGTGCAGGTCGCCGACGGCCTCGACTTCCAGGTCGATCAGGCCGTGGCGCGCGATCTGGTCCAGCATGTGGTCGAGGAACGGCA
Source organism: Massilia kyonggiensis (assembly GCA_966212285.1). GTDB lineage: Bacteria > Pseudomonadota > Gammaproteobacteria > Burkholderiales > Burkholderiaceae_D > Telluria > Telluria kyonggiensis_A. The sequence goes on from CBIHQW010000011.1 coordinate 28,821, forward strand.
CCCCGGTATTGAGTTTCTGGCGGCCGGTGCCGTCCAGGTTGAGCGCGACGCGGATCTGCGTTTCGCTCGTATTGCGCGTGATTTCTGCGGTGCGGGTCATTGCTAGGTGCTCGGCGGTGTTCAGGCTTGCAGCGAAGCCTTCAGGGCATTCAGGAATACGGAGTTTTCTTCCGGGGTGCTGACCGTAACACGGATGCAATTGGCCAGCAATTCGTGCATTCTACTCAAATTTTTAATCAACACCCGTTCTGCGAACAGTTTAGCGCAGGTCTTTTCCGCGTCCGGTACGCGCAAGGTGATGAAATTGGCACTCGACGGGAACACCGTCACGCCCGGCAGCGCAGCCATGGCGGCGGCCAGCTCGGTACGGGCTTCGTTCAGGCGCGCGGCCTGCTCGTCCAGCACTTCCACGTGGTCGAGCGCGAATTCGGCGGCCACCTGCGTCAATACGTTGACGTTGTACGGCGGGCGTACCTTGTCGAACTGTTCCAGCAGCGCGGGCGCGGCGGCCAGGTAGCCCAGGCGGATGCCGGCCAGGCCCAGCTTGGACAGCGTGCGCATCACGACGAGGTTCGGATACTGCGGCAGCTTGTCCATGAAGCTCGTGCGGGCGAACGGGTGGTACGCCTCGTCGGCCACGACGATGCCGTTCTCGCCCAGCGCCTCGATGATCGCGACCATGTCGGCCTCGTCGTACAGGTTGCCGGTCGGGTTGTTCGGGTACGCGAGGAACACGAGCGACGGCTTGTGTTCGGCGATCGCGGCCAGCATGGCGGCGCGGTCCAGCGAGAAGTCGGCTTTCAACGGCACGCCGACGAAGTCCATGCCCGCGAACTGGGCCGAGCGCTGGAACATCACGAACGCGGGGATCGGGGCCAGCACGACGGCGCGCCTGTCTTGTCGCGCGGTCGCGGTGCACAGGATCGCGATGATCTCGTCGGAGCCGTTGCCGAGGATGACGTCGAACCCGGCCGGCACGCCCAGCTTGGCGCGGATGCGTTCCTTGATGCCCGCGTACGACGGCACCGGGTAGCGGTTCAGGACGGCGTCCGCCAGGCGCTGGGCCAGCTCGGCGCGCAGCGGGTCCGGCAGCTGGTACGGGTTTTCCATCGCGTCCAGCTTGATATAGCCGCTCGAATCCGGCACGTTGTAGATATGGCCGGCACGGACGTCTTCGCGGATCGTGTTGGCGATGAGGTTGTCGATGCTGGTCATGCTTGGTTCACTCCTTCGGTGGCGGCGTCCATACGGGCGCCTTTGCGTTTCTTTGTGGCCGGCTGCGCGGGCGCGGACAAGCGTGCCGCGATGGTCGCGCAGTAGGCGGGGTTCAGCTCGAAACCGGTGAAATGCCGGCCGAGGCGTTTGGCGGCCAGTGCCGTCGTGCCGCTGCCCATGAACGGGTCGAGCACGACGCCGCCCGGCGGGCACGACGCCTTGACCATGCGCTCGATGATCTCGAGCGGTTTCTGGGTCGGATGGTCGACCCGTTCCGCATGTTCGCGATGCAGGCGCGACACGCTCCACAGGTCCTTCGGGTTGTAACCCACTTCCAGCCACTTGGCGCCCACGAAGATCGAGCGCGATCGCGCCTTCTTCGTCTCGGCGTCGTACGGGATACGCACGGAGTCCAAGTCGAAATAATAATCCTTGCGCTTCACGAAGAAGCCGATGGTGTCGTGCACCGAGCTGAAGCTCCTGGTGCTGCCCCCCATCGAGGGGACGCGGCGGTCCCAGATGATCTCGTTCATCATCGTCATGCGCCGCTTGAGCATGACGAAGATCTCGGGCGCGAAGCGCCACGTGAGAAAGATGTACAGGCTGCCGTTGTCCTTCAGTTTCGGCAGCGCACAATCGATCCAGCGCTCGGTCCACGCGAGGTAATCCTCCACGCTCTGCTGGTCCGAGCCGTTGCCGTAATCCTTGCCGAGATTGTACGGCGGGTCCGTCAGGATCAGGTCGATGCTGCCGTCGGGGATGCGCGCCATGCCTTCGAGCGCATCCTCGCAGAAGACCTGATCGAGCCAGGCCGTCATGATTCCGGCTGAATCCTGAGTTCTGCGCTGCGCGCGTGCGCCTGCAGGCCCTCGCCGTACGCGAGTTCGGCCGCGACCTTGCCCAGCGTTTGCGCGCCGGCCTGCGACACGAACAGGATCGACGAGCGCTTCTGGAAGTCGTACACGCCCAGCGGCGACGAGAAGCGCGCCGTGCGCGACGTCGGCAGCACGTGGTTCGGGCCGCAGCAATAATCGCCCAGCGATTCGGACGAGAAGCGGCCCAGGAACATCGCGCCGGCGTGGCGGATTTTATCGGCCCACTGCTGCGGCTCCTCGGCGGAAATTTCCAGGTGCTCGGCGGCGATGGCATTGGCGATCGCGCACGCTTCGTCCATGTCGCGCACCTTGATCAGCGCGCCGCGGTCCGTCATCGACGTGGCGATGGTCTCCTTGCGCGGCATCGTCGGCAGCAGTTTATGAATGCTCGCTTCGACCTGTGCGATGTAGTCCGCGTCGGGGCACAGCAGGATGGCCTGCGCCAGCTCGTCGTGCTCGGCCTGCGAGAACAGGTCCATCGCGACCCAGTCCGGGTCCGTCGTACCGTCGCACAGCACGAGGATTTCCGACGGGCCCGCGATCATGTCGATACCGACCGTGCCGAACACGCGGCGCTTGGCGGCGGCGACGTACGCATTGCCCGGGCCGACAATTTTATCGACCGGCGGAATGGTCGCCGTGCCGTACGCGAGCGCGCCGACGGCTTGCGCGCCGCCGATCGTGATCACGCGGGTCACGCCGGCGATCGCGGCGGCCGCGAGCACCATGCGGTTCTTGACGCCGTCCGGCGTCGGCACGACCATCACGATTTCCTTCACGCCCGCGACCTGCGCGGGAATCGCGTTCATCAGCACGGACGACGGATACGCGGCCTTGCCGCCGGGGACGTAGATGCCCACGCGGTCCAGCGGCGTCACGCGCTGGCCCAGCACCGTGCCGTCCGGCTCCGTGTACGTAAAACCGTTCAGCTCCTGCTTCTGGCGTTCGTGGAACACGCGGATGCGTTCCGCGGCCGTGCGCAGTGCGGCGCGCTGGGCTTCCGGCAGCGCATTCAACGCTTCCTGCAGCTCTTCCTGCGTGACGTCGAGCGCGGCCATGCTGGTGGCGCCGCCGTTCGGGAGGCGATCGAACCTGTTCGTGTATTCCAGCACGGCGGCGTCGCCGCGCGCCTTCACGTCGGCGAGGATCTTCGCGACGGCCGATTCGATGGCGTCGTCGGTCTCGGCTTCGAACGCGAGCAGCGTATTCAGGGTCTGCTGGAAGCCTTCGGCGGTGGAATCGAGTTTGCGGATCGTGATGGACATGGTCGTTAGCATTTCTGCTGCTTGGACGCGCGTTCGAACGCGTCGATGATCGGTTGCAGGCGCTCGCGCTTGAGTTTCAGCGCGGCCTGGTTGACGACGAGGCGCGACGAGATCTCCATGATCTTTTCGACTTCGACCAGGTTGTTGGCGCGCAGCGTGCCGCCCGTCGACACGACGTCGACGATGGCGTCGGACAGGCCGACCAGCGGCGCCAGCTCCATCGAACCATACAGTTTGATCAGGTCGACGTGCACGCCCTTCTTGGCGAAGTGCTCGCGCGCCGTGTGCACGAACTTGGTGGCCACGCGCAGGCGCGCGCCCTGGCGCACGGCGTTGTCGTAGTCGAAGCCGGCGTTGGCGGCCACGGACATGCGGCAGCAGGCGATGCGCAGGTCGATCGGTTGATACAGCCCTTCGCCGCCATGCTCGAGCAGCACGTCCTTGCCGGCCACGCCGAAGTCGGCGGCGCCATGCTGGACATAGGTCGGCACGTCGCTGGCGCGCACGATCAGCACGCGGATGCCGGGATCGTTGGTGGCGAGGATCAGTTTGCGCGAGGTTTCCGGATTTTCCAGCACCTCGATGCCGGCCGCGGACAGCAGCGGCAGCGTGTCTTCGAAGATGCGGCCCTTCGAGAGGGCGAGGATCAGCTGCGAGCTGTCCCGAGTAGTGTCGTTCATGTGAATGTCGTTCTGGCGCCGGGCCCGTTCACGGGTCGGCGCGCGTGCTTTTACTTGATGCGTACGATGTCCGCGCCCACCGCCGACAACTTCGCCTCCATCCGGTCGTAGCCGCGATCGAGGTGATAGATGCGGTCGACGAGGGTCGTGCCCTCGGCGGCCAGGCCGGCGATCACGAGGGAAGCCGAGGCGCGCAGGTCGGTCGCCATCACGGGCGCGCCGACGAGGCGGTCGACGCCCTTGATGAAGGCCGTGTTGCCCTCGGTGGAGATCTGCGCGCCCAGGCGGTTCATTTCCTGCACGTGCATGAAGCGGTTTTCGAAGATGGTTTCGGTGACCTTGCTCGAGCCGTTCGCGATCGTGTTCACGGCCATGAACTGGGCCTGCATGTCGGTCGGGAAGCCCGGGTATTCCGTGGTACGGAACGACACCGGCTGCGGGCGGCCGTCCATGCGCGCGCGGATGCTGTCGCCTTCGATGGTCAGTTGCAGGCCCATTTCGCGCAGCTTGTCGATGCCCGCGTCGAAGATGTCCGTGCGGGTGCGGGTGATGCGGATGTCGCCGCCCGTCGCCGCCACGGCGCACAGAAACGTCGCCGCTTCGATGCGGTCGGAGATCACCGCGTGTTCGGTGCCGTGCAGGCTGTCGACGCCCTGGATCACGAGGCGGTCGGTGCCGATGCCGTCGATCTTCGCACCCATCGCGACGAGCATGTTCGCGAGGTCCGTCACTTCCGGTTCGCGCGCGGCGTTTTCCAGGACCGTCTCACCAATGGCCAGCGTGGCGGCCATCAGGAGGTTCTCGGTGCCCGTCACGGTGATCATGTCCGTGTGGATGCGGGCGCCCTTCAGGCGGGCCGCTTTCGCGTAGATGTAGCCGCCCTCGATCGTGATGTCGGCGCCCATCTGGCGCAGGCCCTTGATGTGCTGGTCGACGGGACGCGAACCGATCGCGCAGCCGCCCGGCAGCGACACCTTGGCTTCGCCGAAGCGCGCCAGCATCGGGCCCAGCACGAGGATCGACGCGCGCATCGTCTTCACCAGTTCATACGGTGCGACGAGGGTGTTGATGGCCGATCCGTTCAGCACGACGTTCTCGTCGTCCTGCGTAACTTTCAGGCCGGTCTGTTCGAGCAGGCGCAGCATCGTGCGCACGTCGTGCAGGCGCGGCACGTTCGACAGGGCGAGGTCGCCGGCCGTCAGCAGGCCCGCGCACAGGATCGGGAGCGCCGCGTTCTTGGCGCCCGAGATGGGGATGTCACCGTTCAGGCGCTTGCCGCCGACGATCTGGAGCTTGTCCATTGATTATCCTTGATACTCGTCCGGGGTCAGCGTCTTCATCGACAGCGCGTGGATTTCTTCACGCATGCGGTCGCCCAGGGCGGCGTAGACGATCTGGTGGCGCTGGATGCGGCTCTTGCCGGCGAATGCGGGCGAGACGATGACGGCGCTGAAATGCTGGCCGTCGCCCTCCACTTCCAGGTGGGTGCATTCCAGGCCCTTTTGGATGTAGCCGTGGATCAGTTCGGGTGTAGTAACCATGTTTTTTCAGTGACGCAGCTTGTAGCCGCGGCGAAGCAGATTGATTGCGATAGCGGCCAAGGCCACGAAGAAGACGGCGACGATGGCCAGGCTGGTCCAGGGCGACACGTCGGACTGGCCAAAGAAACCATAGCGGAACCCGTCAATCATATAAAAGAACGGGTTGAAATGCGAGACTGCAAGCCAGAACGGCGGAAGTTTCTTAATGGAATAGAACACACCGGCCAAAAATGTTGCAGGCGTGATCAAAAAGTTCTGGAATGCGGCCAGCTGGTCGAATTTTTCCGCCCAGATGCCGGCGATGACGCCCAGCGTACCCAGGATGCCGGCGCCCAGCAGCGCGAACACGATGATCCACAGCGGCGCGACGAACGACAGGTGCGCGAACCACGCCGTGATGATGAATACGCCGAAACCGACGGCCAGGCCGCGCACGACGGACGCCGTCACGTACGCGGACAGGATCTCCACGTGCGACAGCGGCGGCAGCAGGATGAACACGAGGTTGCCCGTGATTTTCGACTGGATCAGCGACGACGACGAGTTGGCGAACGCATTCTGCAGCACGCTCATCATGACGAGGCCCGGGACGAGGAACGAGGTGTAGCTGACGCCGTCGAGCATCTCGACGCGGCCGTCGAGCACGTGGCCGAAGATCAGCAAATACAGCATCGCGCTGACGACGGGCGCCGCGATCGTCTGCGTCGCGACCTTCCAGAAGCGCAGGATTTCTTTATAAAACAGGGTGCGGAAGCCTACGGAAAACGCGTTCATCGTACGGGGCTCCCTTCCATGATCTGGATAAAAATGTCTTCCAGGTCGGCCTGCTGCAACTGCATCTCGTCGATCTCGGCGCCGGATTCGCGCAGGCGCGCGAGGATGCCTTCCACCTCGCTGTACTCGTTCACGCGCAGGGTGTATTTGTTGCCGCCGTTGTGTTCATCGTGCGCGACGAGGTGGCGCAGGCCTTCCGGCAGCCCGCCCTGCTTCAGGTGCACGACGAGCGACGAGCCGGACACGCGGCGCAGCAGCTGCGACATGGTGTCCAGCGCGACGACGTTGCCGGTCTTGAGCATGGCCACGCGCTGGCACATGGCCTGCGCTTCTTCCAGGTAGTGCGTCGTCAGGACGACCGTGTGGCCTTCGCGGTTCAGGCGCGCGATGAACTTCCACAGCGTCTGGCGCAGTTCGACGTCGACGCCGGCCGTCGGTTCGTCCAGCACGATCACGGGCGGTTTATGGACGAGGGCCTGGGCGACGAGCACGCGGCGCTTCATGCCGCCGGACAGCGCGCGCATGTTGACGTCCGCCTTGGGCGTGAGGTCGAGGTTTTCCATGACCTCGTCGATCCATTTGTCGTTGTTCTTCAGGCCGAAGTAGCCCGATTGCAGGCGCAGGGTCTCGCGCACGGTGAAGAACGGGTCGAACACGAGTTCCTGCGGCACGACGCCCAGCTTCATGCGCGCGTCGCGAAAATCCTTCACGACGTCGTGGCCGTGGATGCGCACGCTGCCCACGTCCGGACGAATGAGGCCGGCGATGGTCGAAATCAGGGTCGTCTTGCCGGCGCCGTTCGGACCGAGGAGGCCGAAGAATTCGCCTTGTTCGATGTTCAGTGAAACGCCCTTGAGGGCCTTGAAGCCCTTGTAGCTTTTCTCGACGCTGTCGATCTGGATGGCTGCTGTCATGCGTTGGGGATCCGAAGGACCGGAACCGTGCGGGGGAAACGAGCCATTATAGAAGAAAACGCCACGGCGTTCCGGGCCGTGGCGTTTTCGGGGGAGGCAGTCAGGCGCGGCCGAGCAGGCCGTCGACGCCGTATAACTTTGCCAACGCATCGACGTTGGCCGGCACATTGATGAACTTGAGGCTGCGCCCCTGCCCCTGCGCGCGGCGCTGCCAGGCCAGCATCAGGGCCAGGGCCGAGGAGTCGGCAGCCTTGACGCCGCCGAGGTCGAACTCGGTTTCGCCGGCGGACACGGCCGCACAGCCCTGCGCCAACGCCGCTTGCGCGTTGTCGAACGTCAGGGCTTCCAGCGAGAGCATGGGGTTCGCTTCCGCCATGCTTACTTCTGCGCGGACTTGGCCAGCGGTTTGTTGGCCAGCTGCTCGTTGCGGTCGTGCAGCTTCTTGATCAGGCCATCGATGCCGTTCTTGCCGATTTCCGAGGCGAAAGTGCTCTTGTAGGTTTCCACCAGCCACGCGCCCAGCACGTTCAGGTCGAAGATCTTCCAGCCCTGCGGGCCCTTGGCCAGGCGGTAGTTCAGGGTGATCGGCTCGCCGCGGGTCAGGTTGACCTGCGATTTCACTTCGACTTCCGTGTCGGCCGGGTCGGCGCGGAACGGCTTGAATTCGATGGTTTCGTTCTTGATCTGCGACAGCGCACCGGCGTAGGTGTACACGAGCAGCGTGCGGAACTCCGCCGCCAGCTGCTTCTGCTGCTCCGGCGTCGCCTGGCGCCAGAAGCGGCCTGCCGCCTGGGCGGTCATCTTGTCCGAATCGACGTACGGCAGGATCTTGCTGTTGACCAGATCCATGATTTTCTTGTTGTTGCCGGCCTGGATGTCCTTGTCGGCCTTGACGCTCTCGATGACGTCGGTGGAGACGCGTTTCACGAGGGCATCCGGTGCCTCGACGGCGGCACGGGCCGGCGCGACGAGAACGGCGGTGGACATCGCCACGGCGGCGGCGGTCACGATCAGTTTTGCGATGGGCTTCATACGCTTCCTTTATCTTGGTTGGGTCTGACCGGGCGGTCCCGCGTGCTGCGCGGACGGCCTGGCTGTACCGTAGTTAACTATTTACTGGCCGGTTCGGATGACACGGGCGCCGCTGCGGGCGCTTCCGCACCATCTTCGGGCACCGGTTTCGGGCCCAGCTTCACGCCCAGCTTCGATTCGACCTTCTCCTGGACCTTTTCCAGTTTTTCGTGGACCTTGTCGGCGCGTTCCTGCGCCTTGTCCGTGTCGAGCACCTTGCTGTTGCGGCGCTGCATGTAGCCGTCACGGATGAATTCGTAACGGTCGAGGGCGGCGTCTTCCAGCAGGTTCGACGCGTCCAGCACGCTGGCGCGCTGGTCGACCGCACGGAGGACGATGCCGCTCGTGCGCCACGGCACGTCGTTCACGTGGGTCCACGCGTCGCCCCACCAGTCGGCCGGCAAGGTCGCGGTGTCACGGACCGTAGATGGGCCCAGCAGCGGCAACATCAAGTAGGGACCGCTCGGCACGCCCCAATACCCCAGGGTCTGGCCGAAGTCTTCGTTATGCTTGCGCATGCCGGCCGGGGTGGCGATGTCCAGCACGCCGGCGAGACCCAGGGTGGAGTTCACGGCAAAACGCATGAAATCGTTCAAGCCGTCTTGCCCTTTCAGCTGGGCAAAGTTGTTCAGCGAGCTCCACAAATCGGTCAAGTTACCGAAGAAATTGTTCACGCCCGTTTGCACGAAGGTCGGCGTGGCGTTCTTGTAGGCGGTGGCGGCCGGCTTCAGGGCGACGCGGTCGACCGTGTCGTTGAAGCTGAACATGGCCCGGTTGAACTTCTCGAACGGGTCTTTCGGGTTGGCGGTCGTCGCACAGCCACTCAGCAATACGGCTGCACCGAGTGCCAGCGCCAGGCCAGTGCGCGTGCGCGGCATGGCGGAGTCATTGCGGTTCGTCATTTGCTACTGTCCTTTCCTTCGGCTGCCTTGCTATAGATAAATTGATTAATCAAGTCTTCGAGCACTGCGGCCGATTGCGTACGGGTGATGCGGTCGCCTTCGACGAGATTGTTCGTGTCGCCACCGGCCTCGATGCCGATGTATTGCTCACCCAGCAGGCCCGAGGTCAGGATCTTCAGGGAGCTGTCCTTCGGAAACTTGTAAGCAGGATTCAGATCGAGGCGCACGATGGCCTGGAAGCTTTTATCGTCGAACGAGATGTCGCCCACGCGGCCCACGACCACGCCCGCGCTCTTGACGGGCGACTGCGGCTTCAGGCCGCCGATGTTGTCGAACTTGCCCGTGATCGAATAGGTCTTGCTGAACGAGATCGTGCTCATGTTACCGGCCTTGAGGGCCAGGAAAAGGAGCGATAACGCACCCAACAGGACAAAAAGGCCGACCCAGACGTCAATGGATTTACGATGCATAAGTTTTTCCCAACTCTTCAGATTACTTGTTGAACATCAAGGCGGTCATGATGAAGTCCAGCCCCAGCACCATCAGCGACGCGATCACGACGGTGCGCGTGGTGGCGCGCGACACGCCTTCCGGCGTCGGCTGCGCTTCATAGCCCTGGAACAGGGCCGTGAAGGTCACGGCCATGCCAAATACAAAGCTCTTGATGACGCCATTCATGATGTCGCGGCGCACGTCGATGTTCGCCTGCATCTGCGACCAGAACGCGCCCTCGTCCACGCCGATCAGCTGCACGCCGACGAGGTAGCCGCCGATCACGCCGATGGCGGAGAACACGGCGGCCAGCACCGGCATGGCGATCACGCCCGCCCAGAACCGGGGCGCCAGCACGCGCTGGATCGGGTTGACGGCCATCATTTCCATCGCGGTCAATTGTTCGCCGGCCTTCATGAGGCCGATTTCCGCCGTGAGGGACGTACCGGCACGGCCCGCGAACAGCAGTGCCGTCACGACCGGGCCCAGTTCGCGCAGCAGCGACAGCGCCACCAGCTGGCCTAGTTTTTCCTCGGCGCCGAACTGGCTCAGCGTGTAATACCCCTGCAGGCCCAGCACCATGCCGACGAACAGCCCGGACACGGTGATGATCAGCAGGGAGTAATTGCCGATGAAGTGAACCTGTTCCGAGATCAGGGCGGGACGGCGCAGCGCGCCCGGCGCCTTGCCGAGCAGGCCGCCGAACGAACGCGTGACGAAGCCGACGCGCGCAAAGGTGTCGAGGACGAAGCCCCCAAGGAGTGCGAGAGGATTGGTCATCGCTTGCCTCCCAGGCCCAGGTCCTCGGCCAGCGATTTGCCGGGATAGTGGAACGGCACGGGACCGTCCGGCTCGGCGTTCACGAACTGTTTGACGTACGGATCGGTCGAGCGGCGCATCTCGTCCGGCGTGCCCGCGGCGACGATCTTGCCGCCGGACAGGAAATAAACGTAATCGGCGATCATGAAGGTTTCGTTCACGTCGTGCGAGACGAGGATGGACGTCGAGCCGAGCGCGTCGTTCAGGTTGCGGATCAGGTTGGCGGTCACGCCCATCGAGATCGGGTCGAGGCCGGCGAACGGTTCGTCGTACATGATCAGCGCCGGGTCGAGCGCGACGGCACGGGCGAGCGCCACGCGGCGCGCCATGCCGCCCGAGATCTCGTTCGGCTTCAGGTCGGCCGCATTGCGCAGGCCGACGGCGTTCAGGCGCATCAGCACCAGGTCGCGGATCAGTTCTTCCGGCAGCTCCGTGTGCTCGCGCAGCGGGAAGGCCACGTTCTCGAACACGGTCAGGTCGGTGAACAGCGCGCCGAACTGGAACAGCATGCCCATCTTGCGCCGCAACCTGTACAGGCCTTCGGTGTCGAGCTGGTTCACCACCTCGCCATTCACGGCGACGGTGCCGCGCTGCGGCTTGATCTGGCCGCCGATCAGGCGCAGGACCGTCGTCTTGCCCGAGCCCGAGCCGCCCATCACGGCAATCAGCTTGCCGCGCGGGAAGTCCATGCTCAGGTTCTGCAGGATCGGGCGATCGCCATACGAAAAATGCAGATCGCGAATTTCGACGAGGTTGGACACAGTGGATATTGGTATTTGGAGAATCCCGTATTGTAGTGCAGAAACGGCAAGGCCTGCAGGACGCCGCCCAATTCCGGGCATGTTATCGACGTGATATTACAACATTACTAAACGAAGAGTCAGATATTTTGCGTCATAAGTGCTTGTTTTTACTAACTTATGCATACAACACATTGTTTCACATTAGTAAACAATCTTTACAAATGCCTCAAAGAAACCCCTTTTGTGGGGGCATCCTGAAGATCCATTACATGCCGATCCGGCGTCATGTCCCGGACGCCGGGAACGGGTACATGCCGGACTTTCGACCCTCCCGCATTTAACAATCGGACACCGAATCTTTGCCCCTGCCAGATGGTCTAACGATCATGACAAAAGCCCTGGTCCACATCGACAGCGGCGCGGCGACGATGGAGGGCATGCTCGAGCTGCCCCACGATGCATCGGGCGTCGTGCTGTTCGCGCACGGCAGCGGCAGCAGCCGGTTGAGCCCGCGCAACAACCACGTGGCGCACGTGCTGCGCGACGCCGGCATCGGCACGCTGCTGCTGGACCTGCTCACGCCGCACGAAGACCGTCAATACCATAACCGTTTCGACATTTCTCTGCTGACGGGCCGTTTGCGCGCGGCAGCAAGCTGGCTGGGCGCGCAGGACGCCACGGCCCCGTTGCCGCTCGGCCTGTTCGGCGCCAGCACGGGCGCGGCCGCCGCGCTGCAGCTGGCGGCCGACCCGGCCGTGCCCATCGTCGCCGTCGTCTCGCGCGGCGGCCGGCCCGATCTCGCGGGCGGCGACAGCTTGCGCGCCGTCGAGGCGCCGACACTCCTCATCGTGGGTGGCGCGGACGAACCCGTCATCGCCCTGAACCGGCAAGCCTATGCCGAGCTGGGCTGCGTGAAACAACTGGCGATCGTGCCCGGTGCGACGCATCTGTTCGAGGAACCCGGCACGCTGGAAGAGGTGGCGCGGCTGGCGGCCGAGTGGTTCACGACCTGGTTCGTCCATGAGCCATGATCTGCGCCCTCTTCGCCTCGTGTTCGGCGGCGACGTCATGCTGGGCCGCCACGTGCGCGACGTCATGCTGCGCGACGGCATCCACGCGCCGCTGGACGCGATCTCGCCGCTGCTGCGCGCGGCCGACGTCGCGATCGTCAACCTGGAGTGCGCGCTCACTGACAGTACCGGGCGCTGGCACGGCGTGCCCAAGGCGTATTACTTCGCGGCGCCCTCCACGGCCGGCCAGGCGCTGGTCGATGCCGGCATCCGCATGGTCAGCCTCGCAAACAACCACAGTCTCGACTACGACGTGCAAGGCCTGGCCGACACACTGCGCATCCTCGACGCGCACGGCATCGCGCACACGGGCGCCGGTCCGGACCTCGCATGGGCGCTGTCCCCGGCCGTCGTGGCGTGCGGCGAGGTGCTCGTCGGGATGGCGGCGTTCTGCGACCACCAGGCCGATTTCGCCGCGACGGACGATCACCCCGGCATCGCCTGGCTCGGCCTGCACGACGAAACGGCCGCCACCGACGCCTTCGCACGCGCGCTCGCGCCCCTGCGCGCGGCCGGCGTGCGCTGGCCGGTCCTGTCGCTGCACTGGGGTCCGAACATGGTGACGGCACCCGCACCGCACCTGCGCCGCCTCGCTCACGCCGCGATCGACGTCGGCTGGAAGATCGTCTACGGCCACAGCGCCCACGTCTTTCACGGCATCGAACTGTACCGGGGCTGGCCGATCCTGTACGCGACCGGCGACCTCGTCGACGACTACGCCGTCGACACGGACCTGCGCAACGACCATCAATTGCTGTTCGAGGTGCACCTGGGGGAGGATGCCCTACGCCGCATCGTGCTGCATCCGGTGTTCATCCGCCACGGCCGCGCGCTGCCGGCCGACCACACGCAACGCACCTGGATCACTACGCGCATGCAGGCGCTGTGCCGCGACCTCGGCACGACGGCGCGGCTGGACGGGGACCTGCTCGTCATCGAACCGGACGCCGCCACGCCCCACGAGTGATCAGCTCCGGAGACCGGCCTCTTCCGACACGTTCAGCGCCGCCGCGGTCCAGTCGAGCCCGCCGCGGTCCTTCGCCAGCGCGGACAGGAAACGATCGTGCATCATGCTGGCCAGCGGCATCGGCACGTGGGCCTTGCGCGCGGCCGCCATCACGAGGTTCGCATCCTTGAAACCCAGCGACAGTTTGAAGCCGGGATTGGCGTAATCGTGCTGCGCGATGAGCTTGCCGTAGTTGACGTACAGCGGCGTGGCGAAGATCGATTGCGTCATCACGTCCATCATGGCCGAGCGCTCGACGCCGTACTTTTCGCACAGCGTCGCCGCTTCCGCCATCGCTTCGATAACGCCCATGATCATGAAATTGCCGCTCAGCTTGACGATGCTGGCGGCGACGGGGTCGTCGCCCAGCGGGAACACGCGCTGGCCCATCGTCTCCAGCAGCGGCATGATTTTTTCGCGCGCGGCGGGAGCGCCCGCGACCAGGATGAACAGCATGGCGGCGGCAGCCGCGGTCGGGCGTCCGAACACGGGGGCGGCGATGAAGCTCGCGCCGCGCTCGGCGTGCAGGGCGGCGAGCTTGCGCGTCGTTTCCGGCGACACCGTGCTCATGGAGACGTGGATGCCACCCGGGCCCAGCTTTGCGGCGATGCCGTCCGGCCCGCCGACGACCTGCTCCAGCGCCGCGTCGTCAGCCACCATCGTGAACACGATGCCGTCGCTGGCCACGGCCTGGCCCGGATGGTCGACGAGCATGGCGCCCTGCGCGACGAGGTCGGCCGCCTTGCCGGGCGAGCGGTTCCACACGCGAAGCGTATGGCCCTTGCCAATGAGGTTGCTTGCCATGGCATGTCCCATGCCGCCCAGGCCTACGTAGCCGATCTCCATCCGTGTCTCCATGTCGTCATTGGCGGGATTACTCAACCGTCATGATACGGCAGGTAGGAGATGCCCGTCTTTTGCACGCCGACGAGGGCCGCGACGTTCTCGGCGCTTTCGCTGAAGCCGATCAGCACGTCGGCGACCGTCGCCGCCTTGCGGTCGAGCACGTCGACCCAGAACTGGCTCTGCGGGTCGGGGGCGCGGTGCAGGACGTTGTGATAGAACTTGTCGACGATCTCCGCATTGGTCGGATTCGCGCCATACAACGTCTTGAATTCGGCCGAGCCGACGAAGGCGTTGGCGATGTCCGTCAGGTTGACGCCCTTGTCGAGACGGCTGATCCAGAAGCCGATGCCGAAGTCGTCGGGGGTGCGGTCGAACGCGGCCCGGTACAGGCGATAAGCCTGGCCGGCGTGGCCGTCGAAGTCGAGCGCGACGCCGCTGAGGCCGGATTGGCCCGGCGCGCCGAAGATCACGCGCTCGACGTTGGTGAGCCAGGTGCCGCCGCCGGTGAAGCCGTGGTAATACCACGTATGGTCGTCGACCTGCCCGACCGAGTAGCCGCCCAGCGCATAAAACGTGTCGAGGCCGTCGCCGCCGTCGAAAAGCGAGCCATTGGTGTAGATGAGTGTGTCGTCGCCGCCGCGTGCCTGGATGACTTCGCCCGGGATGCGGTCGCCGCGGATCGTGTCCGCGCCTTCCGTGCCGATCGTGCGCACATGGGTTTCGATGAACCCGTAGCGGTCGGCATACGTGGCGATCACACGCATGACGGGCGGCACGCTGTCGCCGAGCGCGAAGTCGGCGGACCAGTTGCCGGTGACGTTCACGTAATGGCCGCTGCCGTCGTCGATCTGCCACTGGTAATACGCCTTGGCGAACGGATCCGCGTCGACGACTTGCGCATGCAGCGTGTGTCCCTTCGCCAGCTCGCCCGACAGGACCAGCGCGCCCGGGCTGTTCTGGTGCACGGCCTTCGGGTCGGCGTCGCTCGCGACCGACTCCGCCTGGCCGAACCCGTCGACATAGCTGGCGACGACGCTGATGGCCTGGCCCGCGTGGGCCGCGTCCAGCGTCCAGGTGTCGCCGGTCGCCCCGGCGATCGCCTGGCCGTTCGCCTTCCACTGGTACGACAGGGCGCCCATGCCGTCCTCGTCACCGATCGTGCTGACGGCGTGCAGCTGGCTGCCGGCGTGCGTCACGTCGCCCGTGATGGTCACCGTGCCGGTGGGCAGGTCGTTGACGTTGATGACCGTCAGCGCATTCGGGCTGCTCGGCGTGTGGATGCCGTCGACGTAGGCGACGGAGCCGGTCACGGAGATCGGTTTGCCGACGTCGGCCTGGGTCGGCGTGTAGGAGGTGACGGCAGCGTCGTACCACGCGCCCGTGGTCTCGACCGTGCGGTCGCCGATCTTCCAGGTGAACTTGCCGGATCCGTTGTTGACGGCGACATTGGGGTAATCGCCCAGCAGCAGATGCGCTTCGATCGGTACGCCTTCGAAGGCCAGGTTCTGGCCGTTCAGCGCGAGATTGCCCTTGAGGGTGACGGTATCCATGGCGGCATTGGAAAGAATGAAAACCGTTACATTACCGGAACGCGTGCGAAACAGTTGCGCGAATTCTCACAGCGAAAAAAAACGGCCCGGGTTGCGCACCCGGGCCGTCCATTCCGTTGCGGCGACGCTTCGATCAGCGCGGCAGCACCGACGAACCCATCAGGAATTCATCCACGGCGCGCGCGCACTGGCGGCCTTCGCGGATCGCCCACACGACCAGGGACTGGCCGCGGCGCATGTCGCCGGCGGTGAAGACCTTCGGCACCGACGTCTGGTAGCAGGTCTCGCCATCGGTCGTGGCGCGCGCGTTGCCGCGGGCATCCTTCTGCACGCCGAACGCGTCCAGCACCTGCTGCACCGGCGAGACGAAGCCCATCGCCAGCAGCACGAGGTCGGCCTTCAGTTCGAATTCCGAGTTGGCCACTTCCGTCATCTTGCCGTCTTTCCACTCGACGCGGCAGGCGATGACTTTTTCCACTTTGCCGCCCTTGCCTTCGAAGCGCTTGGTGGCGACGGCGAAGTCGCGCTCGCAGCCTTCTTCGTGCGACGACGAGGTGCGCAGCTTGGTCGGCCAGTACGGCCACACGAGCGGCTTGTTTTCCTGTTCCGGCGGCATCGGCATCAGTTCGAACTGGGTCACGGATGCGGCGCCGTGGCGGTTCGACGTGCCCACGCAGTCGGAGCCGGTGTCGCCGCCGCCGATCACGATCACGTGCTTGCCCGTGGCCTTGATCTGGTCCTTGACCTTGTCGCCGGCGTTGACGCGGTTCTGCTGCGGCAGGAAGTCCATTGCGAAGTGCACGCCCTTCAGGTCGCGGCCCGGGACCGGCAGGTCACGCGGTGCCTCGGCGCCGCCGGCCATGACGACGGCGTCGTAATCCTTCACCAGGTCTTCCGGGAAGATGGTGTCGCGCGCCATGTTGCTGACGGTGGTCGGGAAATCCTTGCCGATCAGCGTGGAGGTGCGGAAGGTCACGCCTTCGGCCTTCATCTGCTCGACGCGACGGTCGATCAGGTCCTTCTCCATCTTGAAGTCGGGGATGCCGTAGCGCAGCAGGCCGCCGATGCGGTCGTTCTTCTCGAACACCGTCACGTCGTGGCCGGCGCGGCCCAGCTGCTGGGCGGCAGCCAGGCCCGCGGGGCCGGAACCGATGATCGCGACCTTCTTGCCGGTTTTATTGGCAGCCGGTTGCGGGACGATCCAGCCGTGTTCCCAGCCGGCGTCGGCGATCTTGCGCTCGATCGACTTGATGCCGACCGGCTCATTATTGATGCCCAGCGTGCAGGCGGCTTCGCACGGTGCCGGGCAGATGCGGCCCGTGAATTCCGGGAAGTTGTTCGTCGAATGCAGGTTGTCGACGGCGTAGCGGTAGTTGCCGTGGTAGACCAGGTCGTTCCAGTCGGGGATCTGGTTGTTGACGGGGCAGCCCGTGTTGCAGAACGGGATGCCGCAATCCATGCAGCGCGCACCCTGGACCTTCGCTTGCGCGTCGGTCAGCGTGATCGAAAATTCCTTGTAGTTCTTGAGGCGGGCAGCGGGTTCCAGGTGGTCTTCTTCCTGGCGCTGAAATTCCATGAAGCCGGTGATCTTACCCATTTGTATTCCTATCGTATTCGGTTCGGTCTAGAGAGATGCGGTCAGGCAGCCAGTTCGATCTTGTCGTTGGCTTCTTCCATGCTGCTGTTGTGCATCTCTTCCAGTGCGCGCTTGTACTCGGTCGGGAAGACCTTGACGAACTTGCTGCGGCTGTTGGCCCAGTCGTCCAGCAGGTTGCGCGCACGGGTCGAACCCGTGTGCTTGAAGTGACGCTCGATCAGGCGCTTCAGGATCGCTTCGTCCGACTCGCGCTCGCCGTTGCGGGTCTGTGCGTGCCAGCTCGACTTGTCGCTCTGTTCCTTGGTCGACAGCACGCGCTCCAGTGCCACCATCGCGGTGTTGCACTTCTGCTCGAAGTCGCCCTTCGGATCGTAGACGTACGCCACGCCGCCCGACATGCCCGCCGCGAAGTTGCGGCCGGTGTCGCCCAGCACGACGACGGTACCGCCGGTCATGTATTCGCAGCCGTGGTCGCCCACGCCTTCGACGATGGCCGTCGCACCCGAGTTACGCACCGCGAAACGCTCGCCGGCCACGCCGTTCAGGAACGCTTCGCCGGCGATCGCGCCGTACAGCACCGTGTTGCCGACGATGATGTTGTCGACGGCCCAGCCGCGGAACTCCGTGTTCGGACGCACGATGATGCGGCCGCCCGACAGGCCTTTACCCACGTAGTCGTTGCCCTCGCCCACCAGGTCCAGCGTGATGCCGTGTGCCAGGAACGCGCCGGCCGACTGGCCCGCGGTGCCCTGCAGCTGGATGTGGATCGTGTCGTCCGGCAGGCCGGCATGGCCGTAGCGCTTGGCGACTTCGCCCGACAGCATCGCGCCGACCGTGCGGTTGACGTTCTTCACCGGCGAGATGAACGAAACGCGCTCGCCCTTCTCCAGCGCGGCCTTGGCCTGCGCGATCAGCTTGTGGTCCAGGGCCTTGTCCAGGCCGTGGTCCTGGCCGTCCGTGTGCAGCAGCTGGCGCTTGTCGTCGACCTTCGGCTGGAAGAAGATGTTCGAGAAGTCCAGGCCTTGTGCCTTCCAGTGGCCGACGGCCTTCGACTTGTCCAGCAGGTCCGAACGGCCGATCAGTTCGTCGAACGTGCGGATGCCCAGCTGGGCCATGATCTGGCGCGCTTCTTCGGCGACGAAGAAGAAGTAGTTCACGACGTGTTCCGGCTTGCCCGAGAACTTGGCGCGCAGTTCCGGATCCTGGGTGGCCACGCCCACCGGGCAGGTGTTCAGGTGGCACTTACGCATCATGATGCAGCCTTCGACGACGAGCGGTGCCGTCGCAAAGCCGATTTCGTCGGCGCCCAGCAGGGCGGCGATGACGACGTCGCGGCCGGTACGCATCTGGCCGTCGGCCTGGACGCGGATACGGCTGCGCAGGCCGTTCAGCACGAGGGTCTGCTGGGTCTCGGCGAGGCCCAGTTCCCACGGCGTGCCGGCGTGCTTGACCGACGACAGCGGCGATGCACCCGTACCGCCGTCATGGCCGGCGACGACGACGTGGTCGGCCTTCGCCTTCGACACGCCTGCAGCG
The DNA here is from genome assembly GCA_966212285.1 of Massilia kyonggiensis. Lineage (GTDB taxonomy): Bacteria > Pseudomonadota > Gammaproteobacteria > Burkholderiales > Burkholderiaceae_D > Telluria > Telluria kyonggiensis_A. The sequence goes on from CBIHQW010000011.1 coordinate 47,717, forward strand.
ACCGTACCGATACCGACTTCCGACACCAGCTTCACCGAGATCGACGCGTGCGGGTTCACGTTCTTGAGGTCGTGGATCAGCTGCGCCAGGTCTTCGATCGAGTAGATGTCGTGGTGCGGCGGCGGCGAGATCAGGCCCACGCCCGGCACCGAGAAGCGCAGCGACGCGATGTACTCGGACACTTTATGGCCCGGCAGCTGGCCGCCTTCGCCCGGCTTGGCGCCCTGCGCCATCTTGATCTGGATCTGGTCGGCGGACGCCAGGTATTCGGCGGTCACACCGAAGCGGCCCGATGCCACCTGCTTGATCTTCGAACGCAGCGAGTCGCCTTCGACCAGCGGGATGTCCGCGACGACGCGGTCCTTGCCCAGGATCGAGGCCAGGGTCTCGCCCTTGGCGATCTTGATGCCCTTGAACTCGCCCATGTAGCGCGCCGGATCTTCACCGCCTTCGCCCGTGTTCGACTTGCCGCCGATACGGTTCATGGCGATGGCCAGCGTGGCGTGGGCTTCGGTCGAGATCGAGCCCAGCGACATCGCGCCGGTGGCGAAGCGCTTGACGATTTCCTTCGCCGGTTCCACTTCGTCCAGCGGGATCGCCTTGGTCGGATCGATCTTGAATTCGAACAAGCCGCGCAGCGTCAGGTGACGGCGGCTCTGGTCGTTGATGATCTGCGCGTACTCTTTATAGGTGCTGTAGTTGTTGGCACGGGTCGAGTGCTGCAGCTTGGCGATCGCGTCCGGCGTCCACAGGTGGTCTTCGCCGCGCACGCGGTAGGCGTATTCGCCGCCGACGTCCAGCGAGTTGGCCAGGATCGGATCCTTGCCGAAGGCCAGCGCGTGCAGGCGCAGGGCTTCCTCGGCCACTTCGAACAGGCCGATGCCTTCCACCGTCGACGACGTGCCGCGGAAGTATTTATCCACCAGCGACTTGTTCAGGCCGATGGCTTCGAAGATCTGCGCGCCGCAGTACGACATGTAGGTCGAGATGCCCATCTTCGACATGACCTTCATGAGGCCCTTGCCGACCGCCTTCGTGTAGTTGTAGATCGCCTTGTCGGCGGCCATCTCGTGCGGCAGCGTGTGCGCCAGGTCGACCAGCGTTTCCAGCGCCAGGTACGGGTGCACGGCTTCCGCGCCGTAGCCGGCCAGCAGGGCGAAGTGGTGCGTCTCGCGGCACGAACCGGTTTCGACCACGAGGCCCGTCGATGCGCGCAGGCCGCGCTGGACGAGGTGCTGGTGGATCGCGGACGTCGCCAGCAGCGCGGGGATCGCGACCTGGTCGGCGGTGACGTTGCGGTCCGAGACGATCAGGATGTTGTGACCCGACTTGACGGCGTCCACGGCTTCCGCGCACAGCGAGGCCAGCGACGCCTCGATGCCTTCCTTGCCCCACGAGACCGGGTAGCAGATGTTCAGTTCATACGACTTGAACTTGCCGCCGGTGTGCAGGCTGATGTTGCGCAGGCGGGCCATGTCGTCGAAGCCGATCACCGGCTGCGACACTTCGAGGCGCATCGGCGGGTTGACGTTGTTCGTGTCCAGCAGGTTCGGCTTCGGACCGATGAACGACACGAGCGACATCACCATCGCTTCGCGGATCGGGTCGATCGGCGGGTTCGTGACCTGGGCGAACAGCTGCTTGAAGTACGAGTACAGCGGCTTCAGCTTGTTCGACATGACGGCCAGCGGCGAGTCGTTACCCATCGAGCCGGTGGCTTCTTCGCCCAGCACGGCCATCGGGGCCATCAGGAACTTCAGGTCTTCCTGGGTGTAGCCGAATGCCTGCTGGCGGTCCAGCAGCGAGATCGCCGCTTTTTCGCCCTGCGCGTCTTTCGCGCGGTTCTGCGACAGCTGGCTTTCCGACAGCTTGATTTCGTTCAGCTTGATGCGCACCGACTTGATCCATGCCTTATAGGGCTTGGCGTTCGAGTAGGTGTCTTTCAGTTCCTTGTCGTCGATAATGCGGCCGGCTTCCAGGTCGATGAGGAACATCTTGCCCGGCTGCAGACGCCATTTCTTGACGATGCGCGATTCCGGGATCGGCAGCGTGCCCGATTCCGACGCCATGACGACCAGGTCGTCGTCCGTGACGATGTAGCGGGCCGGACGCAGGCCGTTGCGGTCCAGCGTACCGCCGATGTGACGGCCATCGGTGAAGGCCATGGCGGCCGGGCCGTCCCACGGTTCCATCATCGCGGCGTGGTATTCGTAGAACGCGCGGCGGTTCTCGTCCATCGTCGCGTGGTTTTCCCAGGCTTCCGGGATCATCATCATCATCGCCTGGGCGATCGGGTAGCCGGCCATGACCAGCAGTTCCAGCGCGTTGTCGAAGCAGGCGGTGTCCGACTGGCCTTCATAGATCAGCGGGAACAGTTTCTGCAGGTCGTCGCCCAGCACGGCCGACTTCATGACGCCTTCGCGGGCGCGGGTCCAGTTGAAGTTGCCCTTGACGGTGTTGATCTCGCCGTTGTGCGCGAGCAGGCGGTACGGGTGGGCCAGCGGCCATTCCGGGAACGTGTTCGTCGAGAAGCGCTGGTGCACCATGGCCAGGGCCGAGACGCAGCGCGGATCCTGCAGGTCCTTGTAGTACACGCCGACCTGGTCCGCCAGCAGCAGGCCCTTGTAGACGACGGTACGGGCGGACATCGACGGCACGAAGAATTCCTTGCCGTGGATGAGTTTCAGGGCCTGGATCGCGTGACCCGACGATTTGCGGATGACGTACAGCTTGCGCTCGAGCGCATCGGTGACCATGACGTCCGGACCGCGGCCGATGAAGATCTGGCGGATGACCGGCTCTTTGGCGCGGACGGTCGGCGACATCGGCATCGTGTCGTCCACCGGCACGTTACGCCAGCCCAGCACGACCTGGCCTTCGGCGCGCACGGCGCGCTCGATTTCCTGTTCGCAGGCGATGCGCGAAGCGTGCTCTTTCGGCAGGAAGATCATGCCGACGCCATATTCGCCCGGCGGCGGCAGTTCGACGCCCTGCTTGGCCATCTCGTCGCGGTAGAACTGGTCGGGGATCTGGATCAGGATACCCGCGCCGTCGCCCATCAGGGCATCGGCACCGACGGCGCCCCGGTGGTCCAGGTTCTTCAGGATCAACAGACCCTGTTCAATAATGGAGTGGCTCTTGTTGCCCTTGATATGGGCGACGAAACCGACGCCACAGGCGTCGTGTTCATTGGCGGGATCGTACAAACCTTGGGCAATCATGGGGGCTCCGCAGCATTTTGAAGATATTGAAGGCCGAGGATAGAGCAGACTTCGGTAAACATCAATACCAATAATTAGGGTCGGAGTCGAATTAATTGGCGAGTTTTTTAGTCGCAAATTAAATAGGGACATAGTTATTCGCTACGGGAATACTCCTCATTACATCAATAAAATCATAGACTTATGTGAAAAATGTCAGCGCCGGCAGCGCGGGAAATCATCGGCAATAAAAAAGGAGGCCGTAGCCTCCTTATCATTCATTTGTTGCAATGACGCAGCGCACAAAGCTATTCCGCAGCCTTCACCTTGAACGGTCTTCCCCGCTTGGCCGGCAAAACTTGCCGCTTGGTCCTGTGCTCCAACGCCACCTTGAACGCATGCGAGCCCAGCGGCGCCCCCTTCAGCACCGCCGCATTGATCGTGTCCAGTTCCAGCCCCGACATGCCCTGCTGCGCCAGCTCGATGAACGCCGCCTCGCGCTGGAATGGCGTGTTGCCGAGTTCCCAGTACTTGGCGTGGTCGGTGATCAGGGGATCCGGCCGCACGCCGGCGTGGTGCGCATAGCTCGACCACGGATAGTCGAGCGGATCGAACGCGAGCTGGTTGCGCAGCGGGTTCAGTTCGATGTAGCGGATGCAGGCGAGAAAATAGGCGTCCGGATCGATCACGGACGTGCGGAAGCGTCCTTGGAACAGGGTGCCCGAGCGGCCATGCTTGTTGTTGAACCACGGGACATATAAACGCCCCACCTTCTGCATCATCGCCGCCAGGCCTTCCTCGTCGGACGGCGTCGCCAGCACATGCAGGTGGTTCGGCATCAGGACGTAGGCGTGGATGGCCACGCGGTAGAACCTCGCGCTCTCGCGCAGCCATTCCAGGAAGCGGCGATGGTCTTCGTCGTCGCGGAAGATGACCTGGTTGTCGTTGCCGCGCTGGATGATCAGGTGCGGCTCGTTCGGCAGGATGAGTCGGGGTTGGCGGGCCATCACGTCATTCTAACGCAACCGCCTCGCTCTGTCCCCGATTAATTCCGAGCGCACCAGGATAGTGCGCTGCTCTGTCCCCGATTAATCACGCCAGCGTGAAACCGGCGGACAGGCTGTAGCCCTCGCCATAGGCGCTGCGCAGCGGCAGATCCTGGCCAAGGCCGGTGCGGGCCTTCTTGCGCAGGCGGTAGACGAGCATGTCGACGCGGCGGCTGGCATCCGGATCGTCGCCGCCCATGCCGGCCACGATCACCTGGCGCGGGACGGGCCGGGTGTTGATGGTCAGCAGGTGCAGGAAGTTGCACTCTTTTTCCGTCAGGTCGATCACCTTGCCCATCAGCTCGAGCTGGCGGGCCGAGACGCGCAGGGTCCACTTGCTCGGCGCGGGCGCCGGCTCGGACGACGGCCGCACGCGGCGGTCCAGCGCCTCGATGTGGGCGGCCAGTTCCGGGAACTTGATCGGCTTGGTGAGATAGTGGTCGGCGCCGAGGCGCAGGCCGAGGATGCGGTTGTCGAAGGCCACGCGGCCCGTGAGCACCAGCAGCCCGATCTCGGGATATAGCTGGCGCATCCGTGGAATCACATTGAATCCATCCTCGTCGGGCAGGCCCAGGTCGAGCACGACCACGGCCGCCGGCGTGCGCGTCAGCGCGGCCCACATATCGCTGGCGGTGGTCGCGATCGTGACCTCATGGCCGAGTTCCTTGAGGAAATCGGCCATATCGCCTGCGTATTCGCCATTGTCTTCAACAATCAATATTTGCGTCATGGGTTTTGCCAATTCCTTGTTTCGTATTCCCGGCTTCGTTGTCGGGCGGCTAACCCCGGTCGCCATTCCGATTATCACTGCTGGTCATTCCGGAAGCAAGACTTTTTGCCCCGCTCGCCTGTGCCGGCAGCCATAGCCTGAACTCGGCGCCGCCCTCTGCTGGACATGCATATGTCAAACTGCCGCCGTGCACTTCGACCACCGAGCGCGCCATGTACAGCCCGAGACCGCTGCCGGCGACACCCCCGGCATTCGTGCCGCGGTAACCCTTGTCGAAGATGCGCGCGACGTCGTCCGGCGGCACGCCATGCCCCTCGTCGCGCAGCGCCAGCTCGACGCCGCCGTCGACCCGCCGTCCCGCCGCATGCAGCGCCGTGCCGGCCGGTGTATAGCGCAAGGCATTGTCCAATAACACTTTAAGCGCCAGGCGCAGGCCCGACGGTTCGCCCCGCAGCGCGGCCGGCAGGTCGCTGGCCGCCAGCGTCACCGGACGTCCGGCCGCGCGCGCCTGCGCCACCAGTTCCTCCAGCAACAATTTCGGCCCGACCTTGTTCTCGCGGCGCTGGCTGCCGAGCGCGGCCATGCGCTCGGGGGACAGATAGTCGTCCAGCATCGCGATCAGGCGATCCGTCGCGGTGGCGATCTTGCGATAGCGCTCGCGCGTCGCCTCGTCCGCCTTCGTGCCCAGCGCTTCCAGACGCTGGATCGCGCCGTCGATCGTCGACAGCGGCGTGCGGAACTCGTGGTTCAGCATGCTGGCAAACCGCTTTCGCTCGCGCTCCCGCTCGCGCCGCGCGGACACGTCGCGCACCAGGCCCAGCAGCGCCCGCGGCTGGCCGGCGTCGTCCAGCGCCACGGTCGAAATCACCTCGACGGCCACCTCGCTCCCGTCCGGCCGGCGCAGGTCGAACTCGCGCATCACGCGCAGGCGCGAACCGTCGCCGGCGGCAAACCGGCGCAGCCGCTCCGGCAGGCCGGCGCACAGGGCCGCCAGCGGGCCGTCGCCTCCCTGCTCCAGTTGCGCGCGGATGTCGGCGATCGAATAGCCGAGCATGTCGTCGACGCTGGGGCTGACATACGCCGGCACACCGGTGGTGCAATCGAGGATGAAGGCCAGGTCACCGCCCAGTTCGGCAATCGTGCGAAAGGCGTCCGCCGTGGAGATGTCCGCCGAGACGGATGCGCTGCGCGTCATGATGGCCTTAATGAGAATGATTCCAGACAATAAGTATAGTGCCCGATATAACGCTTTGCATAGACAAGCGGGGGCTCCCGTTGCGTCAAACACGCATATTCAATATATGCATACGCAAATAAAAAAAGGGCAAGCCTCCCTGGCCTGCCCTCTTGACCACAACACGGCCGCGCTTACTCGTCCAGCGGCGCGAAGATCGCCTGCAGGTCTTCCTGCGTGAGCGCCATCTTCTGCGATTCGCCTTCAGCCAGGATCGACGCCGCCAGCTCGGATTTCTTTTGCTGCAGCAGCTGGATCTTTTCTTCCAGCGTGCCCTTCGCGATCAGCTTATAGACGAACACGGGCTTGTCCTGCCCGATGCGCCATGCACGGTCGGTCGCCTGGTTCTCGGCCGCCGGGTTCCACCACGGGTCGTAGTGGATGACCGTGTCGGCCGCGGTCAGGTTCAGGCCCACGCCGCCGGCCTTGAGGCTGATCAGGAAGATGGGCACGGCCCCCTGCTGGAAGGCCGCCACCTGCGCGGAACGGTCGCGCGTCTCGCCCGTCAGGATCGCGTACGGGATCTTGCGCGCGTCGAGTTCTTCCTCGATCAGGCCCAGCATGCTCGTGAACTGCGAGAACACGAGGATCTTGCGGCCCTCTCCCAGCAGGTCGTCGACCATCTGCATCAGGTCCGTCAATTTGGCCGACACAGCCGCCGTGTTCTTCTTGCCCGGCATGGCTTTCACCAGGCGCGGGTCGCAGCAGACCTGGCGCAGTTTCAACAGCGCTTCCAGGATGACGATCTGGCTGCGCGCCACGCCCTTGCGGTCGATCTCCTCGCGCACCTTCTTGTCCATCGCCAGGCGCACGGTCTCGTACAGGTCGCGCTGCGGACCCGTGATCTCGATGCGGCGGATCATCTCCGTCTTTTCCGGCAGCTCTTTCGCCACGTGGTCCTTCGTGCGGCGCAGCAGGAACGGCTTGATGCGGCGGTTCAGCAGCATGCGGCGCACCGGGTCGTCCTGGCGTTCGATCGGATGACGGAACTGCGTATTGAACGTCTTCTCGTCGCCGAGCAGGCCCGGCAGCAGGAAGTGGAATTGCGACCACAGCTCGCCCAGGTGGTTTTCCAGCGGCGTGCCGGACAGGCACAGGCGGTGGCGCGCGTTCAGCGAACCGGCCGTCTGTGCCGCCTTCGAGCGCGTGTTCTTGATGTAGTGCGATTCGTCCAGGATCACGAGGTGGTACTGGTGCTCGCGCAGCTTTTCCTCGTCGCGCGGCAGCAGCGCGTACGTCGTCAGCACGATGTCGGCGCCGTCGATCTGGTCGAACAGGTCCATGCGCTCCTTGCCCTGCAACAGGAGCACCTTCAGGTCCGGGGCGAAGCGCGCGGCTTCTTCCATCCAGTTCATCATGAGGCTCGTCGGCGCGATGACCAGCGCCGGGCTCGTCAGGCGGCCCGCTTCCTTTTCCGTCAGGATGTGGGCGATCGTCTGCACGGTTTTACCGAGACCCATGTCGTCGGCGAGGATGCCGCCCAGGTCGTATTCGCGCAGGAATTGCATCCATGCGAGACCGTCGAGCTGGTAGTCGCGCAGCGTGGCCTGCAGGCCCTTCGGCGCATCGACCTTCTTCACCTTGCCGAACTGGCTCAGTTTGCGGCCCGTTTCGCGCAGGCGCTCGCCGCCCGTCCAGTTCAGTTCCGTGCCTTTGGCGAGTTCTTCCAGGCGCGCCGCATCCAGCGTCGACAGGCGGACTTTATTCTTGATCTTGTCGTTGAAATACAGTTCGCCCAGCGTCGACAGGATGGGTTTCACCCTGCCCCACGGCAGCGCCACGCGCACGCCGTCCGGCAGGGTCGCCAGCATCTGGTCGGCCTCGGCATGGGCAGCCAGCACGTCCGGATTGAAGTCCAGCGGCGCCGTGCGTATGAGTTGCACGAGCACGGGCAGCAGCGGCACGCGCTTGCGGTTGACGACGATGCCCAGTTCCAGCTCGAACCACGCGTTGCCGGCCTCGGGCGGCTCGTCGATGTCGGCATACCACTCTTCGACCGGCACGACGTCGTAGCGGTACTTCGGCGACTTCTGCACGTGCCAGCCGAGGTCGGACAGCGCGTCGAGGTCGTTTTCGGCAAAGCGCAGCCAGTGCGCCTGGCCATCCAGCAGCAGCGCGCCGGCCAGGGCCGACAGCGGCGTCGTGGCCGGCTTGCGGAAACCCAGCTTGTTCAGGGTGTCCAGTGCGGCCGCTTCCAGCGCGTCGTCGCGCTCGATGACTTCGGTGACGTCGCCGATCTGGCGCACGACGCGCTGGGCCGGATCGAACGAGATGCGCTGGCCGTCGTAGTCGAACGACAGCACGGCGAAATCCTGCCAGCGCTGGCCATTGCCCTCGGCCTGCGGAATGGCGTCCAGCAGCAGGTGCGGCTGCGGTTTCACGTCCGTGCGGATGCGCTGCGTGAGCGGCTGCGGCAGCGGCATCAGCTGTTGCAGGCCGTGCGCCAGCAGCAGTTGCGACACGCGCTTTTTATCGTTGCCGGCCAGCGGCGGCGCCTGCGACACGAGCGCCTGCAGGTCGGCCAGCGAGATGTCGATGCCGCCGCGGTTCAGGTCCAGCGGGCCGCACGACAGGTTGTCGATGTACCACGGCGGATCCGTCGGCAGCATATAGTCGACGAGGTCGGCGCCAGGGTGCGTCGCGCCCTTGGCCGGTTCCACCGACCAGCCGAGCTTGGCAGCACGGCCTTCGTCGCGCCACGTGAGATTGGCCTTGCGCACAGGGCCGGCCTGCAGCGGATACAGCAGGCCATTGGTCATGTCGGACCACGAGTTCGCCCACAGCAGTTTCCCCTGCGCGAGCAATTGCTGCAGCAGGATGGCGCCGACCTTGCCCTTGGGCTCGGTCGCGCTCGTGCTCTGGTTGGAGCCGCTGCGCATGGCGATGAAGAACCGGACCAGGTCCTCGTCGTCGCCTTCGAGGTAGCTGGGAGGCGCCGACAGCAGCGAGAACACTTCGCTCACGGGGCTGGCCGCGGCGACGTCGCCGTTCGGGCGCAGGCGTGCCTTGCACAGGCAGATCGCGACGTGGCGGCCGCCGCTGGTCGGGGCCATGACATAAACGAATTTGTACTGGACGGCCTTGGGGTCAGTGACTTCCGCGGTCAGCTTCGGCTGGGGATGTGCTGCCGCCTCGACCCTTTGCAGCCAGCTTAACACCGGTGCGGGCAGGGCCGGAGCGCGTGCAGGTGCTCGAGCCGGCGGTGCGTCGCTGGTGTCGTCGCGATGAAAATCAACTGTGTGCATGGGTCTCACGAGTCTTTAATTTGAAAAAACAACAATTCCTATTATCCGTCATGCGAACCGAACAGCTTTGTTAAGGATCGCACGTAGCGGGCAAAACTTTACGAGACGAAAAGAGTAGAAGTTACACTCTGCCGACCCGCTTTGCCAGCCCCCATCACGTATTTTTTTCGCGCCAGCCCGGCGCACTCAGGTGCTTTACAAAGAACCCGGCGAGGGCTTCCACCTTCGCCGGCCGCGTGCGTGCCGATGGCGTGACGAAGTACAGGCCGCCGCGCGCCATATGCCAGTCCTCCAGTATGGGGACAAGCCGCCCGGCGCGAACGTGATCTGCCGCAATAAATTCAGGGAACTCGGCAATCGCAAGGCCCTCCAACACGGTGGGCAGCAGCGCATCCGAATTCGTCACCCGCAGCGGCCCTTCCGGCTTGATGGCGACTTCTTCCCCGGCCGCGTTGGTGAAGCGCCACACGTCGATGCGCGCGCGATACGTATAACCGAGGCAGGGGTGATCCACGAGTTCGGACGGATGCCGCGGCGTTCCCCGCGTTGCCAGATACTCGGGCGACGCGACGAGGATCTGTGCCACGGGACACAGCTTGCGCGCCACCAGCGACGAATCGGGCAGCACGGCGATGCGCAGGGCGGCATCGAAGCCCTGGCCGACCAGGTCGACGGTGGCGTCGGACAGGTGCAGGTCGATCTGCACGTCGGGGTATTCACGGAAGAACGCGGGCATCAGCGGCGCCACCCAGCGCAGCCCGAACGACATCGGCACGGCCAGCCGCACGACCCCACGCGGCCGCGCCGACATCTCGCGCGCGGCATGTTCCGCCTCTTCCGCCTCGCGATAGATCTTCAATGCGCTGTCCGCGATGGTGCGGCCGAATTCGGTCAGCGCCAGCTGGCGCGACGTGCGGTTGAGGAGTCTCGCCCCGAGCCGCTCTTCGAGCCGCGCGACGGCCCGCGACACGGTCGCCACCGACACGCCCAGCGCACGCGCGGCGCCGGCGAACGAGCGTTCCTCGGCCACCTTGGCGAACATCGCGAGACCTTCGAAATCGGGCAACAGGGACATCGTTCGTCGTCGGCGGGGAGCCGATGAGTTATCGAACCCGACATGTTACGGCATCCGGGCGCCGGTGCCTATCGGCCTTCCGACGTATGCACGACAAAAATGCAAAGATACTTTGGGATCAGTGCTATTTTAATGTGGAGTCTGCCCCGGTACGATGGTTTCCGTCGACTTCGACATCAACCGAACGGAGAACACCATGACTGCCAAACTCGCCAATAAAATCGCTCTCGTCACCGGCGCCACCAGCGGCATCGGCCTGGCCACCGCCCAACGCTTCGCCCGCGAAGGCGCGCAGGTGATCGTCACCGGCCGCCGCCAGGCCGAACTGGATGCCGCAGTCAAAAGCATCGGCCACGACGCCGTGGGCCTGCGCGTCGACTCCAGCAACCTGGGCGCGCTGGACGGCCTGTATGACGAGATCCGCGCCCGCTTCGGCCGCCTTGACGTCCTGTACGCCAACGCCGGCGGCGGCTCGATGCTGCCCCTCGGCGAGATCACGGAAGAACAGTTCGACGACACCTTCAGCCGCAACGTGAAGGGCACGCTGTTCACGGTACAGAAAGCGTTGCCGCTGCTGTCGAAAGGCGCCTCGGTGATCCTGACCGGTTCGACGGCTGCCAGCTCCGGCACGCCGGCGTTCAGCGTCTACGCCGCCAGCAAGGCCGCCGTGCGCGCCTTTGCCCGCAACTGGATCCTGGACCTGAAAGACCGCGGCATCCGCGTCAACACGATCAGCCCGGGCGCCACCCGCACCCCCGGCCTCGTCGAGCTGGCCGGCAATGACACCGCCGCGCAGCAGGGCCTCGTCGACTACCTGGCCGCGCAGATCCCGCTGGGCCGCGTGGGCGAGCCGGACGAGATCGCGAAAGCCGCCGTGTTCCTCGCGTCCGACGATGCCAGCTTCGTCAACGGCGCCGAGCTGTTCGTCGATGGCGGGCAGGCGCAGATTTGAGCGGTGCGCGGTGAGCATGAGGCGGGCATGAGAATCCAGTATCATGCCCGCTCGATTCACCGACCACCGTAATCATCCATGCTGCCTTCGATCGAACAACGCCTCGCTCAAGAACTGTCCGCCAAACCGGCACAGGTGGCCGCCGCCGTCGCCCTGCTCGACGAAGGCGCGACCGTCCCCTTCATCGCCCGCTACCGCAAGGAAGCCACGGGCGGCCTCGACGACACCCAGCTGCGCCTGCTGGAAGAACGCCTGCGCTACCTGCGCGAACTGGAAGACCGCCGCGCCACCATCATTTCCTCCATCACGGAACAGAACAAGATGACGCCGGAGCTGCTGCAGGCGATCTCGCTCGCGGAAGACAAGACGCGCCTCGAAGACCTGTACCTGCCGTACAAGCAGAAGCGCCGCACGAAGGCCCAGATCGCGATCGAGGCCGGCCTGAAGCCGCTGGCGGAAGACCTGCTTGAAGATCCCTCGCGCGATCCGGAAGCCGAAGCGGCCAAGTATCTGCGTGAGGCATTCACGAATGCGGATGGCGTCGCGAACCCCGGCGTGGCCGACACGAAGGCCGCGCTGGACGGCGCGCGCCAGATCCTGATGGAGCGCTTCGCGGAAGACGCCGAGCTGCTGCAATCGCTGCGCGAATATGTGCAGGAGCACGGCGTCGTCGAATCGAAGGTTGTCGACGGCAAGCAGGAAGAAGGCGAAAAATTCGCCGACTACTTCGATTACTCGGAAACGCTGGCGACCGTCCCGTCGCACCGCGCGCTGGCGCTGATGCGCGGCCGCCGCGAGGGTATATTGGACGTGACCTTGCGCCTCGATTCCGAGCCGGAAAAACCGAAGTGGGACGCGCCGCACAACCCGTGCGAAAGCCGCATCGCCGCGCGCTTCGGCATCAAGGGCGCGGGCCGTCCGGCCGACAAATGGCTGCTCGACACGGCGCGCTGGACGTGGCGCGTGAAGAGCTTCATGTACATCGAGACGGAGCTGATGGGCGCCCTGCGCGAAAAGGCCGAGGGCGATGCGATCCAGGTCTTCGCACGCAACCTGAAGGACCTCTTGTTGGCCGCCCCCGCGGGCCCGCGCGCGACGATGGGCCTCGACCCGGGCCTGCGCACGGGCGTGAAAGTGGCCGTCGTCGACGCGACCGGCAAGGTGGTCGACACGTCGACCATCTACCCCCACGCGCCGCGCAACGACTGGGACGGTTCGCTGCATACGCTGGCGAAGCTGGCCGCGAAGCACAACGTCTCCCTGATCTCGATCGGCAACGGCACGGCATCGCGCGAGACCGATAAACTCGCACAGGATCTCATCAAACAGCATCCGGAACTGAAGCTGACGAAGATCGTCGTGTCGGAAGCCGGTGCGTCGGTGTACTCGGCGTCGGAATTCGCGTCGCGCGAACTGCCGGAGCTGGACGTGTCGCTGCGCGGCGCCGTCTCCATCGCGCGGCGCCTGCAGGACCCGCTCGCGGAGCTCGTGAAGATCGATCCGAAGTCGATCGGCGTGGGCCAGTACCAGCACGACGTGTCGCAGACGCAGCTCGCGCGCCAGCTCGACGCCGTCGTCGAGGATTGCGTGAACGCGGTCGGCGTGGACGTCAACACGGCATCGGCGCCACTGCTCGCGCGCGTGTCGGGGCTGTCGTCCAGCGTCGCGCAGAGCATCGTCAACTACCGCGACCAGCAGGGCGCGTTCGCGTCGCGCGCCGCGCTGAAGAAGGTGCCGCGCCTGGGCGACAAGACGTTCGAACTGGCGGCCGGTTTCCTGCGCATCGTGAACGGCGACAATCCGCTGGACGCATCGGCCGTGCACCCGGAATCGTACCCGGTCGTCGAGAAGATCCTGGCCGATATCCAGAAGGACATCAAATCGGTGATCGGCGACAGCGCGCTCGTAAAACGCCTGAATCCGGCGAAGTATGCCGATGACAAATTCGGCGTGCCGACCGTGACCGACATTCTGAAAGAGCTGGAAAAGCCGGGCCGCGACCCGCGTCCGGAATTCACGACGGCCACGTTCAAGGAAGGCGTCGAGGAGATCTCGGACCTGCGTCCGGACATGATCCTGGAAGGCGTCGTGACCAACGTCGCGGCGTTCGGCGCGTTCGTCGACATCGGCGTGCACCAGGATGGCCTCGTGCACATCTCGGCGCTGTCGAACACGTTCGTGAAGGATCCGCACACGGTCGTCAAGGCGGGCCAGGTCGTGAAGGTGAAAGTGCTGGAAGTGGACGTCAAGCGCAAGCGCATCGCGCTCACGATGCGGTTATCGGACAGCGCGCCGCAGGCGGGGTCGCAACCTCAGCAGCGCGGCGACCGGGACGACCGCAAGCGCCTTGGCCAGCACCAGAAACAGGAGCGTTCGGCACCGACCAGCGGCGCGATGGCGGCGGCGTTTGCCAAGTTGAAGCGTTGAATCGACGGCCGGGACGCCCGTCCCGGTTTTCTTATAAAATGCCGTCATCTACTCAAATTCTCACCAAAGGCAGAACCAAATGAGCGACGTACAATCCTGGATCAAAGAGACCGTGACCGCCACGCCCGTCGTGCTGTTCATGAAGGGCACTGCCCAGTTCCCGCAATGCGGTTTTTCGGGCCGCGCGATCCAAATCCTGAAAGCTTGCGGCGTCGATAACATCGCCACCGTGAACGTGCTGGAAGACGCGGAAGTCCGCCAGGGCATCAAGGAATACTCGAACTGGCCGACCATCCCGCAGCTGTACGTGAACGGCGAATTCGTCGGCGGTTCCGACATCATGACGGAAATGTACGAGTCCGGCGAACTGCAGGCCCTGCTCAAGAAGAATGGCTGATTCCGGCCCGCGCCGGATCGTCGTCGCCATCACCGGCGCGACCGGCGCGATCTATGGCGTGCAGCTGCTGCTGCGGCTGGCCGCCGTACCCGGCGTCGAGACGCATCTCGTCATTTCCGACGCCGCCACCCTCACCCTGCACCAGGAAGTCGGCCTGCAACGGCGCGACGTGGAAGCGCTCGCCCACGTGGTACACCGCAACCGCGAGATCGGTGCATCGATCGCCAGCGGCTCGTTCCAGACGGACGGCATGGTGATCGCCCCCTGTTCGATGAAGACGCTGGCCGCGGTCGCGCATGGTTTGTCGGACAACCTGATCACACGCGCCGCCGATGTCGTGCTGAAAGAACGCCGGCGCCTGATCCTGATGGTGCGCGAAACGCCATTCAACCTGGCGCACCTGCGCAACATGACGGCGGTCACGGAAATGGGCGGCATCGTCTTCCCGCCGCTGCCGAGCTTTTACAACCGCCCCGCCACGATCGACGAGATGGTCGACCACACGGTGGCGCGCGTCATGGACCTGCTGGGCGTGACGAATGATCTCGCCCCGCGCTGGGGCGGCATGAAAGACGATACGCCCTGATCAGGCGTGGTCGCCGTACGGGTCGCGTTCGGCCCGTCTCTGTTCTCTTGCGTCTTCGATTTTTCTGCGCTGCTCGTTACGCTTGCGCATGATTTCTGCGTGCTGGGCCGCCGTCATCGGCGGTGCTGTCATGAGGTCCTTCAACTGCGCGGTGTTGCTGTAGTTATTAATCATGAGGCGACTGCATCCTTATATGACCGATAACACTGGCGTACGCCAGGCAGGAACGCGAACTCGACGGTTGCGACGTTCCGTTAGCGTTACCGATTATGCGCGAGACTCGGCCGTTTGTGCGGATTAATCGCAGAAAAAATTGCAGTACAGAAGTGCGTGACGCGGCGCCCGGAGCTTGCCGGACGCCGCGTCATGGGATTCGGCCATCGTGAACTCGATGGCGATCAGGAAGGATTATTTCTGTTGCTGGTGATTCATGCGCACGAGCATGCGGATGAATTCACGCGCCAGTTGCTTGTGGTGCTCGTCCAGGCGCTGCAGGTCGGCGATCAGCTTGACGTCGGCCGATTCGAACCGGGTGCTGCCGTCGGCGCCATCGCCATTGGCGGCAGCGTTTTCCGAACCGCCAAAGCGCAGCCAGTCGGCCGGCACGCCCAGCCACTGCGCGATCATGCGCAGTTTTTCCTGGGTCGGGATCGCCTCTCCGACCAGCCACTTACGTGCCGCGTGGACCGTGATCGGACGGCCCTCGAAGCGAATGTTAAATTCCCGCGCCAGACGGGTGGGGCTGTCCGGAGAATAATGGGCGTTTTTCAGGGCTTGCTGCAGGCGCTCGCTGAAGCTCTCCCGTTCGTTAGTCGAATTCATGGGTGGCACTAAGGGTTCATGCAAAGCCGTCATTAGGTCGCTCCGTTGACCAGACCGTCTGTGACGGCAGGAGAGGCTGTAGGTAACAAATAAGTGAGTATTGATCAATTCTCACAGTGCTGTCCAGCAATTCCCGTTGTGTTCAGCATGTCGTGAGATATGTGTGAAAAATATCCTACAGGAAAAGGAAAACGTTTGCTGGTTCAATTTCCTACCAAAAATTGGAACGTTTCTTCCTCTGCGCACGACAAATGATGCCAAGAGTCAACAAAATGGGGGGAAGTCCCGTTAGATTGTCGTGATTTTTGCGACATCCATTGGTGTCAATATGTTGTTTTAAGTCAACTTAAAGCGAACGATGCCATCGTCGCCGGTTACACGCACGAGGTTACCGTTGTACCAAAGATAATGAAGGTGAGCTAAAGCCTCGCCGATCGCAAAACTGAGCTGGTGCGCATCGAGTTGTCGCTTGAACATCAACGGGACAATGTCAACTGCGGATTGCGGCTCGGCGCACACGGCGCGGACTTCGTCCAGCCGCGCTGCGTGGTGCGCGCGCAATTGCGCGATGCGGGTGTGCAGGCCCCGGAACGGCTTGCCGTGCGCGGGCAGGACGAGGGTGTCGTCGGGCAGGTCGGCGAACTTGTCCAGCGAATCCAGGTACGACTGCAGCGGGTTGCCATCCGGCTCGACGGCGAACACGGACACGTTCGTCGAAATGCGCGGCAACACCATGTCGCCCGCGATCAGGATCCGGTCGGTGGCGTCGTACAGCGAGACGTGTTCCGGAGAGTGACCGAAACCGGTGATCACGCGCCATTCCCTTGCCCCGACGATGACGCGCTGGCCATCCTGCAGGCGGGTGTACGCCGCCGGCACGGCCGGGACGAGCGACGGGTAGTAATTCTTACGGCTCTGCATCTGCTCGAGCATGCCCGCATCGACGAGACCGTGACGCTGGAAATGCGGGATCGCCGACGGACCGTCGACGCCGGGCAGCGCGGCGGCCATCATGCGCGCGAAGCCGAACTCGCCGGTGCTCGTCCAGAACGGCGCGTCGAACCGGTCGCACAGCCAGCCGGACAGGCCGACGTGGTCGGGGTGACAGTGCGTCGCGAACACGCGCAGCAGGGGCCGGTTCGCCATTGCACCCGTGAACAATTGTTCCCAAGCAGACCGGGTCGCATCGGTGCCGGCGCCGCAGTCGACGAGGGACCAGCCGCGCTGGTCTCCCGAGGCATCGTCCAGCAGCCACAGATTGATATGGTCGAGGGCGAACGGCAGCGGCATGCGCAGCCACGACAGGCCGGGTGCCACGTCCGTGACCGTGCCGAGCGGGGGAATGGCATCGCCGAATGGATAGCTGAGCTGGGCTTCGAGGGAGTTCATGCGGTGGACTTTCGTATGGATGCAGGGCGCAGGCGCGTTACAATGCCGCAAACGCTTTGACGTAAACGTAAACGGAAGGCGCAGGCTGTGATTCTAAGCGATTCCGGACCTCGCCACTTTTGACCCGCAGAACACCATGGCCACCACCTACACCATCGCCGAACTGGCACGCGAATTCGACATCACCGCGCGTGCGATCCGCTTCTACGAAGACCAGGGGCTGCTCAGCCCAATGCGGGAGGGCCAGGGCGGACGCAACCGTGTCTACACGCCGCGCGACCGCACCCGTTTGAAACTGACGCTGCGCGGCAAGCGCCTGGGCCTGACCTTGTCGGAGATCAAAAGCATCATCGACATGTACGAGACGCCCAAGGACACCGTGGCCCAGATCAACCGTTTCCTGGGCGTGCTGGCGCACCAGCGCGAGACGCTGGAACAGCAGCGCGCGGATATCGAGATGTCGCTGGCGGAAATTTCTGTTCACGAAGAAGAATGCCGCCGGCTGCTGGCGGAATCGGGCGCTGCCGGCACGCTGCTGGACGAGGATGCGGGCGAGAAGGACGCGGCCTGATATAAAGCGCGTCTTTTTCCGGGCGGCGATTTGCTATCTTGGGGTTCCAGACGAACCAATCCAGGAAGCAATCAGGCATGCATCGCACAATCTTTTCCTACCTGTCCCTCGCGCTTCTGTTTGCCGCGCTCGCCGGCTGCTCGAAGGTGCAGCAGATGCCGATGCGCGAGCAGGCGCCCATCGCACAACATGACCGCGCAAACGCGGCGCGGCAACTCGCCTACGAGCACTTCGTCGACGTCGACGCTGCACCGGACAAGGTGGCAGCCCTGTATGCGGACGGCCTGCGCGCCTGCCGTGCAGCCGCCGCCGCGTGCACCCTGCTGGAGTCGCGCATCGACAGCGAGCCCGACGCCGCGGCATCGCTGAAATTCCGTGCCAGGCCGGACGTCGTCCCGGCACTGATCGCGGCAATGGGGAAACAAGGCGAGCTTGCCCGCCAGTCGACGCACGTCGAAGACCTGTCCGGCCCGATCGCGGATACGGCACGCGAACTGGCCATGCTGGACGACTATCGCAGCCGTCTCGAAGCCTTGCGTAACCGCGCCGGCAACGACGTCGACGCACTGATCAAGGTCAACCGCGAACTGGCCGAGATCCAGTCGAAATATGAAACGGCGGACGGCAAGCGCGCCCAGCTCGCCCAGCGCGTCGACACCGACATCCTGAACGTGTCCATCCGCTCGGACCGGCAACGGCCGTTCTGGGCGCCGATCCGCCGTTCACTGGAACAGTTCGGCAGCAACCTGTCGCAGGGAATCGCGTTCGCCGTGTCGGGCATCGCCTATCTGCTGCCGTGGCTGTTCATCATCCTGCTCGCGGCCTGGGCGGTACGCAGGATGTGGCGCAGGCGCCGCCGCTGAGTACGGGCAATCGCTTGACGTTTACGTTAACGTCACTCCGCGCTATCATCTAGCCTGGCCACCAGCCATCCACTAGACGACGAGAACGAGGACGACATGCTGCATCTCCCTGGCTTGACCTTTGACCACGGCGAAGACATCGCTGCCCTGCGCGAAGCTGTACAACAGTTCGCCGCGAGCGAAATCGCCCCCCGCGCGGCCGAGATCGACCGCACTGACCAGTTCCCGATGGATCTGTGGAAAAAGATGGGCGAACTGGGCCTGCTCGGCATCACCGTCAGCGAGGAATATGGCGGCGCCAACATGGGCTACCTCGCACACATCGTCGCCATGGAAGAAATCTCGCGCGCGTCGGCCTCCGTGGGCCTGTCGTACGGTGCCCACTCGAACCTGTGCGTCAACCAGATCAAGCGCAACGGCAACGAAGAGCAGAAGCGCAAATACCTGCCCAAGCTAATTTCGGGCGAGCACGTCGGTGCATTGGCCATGTCCGAGCCGAACGCCGGTTCCGACGTCGTCAGCATGAAGCTCCGCGCCGACCTGAAGGGCGACCGCTACGTGCTGAACGGCACCAAGATGTGGATTACGAACGGTCCGGACGCCGACACCCTCGTCGTCTACGCCAAGACCGACATCGAGGCCGGTCCGCGCGGCATGACCGCCTTCCTCATCGAGAAAGGCTTCAAAGGCTTCTCGGTCGCGCAAAAGCTGGACAAGCTGGGCATGCGCGGTTCGCACACGGGCGAGCTGGTGTTCCAGGATTGCGAAGTGCCCGTCGAGAACGTGCTGGGCGGCGTGGGCAAGGGCGTGAACGTGCTGATGTCGGGCCTGGATTTCGAACGCACCGTGCTCTCCGGCGGCCCGCTGGGCATCATGTCGGCCTGCATGGACGTCGTCGTGCCGTATATTCACGAGCGCAAGCAGTTTGGCCAGGCAATTGGTGAGTTCCAACTGATGCAGGGCAAGATCGCGGATATGTATTCGACGATGATGGCATGCCGCGCGTATGTCTATGCAGTCGGCCAGGCCTGCGACCGCGCATCGAACCCGGAGCAGGTGCGCGCCCTGCGCAAGGACGCGGCCGGCGCCATCCTGTACAGCGCGGAAAAGGCGACGTGGATGGCCGGCGAGGCGATCCAGACGCTGGGCGGCAATGGCTACATCAACGAATATCCGGTGGGCCGTCTGTGGCGCGACGCCAAGCTGTACGAGATCGGCGCCGGTACGAGCGAAATCCGTCGCATGCTGATCGGGCGCGAGCTGTTCGGCGAGACGATGTAAGGTTGTGGAGAGAGGAGACCGGGCGAACAAGAAGATCGGCAAGAGCCGGCAAAACAACAACACTCCACCTAGCCCGAAAACCACGAACGTCGTTCCCGCCGCCCAGGCGGGAACGACGGATCGGGTAATACAATAACAATAACGTTCCCCACCGCGCGAGCCGCCCGATGACCCAGGCCACCTTCCCCAAGCTGCTGTCGTCCCAGATCGCCTTCGACATCGCGCGCACCATCCTGGACGGCTTCGACCGCCACTACACGCTGTTCCGCCAGGCCAGCAAGACGGCCAAGACCTGGTTCGAGCGTGCCGACTGGACGACCGCCCAGCAGGCTGCGCGCAAGCGCATCGATTTCTACGACAAGCGCGTGCAGGAATGCGTACAGGCGCTGGAAGACGAGTACGCGCCGGAAGACCTCACTGACGAAACGTGGCGCGAAACGAAACTCCATTATATTGGGCTACTGAGCGGCCTGCAGACGGGCCACAAGCGCCCGGAGCTGGCGGAGAGCTTCTTCAATTCCGTCAGCTGCCATATCCTGCACCGCAGCTACTACCGCAACGATTTCATTTTCGTACGCCCGGCCGTCTCGACGGAATACATCGAGACGGACGAACCGGCCCCGACCTACCGCGTGTACTACCCGGCAGCGGACAGCCTGCGCTTCTCGTTGCGGCGCATGGTCACGAATTTCCAGCTCGACTGCCCATTCGCCGACCTCGACCGCGACATCGCCCTCGTCGAAGCACGCATGGTCGAACATTTCGGCCTGCACGAGCGCGAGCCGAACCAGCAACTGCACGTGCTGTCGAGCCTATTCTTCCGCAACAAGGCCGCGTACATCGTCGGCCGCGCCATCAACGGCGCCCGCGAGCACCCGTTCGTCGTGCCGATCCTGCACGATCGGGCCGGCCGGCTCGTCCTCGATGCGGTGCTGACCGACCCCGAGCAGGTGATCCTGCTGTTCTCGTTCACGCGCGCCTATTTCATGGTCGACATGGAAGTGCCGTCGGCGTTCGTGCAATTCCTGCGCAGCCTGATGCCGAAGAAGCCGCGCAGCGAGATCTACACGATCCTCGGCCTGCAAAAGCAGGGCAAGACGTTGTTCTACCGCGACTTTTTACAGCACCTGAAGCACAGCTCCGACGCCTTCCGTATCGCGCCCGGCATCCGCGGACTCGTGATGCTCGTGTTCGAACTGCCCTCCTTTCCGTACGTGTTCAAGGTGATCAAGGATTTCTATCCGCCGCCGAAAGAGACGACGCGGGCCCGCATCAAGGAAAAATACCTGCTGGTGAAACACCACGACCGCGTGGGCCGCATGGCGGACACGCTTGAGTACTCGGACGTGGCCTTCCCGCTGTCCCGCTTCGACGAGGAACTGCTGGCCGAACTGCGCCGGTTCGCACCTTCGCTCGTCGACATCGAAGGCGACCACATCGTCATCAGGCACCTGTACATCGAGCGGCGCATGGTGCCGCTGAATATCTACCTGGACCGTGCACAACGCAGCGGCGACGACGAGCTCATCGAACACGGCGTGTTCGAGTACGGCAATGCGATCCGCGACCTCGTCGCTGCGAATATTTTTCCGGGCGATATGCTGTACAAAAACTTCGGCGTGACCCGACATGGCCGCGTCGTGTTTTACGACTACGACGAGATCGAATACCTCACCGATTGCAACTTCCGCGACATCCCGCAGCCGCGGAACGAGGAAGACGAGATGGCCGCCGAGCCTTGGTATCCCATCGGCAAGCACGACGTCTTCCCGGAACAGTTCGCGCGCTTCCTGCTCGCGAATCCAAAGATACGCGCCGCGTTCATGAAACACCATGCCGCACTATTGACGCGCGTCTGGTGGCAGTCGCACAAGGACCGCATTCTCGCAGGCGAACTCGAAGACATTTTCCCGTATCCGCAGCACATCCGGTTCCACCTCTCGGACCCAGCGAACCCGGCGACACCCTCGCCGCAATCCCATTACTTGGAGACCTTACACAATGAATGATCCAATCGTTATCGTCGGCGCCGCCCGTACCCCGATGGGCGCCTTCCAGGGCGACTTCTCTTCGAAATCCGCGAGCGACCTGGGCGCCGTGGCGATCAAGGCGGCCGTCGAGCGCGCAGGCGTCGACGCGAGCCTCGTCGAGCACGTCTACTTCGGCAACTGCCTGATGGCCGGCCAGGGCCAGGCCCCGGCACGCCAGGCGCTGATCAAGGCGGGCCTGCCGCTGTCGACCGGCGCCGTCACCCTGTCGAAGATGTGCGGCTCCGCGATGCAGGCCGCGATCTTCGCGCACGACGTGCTCAAGGCCGGCAGCGCCGACGTCGTCGTGGCAGGCGGCATGGAATCGATGACCAATGCGCCGTACCTGATCCCGAAGGCGCGCGGCGGCTACCGCATCGGCCATGGCGTCATGTTCGACCACATGATGATGGACGGCCTCGAAGACGCGTATTCGCGCAACGAGAAGTCGGGCGAGGGCCGCTCGATGGGCACGTTCGCCGAGGAGTGCGTGGCCAAATACTGCTTCTCGCGCGAGCAGCTGGATGCGTTCGCGATCGAATCCGTCAAGCGCGCGCAGAACGCCACCGAGTCCGGCGATTTCCAGTGGGAGATCGCACCGGTGACCGTCGCGAACCGCCTGGGCGAAACGATCATCGAGAAGGACGAAGGCCCCGTCAAGGCCAAGGTCGACAAGATCCCCACGCTGCGTCCGGCCTTCAAGAAGGATGGCGTCATCACGGCCGCCTCGTCGTCGTCGATCAACGACGGCGCCGCGGCCCTCGTCATGATGCGCGAATCGACGGCAAAGGAACTGGGCCTCACGCCGCTCGCCCGCATCGTCGCGCACACGACGCACGCACAGGAGCCGGACCAGTTCTCGACCGCGCCGATCGGCTCGCTGCAAAAGCTGTTCAAGAAGACCGGCTGGTCGCCGAAGGACGTCGACCTCTTCGAGATCAACGAAGCGTTCGCGGCGGTGCCGATGGCAGCGATGCACGAGCTGGACATCCCGCACTCGAAGGTCAACGTCCACGGCGGCGCGTGCGCGCTGGGCCACCCGATCGGCGCATCGGGCGCACGCATCATCGTCACCCTGCTGGGCGCGCTGAAGAAGACGGGCGGCAAGCGTGGCGTGGCGTCGCTGTGCATCGGCGGCGGCGAAGCGACCGCAATGGCGATCGAGATGGTGTAACGCACGGGCGTAGCGCGCGCCACGCACGCGTTTTTAAAACACGGTATGGTGGCGGATTGTCATTGTCATCCATACCGTGAAGGAGCTTCTCATGCCCACCGTTCTCATCGTCGGCGCCTCGCGCGGCATCGGCCTCGAACTGGCCCGTCAATACCGCGCCGACGGCTGGCGCGTCATCGCCACCGCGCGCAAGCCCGCGGACTGCGAGGCGCTGCGCCGGCTGGGCGCGGAAGCGCACCAGGTCGACGTCACGAATGCCGAATCGATCGGAGGCCTGGGCTGGAAGCTGGACGACGAAAAGATCGACGCCGCCTGGCTCGTCGCGGGCGTGTACGGACCCGATCACGCGGGCTTCCCGACGGAGAAGGAATTCGACGACGTCATGCACACGAACGTGCTGGCCGCGATGCGCCTGCTGCCGATCGTCGCGCCGCTGGTGACTGCCACGCGCGGCAAGGTGGCCGTGATCTCGTCGCGCATGGGTTCCATCGGCGCGCGCACGAGCAACCAGGGGTCGCTGTATCGCGCCAGCAAGGCCGCGCTGAATTCCGTGCTGGCCGACGCCGCGCTGACCTATGGCCCGCAGGGCGCAACGTGCCTGACGTTCCATCCGGGCTGGGTGCAGACCGACATGGGCGGCCCCAGCGCGACGCTCACCGTCGAGCAGAGCGCGGCCGGGCTGCGCGCCACGCTGGCCAGGGCGACGCCGGCGCAGAACGGCGCCTTCCTCAATTACGACGGCACGCCCATCCCATGGTGAGCCGTCCCAGATAACAACCGAGACAATATGATTTTGACCGAAGAACACCAGATGATCCGCGACGCCCTGCGCACCTTCGCGCAGGAACGCCTGGCGCCCAACGCGGCGCGCTGGGACCGCGAACACCATTTCCCGAAGGACGAGCTGAAGGAACTGGCCCAGCTGGGCGCGTTCGGCGTGGCCGTGCCCGAGCAGTACGGCGGCGCGGGCCTCGACTACGTCGCGCTGGCGCTGGTGCTGGAAGAGATCGCGGCCGGCGACGGCGGCACGTCCACCATCATTTCGGTCAACAACTGCCCCGTGTGCTCGATCGCGATGACGTACGCGAACGCGGCGCAGAAGGAACGCTGGCTGCGCCCGCTCGCGCAGGGCGACCTGCTGGGCGCCTTCGCACTGACGGAACCGCACACGGGCAGCGACGCCGCCGCCCTGCGCACGACCGCCGTGCGCGACGGCGACCACTACGTCCTGAACGGCACCAAGCAATTCATCACGAGCGGCAAGCACGGCGACGTCGCCATCGTCATGGCCGTCACCGACAAGGCGGCCGGCAAGAAGGGCATCAGCGCGTTCTGGGTGCCGACCGACACGCCCGGCTACATCGTGGCCGGCATCGAACAGAAGATGGGCCAGCATTCGTCGGACACGGCGCAGATCGTGTTCGATCAGTGCAGGGTGCCGGCGGAAAACCTGATCGGCGAAGAGGGGCAAGGCTACAAGATCGCGCTGTCGGGCCTGGAAGGTGGCCGCATCGGCATCGCGTCGCAATCGGTGGGCATGGCGCGCGCCGCGTTCGAGGCGGCGCTGGCGTATGCGAAGGAGCGCGAAAGCTTCGGCACGCCGATCTTCGACCACCAGGCCGTGCAGTTCCGCCTGGCCGAGATGGCGATGCAGATCGAGGCCGCGCGCCAGCTGATCCTGCACGCCGCGTCGATGAAGGACGCGGGCCTGCCCTGCCTGAAGGAAGCCGCGATGGCCAAGCTGTTCGCGTCCGAGATGGCCGAGCGCGTGGTATCGTCGGCGATGCAGGTATTCGGCGGCTATGGCTACGTGGCCGACTTCCCCGTCGAGCGCATCTACCGCGACGTGCGCGTGTGCCAGATCTACGAAGGCACGAGCGACATCCAGAAGATTTTGATTGCAAGGGCTTTGTGACCACATTGATGGACAAGACGGAGGCGTTGACGATCCGCCCGGCCAATGAAGCCGACCTGGCGCCGTTCTTCGCCTATCTGGACGACCACCTGCGCGACAACGGCGCCGACGGCACGCCGCTGTTCCAGCCCATCGCGCCGGGCCAGCCGCGCCTGCCCGCCGGGCTGCGCATCGCCTTCATCAAGGGCATCGACATCCCCGTCGGCCAGCCGGGCTGGCGCCGCCTGTGGCTCGCGATCGACGCCTGCGGCGACATCGCCGGCCACGTCGACCTGCGCGGCCGTCCCGAACCCGCTGCCACGCACCGCGCCATGCTCGGCATGGGCGTGCACCGCGTGTGGCGGCGGCGCGGACTCGGGCGGCGCCTGCTCGAAACGGCCGCCGGCTGGGCGCGCGCCGGGACGGACATCGAATGGATCGACCTCGAGGTCTTGTCCGAAAACCAGCCGGCCGTCGACCTGTATGCGCGTGCCGGTTTTACCACCGTCGCGCGCGTGGCGGACATGCTCAGGATCGCGGGGGGCAGCCATGACTTGAGTTACATGACGTTCAGGCTGCGCCAGGGGTGAGAATCGGTGAGCATGCGGTCCGGGGCCGCATGCTAGAGTTGTACGATGAAAAACGTACTGACTCTTCTCCTCGCCTCCTGCATCGCGCAAGCCGCCCACGCCGACGACTGCCAGGTCGGCAAACTGCTGCCGGAACCCGCCGACCAGTCCGTGCACTGGAATGGCCCGTGCAAGGACGGTTATGCGGACGGCAAGGGCGTGCTCGAATGGGCGACGAAGGACGGCATCACGCGCCGCATCGAAGGCACGTTCGCGCACGGCGCCGTCAGCGGCGAAGCGAAGCTGAAGGCGGGCGACAAATTCACGTACATCGGCTCGCTGACCGACGGCGTCCCCGACGGCGAAGGTTACCTGCACTTCGCCAACGACCTGCGCTACGAGGGCGGCCTCAATTTGATGCGCCGCGAGGGCAAGGGTGTGCAGATCTATCCGAACGGCGATACCTACCAGGGCGAATTCCGCGCCGACAAGCCGAACGGCCAGGGGCGCCTGACATATGCGCTCGGCGGCATGGTCGAAGGCGAGTTCCGCGACGGGGATCCGCTCGATGGCGACCGCATCACCTATGCGGGCAGCGGTCGCACCGGCACGCTCGATGCCGCTGCCCGCAACGCCGCGGCATCCCGTCCCAAACCGGAGAACACGTTCCAGCAGCGCCAGGCGGAGCCGAACACGGGTACGCTGCTGGCGAAGACGGAAGTGCGGTCAGCAGTGCCGGGCAACGTCGGCTGGGATGGCCTCACGCCTGAGCAGAAGGACATCGTGCGCAACCGCTACCCGGCACTTGAACCGGGCGACGAGCCGCCGTATCCGGTGAACGGCCTCGTCGAATTCAACCGGTTGATCGTGGCCGCCGCCGGCAAGTTCCGCGCGCGCGGCCTGCTGCGCCTGAACGTACTGGTCGGCGTGGACGGCAAGGCGAAGGAAGTGCGCAGGGTCGGCAGCTTCGACGACGACGTGGTGCGCTACGTCGCCAGCGCCGCCATGGCCCTGCGCTACAAACCGGCCGTCTGCCACGGCCAGCCGTGCGAGATGCTGTATCCGGTCGCGATGGAGATCACGCACAAGTTGCTGTGACGCCGGGGCGCGCTCAGAACCCCGCCAGCACGATCTTGCCCTGCGCGCGGTTCGACTCGATCAGCGCGTGCGCGCGCTTCAGGTTCGCGGCATCGATGCGCCCGAAATTCTCGTTGGCCGTCGAACGGATCGTGCCCGCGTCGATCAGCTCTGCCACATGATTCAAAATCTCGTGCTGGCGGATCATGTCCGGCGTCGAGAACAGCGAACGCGTGAACATCAGTTCCCAGTGCAGCGACACGGCCTTGCGCTTGAACTTGCGGACGTCGATCGGGGCCGGGTCGTCGATCAGGCCGAATTTGCCTTGCGGCGCGATGAGCTCGACGATCTGGTCGAAGTGCTGCTCAGTGTGCGTGAGGCTGATCACGTAGTCCGGCGCGCCCAGGCCCGCGCGCCGGATCTCGTCCGCGAGGGGCTTGCCGTGGTCGATCACGTGGTGCGCGCCATGTTTCAGCACCCAGTCGCGCGTTTCCGGACGCGACGCCGTGCCGACGACCGTCAGGCGGGTCAGCTGGCGAGCCAGCTGCACGAGGATGGAGCCGACGCCGCCGGCCGCGCCGATCACCAATAACGTCTTGCCCTCGCCGCGCTCGTCGGTCGGGACCTCGAGACGGTCGAACAGCAGTTCCCACGCCGTGAGGCTCGTCAGCGGCAGCGCGGCGGCGGCGCCGAAGTCCAGCGATTGCGGCATCCTGCCGGCGATGCGCTCGTCGACCAGTTGCAGCTCGCTGTTGCTGCCGGCGCGGGCGATGGAGCCGGCGTACCAGACGCGGTCGCCCGGACGGAACAGCGTCACGTCCGGCCCGACAGCCTTCACGATGCCGGCCGCATCCCAGCCCAGCACCTTCCACTCGCCGGAGGCCGGTGTCGAACCGGCGCGCACCTTCACGTCGACGGGGTTCACGGACACGGCCTGCACTTCGACGAGCAGGTCGTGGCCGGTCGCGACCGGGTCCGGCAGGGTGATGTCGACGAGCGCGTCGGCGTGATCGATGGGCAGGTTGTCCTGGTAGGCGATGGCTTTCATGGTGGCTCCTTGGTGATCGATGGTGTCATTCTGGGCGCTTCGATCTTTTTGATAAACTGTGCAATTACGAAATCAATTTCAATTTTTATTTGAAAATGAACTTGCGCGATCTCGAACTCTTCATGACCACGGCCGAGCAGGGCGGCCTGTCGGCGGCCGCGCGCCTGCTGGATGTATCGCCGGCCGTCGCCAGCGCGAGCCTGAAGCGGCTGGAGGCGGATCTCGGCACGGCACTGTTCGTGCGCACGACGCGCAGCATGCGGCTGACGGTGGCCGGCGAACGCCTGCTGGCCCGCTGCCGCCCGCTGCTGGACGGCCTGCGCGACGCCGAGGCGGAAGTGCGCGCGGGAGAAAACACCATCGAAGGGCCTTTGCAGATCTCGATGCCGTCGGACCTCGGCCGCCACGTCGTGCTGCCGTGGCTGAACGCGTTCCAGGAACGGTACCCGGGCGTGCGCCTGAAGCTGCAATTGACGGACCGGCTGGCCGACATTTATCGGGAACCCGTCGACATCGCGCTCCGCTTCGGCAAGCCGAGAGAATCGAGCATGGTGGCGTTGCCGCTGCTGGAGACGAACCGGCGCGTGCTGTGCGCGTCGCCGGCGTATCTCGCGCGGCACGGCGCGCCGGCGTCGCCGCACGATCTGTCCGCGCACAACTGCCTGTGCTTCATGCTGGACGAGACGGTCAACGACCGCTGGCGCTTCTACAGGGACGGCGCGGAGATCGAGGTGACGGTGCGCGGCGACCGCGTGGCCGACGATTCCGAGATCGTGCGGCGCTGGGCGCTGGACGGCCTCGGACTGTGCTACCGCTCGCGCATCGACGTGCAGGCCGACCTCGCGAGCGGCGCATTGCGCACCGTGTGCACAGACTGGGAAGGCAATAACCAGCCGCTGTACATGGTGCTGGCGAACCGGCGGCAGGTGTCGCCGGCCGTCAGGGTGCTCAGGGAGTTCCTGGTGGAGCGGATGAACGCGTTCGTGGCCGCGTGATCACACCTGCTCGAGCGCCAGCGCAATCCCCTGCCCGCCCCCGATGCACAGCGTGACGACGCCACGCCGCGCCAGCCCGCGCCGCATCGCATGCAGCAGCCGCACCGTCAGCACGGCGCCCGTCGCACCGATCGGGTGTCCATGCGCCACCGCGCCGCCTTCGACGTTGATGACGTCTTCCGCCAGCGACAGCTTTCTCGCCACCGCGAGCGGCACGGCGGCGAACGCTTCGTTGATTTCGTAGCGGTCGACGTCGCCGATGTTCCAGCCGGCGCGCGCGAGGGCCTTCTGCACGGCCGGCACGGGGCCGATGCCGAACATGCCCGGTTCCACGCCGGCCACGCCTGAGGCGACGAGGCGCGCGATCGGCTGCAGGCCCAGGCGCTCGGCCGTCGCGCGGTCGGCAACGATGACGGCGGCCGCGCCGCTGTTCAGGCCCGGCGCGTTGCCGGCCGTGATCGTGCCGTCCGGGCGGAATGCCGGTTTCAGTTTCGCCAGCGTTTCCAGCGTGGTGTCCGGGCGGTTCGCTTCGTCCGTGTCGAACACCTGCACGCCGCGCTTGCCCGCGATCTCGATCGCCACGATTTCATCCCTGAACGCGCCGGCCGCCTGCGCGTCCGAGAAGCGGCGCTGCGAGCGCTCGGCCCAGCGGTCCTGCGCGGCGCGGGTGATGTCCACGTCCTTCACGAGGTCCTCCGTGTGCCAGCCCGAGTGCTGGGCGGAGAAGGCGTCATTCAGGCCGTCGTGCAGCAGGCTGTCGTAGATCTGCGCGTGGCCCATGCGCGCGCCCCAGCGGGCCTGCGGCATCAGGTACGGCGCCTGGTCCATGTTTTCCATGCCGCCGGCCAGCACGACATGGGAGTCCCCCGCGAGGATCTCGTGCGCGGCCGATGCGATGGCTTGCGCGCCCGAGCCGCACACGCGGTTCAGGGTCATCGCGGGCACGCTGACGGGAATGCCGCCGTGGACCGCGGCCTGGCGCGCCGGGTTCATGCGGTTGCCCGCCTGGATCACGTTGCCCATCAGGACGGCGTCGATGGCGTCCGGAGCGATGCCCGCGCGCTCGACGGCGGCACGCACGGCGGCCGCGCCCAGTTCGACGGCGGGGATGGATTTCAGGGAACCGTTGAACGCGCCGATGGCGGTACGCACGGGGGCACACAGGACGATGTCGCGGGCAGGCATGATGACTCCTTTCGGGTTGGATGGCGGGATCGCGCAAATAGGAGTATATACACGTATTTTGAAAACCGCATGACGCGCGGCCTGCCGGCGAGCGGATTATTTGACTTCGGGCTCGTGGATGCCCGTCTCGACGACGGCGCGCAGCAGCAGGCGCAGTTCGAGCGCGCGTTCGCTGCCGAAGTTCTGTTCGAAGGTCTGCTGGGCACGGCGCCACAGCGGCAGCACGGCTTTCACCTTCGCCTTGCCGGCCGGCGTGAGGACGATGACGCGCTCGCGTTTATCGTGCTCGCTGGGACCCGTCGTCACGAGGGCATCGCGTTCGAGCGGTTTCAGGTTGCGGGTGAGGGTCGTGCGGTCCATGACCAGTTCGGCGGACATCTGGTTGACCGTCATCGGCCCGAGCCCCAGCAGCTTGTACAGGATGGAGAACTGCGTGACGCGCAGGCCGGCCTCGCTCAGCACCTGGTCGTACACGCCGGTGATGTAACGCGACGCCTGGCGCAGGGCGAGGCAGTTGCACAGGGGGTCGTTCGATGTCATGTACGGTATTCCATTGCCGGGATGGCGTTAGTGCCGTCCCTCTAGCGAGTATAACCCCGGGGCCGCCGGAACCCGTGCATAATCCGCCCGGAGCATTGCATATACACTCAATCACACGACAGGAGGATCGCATGGAGACGCAGCCGACGGTGGCCGAGCAATGGGAAGAACAACTGCGCGCGGTGCGTGCGCGCATCGAGCAGGGCGGCGGACGTCCGGGTGTCGTACCGGCGCAGGAAGCGCGCGGGATGTCCGGCCTCGCCATCATGGAGGCGCTGCTCGATGGCCGCTTCCCGTACGCCCCCATCGCCGAGACGCTCGACTTCTACCTCGTCGAGGTGGAGAAGGGCAAGGCCACGTTCCAGGGCACGCCGCAGGCGAAGCACCTGAATCCGATGGGGACGGTGCACGGCGGCTGGTACGCGACCCTGCTCGACTCGGCGGTCGGCTGCGCGGTGCAGACGGCGCTGGAGCCGGGTTACGCCTACACGACGGCGGAGCTGAGCGTGAACCTCGTGCGCGGCGCGCGGCTCGACGGCGGGCCGCTGCGCGCGATCGGCACGGTACTCCATTGCGGCCGCCAGCTCGCGACGGCGGAAGGGAAGATCGTCGATGCGCAGGGCCGGCTGTATGCGCATGCGACGACCACGTGCCTCGTGTTCGAAGCCCGCTGATTCAGGCCGCGACAGCGTAGCGGCTCGCCGGCTTCGTGCGCGACAGTTCCGGGTGCATCGCGCGGCGCGCGGTCTCGTACGCATCCCACTTGGCGCCGTCTTCCAGCGCCGGGATCGTGGCGAATTCTCCCTGGTCGTAACCGGCCAGCGCGGCATCGACGAGATCCTCGGCGCGCATCACGATCTCGCTGGGCAGGTGCTCGACGGGCGTGCCGGCGATCTGCCAGAAATCCGTCGCCGTGGCGCCCGGCAGCACCACCTGCACGCGCACGCCCTTGTCGGCCAGCTCATGTTGCAGCGACTGGCTGAACGCCAGCACGTACGCCTTGCTGCCGCCGTACACGCCGTTCAGCACTTCCGGTGCGATGGCGACGATGGAGGCGATGTTGATGAAGGCGCCCTGCCCGCGCGCCACAAAGCCCGGCGCGGCGGCATACGTCAGGCGCGTCAGCGCGGTCACGTTCAGCGCGATCATGTCCTGCATCTTGTCGACGTCGGAGCCGAGCAGCGGGCCGGTGCCGCCCACGCCCGCGTTATTCACGAGCAGCGTGACGGACGCGTCGTCGCGCAGCAGCGCTTCCACGCGGCGCAGGTCGGCATCATGGGTCAGGTCGGCGGCGAGCGTCCGCACCGTGCCGCCGTACGTGGTGCTGAGGCGATCGGCCTGCGCTTGCAGACGCTCCCCGTTGCGGGCGACGAGGACCAGGTCGTAGCCGCGGCGGGCCAGGCGGTCCGCGTAGAGGGCACCGATGCCGGTGGATGCGCCAGTGACGACTGCGGTGCCGAGATTCGATTTGCTCATGTTCTTTTCCTTAGTGTGTGTACGCACATATCAGTGCAAAAAATTTTGCTACGGTGCCAGCGTCGACAGCGACTGGCGCAACTCGCCGGCCAGCCCGGCGCCGAATCTGCTCTCGAACTCCGCCTGCGCCGTCTGCCACACGGGCAGCGCTTCCGCCAGCTTCGCGCGGCCCGCGTCGGTGAGGCGCACGACGTTGCGGCGCGCGTCCTCCTCGTGCGGACCGATGACCACGAGGCCGTCGCGTTCCAGCGGTTGCAGCGCGCGGATCACGCTCGTGCGCTCCATCACCATCGACTCGACGAGGTCCTTCATCGAGGCCGCGCCGACCTCGTCGACATAAACCAGGATGGAGAACTGCGTGCTCGTCAGGCCCACGCGCGACAGGTGGTCTTCATACATCTTCGTAATCAGCCGCGCCGCCTTGCGGGTGGCGAAACAGTTGCAGGCAATGAGTCGTTCGGAAGCAGTCATGGGCACAGTATCATGTGCGTACGCACACATGTCAATCGTTTTCGTAGAATTACCCGCCCATGATGGCGTCCATGTGCGTCTTCAGCATGTCGACGAACACGCGCGTGCGCGCCGGCATCAGGCGCCGTCCCGGCATCACGCACCACAGGCCGGCCGTCGGCAGCCACCAGTCCGGCAGGATGCGGCGCAGGCGGCCGTTGCCGATCCAGTCGCGCAGGGAGGCGTCCGCCGGCAGCGCCGCGATACCGGCGCCGCGGTACGCCATCTCGCGCTGCAGCCGCGGCGAATTGCACACGAGCGGTCCCTGCACGACCTGCTCCCAGCGCTCGTCGCCGCGCGTCAGTACCCACGGCAACGTCGCACCGTCGTTCCCCGTGTACGCAAGGCAGGCGTGGCGGGCGAGGTCGTCGGGCGTCTGCGGCGTGCCGTGTTCGGCCAGGTAATCCGGGCTGGCGTACAAGGCCTGGCGCAGGTCGCACACCTTGCGCGCGACGAGCGTCGCATCGTCGGGCAGGTGCTGGGCGGCGCGCACGGCCACGTCGAAACGTTCGCTGACGAGGTCCACGCGGCGCGGCGACAGGTCGATGCGCAGCCGGACGTCCGGATAGCGCGCCTGGAACGCCTGGCAGAAGCTGGCGAAGTCGGATTCGATGAAGTCGGGAGGCATCGAGACGCGCAATTCGCCGCGCGGCGTCTCCTGCCGGTGCTGGGCCAGCGCCGCGACCTCCTCGGTTTCATCGACGAGGCGGCGCGCGTGTTCCAGGATGCGCTCGCCGAACGCCGTGATCGCCACGCGCCGCGTGCTGCGCACGAACAGCTTTTCGCCCAGCGCTTCTTCCAGCAGGGTCAGGCGGCGCGACAGCGTCGACTTGGGCAGGTCGGCCCGCTCGGCCGCCTGCGAAAAGCTGCCGGCGTCGACGACACGCACGAACAGGATCAGATCGTTTGCATCCACCATGCTCCAGACTCCCGTCCCATAAATGGAACAATGATATCCGGAAACCCGGCTTAATCCCGCCGAAGAGTCTCAATAGAATGTTCTCCATCGACCCAACACTTCTGGAGAACACGATGAACATCCTGCAAATCAACGGTAGCGCCCGCCTGAACGGTTCGAACTCCACCCGCGTCGCCGACGCGATCACGGCGCGACTGAAGGCACGGCATCCGGAAGCGACGGTCGAGCTGCGCGACCTGGCACGCGACCCGCACCCCGTGCTGGACGAAGCCGCACTGTCCGCCCTGTTCACGCCCGCCGAACAACGCACGCCGGAGCAAAGCGCCCGCGTGGCGCTGGACGACGCGCTGATCGCGCAACTGAAACGCGCCGACGTGATCGTACTGGGCGTGCCGATGTATAACTTCAGCGTGTCCGTGCAGATCAAGTCGTGGATCGACGCCGTCGCCCGCGCCGGCCAGACCTTCCGCTACACGGCGAACGGTCCGGAAGGCCTCGTCACCGGCAAGAAGGTCTACGTGGGCCTGGCCCGCGGCGGCATCTACCGCGACACGGAACGCGACTCGCAGGTGCCGTACCTGAAGGGCGTGCTGGGCCTGATGGGCATGACGGACGTCGAGTTCATCTACGCCGAGGGCGTGAACATGGGCCCGGACCGCGCGAACGCCGCGTTCGACGAAGTGGCCACGCAGATCGACGAGATCGTCGCGTAAGGCTAGGCGATGGTGTCCACGACACCGCCATCCACCCGCAGCGCCGCGCCCGTCGTGGCGGACGCCTGCGGCGAGCAGACGTAGACGATCATGTTCG
Source organism: Massilia kyonggiensis (assembly GCA_966212285.1). Lineage (GTDB taxonomy): Bacteria > Pseudomonadota > Gammaproteobacteria > Burkholderiales > Burkholderiaceae_D > Telluria > Telluria kyonggiensis_A. The sequence goes on from CBIHQW010000011.1 coordinate 81,759, forward strand.
CCACCTCGTCCACGCTCGCCGTGCGGCGCAGGATGGAGCTGGGACGGTGCGTGCGCACGAAGTCCGTCGCAGCCTGTTCCACCGACACGTGCGCCTCCCGTGCCGCGCCTTCCAGCATGGCGCGCACGCCTTCCGACAGGGTCGGCCCCGGCAGCACCGCGTTGACGGTGACCCCGCTGCCGGCTGCCAGCTTCGCCAACCCGCGCGAGATGGCCAGCTGCGCCGTCTTCGTCATCCCGTAGTGGATCATGTCGGCCGGGATGTTCAGCCCCGATTCCGACGAGATGAACACGACGCGGCCCCAGTCCCGTTCCAGCATTCCTTTCAGGTAGTGCCGCGCGAGGCGCACGCCCGACATTACGTTCAGCTGGAAGAAATGCTCCCACGTGGCGTCGTCGATCTCGAAGAAATCCTGCGGGCCGTATGTGCCTGCGTTGTTGACGAGGATGTCCACGTGCGGCTCGGCTTTCAGCAGCGCGGCAGCGCCTTCCGCCGTCGCGAGGTCGGCCGCGACGCCGCGCAACTGCGCCTTCGGCACCCGCGCCAGCACGGCTTCGCGGGCGCGTTCGATGGCATCAATGGAGCGCCCGTTGAGGATGACGGTGGCGCCCGCGTCCGCGAGCCCGATGGCGGTCGCCAGGCCGATGCCGGCGGTGGAAGCGGAGACGAGTGCGGTCCTGCCGGTCAAATCGATGTGCATGTTGACTCCTTTCAGCGGGCGGCGAGGCCCAGTTGCTGCATCAGCGTGAGGTTGTCTTCGATGTGCCAGTTGTCGGCGATCTTCCCGTCCGCGATGCGATAGATGTCGGTGGCGATGAAGTCGATGTCCTGCCCTTGTCCCTGCTTGTCCGCCCACCGGCCCGTGAAATGGCCGTGGAAGCGGTAGTGCACGGTGACGCGGTCACCCGCAACGATCAGTTGTAGCAGGTCCGCCTGCAGATCGGGAATCGCCGTGCGCACGAATCTGGATGCCGCCAGCGGCCCCGGCACGCCTTGCGCGCGGCCCGGCGGCAGGGTGCGGTCCGTGAAATCGGCTGCGAGCGCGGCGCGTGCATGGCGCGCGTCGCCAGTGTGCCAGAACGTGGCGTAGCGGCGCGCCGCCAGCACTTCGGCATCGCGCTGCGCCCGCGGCAGCGACGCGTCGGCGATGATTTGCCTTGCGCTGACGAGTTGTTCTGCCGCGCTGGCTGGCAGGGCTGCCAGCATGGCGGCGAGGAGGGGGATGGCTCTCATGGTCGTGCTCCGTATGGTCGATGAGCCCATCATAGATTTCACGCTGAACGAAAAATAGCGGCAGAATACGAAATCATTGTTTCCAAAAAGCGCAAGATGGACACGCTCGTCAACAACTTCCCTGCCCTCGTCGCGTTTGCCCGGATCGTCTCGGCCGGCAGCCTGTCGGCCGCCGCGCGCGAGCTGGACGTGCCCGTGTCCGTCGTCAGCAAGCGCTTATCCCTGCTGGAAGCGAGCCTGGGCACGCGCCTGCTGCAGCGCACGACGCGGCGCCAGACGCTGACGGACGAAGGCCGGCTGTTCCACGCGCGCGTGCTGCGCATCCTGGACGAAGTGGAGCAGGCCGAAGCCCTGCTCGCGCAGCGCCGCGACGGCGTGCACGGGCTGTTGCGCATCACGGCGCCGGGCGAATTCGGGCGGCGCTGGCTGGCGCCCATCGCGGCCGCGTTCCAGGAGCTGCATCCGCAGGTGACGATCCAGCTGGAGCTCCTGGATGCCGTCGTCGACCTGCTGGACAGCGGCATCGACCTCGGCATCCGCTACGGCGCGCTGGCCGATTCTTCGCTCGTCGCGCGCGCACTGGCGCCGAACTACCGCGTGCTGTGCGCGTCGCCGGCCTACCTTCAGCGCCACGGCGAACCGCGCACGCCCGCCGAACTGGCGGGCCACCGCTGCATCGTGATCGGAGATCAACGCCGCACGGACTGGAAATTCGACGGCGACGAGACGGCGCCCGTGCGCGTGGACGCCGCCTTCCTCACGAACGATGGCGGTGCCGCGCAGCAGCTGGCGCTGGCCGGCAGCGGCATCGCGCTGAAATCGGTCTGGGACGTGGGCGACGACCTCGAGGCGGGGCGGCTGCGGCGCGTGCTGCCGAATCACGCGATGGCGGCGGCGCCGCTGCATGCGGTGTACCCGCACCAGAGGAACCTGGCGCCGCGGGTGCGGCTGTTCGTGGGCTATTTGAAGGAGAGGTTGCAGGCGGCGTGGCGGTGGTGAAGCGGTGCGACGCCGGCATGCTGCCGGTGCATCCAATCATGCCTATCTTTGCATGTTTAATCTTATTTATACGTATTATTGCGCGTATCTCGATGGGCGTGATATCGTAAACGTGCAAATAGATGCACAAATAAGGAGAGTGACATGCAGCTACCGGACGTGGGTTTTCTTCACAGCCTTGCCGACATTGCCGATGCCGAAACACTGCCGCGCTATCGCAGCGCACTGGTCATCGAGAACAAGCCGAAAGAAGGCTGGAGCTTCGATCCGGTGACGGAGGCCGACCGCCAGGCCGAGATAGCGATACGCAACGCGATCCAGGCCCGCTATCCCGACCATGCGATCCTGGGCGAGGAATTCGGTGTCAGCGGCACGGGGCCATACCGATGGGTACTCGATCCCGTCGACGGAACCCGGCCGTTCATCTGCGGCTTGCCGGTATGGGCAACCTTGATTGGCCTGACTGTCCACGGACGGGCCGAGGCGGGACTGATGAGCCAGGCGTTTACGGGCGAACGCTTCTGGGCCGCCGGCGACGGCGCCTGGGAGGAGCGCGCAGGCCGGCGGCGCCGGCTTGCCACACGCGACGTCGGCAGCCTGTCCCAGGCGATCCTGCACACGACGTCCCCCCAGCATGGCCGGGACCACGCGACAGGCTTCGACCGGCTGGCACATGCCGTGCGAATGACACGCTACGGCGGGGAATCGTATGCCGTCGCCATGCTGGCGGCGGGCCATATCGACCTATGTTTCGAGCCCGCGCTGCAGCCGTACGATATCGTCGCGCTCATCCCGATCATCGAACAGGCCGGCGGCGTGGTGACACGGCTGGACGGTTCTCGCGCCGAACAAGGCGGTGCGGTCCTGATGTCGGCCACGCCCCGACTGCACGAAGAGGCGTTGCGTCTGCTGAACGGCGCAGGATGACGATGACAAGGCCGTCACGCGCCGGATGCTGCGCCTGGTCAGCTGACCCCGGCCTCCAGCAACGTCACCGTCCGCGCCTCCGTATCCAGCCTGCCCCGGATCCCGACCGGCATCGTGAACTGGTTGCGGATATGCCCGAACGAATATCCGGTCACCGCCGGCACGCGCAGCGGCTGCAGGTGCACGTCGAACGTCTCGTCCAGCGTCAGCGACGGCCCGTCGCCCTGCGGTCCGCAGTTCTCGCAGATGCCGATCATGACGCCGGCCGCTTTATCAAAACCGACGGCGAGATCGAGCTGCGTCATCCAGCGGTCGATGCGGTACGGTTCCTCGTTCACCTCTTCGAGGAACAGCAGGCCGCCCGTGAAATCCGCCGCGTACGGCGTGCCGGCCAGCGCGCTCACCAGCGACAGGTTGCCGCCGATGAGCGGGCCCTCGGCGACGCCTTCATGCACCGTCCGCGTCGCGTACCACGGTTCGTCGAGCGCGCGACGGTCGTTCTCCGCCGACATCGGAATCGTGTACGACGCCCGCGGGTCCATCAGCACGGCCAGCAGGTGCTCCGTCGAATACTCCGACGGCGTGCTCGATGCGACCGGGCCGTGGAAGGTCACGAGGCCCGCGTGGCGGTGGATGGCCAGGTGCAGCGCCGTGATGTCGGAATAGCCCAGCAGGACCTTCGGATGCGTGCGGATCAGGCGGTAGTCCAGGTGCCGCAGCAGCGAAATGCAGCCGGAGCCGCCGCGGATCGCCCAGATGGCCTTGACGTCGGGATCGCGGAACATCGCGTGCAGGTCGGCGATGCGCGCCGCGACGGTGCCGCCGTAATTGCCCCACACGTCGCGCAGGTACGTGCCCAGCTTGACGCGGAAGCCCAGCGCTTCGATGTGCTGCACGGCCTTCTCGATGGAAGGATCGCTCGTGTAGCCGCCCGGTGCGACGAGGCCGACGACGTCGCCGCGGCGCAGGCGCGGTGGTTTGATCAGTGGAGTCATTTTTCTCGATGCGGACCGCACAGGCGCGAACGGAAGCAGCAGCGCCGCCGCCATCATCGCGTTGAATCTGCGCCTGCCGTTCATGGGATGAGGTTCAAGTAAAACGGCCCGCGCCGCGGAAGCTTGTGGCTTCCATGGACGCGGGCCGCAGGTATGCCAAGGATACAGGCAATACCGGTTAGAAGAAGCGGTACTTGACGTCGAAGCTCAGCGAGCGGCCGCGCGGGTCGGCCACGCGCGGATCCCAGCCGGCGCCCACGACTTCGTCCACGTTGTGCGCCGTGAACGGCGGGTCGCGGTCGAACAGGTTCTGGATGCCGACGGTGATCGTCGTGTTTTTCAGGCCCGTGTACGTCGTCGACAGGCCCCACGTCGTGTAGCTGGCCACGCGCGGATTGAAGCCTGCCGGCGGCGTGCCCTTGCCGCCGTTCGGCAGCTGGTCCTTGTAGCCGTCGCGGTACAGGTTACTGAGCAGGACGCTCCACGGGCCCTTGGCGACGCTGAACGTGGCGTTGTGCTTCCAGCGCAGGTAGATGTCGCGCGTGTAGAAGTTGCCGACGTATTCGACGTACGGCTGGCCTTCGAACTCGGCGAACTGGTAGCTCTGCGTCCAGGTGCCGTCGAGGGTCGCGTTCCAGCGCCAGCCGTCCGGCAGGTTGCCGCGGCCGCGCAGGCCCACGTCGGCGCCGCGCGTCTTGAGGCCGGCCGCGTTGATCCAGCCCGCGTCGACGTAGTCGATGGTGCCGTCCGCATTGCGGTGGATGTACTCGCCCAGCGCAGCCGCATTGGCCAGCACGACTTGCGGGGTGCGGTTCAGGATGCGGTCCTTGACGTTGATCGCCCAGTAGTCGACCGACATCGAGAAGTTCGCGTTCGGCTCGACGATGAAGCCCAGCGTGCCCTGCTTCGACGTCTCCGGACGCAGGTTCGGATTGCCGCCGCTGAAGTAGTTCAGGCGCTCGATCGCGCAGAAACGCGGGTCGCCCGGGTGGGACGCGCAGCCGACCGGGTCGGACACGCCGTTCGGCAGTTCCTGGTCCAGGCGGCCCGAATACAGCTGGGCGAAGCTCGGCGCCAGGAAGCCCTTGTTCGCCGAGCCGCGCAGCATCAGCCAGCTCGTGGGACGGTAGCTGAACGCGATCTTCGGATTCGTCGTCGCGCCGATCAGGCTGTAGTCGTCGCGGCGCAGCGCCAGCTGCAGTTCCAGGTTCTTCATGACCGGGACCACGAGCTCGGTGTAGATCGCCTTGACGTTGCGGTTGACCGTGTCCTGGTTCGCGTTACCCGGCGCCAGCAGGATCTTCGTCGCGTCGACGTCCTGCGCGAAGCCGTAGCCCTCGCGGCGCAGGTCGGTGCCGATCGCGCCCTGCAGCGGGCCGGCCGGCAACTGCCAGATCTCGCCCGAGATCGAGGCATTGAACTGCGTGAGCGTCGTCTTGCCGTGCTGGAGGCGGCCATAGAACTTGGTGCCTTCCAGCGCCTGCATCGCGGCCGCACTCTGGCCCTGCGACGGCGCGGCGAACGGGTTCACGACGCCGCTCCCCAGCACCTGGTACAGCGCGCTCGTGTACGCATAGCCGTCGACGAGGTCCGTCTTGGTGTGGCTCTCGCTGTGCGACAGGTCGATCTTGTAGTCCCACTTGCCGGCGAGGAGGCCTTCGGCGCCCGTCATCAGGCGCACGGTGTCGGTCGTGTAGTTCTGCGTGCGGTTACCCAGCGGCCACGCGCGCCATTTGTAGATGATCGGCTTGGTCTTGTCGAAAGAAGCGATGTACGGCGACAGGTCCTGGTAGTACGGGCCGCCCACCGGATACGCATTGCCGTTCGCGAGCGACGTGGAGATCTGCGCCGGCGTCAGGATCGCCAGCGAATTCGTGTGCGCGCCCACGGCTTCGGCGAACACGCGGTGGTCCGGCGTGATCTGGAACGTGGCGCGGGCGACGCCGTTCGTGCGCTCCGTCGGCAGCTGCATCACGTAGTCGCCGCCGTAGTCGTAGGCGCAGGAATAGGTCGTGCGCAGCGGCGACGTCACGTCCTTCCACAGCGCCGTCGCATACTGGTTCATGCCCTGCACGCTGTCGCACTTGCCCTGCAGGGATAGCAGACCCGCCTGCAGGTATTTGTTCGGATCGCCCGGCATCTGGAAGTTCGAGCCCAGTGCGGTGCCGGCGCCCGTCAGCTGGTTGGCGACCGGGGTGCCGGTGGTGTCCGGCGACAGGCCGCGCGTCGGCTGGTAGCCGTTGGCGAACGAACGCTGGTGCGAATCGAGTTCGTTGTTCCTGTCGTAGCCGATCGCCGCCATGATGTTGAAGCGGTCGGTGTCCAGGTTGCCGTGGCCGGCCACGACCTGCAGCCGGCGGGTGGCGCCGCCGCCGTGTTCCGTCCAGTTGCCGGTGGCATTCGCCTGCACGCCTTCGAAATTCGTCTTGAGGATGAAGTTGATGACGCCGCCCACGGCATCCGTGCCGTAGATCGCGGACGCGCCATCCTTCAGCACTTCGATGCGCGCGACGGCTGCCAGCGGGATCGTGTTCAGGTCGACCGCCTTGCCGGACAGGCCGTAGCCGGAGATGCGGCGGCCGTTGATCAGCACGAGGGTGCCGGTCGGGCCCAGGCCGCGCAGCGACGCGAACGAGCCGCCGCCGCTGACGCGGTCGGCATCCGCGCCGAACACGTTATTACCTGAAGTCATATTGTCCGCGCCCGTGCCATTGGCCGAAATCAGGCGCATCAGCTGTTCCGCGTTCGTGACGCCCTGCTTGTCCAACTGGTCCATCGTGATCGTCTGCACCGGCAGCGCGCCTTCGGTGGCGATGCGCTTGATGCTGGAACCCGTGATCTCGACGCGCGCGATCGGCTTGTCCGTCTGCGCTTGCTGTGCGACCGCCGGGACGGCGGTACCGATCACGGCGATCATGGCCGCTAGCTTCTTTAACTTCACGTGGCTCTCCTTGGTGCACGATGACGTTGGCATAATGATCAAAGGTAAGCGCACTGGCGCGCGCCCATCCAATGAAAATTCCGGCGCTGACTATAACTGCAGGGAATATTTCACATAGTCAATCTAGCAAAAAGTATCACTTCCCTCTTGCAGCACGTGTCCTTTCCGCAACATCGACATCCAGATAACGCCATTGCGTGAATTCGACGGGGTGGCGTTTGTAGTTTTTGAGCCACGGTTGCCGGATATCCGCCGAGAGCACGTGGGTGAGCGGCACCCACGGGTTATAGGCGTGGAGCAGCTGGTTCATCTCGAAGTACAGCTTCTGGCGCTCGGGGCCGTCCTTGAGCGCGTGCGCCTGCTCGTAGCGTTCGTTGTAGGCCGGCAGGTTGAAACGGGCGTAGTTGGCGCGGCCCGCGTTCGGGCCGTACAGCAGCTGATAAAAATTGTCGCCGTCGGGGAAGTCGGCGATCCAGTTACTCTCGAACATCTGCACCTTGCCGAGGCGCGACGCCTTGATGATTTCCGTCTTCTTGTCCGACTTGAACACGACACGCAGGCCGACCGCGTTCAGGCATTTGCGCCACAGTTCGTCGCGCAGGCGGCCGCCGACCGTCGCTTCGCTGCTCATCTGCAGGGTCAGCGGCTCGGTGCCGCCGCCGCCCGCCTTCGGCTGCCGTCTGAATCCGTCCGGGTCGCGCTTGTCGTAGCCGAAGCGGTCGAGCAAGGCGTTCGCCATCGCGGGGTCGTAAGGAACGGGGCTGCGGTAGTTCGGGTCGTAGCCCAGCACGCCCGGCGGCAGCGGCGATTCCGCCTTGATCGCGAATCCCTGTTTCAGCAGGGCGATGTCCTCGGCGCTGTTATAGCTGAGCGAGATCCCGCGGCGCAGCGCCACCCTCTCCTTCGAATAGCCGCCGAGCACCGGGTCCTCCATGTTCATCCACATGTAATAGGTCTGCAGCACCGGAAAGCGGTACAGCTGCATGCCGCGCGCGGCCAGCTCGGGCTTCAGCTTGCCGTTCTTGATGACCATGTCCGTCATCGATTCCGGCACCTGCTCCAGGTAGTCGTATTCGCCGTTCAGGAAGCCCAGCATGCGGCCCTGGAATTCTTCCGCGATCTTGATGTCGACCTTGTCCACGCGCGGCAGCTTCTGCCCTTCGAGGGCGCGCGCGATGGCACGGTCGGTGGGATCGGCCGCCGGGTCCGTCGCCACGCTGGAGTGAAACACGGACGTCGACGTGGGATTCGCGACGAGGACGATGCGGTCGCTGCGCTTCCAGTCCCCCAGCATGAACGGCCCGGTCCCGACGGGATGGTTGCCGGCCTGGCCCGGATACGCCTCGATCACTTCACGTGCGACGACGCCCGTCGCCGGCGTGGCCAGGTAAAACAGGAAGTTATTGTCCGGCTCGGAAAGGCGGATGCGCAGCGTGTACCGGTCGACGGCCTGCAGGCCGGGGATGCTCGTCGCGTAGCTGAAATGATCCTTCCACGCCGTGTCGCCCAGCAGTTTTCCTTCGAACATGAACGACCACGGCGATTTCAGGGTCGGGTCGTACAGGCGCTGGATGCTGTAGACGTAGTCGGCCGCGGTCACCTCGCGCGGCGGCCCTTTGAAGGCCGGGTCCGGCGTGAAACGCATGCCGGGGCGGACGTGGAACGTGTACGTGAGGCCGTCGGCCGAGATCTCAGGCAGGTCCTTGGCGCCATTGCCCTGCAGTTTGACGGGGCGCGCGAGGTAGTCGTAGCGCAGCAGCGGGTCGAACAGGTTTTCCAGCAGGGACAACGTGGCGATGTCGGACGCGACGGCCGGGTCCATGCCCGTCTCGCTCGTCGACAGGAACATGTGCAGGACTTTCGCTTCCGTGCCTTGCGCGGCGGCCAATGGAGCGAGAGCGGTGAACAGCAGGGAAGCGAGGAAGGAGCGGCGAGTCGGCATGGCGGGGTCCTGGAAGCGTTGCGTATCATAGGCTCAGGCTTTGGGCCCAGGCAATACGGGCCTACGATGACAGAACGCTAAGCTTCACAGCGGTGCATAACTTTTTTACATATCCCCAGCCCATTCTTTCATCAGTGCAGCTTGCTCAGCGCCTATACTCTCCGCTGCACAATCGAGCTCAGGCGGCATGAGCCGCCGAAACTACGACACCCATGGCTTTAAATTACATCTGGATCGGCTTCTTCCTCGTCGGCTTCGTCGCGGCTTTGGCCCAATGGATCTTTCTCGGGGATACCGAGATCTTCAAGCGCATCATCGACGGCACGTTCGACGCGGCCAAGATGGGCGTGATGGACATCGCCCTGCCGCTGGCCGGCGTGATGACCCTGTGGCTGGGCATCATGAACATCGGCGAAAAGGCCGGCGCCGTCGGCTGGCTGGCGAAAGTGATTTCGCCGTTCTTTTCGCGCATTTTCCCGGAAGTGCCGAAGGACCACCCGGCCACGGGCCACATGGTGATGAATTTTTCCGCCAACCTGCTGGGCCTGGACAATGCCGCGACGCCATTCGGCCTGAAGGCGATGGAAAGCCTGCAGACGCTGAACCCGAACAAGGACACGGCCAGCAATGCGCAGATCATGTTCCTCGTGCTGCACACGTCCGGCCTCACCCTCATCCCGCTCGCGATCATGGCGCAGCGCGCGATCCTCGGCGCGAAAGACCCGTCCGACATCTTCATCCCCTGCATGATCGCGACCTACGTCGCCACGGTCGCCGGCATCATCGCCGTATCGATCCGCCAGCGCATCAACCTGCTGAACGGCGTCGTGCTGGGATGGCTGGGCGGCATGACGGCCGCCATCGCCACGCTGATCTGGTACTTCACGCAATACCTCACGAAGCCGGAAATCGAAACCGTCTCCAAGGTCGCGAGCAATTTGATCCTGTTTTCCATCATCGTCGTGTTCATCGTCGGCGCGATGGTCAAGCGCGTGAACGTGTACGAGGCGTTCATCGAAGGGGCCAAGGGCGGCATCCAGACGTCACTCACGATCATCCCCTACCTCGTCGGCATGCTCGTCGCGATCTCCGTGATCCGCAATGCCGGCGTGCTCGGCTTCGTCGTGCAGGGCCTGGAATGGCTCATCCGCATGGCCGGCCTCGACACGGCGTTCACGCCCGCCCTGCCCACGGCGCTGATGAAGCCGCTGTCCGGCAGCGGGTCGCGTGCGCTGATGATCGACGCCATGAAGACCTATGGCGTCGATTCGTTCGTCGGCCGCCTCGCGTGCATCTTCCAGGGCTCGGCGGACACCACGTTCTACATCGTCGCGCTGTACTTCGGCTCCGTCGGCGTGCGCAAGACGCGCTATGCGATTTCCTGCGGGCTGATCGCCGACCTGGCCGGCATCATCGCGGCCATCTCGGTGGCCTACGTGTTCTTCGGATAATGGCTATGACAAGGACAGGCATGCTTCGTCGTCACGCATTGACTCTTCTCTCCGCCGCGCTGCTGGGCAGCGCCAATCCTGCTTCCGCCCAGCTGCAAGCCGCGCCGCCCGCATCGATGACGGCCCCGCTGCCGGTCACCGTCACGGACGCCCTGCGCGCGGCGGCGATTCCCGAGGATGCCGTGAGCGTGCTCGTCCTGCGCGGCGACAAGACCGTGCTGTCGCACCTGGCCGACCATCCGCTGCACCCGGCGTCGACGATGAAACTCGTCACGACCCTGATCGCCCTCGAGCAGCTGGGCCCCGTGTTCCGCGGCCGCACCGAGATGCGCACGACGGGCGAGGTCAAGGGCGACGTGCTGCACGGCGACCTCGTGCTGCGCGGCGGCGCCGACGTCGACCTGTCCACCGAGTCGCTGACGACCATGCTGCGCGCCCTGCGCTACCAGGGCATCCGCACGATCGCCGGTAACCTGGTCGTCGACCGCACGCTGTTCAATCCGGCCCGCGCGGACCTGGGTGCGCCGCAGTTCGACGAGTCGCCGGAGGCCTACTACAACGCCATCCCGGACGCGCTGTTCGTCAACCGCAACATGCTGCAACTGGACATCCGCTCGACGCCGCGTCCGGACGGAAAACCGGCCACGCGCGTGCGCGTCGCGATGCAGCCCGAACTCGACGGCGTCACCGTCGACACGGACATGAAACTCATCGATGCCGACTGCGCCACCTGGGAAAACGGGTGGAAGATCCCGGAAGCCGTGCCGCGTCCGGGTGGCGGCATCAAGGTCGTGCTGCACGGGACCTTCCCGAAAAACTGCGTGGCCAGCGAGTCGATCAACGTGATCGACCGCCAGGAATACGTCGCCCGCCTCGTGCGCCGCCTGTGGAAGACGCTGGGCGGCACCCTCACGGGCACGGCCGTCGAAGGCGCCACGCCGCCGGGCGCGCGCCTGCTGGCCGAGCACGTGTCGCGGCCGCTGCCGGAAGTCGTCCGCGACATCAACAAGCCGTCCGACAACACGCTCGCGCGCCTGCTCTTCCTGAGCCTGGGCGCGCTCGAGCCCGACCCGGTGCTGGGCAGCCACCCGCAGCCGGCCACATCGGCCACGGCGGGCACGGCCCCCACGACGCTCGCGCGCAGCGAGGCGGTCGTGCGCGCGTGGATGCGCACGCACGGCATCGACGACACGGGCTTCGTCGTGGAAAACGGCTCGGGCCTGTCGCGCATCGAGAGCATCACGCCCATCCAGATGGCGGGCCTGCTGCAAGCGGCCCAGCGCAGCAACTGGGCGCCGGAATTCCAGGCCAGCATGCCGATCGCGGCCGTGGACGGCACGATGCGCCGCCGCCTGCACGACAGCCCCGCCGCCAGCCGCGCGCGCCTGAAGACGGGCACGCTGTCCAACGCCGTCGCGCTGGCCGGCTACGTGCCGGATGCGGACGGCAGACAGTGCGTGCTCGTCGCCTTCGTCAACAGCGACCGGGTCAGCAACGGGCGTGGCCGGACCGTGCTCGATGCGCTCGTCGACTGGGTCGCGCGGCTGGATGGGACGCCGTCGGCTGTGCCGGCCGTCACGAACGCCGCAAACGGCACCGCCACGCCGTAATCACCGTCACGGCTTGCTCGCCTCGCCCGGCGCCGCCTGCGTCGAGGCGAGCGGCGCATCGCCGCCCTCCAGCCACGGCGTGCCCGGCAGGTTCGGCTTCGCTTCCACCAGCGACACCTGCGCCTTCGTCTTCGCGCGGATCGAGCGCACGATGTCCAGCATCGTGGTCTCGGTGAATTTTTCCGGTGTGCCGAGCATCATGCCGCCCACCCGGCGCGGCCAGGACAGCCAGCCGCCTTCGGGCTTCGTGAAGACGGCGTACATGTCGAGGTGGTAGCCGTTCTTGTACGGGAACAGGCAGGCGACCATGTTCATGTTGTCGCCGCCGCGCACTTTCGGGGCAGCCTTGGCGGTCCACGCGGCGCCTTCGCAGCTCGGACTCTTGTCGACGGCGGTACCCGGTGCGGCACTCGTGGGGTCGGCCATCTTGAAGTGGCCCGGTAGATCGGTGGCCTCGGCGGCCGGCGTCGCGATGGAGGCTTCCTTCACGTTGCGGTTGAGGCCTTCCGTGGCGGCACTGGCCACGGCCTCGCGCGCGGCGTCGGTCTTGATGTCGAATACGCGGTAGTACTCGACCGTCGTGTCGCGCGCGGCGAACCGGCTGCCGGCGTCGGTGCCGCAGCCGGCCAATGCGGTCATTATCAGCAGGATAAAACCGGACAACAGCGAGCTCTTCATCTCTTTCTCCTTCGCGTGGGCGTGGGTCAGTGGACCGATTGTCCCGGCGGAGAAATGCAGGAGAATGAGCTTGCTCAAGCGTGCACGGGTGCTGTCAGCGTGGCGCGACAGGACCGTGCGACCGGCTCAGAGCACGCGGCGGAAAGTCTGGCGCACGAGGTTGCGGTCGCCGCAATCGAAGTGCCACCACTCCGTGTTGATGCCGACAAAGCCCGCCTGGAACATGGCGTCGCGCAGCAATTGACGGTTGGCGATTTGCGCGACCGTGATGTCACCGCTGGCCAGGAAGCGGGCTTCCAGTGCCGGATGCGACAGTTCCGTCATGTCGTCGAAGCCAGTGCCCATGTCGAGCTCGCGGCCGTCCCCGTCGAGGATCGTGATGTCCAATGCCATCCCGAACGAGTGGATCGAGCCGCGCTGCGGATTCGCGAGATACATCTGCAGGTCGGTGCCCGCCAGCGCATCCCACAGTTGCTGCTGCACGCGCTGCGGACGCAGGGCGTCCAGCACGAGCGGCGTGCAGCCGGGACGGCGCGCCTTCAGCCATGCGACGACGCTTTCCAGCGCAGCCGCCGCATCGCGGTGCAGCCAGGCGCAATCGTAGGGCGAGTACAAATCGCGGCCGACGAAATTGTTCGGGGTCGCGTAGCGCAGGTCGACGGCGATGCCTTCGATGGTGGAAAGGTGGCGGAATTCGGGGTGGCCGGCGATGTCCTCGCTGGCGATGGTATTCATGAACATCACGTGTCCAACAGGTTGCGCGCCGTGGCGCCGATGCACATGGCCAGTTCGCGGGCGCCGTGCGACAGCGGCGCGTGGCTGGCCGTCAGCAGGTACAGCTGGACGGGGATCGTCGGCGCCCACGGGCGGCACTGCACCTTGCCCGGCGCGGCGGACGCGGCCGTGAACGGATCGAGCACGGCCGTGCCCGCCCCCGCCTCGACGAGCGACCGCGCGATCTGGTACGTCTGCACGACGGTGTGGAAGACAGGGTGCACGTCCTGCGCCTCGCATGCGGCCACGACCATCTCGCCGAGCGGGTCGCGGTCGGCCAGGCCGATCAACTCGCCGCTGAGGCCGGACGGCGTGATCGGTTGCGCGCACTGGGCGTCCGTCCACGTGCCCGCCGGCGCCATCACCATCAGCGCGCCCTGCGCGATCGGTTCCGCTTCGATGCCGGGGTGGCGCGGGTCCTGCAGCGACAGGGCCAGGTCGGCCTCGCCGAGGCGCAGCGCGTTCACGATCTCGCTCGTGTGGAACGTCGCGAGCTCGCAGCGGGTCTGCGCGAAATCGCGACGCCATACGGTCAGCGCGGCGGGCAGCACGGAGACGGCGATCGTCGGCGTCGACACGAGCCGCACGGTTTCTTCGGCGCGGTTTTTCAGGCTCGCGGCCAGGCGGCGGATGCCCTGCAGGTCGCGGTTCAGTTTTTCCGTCTCGGCGAACAGTCGGTGCGCCTCCGGCTTCGGAATCAGCTTGCCGCGCACGCGCTCGAACAGCGGCATGCCCAGCTGCAGTTCGGCGTGCTGCAGGACTTTCGTCACGGCCGGCTGCGAGATGTGCAGGACCTGCGCGGCGCCGCTGATGGTGCCGACCTGCATGATGGCGTGGAAGACTTCGATATGGCGCAGGCGCATCGTTCAATTCCCGGTCACTGCTGCACGGGCACCGGCGGCTGCGGCGGTACAGGTGGCTGCGGCGGCACGGGTGGCGCAGGCGGCACCGGCGTCTCGCCCGGAATGATGACAGGCGCCGTGATCACCGGCGCCGGCAGCGGCTGCGGCAGCGGGCCGGTCGGATTCGTCAGCGCTTCCAGCAGCGCGGCCGTCTCGACGTCCGGGTTGCCATCGATATTGGCCGGCCGGTATTTCATCTGGAACGCCGACAGCACGGTGCGCGTCTGCTCGTCGAGCACGCCCGACTGGACGAGGCCATAGCCCCACGTCGCCAGCTTCTTCTGGTACCAGGCGATGTCCGGCAGCTGGACCTGGAAAATCGGCACGAGCATGGCCACGCGGTTCGCATCCGGCCACGCGACGAGGCCCGCGGCGGCCAGCTGGCGCCACGGGAACATCGGGCCCGGGTCCTGCTTGCGCAGCGGGGCGATGTCGGAGTGGCCCAGCACGTTTTCCGGCGCGATGTGGTGGCGCGTGACGATGTCGCGCACGAGCGGGATCAGCGCGTCGATCTGCGATTGCGGGAACGGCGTGTAGACACGGCCACCCGGCGTATCTTTCCAGCCCGGGTTGACGATCTCGATGCCGATCGAGCTGTTGTTCAGCTGCGTGAAATTCTTCCAGCTCGAATTGCCCGCATGCCAGGCCGCGTTCTTTTCATCGACGAGGTTGTAGATGACGGGGACGGGATCGTCCGTGACGAGGTAGTGCGCGCTGACTTCCTGCTGGGTCAGGATCTTGATCGAATCCGCGCGATTGCTGACGGTGTAGTGCAGCACGAGGAAGCGCGCGCGGCTGCTCTGGCCACGGGCCGTGTACGTGTGGTCGTATTGCGGTCCGGATGGCGGCGGCGTGGCGCAGCCGGCCAGCAGGGCGAGGAGCAGGGTCGCGACGAGTGTCTTCATGTCGATGTCATGGGGTTGAGTAGATCGGCAGCGAGCGCCATGCGCGCCGCCGCGTGATGGGCCTGGCCCGGTGTCTGGGTCAACGCGATGCCGGGCAGGCTTGCCCGCATCGTGTCGACGATGAGCGGCTGCAGCTCCGCCGCCCGCCCGGACACGGCCACGGGACGCGGTCCGAAGCGCCCCGTCAGCGCCAGCGCGAGGCGCGCGAGTTCGCGGCCGGCCGCGCGCAGGATGTCGGCTGCGATGGGATCTTTATCGGCCGTCGCGGCCACCGCAAGCGCCAGCTTGCCGACGGCGCCCCGTTCCTGGCCGTAGATGAACTGGCGCGAGTATGCCCAGTCGGCGCCGCCGACGTAGTCGAACACGGCCTGCGCCATCGGCGATTGTTCCCAGCTGCCGGGCCGCTCGTCTTCCAGGCGCCAGATGTGGCGCAGCGCTTCCCGCGCGATCCAGAAGCCGCCGCCGCCATCGTCCAGCACGACGCCGCGGCCGCCCGCGCGGTGGAACTGGCCGTGCGCATCGACGAAGGCGCCGATGGAGCCCGTACCCGCGTAGACGAGATAGCCTTCGCCCGGCGCGAAGCTGGCGCGGTAGGCGATTTCCATGTCGCTGCAGAAGTGGATGACTTGCGGGTCGAGATGCAGTTCTTCCGCGAGCCAGCGCTGCAACAGTTCGCTGTCGCCGCCGAAGCCCGTCAGGCCGGCTTCGACCTTGCCCGGCATGCCGTGCACGAGGGCCTGCGCCGCCAGTTGCGCGAAGGTGGCGCGGACCGTGTCGCGTCCTTGCGGCGTACCCATCTGCAGGGCGGACAGGCCGGCGACGCGGCCCTCGGCCACGATGGCGCCGCCGGGCGCGGCGAGGGCCCAGCGTGTCTCGGTGCCGCCGGCGTCGATGCCGAGTCCCAGGCTGCCAGCCGGACTCGGCGGTATAGGTTCAGGTTGCGAATCGATCATGATCGTCCGCCAGTGTACGCCGTCAGGCGCTCATCGGGCGAATGAATGGTGGCGTGCAATGCATGACCCAAGGTTATGCCTTGCGCCACGCTTCGATTCTGGGACTCTCATTGCCCAGGCGGTCGACCGCGCTGACGACGATGGCATCCGCCGCGCCCAGCTTCGCATCGTCGGGCACGGCCCAGTCCACGCGCGACGCGGGCGCCACCGCGAAGCGCCACTGGTTACCGAAGCGCGACCAGATCGCGTACATCGCATTGGCCTTGCCGGCCACGAGTTTCAAATACACGGACGGGCCCTTGCGCACGGCCGCGACGGATGGCGCGCCCGGTGCTTCGTTGCCGAGCCACGGCGTCGCGGGCACGAGCGCGGGGCCCGGATAGGACACGGTGCGCAGCTGGTCGCTGATCCCTTTACGGTTTTCCATCAGCGGCGCCATGCTGAAGTGCACGTGGCCGCCCGCGTTCGGACGCGCCCGCGTGTGGTCGATCTGGTCGAGGATTTCCTGCGGCGGATAATCCTTCGTCGGCGCGCCGATGCGGCTCGTGAACAGGCCCGGCCACACGTGGCGGCCTTTCGCGTTCTGCGTCAGCCAGTAATCCAGCAGCACGTCGTAGGCTTGGCCCGGCTGGCGGATGCCCCAGTACAACTGCGGCGAGAAATAATCGAGCCAGCCATTTTGCAGCCACGTCTCCGCGTCCGCATACAGCTTGTCGTACTGCGAAAAGCCGACGATGCCGCGCGGGCGGCGGTCCGGCCGGCCCAGGCCGAACGGGCTGATGCCGAAGCGCACCCAGCTCTTTTCGCGGTGGATGCCCTCGTACATGGCCTCGATCAGGCGGTTGACGTTCTGGCGCCGCCACGACGCGCGGTCGAGCCGCCCGCCGCCGGCCACGTAGCGCTGCCACGCGGGTTCATCCGGAAAATCCAGTTCGGCCTTCGCGGTCTTGCCTTCCAGCGCCGCCGCCTCCGCACCCGTCGCCTCGATCGGGTACGGATAAAAATAATCGTCGATGTGGACGCCGTCGATGTCGTAGCGACGCACGACGTCCAGCACGACATCGAGGGTCTGCTTGACGGCGGCCTCCTCGCCCGGATCCATCCACTGGTATTTACCGTAAGTCTTGACGGCCGCCGGATTCGTGCGCGTGATGTGGTTCGGCGCGGCCGGCGAGCGGGCGCCGTTGTGGCGGGCGCGGTACGGGTTGAACCATGCATGCAGCTCGAGCCCGCGCGCGTGCGCCTGCGTGACCCAGAATTTCAGCGGGTCGTACCACGGCTGCGGCGCCTGGCCCTGCAGGCCCGTCAGGTATTCCGACCACGGCTCCAGCTTCGACGGATAGATGGCGTCCGCGGACGGGCGCACCTGCAGCACGATGGCATTCAGGTTCAGGGCCTTGGCGCGGTCGAGGATGGCGATGGCTTCGGCCTGCTGCTTGTCGGCGGAAAGGTTCGGCTTGCTGGGCCAGTCGATGTTGGCGACGGTCGATACCCACGCGGCACGGAATTCGCGGGGCGCGGGCGGCGGCTGGTCGCCGGCGGGCACGTTGCCCGCCAGCGGGGGCGTCGAACTGCAGCCCGACATGAGGCCTCCCATCGCCAGCGCACCGGCGACTCCCGCGAACGCGAATGCGCGTCGTTTTTGATCAGGTTGCAACACCAACTCCTAGACTTTGACGAACCACCGTTTGCGCCACATGCCCCACGCGACGAGGAACATGCACGCATCGAACAACACGGCATACAGCAGCGACGTATTGACGGCGCCGATAGTCAACGCGGCGATCGGCGCGTACAACACCTGCCCCAGCGTGTGCTGGCTGCCGTCCGGCTGCGCGAATTTTACATAGCCCAGCATTTTCGCGACAAATCCGGAAAACGCAAAGATGAACAGTGCGTTCATGCCGTAGATGACGAACGGACGCGTCCAGCGCGCCGCCAGCGTACGTACACGCGCGGACGGGCTGACGTCCAGCGGCCAGTAGAACGCGGCAAATGCCAGGCAGGCCAGGCCGGTCATCAGGAAGCAGTACGACGGTGTCCACAGGCTCTTGTTGATCGGCATGAGGATGATATCGAGAAACATCCCAATCGCGACGCACGCGATGCCGGCGACGATCAATCCCGCGACCTGGCGCGTGCGGTCCACGCTCGACGCCAGCCAGCGCCCGGCCAGCACGCCGAACAGCTGGCTGCACAGCGCGGGCAACGTGGACACGATGCCTTCCGGGTCCCACGTCTTCGATTGCACCCACAGATGATTGCCGAGCAAGGTGCGGTCGACCCACGCGCCGAAGTCCTTCCCCGGCTCCAGCACACCGGCGCCGATGCCCGGCACGGGCACGTACAACATCAGCACGCTGTACAGCGCCAGCACGCCCGCGATGACGGCAAGTTGCGCGCGCCAGCCGCAATACACGACGATGGGTGCGGCCAGCAGGGTACATAGCGCGATCCGCTGCAGCACGCCGGGGATGCGCACTTTCTCGATATTGAAATACGGCATGAAGTTCAGCAGGAAGCCGATCAGGAAGATCACCATGGCGCGCTTGGCCAGCTTGGCGAGCAGCCGCGGCCTGTCCGCGCCGGCCGCGGCGAGACGTCCCAGCGACAAGGCCATCGCCACGCCGCCGATGAACAGGAAGAACGGGAAGATACAGTCGGTGAACGTCCAGCCGTTCCACCTGGCGTGTTCCAGCGGTCCGTACAGATGGCCCCAGTCGCCCGGATTATTCACCAGCACCATCGCGGCAATCGTGAAGCCGCGGAAGGCGTCGAGCGACACGAGGCGTGGATTGTTCACTTCTTGCCGAACTCCGGATCGATCTTGACGAGGGCCGCCATCGCGAACGCGGGGATCGTCGCGAGGCAGGTCCAGATGAAGAAGTGCTGGTAGCCGATCATTTCCTGCAGCTTGCCGCTCCACATGCCGGGCACCATCATGCCGAGTGCCATCAGGCCCGTGCAGATCGCGTAATGCGCCGTCTTGTACGGACCTTCCGACACCATGATCATGTACATCAGCATGGCGGTGAAACCGAAGCCGTAGCCGAACTGCTCGATCGCGAGGAAGCCGCAGATGACGCCGAAGTTCTGCGGCTGCGCGGACGACAGGTACACGAACACGAGGTCGGGCAAGTGCACGGCAAACACCATCAGCCACAGGCAGCGTTTCAGGCCCAGGCGCGAAATCAGATAACCGCCGAACAGGCCGCCGATCGTCAGCGCGATGATGCCGATGGTGCCGTACGCGGTACCGTATTGCTCGGTCGTGAGGCCCAGGCCGCCCGCGCTCACCGGATCTTTCAGGAAGGGCGCGACGAGTTTCAACAGCTGCGACTCGCCCAGGCGGAACGTCAGGATGAAACCGAGGATCAGCCAGATGTCGCGCTTGCGGAAGAAGCTGGCGAACGTGGCGAAGAAGCTGGCGAGCGGATTGGTGCCCTCGGCTGCCTTGTGATCAGTGTCCGGCCGGGGCAACACGGCCTGGTGCCATGCGCAGAGCGCGAAGAACAGCCCGCACAGGACGAAGAACACGATGCTCCATGCCTGGTGCACGTCGCCCAGCGACGTCGAGAGATGGCCGGCCAGGATCACGAGCGGTCCCTGCGCGGCGAGTGTCGCCAGCCGGTAAAACGTCGAGCGCACGCCGACATAAGCGGCCTGCTGCTGCTGGCGCAGGCCCAGCATATAAAAGCCGTCGGCGGAAATGTCGTGCGTGGCGGACGCGAATGCCATCACCCACATGACGGCCAGGCTGATCATGAAGAACGACGGCAGGTGGAGCGTCCCGCCGACGGCCCCCAGCGCGGCGGCCAGCACCAGTTGCAGAGACACCGTCCAGCCGCGCTTGGTGCCGAACAGGTCGACCACCGGCGACCACAGCGGCTTGATCACCCAAGGGAGGTACAGCAGGCTCGTATAGAAAGCGATGTCGGTATTGGACAGCCCCATGTCCTTGTACATGATGACGGACAGGCTGTTGGCGACGATGTAGGGGATGGCCTGGCCGAAATACAACGAGGGCACCCACAGCCACGGGTTCTTGGATTGCGTAGTCTGCATGTTCTTTCGTCGTCGGCCGGCGGGCGTTGCTGGAGCCCGCGCCGCGTCAGCCGGCCAGGGCGGCGCGCACGCTGCCGCGCGCGCTCTCCAGCAGGGCACGCGCCTGCTCGACAGGGATGTTCTTGGACAAGGCCACGATCGCGACCTTGACATGGAAGTCGCACTGCGCCAGCACCGCGCGGGCCGCCTCTTCATCGGCCCCGGTCGCGAACGACGTCAGGCGGATGGCACGGCGGACCAGCTTGGCATTGGTCGCCTTCAAGTCTACCATCAGGTTGCCATAAACCTTGTTCAAACGCACCATCAAGGCGCTGGAGAAGGTATTCAGTGCGATCTTCTGCGACGTGCCCGCCTTCAGACGCGTGCTGCCGGAGATGGCTTCCGGGCCCGTGTCCAGCGTGACGCCGATCTCGGCCTCGCCGGCGACGGGTGCCTCCGGATTGTTGGCGAAGCCGATCGTCAGCGCCCCGGCCGCGCGCGCGGCGCGCAGGGCGCCCAGCACGTACGGCGTGGCGCCCGATGCGGCGATGGCCAGCACGATGTCGTCCGGCCCCACGTTTGCGTTGCGGATGTCGGCCGCGCCCTGGTCCACGTCGTCCTCGGCACCTTCGACGGCGACGAACATCGCATCCGTCCCGCCGGCCAGCAGCGCGACGGCGCGCTCGTGCGGCCAGGAAAACGTCGGATACAGCTCGACGCTGTCCAGCACGCCCAGGCGGCCCGACGTCCCGGCGCCCACGTACACGAGACGTCCGCCCCGCTCCATCCGGGGCAGCGCGGCGGTGACGGCCGCGGCGATGCGCGGCGCGGCGGCACGGACGGCGTCGACGGCCTTGTACTGGTCGTCGACGAGTACATTCACCAGTTCGGCGGTGGGATATTGATCGAGGGACGCGTGTTGCGGAGCGGGGGTTTCGGTGTTCAGCATCGCGTTGTTGTTCGACTCGGATGTGCGGACATGACCAGTGTAATACCAATGCCGCCGGGGCTGTCATGAAAGGATCGGCCGTTGTCATTCCGAAAAGTTATGCCGGATTGACATCGCTGTATTTGCCCGGCGCGGGCTGAGTCCGTATTCTCGCCTGCATATCGGTGATATGGGGATGACGATGAACAGGGCGCGACGGAATATGCTGGGCATGGCGTTGCTGGGGGCAGCCGGACCGCTGCTCGCCGCGCCGCCCCGCCGGCTGGACAGGGAACTCGCCGCCATCGCCGCGGATCCGATGTTCGAGTTGGCGAGCTTGTCCGTGCTGGCGATCCACGCCGGGCAGGTCAGCTATTCGTATCAATTCGGTCGGCGCTTCATCGGGCACGATGGCCTTCCAGACAAGCCCGTCGGGCCGGATACACTGTTCCGCATCGCGTCGATCTCGAAGATGATGACGACGCTCGGGCTGATGCGCCTGCTTGAAGATGGCAAGGTCAGCCTGGACGTGGACGTCTCCGGCTATCTTGGCTTTTCCTTGCGCAATCCGCATTTCCCCGGCCAGGCCATTACCTTGCGCCACCTGCTCACGCACACGTCCTCGCTGCGCGACGATGCCGGCTATTCGTGGGGCGCGGACGTCGCGCTGAAGGAGGTGATCGACTCCCGGATGTTTGCGGCCAACGCGGGCCCGGGCGCCTACTTCACGTACTGCAATCTCGGCTGGGGCGTGATCGGGACGGTGATGGAACGCGTGACCGGCGAACGCTTCGATCGTCTGATGCGGCGCCTGCTGATCGAGCCGCTGGGTTTGCAGGCCGGCTATCTCCCTTCAGAACTGCCACCCGCGGCGCTGGCTAATCTGGCCACGCTGTACCGCAAGCGCACGGTCGACACGGAGGTGTGGGATCCGGCCGGTCCGTGGATCGCCCAGGCCGATGACTACAGCGTCAAGCCGCCTGTTGCCATCGACCGTTACGTCATCGGCACGAACGCCACGCCCTTCAGCCCGACGGGCGGCCTGCGCATCAGCGCGCGCGACATGGGCGTCGTGATGCGCATGCTGATGGGACATGGTCCGCGGCTGTTGAAGCCCGCGACGCGCGACCTGATGTTCAGCCGCCAGTGGACGTATGACGGCCGCAACGGCGACACCTCGGATGGGCTGTTTCACTGCTGGGGTCTCGGCAATGAACAGTTCCCGGATGAAACGGGGACGCGGTTGGTCGAGGGCGGCGGCTTCCCGGCCGTCGGACACCTGGGCGATGCGTACGGGCTGATGTCCGTGTTCGCTTTCGATCCGAAACGCCGGAACGGGATGATCGTGCTGGTGGGCGGCACGTCGACGGATCCGTTCGGGCCTGCGAACAAGGGCACCTATTCGTCGCTGGCGCGCTTCCAGGAGCGCATCCTGACGGCGTTGTACAAACACGCCATAACATGAACACTGGTTATGCCCGGCCGCGCTACATTCATTAGCCGAGCGCAGGGGCAGCCCCTTAAGCTTCCCAGCATGTCCAAGATCGAAAGCGTGCACGGATGCAACAAGTAATCGTCATCGGCGGCGGCGTCGTCGGCCTGACCTCGGCGTGGTGGCTCCTCGAAGCCGGCTACCGGGTCACGCTGCTCGAACGCGCCCCGGGCGTGGGCACCGGCACGAGCTACAGCAATGGCGGGCAACTGAGCTACCGCTACGTGTCGCCGCTGGCGGACGCGGGCGTGCCGCTGAAGGCCCTGAAATGGCTGTTCCAGGAACACGGCCCGCTCCGGTTCCGCCCGCAATTCGACGCGCACCAATGGCGCTGGCTGGCCGCCTTCCTTGCCAACTGCCGCGCCGACCTGAATCGCAAGACGACGAACAAGCTGCTGCAACTGGGCGAACTGTCGCGCCAGGCAATGGCCGCGCTGGCACCCGTCGTGCCGCTGGACGCGTTCGCATGGCGCGACGCGGGCAAGCTGGTCGTTTACCGAACGCGCGCTGCCTTCGACGCGGCCGCCGCGAAGCCGAATGCCGGCGACGTGTGGAATGCTGCCGAATGCGTGGCGCACGAACCCGCGCTGGCCGCGATGGAAAACAAGCTCGCCGGCGGCATCTACAACGGCGGCGAAGCGGTGGCGGACTGCTACGCCTTCTGCGTGGCGCTGGCCGAACGTATCGCGGCGCATCCGCGCTTCTCGGGGTTCGTGCATGGCGAGGCACAACGCTTCGTCGTCAGTGGCGGTCGGATCGCCGGCGTGCAGACGTCGGAAGGACTGCTGGCAGCCGATTCGTATGTGCTGGCAGCAGGCATGCAGAGCCGCATGCTGGGGGAATCGGCGGGTCTGTCGTTGCCGATCTACCCTTTGAAAGGCTACAGCCTGACGGCGCCCATCCGCCAGGACGACGTGGCGCCGGAGATCAGCGTCACCGACTTCGAACGCAAGGTGCTGTATGCGCGCATCGGCGACAAGCTCCGCGTGGCGGCCATGGTCGACATGGTCGGCGAAGACCTGAGCCTGAACGCTCATCGGCTGGACAGTCTCACGCGCCAGGTGAAGGAGACGATGCCGCGCGCAGCGGACTACACGCAGATCACGCCGTGGGCCGGGCTGCGGCCGGCGACGCCGAACAGTGCACCGATCATCGGGGCGACGCCGTATTCCAATCTATGGCTGAACGTGGGACATGGGCCGCTTGGGTTCACGTTTGCTTGTGGGACGGCGAGTTTGCTGGCGGATCTGATGCGCGGGAAGGCGCCGCCGTTTACGTTGGATGGACTGACGCTGGCTTGATCGTCGATATGAGCGCACCGGTTTCGTAGTTGAAATGGTACTCTCGGCGTTCAAAATCAACCACCGATATGTACTCGTCTTCGAGCGACATTCCTTCGGAAAAGATATCGGCGCCAGAACTAGACCAAAGAACTTGCCCATCTTCATTGATACGGGCGATCTCCAGCTCACCATGAGAAACCAGTACGTCTTTCTCCGGGTCGTAATAAATCCCAAAGCAGGTCGCGTGGTCCACCTTCAACGTCCATGCAATCCGATGATTGGCCAGTACAAAGCAAACGACGCTATTGCCAATCGCTAGATACAGCCTTGAATCAAGTATTACCGCAGAATGCGCATGAACACCGGAAGCGCCTCCGCTTGCTCCGAACACTACGATCGGCTCGTTATTGATTAACACACCATGGACGGAGGTAGCTCCTTCGCTGGGGGCGAGCCTTATCTCATGTTTGTAGCGTTGAATATTGTCCGCAGAACCAAAAGTGTACGTAGGTTCGTCGACAATTTTGACTTCTCCGAAATCGCTGGTGATGATGAGAGAGCGCATGGTCGGTACTGCCTTCCTTCTGAGGCTATTTTCACCCCTGAATGCATGTCAGGCTATCGATTCCGCAGCCAGTAAAAAAGGTCATCCGTACATGTCACATGTTGCGGATGCCGGTTATCAGTTTCACTATCGAGAAGATCGAGGGTCGTAGAGTTGGAAAACATCGTCTTCCCAAAAGCAAATTTTGCAAATGTCATATGACCCCGGGAGCTCTTCAAACATCTTGTATCCGCAGCATGGGCAGGTGAACATGATTTTCCTATTTATAGGTGGAAGATTTTAAAGCCCTAACGGCTGTCGACCTGCACTCCACATTCCTGCACCTGCTTGAAAACCGCGCCTTCGCCCACTTCGGCACATCCTTCTCGAACGTGACTTTTCCCGCCACGGCTGTGGCCAGCACGTTCAATAGCGCAGCGGCGAGAACGATCCTGCTGATTGCGGTCATAACATTCTCGTTCAAGGGCGCCAAAACGTTGTCAATATACAATCACTAGACCAAGTTGTGCCATTCCTGCATCACTTTTCGACCTGATCGCAGGGAAAACTTAGTGAACAGCCAACGCAGGCACGGAGAATCAAAAAATTTCTCCGCCCATTTAATGAGCAGTTCATTTATTTTCGGCAAAAGATCTTGGCAGATGCATCAATTGCCCTCCATCTCCCGTTATCCTGTACAAGCCCCCCGCTCACTCTGACCCCGGAAATGGCGGATAATTGCCGCCATGCCTACTCCTGCGAAGCCTCTCCCCTGTCCTTGCGGCGGCCCGTCGATCATGCGCTGCTGCGGCCCCTTCATCGCCGGCGCGGAACTGCCGCCGACGGCCGAGGCGTTGATGCGTTCCCGCTACACGGCCTTCGTGATGCGGGACGAGGCCTACCTGCGCGCAACCTGGCACCCCAGCACGCTGCCTGCGGAACCCATCATCGACCCAAACCAAAAGGTGCAGTGGCTCGGACTTGAGATAAAATCTGCTTTACGTTTACGTCAACGTAAAGCAGACCTGCCGGAACAACCCAACGAAGACACCGTCGAATTCGTCGCCCGCTTCAAGGTCCACGGCCGCGCCCACCGGTTGCATGAAGTCAGCCGGTTCCTGCGCGAGCCGGATCCTGCCGTGGGTGGCAAGATGCGGTGGTTCTATGTGGACGGCAGTTTCCCTGAATAAAACCGCGCCACAAGCCGCGAACAGCAGGAGACAGGATCCGATGCCCCAGATCGACACGAAACTCAACCCGCGCAGCGAAGATTTCAAAGCCAACGCCGCCGCCATGCAAACCCTCGTCGACGACTTGCGCGCCAAGGTGGCGCAGGTCGCCAAGGGGGGGGGTGAGGCCGCGTGTGCCAAGCACGTCGCACGCGGCAAGCTGCTGCCGCGCGAGCGCGTGCAGATGCTGCTCGATCCGGGCACCCCGTTCCTCGAATTCTCCCAGATGGCCGCCTACGCCATGTACGACGACGCCGCGCCCGCCGCCGGCATCATCACGGGCATCGGCCGCGTGGCGGGCCAGGAATGCGTGATCGTCTGTAACGACGCCACCGTCAAGGGCGGTACGTACTACCCGATGACGGTCAAGAAGCACCTGCGCGCGCAGGAGATCGCGGAACAGAACAACCTGCCCTGCATCTACCTCGTCGACTCGGGCGGCGCCAACCTGCCGAACCAGGACGACGTGTTTCCCGACCGCGACCACTTCGGCCGCATCTTTTATAACCAGGCCAACCTGTCCGCGAAAGGCATCCCGCAGATCGCCGTCGTGATGGGCTCCTGCACGGCCGGCGGCGCGTACGTGCCGGCGATGAGCGACGAATCCATCATCGTCAAGGAACAGGGCACGATCTTCCTGGGCGGCCCGCCGCTGGTGAAAGCGGCGACGGGCGAAGTCGTCACGGCCGAGGACCTGGGCGGCGGCGACGTGCACACACGCCTGTCCGGCGTCGCGGACCACCTGGCGCAGGACGACACGCACGCGCTGGCGCTCGCACGCACCATCGTCTCGAACCTGAACCGCACGAAGCCCCAGCAGGGGGCGCTGCGCGAAGCGGCTGAGCCGAAGTACGCGCCGGAAGAACTGTACGGCATCATCCCAGTCGACACCCGCAAACCGTTCGACGTGCGCGAAGTCATCGCGCGCATCGTCGACGGCAGCGAGTTCGACGAATTCAAGGCCCGCTACGGCACGACGCTCGTCTGCGGCTTTGCCCACATCTTCGGCATGAAGGTCGGGATCATCGCCAACAACGGCATCCTGTTCTCGGAATCCGCGCTGAAGGGCACGCACTTCATCGAACTGTGCTGCCAGCGCAAGATTCCGCTGGTCTTCCTGCAGAACATCACCGGCTTCATGGTCGGCCGCAAGTACGAGAACGAAGGCATCGCCCGCAACGGCGCAAAGATGGTCACCGCCGTCGCGACGGCGTCCGTGCCCAAGTTCACCGTGATCATCGGCGGCTCGTTCGGCGCCGGCAACTACGGCATGTGCGGCCGCGCCTTTTCTCCGCGCTTCCTGTGGATGTGGCCCAATGCACGCATCTCCGTGATGGGCGGCGACCAGGCGGCGTCGGTGCTGGCGACCGTCAAGCGCGACGGCATCGAGGCGCGCGGCGGCCAGTGGAGCGCGGACGAGGAAGCCGCATTCAAGCAGCCGATCAAGGAACAGTACGAACACCAGGGCCACCCGTATTACGCCACCGCGCGCCTGTGGGACGACGGCGTGATCGACCCGGCCGATACGCGCATGGTGCTGGGCCTGGGTCTCTCGGCCGCGCTGAACGCGCCGATCGAGGACACGAAGTTCGGCGTGTTCCGCATGTGAGGAGCGAGAACATGGACTATCAAACGCTGACTGTCACCATCCTTGATCGCATCGGCCACGTCACGCTGAACCGCCCCGACCTGCGCAACGCGTTCAACGAACAAAGCATCGCCGAACTCGCCCTCGCCTTCGACGAGCTGGGACGCAATGAGCTCGTGCGCGCCATCGTGCTGGCTGCGGCCGGCCCTGCGTTCTGCGCCGGCGCGGACCTGAACTGGATGAAGAAGATGGCCGGTTATTCGGACAGCGAAAACCGCGCCGACGCCATGCGCCTCGCCGACATGCTGCGCACCATTTATACGTGCCCGAAACCCGTCGTGGCGAAGGTGCAGGGCGACTGTTACGCCGGCGGCATGGGCCTCGTGGCCGCGTGCGACGTCGTCGTATCCGTCGACACCGCGAACTTCTGCCTCTCCGAGGTCAAACTTGGACTGATCCCCGCGACGATCTCGCCGTACGTGATCAAGGCGATGGGAGAGCAGGCCGCGCGCCGCTACTTCCTCACGGCCGAACGCTTCGATGCGAAGGAGGCCCATCGCATCGGCTTCGCGCACGAGATCGTGCCGGCCGCGGACCTCGACACAAAAGTCGCCGGCATCGTGCAGGCGCTGGCCAACAACAGCCCGAACGCGGTGCGCGAAGCGAAGAAACTCGTGCGCGAGATCGCGGGCGAACCCGTCACGGAAGCGCTGCTGGAAGACACGGCCAATCGCATCGCGGGCATCCGCGCCTCGCTCGAAGGCCGCGAAGGCGTCGCCTCATTTCTCGAAAAACGCCGGCCTTCATGGCTGGACTAGCTAGACCAAACAGGACGTAGATTGAAACCCACCACCACTTCCTCCGACTGGATCGCGCGCAGCCTGCGCAGCGTCTGGCATCCATGCACGCAAATGCAGCACCACGAAGAGGTGCCGCTGATCGCCGTCAGCCACGCCAAGGGGCCGTGGCTGGTCGACCATGAAGGCCGGCGCTACCTGGACGGCATCAGCTCGTGGTGGGTCAACCTGTTCGGCCACGCCAACCCGCGCATCAACGCGGCCTTGAAGGACCAGCTGGACAAGCTGGAACACGCGATGCTCGCCGGTTTTACGCATGAACCGGTGATCGAGCTGTCCGAACAACTGGCCGCATTGACGGGCCAGCAGCTCGGCCACGCGTTCTACGCATCCGACGGCGCATCGGCCGTCGAGATCGCTCTGAAAATGAGTTTTCATTACTGGCGCAACGCGGGCTATGCGGACAAGCAGGAATTCGTCTGCCTGCAGGGCTCCTACCACGGCGAGACCGTCGGCGCGCTGGGCGTGACGGACGTCGCGCTGTTCAAGGATGCGTACGGCCCGCTGCTGCGCGCCGCGCGTACCGTGTCGTCGCCGGATGCGCGCAATGCCGTCGACGGCGAGTCCGCGCAGGACGTGGCGCTGCGTGCGGCGAAGGACGTGGAAGCGCTGTTTGCGGAACAGGGCGACAAGATCGCCGCCATCATCGTCGAGCCGCTCGTGCAGTGCGCGACGGGCATGGCGATGCACGACCCGCTGTACCTGCAGCGCCTGCGCGAGCTGTGCGACAAGTACCACGTGCACCTGATTGCCGACGAGATCGCGGTCGGTTGCGGCCGCACCGGCACGTTCTTCGCGTGCGAGCAGGCGGCGATCTGGCCGGACTTCATGTGCCTTTCCAAAGGCATCAGCGGCGGCTACCTGCCGCTGTCGCTCGTCCTCACCACCGACAAGGTGTACGAGGCGTTCTACAGCGAAGACATCACGCGCGGCTTCCTGCACTCGCACTCGTACACGGGCAACGCGCTGGCCTGCCGCGCCGCGCTGGCGACCCTGCAGATCTTCCAGGATGACGACGTGTTGAACAAGAACCGCGAGACGGCCACCCGCCTGATGCTGGAACTGGCGCCGCTGCTGGACCACAAGCGCGTGACGAACTTCCGCCAGCGCGGCATGATCCTCGCGTTCGACGCGGTGGAGCCGGACACGCAGCGCGCCTCGACCTTCGCGCGCCGGTTCTTCACGAGCGCCGTCGAAAACGAACTGCTGCTGCGCCCCATCGGCCGCACCGTGTACCTGATGCCGCCGTACGTGCTGGACGAGGAAGAGATCGTGGGCCTCGCCGCGCGCACGCGCAAGGTGTTCGAGTCGGTGATCGCGGAGTGATGATGGATTTGATCGACAACGTCCGCGCCCAATTGGACGAGCTGGCAAGCCGCAGCCTGACCCGCCACCGCCGCACGGCGGAGACGCCTTGCGCACCGCGCCAGGTCGTCGACGGCCGGGACATGCTCGCGTTCTGCAGCAACGATTACCTGGGCCTGGCCGCACATCCGCGCGTCGTGGAAGCGCTGCGCGAGGGCGCGAGCCTGTATGGCGCCGGCAGCGGCGCGTCGCACCTCGTGTCGGGCCACAGCCGCGCGCACGCGCTGCTGGAAGAGCGATTGGCCGCGTTCGAAGCGCCGCACCTGGAATCCGCGCGCGCGCTGTACTTCTGCACCGGCTACATGGCGAACCTCGCCGTGCTGACGGGTCTCGGCAGCACACCCGATGCGATGATCTTCTCGGAAGCGCTGAACCACGCGTCGCTGATCGACGGCGCCCGCCTCGCGCGCGCAGGCGTGACCGTGTACCCGCACGGCGACGTGGCTGCGCTGGAAGAGAAACTCGCGGCGAGCGCTGCGCCGACTAGAATCGTCGTCACGGACAGCGTGTTCAGCATGGACGGCGACCTCGCCCCGCTGCCGGCATTGCTCGCGCTGTGCGAACGCCATGGCGCGTGGCTCGTCGTCGACGATGCGCACGGCTTCGGCGTCCTGGGCGATAACGGCCGCGGCGCGCTGGAACATTTCGGCCTGCGTTCGCCGCACCTCGTCTACATCGGTACGCTGGGCAAGGCGGCCGGCGTGGGCGGCGCATTCATCGCGGCGCACGAAGACGTGATCGAGCTGATGATCCAGCGTGCGCGCCCGTACATCTACACGACGGCCGCCGCGCCCGCGCTCGCGCACGCGCTGCTCGCGAGTGTCGATATCATCGAGGGCGATGAAGGCGAACAACGCCGCGCCGGCCTGCGTGCACGCATCGCGCAACTGGACGGCGGCCTGCGCCTGGAACGCTGGCAGCGTCCGGTGTCGACGACGGCGATCCAGCCCATCATCATCGGCGCCAACGACGAGGCGATGGCCGTCGCCTCGCGCCTGTACGGGCATGGACTGTGGGTGCCGGCGATCCGTCCGCCGACCGTGGCGGTGGGCACGGCGCGCCTGCGCGTCACGCTGTCCGCCGCGCATACCGAACAAGACGTCGCGCAGTTGATTACTGCGCTCAACCAGCTGGAAAGGACCTGGGCATGAGCCTCAACGAGCCCGAACAATCCGTCGGCACGGCCGAACCGGCCGCGGTGCCGCTGACCATCCCCGCGCCGCTCGCCGCGGAAGGCGTGCCGACGCGCTTTGCCTGCTTCGTGACGGGCACGGACACGGAAATCGGCAAGACGCTGATCTCCAGCGCCATCCTGCATAAACTCGTGCGCCAGGGCGTGCGCGCGTGCGGCATGAAGCCCATCGCGGCCGGCGCCGAGGAACGCGACGGAGACTTGCACAACGACGACGCCGCCATGCTGCGCGCGGCCGGCAACGTGCAGCTGCCGCAATCGATCACGACGCCGTACATGCTGCGCGAGCCGTGCGCGCCGCACATCGCGGCAAGCCTGGAAGGCGTCACCATCGAACCGGTGCCCATCCTGACGGCGTATGCCGAAATCCTGGGCGCGTCCGACGCCACCGTCGTCGAAGGCGTGGGCGGTTTCTGCGTGCCGTTCTCCGAAGATTTCGACAGCGCCGATCTGGCCGTACAATTAGGGTTGCCCGTCGTTCTCGTCGTCGGCATGCGCCTGGGCTGCATCAACCATGCTTTATTGACGGCCGAGGCGATCGTCGCGCGCGGCCTCGTGCTCGCGGGCTGGGTCGCCAACCAGGTAGACCCGGACATGCGCTTCGCCGACGAAAACGTCGCGGAGCTCGAACGCCGCCTGCCCGCCCCGCTGCTCGGCCGCGTGCCGCGCCTCGACGGACCGACGGCCGCCAAGGCTGCCACTTACCTCGAACTCGCGAGCCTGCCCGGATGGCCGGCCAAGCGAGCCTGACCAAAACAAGGAATCCGAAATGACCCAAGTCGTTACTCTCCACCCGCCGGTCACGCCGGCCTCCCTGCCGAAAGACGCCACCTGGCCGCTGGACGACGTGCTCGCGCTGTTCGAGCTGCCGCTGCCGGAGCTGATGTTCCGCGCGCAGCAGGCGCACCGCGCCGAGTTCCCCGACGGCGACGTCGAACTCGCGACCCTGCTGTCGATCAAGACCGGCGGCTGCGAGGAAGACTGCGGCTACTGCCCGCAGGCCGCGCGCTACGACACGGGCGTCGAGGCGAAGAAGATCCTCGACCTCGACACGGTGCTGGACGCCGCGCGCGAAGCGAAGGCCAAGGGCGCGACGCGCTTCTGCATGGGCGCCGCATGGCGCAGCCCGAAAGAGCGCGACATGGAAAAAGTGGAAGCCATGGTGCGCGGCGTGAAGGCGCTGGGCATGGAAACCTGCGCGACCCTCGGCATGCTGGAAGAAGGCCAGGCCGAGCAACTGAAGCAGGCGGGCCTGGACTACTACAACCACAACATCGACACCTCGCCGGACTTCTACGGCGACGTGATCTCCACGCGCGAATACCGCGACCGCCTGGACACGCTGGGCCGCGTGCGCACGGCCGGCCTGAAGATCTGCTGCGGCGGCATCGTGGGCATGGGCGAGACGCGTGCCCAGCGCGCGGGCCTGATCGCGCAGCTGGCCAACATGAACCCGTATCCGGAATCGGTGCCCATCAACCACCTGGTGCAGGTGGAAGGCACGCCGATGCACGGCCTGCCGCCGCTGGACCCGATCGAATTCGTGCGCACGATCGCCGTTGCCCGCATCACGATGCCGAAGGCGCGCGTGCGTTTGTCGGCCGGTCGCCGCGAGCTGGGCGAAGCCGTGCAGGCGATGTGCTTCATGGCCGGCGCCAACTCGATCTTCTACGGCGACAAGCTGCTCACCACGGACAATCCGGAAGCGGACGACGACCGCAAGCTGCTGGAAAAGCTGGGCCTGAAAACCCGTTCGGCAATGCTGGAGTCGGTGCAGAAGGAGAGCTGCGGCTGCTGAGCGCAGCAACCGACGTAGTCAGGCCACAAGCCAGGTTTTATAGAAGTCACGGCCACAAGCCGATCCCACAACACATAAAACAGACGAGACACCATGTTCACGAAGATCCTCATCGCCAACCGTGGCGAAATCGCCTGCCGGGTCGCCGCCACCGCGCGCCGCCTCGGCATCAAGACCGTTGCCGTCTATTCGGAAGCCGACGCCGGCGCGAAACACGTGGCGGTGTGCGATGAAGCGATCCTGCTCGGCCCCGCCGCCGCCAAGGACAGCTATCTGCGCGGCGACAAGATCATCGCCGCCGCGCTGGCCACCGGTGCGCAGGCGATCCACCCGGGCTACGGCTTCCTGTCCGAGAATGCCGAATTCGCAGAAGCCTGTGCGGCCGCGGGCCTCGTGTTCATCGGGCCGCCGGGATCCTCGATGCGGGCGATGGGATCGAAGTCCGCCGCCAAGCAGCTGATGGAAGGCGCGGGCGTGCCGCTCGTGCCGGGCTACCACGGCGATGCGCAGGACCCGGAACTGCTGCAGGCGGAAGCGAACCGCATCGGCTATCCCGTGCTGCTGAAGGCCAGCGCGGGCGGCGGCGGCAAGGGCATGCGCGTCGTGGAACGGTCGGAGGATTTCCAGGCCGCGCTCGCGTCGTGCAAGCGCGAAGCGATCAGCTCCTTCGGCGACGACAAGGTGCTCGTCGAAAAATATCTTACGCGCCCGCGCCACATCGAGATCCAGGTGTTCGCGGATACGCACGGCAACTGCGTCTACCTGCACGAGCGCGACTGCTCCGTGCAGCGCCGTCACCAGAAAGTGCTGGAAGAAGCGCCGGCACCGGGCATGCCGCCGGAGCGCCGCGCCGCGATGGGCGAAGCGGCCGTCGCCGCCGCGCGTGCGGTGGGCTATGTGGGCGCGGGCACCGTCGAATTCATCGCCAACCAGGACGGCACGTTCTACTTCATGGAGATGAACACGCGCCTGCAGGTCGAGCACCCCGTCACCGAAATGATCACCGGGACGGACCTCGTCGAATGGCAGCTGCGCGTGGCCGCCGGCCAGCCGCTGCCGAAGCAGCAGCACGAACTCGCGATCCACGGCCATGCGATCGAGGCGCGCGTGTATGCGGAAAATCCGGAAAAGGGTTTTTTACCGTCGATCGGGACACTCCAACACATGGATACCCCGAGCCACGTCGCGTTCGAACATGGCGACGTGCGCATCGATTCCGGCGTGCGCGCGGGCGATGCGATTTCTCCGTTCTACGATCCGATGATCGCGAAGCTGATCGTGTGGGGTGCGGACCGCGCGCAGGCGCTGGCGCGCATGGCGCAGGCGCTGTCCGAATTCCACATCGTCGGTCTTGCAACGAATATCGCCTTCCTGAAACGCCTCGTCGAAGGCGATGCCTTCGCGCATGCCGACCTGGACACGGGCCTGATCGAACGAAACAGCGCGACGCTGTTCCCGCCGGCAGGTCCGGCGCCGTTGCCCGCGCTGGCGCTGGCGGCCGTGGCCCTCGTCGCGGCGGAAACGTCAACGGGTGGCAACCCGGCCGACCCGTGGACCAGCACCCACGGCTGGCGCATGAACGGCACGTATCGCCGCCGCCTGGCGTTCGGCGACGAATACGCGGCCACGACCCAGGCCAAGGTCTATGCAATCGACATGGCCTATCATCCGCACGGGTGGACGCTCGAGGCGGAGGGCAAGGCCCATCCGGTGGCGCTTGTCTCGCAGCATGACAGCCGCTACGCGATCCGCCTGGACGGCCAGGCGATCCAGGGCACGGTACGGCGCGACGGCGAAACGCTGCACGTGTTCACGGGCGGCCTGCACCACGTGCTGGATTGGCACGACCCGCTCGCGCATGCCGGCGAGCAGGAGACGGCAGACGGCCGCCTGACGGCACCGATGCCGGGCAAGGTGGTCGCGGTAATCGCTTCGAACGGGCAGCTCGTCAAAAAGGGCGAGCCGCTCGTGATCATGGAAGCGATGAAGATGGAGCACACGATTGCCGCGCCGAGCGACGGCCTGGTCGAAGAAGTCTTGTACCAGGTCGGCGACCAGGTCGCGGATGGCGCACCGCTGCTGGCCTTCAAGGCGGCAGCGTAATCAACGCCGTGGCGGAGACCGCGGCGCAGAACCACCAACGAGACAGCAAACGCAAACATCCATAACAATCAGGAGACACGAGATGCGGATACTGCTGTACAGGGGCGACGGTGTCATCGAACCGTGGGCCCGTGATTTTGCCGATGCATTGCCGCACGCGGAGACCGTCGTGTGGCGCGAGAACATGTCGCTGTCGTCGCAACCGCCTTGCGACTACGCGGTCGTCTGGGCGCCGACGCCGCAACTGCTCGACCAGCTGGCCCACGTCAAGGCGATCTTCCTGATGGGCGCCGGCGTGGACGCGCTGCTGAAGTTCGGCGACGCGCTGCCCCCGGTCCCCATCGTCCGCCTGGGCGATGCGGGCATGGCCGAACAGATGGCGGAGTACGTGGCGTATGCGACGTTGCGCTACTTCCGCCGCTTCGACGACTACGAGCAGCAGGCGCGCCAGGGCATCTGGAACCCGCTGGAAACACGGCGCCGCAAGGCCGACTTCACGGTCGGCGTGCTGGGCCTCGGCAAGCTCGGGATGCCCGTGCTGCGCACCCTGCGCCAGCTCGGCTTTCCCGTGCGCGGCTGGAGCCGTTCGCCGAAGGACGTGCCGGGCGTGCCATGCTTTGCCGGCATGGATGAACTGGGCGACTTCCTGTCCGGCACGCAGGTCCTCGTCTGCATGCTGCCGCTCACGCCCGAGACGACGAACCTGCTCGACCGCGCGCACCTGTCGCAATTGCCCGAAGGCGCCTACGTGATCAACGTGGCGCGCGGCGCGCTGCTGGCCGAGCCGGACCTGCTGGCGCTGATCCGCGCCGGCCACATCGCGGGCGCCACGCTGGACGTGTTCCGCAACGAACCGCTGCCGGCCCCGCATCCGTTCTGGAACGAGCCGCGCATCACCATCACGCCGCACATCTCCGCGCTGACCCTGCGCGAAGAAGCCGTACGCCAGATCGCCGCCAAGATCGGGAAGCTGGAACGGGGCGAGGCCATCGACGACATCGTCGACCGCGCCCGCGGCTATTAGGAAATCATCATGCACAACCAACTGCCGAAACACGTCAAGATCGTCGAAGTCGGCCCGCGCGACGGGCTGCAGAACGAAAAGGAAGCGGTGTCCGCCGCGGTCAAGATCGAACTGGTCGACCGCCTGTCGCGCGCCGGTTTTGCCAATATCGAGGCGGCGTCGTTCGTCTCGCCCAAGTGGGTGCCGCAGATGGCGACGAGTGCCGAGGTCATGGCCGGCATCGACCGCCGTCCCGGCACGCTGTATTCCGCGCTGACGCCGAACATGCAGGGTTTCGAGGCGGCGCTGGCGGCAAAGGCCGATGAAGTCGTGATCTTCGGCTCCGCGTCGGAAGCGTTCTCGCAGCGGAACATCAACTGCTCGATCGCGGAATCCATCGCGCGCTTCGAGCCCGTGGCGAAGGCGGCGAAGGACAACGGCCTGCGCCTGCGCGGCAGCATCAGCTGCGCGTTCGGCTGCCCGTACCAGGGCGACGTGCCGCTGGATGCCGTCGCGGACGTCGTGGGCCGCATGCGCGACCTGGGCTGCGACGAGATCGACATCGCCGACACGATCGGCGTCGCGACGCCACGCAAGACGCAGGCCGTGATGGAGACGGCGGCGCGCGCCTTCGCGCTGGACCGCATCTCCGGCCACTTCCACGACACCTACGGCCAGGCGCTCGCCAACATCTACGCCAGCCTGGAACTGGGCGTGACGATCTTCCACTCGTCCGTGTCGGGGCTGGGCGGCTGTCCGTATGCGAAGGGCGCGACGGGCAATGTGGCGACCGAGGACGTGGTCTACATGCTGAACGGACTGGGGATCGAGACGGGCATAGCCCTCGATCTCGTCGTGGATGCGGGCGCGTTCATTTCGCAGCATCTCGGCCGCAAGGGCGCGAGCCGGGCCGGCAATGCCTTGTTGGCGAAGAGAAGCTTGTAACAAATGAAAAAGGCCGACGATCTCTCGTCGGCCTCTTGCTATACTGGTCGGAGTACAAGGATTCGAACCTTGGACCCTCTGGTCCCAAACCAGATGCGCTACCGGGCTGCGCTACACTCCGAAGACAGCCATCATACCGTCCGGGTACTGTCCAGGTCAAGGAAAGCCCGTGAATCCGTGGTTTTCCGTACAGGTGAAGACGTGACGTTTGCAATCGACAACATCGACGGCGCCCTCCCCGACCGCAAGCAAATGAACCGCATTGCGGCCGGCATTGCGCTGTCGGTGCTTGCGCACGCGGTGCTGCTCGCTGTCTATCGCCAGCCCGCAACGACGTTGCCCGCTGCGCCGCCGGAACGGCTCACGATCCGTTTACAGGCCGCGCCGCCACCGCCGATTGAAGTGAAGCCGGCCGAAGAGCCGCCGAAACCGATCCCGCGCGCGCAGCCACCCGCAAGGAAAACCCGCCCCGTGATCGCCGTGCCTGCTGAAAAACGCCAGTCGACCGAGGAAACCTATGCCGTGACACCGGCACCGGACACGCCCGCGCCGCCGCCGGAACCTGCGACGACGCGGCATTTCGACGTCGACGCCGCCCGCAGCATGGCGCGCGGCATGGCGACCAGGCTGGCCAACGAACCCGATCCGGACAAGGTGGGCACGGCGCTCGAACGCTTGCCGAAACCGCAACTGCAAACGGAAAGCAAGTTCGAACGGGCGATCAAGCAGGCCAAGCGGCCGGACTGCAAGGATGGCGTGCCCGGCGGCTTGCTGGCGCCGATCTTCCTCGCGATGGACAAGAAAGACAGCGGGTGCAAGTGGTAACGGCGTCTACTCGCCGCCCTTGATCTGCAGCGCCCGCTCGTACAGCGCGTTCTTCTTTTTCCCGGTGATCTGCGCCGCCAGCGCGGCCGCCTGTTTCACGGAACACTCTTCCAGCAGGATGCGCAGCACGCGCTCCGCTTCGACGTCGCCTTCATCGTCCTCCACGCGCGCGCCCTCGACCAGCACGACGAATTCGCCGCGCTCGCGGTTGGCATCGGCTTTCACCCACGCGAGCGCCTCGCTCAGCGGGCAGCGGTGGATTTCTTCGAACAATTTCGTAAGTTCGCGCGCAAAGACCACCTGGCGCGTCGGTTCGAAAGCGGTGACGAGGGATTCCACACAGTCCGTGATGCGATGCGGTGCCTCATAGAACACGAGCGTCGCCGGCACGGCCTTGAGCGTGGCCAGTTCCGCTTCGCGCTGCTTGGTCTTCGCGGGCAGGAAGCCGACAAAATAGAAGCGGTCGTTCACGAGGCCACTTGCCGACAGCGCCGCAATGGCGGCCGACGAGCCGGGTACCGGGACGACATGCAGGCCGGCGTCGCGCACGGCGTCGACGATGCGCGCGCCCGGGTCGGACACGGCCGGCGTGCCCGCATCCGACACAAGCGCCACGCGCTCGCCCGCGCGCAGGCGCGTGGCGATTTTCTCGGCGACCTCGCGTTCGTTGTGCTGGTGCGCGGCGATCATCTGTTTGTTCAGGCCGAAGCGCGTGAGCAATGCGCCGGTCTTGCGCGTGTCCTCGCAGGCGACGACGTCGGCCAGCAGCAGCACGTGCAGTGCGCGCAGCGTGATGTCGGTGA
Source organism: Massilia kyonggiensis (assembly GCA_966212285.1). Taxonomy (GTDB): domain Bacteria; phylum Pseudomonadota; class Gammaproteobacteria; order Burkholderiales; family Burkholderiaceae_D; genus Telluria; species Telluria kyonggiensis_A. The sequence continues at coordinate 120,068 of CBIHQW010000011.1, forward strand.
CGTTGCCGATGGGTGTGGCCACCACGTAAAGCGTTGCGGTAGGATAGGACTGCTGGGCGGCCTCGCCCATGACGGGCAGTTGGGCGATCTGGCTGGACTGGGTTTCTGTCATGTTGAGGATACGGATGAACTTTCTCGAGGCACTGTGCGCCCGGCTGGCCTGGCTGCTCATCATGATGAGCATATGCGGCCATGCCCTTGCCGGCACGCCATGTGCCGGGCCGCAGCGATTGTGCGCGTCCGTGGACACTAACACAAGTGCGCACGCGCCCCGTCTCGCCATGCTGGATCCCGCCATCCAGCCTCGACCAGGATGGAAAAGCGGGCCGCCACCGAACGAACCCGCTCCGCCGCCGCCACCGTCCGCCGCGCCCATCCGCATCGCCCTGCTGCTGCCGATGCGATCGAGCACGCTCGCGACAGCGGCCGAAGCCGTCCGCGCCGGCTTCATGGCGAGCATGGAACGGGACGGCACCGGCTTCAAGGCCGAGGTCGTCTCGACGGGCGATGCGCCGCGCGACGTGCTCGACGCCTACGCGCGCGCCGCGGTCGCCAGCGACATCATCGTCGGTCCCCTCGCGCGTTCCGCCGTCGTGGCACTGGCCGACAGCGATGCCGTCACGCGGCCGACCGTCGTGCTGAGCGTGCCGGAAGGCCGGACAGGCGTGTCCCGGACGACAGTACCGCGCGGGATGCTCGTGGTGGGACTGTCGATCGAGGACGAGGCGCGCCAGGTGGCGGAATGGGCCGCGCGCGAGCATCCGCACGGCCGCGCCCTGATCCTCACGGGCGGCGCGGCCTGGGCGCAGCGGGCGGCCGGCGCGTTCGAGGCGCGCTGGGTCCAGCTGGGCCACACGAACCAGCGCTTCGCGGTGCCGTCCGGAGAGGCGAGCAAAGCGGCCATCGACGAACTGAAGCAGAAACTGGACATCGACCCGCCCGACCTGCTGTTCGCCGCACTCGACAGCGCGGCGCTGCGCCCCGTGCGCGCGCTGATCGGCGCCACGATCCCCTGCTACGGCGGCGGACCGGCGAATCCGGGGCGGTCGACGGCGCCGGACCCACCTGGCCTCGACGGCGTGCGCCTCCTCGACCTGCCATGGATCGTGCTGCCCGACCACCCGGCCGTGATGGTCTACCCGCGGCCGCTGGATACGGAACAGCCGCCCGACATGGACCGCTTATATGCTCTCGGCATCGACGCCTTCCGCGTCGCGCGCGAGCTGGCGCTGCGGGACGGTGCACCGTTCGGCATCGATGGCGTCACGGGCCGGCTCGACGTGGCCGCCGGCCCCGGCGGGCAGCTGCAGTTGCAGCGGATCGAAGCGGCCGTCGTCGTCCGCGGCGGCGCGTTCGAGCCCGTCGACAAGGGCCGCTGACATGTGGCCAACCCGCCTGTCGCGCAAGCAGGAACAGGGACGGGCATGGGAAGACGCGGCCCTGGCCTGGCTCGAGCGCCGCGGGCTCGTTCTGGTGGAAGCGAATTTCCAGTGCAAGCTGGGAGAAATCGACCTGATCCTGCGCGACGGCGCCACGCTCGTGTTCGTCGAAGTGCGCCAGCGCGCGGCCGGTGCCCCGGTCAGCGCGGCGGAGAGCATCAGTCCGGCGAAAATCCGCCGCATCATCCGCGCCGCGCAGTTTTATTTACAACGTTTCAATCGCCTGCCGCCCTGCCGCATCGACGTCGTCGCCATCGACGGCAACCATGTCGAATGGATAAGAAGCGCCATTGAAGTGTAAGCATTTTTTGCTGGCCTTGATCGCCCGGCATTGCCACTGCACTATAATCTTCGACCATGAATACTCAACGCATCCTCGCCCACTTCCAGGAAAGCGCCGAACTCAAGATGAAGTCGGCGACTCTCCTCGCACAACCGATTTCCCAAGCGATTGAGCTGATGTTCAATGCGCTTTCCAACGGCAACAAGATCCTCTCTTGCGGCAACGGCGGCTCGGCCGGCGACTCGCAGCACTTCGCCGCCGAACTGGTCGGCCGCTTCGAACGCGAGCGCTTCCCGCTCCCGGCGATCGCGCTGACCACCGACACGTCGATCATCACGGCCGTCGGCAACGACTACAGCTTCAACGAGATCTTCAGCAAGCAGGTGCAGGCGTTCGGCCAGGCCGGCGACATCCTGCTGGCGATTTCCACGTCGGGCAACTCGGGCAACGTGCTGGCCGCCGTCGAGGCTGCGCTGGAACGCGAGATGCGCGTCGTTGCCCTGACCGGCAAGGACGGCGGCAAGATCGCGCAGATGCTGACCGACGCCGACGTCCACATCAACGTGCCGCATTCCCGCACCGCCCGCATCCAGGAAGTCCACCTGGTCGCGATCCACAGTATCTGCGACGGCCTCGACGTCGCCCTGTTCGGAGAAGAAGATGCAAATTAACGCCGGCGCCGTGCTGCGTCCCCTGTCGAAGGCCGTGCTGTGCGTGGCCCTGCTGTCTTCCCTGCAAGGCTGCGTCGCGGTCGTGGCTGCCGGCGCCGTCGGCGGTGCCGTCGCGACGGCCGACCGCCGCACGCTGGGCGCGCAGACCGAGGACAAGGGCATCGAACTGAAAGCCGCGGCCCGCATGGGCAACATCGTCGGCGACGCCGGCCACGTCAACGTCAACAGCTACAACCGCAAGGTGCTGCTGACCGGTGAAGTGAAGGACGAGGCGATGAAGCGCGCAGTGGAAAACGAAGTGCGCGGCATCACCAATGTCGACAACGTCATCAACGAGCTGCAGATTGCCGGCCCGTCCAGCTATACGTCGCGCGCCAGCGATGCCCTCATCACCAGCAAGGTCAAGCTCAGCCTCGCGGACAAGAAGACCGTGTCGGCCACCTCGTTCCAGGTCGTGACCGAAGGCGGCACCGTGTACCTGATGGGCCTCGTCACCCAGCGCGAAGGCAATATCGCCGCCGACGTGGCCCAGGGCGTGTCGGGCGTCATGCGCGTGGTAAAAATGTTCGAGTACATCAGCGAAGAAGACCTGCGCTCGATGTCGCCGCCGCAACAGCAGCAACCCGAGCCGCGGGGCACCTCGTAAGCCCCGGCTTATCCACTGGAGGCACCATGACGACTTCGAATCGCGCCTGGATCAAGCCGGCCGCCATCGGCGCGGCTGTACTGGCGATCGCCGGCATCGGTTTCGCCACGTTCAGCCAGCAGCAGCAGGCGCCCGACGTCACGTTCATCACCATCGCCGGCCAGAAGATCAGCTCGCAGGAATTGCGGGGCAAGGTCGTGATGGTCAATTTCTGGGCGACGTCGTGCGCCACCTGCGTGAAGGAAATGCCGCAGATGGTCGAGACGTACAACAAGTTCAAGCAGGACGGCCTGGAATTCGTGGCCGTGGCAATGAGCTACGATCGGCCGGACTATGTCTTGAACTACACCGAGACGCGCAAGCTGCCCTTTAAAGTGGCACTCGATTCGGGCGGCGACCTGGCGAAGCAGTTCGGCGACGTCAGCATGACGCCGACCACCTTTGTCATCGGCAAGGATGGCAAGATCCTCAAGCGCTACCTGGGCGAGCCGGATTTTGCATCGCTGCACGCGCTGCTGCAGAAATCGCTGAAGTCGTAACAGTTCCCGCACACCGCTGACCTCCCGCAAACGCTGAGGTCTGGTTCGGCACAAGCTTGATGCCGGCAAAGGAGAGGGCGATGCGCAAGCTGATCAAGTACACGCTCATTGCGGGCCTGCTGACAGCGGCAGGCTGCAGCAGCGTCGACACGGGTCTGCGCAACACGGTGGTGTTGCATTACCAGCACGTTGCCAACGTCCACCGGATCGCTTTCACCAACCCCGTCGCGCTGCCGAACCGCGCCCCTGTCCACACGGTACTGCCGCTGGACTCGCACGGGTTCTGGGCCGTGTTCCTGCTGTGCGACCTGGACGTCACCGGCACCAACATCCCGAGCTTTTATTTCGACGCCGACCGTCTCCGCGTGCAATACGGCGACCAGCGCTATGGGCCGCTGCGACCGTACACGCTGCGGCTGGAAGAGACGGCCGACATCAACAGCCGCTTCGACACGCAAACCCTCGCCGATGCGATCGCGGCCGAACTCCAGCGCGGCCCATCGAGCCAGGTCTTCCGGCATGGCTATTACGCGGGTCTGGATTACCGCTTCGCCATCTACGTCCCGCGCGCACTGTCCGACTATTCCGGTGACCAGTTGAAACTGCGCTACGAAGGGGGCCGGACGCTGGCTCTGGGCAATGGCTATCCGCCCGCCGACATCGCCTTCGCGGGCCCCGGCGGTTCCGGCATTGCCGCGCACTGCCTGCCGTGACGGTGTGCGCCGGTCGGCCGGGGCCGGTGCTAAGATGGCTCTTTGGAGCTCATCAACACATCGATCATGCTGCCGGAAGCCGAACTCGTCGCGCGCCTGTGCCTGGCGGCCCTGCTGGGCGGGGCCATCGGGTTCGAGCGCGAGCGCCTGTCCTGGGCGGCGGGGCTGCGGACACACATGCTGGTCTGCGTCGGCTCCTGCCTGATCATGATCGTCTCGGCCTATGGCTTCAACGACGTGTTGAACCATGACCATATTTCACTCGACCCGTCGCGTGTGGCAGCCCAAGTCGTGTCCGGCATCGGCTTCCTGGGCGCGGGGTCGATCCTGCTGCGCGGCGACGTCGTGCGCGGCCTGACGACGGCGGCCAGCCTGTGGTCGGTGGCGGCCGTCGGCCTTGCGGTGGGCGGCGGGCTGTACGTGGCGGCGGTGGCGGGCACGGCCATCATCCTGTTCATCCTGGCCGCCATGAAACCGCTGGAGCAACGCTATTTCTCGTCCAGGCAAAAGCGCGAGCTGATGCTGTCGGTCGAACAAGGCCGGCTCACCTTGCACGTGCTGGAAAAGGAACTCGGTCCGGTGACGAACCGCATCGGTACGTTCATCGTCCAGCACAGCGAGGAAACGGAGAACCTGGACGACGTCCTCATCGCGTTCTCGCGCATGTCCGAGTCTGAATTCAACGCCTTGCTCGACCGCCTGCGCGCCATCCCGGGCGTGCACCGGGTCGAAGTGAAGAGTCGCCCCGACCGGCGCACATCGGCGTAAGCTGGCGTCATCGACACGGAGGCCATCATGGATGTGGGCAACCAGACATTGACGGTCGAGCAGGCGTATCGGGCCATGCTCGCTTTCCTCGAACGTGAAGTCGAGCTGACGGAGTCCAGCGACCTGGCCGACCTGCTGGCCGGCTACCGGCTGGATGAAGACGGCCGGACGAGCGATCCGGCCCTGTGGGAAGAATGGCTGGAAGCCGTCGGGCGGGCCCGGCAGCTGCCGTGAAGCGGGCTGCTTACCAGCGCCCCCGCTCCTTCTTCGACTGCCGCTTGCGCGTCGCCGCATTCTGCTGCTGCAACAGCGCATCGACGCGCTCGGACGCTTCGCGCGCCAGGGTCTGCGCTTCCTCGATGCTGGGGAAGAATTCCGGCATGCGGTAGCCGAGCCAGGCATAGGCCGAGTACATGCGGCACGTGTCCTCGACTTCCTGCAGGTTTTGCCAGAACAATTCCTGTGGATGGGGCTGGAGCTTGCAGACCTTGCGTTTCGCCAGCGACTGCGCCCAGTGCGACCACGCGCTTTCCAGCGTCGGCACCTTGGTCGAGATCGGCACGAGCGACATCGTGAATTTCTCCGCCACGCTCAGGTCCAGCGTATCGAGCCATTCGGCGCGCTCGTTCTGTTCTTCCGTGATGCGCGGGTAGAAAAAGCCGTCCGGCACGTCGATATTGTGCACGAACCGTTTTAGTAATTTCACCAGCGACGTCTCGCCCGTCACCGACGAGATGCGGTGCAATTGCTCCAGCGACGGGGCCACCGCAAAACCGCTGGCCGGCACGGGCGGGATTTTTTCCTTCATCAACGAGCGCATGATCTCGTGCGTGTCGTCGTCATAGCCCGCGACAAAACCTTCCTCGTGGACGCCGTAGCGGCCCGCGCGGCCGGCAATCTGCTTGGCGAGCGCTGCCGAGATTTCTTCTTCCTCGACACCGTTGTACTTGACGGCCGTCGTCATCACGATGCGCTGGATCGGCATGTTCAGGCCCATCGCGAGGGCATCCGTGCCGACGACGATGTCGGCCTGCCCCTCGCGAAAGCGCTCGGCCTGCGCACGCCGCACTTCCGGCGACAGATTGCCGTAGACGGTGGCAACCGATAAACCCATTTCCGTGATCATGTCGCGCCACATCAGCACCTCGCGGCGCGAGAACGCGATGACGGCGTCGCCCCGCTTCAGGTTGCGCAGCTTGCGCACGGCGCCGGGCTCCATCGACAGTGGTGCCTTGCGTTTCAGCACGTGCACTTCGAGCGGACATTCCAGGCGCTCGGCCAGCGCCTCGATCGCGCGCCGTGCTTCCGGTGCGCCGACGAGGTACACGGTGGACGCCGGGGCGCCGCACACGGCGGCCGTCCAGGCGGCGCCACGGTCGCGGTCGGCCAGCATCTGGATCTCGTCGATGACGGCCACCTGCACGGGCGTCTTGGTGTCCAGCATCTCGACGGTGCTCGCGACGTGCGTGGCGCCTTCGGCCAGGCGGCGTTCTTCGCCCGTGACCAGGCTGACCTTGATGGGCTCGCCATCCGCATCGACCGTGTTCTGCAGGCGCTCGTAGTTTTCCAGCGCCAGCAGGCGCAGCGGTGCGAGGTAGACGCCGCTGTCGGCCTGGGCCAGGTGTTCCATCGCGCGGTGCGTCTTGCCGGAGTTGGTCGGGCCCAGCAGCGCGATGAAGCGGCGCGCCATCTTGCTCGCGACTTCGAACGACGCCGGATACTCGGCCAGGTTGATGCTTTCCTTGGTGCGCGCGGCGTGGCGCTCTTCCTGCTCGCGCTCGCCGGCGTGCAGCAGGCGCTGGCGGATGCGGTCGAACACGAACTCGGCCGGCTCGGACGTCTCCAGCTCTTCCAGCACGTGCAGGAACAGCATCGGGTCGAAGCCGAACTCGTCGGCCTGGTCGGCGATTTCTCGCACGAATTCCTCGACCTCCTGGTTCAGGTCGTCGACGGCGTCCCGCGTGGCACGCTCCTCGACGAGCTCGCGCCGGGCCAGCAAGTCCATCTTGCGCCACTTGCTCGGCTTGGCCAGCACGCCGCGCGACGGCACGAGGCGGTACTCGACGTGCAGGCCGTCCACGCGCACGGCGCCGGCAAAGCGCAGGAACACACGGCCTTCCATGCGGACCAGCTCGACGCCGCGGGCGTGCAGCCCCAGCTCGCGTTCGAGGAACGCGTCGTCGTCCTGGGTGTCGTCGTCGGAAGGGGTGAAACGTTGGTGGTGTTCGCTCATGTGTCCAATATAACGCGGGCATGAAAAAAGCGGTGGACGGAAGCCGCCCACCGCTTTTTTGCGTCGCCGAAAATTACGCTGCGACGCCGGCTTCGTGCGCCTGCTGGTCCGCGTGATACGACGAGCGCACCATCGCGCCGACGGCCGCGTGCACGAAGCCCATCTCGTACGCCTTCTCTTCGAACATCTTGAAGGTGTCGGGGTGCACGTAGCGGCGCACCGGCAGGTGCGAATTCGACGGTGCCAGGTACTGGCCGATGGTCAGCATGTCGATGTCGTGCGCGCGCATGTCGCGCATGACTTCCAGGATTTCCTCGTCGGTCTCGCCGAGGCCGACCATCAGGCCGGACTTCGTGACGGCGTTCGGGTACATTTTCTTGAAGTCGCGCAGCAGCACCAGCGAGTGCTGGTAATCGGCGCCCGGACGCGCTTCCTTGTACAGGCGCGGCACGGTTTCCAGGTTGTGGTTCATCACGTCCGGCAGGCCGTCGGCGAAAATGTTCAGCGCTTTTTCCAGGCGGCCGCGGAAGTCCGGCACGAGCACTTCGATCTTCGTGTTCGGCGACAGAGCGCGCGTCTTCTGGATGCACTCGACGAAGTGGCCGGCGCCGCCGTCACGCAGGTCGTCGCGGTCGACCGAGGTGATCACGACGTACGACAGGCGCAGGTCGGCGATGGTCTTGGCCAGGTTGGCCGGCTCGTTGACGTCCAGCGGGTCCGGGCGGCCGTGGCCGACGTCGCAGAACGGGCAGCGGCGCGTGCACTTGTCGCCCATGATCATGAAGGTCGCGGTGCCCTTGCCGAAGCATTCGCCGATGTTCGGGCAGCTCGCTTCCTCGCACACGGTGACGAGGTTGTTGGCGCGCAGGATGTCCTTGATCTCGTAGAAGCGCGACGACGGGCTCGCGGCTTTTACGCGGATCCAGTCCGGCTTTTTGAGGCGCTCGTGTTGTTCGAGCGGCACGATCTTGATCGGGATGCGCGACGTCTTGCTCGCGCCCTTCTGCTTTTCGCTGGCGTTATAAGAAGCTGCTGCTGCGGTGCCGGTATCGATTTCGGAAGTCATGTGCGTTAGTCAGTTGGTTGCGGCCTGCGCGACCGCTGCGGTTGAAGAGGGTGCCGTGGACAGATGATCGATCAGCGCGGCGGCGAGGGCTTGCTGCACGTCGGCCAGCGGCACATCGACGCCCATCGTTTTCATGTCCACCGTGGCCAGGCCGGAATAGCCGCACGGATTGATCCAGGTGAACGGCGACAGATCCATCGCCACGTTCAGCGAGACGCCGTGATAGGTGCAGCCGTTGCCGCGTACTTTCAGGCCCAGCGCGGCGATCTTGGCGCCCTTGCGCGGACCATCGGCGATATAGATGCCGGGAGCGCCTTCGACGCGTTCACCGGCAAGATTATACGCCGCCAGCACATCGATCACGGCCTGCTCGATCTTGTGGACGAATTGTCGCGCATACAATTTACCGCCCGGCTTGTTGCGGCGCAGGTCCATCAGCAGGTAGATCACGACCTGGCCGGGGCCGTGGTACGTGACTTCGCCGCCGCGGTCGGTCTGCACGACGGGGACATCATGCCCCCCGACGCTCAGCAGGTGGCCGCGGTCGGCGCCCAGCCCGAGCGTGAACACGGGCGGGTGCTCGACGATCCACAACTCGTCGGGCGTGTCGGGCGTGCGCGCATCCGTGAAGGCGCGCATCGCGGCAAAAACGGGTTCGTAGTCGGCGCGGCCAAGCTCACGGATAGCCGGCTGGTTCGCTTGCATGGATAGGGTCTGTGAAGGGATACCCCGTCATTATAAGCCAGCCTGATCGCTGGCGTCCTGAACCCAGGTTTACAAGACGATCTTCACCATTGGATGCGACGACAGTTCGCGGTACAGGTTGTCCAGCATCTCGCGGCTGGTGGCGCGCACGATCACGGTCAGGCCCGTGTAGGCGCCCTTCGCCGACGGCCGCACTTCCATCTTGCCGGCATGGAAAGTCGGATCGTGGATGGTGACCACTTCGACGATCGTCGTGGCGAAATCGTCGTGCGTCGGGCCCATGACCTTGATCGGGAAATCGCTCGGGTATTCGATGAGGGAATCTTTCGGGTCCATGGCCACTCCTTTTGTAAAACAGCATTGTAGCCAAACCGGTCCGATTCCGCCCGGATCACCGTTCCTTCTGGTCCCGCCCGCGCTGGTCGACGTGGCGTCGTTCTTCCGTCCTGGCCGGCGCGGGCGCCGGTGCCGGTGCAGGTGCCGCGACGGGTGCCGGACGCGGGGCCATCTGCGCGGGCGGCGGTGCCGGCGCGGCGATGGGAGCCGGGCGCGGCGCCATCTGCACGGGGGCCGGTGCCGGTACCGGGCGCTCGAAGCGCGGCTGCGGTTGCGGCTGCGGGGCCGGAGCTGCCATCATCGGCTGCGGCTGCGGCTGGGCCTGCTGCATCTGCTGGCGGTTGCGGCGCATCTCTTCAAACTGTTCGCGGCGTTCGTCGCGGCGGGCGTCGCGCTCCATCCGGTCGCGCAGCCAGACGCCGGAGACCCCCGTCTGCGGCTGCTGGATCGTCGGGCTGGTCGTCGACAGCGGTTGCGGCGGCAGGTGCGGCGTCGGGCTCGTCACGGTGCTCAGCGGCTGCGGCGGCAGGTGCGGGGTCGGACTCGTGACAGGTAAACCCTGCGCCGGCGGCGCCGTGATCACCTGGCCCTGCTGGCGCCGGGCAATGAATTCATCGCGCTCGGCGCGTGCCGTCTCGATGCGGCGCTCGCGGCCCGGGTCCGCGTGACGGCCTTCCATGCGGGCGATGCCGACGGGGCCGCGGATGCCGTCTCCATCGCGGTCCGGGCGATCCGGGCGGTTCGGCCGGTTCGGCAGCACCGGGGCCGCCGGCGGCGCGCCCGTCGGGACGTTGTGCACCATCACGGGCGGTACGGTCGTGATGGGCGTGCGCGGGACGTTCACCCGGCCCGGCCGGTCGAAACGGTCCTGCGGGAGGACCGTGAGGCCTTGCGGGCGATAGTCGCGCGGGCGGCGCGGGTTGTCGCGCACGTGTTCGTTCAGCCAGCGCAGGTGGTGGTCCGGCGCGCGCCACGTGGGCACGTAGCGGTCGTGCGGCGTCAACGGATACCAGCCGGTGGCGGGCAGCGGGCGGTTGCGATCGCGGAACGTGAGATTCCAGCCGTTGCCGCCCACCCAGCCGACGAGCGCCGGCGCCCAGACCAGATGCTCGTGACGGCGGCCCGGCGCCCACGCCCAGCGGTTATGCACGTGCACCCAGCGGCCGTAGTGGAACGGCGCATAGCCCCACGGCGCGTTGTCGACCCAGGTCCAGCCCCACGGGTCGAGCCAGGTCCAGCTGCCGTCGCGGTACGGCACCCACGTGGAGGCCACGGTCGGGGTCCACAGCGGGCCGTATTCCGGATCCTCGCGCCAGCTGCCGTAGCGGTCGAGGTCTTCGTAGCCCGTCATCTCGGTCGTCACGTAGCGGGTTGATGCGGCATTGTCCTCGTAGCGGTCGCGCGTAAGCGCCCACTCGTCGAACGAATCGCGCACGGCGGCCATGGTGCGCACGTCGGCGTCGCCCACCTCGGCGCGGCGGCCGGCGCGCAGGGTCAGCTGCGAATCGCCGTCCTCGACGAGCGCCACGCCGTCGAACACGGTGACGAAGCTGGTGTCGCGCACGCGCTCGGCGTCCACGCGCAGGCGGCCGGGCTGTTGCAGGCGCACGCGCGCCTGCGGGGTCTCGAGCTCGAAGCCGGCGAGGATATCCGCATTGAGCACGCGCACGCTGGCGCTGCCGTAGTGCAGGCGCAGACGCAGGCCGTCGTCATCCATCTGCAGCACTTCCAGCGACGAATCGCCGTCAAGGCGGATCGACGTCGAACCGACGCGCAGCTCCGTGCGGCTGCCGGCGGCCGTGCTGATCGTGTTGCCCGAGGTGACGGGCCAGTTGACCTGCGCGGCCATCATCTCGGCACCGATGTCGCTGCCGATGGTGACCTGGCCCTGGGCCAGCGCGACGCGGCCCACGCGCGCGGGCGGATCGGCCGCCACGGCGAGCGCCGTCAGGGTGGAGAATGCAAGGAGGACGGCTGTTTTCGCGACGCGGTTCGGCATGATGTCTCCAGGGCGGGATCAGATCGTGTTCTTATTGATAGACGCGGCGGATTGCGTCTCCTGCATTACAACGCACGAGCGTACGAAACGACGACACGAATTACAAATGGTTGCGAAATGTTTCCGCGCTCAGGTGTGGGCTGGCTTGACGAAGAACATCAGCGCACCGACCGCCATCAGCACGGCGCCGAAGAAGCGGTTCTGGACCTTGACGGCGCGCGGGTCGCGGAACCAGCGCTGCATCGTCGATGCCAGCAGGGCGTAGCCGTGCATGACGGTGGTGTCGATGGTGACCATCGTGACGCCCAGGATCGCCAGCTGCGGCAGGATCGGCGCCGCGTTCGAGATAAATTGCGGCAGAACGGCGACCATGAAGATGATGCCCTTCGGATTCGTCGCGTTGGTCAGAAAACCGGTCAATACGCGACGCCCGAACGACGGGTGCGCCACGAGACCGGCGGTCGACACGTTCGACACTTCCGCCTTCGCGCGCCATTGGGCGATGCCGAGCCAGATCAGGTACAGCGCGCCGACGATCTTCACGATCATGAACGCCGTTTCCGACGCGATCAGCAGCGAACCGACGCCGGCGCCGGCGATCACCAGCACGAGCACGAGGCCCAGTTGCAGGCCCAGTACGGTGGCGCTGGCCTTTTTCACGCCGTAGGCGAGGCCGTGCGACATCGACAGGATGGCACCGGAGCCGGGCGAAATGGCGATCAGGGTGCCCGCGATGACGAAGGCGATCCAGGTGGCGAAGCTCATGGGAGAAAACGGAAGGGGAGGAAAAGGGACGCGGGCATGGCGCACGGCGCCGGCGATTGCCGGACGGCCGCGGCCAGCCGCGGGGTACTGCTTACTTCTTCTTCGGGTTGACGGCGGCCTTCAGGGTCGCGCCGGCAGCGAAGCGCGGCGTCTTCGACGCAGCGATCTTGATCACTTCGCCGGTTGCCGGGTTGCGGCCCTTGCGGGCAGCGCGCTTGGTGACCGAGAACGTGCCGAAGCCGGTGATACCCACCGTGTCGCCTTTTTTCAGACGCTCGGTGATGATGTCGATGATGGTGTTCACTGCGTCGTTCGCAGCGGCGCCCGACATCTCGGTACGCTTCGCAAATTCAGCGATCAGTTCGCCTTTTTTCATAAATCCTCCGGGTTGAAAGAGCCGGAAGATTAGCATAATTAATTGCTCAGTGTAATCTTCTTACACGTCATACACCCTGTATTGGCGGGGTTTCTGCGTTTTTGGCCTCAGGCCGCGGCCGGATTCGCGTCGCCGCTGGCCAGGCGCAGGCGCAGCGCCGCGTTGATCAGCGTCTGGTAACCGGTGCCGGTGCGCTCCGCGCGCGAGCGGAATTCATCCAGGACCTCGTCGTCGAGGTAGATGGTGATGCGGGTCTTGCGCTTCGGAGGACGGGCACGGCGGCGCGGAACGGACGGCAGGTCGAGGTTCTGGTTCATGGGCATCTCCTTCAGGTCGGAAAGGCTGCTGCACCGCAGCCAATGTTGTCACTATACGTATGGCCCGGGATGAGCTGCACGGGAAAGCGACGAGTTGCAGATTTTCGGGTTTGAAACGCAGAAAACGCGCCTGAACCGTGTACCGGGCCGACAGGCTGCGTCGGTTAAGATGTGTGAACATATTGATATTGGGGAGCGGTACATGGCTGCAGGAAGTTTATTGGCACTTATCGACGACATTGCCACCGTGCTGGACGACGTGGCCCTGATGAGCAAGGTGGCCGCCAAGAAGACGGCCGGCGTGCTGGGCGACGATCTCGCGCTCAATGCACAGCAGGTAACAGGCGTGAACGCGGACCGCGAGCTGCCCGTCGTGTGGGCGGTGGCGATGGGCTCGCTGCGCAACAAGGCGATCCTCGTGCCGGCCGCGCTCGCCATCTCCGCCTTCCTTCCGCAGGCGATCACGCCGATGCTGATGGTGGGCGGCGCCTACCTGTGCTTCGAGGGCTTCGAAAAAGTGGCCCACAAGCTGCTGCACAGCGCCGCCGAGGACGCGGCGCACGAGGAAGAGCTGGCGACGGCGCTGGCGGCCAATGCCGATATGCGCACGGTCGAGAAGGACAAGATCAAGGGCGCGATCCGCACCGATTTCATTTTGTCGGCGGAAATCATCGTGATCTCCCTGGGCGTCGTCAACGAGCAGGGCGCGTCGTTCGGCGCGCAGGTGGCGGCCCTCGTCGCGGTGGCGGTCGCGATGACGATCGGCGTCTACGGTATCGTCGCCGGCATCGTCAAGATCGACGACCTCGGCCTGTACCTGAGCCGCCGCGCCAGCAGCGCCGCGCGCGCCATCGGCAACCTGCTGCTGGCGGCCGCGCCGCGCCTGATGAAGTCGCTGTCCGTGATCGGCACGGTGGCCATGTTCATGGTCGGCGGCGGCATCATCGGCCACGCATTCGAACCGCTGCACCACGTGGCCGAAGCTGCCGCCGCGGCGGTTGCCGGCGTACCCGTGGTGGGTGGCCTGCTGGCGGCCGTGGCCCCGGCCGTCGTCGATGCCGCGGCGGGTGTCATCGTCGGCGCGGTCGTGCTGGCGGTGGTGACGCTGGTCCAGAAGCTGCGCGGCAAATAAGCATATCCGGTCCACCGCGGTGCACGCATGCACCGCGCATGGGCAACTGTTGCGTCCTTACATCTATTGCGGGTTAGCACAATTGACAACGATAACAAGCACGCGCCAGTATCGACGAGCTTGCCCGTTGTATCCGCAACCCGCCGCCCCGCGGGCCTAGACCAAGAATAAGGATCAAGAGAATGCAACAACGATTTGTGCCGGAAAAAACCATACTCGCCCTCTCCATCGCCGCGCTGTTCGCCGGCGCCCCGCTGCTGGCGCAGGCCCAGGACAGCACCGGAACCGCCACCGTCGTCGTGACCGGTACGCGCGTCGCCAACCGCACGGCGCTCGACACGGCCTCTCCCGTCGACATCATCTCGGCCGACACCCTCAAGACGACGGGTTCGACGGAACTGAACCAGGCCCTGTCGGTGGCGCTGCCGTCGCTGAACTTCCCGCGTCCCACGCTGACGGACGGCACGGACACCGTCCGCCCGGCCACCCTGCGCGGCATGGCCCCTGACCAGAGCCTCGTGCTGGTGAACTCCAAGCGCCGCCACACGTCGTCGCTCGTGAACCTGAACGGCTCGATCGGCCGCGGCTCGGCCGCCGTCGACCTGAACACGGTGCCGTCCGCCATTGTGAAAAGCATCGAGGTGCTGCGCGACGGCGCGGCCGCACAATACGGTTCCGACGCGATCTCGGGCGTGGTCAACGTCCGCCTGCGCACGGACCGCACGGGCGGCGAAGGCACGATCACGTACGGCGCCCACATCTCGGAATACGACCTGCTGAACGCCGCCCCGCCGGCCGGCGCCACGTGGACCGGCCCGAACTCGCGCAAGCGCACGGACGGCCAGACCACGACCGTCAGCGCCTGGAAAGGCCTGCCGCTGGGCGAGACGGGCTACATCACCATCGCGGCCGAATACAAGGACCAGAACCACACTGAGCGCAGCGGCTACGACATGCGCCAGCTGTATGCGAAAGTGAACGGCGCCTACGATCCGCGCGAACTGACCATCAACCGCTTCGACGCCTGGTACGGCGATCCGGAGATGCAGCAGAAGACCGTGTTCGTCAACGTGGGCAACAACCTGAGCCCCGACGTGAAGGTCTACGGCTGGAGCAGCTACCAGCTGCGCGACGCGCGCTCGGCCGGCTACTTCCGCATGCCGCAGGATGCCCGCAACGTGCAATCGATCTATCCGGACGGCTTCCTGCCGATCATCGCCCCGACGGTCGAAGACTTCAGCGCGGCCGGCGGCATGACCTGGAGCATCGGCGACTGGGACATGGACACGTCGCTCGTGTACGGCCAGAACGGCATGAACTACGACGTGCAGAACACGCTGAACGCGTCGATCGGCCCGACCAGCAAGACGAACTTCGACGCGGGCGGCTTCTCGTACAACCAGCTCGTGTACAACCTCACCGGCGTGCGCAAGTTCGACGTGGGTGGCCTCGCGTCGCCGCTGAACGTGGCGGTCGGCGCCGAGGCGCGCCGCGAAGGCTACGAGCTGCACGCGGGCGAGCCGGATTCCTGGCGCAACGGCGGCGTGATCCTGCCGAGCGGCGTCCCGGCCGCGTCGGGCGCGCAGGTGTTCCCGGGCTTCCGTCCGGCCAACGCGTCGCACACGTCGCGCACGGCGATCGGCGTGTTCGTCGACGTCGAAGCGAACGTCACCGACAAGCTGCTGGCCTCCGCCGCCCTCCGCGAAGAGCATTACAACGACTTCGGCAACAACCTGTCCGGCAAGCTGGCCGGCCGCTACGACTTCACGAAGAACTTCGCCCTGCGCGGCGCCGTGCAGAACGGCTTCCGCGCGCCGTCGCTGCAGCAGCAGAGCTTCACGTCGACGTCGACCAACTTCGTCAACGGCATCCCGTACGAGATCACGACGTTCACGCCGAACGACCCCGTCGCCGTCGCGCTGGGCGCCAAGCCGCTGAAGGCCGAGAAGTCGACCAACTTCTCGCTGGGCGCCGTGATGCGTCTCGCCCCCTTCAGCCTGACGGTGGACGCGTACCGCATCAACGTGCGCGACCGCATCGTGCTGTCGGAAAACCTGTTATCGACGGCCGTGCGCAACTACATCGTGTCGCAGGGCTTCACGGGCGTCGGCGGCGGCCGCTTCTTCATCAACGGCGTCGACACGAAGACCCGGGGCGTGGACATCGTGGCCAGCGCGCCGTGGAACGCGGGCGCCGCCGGCCGCTTCGACTTCACCCTGGCCGGCAACTTCAACCGCACCGAAGTGACCAAGGTCCCGACCACCGCCCAGCTGGCCGCGCTGAATCCGGCGCCCGTGCTGTTCGACCGCGTGAACGTGCTGACGCTCGAGAAGGGCCAGCCGAAGAACAAGATCACGGCGAGCGCCACCTGGAAGCTGAACCAGTGGGGCATGACGGCCCGCGCCACGCGCTACGGCGAAGTGCTGTCGCCGGGCACGACGGAAGCGTTCGACTTCACGCTGAAGGCGAAGACGATCGTCGACCTGGAAGCCCGCTACGCCTTCAGCCGCCAGATGAGCCTGGCGATCGGCGCGGACAACCTGTTCGACCAGTACTCGGAAACGCTGCCGCCGGCGCTGAACACCACCAGCAACACGCCGTTCTCGAACTACACGCCGTTCGGCAACAATGGCCGCTACGTGTATGCGCGCGCGAACTACAGCTTTTAATTACGCTTGACTCGGCAACGGCGTATCGTGACACTGCACGGTACGCCGTTTTTCTTTGGAGCCGCGCCATGACGATCACGATCACCGCCTTCGAACGTTCGCCCGACGGCGGCAAAGGCCTCGCGCGCGACACGCGCGTGCGCTGGGCGCTGGAGGAAGCGGGCCTGCCGTACGACGTGCGCCTCGTGTCGTTCCGCGCCATGAAGGAACCGGCCCACCTGGCCCTGCACCCGTTCGGCCAGATCCCGACCTATGAAGAAGACAGCCTCGTCCTGTTCGAGACGGGCGCCATCGTCTTTCATATCGCCACGCACCACGGCGCCCTGCTCCCGGCCGACGACCACGCCCGGGCCCGCGCCATCACGTGGATGTTTGCCGCGCTGAATACCGTGGAACCGCCCATCCTGGAACTCGTCACGGCCCGCATCTTCGAAGGCGACAAGCCGTGGGCCAGGGAACGCATCCCGCTCGTCGAGGAACGCGTGCGCGACCGCCTGCACCCCTTGTCGGCGCGGCTGGGCGATGCCGACTGGCTCGACGGCGACTTCAGCGCGGGCGACCTCATGATGGTGTCGGTGCTGTTGCGACTGCGGCCGTCCGGCATCCTGGACGAATTCCCGATCCTTGCCGCCTACGTCGCCCGCGGCGAGGCGCGGCCCGCGTACCAGCGCGCGTTCGCGGCGCAACTGGCGGTCAATGCGCCATCCCCCCAACCCTGACGCCACGTTTTCGCCGGCTCGCTTACACTCGAATCAGGAACGGCGGGTGAGCATCGCACCAAGCGCCAGCCCGACGCCGAACGCGCCGTAAACGACCGCCAGCGACGGACGCGACAAGTGGGCCTCGTAGCCAGGCTGGAAGCGCTTGGGTGTCAGCTGGTAGTCGGCGAAGCAGGCCACGGCCGACGCCGCGGTCGCCATGCCGAGTGTCATGGCGGGCTTCTTGCGGTCGAGCAGGCGGCCGCACAGGCGCTCGAACAGCACCGACCAGAACATCGCGCTGCCGTGGTGGATCAGGTAGCCGGGGACGGTGTGGCGCAGGGTCGGCGTATGTTCATGCAACGCCTCGTCGCCATGGATCCA
Organism: Massilia kyonggiensis; assembly: GCA_966212285.1. Lineage (GTDB taxonomy): Bacteria > Pseudomonadota > Gammaproteobacteria > Burkholderiales > Burkholderiaceae_D > Telluria > Telluria kyonggiensis_A. The sequence goes on from CBIHQW010000011.1 coordinate 137,807, forward strand.
GTGGCTGACCGCGTTGGTGGGTGCATAGGCACTGCCGGCTTCGCGCCGGCCGAGCAGGGCCAGCGCCGCGGTCGACAGCACGCTGGAGGTGGCGCCGCCGACGAGGCCGCGCCTGAATGCCGTGTTCCATGATTCCATGAAATCCTCTTGGGTCGAAGAAGGGAACTAGATGCGGATACTGCTTACGGGAGCAAGCGGATTCATCGGGAAACACCTGCTGCACGCGCTGCTGGCGGAAGGCCATGACGTCGTGTGCGCGGTGCGGCACCCGGAGCGGTTGCCCACTCATCCGCACCTGTCCGCGATCCGCGCCGACTTCGCCAACGATACCGATAAATCCACGTGGCTGGCGCGCCTTTCCGGGGTGGAAGCCGTGATCAATACCGTCGGCATTTTCCGCGAACGCGGCGCGCAAACGTTCGAGAACCTGCACACGAGAACGCCGCGCGCCCTGTTCGCCGCCTGCGCCGAATCGGACGACGTGCACATGGTCGTGCAGCTGTCCGCGCTGGGCGCCGACGAAGAGGCCGACACGGCGTACCACCTGTCGAAGAAGGCCGCCGACGACTATCTCGCGACACTCCCGATCCGCGCGGCCATCGTGCAGCCGTCGCTCGTCTACGGCGCGGACGGCGCCAGCGCGCGCGTGTTCAAGACGATGGCGTCGCTGCCGTTCGCGGTGCGCCTGGGCGACGCCCCGCAACTGGTGCAGCCGATCCACGTGGACGACGTCGTCGCCGCCATCGTGACCCTGCTGCGCCAGCGGCTGTACGCGGACAAGGCCGAGAGTGGCCCCGTGCGCCGCATCGCCCTCGTCGGTCCGCAGGCACTGCCCTTCGTCGACTACCTGGCCACCCTGCGCCGCGCGATGGGGATGGGCAGGCTGCGCGTGCTGCCGCTGCCGGGCGGCGTGGCGAAGCTGCTCGCACGGATCGGCGCGTGGCTGCCCGGCGCCCTGCTCGACCCGGACGCGCTGCGCATGCTCGACCGCGGCAACGCGGCCGATCCCGGCCCCACGCTGCGCCTGCTGGGACGCGCGCCGCGCGACATCGCCTCGTTCGTCGTCGACCCCGGCGCCGAGCGGGCGCGCGCGAAGCTGGACTGGCTGCTGCCCGTGCCGCGGCTCGCCATCGCCATCGTGTGGATCGCCACCGCCATCGTCTCGGCGTTCATGTACCCGGCCGCGGCCAGCCACGAACTGCTTGCGCGCACCGGCATCCCCGAGCAGCTGCGCCCGTTGATGCTGTACGGCGCCTCCGTGTTCGACCTGCTGCTCGGCTTCGGCACGCTGTTTCTGCGCCGGCGCCGCTGGCTGTGGCTGATCCAGCTGGCGCTGATCGGCTTTTATTCGATCGTGATCGCCATCCGGCTGCCGGAATTCCTGATCCACCCGTACGGCCCGCTGACGAAGAACCTGCCGATGCTGGCCGCGATCTGGCTGCTCTACGAACTCGAGAAAGAGGAAGCATAATGGACTACGTCGTCGTGAAGTGGCTGCACATCCTCTCGTCGACCTTCCTGTTCGGCACGGGCATCGGGTCGGCCTGGTACATGCTGTTCGCGAACGTGAGCCGCGACGTGCGCGCGATTGCCGTCGTCAGCAAATACGTCGTGATCGCGGACTGGCTGTTCACGGCCACCACGGCCGTCGTGCAGCCGGCCACGGGGTTCTACATGATCCACCTGGCCGGGTATCCGATGAGCAGCCGCTGGATCATGTGGTCGCTGATGCTGTACGTGCTGGCGGGCGCCTGCTGGCTGCCGGTCGTGTGGTTGCAGATGCGCCTGCGCGACATGGCGGCGATGGCCGCGCGCGACGGCACGCCGCTGCCCCCGCTGTACTGGAAATACTTCCGCACGTGGATGGCGCTCGGCGTGCCCGCGTTCATCGCGTTCGTCTTCATCTTCTGGTTCATGGTGGCCAAGCCGATCTAGCTCTAGAATGCCTGCTTCACCACTGAAAGGCAGCATCATGATCCGTCTCGGCCTCGCCCTCCTGTTCGCATCCGGCGCCGCCTGCGCAGCCGCACCCGCATGGGTCGCGCGCAGCGACGCCTACACCCAGCCGGTCCTGAAGGACACCGGACAATACGTGCCCGAGGAATCCACGGAACTCGGCGACGAAAACTACGACACGCAGGTCGCCGACCTGAAACCGCGCGTCTGGGAGCGCGAACTGGCCGACACGGAAAAACGCCTCGCCGAGCTGCGCCGCCAGCGCGCGCAGGAGAAAGACGTGAAAGTGCGGCAGGACCTCGACATCCTGATCGACTCGCGCGAAAAGAAGATCGCCACGATGAAGCTGGAGCACCAGTACCTGCTCGAATACGTCAACGTGGGAGAGCTCGTGTACGGCGGCCTGCGCGCCCTGCTCGATCCACGCAACAAGCCGGAACGCCAGAAGCTCGCGCTCGTGCGCCTGAAGCGCTACGCCGGCAAGGAAGCAGGCTACGCGCCGATCGCCACGCTGGCGCGCGCCCGTGGCGAGGAACGCCTCGCCAGCAAGACGCTGATCGGCCCGTACGTGGGCGAGGTCGAGGAAGGCCTGAACAACAACGCCACCTACATGGACGGCATCGAGGAGCTGTTCAAGAAGGCGAACATCGCGGGCTGGGAAAGCGACTTCGCGGCATTGAAAGCGCAGGTGAAGGAGTACGACGACTGGGTACGCAATCGCCTGATGCCGCGCACGCGCAAGGAAGTGCGCCTGCCGGAAGCGATCTACGTGAACCGCCTCGCCAACGTCGGCGTCGACATCGCGCCGGAGCAGATGATCGAGCGCGCCGGCTTCGATTTCCAGGAGGTGCGCGACGAGATGCAGGTCGTGGCCGGCGTCATCGCCGCGCGCAACCAGCTGCCGTCGTCCGACTACCGCGACGTGATCCGCGAACTCAAAAAATCGTCGATCGCCCCCGACCAGCTGATGCCGTACTACCGCGAGCGCTTAAAAGATATCGAAGGCATGGTGCGCGCCCACGACCTCGTGACCTTGCCCACGCGCGAGGCGAACATCCGCACCGCGACGCCGGCCGAAGCGGCCCGTTCGCCGGCGCCGTTCATGAGCCCTCCGCGCATGATCGGCAACACGGGAGAGTACGGCGAGTTCGTGATCCCGCTGGCGAATCCGAACGCGAAGTCGAAGGAGAAGATGAACGACTTCGACTTTGCCGCGATGGCCTGGACCCTGACGGCGCACGAGGCGCGTCCGGGCCACGAGCTGCAGTTCGCGTCGATGGTGGAGCAGGGCATGTCGGTGGCGCGAGCGCGCTTTGCCTTCAACAGCACGAACGTCGAAGGCTGGGGCCTGTATTCGGAAGCGATGATCCTGCCGTACATGCCACCGGAAGGCCAGCTCGTCTCGCTGCAGGCCCGTCTGCTGCGCATGGCGCGCGCCCTGCTCGACCCGCAGATCAACCTGGGCCGCATGACGCCCGCGCAGGCCAAGGATTTCCTGATGCGCGAAGTCGTGCTGTCCGAGCCGTTCGCGCAATCGGAAGTCGATCGCTACTCGTACCGCATGCCGGGCCAGGCGACCGCGTACTACTACGGCTACGTGAAGCTGCGCGCGCTGAAGACGCAGGCCGAGATCGCGCTGGGCGACCGTTTCAGCCTGAAGGCGTTCAACGACTTCATCATCGCCCAGGGCATCCTGCCGCCGGCGCTGATGAAACAGGCGGTGCTGGAGGACTTCATTCCGAGCCAGCGGGGCAAGGTGGCAGCCAAATAAGCGTGCGCCACGCGCGCCGGTCTTGTGGTGACAATATCGTCCCGCCCGGCGTGGGCGGCCGATCAACCGATGGAGGCCAGCGATGCGGGCATACCAGATCTTACCCGGCGATGGCATCGACGGGCTGCAGTGCGTGGATTTTCCTCACCGTGAACTGGGCAATGGCGAAGTGCGCATCCGCGTGCACGCCGTCTCGCTGAACTACCGCGACCTGATGGTCGCCAGCGGCAACTACCTCGTCACCGTCGACGACCCCATCATCCCCTGCTCGGACGGCGCCGGCGAAGTCGTCGCCACCGGTCCCGGCGTCACGCGCGTGCAGCCCGGCGACCGTGTCGCGGCCTCGTTCTTCCCGTACTGGCAGGATGGCCCGACCAGCCCCGATAAAGTCCGCCATGCGCTCGGCGGCGACGTCGACGGCATGCTCGCGGAAGAAGTGGTGCTGGACGAGGACGCGCTGGTGAAAATCCCGGACGCCATGAGCTTCGTCGACGCGGCCACCCTGCCCTGCGCGGGCGTGACGGCGTGGAATGCCATCTTCGAGTCCAGCAACGCCGTCCGCCCAGGCGATACCGTGCTGCTGCTGGGGACGGGCGGCGTCAGCATCCTCGGCCTGCAACTGGCCCGGGCGGCCGGGCTGAACGCGATCGTCACGTCGTCCAGCGACACCAAGCTGCAGCGCGCCAAAGATCTCGGCGCACGTCACGTCATCAACTACCGCACGACGCCGGAATGGCAGGAAGAGGTGCTGCGCGCGACGGACGGCGCGGGCGCGCAGGTGGTGCTGGAAGTGGGCGGCCAGGGCACCGTGAACCGCTCGATCGCGTCCACCGCGATGGGCGGCAGCATCGCCATCATCGGCGGCGTCAGCGGCTTCGGCGGCGAAGTCAACCCGGCCACCCTGCTCGCAACGGCCAAGCGGCTCGTGGGCGTCTACGTCGGCAGCCGCGCGATGCTGGAAAAGGTCGTGCGCTTCGCCGAGGCGACCGGGCTGCAGCCCGTCGTCGACCGCGTGTTCACGTTCGACCAGGCGCGCGAGGCGTACCGGCACATGGAATCCGGCTCCCACTTCGGCAAGGTCGTGATCGCGGTCACGTGACGGTTACGGCTTCCGAATAGGGACAAGTTCGATCTCGAAAAGCTTGGGCCACAGCTTGCCCGTCACATACAGGCGGTGCTGCTTCGGCTCGTACGCGATGCCGTTCAGGACCGCATCCGGATTCGTCGTTCCGCGCTGCTCCGGCGGCAGCAGGCCCGTGCAATCGATCCAGCCGACGACGTTGCCGGTCTCCGGATCGATGCGGGCGATGACATCGGTCCCCCACACGTTGGCGAAGATCTGGCCGTCGACGATTTCCAGCTCGTTGAGCTGGGTGATCGGCTTGCCCTCGGCCGTCACGCGGATGCGGCGCTGCTCGTCCAGCGTCTTCGGGTCGAGGATGCGGATCTCGTTCGTGCCGTCGCTCATGTAGACGTGCTTCGCGTCGCTGGCCAGGCCCCAGCCTTCGCCCTTGTAATTGAAGCGGCCCTTCAGGGCGAACGTCTTCGCGTCGAACAGGAAGCCGACATTCGACTGCCACGTGATGTTCACGATGGTGTCGCCCACGGCCGTGGAGCCTTCGCCGAAGTAGTCGTCCGCCAGGTCCTTCTTCTGCAGCACCTTGCCCGATTTGAGGTCGACCTTGCGCAGCGACGAGTGCCCTTTCTGGCCCGTGGACTCGTACAGCTGGCCGTCCCGGAAGAACAGGCCCTGCGTGAACGCTTGCGGGTCGTGCGAGTAGGTGTTCTTGACGAAGAAGCCATACACGGGGATGGCGGCGTGGGCGGACGTGACTGAAACGGCGGCGAGCGCGAGGGATGCAAAGATCTTCATGAGCAAGATAGTAACGCAGGATGGTAAGCTAGTGACATGCAACGAAAGACTCTTACATATCTGCACCTGCCGTCCGACGCCGACCTGCCCGACCTGGGCGCCCGCCCGCCCTTCCTCGCCGTCGTGCTGGCCGAGGACGAGGTCGCGGAGATGTGGCTCTGGGACGTCGCGCGCTGGCTCGTCGCGTCCGGCGCGCGCTATGTGCAGGCCTGGGGCAAGGATGCCGAGGCCTGGATCGAGGCCATCGACGATGCGGCGCTGGAAGCCGTCGACTACGAGGACGCGCCCGAGGACCAGCGCGTGCTGGCCACCGCCCACGATGCCGGGGACGAGGACGTGGACGAGGTGTTCTGGTTCACGAAACACCGCGCCGTGCACCCCGCCCTGCCGCTGGATGCCGTGCTGGTCGTGCACATCGCGTCCAGGCCGCGCAGGGAAGCCATCGAGACGGCCTACGCGGACGCCTGAGCCAGTTCCTCGCCCAGCAGGCGCACCAGTTCTCCCGCCGGCAGCGCGCGCGCGAGCGCAAATCCCTGGCCGGCCCAGTTGACCGTGAAATCATTGTTGCCCGCCTTGGTGGCCGCCGCGTTCAGCGCCTTCACGGCATCGTAGGCGATCGGATAATCCGGCAGCGGCGGGTGGCCGGGCGCGCCGATCTCGCTGAACAGCCGGTTCACGAGGCCGCGCGCGGGACGGCCGGAGACGACGTCCGTCACGGCCGTGATCACACCCTCCCCCGCCTGCATCAGCGCGCGGTGGTGCGGCGTCGCGGACGACTCCGGGCACAGGATGAATGCGGTACCCATCTGGACGGCGCCGGCGCCGAGGCGCAGCGCGGCGGCGATGCCGTTCCCATCCATGATGCCGCCGGCCGCGATCACCGGAATGCGGACCGCGTGCGCCACCAGTTGCGTGAGCGCGAACGTGCCGATGGCGGGATCGCCCCGCTCCGGGTCGAACAGCCCGCGGTGGCCGCCCGCCTCGTAGCCCTGCGCGACGACGGCGTCGATGCCGGCCGCCTCCACCTGGCGCGCTTCGTCCACGGATGTCGCGCTGGCCAGCAGCACGATGCCCGCATCCTTCAGCGCCTGGATGCGGCGCGCATCCGGCAAACCGAAGTGGAAACTGACGACGGCGGGACGCGTCTCCAGCAGCACGTCCAGCATCGGATCGTCGTCGAGGAAGCTTTTGTAGATTTCACGTAAAGCCGTCGGCGGCTGCGCACCGTTGGCGGCGAAGTGCGAAGACAGGTAATCGAGCCAGGCCGCTTCGCGCGCGGCGTCGGCCTGCGCGGGGCGGTGGCAGAACACGTTGACGTTGAACGGCCGGTCGGTCAGGCGGCGCACGTCGGCGATGGCGGCGCGGCCCTGCCCGGCGTCGCCGGCGCCGACGGAGATCGAGCCGAGCGCACCCGCCTGGGACACGGCCGCTGCCAGCGCCGCCGTCGAGACGCCGGCCATCGGGGCCTGGATGATGGGAAGGTCGATGCGCAGCATGGACAGCAGGTCTGGCTTCATGATGGTCTCCAACACGGGTCGCGGTCCGACGAGTATAGCGCCGTCGTGCGCAAAAACGGTATAAACCGTTTTTGCCCCCTGCACTCTTGCCGGGCGTCGCGGCCCGTCGCGGTTCGCGTTTTTGCGTTACGATTCACGCTGCCCTGAGGGCTCATGAATTATTGTTTGGCAACAAAAAGGAAGGCAATGGACAGTATCGACCTCGAAGTGCTGCACGCCTGCGACCAGTGGCTGCGCGCCGGCTGGCGCTGCGAGTACGTGACCGTCGTCAGGACGTGGGGATCGAGCCCGCGGCCGGAAGGCGCCACGATGGCGATCCGCGCCGATGGCGTCGTCGTCGGCTCGGTCTCGGGCGGCTGCATCGAGGACGACCTGATCGCCGCCGTGCGCGAACATGGCATCGTACGTACGGCACCGGAGGTCATCACGTACGGCATCTCGGCCGACGAGGCACACCGCTTCGGCCTGCCCTGCGGCGGCACGATCCAGCTGGTCGTCGAGCCGCTCGGTGCGCACAGCCGCATGGACGAACTGCTCGCGCTGGCCCAGCGCCGCGTGCTGACCCGGCGCACACTGGACTTGTCCACCGGCGCGGTCGAACTGGCCGAAGGCAAGGCGGACGAGCAGCTGCGCAAGGAAGGCGACACGCTCGTCACGATCCATGGCCCGCGCCTGCGCATGCTGATCATCGGCGCCGGCCAGCTGTCGCAATTCCTGGCGCAGATCGCCGTTGGCCTGGAATACCAGGTGACCGTGTGCGACCCTCGCGAGGAATACCGCGCCAGCTGGGCCCTAGCGGGCATCGACGTCGTGCACGCGATGCCGGACGACCTCGTGCTGGAGATGAAACTGGACAGTCGCAGCGCCGTCATCGCCCTCACCCACGACCCGAAGCTGGACGACCTCGCGCTGATGGAGGCGCTCAAGACGGACGCGTTCTACATCGGCGCCATCGGCTCGCGCGCCAACAATGCGCGGCGGCGCGAGCGCCTGCGCGAATTCGAACTCACCGAAGACCAGATCGCGAAGCTGCACGGCCCCATCGGCCTGTACATCGGCAGCAAGACGCCGTACGAGATCGCCGTCTCCATCCTCGCCGAACTGACCGCGGTGAAGAACGGCGTCGCGCTGCCGGTGCAGATGTCGGTCGAACACGGCAAGGCGCTGGCCGCCTAGTTGTCGAGCAACAGCAGCGCGGCCAGCACGAGCATCGTCGTCCCCGTAACACCTTCGATGCTGCGCCAGACGGCGGGCCGCGCCAGCACGAACGCGCAACGGCGCGCGCCCAGGCCCAGCGCCGAAAACCACAGCAGCGACGCCGTCATCGCGCCGGCCGCGAACGACACGCGGTGATTCGCCGCGAGACTGCTGCCGACGGCGCCCAGCAGCACCACGGTATCCAGGTACACGTGCGGATTCAGGAGCGACATCGCCAGCACGATGCCCAGTGCACGCGATGCGGTGGCCGCCGCCTGGCCTTCGCCCGCACTCGGGGCCGCCGCGCCCTGCCAGCAGCTTTTGAGGCACCTTAGGCCATACCACAACAGGAACGCGGCACCGCCCCAGCGGGCCGCCAGCAGCAAGGTGGGCGAATGCTCGATCAGCGCGCCGAAGCCGGACATGCCCAGCGCGATCAGGGTGACGTCGATCAGCACGCACGTGAGCACCGTCAGGACGACGTGGCGGCCGGCGACACCCGTGCGGATCACGTGCGCGTTCTGGGCGCCGATCGGCATGATCAGGCTGGCGCCCATGCCGAGGCCTTGTAGGAAAACTGGTTGTGAAAACATGCTACCTCCTGTTGTTATTGCGGAGCAGCATGCCGTTTGTCGACGACTACATCAATTATATTTATGAAATCTAAAGTTCATTAAGCTGGGCTAATCCAATGACAATCGATCCGCGCCGCAGCGAGGCGTTCGTCGCCGCCGTCGACAGCGGCAGCCTGGAGCAGGCAGCCGCGCTGCTGAAGGTGACGCCGTCCGCCATCTCGCAGCGCATCGCCGCGCTGGAACATGACCTGGGCACGCCGCTGCTCGTGCGCGCCCGTCCCTGCCGGCCGACGGCACCCGGCATGCGCCTGCTGCAATTCCTGCGCCGCCGCGCGCTGCTGGAAGACGAATTCTTCGCCGAGCAGCAGGCCGATCCCGGCCCGGTGCGCGTCGCGCTGGCCGTCAACAACGACACGCTGGCGACGTGGCTGCTGCCCGTGCTGGCGCCCGTACTGATCGAGGAAGGGCTGCTCGTGGAATTCGTCACGGGCGACCAGAGACACACGTTCGCCCTGCTGGAACAGGGGCTCGCCCTTGCCTGCGTGTCCGGCGAAACGGAGCCGATGCGCGGCTGCACCGTGAGTCCGCTCGGCGTGATGCGCTACCGGATGGTGGCGGCGCCCTCCTTCGCGTCGCGCTGGTTCCCCGGCGGGATCACGAGAGAGGCCGCACGGCGGGCGCCGGTGATGGTCTTCGACCGCAACGACCGGCTGCAGACGGCGTTCCTGCTGCAGCACTTCGGCCTGCCGGAAGGTGCTTATCCCTTCCACTACGTGCCGTCCAGCGACCCGTACGTGCAGGCGATCCGCCTGGGTCTCGGCTACGGCCTGCTGCCGCTGGAACAGTGTGCAGACATGCTGGCGAGCGGCGCCCTCGTCGACCTGACACCGGATCTGTTCGTCGACGTGGCGCTGTACTGGCACGCCTGGCGCATTCAGCCGCCGCGACTGGAGCGCATGGGGGCGGCGCTGGTGAAGGGCGCGCGTGCGGCGCTGCTGCCGTCGCCTTCATGCTCGCCCTGAGCGACCGGCAGCCACTGCGCCACGCCCCAGCAGAATTCCGGCACGAGGAACAGCCACAGCAAGGGCGCACCGCTGGCGGCGAGCGCCCACGCCATCCACGTCGAGAACAGGAAGCGGCCGACACCATCGTAGCGGCCCAGCGTGACACTGGCGGCGCGCAGGCGCAGCACGGACCATACGAGCACGATGCTGCCCATCAGGCAGGCAAACAGCACGTGGAACGGGCCGAAGTCCGGCAGCGCGTCGCCGCCCAGGCTGCGGTTGAGGCTTGAGAGCTGCGCGTGCGCGAGGGCGAACGTCCAGGGCGTGGCGAACGGCGCGGTGAGCAGCAGGTCGTACGCGGCGCTGGCGCGCACGACGGTGAGAAAGGCGGATCGGCTGAGTTGCATGGAAATCTCCCGGAGTGAAGGTGCCGGGATCATGGACCGTGGAGTACACTCCAAGGTCAAGGTATTTATCGCTATCGCCATGCAGATCGGAGAACTCGCCGCCGCCACCGGCCTCACCCGGGACACCCTGCGTTTCTACGAGAAACGCGGGCTGCTGCTGTCGCGCCGACTCGCCAACGGCTACCGCGATTATCCGCCCGAAGCCGTGCAATGGCTGTGCTACCTGCGTGCCGCCCAGGCGCTCGGTTTCACACTGGCCGAGATCGAGACCGGACTGCCGCTGCTGGACGATCCGTCTGCGGCCGCGCCCCTGCTGCGTGATGCCTTGTTGCGCAAGCTGGAGGACATCGACGCGCGCATCGACGGCCTGTCCGCCCTGCGTGCCGATCTGACGCGCGAACTGGCGCGGCCGGGGTTCGGCTGCCCGGTCCTGGAGGAGCAGGCCGCCGCGTGACGCCGGACACATCGAGCCATTCACATCCCGCCGATCGCGTAAAATTTTGTTACAAGGAAACTGTCAGCCGTCCGTACGGCGCCCGCGTTAACAGCACAGGCGCCGACGGATGGCGCACACCCATGGAGAGATCATGAAACGCCTGCTTGCCGCCGCCGCCGTGCTGGCCACCTTCACCCACGCCGCCTTTGCCGGAGAACTGACGCTGTTCTCAGACAGTAACTTCCGCGGCCAACGCGTGACCATCGACCGCGACGCGGGCAACCTGGGCGATTTCAATTTCAACGACCGCGCGTCGAGCGTCGTCATCCGCTCGGGCGCGTGGCTGCTGTGCGAGCACGCCAACTTCGGCGGCCGCTGCGAAGAGTTCGGTCCGGGCGAATACCGCGAGCTGCCGGGTTTCAATGACGCCATCTCGTCCGCGCGCCAGCTCGACCGCGGCCGTGGACGCGGGCGCGACCACGACCGGGACGACGACCGGGGCGGCTGGCGCGGCGGCGACCGCGGCGACCGCGGCGGCTGGCGCGGCGACCGGGGCGGTCCCGACGTCGTGATGTTCGCCGGCCAGCGCTTCGAAGGCCAGCAAGTGGAACTGTCGCAGGACGTGCGCGCACTGAGCGACGTCGGCTTCAACGACCGCGCCACCTCGCTCATCATCCGCGAAGGCCGCTGGGAATTCTGCGAACACGCCGACTTCCGCGGCGAATGCGTCGTCCTGGGCCCGGGCCGCTACGACATGCTCGACCGCATGAACAACCGCATCTCGTCGATGCGCCGCGTGCGCTGAAAATTCGGGGTCAGAGCACATTTCGCTGCAGATTCGGGGTCAGAGCACATTTTGGAACAATGACCTTGTAGCATTCTCACACGTAAAGCATAGGTTCAGACACGGGTACACGATGGGCGGCGCGGTGCCATCGTGTCCCAGGAACCATTGATCGGAAATTTGCTCTGACCCCGAATTTCTCGAGAAATGTGCTCTGACCCCGAATTAGGGAATTAACGCGGAATCAACTTAGCAACGCCACGCCCTTGATCTGCACCCACAGCCGCAGCCCGGCCGCGATGCCCAGCTCGCGGCGCGAGCGTTCGGTGATGCGGGCCAGCAGGGGGGATTCTCCCATCCGCAGTTGCACGAGCACGTGGCCCGGCGTGTCGGTGGCGGCCACCGCCGTCACCACGGCCGGCAGGCGGTTGACGATGCTCGTGCCTTGCGGGCGGTCCAGCGCCAGGCTGACGTCGCGCGCGTGGATGCGGCAGCGCAGGTGCGTGCCGATGGCTTCGCGGCGCCGGCCCACGAACAGCGCGCCGCCCGCGAATTCCAGGCGCGATAACGCGTCTTCCTCATGGCCCGCCAGGATCGTGTCCAGCACGACGCCGGCATCATCGGCAAAGCTGGGCGGCAGGTCCACGCGCGCCAGCGTCTCCGTCAGCGGTCCGCTGGCGACCGCCTTGCCGGCGTCCAGCAGTACGAGGTGATCCGCGAGCCGCGCGACCTCGTCCGGCGCGTGGCTCACGTAGACGATCGGGATCGCCAGTTCTCCGTGCATCCGTTCCAGGTAGGGCAGGATCTCCTGCTTGCGGCGCAGGTCGAGCGCGGCCAGCGGTTCGTCCATCAGCAGCAGCCGCGGCGACGCGAGCAGGGCGCGCGCGATTGCCACGCGCTGGCGCTCGCCGCCCGATAAACCGTCCGGCCGGCGCTCGAGCAGGCTCTCGATCCCCAGCAGGGCCGTCACGGGCTCCAGCGCGAAGCGGCGCGCGTGCGCGGGCACGCGCTTGCGGCCGAATTCCAGGTTGGCGCGCACGGACAGGTGCGGGAACAGGCTCGCTTCCTGGAACACGTAGCCGACGGCCCGTTTGTGCACGGGGACGAACAGGCCGCGCGCATCGTCCTGCCACACCTCGTCGCCGAGCGCGACGACACCGCCAGGCGCGCATTCCAGGCCGGCGATGGCGCGCAGGACCGTCGTCTTGCCCGAACCGGAATGGCCGAAGAGGGCGCTGATGCCGTGCAGCGGCAGGTCGAGGTCGACGTCCAGTTGAAAGGCGCCGCGGTCCATGCGCAGGCGCACGCGCAATCCATCCATCATCGGCGCCGTCCTTTCATCGCTTGCGGGTAGAAGGTGTACAGCGCCAGCAGCACGAGGAAGCTGAACGCCAGCATGCCGCCCGCAAGCCAGTGCGCCTGCGCATATTCGAGCGCCTCGACGTGGTCGTAGATCTGCACGGAGACAACGCGCGTCTTGTCCGGGATATTCCCGCCGATCATGAGCACGACGCCGAATTCGCCGACCGTGTGCGCGAACCCGAGCACGGCGCCGGACAGGAAACCGGGACGTGCCAGCGGCACCGCCACCGACCAGAACGTGTCCCACGGACTCGCGCGCAAGGTGGCCGCCACTTCCAGCGGCCGCGTGCCGATCGCCTCGAACGCATTCTGCAGCGGCTGCACGACGAACGGCAGCGAATAGCACACGGACGCCAGCACCAGGCCGCCGAACGAAAACGGCAACAAGCCGATGCCGAGCGCCTCCGTCAGCTTGCCGACCGGGCCGTTCGGGCCCAGCAGCAACAGCAGATAAAAGCCGATCACGGTGGGCGGCAGCACGAGGGGTAGCGCTACGACCGCCCCGACCGCGTGCCGCAGGCGCGAGCGCGTGCGCGCGAGCCACCACGCGATCGGTGTGCCGATCGCCAGCAGCAGCAGGGTCACGACGGTCGCCAGTTCCAGCGTCAGGCGTACGGCCGCGAAGTCGGCGGCGTCCAGCGTCACAATGCGTAGCCGTAAGAGCGGATGATCTCCCTGGCCTTGTTCGATTTTAAATAGCCTTCCAACGCCTTCGCGGCCGGGTTGGCGCCGCCCTTGGCGAGGATCACGGCGTCCTGGCGGATCGGGCCGTGCAGGTTGTCCGGCACGATCCAGCCCGAACCGGACGTGAACCTGCCGTCGCGATACACCTGCGACAGCGCGACGAAGCCGAGCGGCGCATTGCCCGTGCTGACGAACTGGTGCGTCTGCGCGATGTTCTCGCCCTGCACGAGCTTGCCCTGCACGCGGTCGACCACGCCCAGTTTGTTCAGCGTCTCGATGGCGGCCGCGCCGTACGGGGCCGTCTTTGGATTGGCGATGGCGAGATGGGCATAGTTGCCCGTCTTGAGGACCTGGCCCTGGCCGTCGACGTAGCCGTCCTTCGCGGACCACAGCGCCAGCTTGCCGATCGCATAGGTGAAACGCGTGCCGGGCACGGTGCGGTGTTCCGCTTCCAGTTTCGCAGGAGTGTCGTCGTCGGCCGCGAGCAGCACCTCGAACGGCGCACCATTGACGATCTGGGCGTAGAACTTGCCGGTGGCACCGAACGCGAGGACAGCCTTGTGGCCCGTGTCCTTTTCAAATTCCGCTGCGATCTTCTGCATCGGCGCGGTGAAATTGGCGGCCACGGCCACTTGCACCTCGTCCGCCTGGGCGGCGTGGCATACGATCAGGGCCAGCAGGCCGGCAAGTTGCTTCATGGTCGACTCCAGTTCGCTATATAGTAGAGTATATAACGAAACGGAACAGGACAGATCATGGAAGACGACAACACAGGCTTCGCGTTGCAGGGCGCCGTCTGGATGACGGTCGGCGGCGAAAAATTCGGCGGCCGGGGACGGGTCGAGCTGCTGGCCGCGATTGCCCGGACGGGGTCGATCAACCAGGCCGCGAAAGCGATCGGCATGAGCTACAAGGGGGCGTGGGACGCGATCGACGCGATGAACAACCTGGCCGGCGAGGCGCTGGTGGAGCGCGTCGCCGGCGGCAAGGGCGGTGGCGGCACACGGTTGACGGCGCGCGGCGAACAACTCGTCAGGAACTTCCGGGCGCTCGAGCAACTCCATCAACAATTCCTGGAACAACTCAACGGGCAGGCCGGCGACCTGTCCGCCGACCTCACCCTGATCAGCAGGCTGACCATGAAAACGAGCGCACGCAACCAGTTCTTCGGCACCGTCTCCCGGGTCCAGTCCGGCGCCGTCAACGACGAGATCGAACTCGACATCGCCGGCGGCCACCGGATCGTCGCCATCGTCACGCACGAGAGCACGGCCAGCCTCGGCCTTGCGCCGGGCGCCCAGGCGTTCGCGCTGGTGAAAGCGTCGTCGATCATCCTCATGACGGAAGGCGAGGGCGCGCGCTTCTCGGCGCGCAACCAGCTCGCCGGCACCGTGTCCCGCCTGACGCCGGGCGCCGTCAACACGGAAGTCGTCCTCGACCTGACGGGGGGCGGCAGCATCGCCGCCATCATCACCAACGAAAGCGCGCGGGCGCTCGAACTGGCCGAGGGCAGGACGGCCACGGCGATGTTCAAGGCGTCCAGCGTGATCGTGGGCGTGCCGGGCTAGACTGTGTTGGCGCATAATCGACGCATCATGCACGAGCGTCGAAAGCGATGAACGATTTCCTACCGAAAGAATGCGATATCGTGATGGAGGGCGGAGTGACCTCCGGCGTGGTCTACCCCGCGTTCGTGGCGCGGCTGGCCGAAAAGTTCACCTTGCGCTCGATCGGCGGGACGAGCGTCGGTGCCGTGGCGGCCATCGCCGCGGCGGCCGCCCAGTTCAAGCGCAACCGCGTGCGCAAGGACGGGCAAGGTGAGGACGACGGTTTTCACCTCCTGGCCCGGCTGCCGGGCAGCCTGCAGGAGGCCGTCGGTGCGCACACCCGCCTGTTTTCCCTGTTCCAGCCTTGTGCCGCGCTGCGTCCGCACTTTCGCGTGATCGCGGCGGCCCTGAACGAGACGAGCAGGACGAAGGCGTGCGGCTATCTGTCCTTCGCCATGCTGTGGAATTTCCCGCTCGGCGCCGTCGTGGGCGGGGGCATGTGGCTGGCGGGCTTTCTGATCAGCAGCAGCCTGCTCGGCGGACACTGGCCCAGTGTGCCCCTCGTCGGCCTCGCCAGCATCCTGTGGTTCGGCCTGTGCATGTTCGTGGGCGCGCTGGCCGGGGCGCTGCTGCAGGCCACGTGGTCGGCGTGGCGCGGCCTGCGCGCCAACCGCTGCGGCATCTGCTCCGGGCTGCGCACGGATGCGGACAATCCGCCTGCCCTGACGGAATGGCTGCATGGCCTCGTGCAGGACATCGCCGGCCTCCCGCTCGACGCGCCGCTGACGTTCGGCCAGCTGCGCACGTCGCATCCCCCGATCGAACTGGCGCTGATGACAACGGGCCTCTCGGAATTGCGCGCGCACCGCCTGCCGCATTCGAGCGCCGACCTCGTGTTCCGCGCCTCGGAAATGGCCGCGCTGTTCCCGCCCGCGATCGTCGACTGGATGAAGGCGCGCTCGCGCCACACGCGCCACGGCGCACGCACGGTCACCGTCCTGGAACGCATGAATGCCGGTGCCGAGGATTACTACTTCATGCCCGATCCGGACGACCTGCCGCTCGTGGTGGCGGCGCGCATGAGCCTCAGTTTTCCCGTGCTGCTGCAGGCCGTGCCCCTGTACCGCCTGCGCGCGCTGCCGGTGCACGGAGAAGGCGTCGACCTGCTGCGCGTCTGGTTCTCGGACGGTGGCCTGACCAGCAATTTTCCGATTCACTTTTTCGACAACATCCTGCCGACCCGGCCGACCTTCGGCGTCACCCTGCAGGACGACCTGGCCGAGGACGATCCGTTCGCCGCGCGCGTGTCCCTCCCGACGAACAACAACACCGGCGTGACGGCGGCCTACATGCCGGTCGACGAAACCGACGGCCGCCCCTCGCTGCCGCGCTTCGCGGGCGCCATCCTGCGCACGATCCGCACATGGCGCGACGAAGCCCTGAAGCGCACGCCGGGCTACCGCGACCGCGTCGTGCAGATCCGCCATACGAAAAAAGAGGGTGGCCTGAACCTGAACATGACGCGCACCGCCATCGACGTGATGAGCCGCAGCGGAGACGAGGCAGCGCGCCAGGTGATCG
Organism: Massilia kyonggiensis; assembly: GCA_966212285.1. Classification (GTDB taxonomy): domain Bacteria; phylum Pseudomonadota; class Gammaproteobacteria; order Burkholderiales; family Burkholderiaceae_D; genus Telluria; species Telluria kyonggiensis_A. The sequence continues at coordinate 154,501 of CBIHQW010000011.1, forward strand.
AACGTTTCCTCAATCCCGTCGAAAAGGAAAACGGCTGGCTGAACCACCGCTGGGTGCGCATGCGCAGCACGGCCGCCGTCCTGCAGGAAACCTTCGCGCCCCTGTCCGAAGCGTGGCACGATGCGCGCCTGAAACCCTCGTACGAAGCGCTGTGGATGGCGCACGGCATGGACGCCTTGCCCGCCTACCAGCTCAGCAAGGCGAACCGCACGGCCGGCTTCGCGCTGTGGGAACGCATCGTCGCACTGCCGCAGGAAGTGGCGCCGGCGGAGTTGTCGGCCCACGCACCGCGGCCGCAGCCGGAACTCGTGATCGCGCCGCGCCTGAACTGAAAGTCAGGCGTCGCGGCCGTCGTAGTGCTGCACCGGGATCGCATCGAGATCGATGCCCTCGATGCAGCGCAGGTTGATGGCCGCCATCGGATTGCCCTTGGGATCGACCCCTTCCGCATACGGATGGATGCCGCACGTCGGACAGAAGCGGTGCTTGATGACGTGCTTGTTGAATGTGTAGGTGGCCGCTGCATCTTCGGGCGTGCGCAGGCGGAACTGCGCACGCGGCACGAACCAGAGCAGGGAGCCCTTGCGCTGGCACATCGAGCAATTGCAGGCGAGGGCGCCCTGGATGTCTCCCTCCACTTCGTACGCCACCTGGCCACAGTGGCAGCTGCCTTGATAAATCATGTGTCGTCCCCTTTGTACGTTGAAATACGGGGCTCATGGTAGCGCAGAATTTTTTGCAAGCACATGTGTCGGGACGCGCGCCCGACACAATCGGACATCAACCGGCACGCGCGCGGCGCTACAGTGGCCGCATCGCCATCGAACGAAAGCACACCATGACATCGGACCTGATCAGGAAGTTCGTCCCTCTGGGCGCCGCTCTCCTCGCATCACTGCCGGCATCGGCACAGCACGTGGACGTCTGCACGCTCGTCTCCTGCAGCGCCAGCGGCCAGCGCGCCGCCGTGCTCGACGAGCCGGCCCCGACGCGGCCCGCCGCGCGGACGACGACCGTGACGCGCCGCCCCGCGCAGGACGAGACCACACGCGATCCGTGGGCACGCCGTTACCAGGGACGGGAGAACGAAGACGAGGATGCCTGCCTGCTGAACGTCGGCATCGGCGGCCAGCTGGCCAGGAAGGGAACAATCGACAGCCACGCGCTGGGCCGCACGCAAACATGGCGCGCGCCGGCCCGGGATGGGCGTTGACGGTTCAGGCCACGGGCCGCACAAGCGCGCCGATGCGGCGGCCGGGCACCTCGTTGGCGAGGCACAGCACCGGCGCCTGGCGCACACCCGCGTAGTGCGCGCCCAGCGCGAGGGCCGTCACGAACGGGACCACGCCGCAATCGCCACTCGCCGCGCCCACGCGTATGATGTCTTCGCTGCCGTCGAGCTGCCGCATCGTCGTGGCCGCATATTCCATCAGCTCGTACACGGGACGCGCGCGGTGGCCGGTATCGGCGACGATCATCGCCACGTCGCCGGCATCGGCACCCGCGTCGGCCAGCGTGCGCTCGGCGAGTCCCCCGAGCACGCGATCGGCGCCGCGCCTGCTTGCGTCGGCCGGCTCCCCGACCTGCGTTTGCGCGAGCGGCGCCAGGAGCGCGACGGCCTGGCCATCGGCGGCCCCGGCCAGCAACAGGCCAACCGCACCTTCGCCCGGCATCATTCCGCGCGGCTGCGCGGACGTGAACAGGATCTGTTCCGCCGCCCAGCGCGCGACCGTCGCCTCGCCCACATGCGACGCTGCCGCGACCACCAGCGTGACACCGGGCGCCGCGCCGGCGGCAGCAATGCCGGCCACGGGATCGCCGCGGCCGGCCTCGCACACGGCCGCGCCGATGTCGCCGCGCCATCCCGCCTGCGCCGCCGTATGCCGCAGCCACGCCGCAGCGGCATCGCGCTGTCCCTCCGGCCAATCCGCCGGCAGCAGCGGCAGCACCTGGAGCCTGGGCATGGCATCGTCGCGCACGCTCCACTCGATCGCCGCGCGTCCCGCGAGTTCGGCGACCACGCTGCTTGCCAGCGTCAGCGCGCGCCATTGTTCGTCACTGAAGTTTGATGCCATGCCGCCGTGCGCCGCCAGCCAGTCGGTGATGTCTTCCCGCAGCGCCTCGTCGCGAGCGTCCTCGCAGCGGGCGCACATCACGGGGAAACCGTCGGCATCGACGAGATCCCGGTCCAGATCCGGCCGTGCCTTGTTGTCCGCGATGGCGGCGGCCAGTTCCTCGGGCGATGCGCCGTGTGGGGAGCGCAGTGCCGTCGCGAGGATCGCCAGGTGTTGCGCCTGCACCGGGCGTGCGGGTGCGGCGGGCGGCGCGTCGACCTGGGCGGCAGTGCGCTGCGCGATCCACCCGTGGCCGACAAAACCCGCCAGCAGCACGGCCACGGGCAGGCCGAACAGCAGCAGTATCCATTCCGAAGTCGCGGGCACGCGCGCCCCCACGCGCCACCAGGCGATCGCACCGCCCCAGCAGGCGACGAAGACAGCGACGGCGATCAGGGCTTGCTTGATCCGGCCGGGCACTGTGTGGGAAGCAGAGAGCGATTCGGCGGCAAGAGGTGTCGACATGATGGTGTGGCGTCAAAGGTTGTCGAAAGTTTGTCGCCCGCCGCTCAAGCAGCAACGGCCAGCAGTTCGAGCTTCAGGCCCATCATCCCCGACGGCACGTAGATCGCCATCGATTGCGCCTGCAGCATGCGCTCGTACATCTGTCCTTTGGCATCGAGGATGAAATAACACGTGTCGGGGCGCACCGGCACGGCGGCGGGCAGTTGTGGCGCGTATTGCAGGCGCACACCGGGCAGGGCGGACAGCACGCATTTCTCGACGTCGTCCGGCGCGCCGACCTTGAAACGCAGCGGCACGGTATCGACGAGTTCCAGGGTCGGGATGTCGGCCGAGACGGCGATGTAGAACGCGGTCTTGTCGTCGATCTTGCCGGAGTCGAGCATGCCGTGGTGGTACGAGGGCCGCACCTCGTTCAGGACGATGGCGAAGTACTTCGACGAGATCACGGTGTCGAGCAATTCGCGGATGATCTGGAACAGCTTGGCAAAGCCGGTGCCGGGATCGGCATGCTGATAAGCCGGCAGGTCCGTCAGCGTCCAGCTTTTCGAAAACGTCATCAGCGCGCCGGCCACGCCGAGCAGTTGTTCGTGCAAGCGTTCCGGATGCAGGTCGGGATGGTGCAGGTAGTGGGATAGCGATGCGCAGGCGGAACTGGCTGTGTGCAATAGCCAGAACGACGACATGTCGCCGGAACGGAATTCGATCACGTTGCGGCTCGGCTCGCGGTGGTGGCCGTACAGCGAGCTCACCTTGGCCTGCAGCGCCTCGAGCAGGCGGCGCAGTTGCTGGAACAGGGCGGGAGCGGAACCCACCGACAGGCTCGGCGGCAGGAAGGACGGGTCCAGTTCGAAGCCGCCGGACGGGGCGCGCCGCAGGCGCAGCACCGGAAAGCTCAGATAGGCGTCGCGCGGCTCGAAGTCCGGGACGAGGCGCACGGTTTTCCTGAGGTAGGACACGGACGCCGGCGCCGCCTGCGTGTAGAGGTCGGGGGTTTCCTCGTTGGTTTGCACGAAGCGGACCGTCTTGGTCGGCTGGCCCGGCTGGGCGAAATTGCCGCTGAACGGTTTGAGACCGGGCAGGGCGGCGTAATACGTGATGGTTTGCTGGGATTGCGGCAGTTGGCCGAGGTCGACGGTGTCGGGCAGCTCGTCGGCGCCCGGTGCATCGACCAGTTCGCCATCCTGGAAGCGCAGCGCGAGTTCGAGGATGCGCAACACGTTGCTGGACAGCGCTTCGCGGTCGATCTGCAGCGCTTCGATGCCCCAGGCATACGGGTGCACGGCCCGGATGCTCTTGTACAGGCGGTGCTCATGGTACTGATCCTGGCGCTGGAAATGCTGCGGACGCAGGAGCAGGCCTTCGCCCCACAATACCTTGCTGGCCATGTTGCCGATCATCGTGCTCGTCATGCATGTCTCCAGTCATTGACTTGTCCCAAGTCGATCACCTTAGTCCTTCACGACGGTTTTTTTTCTGCAATGACCTGCAGTTTTGCTACCGCTCAAAGTAACCGTGAGTCATTTCCAACTGAACTATTTTTTCGCGCCCGACTGTGTGAAGATGCCGGCTTGCGCTGCCGGCATGGAGGAGTTCGATGGAAGGATTCAAGCCTGGTTTTTTCGACCGTCTGCTGGGTATCACGGTGCGCGGCACCGGCAACGCCACCGTCTCGCGCATGACCGCCGAGGATTTCAAGGATGCCGTCGCGCGCGACCTGGAGGCGTTGTTGAACACGCGCTCCGTCTTCCCAGAAAATTCACTGCAGGGTTTTCCCGAGTGCAGTGACTCGCTCGTGACCTATGGCCTGACGGATTTCGCCGACCGCTCGCTGTCGAGTCCGAGCGACCGTGCCTACATCTGCGAATGCCTCGAAAAAACCATCGCCCGCCATGAGCCGCGCCTGCGCAACGTGAAGGCGGTGCTGGAACTGCGTGACGAGAGTCTGGTGAACCGCCTGAAGTTTTCGATCACGGCGGTGCTCGTCGCCAGCGCCTCGGAAGAGCCGGTCAATTTCGACGCGCTGCTGCAACCGTCGACCCTGCAGTACAGCATCAGCAAGGCGGGCAGGGCGTCGATGGCCGCGTCTGCGGGAGCCTGAGCTTGGAACAATTGCTACCGTTTTACGAGCGCGAGCTCGGCTACCTGCGCCGCCACCTGCGCGAATTCGCCGAGCGCTATCCGAAGATCGCCGGCCGCCTGCTCATCAGCGGCGAAGTGTGCGAAGACCCGCACACCGAGCGCATGATCGAATCGTTCGCGCTGCTGAATGCGCGTATCGCCAAACGGCTCGACGACGACTATCCCGAATTCACGGAAGCGCTGTTCGACGTGCTGTACCCGCATTACCTGCGCCCGTTTCCCTCCTGCTCGATCGCCCACATGGATTTCGGCGACACCGCCAACCAGCAGACGGGCATCGGCGTCCTCCCGCGCGGCACCGCGCTCAGTACGCGGCCCGTGCGCGGTTCGGCCTGCACGTTCCGCACCGTGTATCCCATCACCTTGGCGCCTCTGGCGCTGACCGGTGCCGCGTTTTCCGCCATCATCGATCACCCCGAAGCCGTGCGCCTGCCGGAAGGCGCGGGCTCCGGCCTGAGCCTGACGCTCACCGCCACGGCCGACCAGATGCGCCTCGGCCGGCTGGGCCTGCCGCGGCTGCGCGTGTTCATCGACGGCGAAGCCTCGTTCTGCGCGGCGCTGCGCGACACCCTGTTCATGCGCACGGTGGGCGCGTACGTCGAGGCAGACAAGGGTAGTCAAAACGGTGGCCGCTGGTTTCCCCTGGACGCGATCCCGATCGAGCCCGCCGGTTTCGCCGACGACGAAGCCCTGATCGATTTTCCGGCCCGCTCGCATGCCGCCTACCGCCTGCTGACCGAGTACTTCTGCTTTCCGGACAAGTTCAACTTCTTCGACATCGACCTGGCCGCGCTCATGGCCGCGCTGCCGTCCGCGCTGGCGGCTGGGGCGACGACCGTCACCTTGCACCTGGCGCTGTCGGGCCTGCGCGCCGATTCGAACACGGCGCGCATGCTCGGCACGCTGTCGACGAACAACCTGCTGCTGGGCTGCACGCCCGTCATCAACCTGTTCCGGCAGCGCGGCGAACCGATCCGCCTGACGCACGCCAGCGCCAGCTACCCCGTGCTGGCGGACGCGCGCCGCGCCTTCGCCTACGAGGTGCAATCCATCGAATCCGTCAACCTCGTGCGCCAGACGCCGCAGGGAGAAACCGTCGTCGAGTTCCATCCGTTTTACTCGCTCAAGCACGCCCAGACGCCCGAGCAGAACGGACATTACTGGGTGCTGCGGCGCGACGAGACGCTGGCCGAGCGCAGCCCCGGCTACGAGACCCAGATCGCCATCGTCGACATCGACTTCGACCCCGCCGCCGTCGAAACCCAGACGCTGAACATCGAACTCATCTGCAGCAACCGCGACCTGCCGGCCCTGCTCTCCTACGGCCAGCGCGGCGGCGATTTGTTCCTCGAAGGCGGCTCGAACGTGAAGACAATCAACTTCCTGCGCAAGCCCACGCTCACGTACCGCTTCGAAAGCGCCCGCAGCGCCCACTGGCGGCTGATCTCGCACCTGACGCTGAACCATTTGTCGTTGGCAAATGGGGGCGTCGACGCCTTCCGCGAGATGCTCGCCCTGTACGACCTGCCCCGTTCGCCGTCGTCGCAGCGCCAGATCGGCGGCATCGCCGGCATCGAACAGCGCACCGCCAGCGCCTGGATGGCGGGCAATCCGTTCACCTGCCTCGTGCGTGGTGTGGAGGTGCGCATCGTCATCGACGAGGAAGCCTTCGTCGGCAGCGGCATCTACGCATTCGCCCACATCATCGAACGGTTTCTCGCCCTGTACGTGCACGCCAACAGCTTCACGCAACTGGTGGTGGTGTCCAATAAAACCGGAGAGGAATTATTGAAATGCCTACCGAGAAGCGGCGATTTGAGCCTGCTGTAATCGAGCGCCTGTTCAGGGAACCCTATCGTTTCGAGTACTTCCAGGCCGTGCGCATGCTCGAGCTCTGGCTCAAGCGGCACGGCCGGCCGCAACATGACGTCATCGCCCACGACGTTATCGCCCATTACGTGCGTTTCCAGAACTCGATGTCGCTCGGCTTCCCGGCCAGCCAGCTGGAAGGCATCCAGCCCGAACCGCGCGACCTCGAACGCGGCGCACACGCACTCGGCAAGGCGCTGCAGGAAGCCCGGCTCGCCTACATCCGCGTCACCCCATCCTTCATGGGCCTGCTGAGCGCCACCGGCGTGCTGCCGGCCCATTACACGGAACGCATCGCCGACCACCAGCAACGCCAGTCCGACGAAGGTCCGCGCGCCCTGCTGGACACCTTCTCGAACCGCTCGCTGGCCCTGTTCTACGCGGCCTGGCGCAAGTACCGGCTGCATTTCAAATACCAGCTCGACGGCCAGGACACCTTCCTGCCGCTGCTGCTGGCGCTGGCCGGACTCGGCCATAACGCGCTGCGCCGGCGCCTGTCACACGACAGGGACGGCGCCCTGCTGGACGAAACGATCGGCTATTTCGCCGCGTCGATCCGCCAGCGCCCGCCCTCGGCCGTGCAGATGGGACGCGTGCTGTCCGAGTATTTCGGCCACCCGGTGCGCATCGTGCAGTTTGTCGGCGCCTGGTACGACGTGCCGCCCGCCCAGCAGACCGTCCTCGGCCACCCCACCGCCGTGCTGGGAACGAGCGCGATGGCCGGCGACCGCGTGTGGCAGCGCGACCTGCGCCTGCGCGTCGTCGTCTGTCCGCTGGACCACGGCGGTTTCACGTCGTTCCTGCCGGGCGGCCTTGCGGCGCGTGCCCTCAAGAGCATGCTGGGCCTGCTGGCCGGCGTCACGCTCGAATACGAAGTCGAACTGATCCTGCGCGGCGACGAGGTTCGCAGCACCGTCCTCGGCCCCGCGCCGAGCGGGAGACTGGGTTGGGATGCCTATCTCGTCACCGGACCGCAGGCGGATGACCGCGGCGACGTCCGCTACGGCCTGCAGCCGATCGACCAGCCAGCCTGATCATTCTTCCTACGGCACGACTTCGGCGGAAAACAGGCGCTCGGCCGGCGCGGGATCGAACAACCCATGCCCATCCCAGCGCGGCAAGGCGATATCCGATTGCGACGGCACGGCCTTGCCCGCATAGCCCGGCCCGAGCCGGGCGATCATGCCCGGGAAGGCGCGGCAATAACTCGATGCGACCCCGGCCAGCTGGGCCAGCCGTTTATACGTGATCACGCTGGCCGGCGGCAGCGTATCGAGCACGTAGATGATGCGCTCGCGCCAGTCGTCGGACCACGCGGGCAGCGGCGCGCCCGCCGGGTGGATCCGGTCGCCTGGACGGATCTCGCCGCCGCGCAGCACGCGCGCCAGCATGCCGCGCCGCGTGCCGATGCGCGTCGACAGGCCGGGTTGGTGCGCATCCAGGTGCCCGCAGGCTTCGCACTGGAACATCAGCCGCAGCAGCACGCTGTCGCCAACCTGCAGCACGGTGCCGGAGACGAGCCGCGACGTGTCGACGTCCACGAGCAGGTTCTCGCGCAGCGTGTGCGGCGGCAGCGCGAACGCGTCGTACGCATCCGTGCCGGCCAGCAGCAGCTGGCGCGGCGACAGCGGGTCGGCGTACACGTCGCCGTCCAGTCCCTGGTAGGCGATGGCCCTCACGCCATCCACGCGCACGGGTGGCGCGGCCAGGCTGGGGCGCAGTGCCAAAGCTTCGATCCGTCCGGTGTCCATGTGCGTTTCCGTGTTGGCAAGCGATAAGCGATGACCAAGTCTGCCACAGGTGCGGCCGGTCCGGATGGCGTACCGGACGGCCTTACCATGACGCTCAACGATGGGCCGGATCGCGGGAACTTCCGTGCGCCCACGTGTACAAGGCCGGCAGGATCAAGAGGGTCAGCGCCGTCGACGACAGGATGCCGCCGATGACGACCGTGGCCAGCGGCCGCTGCACCTCGGCCCCGGTACTCGTCGCCAGCGCCATCGGCAAAAAGCCCAGCGACGCGACGAGTGCCGTCATGAGGACGGCCCGCAATCTCACCTGCGCGCCCTCGCGCATCGCCTCTTCGGCCGTGTGGCCCTGCTCACGCAGCGAGCGCACGAACGCCAGCATCACGAGCCCGTTCAGCACGGCCACGCCGGACAGCGCGATGAAGCCGACGGCCGCCGAAATCGACAGCGGCAGCCCGCGCAGCCACAGCGCCAGCACGCCGCCCGTCATGGCGAACGGGATGCCGCTGAACACGAGCAGGCCATCCTTCACGCTGCCGAACATCAGGTACAGGAGCGCGAATACGAGCGCCAGCGCGGCCGGCACGACGAGGGCCAGGCGCTGGCCCGCCGCCTGCAGGTTCTCGAACTGCCCGCCAAGACTGAGCCACACGCCCGCCGGCAGTTTCAACTTGTTCAAGCCGGACTGCAGGTCGGCGACGAACGAGCCCAGGTCGCGCCCGCGCACGTTCGCCGTGACGACGATGCGGCGCTTGCCGTTCTCGCGGCTGATCTGGTTCGCTTCCGGAATGAACGCCAGCGTGGCGATCTCGGACAGCGGGATGCTGGCGGCACGGCCCTCGCGCGCCGGCAGGGAGATGGGCAGGCGGCGCAGCGTCTCGACGTCGTTGCGCGCCCCTTCCGGCAGGCGCACGGTGATGGCGAAGCGGCGGTCGCCTTCGAACACGGTGCCGACGTCGCGGCCGCCGACGAGCGTGCCGAACGCTTCCTGCACGTCCGCCACATTCAGGCCGTAGCGCGCGGCCTTGATGCGGTCGACGGCCAGCGTCAGCGCGGGCAAGCCTTCCGTCTGCTCGATTTTCACTTCGGCCGCGCCCGGCAGCCGATCGAGGACCTGGGCGATGCGCTGCGCCGTCGCGAGCATGGTCGTCGTGTCGTCGCCGAAGACTTTGACGGCCACGTCGCTGCGCACGCCCGAGATCAGCTCATTGAAGCGCAGCTGGATCGGTTGCGAGAACTCGTAGTTGTTGCCAGGGATGCGATTGGCCGCTTCCGCGATCGCGGCCACGATTTGCGCATGCGTTCGTCGCGGCTTCGGCCACTGGTTTTCCGGCCGCAGGATCAAGTAGCTGTCGGCCGCGTTCGGCGGCATCGGGTCCGTCGCCACCTCGGCCGTGCCGATGCGCGCGAACACGCGCTCGATCTCGGGGAATTCGCGCAGCAACGCCACTTCCAGCTTTTGCTGCATCGCCACCGATTGCTGCAGGCTCGTGCCGGGAATCCGCATCGTGAGCACGGCGAGGTCGCCCTCGTTCAGGTTCGGCGCGAATTCCGTGCCGAGGCGCGTCGCCAGCAGGCCCGTCAACAGCACCGACAGCACGGCAAACGTCAGCGCGACGGGGCGGTTGCGCAGGGTCCAGTCCAGCAGCGGCCGGTACCAGTCGCGCGCCTTGTGCATCAGGCGGTTGTCGTGCTCGGCCACGTCGCCGCTGACGAACAGCGCGACGGCGGCCGGCACGAACGTCACGGACAGGATCATAGCGCCGACGAGCGCCATCACGACCGTGAGCGCCATCGGATGAAACATCTTGCCTTCGATGCCCGACAGCGCGAGGAGCGGCAGGTAGACCGTCATGATGATCACCTGGCCGAACAGCAGCGGCCGGCGTGCTTCCGCCGCCGCGAGCGCGACTTCCGTGCGGCGTTCCGCGCCGGTCAGTGGCCGTCCCACCTCGGCCTGGGCGATCCCGAGCCGGCGGATGCAGTTCTCGACGATGACGACGGCGCCGTCGATGATGATGCCGAAGTCGAGCGCGCCGAGGCTCATCAGGTTGGCGCTGACGCCCGCCTGCACCATGCCCGTGAACACGAGCAGCATCGTGAGCGGGATGACGAGCGCCGTGACGAGCGCGGCGCGCAGATTGCCCAGGAAGGCGAACAGGATCGCGATGACGAGCAGCGCCCCTTCGACGAGGTTGTTGCGGACGGTGCCGATGGCCTTGTTCACGAGCACCGCGCGGTCGTACACGGGCAGCGCCTGCACGCCGGGCGGCAGCGAGCGGTTGACCTCGTCCAGCTTGCGGCGCGCGCTGTCCGCGACGGCGCGGCTGTTCTGGCCGATCAGCATGAAGACGGCGCCCAGCACCACCTCTCTCCCGTTTTCCGTGGCGGCGCCGGTGCGCAGTTCGCGGCCCGGTTCGACGTCGGCCACGTCGCGCACGCGCACCGGCGCGCCGTCGACGACGTCCAGCACGATGTTGCGGATCTCTTCCAGCGTCTTGACCTGGCCCGGCGTGCGCACGACGAACTGCTCGCCGCCCCGTTCGATGTAACCGGCGCCCGCGTTGACATTGTTGCGGTCGATGGCATTGACCAATATCGCCAGCGACAGCCCGTGCGCGGTCAGCTTCGCCATGTCCGGCGCGACCTGGTATTCCTTCAGGTAGCCGCCGATCGTGTTCACTTCCGTCACGCCCGCGACGCCGCGCAGTTGCGGCGCCACGATCCAGTCCTGGATTTCGCGCAGGTCGGCCGGAGAATAGGGCGTGCCGTCCGGTTTCAACGCGTCGGGGCGCGCTTCGACCGTCCAGTAAAGGATCTCGCCGAGGCCCGTCGCGATCGGCCCCAGCGCCGGATCGGCCTTGTCCGGCAGCCGGCTCTTTGCCTGCTGCAGCCGCTCGCTCACGAGCTGGCGCGCAAAGTAAATGTCGGTGCCTTCCTTGAAGACGACGGTGACCTGCGACAGGCCGTAGCGCGACAGCGACCGCGTCTGCTCGAGCCGGGGCAGGCCGCTCATCGCCGATTCGATCGGAAAGGTGATGCGCTGCTCGACTTCCAGCGGAGAATAACCTTGCGCGGCCGTGTTGATCTGCACCTGCACGTTCGTGATGTCGGGCACGGCGTCGATCGGCAGGCGCTGGTAGTTATAGACGCCCAGTCCGGCGAGGGCGAGGATGGCGAGGACGACCAGCCAGCGGCGCGCGATGGCGAATGCGATAAGTTGTTCGAACATGGGCGCCCCGTCAGTCTTCGTGTCCGGCTTCGCTCTTGCCGAGGTCCGCCTTCAGCAGGAAGCTGCCGCCAGCCGCGACGATGTCTCCGGCCGCCAGCCCGCGCACGATCTCGGTCCGCTTGCCGTCCGTGCGTCCGGGCACGACGTCGCGCACCACGAAGCCCGCCTTCGTGCGGGCGAACACGACGCTGTGCTCATGGATCGTCTGGATGGCGTCGCTGGACACCGTCACGGGTACCTGCGACTGCGGCCCCATCAGGTCGACGCTGGCCAGCATGCCCGGCCGCAGGCGCGCATCGCGGTTCGGCAGGACGATGCGTGCCGTCGCCATGCGCGTCGATTCGCCGAGGACGGGGCCGACGAAGGCGACGGTGCCGTCGATCTCGCCCGGCTGCGTGCCCACGCTGATCTTCGCCGCCATGCCCGCGCCGACCTGGCCCAGGCTGTCGGCGGGCACGGCCGCTTCGATCCACACGTGCGACAGGTCGGCGATCGTGAGGAGTGGTTTCGTCTCGTCGACAGCCTGGCCCGCGACGGCAGGCTTATCGACAACGACGCCATTCAGCGGCGCGCGCATCGTCACGCTGCCCGATATGCTGCCGCCGGGATCGATGCCCAGGGCGGCCAGGCGCTGCGCCGCGGCCTGTGCGGCGATCTCCGCTTCCTTCATCGCCGTCGCGGCGGCCTCGAGGTCCTGGCGAGCCGAGATGCGCTCGTCCCACAGCGTCTTTTCGCGCTGGTACGTCGTGCGCGCGAGCTGCAGGCGCTGGCGCGTGGTGGCGGCCTCGGCACGCCACTGCGCGACGGCCGGGCTCTGGATCGTCACGAGCGCCTGGCCCTTGCGCACCAGAGTGCCCGGCGATACGAGCACCGCCTGCACGATGCCCGGCGCCGGCGCGGCCAGCGCGACCGTACGTTCCGCGTCGGTTTTGACTTGCGCGGGCAGGTGCAGCCGCTGCCGCAAGGTGGCCGGGCCGGCCGTGTCGAGGGCAATGCCGTTGGCCCTGATCTGTGCGTCCGTCATCGCGATGCCGCGTTCACCTGCGTCTTCCGAAGCGGCGCCGGTTTCCGCGCCGCGGTCGTCATGGCCGTGCGCATCCTTCGTGGGGGCCGCGTCCTGGCGCGTGAACAGCATCAGGCCGGCAAGGAGGAGGGCGAACGCGCACATCAGCGCGATCGCCAGGGTCTGTTTCTTCGTCATGGTGTTCTTTCAGTCTTGATCGGTGCCGGCGAGGCGTTCGATATCGGCCCAGGCGCGCCAGGCGGTTTCCAGGCTGTCCCACTGGCGCGTCTGCGCCTGGAACCACGTGCGCTGCGCATCGAGCACGTCCAGGAAGGAAAACTTCCCGTACTCGAATCCTTTCAGCGTCTGCTCGTACGCGGACTTCGCGCCGGGCACGACGTCGTCGCGCAGCAGCCGGGCTTCCTGTTTCGCCGTCGCGTAGCGCGTGTGCGCGGCCGTCAGCGCCGCCGTCGTCTCGACCTGCGCGGCGGCCAGTTCGTCGTTCGCCGCGTCGGTACGGCGCAAGGCCGCACGCAGGGCATCCTCGTTGCGATTAAACAGCGGCAGCGGCACGGACAGGCCGACGACGGCCTGGCGCCGGCCCACCTGGTCATCCTTTTGCGTGCCCACGGACACGGTGACGTCCGGCACGCGCGCCGCCCGCTCGACGTCGGCCTGGGCCTGCCGCGCCGCCAGCTGGCCGCGTGCACGGCGGACGGCGGCGGATTCACGGGCCAGCAAATCGGCGATGGGTGGGGCGTCCGGCAGCTGGTCGCTGTCGTCGTCCAGCGCGAAGGTTTCCGCAGGACGGCCGATCAGCGCGCCCAGCTTCGTGCGGGCGATGGCCAGCGCGGCCGTCGCCTGGGTGAGCGCGGTCGATGCGTCGACGGCGGCGAGGCGGGCCCGCGTTTCGTCGATGGGCGAGATTTTTCCGGCCGCCACGCGCTTGCCGGCCACGTCGACGGTCCGGCGCGCGAGGTCCGTCAATGCCTGGGCGAGGGCCAGCCTGTGTCCGGCGATCAGCACGTCATGGTAGGTGGCGCTGACGTCGGCCCGGATGGCCAGCCGCTGCGCCAGCCGGTCTCCGCGCGCCGCGTCCGCCGCGCCCTGGGCGAGGGCGACGCGGGCCCGGCGTTTGCCGCCGAGCTCGATCGGCTGGTTGATCTGCACGGTGGTCGTGCGCGTGCCGGCCTGCTGGCCTTCGCGCAGCCAGGACAGCTCGGGATTCGGCAGGCGGCCGGCCTGGCCGACCAGCGCATCGCTCGCCGCCACCTCGTGCGCGGCCGCGCGGGCGGCGGGCTGGTCGAGGGCGAGCCGGATCGCTGTGGATAAGTCGATGGGGGCGGTGTCCGCCGCAACGCGCAGGGGCTCGGCGCCGCAGCGCCATGCCAATGCGGATGCGAGGACGAGCACCGCCAATGTCTTGGATGTGTTCATGCGTGCTCCTGAAAATGGTCGATTCAGGCGCGCGGGGATTTGTGACGGATCAACGCCGCGCGCGGGTCAGGCGGCGGCAGGCCATTGCGGCCGTTCGGGACGGCTTGCGGGAGGCGCTTTGAGGTAGGGCGGGAAAAAGTCTATGCTTGAAGCGTGCCGGCGCTCGGCCGGGATGACGACGCTTGTCGCGGGCAGGCAGGCCGTGTGTCCGAACGTGCAGGCCGCGCAGTGCGGATCGGCGAGGGACGCGCCGTCGTCGTCAGCGACGAACACGGTCCCGGTCTCCGCTTCGACGCTGTGGTGGCTCACGCCAGCCGGCGTCATCGCGCAGCACTTGTCCGCCACGGCCAGGGCGACCTGGAATGGATAGACGACCAGCAGCAGGATGAGGATCAGGCGGCGCATGACGCAATGATACCCCATTAAAAGATGGCGTTATTCATCAATGAGCGGCCTCAACAGATCATGGGAATCAGGTTGGGTTGGCAACCGATCTGCATATACCTTTATCGGGAGGGTTTATCCATCCGTGGATGATTCCCGGAATAAACGATTGAACTCGCTGGAGGGTCGCCGTAATGAAAAGCGCACATATTCTTGGCGGAATTTTTTTATTGGGAACTTTATCCGCCTGTTGTCATCCACCACTGGTATCCACGATCGACGTGCCAAAATTGCCGCAGCAGGCGTCGAACTGGTGCTGGGCGGCGAGCGGCCAGATGACCATGCGTTTCCTGGGCCATGACGTCGCCCAATGCGTGGAAGCGAATAACCGTTTCGGCCTCACGACGTGCTGCGAAAATAATTCCGGAAGCTGCAATAACGGCGGCTGGCCGGAATACGAGAAATACGGTTTTACGGCCGACCAGACCTCCGATACCGCGCTCACGTTCAGCCAGATCAAATCGCAGATTTATTGCAAGAAGAAACCTATCGCATTCAGCTGGCACTGGCCCGGTGGCGGCGGCCACATGATGGTCGTAAAAGGCTATTTCACCGTGAATGGCGTGCAATACGTGGACGTCAACGATCCCGAACCTTATACGGACCTGGATACGCTGGCCGGCGGCACGGAAACCATCATGACGTATGCCGATTACGTCAGCCGCGCGGGCGACCACACCCATTGGAACGACTACTACAACATCACGTACAAAGGTGACTGACATGCGCAAATTTCCTTTCGCGGTGATCGTTGCGCTGGCCTGTTTCCTCGGCGGCTGCCAGACGAGCCAACCCCGCCCCAACCACAGCCAGGCGACCGCCGCCGAGCACGGCCTGGATACGCTCCGACAGGTCGTCAATGCCGGCAACTATGCGTCGCTCGGTTTCGACTCGCTGGACGAAGTGCTCCGGGCCAGGCTCGGCGAGCCGCTGCAGGTCTACCGGGTCCAGCTCGACGCCCTGCGCGCCTTTACCGAGAACACCGATCCGGAAACGCTGCTCGTCGACATCCGGCGCACGCTGTACCCCGTCAAGGTCGGCGACCGCGTGGCCACGTCCATCTTCGTCACCGGGTCGCGCGAAGGCTGGCGGGCGTCCGAAATGGGCAACGCGGCCGTCGCACGGCTCATCAGCCGCTACCGCCATGGCGCCGGCGATTTCGTCGTGCACGTGCCCGCGATGAAATCGTGGTTCGTCGCCGACCGGGTCGAAGGCAAGCTCATGCTCACGCCCGTGATGGACGACCCGCGCACCAAGCTCCGGGCGGGCGAGACGCTGCCGGCGGACGTCGTCTTCCTGCAGCTCAAGGCGGCGTCCGAAGGCTACAACGGCTTGCCGCAGTAGCCGTCACCCGCCGAGCTGGCGGAACGGGTCGAATGCCAGGTCGATCAGGCGGCGCTTGCGCACGACGATTTCCGCGCTCGCCGTCATGCCGTAGCGCAGCGGGTACGACGTGTCGCCCACCGTGTAGTGGTCGCGCTCGAGGGCGACGCGGCCTTCGTACACGGGCAGCCGCGTCTGCGGCGAGGCGCGGGTCGCGGGTGCGATCGTCTGCAGGGTGCCGTCGATGATGCCGTAGCGCTGGTACGGAAAGGCATTGAATTTCACCTGCACCGGCAAGCCCTCGCGCAGGAAGGCGCGGTCCTGTTCGGGAATCTCGATCTTGAGCAGGGGCCGCGTGTTCTTCGGCACGATGCCGCCCAGGGGGGTGTTCGCCTGGACCTTGTCGCCGGGCTGCGTGGACGTCACCTCCGTGATCACGCCATCCACGGGTGCAAGGATGCGCAGGAAATTGTCCTTGTCGATGTTCTCGAACTGGATGCGCGATGCCGCATCCGCCACCAGCCGCGCCGTCTGGACCTGCAGCCGCAGCTTTTCCTCGACATTGGTCGCCTCGCGCGTCGCCGCTTCGTACTGCAGGCGCAGGCTCGCGAGCTGCTGGCCGCTCGTCTCCAGCTGCGACCGCGCCTCGGTGGTTTCCAGGCTCTGGCGCGCCGACAGTTCGCTCACGCGCGATTCTGCCACGCGCACCGCGTTCTCGGCCGCCTGCAGCGCATTCTTCTTGCCCTCCACCTGCAGTTGCGACACCCCGCCGCCACCGGGCAGCGCGAACAGGCGCTCGTACTTGGCCGCCTCGTCACGCGCCGCGTCCCGTGCGCGGCGCGCGTCGTCCAGGTTCGTGCGCGCCTCCTGCGCCTGCGCGCGCTGCCCGGCGGCGAGGCGGCTCGTGCCCTCGGCCTGGCGGCGCTCGTGCTGGCGTTCCTCCGTGTCCATCGCTTCCTTGAGTGCCGCCACGCGCTCGTCCAACAACGCTTTCTTTTGCGGGAATTCCTTCCATTCGCGCTCCGCGTCTTCCAGTTTCAGACGCGCTTCCAGTGCATTGCGGGCGGCCTCGATGGCGCCGCGTGCATACAGCCGCGCCACCACGTCGCCCTTGAGCACCGGTTGTCCCTCGGCGATGTAGATATTGGCCAGCTCGCCATCGATCGGCGCATACAGCCTGCGTACCTCGGACGCCGGCACCAGCGTGCCCGGCGCCATCACGAGCACGTCCGCGCGGCCGAAGAACGACCACGCCAGGCCGGCCAGCACCAGCGCCACCATCACGTAGATGGCCACGTGCGTCAGGCGCGCCGGCGTGGCCGTCAGGATGCCGATGCCTTCGTCGCTGTGGTCTTCGAGCGCGCCGATCAGGGATCGTGCAGGCTTATTGCTCGTTGCCATCGCCGCCTCCCGCCAGGGCCAGCTTGCGCAGGTCGCTGGCCGCCTGCGCATAGGTGTCGCGGAACGCCGGCACATGGGCCGAGATCGTCGCGAACGCGCGCTGGTGCGCCGGCTGCTCGTCCTGCCATTGCTTCAGGATCCGGCGCACGCGCGCACCGTCGGCCGCGTCGCGTACAGGGGCCGCTGCGCCGCCGCGCGCGTGGACGAACCGTTCCACGTCGCCCACCCAGGCGATTTCCGCCACGAGCGGCTGCGCATCCGCATTGTGCCCGGCCAGGCGGCGCATGCGCGCCTCGGCCTGGACAGTGCGGTCGAACCGGCGCCCCTTCAGGTCCGCCATCCACTGCGGCAGTTCCGCGTTCAGCAGGGCTTCCGTGCCCAGCGCCTTCACGTCCGCATTGTCCGGGTCGCGCGCGAGGCGGTCGTCGGCGAGGCGGGCGGCCGTTGCGAAATCGCCGCCGTCGACGAGACCCTGCAGCGCCCGCTCCGGCGCACCGGCCAGCTGGAACAGCAGGATGACCGCGATCACGAGCGCGCTCAGCGTCATCAACCAGCGCCGCAGGCGCGCGGGATCGGCGTCGCCGGCGCCGCCCAGCGCATCCAGCACGGCGGCCGTCATCAGGGCGGCCTTGCCGCGCGGTTCCCTGGCCGGCTGTTCTCCAGCGGCGGGGTTCACCTCGTCTTCCTGCGCGCCGCGCGGCTCGTCGGCGCAAAAGATGTCGAGGAAGGAGCCGGCGGAAGCGACGAACGTCGTATGGTCCGCGTCCATCCCCGTGGCAGGGGCCGCCGGCGCGGACGACACCCGTGTGACGGTCGGCTCCGGCCCCGCCTGTTCCCATTGCAGGCGCACGCGATAGACGAAGTGATGGCCGCCGAACGCGAGCACGTCGCCGTCCTCGAGCGCGTGTGCGTGTTCGTCGAGCCGCACCGCGCCGATGAAGGTGCCGTTCGTGCTGCCCAGGTCTTCCACGTACGGCACGCCCGCCTTGAGGAAGATGTGCGCGTGGCGGCGCGACAGATAGCCGACCTGGTGCGGTTCCTTCTCCTTGTAGCGCGCGAACGTGTCGTCGACCTTGCTGATCAGGAACGGGAAGCTGGTGACGACGATGGCTTCCAGCCCCAGATCGGCACGCTCCGGTTCCAGCGTCAGGCTGGCGAGCCGCGCTACCGGCGCCGCTGCGGGTGGCGACGCCTGCAGCCGCACCCGGTAGGAGAGCACGCGCGCGAGGCCGACCTCGTCGCCGTCGTGCAGCCGCACGATGCCGTGGCGCACGGCCACGCCGTTGACCGTGGTGCCGTTCTTGCTGCCCAGGTCGGCGAGATAGGCGTCGCCGCCTTCGACGAAGACGCGTGCATGGCGGCGCGACAGGTCGGCCACGATCTCGGGCGGATACGCGGCGAACGGCTGCTCGGTGCGGCCGATGGCGAACAGGCCGTCGTCGATGGCGACAGCGCCGAGCTCGGGATGGTTCAGCGGTTCGAGCACGATGCCGACGCGCTGTGTCTGCATCTTTTCTTGCATCTTTGCCTGCATCGTGCCGACCAGGACTTCGTCAGGCGCCATGAGAGCGTCTTTCAATGCTGCGCCGCATCGGCCACCTCCACGGGCGGCCAGCCGCCGCCCAGCGCCTTGTACAGCGTCACCGTGTCGGACAGGATCTGCTGCTGGTTGGCGAGCAACGCCAGCTGCGCACCCAGCAGGGAACGCTCGGTCTCGAACACTTCCAGCTGCGACGCCACGCCTTCCTTGCGCTGCGCATCCGTCGTGCTGGCCACGAGCCGCAACTGGTCGACCTGCTGCTGCAATTCTGTCCGCTGCTTCTTGTGCGCCTCCAGGTTGACGAGTGCGTTCTCGACGTCCTCGAACGCGGTCATGACGGTCTGGCGGTACGCCTGCTCGGCCACCTTCGTCTGTGCCTCGCTCGTGCGCACGCGGGCTTTTACGCCCGGATCGAGAATGGGGAAATTAATGCTGGGCAGTAGGCCGAACGTGAAAGATTTCAGCAGTGTCGACAGCGCGAAACTGGACGTCCCGCCGCGCCCCGTCAGGCTGATCGACGGCAGTTGCGCCAGCTTGGCCTGCCCCGTCAGGTCGTACGCTTCCAGCACGCGGTACTCGGCCGCGACGACGTCGGGCCGGCGTTTCAACAATTGCGACGGCAGGCCGCCCGGCACCTCGGGCACGCGCACCCGCTCCTGCAAGCGCCCGGCGGGCATCTGGAAGTCGCCGGCCGGCACGCCGATCAACGTCGCCAACGCATTGCCGGCCAGCGCGCGCAGGCGCTGCAATTCGATCAGCTCCGTACCCAGGCGGTTGACCTCGGCCGATTGCTGCAGCACGCGCGTGTGCGGGATGAGTCCGTTCTGCTCCATCGCCTGGTACGTCGTCAATATGTCGCGGTTGCGGGCCAGCGTCTGCTGCTGCTGGGCGATCTGTTCGTCGAACTGCAGGATCTGGAAATAGGTCGTCGACACGTCCGACACCAGCTTCAGATAGCCTGCGCGCCAGTCGGCCTCGGTCGCGGAAAACTCGGCCTTCTGCGCCTGCACGCCCTTCTCGACCTTGCCCCAGATGTCGATGTCCCAATTGGTCTGCGTGGCCAGGTTGAACTGCTTCGTGAACGGTTGGCCGGTGACCTTTTCGAAGCTCGCGCCCGCGCCCGCATCGAGCGTGGGCAGCGCGCCCGCCCGGGCTTCTCCGATCTGCGCATTGGCCACGCCGATGCGCGCGGCAAGCACGGCCAGGTCGAAATTGCCGGCGAGCGCACGGCTGACGAGCTGGTCGAGGTAGGGATCGCGGAACGCGTGCCACCAGTCCGGGACGATCAGCTCCGTCTTGGACAGCGGCAGGCTGGCCGAGTTCGCCCACGCCGTCTTGGCCGGCACGGACGGCCGCGCGTACGGGCGCATGCTGACGTCGGCGCAGGCGGCGAGGAGCAGGGCGGCAGCCAGGCACGCAAGACGATACATCATGGCGCCGCCCACGCACGGGAATCCACGAACACCTGGAACAGCCGCGCATCGATATGCCCCGCGTCGCATTCCTCGCGCATCAGGTCCAGCGCCTGTTCCACGGGCACGGCCTTCTTGTACGGCCGGTCGCCCGCCGTGAGCGCGTCATAGATGTCGGAGATCGTCAGGATGCGCGTCTGGATGCTGATCTGCGGCCCGCGCAGGCCCGACGGGTAACCGGACCCGTCCAGCTTTTCGTGGTGGCCGTGCGCGATCGCGGGCACCCCGGCCAGATCCCGCGTCCACGGGATCAGGACGAGGAACGAGTACGAATCCACCACGTGTTCCTCGATCTGGCGCCGCTCGTCCGCCGTCAGGCAGCCTTTCGCCAGGCTCAGTGCGGCCACCTCGTGCTCTTCCAGCAGCGCGAGCGGATGGCCGTCCGGGTCGTGGCAGCCGTAGTGGACGATGTCGCGCAGGTCGGGCAGGGTGCTGCTGCGCGAGATGGCGGGCTCGTTGGCGCTGCGGATCGTGGCGAGGAAGCCGTCCAGCCGGGCCGCTTCCTCGGCCAGGCGCGCGTCGGCGGAGGCCTTCTCGGCCCGGAACGTCGCCGCGCTCCAGCCCTCGTCGATATGGCGCTGCGCGAGCGTGTGATAGGACTGGCGCTCCAGGCAGGCGCGCGCGTACAGGAAGCGCTGCTCCAGCAGGCGCATGTCGGCGTGGTGCAGCTTTTTCTCCTTGCGCAGCACGTGTTCGCGCACGCCGACCTTGCCGAAATCGTGCAGCAGCGCAGCGTAGCGGATCTCGCGCAGCTGCTCGCGGGTAAAGGCGATGCGGCGCACGTCCGGATCCTGCGCGCGGTCGAGTGCCGTGGCGAGACGTTCGGCGTAGCCCGCCACGCGGAACGAGTGGCCGGCCGTGACGGGGTCGCGCTCCTCGATCGCCTGCACGGACGCGCGCACGAAGCCGTCGAGCAGGCGTTCGATGTCGGAATACAGTTGAAAATTCTTGAGCGCGACGGCCGTTTCCGCGCACACGCCCGTGAGCAGTTCGAGGTCGGGCTCCTGGAACGCGCGCGGGTCGGACGAGCTGTCGACCTGGATCAGTCCCAGCACTTCCTCGCCCACGATCAGCGGCGCGCACATGACGCTGCGGATCGCCTGGGCGACGATCGAATCCTGGGCCGCGAAGTGGCGGTCGGCCAGCGTATCGACGGACAGGATCGCACGCTTTTTACCGAGCACCTCATCGACGATCGTGTGCGACAGCCGCGCCTGCCTCGGGTCCTCGACCATGCCGTTGCGGCGCCGCGCCGCCACCGGCACGGGCGGGTCGCGTTCGTTCTGGCGCAGCAGGATGAACGCGCGCTCCGCCAGCGGGAACAGGTCGAAGATGAAATTCATGATCTTTTCCGTCAAGGTCGCGCGGTCGGTGACGGCACCCAGCGCGATGCTGACCTGGGCCATCGCATGCAGTTTCAGCACCGATTTCTCGAGCTCGCCGCGGGGCGCATCGCGCGGACCGGCCGCCGGCACGTACTGCGTCGCGTCGACGGACTTCCTGATCACGGTAGGCATGCTGGCCGTGCCCGGCGCGACCAGCGAGCGGAACACGAGCTGGGTGGATGCGAGCGCCAGTTCGTCGCCGTCGCCCAGCACGTGCCACGAACCGGGCTGCAGCCGCTCGCCATTGACGAAGGTGCCGTTCGACGAGTGCAGGTCCTCGACCGACCAGGCCTCGCCGCGGCGCCGCACGCGCGCATGGCGGCGGCTGATCGTGTGCAGCGGGATGCAGATGAACTGGTCGGAGGCGAGCGCGTCCTGGCGGTC
Organism: Massilia kyonggiensis; assembly: GCA_966212285.1. GTDB lineage: Bacteria > Pseudomonadota > Gammaproteobacteria > Burkholderiales > Burkholderiaceae_D > Telluria > Telluria kyonggiensis_A. The sequence continues at coordinate 176,457 of CBIHQW010000011.1, forward strand.
GCGGCCGATCACGACCTCGTCGTGCAGCGGAAACAGCCGCGGCCTGACGTCGCGCCCGCCCAGCAGCTCGAGATACGCGCTGACGCCCCCTTCCACGGGCGGTGCAGCATATTGTTCCGGTGCCGGTTCGATCGCCATGTCGTCCTCGCCTTGAGACCCGTAAGACAATGACCCCGCGCTACAGTTCGCGATCATTTGACTGTAATCGTGATTTTTTTGGACTCGACAGAAGGGTCGAACGTGACGTGCTGATCGTCCCCCATGACGAGCTGCAGCGTGTGCCTGCCGGGCGGCAGCTCGATCGTCGTCTCCGTCTCGCCCGCGCCGAAGTGCAGGTGGTTGCGGTCGTTCGGGATCTCGACGCCCGGTCCGGGCGCGTCCGTGTCGACCAGCAGGTGGTGGTGCCCCGTATTCGGAAATTTCACGCCTTTCGGCGCCACGCCCATGTTGCGCAGGCCGAACCAGACGCGGATCGGTTTGCCGGATGACACCACCTGGCCGTCGTTGGGCCAGCCGATGTACAGGTAGGCGTTGGGTGGCGCGGGTGTCGGCTCGGCGCCATGACCTGGGACGGTGATGGCGAAGAGGATGGCTGCCAGTCGCGTGCGCATCGAAGACTCCTGTCTCACTTGACCGTGACGGTGATCTTTTTCGAATAGACCGGCGGATCGTGCGGGATATGATCCTTGTCGGCCAACAGCAGTTGCAGCGTATGCGTACCCGGCGGCAGTTCGATGCGCGCCTCCGTTTCGCCGGCGCCGAAGTGCAGGTGGTTGCGGTCGTTCGGCACGGCCTGGTCCATGTTCTCGGGCAGGTCGGTGTCGATCAGCAAATGGTGGTGGCCCGTCTTCGCGATGTCCGTGCCCCTGGGCGCGACGCCCATGTTGCGCAGGCCCATCCGCACCCAGAACGCGTGGCGGACGGTCATGCCGTCGCTGGGCCAGATGAAATACACCTGCGCGCCTTCGGGCGACGGCGTGCGCGCGAGCACGGGCACGGCTTGCAGCACCACCGCGCCAAGCATCAAAACGACCAAAACAATTGTCTTGCGCATCCTCGTCTCCCTCCACCGTGCGGGCCGCTGTTCGGGCAGCATCCTTCAACCGGGACGCATGGCACCTGTGCCAGCACAAACGTGCGGCCGGCACAATCGCGGCGGCCGGTGGTCTAAGCGGTTTCCTGACACTTGTGGAGGCGGCCTGTGTGGATGAAGCTCTTGATCCTGTGCAGCCTGATGGCGCTGGCGGCCGGCGCGCCCGCGCGTGCGCATGGGTTGCCCACGACGTTCCAGGTGGCGGGCGTCCTGCCCAAGAACAGCGCCGAGCAGTTCGAGCTGGCGTTCTGGAATTCCGTCAAGGACAGCAAACAGGTCGGCGACTACGAGGCGTATTTGCAGGCCTATCCCAAGGGGCGTTTCGCGTCGCTCGCACGCACACGCATCCAGCAGCTGAAGGCGGCCCCGCCCCAGGCGCCAGCGCCCGCGCCCGCGCCCGCAAAGCCGGCCGAGAGCAAGCCCGCGGGCACGCAGGCACAGACGAAGACCGCGCCGAAGCCGCAACCGGCCAAACCGCCCGACAACAGGATCCGCCCAATACCGGCAACCGGCGCACCACCCGCCGACGGCGTCCGGGAAGCTGAGCCCGCGGCGGGACCCGCCGGCTCCGTGGCCACGATCAAGGATTGCGACGTCTGCCCGGTGATGGTGGCGCTGTCGCCGCGGCCGTTCATGATGGGTAACAACAGCAGCGATCCGTCCGAACGCCCCGCGCACAAGGTGGCGCTGCGCACGCCGTTCGCGATCGGCAAGTACGAGGTGACGGTGGGCCAGTGGAACCAGTGCGTCCGGGCCAGCGTGTGTCCGACCATGCCGTCGCTGGGCAACGTGCCCGACAACCTGCCGATGCGCGACGTGAGCTGGGACGAGGCCCAGCTGTACCTCAAATGGCTGAGCACGGTGAGCGGGAAGCCGTACCGCCTGCCCACCGAGGCCGAGTGGGAATACGCGGCGCGCGGCGGCACCACGACCCGCTACTGGTGGGGCCACGACATGAAGAGCGGGAACTCGAGTTGCGAAGGCTGCGGCGAGCCCTGGAGCGAGGAACGTCCGCCGCCGGCCGGCAGCTTCCCCGCCAACCCGTTCGGCCTGAACGACATGAACGGCAGCGTGTGGGAATGGGTACAGGATTGCTGGCACAGCACCTACAAGGGCGCGCCCGCCGACGGCAGCGCCTGGGTCGACGGGAATTGCCAGGCGCGGGTCATCCGCGGCGGCTCGTGGCGCGAGAACGGCAGCTACATGCTGTCCACGACGCGTTTCAAGTACGACGCCAGCGTGCGCCAGTCGCAGAATGGCTTCCGGGTCGCGCGTTCGCTCGATTGATGGCTAGCGTCGCGCGTGCGTCGTGATCTGCAAAAAGTCGACGGCGACCGCACCTGCACCGTGTGTCCTGGCGATCGCGGCGAGGCGCTCATCCAGGGCACGCAGGTACGCCGGGCCCGGTTCCGCATCGGGACGCACCCCGTCGAACAGCGGCACGGACGTGGTTACGAGCACGAGCATGTCGATGCCGAACGGCGGACCGATCACCCAGTTGCCGAGGCTGCCGATAGTGGCCGTGTAGCGCGGCGGCGCCAGGTTTTCGCGCGCGGCGGCGTTGGGCAGCAGGTGAACGACGTTGCCGTCGAGGACGAAATAATCGACCGACACGTAGGACGGGTAATCCGGCGTGGACACGTCGACCATCAGCGTATCGCCCGCCGCCAGGTTGCCGCCCCGGCCGCTGCCCGGGTTCAGGCGAAGCGACACGCCGGCCGAGCGGGACGCGACCCAATAGCGGCCGAGGACGTGCATCAACGGGCATTTCGCCTCATCGACGTCGTGCAAGGTCAGCTCGACCTGCGTCACGCCCGGCAGTGCAGCCAGCATCGATTTGAGACGCGCCGGCCCGACGCTGTGCGCGAGATAGCCTTGCACGTGCACGACGCGCCCGGCGATGGCGGGAGCGAGCGCCGAGCACGGCACGCCGGCCAGGATGGTGGAGACGGCCGCCAGGGTCGGCGGGGGCACAGGCGGAGCGGCCCGCCTGGGCGGCGCGACGGCAGCGGGCGTGGGCGGTACCTGCGTACCGGGCGCAGTGCCATGCCGCGGCAACAGCAGACGCAGCGCGACGAACACGGCCAGCGCTGCGGCCGCGGCCGCCAGCACGGTCCCCGCCCCGATCAGCAGCGGCTGCCGGCGGCGCATGTCCCGCGCGCCGATCTCCTTGAGAAAACCGTTGACGGTGGGTGTGCGGAGTTCGCGCCGCAACGCGAGCGCATTGCGCAGCGCGCGCCATTGCCGGTGGCCGAGACCGGGCGGGCGCTGCGGACGCAACCCGGCATCGCGCGCCTGCAGCGCGGACAGGCGGTTGAACGGGTGGCGGCCCGTCAGCAATTCATACGTGATGCAGCCGAGCGCATAGATGTCGTCGCGTGGATCGGGCTCGCGGTTTTCCAGCATTTCGGGGCTCGCATAGGCCGGCGTCAGGGCGCCCAGGCTGCCGGGATCGAAGACGGTCACGTCCGCATCCTCTTCCGCCTTCTGGAACACGCGCGCGATGCCGAAGTCGATGACCTTGACGCCGCCGGTCTCCGTCAGGATCACGTTGGCCGGCTTGAAGTCGCAGTGGACGAAGCCGCGCTCGTGCGCATAGGCGAGCGCACGGCCCATGCCGCTCACGATCTTCATCGCCTCTTCGAACGGCAGGACGTGGAAGTCGGGTGCGCGCAGCATCTGGCTGAGCGACTTGCCCTGCAGGTATTCCATCGTGATGTAGACCATCGAACCGTCGCGGTCGAAGTCGTACACGGCCACGATGTTCGGATGGGCCAGCGTCTGCGCCTTGCGCGCTTCCCGCTGCAGGGCGATCAGCGATTTCGGATGCCCCTGGAACTGTACGTTCAGCACCTTGATCGCGATATACGGATGGCGGTCCGATGCTTCCAGCTTGCGCAGGTCGAGCGCCTTGTAGACGGTGCCCATGCCGCCGAAGCCGACGCATTCCTCGAGCACGAAGCGGCCGTTGAGCGTGTCGCCGACGCCTTTCATGCGCTCGACGGTTGCGCCCGGCGGGCCCGCGATGCCCGCGGGTTGCGTCGGCGGTTGCAGGGGCTTGGTCTGGACATAGGTCTCTTCTTCGCCGACGCGCTGGCGCTGGCGCTGGCGCGCCTCGATCGCCTGCGCGATGCGGCGCTCGACTTCGCCGTAGACCTCGGCCGGCAGCGGCGCGCGGCGATGCGCGTCGTTGAGCGTCTTGAGCAGGCTCGAGACGCTCTCGGACGTACTCGCCAGCAGGCGGTCGACGCGCGCCAGCAGGTCGGCCTGCCCAAGGGTGCCGTTCTGGAACTGGCGAAGGGTATCGGCGAGGTTGTCCATTCTTCCTCTGACAGGTGCGCCGTGTGCAAATTCACCGCACAGACGATGTGTTGTTCCCGGCCAAACGGCGTGGAGACAGGTGTTGGAACGAACCCACCGGATGCCCGATAAAACGCCGCAAACGGCGGCAAAACATGGTGGCACGGTTCTCGCAAAGAGTAGGGTGAGCACGACGAAAACGGCTCACCAACCAATCATTCCACTCAAAGGAGAAACACGATGAACACTCTGTCGATCAAAGACCTGGCACTGACCTGCGAACTGGGCCGCGGCGCGATGGCACGCGTGCGTGGCGGTCACGGCAAGATGCAGCAACAAACGCATGCGCCGTACCCGATGCCGGCCTACTTCCCGGGCTACAACTCGACCGTCGACGTCAACCAGAACCTGCAGCAATTCCAGAACGTGACGAACGCGACAGCGAACGGCTCGGCCTTCATCGACGGCGTCACCGTACACAACAACACGAGCCAGTTCGGCCAGAACAACGCGGCGGTTGCTCACTGAGCGGAACCAAACGGCGTTTGAGCTGTCACTCATGCCGGCCCTGCCATCTCGCGATGGCCGGGCCGGCCTTCATCATTCAGGAGAACGACATGGCAACCATCACCATCAAGGATTTATCCGGGAACACCGACCTCGACCGCAAGGCGATGCAGGTGATCTCGGGCGGTTCGCGTGCCCGCTCGCACGCGGGGGTACTGCAAACGGCGCAACCGCAGCGGATCGTCGATTTCCGCACGAGGGCGAAGACGAGTAATCGTCCTTCCGGATAAACCATATAAACCATTTATCTTGATTACCATGCCGCCCGGCCCGCCAGCCGGGCGGCATTTTTTTCGCCTGCGGACTCGGTGTTCGAATGGATCCAACAGGTGCGGCGCGATGTTGGTCTGCGTCCGTCACATTCGCCGCCCAAACAGCAAGAACGCCTGTTTTTGCGGGCTTTTTGGCCTGGCACGCATTCTGCTCATACCCTGGTGAGCGCAAATCAAACGCTCTTTTAACCAAATCACCGATTCAAGGAGAAACGACATGAAACACCTGATCATCAAAGACCTCGCCGCCACCTGCGAACTGAGCCACAGCGACATGAACGCCATCCGCGGCGGCCACGGCAGCACGACCATGCCCTGGCTGCCGATGCCCAGCCCGTCGTACGACACGTCGGTCAAGGCAAACCAGAACCTGATGCAGTTCCAGGACGTGAAGAACCTGACCGCCAACGGCTCGGCCTTCATCTCCGGCGTCACCGCCACGAATAACACCGATCAATTCGGCCAGAACAACATCACCGTCCTGTAAGGAGAACATCATGAAAACCCTGATCATCAAAGACCTGGCCCAGAACTGCGAACTGGATCACAAACAAATGGCAGGCGTGCGCGGTGGCCATGGCATGAGCAGCCCGTCGTATTCGCTGTACCCGATGCCGTCGTATGCGAAAACCGTCAACGCGACGCAGAACCTGACCCAGTTCCAGAACGTCCTCAACGAGACGGCCGACGGCTCGGCGTTCGTGAGCGGCGTGACGGCGAACAACAACACGTCGCAATTCGGCCAGAACAACCTGCTGGTCATCTAAGGAGAACACCATGTCGTCGATCGTCATCCAGGACCTCACCCGTACGCGCGCACTGGACACGCATACCATGTCCGAGATCCGCGGAGGCCAGGCCTTCGGGCCGAACGTGAACGTCAACCTGAACCTCGACCAGCGCATCGCCCAGGTCCAGGACATCAAGGTCAACGTCCTCAACAACAGCGTGATCGGCGACGGCTTCACCGCCCCCGCTGTGACCTTGAACCCGCTGCAATTTGCTACCAACAACGCCGTCGTCCCGCTGTAATTTTTTAAGGAGAACATCATGAAAACCCTGATCATCAAAGACCTGTCCGTCACCGCCGAACTCGATCGCGACACCATGGCCGCCGTACGCGGTGGCTACAACATGACCCAGACGTCCTGGTACCCGCTGCCGTCGCCCACGTACGGCACGACGGTGGACGCGACGCAGAACCTGACCCAGTTCCAGAACGTCGTCAACGCGACCGCGAACGGATCGGCCTTCGTCAATGGCGTGACCGCGAACAACAACACGAGCCAGTTCGGCCAGAACAACATCGCGGTGATCTGACCCGGGATGGCGGGGACCTGATACGGTTCCCGCCAAATCGATGAACCAAAACGACCAGCCGCTGTCTTTCAAATCAGGAGGCCCATATGGCGCACATCAGGATCGATGACCTTCGCGTCGAGCGCACCCTCGACGCACGCGCGATGGAACGTGTCCGCGGCGGCGACGGCGCGGCGTGGTGCTTCGGCTGGATCCGGGCCTACGTACCTGAGCAGCTACGCATGGCGCCTGTCATCAATTTCTACCAGATCAATAATTTCGCGGACCAGATGATCAACCAGTTCCAGACGGTCAGCGTGAGCAATTCGGCGCCGAATTCGGTGGTCACCGTCGGCGTGGATGAACGGAGCATCAACAACGGACACGTCTGATGGGCGAGGCGCTGCAACTCCGCTGGACCTCGGCGGCGCGCACCGATACGGGACTGGTGCGCAGCAATAACGAGGATGCCGTACTGGACCGGCCGGCGCGGCGAATGTGGGCCGTCGCCGACGGCATGGGCGGCCATGCGTTCGGCGAAATCGCGAGCCGGATGACGGTGGAGGCGCTGGACGCGCTGGCGCCGGAAGACGCCCTGCAGCAGGCCGTCGCCGCCGCGCGCGTGTGCCTGCTCGAAGTGAACGGCCTGCTCGTGGCGGAAGCCACCGCGCGCAACGTTCCCGTCATCGGCACGACCCTCGTCCTGCTGCTGGCCTCGGGCCGCACCGCCGTCTGCGTCTGGGCCGGCGACAGCCGCATTTATCTATGCCGCGGCGGCAGCCTGCACCAGCTCACGCGCGACCACAACCAGTTCGAGGAACTCCAGACACGCAACCACCTGTCGCCCGCCGACGCATCGGCTTACCCCGGCGCGGCCATGATCACGCGCGCACTCGGTGCGGCCACGACGCTGGAGCTGGACGAAGTGCAGGTGCAGGTCAGCGATGGCGACGTGTTCCTGCTCTGCAGCGATGGCCTGAGCAATGCGGTGAGCCCGGAGGCCATGTTCGGCGCGCTGACCGGCGGCGATTGCGCGCAGGCGGCCGATACGCTCGTCAAGCTGGCGCTGGAAGCGGGCGGACGCGACAACATTTCCGTCGTCGTCGTGCGCGCGAACGACGTCGAGGCCGACCAGACCGTCCTCAATCCATCGTTATGAACCGTTGCTAATGCCGCCGAAAATCCTTCGAATGCAGGCCGTGCTTCTTCAGCAGGATCTGCAAATGGGAGCGGTTCATGTCCCAGCGCCGTGCCAGTTCGGCCACGGTGCCGCCCACGTCTTTCAGGCCGCGTTCCAGGCAGGCGCGCTCGGCTTCGTCGCTGGCTGCGCGCTTGGCTTCGGCCAGCGATGCGGGCGGCTCGGGTGATGGCGCCTGTACCCGCGCGGGCGCCGGAGCAACCGGACGGACATCCTCGGGCAGGTGCGCGATGTCCGCCGTGTCCCCGGCCAGGCAGGCCAGGCGATACACCAGGTTGCGCAATTCGCGGATGTTGCCGGGGTAGGCGTAATCGAGCAGGAAGGCGCGCAATGCCGGCGTCATCGCGACCGGTCGCCGTTTCAGCGCTTCGGCCGCCTCGTCGCCGTAATAGGCCAGCAGCAGCGGGATCTCGTCCTTCCGCTCGCGCAGCGGCGGCAAGGTCACATGGATCACGCTGAGCCGATAAAACAGGTCTTCGCGGAACTGGCCCAGTTCGATCAGCTTGCGCAGATTCTTGTTGGTGGCCGCGACGATGCGGGCGTCCACGGCGATCGTCTCGTCCGAGCCCACGCGCTGGATTTCGTGCGATTGCAGCACGCGCAGCAATTTCACTTGTCCCTGCAGCGGCAGCTCGCCGATCTCGTCCAGGAAGATCGTCCCCTTGTGCGCGCTTTCGAACTTCCCCTTGCGGTCCGTCGCCGCGCCGGTGAATGCGCCGCGCTTGTGGCCGAACAGTTCCGATTCGATCAGGCTCTCGGGAATCGCGCCACAGTTGACGGAGATGTACGCCTTGTCGGCACGCGCGCCGTTCGCGTGGATCACCTTGGCCATCAACTCCTTGCCCGTGCCGCTTTCGCCATCGACGAGGACGGGCAGGTCGGTCGGCGCCGCCTTTTCCGCGATTTCGAGCGCGTCCAGCAGGCGCGGATTGTCGCCGAACGTGCCTTCGAACACGAAGCTGCGCGCGAGCAGGGCCTGGCGGCGCTCGCCCGGGGTCTGCTCCAATACCTGCTCCGGCGGCGCCTGGCTGCCGACCGCCTGCACGAAGCGCTCCTTGTGCGACAGCTGCATCACCTCGTCGCGCACGGCATTGGCCTGGCGCAGCAGCTTTTCGATGTCCGGCCGGTCCAGGCGGCTGGCCCAGCGCAAGGTGGAGCGCAGGATTTCCAGCCGCTCCAGCAAGCCCGCGTACGACATCGACGACGTACCGCGCGGCAGATCCTGATTGAACAGCTTCATGATCATCAAGCTGCGGCCAGTTGCTTCTGCACGAGTTCGTAATACATGCCGCGCCCCGCCAGCAGCTCGTCGTGCCGGCCCTGTTCGACGATGCCGCCCTCGTACAACACGACGATCTTGTCGGCCCGCATGATCGTGCTGAGCCGGTGCGCGATGATCACGGCCGTGCGTCCCGCGAGGATCTCGTGCATGTTCGCGATGATGTTGCTTTCCGACTGCGTGTCGAGGGCCGACGTCGCCTCGTCGAACACGAGCAGGCGCGGGTCCTGGTACAGCGCGCGGGCGATGCATAAACGCTGCACCTGGCCACCGGACAGCCCGACGCCGCGCTCGCCCACCACCTGCTCGTACCCGAGCGGCATCTTGCTGATGAAGGCGTGCGCATCGGCCATCTTCGCGACTTGCTCGATGCGGCGCCGGTCCGGGCTCTCGTCACCGCTCGCAATGTTCTCCGCGATGGTGCCGGAGAACAGCAGATTGCTCTGCATGACGTAGCCGACCTGGGCCCGGAAATAATCCTTGTCGATCACGCTCATGTCGTAACCGTCGACGAGGATCTTGCCGTCCGTGGGCGCATAAAAGCCGACCAGCAGTTTCGCCAGCGTCGTCTTGCCCGAGCCGCTGCGGCCGACGATGGCGACGAGCTCGCCGCGGCGGATATCGATGCTGATGTTTTCCAGCACATAGGCCGTGTCGTTGCCGCCATAGCGGAAGTACACGTTCTCGAGCTTCACGTCGCCGCGCAGGTCGGGCAGCACGACGCGGCTGGCGGCCTCGCTCGGCTTTTGTTCCGGTTCGATGTCGAGCACGTCGCCGAGGCGTTCCATCGCGACGCCCGCGTCCGCCAGCCGGCTCCACAACGCCACCAGCCCCATCAACGGCGCCAGCACGCTGCCCATCAGGGCATTGAAGGCGATCAGCTGGCCGATGGTCAATTCGTGGTCGAGGACGAGGCTGGCACCGGCCCAGAGGATCGCGATCGTCGTGCCTGCATTCAATAGCTGGCTCGCGAGGCCGACGAGGATGTTGAATTGCTGCGCGCGGTACTGCGTGTCGAGCGCCTTGACGTATTTCTTTTCCCACTTCAGGCGGACGGGACGCTCGCTGCCCATGCCCTTGATCGTCTCCACGCCGCCCAGCGCTTCCATCAGGAAGGCGTGCGCGTCGGTGGAGGCATTGAAGACGTCGCGTGCATACTGCTTGATGTGCGGCGTCGTCAGGATCGTCAGCGCCATGATCGGGATGACGAACGCGATGAGGAGCAAGGTCAGCTTGACGTTGTAGACGAACAGGATGGAAAAATAGATGAACACCATCAGCAGGTTCAGCATCGTCGTGACGGTGGATTCGGTGAGAAACGCGCGGATCGTCTGGTTTTCCTGGAAGCGCGCGACGATGTCGCCCGTCTTGCGCTTGGCGAAGAACGAGAACGGCAACGACATCGTGTGCTTGAAAAACCCCGCCATCATCGAGAAGTCGAGATTGCGCACCATGTAGTTGGCGAGGTAGGCGCGCACGGTCGCCATCAGCTGCGAGAACACGTTCGAAATGACGAGCCCGGCAATCAGGAGATGCAGCAGGCTGACGTTCTGGTGCACGATCACGCCGTCCAGGATGTTCTGGATGATCAATGGCGGCACGATGCCCAGCATCTGGATCACGAACGTCGCCAGGAACAGGTGCAGCAATATCGTGCGATACGGCCTCAGGTAGCCCACGAAGCGCAGCCACGGCGAGCGAAGGGCGGCCTGCGCCGCCATGTCCTGGCCGGGCGTGAAGACGAGGCAGGTGCCGCTCCAGCCGCGCTCGAACTCCTCGACCGACATCTTGCGGAAACCCACCGCCGGATCGGCCACCCAGATCTTGCCCGGCGAGATGCCGTACACGATCACGTAGTGGTAGCCCTCCCAGTGCACGATGAAGGGCAATTCAAAACCCTGCAGGGCGTCGAACGTGCACTGTACACCGCGCGCGGAAAAGCCGAGCGTCTCGCCCGCGCGCGCGAGGCTGTCCAGGGTGGCGCCCTGCGTGGTGACGTTCGCCAGTTCGCGCAGCTTGCCGAGCGTGATCTGCAGGCCGTAATGGCGGCACAGCATGGCCAGGCAGGCCGCGCCGCAATCCATCTCCTCGGCCTGCTCCACCAGGGCGAACCGGCGGATCACGCGCTCGCCGGCCTCGGGCTCGGCGAGGTCCAGCCGCAGCGGCCGCTTGCGGCGTTCGGCCAGCTTCTTTTGCCGCTCCAGTTCCCGTTCCACGAAGCGGATGCGGTCTTCCAGCACCTCACGCAGGCCCGCGTTGCGCTCGAAGATCACGTGCGCCGTCTTTTCGGGAATGACGAGCAGGGTGGCGGGTGAGACCGCCACGGCCGACGCCATCTGCTCCTGCCGCATCAGGCAGGCCTTTTCCCCGAACGTATCGCCCGCCTGCAGCGTGGCCAGCGTAAATTCCTCGGCGCCGTCGTGGTAGACCAGTTTCACCTGGCCCTGGCGCAATACGTACAGGCGGCGGTCGTCGCGTCCGTCCTGCTTGAGGATTTCCTTGCCGGCCGGGACGCGCTTGACGCCCACGCTGCGCACCATCTCTTCCAGTTCTTCCTTGCCGACCTTGCCGCGCAAATCGAACAGGCGCGCCACGAGGCCGCCGGCGGACCCGATCGCGACATAGCTCGTGACGAAGTCGAGCGCCTGCGGATTGCGCGCCAGCACGGGCTCGATCGCCGCGCGCGGGATCAGCCACAGCTCCGTCTTGAGCGACGCGCGCGCCGACAGTTCATGGTGTGCGTCGCGCAACATGGCGATGTCGCCGAACGTCTCGCCGGTTTTGCGTACGCCGATGCTGAGTTCCTTGCCGTGCTCTTCGGAGAACACGCGCACGGAGCCGGATTTCACCACGTACAGCCCCTCGGCCGGGTCGCCCGCCTTGCAGATCGTCTCGCCGAACGCGTAATGGCGCACCTGCACCGCGTCCGCCAGCTGCTCCAGCGCTTCCCGACCGAGCGGCGACAGGATCTCCACGGTTGCCAGGAAATCCGTGGCCGGAGGCGCTCTGGACGGCGTTTCCATGATGCCTGCGGGGGCTCAGCGCGTGGGACACGCTTCGATCACGTGTTCCTGCGCGCGCGCCATCAGCCACTCTTCGCGCAGCAGGCGCCGCACTTCGGCGGCCGTGTCGGCATCGAGCGTGGCCGGGTGTTTCGCGTTGACGCAGAAGAGTTCGTAGCACGCGCCGTCGGGCGATGGAAACGGCCCGAGCAGTTCGCCTTCGCGCGCATTGAACACGCGCGCCTCGATGTCGCCCTTGAGCGAGCCGCGCAGCACCTTGCCGATGACGCCGCCCTGCTGGCGGGTGCCCTCGTCGATGGAGTGTTCGCGCGCCATCCCGGCGAACGCTTCCGGCTCCTCCTGCAACACGGACAGCATCTCCCTGGCCGCGCCTTCGGAGTCGAGCACGACGTGGCTGATTTCCACACTGTCGAAGCGCGGCGAATTGAGCTTGAAATACTGCGCGACGGCCGCCTCGCTGCACACCTGCTCCAGCATCTTTTCCTGGTACAGGCTGTCGGTGATGTACGCCTCGAACTCGTCCAGCGAGATGCCGAGGGCGTCTAGATAGTGGTTGGTGTCGGCCGCGCGATGCAGGCCCAGCGCGCGGCGGAAGGCGTCGGCGCGCTCCTGCACCTGGTCGGGCGCGAGCACGAGGCCGGCCTGCCGCGCGGCGCGCGCCGTGAGGCGGTCGCGCACCATCTGCTCGACCAACCCTTCGAACTGTCCGTTCAGCTTCAGCGTACGGATGAAATCATCCGTCGTGATCACTTCGTCGTCGATACGCACGATGCCTGCCATGGTCACGCTCCTGCGGCCGGTTGATGTCCGGGGCAGGTGTTAGAGCGTGCGGCGGGGCTTAGGTTCGCAATTGTTCGCGCCATGCCAATCGTTGCGCACGAACAACATTTTTCGATATGGAAGGGCACGACGCGTACAGGCGCTGCGGCGCATTCGCACTGAGTCTTGCGAACAAAAAAGCGACGCTCGGTAAATTTTATGTCGCTAATTAAAAGTTATTGTAATTGTGACACCCGGGTCTCCAATGGCATCATAACATGCGCAAATGTCCGTTATATATAAAAAACCATAACTCTGGAAGCTCGCAAAGTCTCGTTTGCAGTCCCGTATTGCCGTTCCATTACCAGTCGGTGTCATGGGGGCCCAAGAGTCATGAATTCATTACACAAAGGAACACCACCATGAGGAGAGTACCGATGAAGTTCCAGATTCCTGCGATTGCGCTTGGCTGCATCGCATTGTTGAGCGGTTGCGGCGGCGGCGGCGGCGATAGCAGTAGCGGCGGCGCGGAGCAATCCATTTCCTTCCAGCTCCCATTCTCGGGCGAGGCGTTGATCGGCGTGCCGCCCAATTCCGCCACGACCAAGCTGAAGGCGACGGCAAGCTCCGGCGGCGCCGTGACCTTTACGTCGAACACGCCGGACATTTGCAGCGTCAGTGGGGATCAGCTGACGCTGCTGAAACTGGGCGAATGCTCGGTGACCGCCACCCAGGCCGGTTCCAACGGCTACGCGCCGGTCTCGCAGCGCCAGATTTTCGTCGTGCCGAAAAACCCGCAGCGAATCACCGCGTTCCCCCACCCGGGCTGGCAGCCGCTCGATTCGACGCCGGTGCAGTTGTCCGCCACTTTCAGCTCGGGTCTCCCGGCCAAGTTCACGAGCAAGACGCCTGCCATTTGCTCGGTCAGCGGGAACACGATGACCAAGCTCGCGAACGGCATGTGCATCGTCGTCGCCGAGCAGGATGGCAATGACTACTACCTGCCGGCGCTGGTGTCGGCGACGGATGCGGTGTCGGTAGGCATGGCGAAATTCATGGAGAAGGACATTCCGATCGGCACCGAAAAACCGGCCAAGCTGAATTTCCTGACCGGTTACAAGGACAACGACAACACCAACGAAGGCCTGATCGGGCACCTGGGCAACCAGTGGTGGTGCGACAGTTGCGACCGGGCGGTCGGCGACGGCGGCAGCAGCTACACCTTTACCGCGACTTCCGACAAGGCGCCGGAGGCATGGTGGTCCAGCCGCGCGTCGTTCCAGATCTTCGGCCCCGGCCTCGTGGACGACGATCTCGTCTCGAACGACGGCTACCGGACCGGCGTGAAGGACACCATTTTCAGCAAGCCTCTCACCGCACCTAAAGGCCTGATGCTCGAAGTCCAGGGGGCGATGCACTTCAACCTCGCACAAAACCCCGAATGGTACGGTTCGGCCAATAACAAGTTCAACGTCGAACTGTTCCTCGGCCACTTCGCTCAGAAGGATGGCAAATCCTGTGCCGTGACCCTGAAATCGACCGTGCAGCCGACCGCCGCCGCCGCCACGGACTACAGCCTTAGTCTCAAGGACAAGTTCACGGTCAGCGAATCGTGCGGCTTGAGCGGGCTGGACGCGTGGAACGAGATCCATAGCTATCCGCTCGTCGAGATCAAGTTCTCCGCAGTACAGGCGAACGCGCAGGTGGCGAACGCGGCGTCGAAGTACCAGACCCAGTTCAAGCTGACCGGCCCGATCTACTTCCAGTGACATTCATGGCCACCGCATCGCGCGGTGGCAACCAAGGCATAGACAAAGGACATCAATAATGACAAGAGATGAGACGAAGATCGTCAGGAAAACGATCAAGATGACCGCGCTGGCAACGGCCGCGGCGCAGTTCGCGCTGCTGTGCGGCAGCGCGCAGGCGCAGACGAACGACAGCGCAACGAACACCGTCGTGGTGACCGGCCAGCGCAAGCAGCTCGAGACCGCGACGGCGATCAAGCGGGATTCCGACCAGATCGTCGATGCGGTCGTGGCCGACGAAGCCGGCAAGCTGCCTGACCGCTCGATCACTGAAGTGCTGCAGCGCGTGGTGGGCGTCACGATGGACCGCAACCAGTCGCGCCAGGGCGCTTCCCTGGCCGCAAACGGCCTGGAATTCAACGTGGAAGGTTCGGGCGTGCAGGTGCGCGGCCTGTCCTGGGGTTCGTCCACGATGAACGGACGCGAAACCTTCTCGGCCGGCTGGCCGGGACGTGAACTGAGCTGGGGCGACGTGCCGCCGGAACTGATGGCGGGCGTGGAAGTCTACAAGAATCCCTCTGCCGACCTGATCGAAGGCGGCATCAGCGGCCAGATCAACCTGCGCACGCGGCTGCCGTTCGACGCGCCGGGCCAGTACGGCGCGCTGACCACCACGGGCAATTACGCCGAACTGGGCAAAACCAAATCGCCGGGCTTCTCGGGTCTGTACTCGAACCGGTGGAAGACCCGCGCGGGCGAATTCGGCGCACTGGTGGATTTGTCGTTCAACCGCACCAAATTCCGCTACGACACGATCGACCAGAACGTCTACTACCCGAGGAGCGATCTCATCCCAGGCCAGACCGCGTGGGTGCCGGCCGGTGGCAACTGGGGCAGCAACAACGAAGATACCCGCCGCGTGGGCTTCTATGGCGCGTTGCAGTGGAAGAAGGACAACCTGGAGTCGTCGTTGACGTACTTCGACTCCGCTTTCCATCAGGTCAACGCGAACGTCTCGATGGGTGTCAACCCTGAAAACCCGTACAAGACTGTCTATACCGACGCCAAGTTCAACAGCGCCGGCGTCTTCCAGTCGGGCGTCCTCAGCTATCCGATCGGCGGCAGGGGCGCGAACCAGTTCGTGGACGGCGGTCTCGGCATGAACACCACCCAGAACTACCGCGACGTGCATGGCCGCACGCGCGAGCTGGCGTGGAACTTCAAATGGCGCGTCAACGAAAGCTGGTCGTTCCAGAACGACCTGCAGTGGGTGCACGCCACCAACAGCGGCAATTACGGCATGCTCAACCTCGGCACATTCCTGCCGAGTGAGGGCCTGGACGTCTCCGGTTCGCGGCCCGCGTTCAATTTCAACGACAAGGCGATCGCCTTCATGGCCGATCCCCGCAACTACTTCTGGGGCATTTCGCAGCCTGAGTTCAACCGTGCCAAGGCGGATCTGTACGCCTGGAAACTGGATGCCAAATACAGCTTCGACCATCCGGTGCTGCGCGACGTCCGCTTCGGCGTTCGCATCACGGAACGTTCCTCGCGCAAGGATAAGAATGCCGGTTCGGGTTGGAAATCCTACCAGGAAGAATGGGGCGTGAAGGAAACCGACGTCCCGGGCCAACTCCCGCACCTCGAAAGCTGGGACTGGCAGCGCCCGAACTTCGGTTACTTTAGCGACCCGAAATACGCAGCGCTGGGCAACGTTCAAGCCTTCTCGTTCCCTGACTTCTTCAACGGCAGGATGCCTGCACCGCCGGCGTTCGTCGTGCCCGCACAGTCGATGGTCAGGGACATGGCCGCGTACAAGAATCTGCTGACCGTGCTGCGCTATAACTGCGAGGACGACAACAGGCTGACGGGCGCGACGAGCGATTGCTCGAAGGCCGGCAGCGATTGGCGCCCGCCTGGCTTCAGCACCGAACCGCAGTACGTCAGCAAGCACAGCGAAGGCACCCAGGCCCTGTACGGCAACCTGCGCTTCGGCTTCGACGACTGGAAATATCCGGTGGACGGCGTCGCCGGCGTACGCGTGGTCCGGACCAACACCGTGGCCCACGGTTACACGGTGTTCAAGCCGAGTTATAGCGAGACCACCAATCCGAACGTCCCGCGCTTCGGCGAGATCAACGATCCGATGGATCTCAAGTCCAGCCACGTCGACGTGATTCCGAGCCTGAACCTGAAGGCGAGCCTGACGGACAAGCTCCAGGCACGCGTGGCGCTGTCGCGCGGCATCTACCGTCCCGGTTTCGATCAATTGCAGGAATACATCACGCTGGCGCAGAACGTGATCAACGATCCCAACGACAGCAAGAAGATCACCACCATCGCGTACACCGGCACCAACGACGGTAACGTGAAGCTGAAGCCGCTCAAGTCGAACAATGTCGACTTGACGCTGGAATGGTATCCGCGCCCGGGCCAATCCCTGACCGCTGCATTCTTCTACAAGCAGGTCAAGGACATCATCATGAACGAATCCTATACGAGGACGTATAAGGATCTCGCCGGCAATGATATGGAGTTCACAATCACCGGTCCGGCCAACGCGGCCAAGGCCCGCGTGCGCGGTATCGAGCTGGCCGGCATGACCTACCTCGATCACCTGCCCGGCGTGAGCGACTACCTGCCGGACTGGGCGAAGGGTTTCGGCGTATCGTCGAACTTCACCTACATCGACGGCAAGCAGCAGCTGTATCACCCGAACCCGTCGAATTTCTGCCCGTCCGGTGGCGAGCTGAAAGGGTCTGCGGCGCTGTATGGCTGCGACACCAACGGCATCCCGTACAAGGATCTGCCGGTGCCGTACCTGTCGAAGCGCGCCTTCAACCTGGCCTTCATGTACGACCGCGGCCCGGTGTCGGCACGTCTGGCGTATTCCTGGCGTGACCGTACCTTGCTGGCGACCGGTGTCTATGGCGCCAAGGGCTCCAACGGCACCAGCGCCGATCCGACGCACGTGGACGCCCAGGGCAACCCGCTGCAGGATGCCGGCTTCGGCATCCCGGTGTGGCAGCTGCCGGTGGGCCAGTGGGATGCGGGCATCAACTACCGCTTCAGCGACCACTTCTCGGGCAGCTTCAACATCAGCAACCTGACCCGTACCGTGACGAAGCAGGTCAACCAGCAGACCCCTGGCGACATGGGCCGTTCCTGGTTCGATCCGGGCCGCAGCTTCCGCATGCAGGCGACCTACGTGTTCTAACCTGACAAACGGCCCCGACTTCGGGGCCGTTTATTTTTGGAGAAGGATGTAATGAAATCGATGCTCATCACGGCTGCCGCATTGGCGGCCGTTTTCGTCGTACCCGCCAAGGCCGCCGACCAATCCCACTGCTTTTACCAGGACCAGAAGTATTCCGAAGGTGCCGCCTTGAATGGCCGCGTGTGCACGCGCAGCAATGCCACGGGCAAAGGCGGAGATTTGATCTGGGCACCGCAAGAGGGCTCCGGACTCTCAGGCATGCAGCAGGAAGTGGAACGCATCCGCATGCAAACCCAGCTCGTCCAGGCCCGCATGCTGCTGGCCGAGACGGAAGCCCGGTATCGTGAAGTGACGGCCAAATCGTCCGGCAAGAACTGACAGTCCCTGCGGTGTGTTGGTCCCGAACCAACACAAAACACCGGCCTGCCCCTACGCCACCGGTGGCATGCTCCCTGCATAGTGAGAAGCAGGCGCGTGACATGCGCGCCATTTCACTTCCAACCATGCGAGGAGAATCATCATGAACACATTGATTATCGAAGACCTGGCCTTCGAGGGCACGGCGGCAGCGGGTGTGCGGGTGCGCGCGTTGTCGAGCGAGGAGATGAAACGGGTGTGCGGCGGCCGGTCGATCAGCGTGCTGGTCGACGGCCGGACTGCCGGCACCGTGGACGATTTCTCGCTGAATATGGAAATATTCAAAGGGAACATCGGGGGGCCGATGGTGCTGTGACCATCGTCCTCATGTAGCCGTGCGGCCTGGGCTGTGGAGCAATAATAAAGTTTGACACAATATCTCTTTAAAAATCAACACCTTACTTATTTGAGCAGCTGATGCTATTCAAAATATAGTCTGACACTAGTCCACCGTTATCCGCTTGAACAGTTAAATCTGCAATAATAAAGTTTGACACTAGGTTTACGGTATGGACTGCGATCCCGTGCTGATGAGCCGGCTTCGATACTCTTCTGCAGCCGAGTCTGCTGCCACCAACCGGTTTCGGCTAGGATGCTCGCCACCAGTTGGAGTCGGCATGCTGGAAGCGTTAACGCTGGCTCGATCCCGCATGATCTGGCAAATGCACGGAATGATCAGTGTACGGCAGCTACAGAGTACACGTTGTCCATAAGACACTCAAAACCTCTATGGTCTGAAGGTCAACGCCAAGTTCTCGCTATATTGAGGACCTTGTCGCTGCGTCTATAGATAGGTTCGCAAGTGAATTTTTAGTGGTCAAGGACGGTACGGGTTCAAGCTTGCGCAACCATGTCTAGTAGTTCTAACTGAGCATTTAGCTGGTTAAAACTTGCACTGGCTTTGCAAACAGCTGACAATGCTTGTGTCCATATAGAACATCCCACTGATGCATCACCTGCTACCATCTGATCTAGCCGCTGCACTCAACGATATTTCGACAGCAAGATTGTCAAGTTATCAAAGTTTTTTCAGCCCCGCTAACGACACTGAGCTGTATGGGTTGTATTGCTGGAATGATGCCATCTCCAGCCGTTACATGAGGTTTCTTGGAATTCTAGAAATTATCCTGCGAAACCGTTTCCATACGGCACTAAGTCAGTATGCTTGGGATCCAAATACGTCAGTAGGCACAGAACACTCTAATGACTGGTATATGAAGATGTACCGGCCGTTTGGGCCAGGTTCTAGCTCGACGTCAGATAGAAATCTGAAGAAGAAGATCGGAGACCAAGCAGCTCCAGCTTCGCCAAACAAAGTCATTGCAGGGATGACCTACGGTTTCTGGCCACATGTCCTTGATAAGGTCATGGATAACTCAGGGGTCGCGGTGCCTTGGGATACGCTCATCCCTACGATCTTACCCAACCACCATCAACGGGACGCTACGTATTGGGGTGTGCAGGACCACCAAGACGCTCTTTTCGCACGGATTGAGTTAGTTGGGGATCTCCGCAATCGAGTCGCACATTTTGAACCCCTATGGAAATTTGGGGTAGAGCTGAGTGAAACACGAGCCCGACAAAATAGCCCTCGCACCGTAGTTGCTCCGGCTCCAGTTACCGTTTCTGATACCTTGAAGCGACTACAACGCTCGTACAGGAAGTCGACTCAGTTGCTCCACTGGCTGTCAAAATCTAGAGCGGCGGAGTACTCAGAATCTGAGAATCATCAATCCCTTCAGTGGTTGATGACCGAGAACAGTCTGCAGCATTTCAAAAAACTACCTGAGCATCAGCAAGTACGGCTTAGCTCGCTGACGAAGGCTTGGGGGTTGAAAAGCGAGCTGCAATCGACAAACTTTGCGGTTATTACTTATAAGAAAATACCAATTGGGCGGTACTATTCCGCGCCCCGCTAAGATCATCAAGATCAAACAGTAGCCCAACAGCAGTTTGGGCTAAGTTCACTCTACAAAGACAAAGAGCCATCCTTTAGGGATGGCTCTTTGATTGAGGCCGTTGCACTACAGACCCTGCTAAGTCGCTATTAACCGTCGCAAGTTGTTGCCTGCAATGTCTACACAAGGATCATAACATAGACCGTTTGCCGACGCAAATGCCATCTCCTGTTCAACACAAAAATTTGTTCACAGCGTTGCTCTGCCTTGGTTCAGTAGCACTTGCGCCTCTTTCACTATTACTTAAGCGACGCTCATTGCTTAAACGCAAATTGCAACTTGACTAGCTGGTCAGGCCCACCGAAAAATTTGGGCTTTTAACAACTATGACGTAGCAAATTCTATGGTAATCCCCCGCGAGCGTTGCGAAAGCCAGTGACACCGGTATGACATAGGCAGCAAGGGTCACGCCTGCGATAGCATCATGCGCGAGCTAGCGCGGCCAGTCGACTGGCAGCTTGGAATCCAGTACCGCCATGCCTACGGTGTCGAGCCGATATGCAAGGTGATGCAGGTCGCGCCGTCGGGCTACTGGCGCCATGCGGGCACAGCAGCGTAACCCGGCGTTGCGCTGTGCCCGTGTTCAGCGTGACGACGTGCTCGGCGTCGCCATCAAGCGGGTCTGGCAGGCGAACATGCAGGTCTACGGAGCCAACTCGCGTCCGTCGCATCCCCTGCTAAGGTATTGTAATACGTGCCGCTAAGTTCGCCCGTTCACAGAACGCGTCTCATAACGACGGTTAGTCATGCGTCAGGTTTCCGACATCACTGGAAATTTAAAGTTGGCGAACTGAAGCATCGTATTAGCCAGCAACCGCGCAGATTCGTCGACACTCAGGAAGTCTAATCTTCCATTTGGAAGGTGCCTCACATCAAGAATGCTCTCACTCAGGCCTTGGCGTTGCCCGTACCTTCCTTCGCGCATCATTTCCCGCAGCCGGTGAAAGCGATGCTCAAAATCCGACCTTGTTGCGGGTGTTTTCATCAGTTGCATTCGAGGATGCATGGTGAGTTCCTTTAGAGAATAGGAGTTAGCACGAAGCGTAGATTACCAAATTCGATGTCCCAGGCGAGCTTCATGCCAGGTGGCAACTTCAGCGCAGTCCTGTCAATCGACAGAAAACATCCCTCTTGCTGCGGCCACGGGTCACGGACGCTTCTGATTCTGGTCTCGCGCCAATATCCCCGATTTAGGGCAGTAGCGCTCCCGATTTGTTGCGTCAATACTGGCGACGGGATAGCAGGTGTGAAGCTGCCAAAGAGCGCTGGCTTGGGCTCAACTCGTGCACAAAGCTCAAAGGCGGTTGCGTGTCCTGACTGCGGAGTCTCAGTTGACTCAAAAGTGGTCGGCCTAGCCAGGGGGAGAGGTTGAGTACCTGCCTTGTAGAGAAACGCTGTCATCCTCAAATATTCAAATCGCTCGTCTCCCTGGAGTCGCACTTGAAAATCAAGATACACTTCGGTGCCAACTGTCGGTACAACTGGTGAAGTCTGTCCTTGCGATAGCGCGCGGATCCATCCTGCGGCAGGCGAAGCAAAGTCCGCTCTTCTGAAGCGATATAGCGGAGAGGGGTTATGGATTCGGAACAGCTGCTCTACAAAAAGCAAGTCCGCTTCAGTCAGAATCGGCGTGAGAGCAACAAGGACCGCGTGACGCACCTTGGCCTCCCAGCGAGCAAAGGGACGTTTTACTTTTTCGCGGAAATTTAGCGAGAGCAGTTTCTCGAGCTCGAAGTTGGTTTCGATGGTCAACGGCGCACAGTTGGCAGTCATGTTTGCCTCGACCCGCCGCACTAGTTCCGCATCGACAAGCCCTCGAGCAGCAAGGTCTTGCCACTCCGATTCTATCGCTGTAGCCCAAGGCGGCAGAGACAGCTGAGAGTCGGCAGCACTTACCAACACCGCAGGCGTTTCACACAGTTCTTTGATGCGTGCAACCACTGCGGCTGCGCGCACTGCACCTTTCTGCGTAGCTCGCGTCGCTATCCGCAGCAACACGCCCAGTCGGCCAGCGTGTTTGCACTCAACCAATGTGCTATCGAAGTCAACCACCGCTTCAAGTTCTGTCCAAAACTCCACCGGCCGCGATGTCGAAAGGGAGTCCAGCACGCCGCAGATGACGTCGGCCTGGAAGCCGCTCGATGTAGTGAATGCCAGCGGTGCCAAGTTCGCCAGATAATCTCGGAAATTCTCAAGCAGCCAGAGGATGAGGTCTGCAGCCTTAGCTTGCCGGATCCATTTTGGGTGATCGACCATAGACACTAGCAGACCCAAAAGTGCATCACGTGTGCTCGTCTGAGTACGTGTACCAAGGAATTCGTATTCCTTCGCTTCGTCGGCGGTGTCACCGACCAGGTGCTGGACATGCTCCAACACGACCTGGATCATTCTTGCACGCTGCTCAGTGCTAAGTAATGGTGCGGCCCTGCTGATGAGATGATCAGCTCGACGCCACTTTTCGACGTGGCGCTCAGCGAGAATGAGCGGGCCGTAGCATTTGACGAGGGCACTGGGGTCGCTTAGACCGTTACGCAACAGTTCCTCCGCTCGCGACGCGTCCGAAGACAAATTCCCCCAAATCGACCACCCGCCTTCCTGCAGAAGTCGCAAAGCAGACAATGCCTCTGCTCGCCCGGCTTCGACATTCAAACGATCGAGATGTGCTTCTGCGCGCGCTAACGCGGCGTCGGACTCTTGCGTTGATCGACTCGTTCCAAACATCCCGGGTAAAAGCAGGTCTTCTCGCTCGAACGATTCGCTACCACCAAGCTTTGTCACAGGTTCAGTGTTCACCACTGGTGTAAGTGGTGTCGCCTGTTCACTTGCCGTATCTTCGGGCAGCAAATGAAGCACTTCCTCAAATTTGTGTCGCAGTGACTCAGGAAGGACCTCAGAGAATTCTTTCAGAAACGTAACGGCATGTTCGGGTGAGAGTTCCGCCTTCACAAGTAGAAGCAGGCGCTCCTTCATCAAGGTGTGTGCTGCAACGTCAACAGTAGTTTCTGCAAGTCGAGCGTACGCTGCGGCGGAAGACGCGAGATGGCGATCATCGCCATGCTGATACACCTCGAGCAGTGCCCAGCCTAGAGGCCAATCCCCATCGGCGCCGAAAGACCGGGCCATACGGAGAATTGCGTCCTGCTCGTCCAGGGCCCCACCCGGGAAACGCTGTCCGCGCAACGGGGTAGGGCGGTCCATGTCGCCCCGAGAGGCTTCGGCATACAGCTCCTCCGAGGTTCCACAGGACTGGCGCCAAAAGTATCTGACGGCGTTTTCGTAGTGTCCCCGACGACACAACTCGCCCAGTAGCGCGGCCTTGTCGTACCGCACATATCGTTGAAATGTCATCTCACCGCTTGCACGCTCAAGGCTGCCGGCAATGCGAGGAAGGATGTCAGCCTGCAGAAGGTCTGCACTTGGAAAGTGTTCTAGCGTTCCTATCATCAGAGTGAGCTGATCCTCCTTGTACCAGGTAGGGCCCATCGAAACAGAAAGCATGATTTGGTGAATGCGACGAGCCTCTTCGTGGGCCCCCCATCTGGCAAACAATGGGATTAGCTGTAACAGCTCTGGAACAAGTTCGTGCCTGTTCTGCACATTGCGCTGAACGTACATGCTCCATCGTCGCAACAAGGAAAAGGCGTGGTTTTCGACGGTGGGCTCGAGTGATTCCGCGGCCAAGCGCTGTACAACGGTCGAGAGTACCTGCCGGAATCCCTCTGAGTACAACCCACACTGATCAGAGAATCGCTCCTCAATCAGCAACAGGAGCGTCCTCAGGTTCTCCGGATATACATCAATGAAGAGGTCGGCTAGCAAGTTGTAGATTTCTGGGAACGCGGACTCAGGAATCGCGTAGCCGTCCCTCCAAGAAGCGCGCTGCTGCAGCGTTAGACGTAATGGATTCATTACGCGCTCGACTAGCGTGTCCCACACTACTTGCAAGCGATCCGTGTCTTGCTGCGCCTTGGCTCGCCTAGCCGCACCGTCGCACCATGCCATTGCGTTAAACACCCGGAGCATGTTGACCAACCATTCACCTGAAGACCACTCGCATGCCGGCGGACAGGTAAGCTCTGGATTCAAATAGGATTGAACTCGACGATGTGCGATGTATTCAGAGAGATGCTCCCTATCCACCGAGACGTTGTCTTCTTTTAAAATCCTGAGCTCCTGATCGGGCCTCGTCCCGGAACCCGCCAGCTCCTCGATCAACCCCGTGGGCGCTCCGAACAGAATCAGCACATTAAGCACGTCCAGGTCGACAGGTGCTCGCAGTTCCGCGTCTTGAAGGAGAGTCTGCAGGTCGTCGAATAGCTGCTGCAACGCTTGAGGATTAACTCTTACGGAAAAGAACTGGCTGAAGGACTGGTAGCTCACCAGCATCCGAAAAATTGATTCCAAAATACCGTCGGGCCTGCCAATTCCCATCCGCTCGTACATAGCAAGCGATACGTAACGGTTACTGACTGCCAGTAAGCTCGCATTCAGGGCGCCAGACATGTCCTGCACAACGCTACGGCGTGTGTCGTCGTCAGCTATTCCTTGCTGGATTATTTCCCGGCACTTCAGGTTGAACGCCACGAACTGATCCTTTGCACTTGCCACGCCTGCGCGATGCAGCAGAAGGAACAACTGCGCGCGTTTGACTGTAAGCTCAAGGAACCCGGAAATCGTAAGGTCTGCGGCATTAAACCTTTCAAGCAGCACGAGATCCGTTTTCTCCAGCAATTGCTTTGCCGTCTCCATCTGTTGAGCTTGGATGAGCTTGAACGCGATGCGAAACACTTCCGTAGGCGGCACGATTAAGCGACCGTATCGGATCGCATGCTGAAGTGCCTCGTTTTCTCTTCCGACAGCGATAAGTGCCTCGGCAATCAAGCTGGCTGACTGAGCAAACAGGGTGTCGTAGCGAAAGTCCAGCCGATGGGACAGCAAGAGAATCCGAACAACTTCCACGGGCTCTCCCCACTGTGTAGCCGCTTCAAGTGCTTCTTCGATGTCTCCCAAAAGTAGGTCTGGCTCTGCCCCCAATGTGACACATTCATCGACCCAGTCCTGTTGACAGGCACTAACTCCTCGCTGGACTTCGTCCGGCCCAGCGCGTAGTGCGTGATAGACCTTATTGAGGGTCCCGTATTCGGCGCTCGATTGCTGGCGGCAGTAATCGGCTAAGCGGCGCTGGATCTCTAGGCTGCGTACAACGGTCTTTTCTGCGAGGTAGTCCGCGAAAGATGCGTGATAGATCGACGTACTTCGGGGATCCCTAAGCAGGTGACGGATACGATCAAGGGTCGGGACAAAGGCAATCCGTTCATTCTCTGTCAACAGATTCGACAGCTGCCCCATCGAAATACCCCATCGCAGGCGGGCTAGGATGCCGAGTAAGTTGGCCGCTTCGGCGTCCGCTGCAAGATGCCCCCACAGGGAGTCGTAGTAATTGCGGATACTTCCGCCGAACGCCGGGACCTCAGCTATCTGCTCGTCCGTGGCGCCACCGTTGGCGTAGTCAATCAGATAGTGCAAATAAAGAGGGTTTCCTTCCGATCTGTCGCAAATCACTGCGACATTCATTGGCGTTGCCCTCTCCGGAACCAGCTCCGATACGCAGTAATCGTGCACGGCCTCGCGGGTTAGGGAAGGCAAGGTGAGGACGAATGGAGCTTGAACTCTCGCCCCCAGGGTCGCTGCCAAAGTCGTTTGATTGGGCGCAGTAAATACGACCACAAGTCCGGAGGGCAAGGCCGTGGGAAGCAGCCCTAAAAATCTAGTCAGCTCGGTCCCACCAAGCCTTGATGCTTCATCGAGGCCGTCAACGAACAAGATCCCAATCTTCCCCCGCTCGGAGTATTCCTTCGCTAAGCCATTCATTAAGGCGCTGGTTTCCGCGATCAGCTGGCCATAAGACTTTTCAGACACTCGCGCCGGCTTTCCAGTGCTTCGCATCGAGATCAACGTGTTTAGCCAGTCATTGAACATCTCCGGCTGTACCCGGTGCATTGCGTTAATGCCCCGTTGCAAAGCCGTAAAGCTGTATGTTCCGAATACTTCGACGAAGGCACTCACCGGGTGATAAGTTTCACAAAACGTTGACTTTCCTATCCCGTGCGCACCTTCTAGAAATACGTAGCCACCGGCCTTGCTGACTACCAGTTCCTCAAATTGCTCCCGAAATCCATCTCGCCCGGCGTAGGCGCGTTGCTCATCACCCGACACCACCGGTGCCGTCACTGGGATACCGTTGGCAGTTAGAAAGGTTTCAGCTTGCGCAATGCTTATGGCACAGATAGGCCGGTCCACGGCCAGTCGAACAATCCCATGGCATTGCCCGTCGCAGATTAATGCACTGCCGGACAGACCGCGATAGTCGCTGAGATCGGAACCGCCACTGACGTGGAGGTCCAGATCGACGGACATCTCTGGTTGGTCTAGCACTTGGGAAATCGTGCCTTCAACCCGATGACCGATGTCAAGTTTCACCACAGGGTATCCAAACGCGCTCCAGGCCCTACCTTCTCTGGGGCGCGCTGAACTCGTCGCTATCGGCGTGAACAATGACTCAGTAGGAAGGAGCAGTAGGCAGACATCGAGGTCCGCGTCGTGCGCAAAAACGCTCACCTGGACCCGTTGAGCGGATTCGCCAGTACCAAACTGCAGTGTGATGGGCGCATCTCCTTCAATCGCGTCTGCTACGCAATGGCGTGCTGTCACGACGTGCGACGGTGTTACGAGCCACCCGGAACCGCTTTCATTGGCACAAGTTACGCGGCAAGTTGCCTGCCTGATCAGAGTGTCGTGCATACTTTATCGTTATCCAGTTGGACCCAATCCGAATTGCCTACATGCACCGTAAATTCGCTTCCAGATCCGGGGCGGTAATTTGTGAGGCGCGCCGATGCAGATGTGCTGTAGTTCAGGTGTATCTGGCGACTGAATGCTGCGGGCCGATCGACAATGGCTGCAAGCACCTCAAAGTCGGGATGCCCATGACCAGCTCCATTCGACGAAATGAAATAAATCGGCGCATCGATAAGGGCAAGTAAGTCAGGGCTGGTATTGCGCAGGCTTCCGTGATGGGAAATCTTAATAGCATCGAATGTCATCGATTGCCCTTCAGATTTGAGCCGATGCAGCTGCTCGACCATGTCCTCTGCCCATGCATCGCCTAAGAAGAGCAGGCGCTTTCCGTGAAGTTCGAGGATCATCGCTATGGAACTTCCGTTGGTGACGGATGTGTCCGGTTCGTACACGTCCTCGAGACGTTTTGTAGCCCCTCCAGATAGCGCGGTAGCTTTCAAGCTGAGTGAGCTCGGAGCATGCGAACAAAGAAATTCAAAGGCGTCGTCGAT
Organism: Massilia kyonggiensis; assembly: GCA_966212285.1. GTDB lineage: Bacteria > Pseudomonadota > Gammaproteobacteria > Burkholderiales > Burkholderiaceae_D > Telluria > Telluria kyonggiensis_A. Next base: position 203,936 of record CBIHQW010000011.1, read on the forward strand.
AACTTCGCCAGCTCCGGTGGGACCGGAGTAGCCCATGCTACGTAACTTGCCCTTCCACCACAGGTGTAGCTCATTGAGCCGGCGTTCATTTGGACCAATTATGGTTACAGATCCTGCCGGTCCCAGAGCTAACCGCGGCATATCTTGGGCCCAAATACTGGTGGTACCGTCCCCGTAATTCCAGCTATAGCCTCCACGATGTAGAAGCGCGGCCAAGGAACTGCCCTGACGTGCGCTAATCTCCTGTGCGGCAGGGGCCCCATTAGACGGCAACGGGTGTCCTCTCCTCGAGATTGCCTCTAGCAGCCCAGTAGATTTTGGCGAGAGCGAAGTGGTGTTCATCGTTGTGATACTGCGAAGACTATTGTGCCAAATTTGCCTAATCGTTACGACTTTTGATTGGTCCGAGGATTTGTTAGCCTCGAGAAGGGCGATGAGGCCCGAGATGTGGTCAGCATCGATGTGGGTCGCCACGACGAGGTCAAGAGCCTCACCAGTTGCGGCAATTGCTTGCAAATCCGTGGAAATTTCAGTATGAAACGTTGCCGCATAGCCACCGTCAATAAGTACGTTCGTTTCATTGGCACGAATTAGAAAAGCGTCGCCATTCCCCGCTGGATACATTTTTATTCTTACCATGCATTAGCCTTATTCTTACCGCGATGGGAGTGATAAAAACTGAGTTCAGCCGGAGCGCGCTGGCTCGTCACATTATGACTGAAGCAGACGTTAAACGCGGTTTGTTCAATGTCTACTCTTTGCTCCGCCCAATCTCCGTGGCCATCGAGTTTTCCCCAAATCGGCCAAGGGCATGCCTAATTCACTGAAGCTTTTAGTCTGCGGCAGCCCAGATTCCCTCCCAAATTTTGGTTGCAAGTCGTGGTGGAGCTGTGTTGCTATTTTCATGGACTTTGCCATGTCGTTTCAGAACTCCCAATGGAGTGCGCAATTGCATCGTGGCGGCGCCCCTAAGTTCCAGGACAATGTCCGAGTTTGCGCACAAGGTGTCGAGGTTCTGTCGGTCGAGCTAACCTCTTCACACCTATCAATCCACCACTACGCTCGCTTTGTGCGCAGCGATGGCGTCCTTCATTGCCCTCAGTGGCTGAGCCAAGAATGCTGCTGCTTTGAAATCGTCTGCGTTGAGAAGTCCACGCTTGACTTTTAGATCGACAATCTCGAACTCTGCCGTATCCACCCCCTCGGGAAGCATTTCAACCGCGAGAATGACCTGATGGTCTTCCCCAACAGACCTACCCAAAATTTGAATCATTGACGCAAGATTTACTGGATCCTGTCCCGATTGCTGAGGCGTGTCGACAACAAACGGAAAGAACGGCGTATCTCCGTACTCTGCGTTAGAACGAAGCATGGCAAGATGGACGGCTAGAAGCGAGCGTGGACCGGAGCTTCCGCCCACTTGGCCACGGTGCCCCGGTTTCGCTTTTCCAATCTGCTCTTCTACCGGAATGTTGAGCCTGACGGAGAAGCTCGTTACGCTATCGGAAAAATACTTATTTACTTCCTTTTGGCGCACACGGTCTTCAAATTTTTTGTAATCTGCTTTGAGCTTCTCTTCTTTGGCAGCAAGCGCATTTATCTCTTCGGCCAAATCGGCAGTTACCGATTCGAATGCATTGTCCAAGGTTCTAACACTGTGAGCGGCAAGGAGCAGATCTTCCGCTTTCAGGTTAGTCTGCTGTTCCTGCATATCGCTATTCAGCGCACGTATCTGCTCATTAATGCCGTTGAGCTTGGAAAGCAAGGCTGAATGACGTGCTAACGCTTTGCCTTTCTCTTGCCTCAGTTCGTTTATTAGTAAAGACAGTGACTGAGCATCTTGCGTAAGTTGAAGGCGCGCATGAAACGAACTGGTGTGCAGAGTTCCACAAGTCGGACACTCAACCCCTGCGTCGGATTGTTCACTTAGGAAACTAAGATCGTCTGTCAGACTTCTATGTGCTGAGACCGCAAGCTGTAATTCCGAACTGAGCTTTTCCCTTAGATTCACTGCTACGACCAACTTGGCCCGAATTTCCGCCTGCTCTTGCTGAAGCTGTTGTGCTTTTTGGGCCAAAAACGCGAGCTCAAATTCGAACTTTCCTGTGTCTAAAACCGGTACGTTCCTGGGCAAGATGTCGCGAACACGTTGGAACGCCATCCTCTGCGTATCCATATTGCTCTGCCTATCACGCAACTGGGTACTCGCTTCCTGCCACAGCTGATGAGCAAAAAAGTATGCATTGGGCCGCAACCCGATGAACGACTCAAAGACCGTTCTCTGCCAGTTCTTGAATTGACCCAGTGTCGTGAAAGTGCTCCACTTCGGACCCCAACTACCATCTTGGTCAATATAGAACGGCAGTGTAAGGTAATCGATGCCAGCTCGGCTGTGGCGAGCATTCACACCGGGCCTCTGCAGCAATAGCTGATAGCCGAATAGATCGGCCATGATTCTATCCCAGTTGCCCATCGTGTCTGCAAATTTCAGCAGATTTCTGTTGGCGTCGAATAGTCCTAACAATTTATTTTGTCGAACGACGAGATAACTGTCACCGCCATATTCGAATTCAAGGGCGCCGATCGTATTTGGGTCCCAGCCTCCGCCAATATGCTTTTCCGGCGAGCACCCGAGCGTCCAGAATAAATTCTTCGTTATACGAGATTTACCCGTCCCGTTCGGTCCGAAGAGGATCGTTCTCTTTGGATTGAATGTCTGCTTCTTCGCCTTTTGCTGGAACTCGGAAACGAGCCAGAGAGTTCTGAAGTTCACGTGCCGGTTCATTTCGTAAGCTCAGGTTGCGGACTAGGCGCAGCAGTGAATACGTTGATGTCGATTCCATTGTGGATGACTACGAAAGTTAGGGCGTACAAAAACGGCTCTTCGACCATAATAAACTCGTCGGGACTCTCTTTTTTTGCTTGCGCCGCGACGGCCTCGATAAAACTGCCAAGCTGCTTCATCGCCTGCGCGGCGTGCATTTTTACATGCGAACGCGCCCGCGAAATAGCGGCTACTTGGTTGCGGAATAAAGTGTTAGTTCTGTCTGCCGCTGCCAAAAAAAGCGGGACACGCTCTCGTTTCATGTCTTCCAGAAGCGAGTAGTCGTATCCTTCGTCGTTTAGCCTTGCGATGCCTTCATCAAAAATCACATCCAGTGTCCTTGGCGGCGTGGAAAGACGAAGCAGGGTAGTGATCGCATCTTTACGTGTGAAGAATCTTTTTGATTTCAAGTCATCGAAGGTGACGGCAAAGCTCGTATTTGAAGCCTTTGCCCTTATCTCGGACGCGAGCATTGTCGCAGCGACATCCGGCTGCGGAACTTTGAAAGGAAGAGCTCCCGTACTAGCAAGCTTGCTCAGCTTTCCGCTAATGAATAAGTACTGCTCGCCTAGAGGAAGATTCGACCGGTGCAGATGAATCTCGCTGAGCTCAATGTCCGTTGAAGCGACTGATAATTGTTCAGAAAGCGCCTGACGCAGAGTCTTCTTCGATTCCTCAGATAGGTTATCCAGGTGATAGTCATGCGTATTTACCGTATCACCGCCATGTGGGACCTTAAAGCTGCTGTTGGAAACGAACCTTAGCGTCGTCTTTTGTCCCGCGAACTGATGACGACGCTTAAACAGCTTCCCAAGAATAGAAGGAGGATGAGTTCCATCCTTAAGTTTTCGCCCTTTGCGGTGAAGTTCGGCGAAAAGCCACGCTGCCGCCTGTTCATTGGTTTTTACTTGGCAAAACTCTACCTTGCTCGGCGCCGTAGCGGAGTCGATAACGGAGACGTCTTCCTTTACCTCGAGTCCGACTGCAAAATCATCAGACTTCTCCAACAGCTCCGTGACGAGTAGCACAGCGTACCATTCTTGATAGCCGAACCCTTGCGTCGCGATCTGCCCCGAATTGTCGTCTTCGGGCGTGTCAGTGAGCAATACAGTCAAAGGCAGCGTTGTTTGGGCAGATTTCACTTTAGCAAGAGGTGAGGCGGTTCTGCATGGTAACTCAAAATAATAAAATTGCCACCCCATAACCATCGGGCATTGCACGCATGCGGGGTGCATGCGAAGCGTGTGGGTAATCCCCCCGCAAAAAGAGCGCGTTTGGAAGTAGAATTTTCTACTTAACAGA
>CBIHQW010000012.1:0-180526 GCA_966212285.1 Massilia kyonggiensis
CCCTCGTCCTCGCGTTCGCGCTGCTGCCGCGCGCCGCCCGCGCCGAATTCAACGGGATGGGCGTGCCCCCGGTCGCGAATCCGAAACTCGCCGGCAGCCTGCAGCGCACGCCCTTCCTCGACGCCTGGATCCGCGTGGCGCCCGACGGCAAGGTCACGGTCTTCAGCGGCAAGGTCGAACTGGGCACCGGCGTGCGCACGGCGCTGGCGCAGGTCGCGCTCGAACAGCTGGAGCTGCAGCCGGGCGACATCGAATTCGTGCAGGGCGACACGGCCCGCACGCCCAACGAAGGTTTTACGGCCGGCAGCCACACGATGGCCGACAGCGGCAGCGCGCTGCTGCATGCGTCAAGCCAGGTTGCCGCATTGCTGCGCCAGGGCGCGGCCGCCCGGTGGCGCGTGGGACCGGAGACGGTGGTGCTGCGCGCGGGCCGCGTCGTCGGCCCCGACGGCCGCAGCATGCACTACGGCGAGGCGCTGCGCGGCCTGGACGCGGTCGGCCTGCACCGCGCGGCCAGCGAGACGTCCCCGTTGCGCCCGCCCGCGCGCTACCGCCTGATCGGCAAGCCGCTCGCCCGCTTCGACATCCCGGCCAAGGTCACGGGCGGTGCGGCCTATGTGCAGGACATGCGCCTGCCCGGCATGCTGCATGCCCGCGTCGTGCGGCCGCCGCGTGTGGGCGCGAAGCTCGTGCGCGCCGATCTCGATGCCATCCGGCGCCTGCCGGGCGTGCGCCACGTCGTGCGCGACGGCGACTACCTGGCAGTGCTGGCGGACGACGAGTGGCGCGCCGTGCAGGCGATGAACGCGCTGGCCGCCAACGCCCAGTGGCAGGGCGGCACGCCGCTGCCTCAGGCGGACGCGATCCACGCGACCTTGCAGAAGCTGCCCGGGCAGCGCATCACCATCCTCGACCGCGGCAAGGTCGACACGCCCGCCGCGGGTCCCGGCGTCTCCGCCCGCTACACGAAGCAGTACGTGATGCACGGTTCGATCGGGCCGTCGTGCGCCGTCGCCCGGCTGGACGGGGACATGCTGACCGTCTGGACGCATACGCAGGGCGTGTACCCGCTGCGCGCCGCGCTCGCGGAGCTGACCGGCATGGCGCTCGACAAGGTCCGCTGTATCCACACGGAGGGGTCGGGCTGCTATGGCCAGAACGGCGCCGACGACGTGGCGGCCGACGCCGCGCTGCTGGCCCGCCTTGTTCCCGGCGTGCCCGTGCGCGTACAGCTGATGCGCGACCAGGAAAACCTGTGGGAGCCGTACGCGCCCGCGATGGTGACGACCGTGCGCGCCGCGCTCGACGGCCAGGGCCGCATCTCGCACTGGGATTACGCACTGTGGAGCGGCTCGCACAACGAAAGGCCCGGCAATGCGGGCAAGCTGGTGCCCGCGTGGCTGCTGGCGAAACCGATCGCACCAACGCCGTCGCAGCCCATGCCGATGCCGGAAGGCGGCGGCGACCGCAATGCGCTGCCGCTGTACGCCATCCCGAACGCGCGCGTGGTCAATCACTTCCTGCCCGTGACGCCGCTGCGCAGCTCCGCGATGCGCTCGCTCGGGGCGCACATCAACATCACGACGATCGAAGGGACGATGGACCAGCTGGCGAGGCTGGCCGGCGTCGACCCCGTGCGCCTGCGCCTCGACCACCTGGGCGCCGAGCCGCGCGCCCGCGCCGTCATCGAAAAGGCGGCCGCGCGCTTCGGCTGGGACAAGTCGAAGCCGGCGCCCGGACACGGCTACGGGTTCGGGTTCGGCCAGTACAAGAACATCATGGCCTACGTCGCGATCGCGCTGGAACTCGCGGTCGACAGGGACAAGAACACCGTGCGCATCGTCCGCGTGGCCTGCGCCGCCGACTGCGGCCAGGTCGTGAATCCGGACGGCGCGCGCAACCAGCTCGAAGGCGGCATCATCCAGGCCGCCAGCTGGACCCTGCACGAGCAGCTGCGCTACGGGCCGGACGGCATCGCCAGCATGGACTGGAGCACGTATCCGATCCTGCGCTTTTCCGGGGTGCCGGAACGCATCGACGTCGACCTGCTGGACCAGCCCGGCCTGCCCTTCCTGGGTGTGGCGGAGGCCGCGCAGGGCCCGATGGCGGCCGCGCTCGCGAACGGGCTGGCCGACGCCACCGGCGCGCGCCGCCACGACCTGCCGCTGCTCGCACGGCCCTTCCCCGCCTGAGGCCGCGATGCTCGCCCACGCCATCCGCCCCGCTGCGTCAATACCCGCATCGATCATCCTTTCGTATGAGGGGATTGTCCTACAAGGCCGCGATACTGGTTCCGCCCCGGCCCAATTCCCGCCGCCGGCACTCTTGAGCGCGCAGATGAATCGAACGACCGTACCGAACCCACCTGCTTGTGCGTCCTCCGTCCCGCCCGATGCCGACGGACCGGCGTCCGAGCCCCAGATAACAGCCTGCCGGCGCGCCTGGCAGCTGCTGTGCGACGCCGGCATGCCCACGCTGGCCGACGCGCCCCAGCTGGCAACCGACCCGTTCCTGACCCACGCGCTGCAGGACGCCTTCAACGCCGGCCGCCTGCCCGGCACGCTGATCGAAGCGGAGATCCGGCGCGCGCTGCTGGACGGTCCGCGCGATGCCACGCTGCTGGCGGCCGTGCTGCTGGCAGCCGTCGCCCTCGACCGTTTCCACGGCGGCCGCCGCGCCATGCTGCTGGCCGAAACGTGCGCCGTGCGCGCCCGCCGCGACGATGCGCGCGCCGTCGCGGGCGCCGTGCTGCGCGCCCACGCCACGCTCATCCTGTCCCGCTGCGCACCGCTGCGCGAAGCGGCGCTGCTGCAGGCCGAGGCCTGCCGCCTGGAGGCCGGCCGTCCCGACACGCTCGCCCGCAACGCCGTCCTGTGGACGGGCGTGCGCCTGCTGTGCGGCGCGCCGCTGGCCGAGCTGCTCCATTACGCCGACGCCGTCCGTCAGTCGGTCCCGTTTGGCAACGTTTCCGTCGCCACCAGCCAGCTCGACGGCCGCATCGCCCTGTTCCGCGCACTGGCCGACGGCCCGCGCACGCCGTACGTGCCGACGGTGCCCGCGGACGCCATGCAGTTCGGGTGCTGGCTCGGCTGCCTGCAGGCGACGTGGCTGCGCGGCGAGACGGGCGCGGCACGCGCGGCGCTGGCCGCGGCCCGCCAGCGCGTCACCCCGGTCACGCCGCCGTGCGAACTGCTGCCCTATCACCTGTTCGGCGCGCTGACGCTGGCGCGGCTCGCCCATGTGCCCGGCGCCACGGCCGCCCTGCGCGCGCACCGTCGCGCCCTGCAGGCATGGGCCCGGCGGGCGCCCGACGTGGCCGGCGCGATGGCTTTGCTCGCGCTCGCGGCCGAACAGCATGCGGCAGGCGCCGCGCGCGCGCTCACCACCTACGAACGCGCGGCCGCGCAGGCGCAGACGGTCGGCCAGGCCTGGCTCGCCGCGCTGGCGTGGGAAGGCGCCGCCGGCCTGTGCGCCCGCAGCGGCCTCGCCGGCGCGCTGCCCGGCTACCGCAAGCTCGCGCTGGACGCCTGGCGCGACTGGGGCGCGCACGGCCGCGTGCGCGACCTGATGCAGGCCTGGGACGCCACGCCCGCCGCGCCCGACCACGACCAGCAGACGCGCGCCGCCCGCGCCGGCACCGTCGGAGAACTCGGCATCACGATCGCGCACGAAGTCAACCAGCCGCTGGCCGCGATCCTGCTGCACGCGGCCGCCGCCCGCCGCTGGCTGCGGCGCGGGCAGCCCGACACGACGCGCGCGCTGGAGGCGCTGGAACAGATCAGCGCATGCGGAAGACAAGCGGGCGACATCGTGCGCAGCGTGCGCGGCCTGGCGCGGCGCGAGGGCGAAGCGGCCAGCATGTTCGCGCTCGACACGGCCGTCGGCGAAGTCGCACAACTGCTGCGCGCGTTGATGGTGCGCCAGAACGTGCAGCTGGAAACCCGACTGCTGCTGCCGGAACGCCAGATCCACGCGAGCCGCGCCCAGATCCAGCAGGTGCTCATCAACCTGCTGCTGAACGCGATCGAGGCGCTGGCCGGCGTGAGCGACCGCCAGCGCCGCATCGTGCTGGAATCCGTGCCGGCCGGCCCCGCGCTCGTCGAACTGCGCGTGCGCGACAACGGCCCCGGCATCGCGCCGGCGGACCGCGAGCGCATCTTCGACGCCCTGTATTCGACCAAGCCGCACGGCACCGGCGTCGGCCTGTCGATCAGCCGCGCCATCGTCGAGGCGCATGGCGGCCGCATCGAGTGCACGTCCGCCGAGCCGCATGGCGCGCTGTTCCGCGTCGTGCTGCCCGTGCGCAACAGCGCCGGCGTCGTGCCGCCTTCCGAAAGCCGCAACCATGCCTGAGAATTCCGCACCCGTGCTACGCGTCTGCCGCTACATCGACGACCACCTGACCGAACCCCTCACGTTGGCGGACCTGGCCGGCCACGCCGGCCTGTCGCGCCACTACTTTTCGCGCCTGTTCCGCGCCACGACGGGCGACCCGCCCATGCGCTACCTGATGCGGCGCCGCCTCGAGCACGCGCGCCGGCTGCTGCTGGACCGCCGCCACAGCGTGTGCGAGATCGCCATGCTGCTGCACTTCGCCGACCAGAGCCATTTCTGCCGCAGCTTCCGCCGCAGCACGGGCCTGTCGCCGCTGCAGTACAGCCGCGCGCAGTAATATATTTACATTCTGGAGAGACCCATGAACACACCCGCCATCGCCGACCTGATCCTCACCAACGGCCGCTTCCACACGCTGGACCGGTCCAACCCGCAGGCTGACGCGGTCGCCATCGCCGACGGCCGCTTCGTCGCCGTGGGTGACGCCGCCGACGTCATGCGCCACCGCGGCGACACGACCCGCGTGATCGACCTGGACGGCCACACCGTCATCCCGGGCCTGAACGACTCGCACCTGCACCTGATCCGCGGCGGCCTGAATTACAACCTCGAGCTGCGCTGGGAAGGCGTGCCGTCGCTGGCCGATGCGCTGCGCATGCTGAAGGAGCAGGCCGACCGCACCCCGAACCCGCAATGGGTGCGCGTGGTCGGCGGCTGGAACGAATTCCAGTTCGCGGAACGGCGCATGCCGACCCTCGAGGAACTCAACGCCGCCGCGCCCGACACGCCCGTGTTCGTGCTGCACCTGTATGACCGCGCCCTGCTCAACCGCGCCGCGCTGCGCGCCGTCGGCTACGACAAGACGACGCCGAACCCGCCGGGCGGAGAGATCGTGCGCGACGCCGCCGGCAACCCGACCGGCATGCTGATCGCGCGCCCCAACGCGATGATCCTGTACGCGACGCTGGCGAAAGGACCGAAGCTGCCGCTGGAGCAGCAGATCAATTCGACCCGCCACTTCATGCGCGAACTGAACCGCCTCGGCCTCACGAGCGCCATCGACGCGGGCGGCGGTTTCCAGAATTATCCCGAGGATTACCAGGTCGTCGACCAACTGGCCGCGCAAGACCAGCTCACGATCCGCATCGCCTACAACCTGTTCACGCAGAACAAGGGCAAGGAACTGGACGATTTCAAGAAGTGGACGGAGATGGTGACGCCGGGCCAGGGCACCGACTGGTACCGCCACAACGGCGCGGGCGAGATGCTCGTGTTTTCCGCCGCCGACTTCGAGGACTTCCTGGAACCGCGCCCGGACCTGCCGGCCGGCATGGAGGATGAACTCGAGCAAGTGGTGCGCCACCTCGTGTCGAGCCGCTGGCCGTTCCGCCTGCACGCGACGTACGACGAATCCATCTCGCGCATGCTGGACGTGTTCGAAAAGGTCGACCGCGAGATCCCGTTCAATGGCCTGCGCTGGATGTTCGACCACGCCGAAACCATCACGCCCCGCAACATCGAACGCGTGAAAGCGCTGGGCGGCGGCATCGCGATCCAGCACCGCATGGCGTTCCAGGGCGAGTACTTCGTCGACCGCTACGGCGCCAAGGCGGCGGAATCGACGCCGCCGATCAGGCGCATGCTGGATGCGGGCGTGCCCGTCGGCGCCGGCACGGACGCCACCCGCGTGGCCAGCTACAACCCGTGGACGGCGCTGTACTGGCTCGTCTCCGGCCGCACCGTCGGCGGCCTGCGGCTGTACGATGCGGGCTCGCGTCTCGACCGCCACACGGCGCTGGAACTGTGGACCGCGGGCAGTGCCTGGTTCTCCAGCGAGCAGGGTCAGAAAGGCCGCATCCAGGCGGGCATGCTGGCCGACCTCGCGGTGCTCTCGGCCGACTACTTCCGCGTGGACGAGGAAGCCATCAAGGCCATCGAATCCGTGCTGACCGTCGTGGGCGGGCGCATCGTGTTCGGCCAGGGACCGTTCGACAGGCTGGCGCCGCCCGCCCTGCCCGTGCTGCCCGAGTGGTCACCCGTCGCGAAGGTGCCGGGCCACTACCGCCCCGTCCAGCAACCGGTTACCGCGAAGCTGCCGCACCAGTGCCGTGGCGCGTGTTCCGTGCACGCGCATGCGCACGACCGCGCCCGCAAGTCCGACGTGCCGGTGTCCGATTTCAGCGCGTTCTGGGGCGCGTTCGGCTGCAGCTGCTTCGCGTTCTGAGGAGATGACGATGACCATGAAACCCAGCGACCTGACGCTCGGCGTCGGCCTCGGCCTGCTGGCCGGCTACATCGACACGTCCGCATTCGTCGGCCTGTTCGGCCTGTTCACCGCGCACGTGACGGGCAACTTCGTGCTCATCGGCAGCGAGCTCGCGCGCCCGTCGCACGCCGGCGTGCTGCCGCTGAAATTCCTCGCGATTCCCGCGTTCGCGGCCGGCGTCGTCGTGGCGCGCCTGATGGACGTGCGCTGCGCGCGCCTGGGCCACAATCCGGCGCGTCCGCTGCTGGGCATGCAGCTCGTGCTGCTGGCGCTGTTCATGATCGCGGGCCTGGCGGCATCGCCACTGGCGGGGCCGGAAGCGCCGCTCGTCCTCGTGACCGGCATGCTGGGCACCGCGGCGATGGGCGTGCAGAACGCCGTCGGCAAGCTGCAGCTGGGCCGCATCGCGCCCACGACGGTCATGACCGGCAACGTGACGGAACTCCTGATCGACATGACGGACCTGGCCACCGGCCGCGCCACGCCGGCCGTCAGGGCGCGCTTCGTGAAGTTCTTCTGGCCCGTGCTCGCGTTCGCGCTCGGCTGCGTCGCGGGCGGCATGGCGTGGATGGCGGTCGGGTTCTGGTGCTTCCTCCCCGCGCTCGCCCTGCTCGCTTGGCTCGTGCTACTGGACTGGCCGGCGCTGGAAGCGGCACCCACGACAGCGTGATCCCTATATTCCGGCGAGTGGTTTTTACCGCTCGCATCGGGCATCGTAGTACCTGAACATCGGTTCATCACAACAACATCCAAACGAGAAGGGAAACGATATGAACGGTATGAACGATATGAACGCCAGGCGCCGCAGCATGCTGGGCGGCGCCGCCGCGCTGCCCCTGGCCATGATGGCCGCCGCCGGGTCGGCCGAGGCCGCGACGGAACCGAAAGACGGCGCCGCCCGCATGACGTCGAGCTACGTGCGCACGAAGGACGGCGTCGACATCTTCTACAAGGACTGGGGCAGCGGCACGCCGATCGTGTTCTCGCACGGCTGGCCGCTGAGCTCCGACGACTGGGACTCCCAGATGATGTACTTCGTGCAGCGCGGCTTCCGCGTGATCGCGCACGACCGCCGCGGCCACGGCCGCTCCACGCAGGTCGGCTTCGGCCATGACATGGACCACTACGCCGACGACCTGGCGGCCGTCGTCCAGCACCTGGACCTGAAGGGCGCCATCCACGTCGGCCACTCGACGGGCGGCGGCGAAGTCGTGCGCTACCTCGCCCGCCACGGCCAGTCGCGCGCGTCGAAAGCCGTGCTGATCGCGGCCGTGCCGCCGATCATGGTGAAAACGGCCGCCAATCCGGCCGGCCTGCCGAAGGACGTCTTCGACGGCATCCAGCAACAGGTCGCGACGAACCGCGCGCAGTTCTACCGCGACCTGCCGTCCGGCCCGTTCTACGGCTTCAACCGCCCGGGCGTGAAGCCGCAGGAAGGCATCATCCAGAACTGGTGGCGCCAGGGCATGATGGGCGGCGCCAAGGCCCATTACGACGGCGTCGTCGCGTTCTCGCAGACCGACTTCACGGCCGACCTCAAGAAGATCACGCTGCCGGTGCTGGTCCAGCACGGCGACGACGACCAGATCGTGCCGTATGCCGACTCCGGCGTGCTGTCCGCCAAGCTGCTCCCGCACGGCACCTTGAAGACCTATAAAGGCTTCCCGCACGGGATGCCGACGACGCATGCGGACGTCATCAACGCCGACATCCTCGCCTTCATCAAGGGTTGATGTGTGAACGTGATCCGGCCACGCGCCGGATCACGTGAGAACGTAGATTCGGGGTCAGAGCACATTTCTGATCAATGTTCGCTACGCCATTGCTTTGCCCATCTGCAGCGCTATACCGGTGCGTGAACGAACGTAACCCGCTTCTTCCGGCCGACGGGATTGCCCGAAAAACAGTGCACCAAAAAGTGCTCTGACCCCGAATTCCCCAGGATGGAAGGCTCAGCGGCTGCGCACGCTCGCGATGCCGAGCTTCTCGGCCATGCGCACCAGTTCGGCCAGTGTGCGCGTCTGCATCTTCTGCATCAGGTTGCGCTTGTGGACCTTCGCCATGATCTCGCTGATGCCCATCTCGTCCGCGATCTGCTTGTTCAACAACCCGCCGATTGCAAGCCCGAACACTTCGCGCTCGCGCGGCGTGAGCTGCGCATGGCGGCGCGCCAGTTCGTCGACTTCGCTCCGCTGCGCGATGCGGCTCGCATCGCTGGCCAGCGCCTCGTCGACGGCGGCCAGCAGCGCGTCCGGGTCGACCGGCTTGGTGAGGAACTCGTTGGCGCCCGCCTTCATCGCGGCCACGGACAGCGGAATCGTGCCGTGCCCGGTCAGGAAGATGACGGGGAGCGCGAGGTGGCGCTCCGCCATGTGCTGCAGCACGCTCATGCCGTCCAGCTGGGGCATCTGCATGTCCAGGATCAGGCAGGCCGGCACGGGCGGCGCCGGCTGCACGAGGAAGTCGGCGGCGTCGGCGAACGCGCGCACGTCATACCCCTCCGCCTCGAGCAGGTGTTCGAGGCCGGAACGCACGTTCGCATCGTCGTCCACCACCATCACCATCCGCCCGCCCATGCCTGCCTCCTCGTCTGTTGCAGACGCAAGCATAGCGGAAAACACCGGGTTGTGCGGAGGGCCGGCCATCACTGGATGACGTCCGGCGGCACCGGGATGGAATCGATCAGCGCCAGCAGGCAGTCGGCGTCGACCGGCTTGAGCAGCAGCGTCAGCGCGCCGACGCTGCCCGCGCGCTGGACGAGCGCGGGGTCGTCGTCGCCCGTGATGAAGATGACGGGCAGGCCCGGCGCCAGCGCGCGCAGGCTTTCGCGCAGCGCAAAGCCGTCCGGCTCGCCGATGTGGATGTCGAGCACGGCGCAGTGGGCGCGCACGGGGTCGCAGGCGTCCAGCGCGGCGGCCGCGCTGTGGTAGCCCTGGGCCGCGTAGCCGGCGGCGCGCAGCAGGCCGAGCATGCCGGTGCGGACGGTGTCGTCGTCGTCCACCACGAGCACCGTCTGGCTGCCGTCAGGCTGCGCGATCATGGCCGGCCTTGTCGTCCGCGGGTGCGGGGGGCGGCGTCACGCCGCTGATGCGGCTCACGCACTCGCTGCGGAACCAGGAAATGGTGACGGGCTCGCCGGAGATCAGGCGCTTGGCGATGGGCACGGCCTGCTCGCCCACGAGCATGCCGAACAGGCCGATCAGCGCGATCGCCGGCGGCGCGGGCGAACGCACCTGCAGCAATGCGTAGATGCAGCCGACCAGCAGGCCGACTGTCAAGGAAACCAGGTAGAACTTCATACATCCCCCTGTGGATGAATGGCGGGAGCGGCCCCGGCGCGGATAGGCGCCGGAGCCGCGGACGCACGCGCCGGGGTGGCCGGCGCGCGCGAAACATCAGCGTGCCGGTACCGGCGCCAGCGTCTCGTGGCTGGTGGTGCCGCGTTGCGGTGCCTTGTGCACCATCGTGTACGCGTAGTCGATGCCCATGCCGTGTGCGCCCGAGTGCTCCCTGGCGATGCCGGTCACGGCGTCATAGGTGTCCTTGTGCGCCCAGTCGCGCTGCCACTCGAGCAGCACCTGCTGCCAGGTCACCGGCACGACGCCGGCCTGGATCATGCGCTGCATGGCGTAGTCGTGTGCTTCCCTGGTCGTGCCGCCCGAGGCGTCCGCGACCATGTAGATCTCGTAGCCGCCTTCCAGCATCGCGCACAGGGCGAAGGTGGTGTTGCAGACTTCCGTCCACAGGCCGGCGACGACGACCTTCTTGCGGCCGTTGGCGGCCAGGGCGTCGCGCACTTTCTGGTCGTCCCACGAGTTCATCGAGGTGCGCTCGAGGATGGGCTGGTTCGGGAACACGTCCAGCAGTTCCGGGTACGTATAACCCGAGAAGCCTTGCGTCTCGACGGTGGTGATGGTCGTCGGGATGTTGAACGTGCGCGCGGCCTTGGCGAGGCCGACGGTGTTGTTCTTCAGGACCTGGCGGTCGATGGACTGGACGCCGAACGCCATCTGCGGCTGGTGATCGATGAAGATGATCTGGCTGTTCTGCGGCGTCAGCACTTCGAGTTTCGGATTGCTCATGGGGATCCTCTGGGAGGGATGGGTGGATAGGCCAGGCCATGGTAGTCCCGCCCCTCCCGCATCGCCAGTATCCGTTCGTATAGGCGCGCAGACGCGGCGTGCTTTACAATCCGGCGAATGTTCCGTTCCGCCATCGCCTTATCCCTCGTTCTGTTGTCCGGCAGCGCGCAGGCGCTCGACCCCGCGCTCTCCATCGCCCAGCTGCACCACGACGCGTGGACGAGCAAGGACGGCATGCCGGGCGACGTGTGGGAAATGACGCAGGATCGGGACGGCTTCATGTGGTTCGCCACGCCGTCCGGCCTGTACCGCTTCGACG
Organism: Massilia kyonggiensis; assembly: GCA_966212285.1. Lineage (GTDB taxonomy): Bacteria > Pseudomonadota > Gammaproteobacteria > Burkholderiales > Burkholderiaceae_D > Telluria > Telluria kyonggiensis_A. The sequence continues at coordinate 11,003 of CBIHQW010000012.1, forward strand.
GCGTGCGCTTCGAGCACATCCGGTCTTTGGGCGGGCAGCCGCTGCTGTCGAACGTGATCGCGACGGTGCGCGCGTTTCCCGACGGGTCGCTATGGATCGGGTACCGCTATGCGGGCATGTCAATGTATCGCGACGGCCGGCTGCGCCATTATGCGGAGGCCGACGGCTACGCGCCCGGCACGGTGTATTCGATCGTGGCCGACGAGCGCGGACGCACCTGGGCCGCGACCAGTACGGGCCTGTTCATGCTGGACGGCGCGCGCTGGCGCAAGATCGGTGCCGACTGGGGCCTGTCCGGCAATTCGGAAGGCATCCGGCGCGACCCGAACGGGCGCCTGTGGGTGAATACGGAAAACGAACTGTACGTCCGCGACCCGGGCGTGGACCGCTTCGTGTCGACGGGTCTCACCGGCCAGCATTTCAATGTCATGGCCGACCGCGGCGGGAACATGTGGCTGTGGTACCTGGACCGGGTCACGCGCCTGCCCGGGCGCCTGGCCAGGCCGCCGCGTCCGCGCGACTGGTGGATGACGTCGTACTCGTTCGACGCCATCTTCGACCGCGACGGCAACCTGTGGCAGGCAGGGAATGGACTCCACCGCCTGGGGCCGGACGCGCTGGCGCACACCGACGTCTGGCACCCGCGTACCGATCCGGGCCAGCATGTCCCCGCGAGCCAGCTCAGCGGCGACGCGATGACGATGTTCGAGGACCGCGAAGGCAATATCTGGCTCGGTACGCGGCGCGGCGTCGACCGCTACCGGCGCGACCGCGTCGTGCTGGCGGGCCTGCCGCCGGGGTATTCCTACGTCGGCCTGGCGCTGGACGACGCCGGGCGCGTGTGGGCCAGGGCCGAGAGCATGCGCCAGCCCCGCTTGTGGACCCATGGCGCCGCCGGCCTCGCGGAGCAGCCCGAACGCGACGTGCAGGGGCTTGCGACCGCGGTCGACGGTGCCCTGCTCCTGTCGCGCCCGGGCTTCATCGAACGCCGCAAGGGCGGCGAACGGACGCGCATCCCTTTCCCGGATGGGGTGCCGCAGGCGGCGATGGACGCGGGCGTGCGCATCGTGCTGGACGACGGCAGCGGCCTGTGGGCCGGCTTCGCGTACGACAAGCTGTACCGGTGGGCCGGCGGCCGCTGGCATCCCGCGCACGAGTACGGCGTGCCGGACCCGGAACCCATCTGCATGGCGCGCGGGGCCGACGGGACGCTGTGGTTCGGCTACCGCGACAGCACCGTGGTGGCCCTGCGCGACGGGCGAGTCAGGCGCTACGGCAGTGCGGACGGCCTGGACATCGGCATCGTGGGACGCGTGGCCGACGCGGGCGGCGTGCTGCTGGCCGCCGGCGACAAGGGCCTGTCCATGCTGGCAGGCGGCCGCTTCGTCCCGGTCCGCCTCGCCGACCCGCAGGCGCTGGCCGGCATCACGGGCATGCTGCTGCGCGCCGACGGCGACCTGTGGCTGAACGGGAGCCGCGGCCTCGTCCGCATCCCGGCCGCGCAGTGGCGCGCATTCCTGAAAGCGCCGGCCGGCACCATCGCCACGTACGACCTGTTCGACGCGACCGACGGCTATCCCGGCATCGCCCAGTTCCGCTCGGGGCAATCGAGCCTGCTGGAAGCGCCCGACGGCCGCCTGTGGCTGCACGGCACCGACGGCGCCGCGTGGATCGACCCGGCCCGCCTGCCCCGCAACCGGCTGGCGCCGCCCGTGCACATCACGAGCGTATCCGCCGGCGGACGTACCTTCGACGCGGCGGGCGACTTGATCCTGCCGGCCGGCACGCGGGACCTGCAGATCGCCTACACTGCCCCGAGCTTCACGATGCCGGAGCGGGTCCGCTTCCGCTACAAACTGGAAGGCGTCGACGACGACTGGCGCGACGCCGGCCCGCGCCGCACGGCCTATTACACGCGCCTGGGGCCGGGCAGCTACCGCTTCACCGTCAGCGCCGCCAACGAGGACGGCGTGTGGAACCCGGCGGGCGCCGCGCTCGACGTCACGATCGCGCCCACGTTCGTGCAAGGCGCGCCGTTCAAGGCGCTGTGCGCCGCCCTCCTCGCGCTGGGTGCCTGGCTGCTGTACCGCCTGCGCCTGCGCCGGGTCACGCTGCAGCTGCGCCGCCTGCTGCAGGAGCGCGCGGGCGAACGCGAACGCATCGCGCGCACCTTGCACGACACGCTGATGCAATCCGTGCAGGCCTTGCTGATGCTGTTCGAGCACGCGCGCGACCGGCTGCCGCAGGACTGTCCGGACCGGCCCCTGATCGACCGCACGCTCGAACAGGCGAGGAACGCGCTGCGCGAAGGCCGCGACGAACTGACGGCGCTGCGCGGCGCGGCGGCGCCGGCCGAGGACCTCGTCGGCGCGGTCGTCCCGCTGGGCCACATCCTCGGCGAGCAGTTCGGCGTGCGCTTCGACGTGCGCGTCGAGGGCCAGCGCCGCACGCTGTGCCGCGACGTCGCGATGGAAGCGTGCTTCATCGCCCGCGAAGCGCTGCAGAACGCGTTCCGGCACGCGCATGCGAACGAGGTCGTGCTGGAGGTGGCCTACGGCGAGCAGGCGTTCGAACTGCGGGTGAGCGACGACGGCCGCGGCATCCGCGAGGCCGCCCGCCCCGGCCACTGGGGACTCGCGGGCATGCGCGAGCGCGCGGCGGCGATCGGCGCGCGGCTCGACATCGGGCCGGGCGCCGAACGTGGGACGGTCGTCGCGCTCACGGTGCCCGCCGTCCAGGCGTACGAGCGTCCGGCGCGGCGGCCATGGTGGCGCCGCCTCGCGAGACGCGTCCCGGCGGGCCAGCCGTAGATATGCATATGTGTCTTGGTAGCGTCGATCATGTTACGATCACTGTCCCGTAATGACATGCGCGTCCTTTACGAACGAACGACACCATGATGACTCTCCACGACCTCCGCCACCTCGCCATGCGCCATGCCGGCACGGGCCCGGACTGCAGCGTGCCCGGGCTGCGGGTGCGTTCGGTCACGGCGCCGACCCTGCCGATGAGCGGCATCGAAGAGCCGATGTTCGCGCTGATCCTGCAGGGCCGCAAGCGCTCGACGATCGGCGGGCGCACCTACGAATACGGCCCCGGCGACTGCGTGATCGTGTCGCTGACGATGCCGTCGACGGGCCAGGTGATCCACGCGAGCGAGGACGAACCGTATCTCGGCGTCGCGCTCACCCTGCGCCCGGCCGAGATCGCGGGCCTGATCGTCGAGGCGGAAGCCGAGGCGCCGCCGGCCGCCGCGCCGATGGCCGTGCACGCCGCGTCCGCACCGCTGCTGGACGCGGTCGGGCGCCTCGTCACCCTGCTCGACCATCCGGACGACGTGCGCATCCTGCGTCCGCTGCTGGAAAAGGAGATCCTGTGGCGCCTGCTCTCGGGCCCGCACGGCCCGATGCTGCGCGAGGTGGGCCTGGCCGACAGCCGCGCGTCGCGCATCGGCCGCGCGATCCGCTGGCTGCAGCAGCATTACGCCGAACCCGTCTCGACGCAGCAGCTGGAAGCCGTGAGCGGCATGAGCGCGTCGTCGCTGTTCCGCCACTTCAAGGACTTCACGTCGCTGAGCCCCCTGCAATACCAGAAGCAGATCCGCCTGCACGAGGCGCGCGCCCGTCTCGCGGCCGCCAGCTGCGACGTGGCCGCGGTCGCGTACCAGGTGGGCTACGAAAGCCCGTCGCAATTTACGCGCGAGTACAGCCGGATGTTCGGACGGCCGCCGCGCGACGACCTGCGGCGCGTGCGGGAGACCGTCGTATGACGGTCACGCCGACCCGGCTCTTCCTGCACTACCTGCGCCGGCTGGACGCCATCCTGAAACAGGTCGAAGCCTTCGACGGGGCCGTGGCCGACCGCCGCCTGCATCCGGACATGTTCCCGCTGCTGCAGCAGGCGCGCGTCGCGATCGGCTTCACCTTGCGCGCCACCTATCCGCTGGCGGGACGCGAGATCGTCTCGTTCCGCGACGATGACATCACGTTCCCAAGCATCTACGCGGAGCTCGAACGGACGATGGCGTACCTGGCGGCGATACCGGACGCGGAGTTCGCCGGCATGGACGCGCGGCGCGTCCGTACGACGGCCGGCTTCGCCGAGCTGGACCTGCCCGCCGCCGAGTATTTCCACATGTACGCCGTGCCCAACTTCTTTTTTCACTACGCGATGGTGTATGCGATCGCGCGCCAGGGCGGCGTGCCGGTCGGGAAATCGGACTTCGACGGCTACCATCACTATCCATCGGACTTCACATTTGCGAGTTAGCAAATTACGATTGATTACTGAGTGACTTATATTTCTCAAGTTTGGCAATAGTCCTCAGCTTCGTTTGCGTATCACCGCTCCGCAATCCAGCCACCATCGCCCGGTAATTCTCCTTTTCAGTTTCGCTGGCCTGTGGGACTTTTAAGGCGTCCAGCAAGTGCCGACTTGCCCTAGCAACTGCGCTTCCATTGACTTCTGTCAGAACAACATGTTTGAAGAACGAAATAGTATCTTCGTTTTGTGGCGTGCGATAAATAGCATCCACAACAAGTGGCCTTACACTTTCTGAATAACCAGCATAATCATCAATCATGTGCTTCTGATAAATAAGGTCGCCGGAATATTTGACTATTTGCTGTTGAAGCATATACGCATCGCCATAAGGCTTTCCCCGCAATTCGCCCTCCTTTTCCTTTGCCACCGTCAGCGCTTTTTTTGGCTCAAGAAAAAATAGCCAATCAATTCCCCAAGGCAGCTCTGCCACCAATAATTCGAAAACCTTTTTTTTCTCACTCTCATCCAACCCCAAAAATACATCCTGACTATAACCGTCGGCTTTTTCCCTGCCTGTCATCTCATATTGTTTGATAAATTTTTCAAACGCCAGCGTCATAGTGCATCTCCAAATAATTCTCTAGCAATCGCGCTATCGGGCTCGATTGTCGTCGCCTTTAGGATATTACCCGATTTATCCATTCCATAAATCTTCATTGACGTGACCTTACCCTCGTCAACAATCGTCGTCCACTCCCTCGTTCTCCATGTGGGACCACCGGCCGGGAACTTTTCAATATCCTGTATAATCTCAATTTCTCCAGCTGCATCCTTGGCATACTCCGCAGAAACGTCGCCCCACAAATTCCAACCATGAGGCCCCATATCCTTTCGATCCCAGGAAAACGTTTTATTCAGATCCTCCCAACCGTCAATTACTTTCCCGCCCGGAGTTTGCTCCAAAATAATTTTACCTTTTTCGGTTGCGATTTTTGCTGCCAGCCCCTTATTACCTGACCAGAACATCTTCTCTTTATCCGACGTTACGTCTAATCTTGCAATTATCGCCTTCATTGCGGCTTCCTTCTCCGCCACGGACTTTGCATTCCTTGCTGCGTCCAAATGTGGCTGCAAAATAGTCCGTGCCTCATCAATCTTCCCTTCCTTGGACAACTGCGTAATCTGTTCACGTTCTACCGCTATAGAAGCGTCGGACACTGCCTGCTTCTTCGTATTGGGTGATTCTTCAGGCGACTTGATTGGCTCGGGATTATTTTTGAGTCGCGAGCTTAATTCTGGCTCAGGATTGGATGTCCGTTTGACGCTATCGTGATACGCTGCTTTGTCCCTTGCTTCAGGTATTTTCCGTTCACCCTTTTCAAGCACCTGCCCAGGAGTGTCTTTCACTCGTTGTTTCGTCGGCAGTGCCACAACGATTTTTTCTGTCGGCACACCGGCGGCCACTGTATGGCCTTCTTTCGGAGCGGTCTGTGCCAGCACTTTCGAGAGCCTTGAGTCGAGCTCTGCCAACGCTTTCGGCACTTGTTTAAGTGCGTCCTGCTGGACATTGTAGAACTTCTTCTCCCACTCTGCCAGATTGGCAATTGTGGTTTTGACTCTTTCGAAGTAACGTAGACTCTCCAGATGCACGCGTAGCGCCTTTACGAGCTCGACGAGTTTTCCAATTATCTTGCTAATTGCCTGGATTAGAGGTTTTTCGTATTTAGCGAATTGAACGGCGCGCAAAAATTTCAGGATGTCGCCCTTCATAAACTTTTGCATGAAGCGCAGAAGGTCCGCGAGTTTCGAAGCCTCTTTGATCAGCAAAAGCATCACGGCCCGTAACGCAGCGCCAAGTTCCGAGCCAGCCACTCCACCGACAACGGCACCTACCCCTAGCGCGACGGCACTGCCCGCAGCCATCGCGATTGGCAGGGCGATGACGATCAGACACGCACAGAGGAGCACCCACTCCATGAGTTCTTCGCGCCGTTCTGGATGGGTCGCCAAGCGCAAAATCACGGCGACCGCGTCCCGCGCGCTCGTGACGATGACCACCCCTGGAATAAAGCTGACTAGCATATCGGCGACGACGGCGGACAATGGTCGATGGTCGGCGAATTCGCCAAAGAGCACTGATTGAAGCCATTCCATGCCCCCGACGACATGTCCCCAAGCATCCGCGAGGATGGTATGTTGATCCGGTGACGAACGATCTTGGCTCATGCGCCACCTTGACGGGTTTTGCTGCCTGGAGCCCAGTTCAGCAATTGATGGATATCCTCGTGTAATTCCGTTGCCACAGCTGCGCTGACCTGCAACGGCTTGTAGTCGTATTCGACCTTCGCAGTAGTACCTGCGGGTACGTCGCTTAAGCGTGCGATACCCAAGGCATCGAGTGCTCCTTTGCGAACGCTGCCATCACTCAACGTCGCCTTATAGGCGGCCCCGGCTAACGGTACACCCCAATCGGTCAAATGGCGAAACTCGAGGTCCGTCTTTTGAAGATCGGCCTTGAGCAAATGCGGCATGACATAAGAATTCGTTGCCGGTCGTTCGAAGCTGTGCGTTGACGCATGCGAAATCCACTTGCCAGACGTACCACTGGTGATGCCCGAGGCATTGATTTTTATGAAGGAGTTACCCGCCGAGATGGCCACCTCATCTTTTGCGTGAATTTCGATGCGGGATGTCGTCGATAACAAGCGCACGACTTTTTCTGCGATAAGGTCGAGGTCGTTCGCTTGCGCTTGCACTTCGACTTTACCTTTGGCTGAGAACAGTTTGATTCCGGCATTCGAAGCAAACAAACTGATTTTTTCTGCGACGCTGGCAAGGAGGCTTTTCCCTGCAGCGATATTGGTGTCCTTACCGGACGACAGAGTCACCTGATCGCTCGCATGAACATGTGCTCCCTTGGCGCTCGAGAGCCCGATTCCGGAAGAGGATGCTGCCAGCAAGATCGGTTCTTTAAAACGATTGGCATCGCTCTGCCCCGGACCTTCGTAACAGTCATGTGTCGCGTCAATGAACTGCCCAAGTGCCTCCTGCCCGGCAAGGGGCTCGGCTCCGGCCTTCGATGCCCTCTCGGAAAGATCTTGAGCTAGCGATGCACCGGCCTTCAGCTGGCTGGAGGCTTCCGTTGCGTCGAGTTGTGTGCCTTGCGCGCCGGGACGGCCAAAGGTACTGATGTATAAACCCTTGTTCGTCACGATGGCGCCGAAATCATCAGTACTCAGCGCAAACCCTGATCCGAAAAAGCGGGTACGCTCATTGCCGCGTTGAGTGATCAGATAGCCGAGGTTTAGCTGCGCATGGCCACTCGTACTATAGAGCTGAATTCTGTTTTGATTGGTCGTGTCATCAAGAACAAGTTGGTTGAAGCCATTGCCATTAAATTCCTTAGTTTTGTAGCCTGAAAGCCTGCCATTGGTATGCCATTGCGGCATTTGGTCCTGGTTATACAACCTACCGGTAATAACGGGACGGTCGACATCACCGCCCAAGAACGTAACAATGACCTCCTGACCAATGCGAGGTACGTTGACACCACCCCATCCTTGACCGGCGTTAGGGTAGCTGACACGCACCCAACAGGAAGCCCTGTCATCACTCGGATTTAGCCGATCCCAATGAAACTGGACCTTTACACGGTTGAGATAATCGGTATGGACTTCTTCGCCCGAGGGTCCAACGACGATAGCAGTCTGTGGATGTAGTCCTGGCCTAGAATGTTCTTCCGGGCTGCGAAAAGGAACGACACGACGCTGGACTTCAAACCGATTAAAACAATGGCCAGTGCGTCCGTCTCTTATCAATTCCTCTCTGCTTGCCTGAGCTCGCCGAACGTCACGCCCGATTGCAGATTCAAACGCCTCAGTTTGCTCCAAAAGGCTCCCGGGAAACTCTCTGCCATTACTTGCTAGCGGTAGGTTGTTTTCAATACTCCACTCGACCCCAACGACAAGAAACTGACGATCTTCCTCCGTACCGTCCCGATGTGCGGGATGACCTTCCAGCGTAAACCAGCTACCCACAGGCAGAGAACGTATCCCAGAGATGCCATAGAACCGGTTTATGCTCGACTCCCATTCTTCTACGCGAATACGTGACTGTTTGTCCCCCTGTTCTTGCTTCGAATAGGTATAAGCGCCCGTATATTCGTAGATCTCCAGTTGGCTGGGAAGTCTACCGTGCTCTGCAAGTACAGCCATGTTGCTCTGTTTTTGGTAGCCCGGAGCTTTGTAGTCGCTAGTTCTGGTAGTCAGCTGGGTCGACTTCAAACTACGGTTTGCGCTCCAGTGGACGATTTTATGTAGCTCGTCCTCGGTGCTCCCTCGATGAAAGTAAAGCTGCTTAGGCTCGACGGGTTTGAGGCGATGTGTCGTGTCCGTAACAACTAGCACATGACCGGTACCATCGGCTTTTTGCTCGTGATAGCTGTACCAGCCTTCCTCCTCCATTAAACGATGTGCAAAATTCCAGTCAGTTTCGTATTGAGTGCAATAGGAACGCGGTGAGATAGGCTCGGTCAGATCAAAGCGAAAATTTCCGCGCGCTTGTGGGTGTACAGAGAACACCTCGGCAAGAATGTCGTCTGCTTTTTTGTCTTGCCAAATTCGCGCATCCTGGCGGAATTTAAGAAAATGAAGCCAAGGCGCGAACGTTATCTGGCAAAACGTAAGCTCACCGTCGCTCCCAAGGCGCTTCGCCGTATGCACATAGCCGTTGATCGGCAAATAGTTCCTACCGACCTGCTTGACCCAAAGAGTAACAGGATGAGCAATAAGCCTTTTCAGGTCGATATCGCTGCGTATGGATATAACATCAATCGCATACTCGTAACTTCTGCCTAACCGCTCATGGGCAATCACACGTTGAGGCAGAAGGATGTCGTTACCAGCACCGACAGTGAGCTTCAGGAGTCTGTCTTGCTGTCCGATGAGAGCCTGATGAAAGTCTTGAGCAGTTTTCAGATCGGCCATTGGAAAGGCTACCTCATCACTATTTATTCGTCCGAGAAGTAATACAGACAATGAGAGACAAAAGCGAAAGCAACAACGCTTTTTGTAACGTGGCGATATAGTCGAGACAGCTTGGTATCGTGGCATAAACCGTACGGCGTCCATTGAGAAACAACAGACACCGTGCGGCTACCCAGACTCACGGACATATAAAAACATGCTTAGAAGAACTACATCCTCCCGAGCTTACAAGGCATAGAATGGCGGAAACAATATTTACCGAAAACCAATTTTTATGAAGAGGCAGAAACACCGGTCGTCTTCGCTACGAAAATGCGTTCACCCTCATAAGAGTGACAGCGGCGACGCTGTAGAGCGTTCTCTGTCACAATGTTGTCATAATCGGCTTCTACACTCCGTTGTCACGAGTGAAATATTCCCGAAAAATGGATATGAAGTTAAAAACGGACGAGGCACTTGCCGCGCTTCCGCCCGATAGCCCGCACCTGTTCCTCAACCGCGAACTCTCGCTGCTCGAATTCAATCGCCGCGTGCTCGAAAACGCCGAGGATCCGTCCGTCCCGCTGCTCGAGCGCCTGCGCTTCCTGACGATCGTCTCCAGCAACCTGGACGAATTCTTCGAGGTGCGCGTCGCCAGCCTGCTCGCCCAGCACCAGGCGCACGGCGGGCCGGATCCCGGCCAGGCCGACCTGGACGGCGCCGCCGACGAATGCCGCCAGATCATCGCACGCCAGTATGCGCTGCTGAACGACGAGATCCTGCCGCAGCTGTCCGCCAACGGCATCCACCTGCTGCGCCGCTCGGACCGTAACGCGGCACAGAAGGCGTGGGTCAAACAGTACTTCGACAAGGAGGTGCGCCCGCTCCTCACGCCGGTCGGCCTCGACCCCGCGCACCCGTTCCCGCGCGTGATCAACAAGAGCCTGAACTTCATCGTCGAACTGGCCGGCAAGGATGCCTTCGGGCGCGGCACCGGCATCGCGATCATGAAGGCGCCGCGCGTGCTGCCGCGCCTGATCCGCCTGCCGGACGAACTGTCCGACAAGCCCGGCGCGTCCTACTGCCTGCTGACGTCCGTGATCCAGGCCCACATGGCGGACCTGTTCACGGGACGCGAGGTGGTGTCGTACTCGCAGTTCCGCGTCACCCGCAACAGCGACCTGTGGGTGGACGAGGAAGAAGTGAAGAACCTGCGCCAGGCGCTGCAGAGCGAACTCCATAGCCGCAACTACGGCTTCGCGGTGCGCCTGGAAGTGGCGCGCGGCTGCCCGAAGCACCTGGCCGACTTCCTGCTCGACCAGTTCTCGATCGACCGCTCGCGCCTGTTCACGGTGGACGGCCCCGTCAACATGGGCCGCCTGCTCGAAATCGCCAACAGCAACGCCCGTCCGGACCTGAAGTTCACGCCGTATTCCCCCGGCTTCCCGGCCAAGCTCGTGAACGCGCACGACACGTTCTCCGTGCTGCGCAAGCAGGACATCCTGCTGCACCATCCGTACCAGTCGTTCCAGCCCGTGATCGAATTCGTGCGCTGCGCCGCGGCCGATCCGAACGTCGTCGCGATCAAGCAGACGATCTACCGCGCCGGCTCGAATTCCGAGCTGATGGAAGCCCTGATCAATGCCGCGCTGCGCGGCAAGGAAGTCACCGTCATCGTCGAACTGATGGCGCGCTTCGACGAAGAAGCGAACATCAACTGGGCCGAGCGCCTGGAAGAAGCCGGCGCGCAGGTCGTGTACGGCGTCGTGGGCCTCAAGACGCACGCGAAGATGGCGCTCGTGCTGCGCCGCGAACCGGACGGCCTGCGCCGCTACGCCCACCTCGGCACGGGCAACTACAACCCGACGACGGCGCGCTTCTACACGGACTTCGGCCTGCTCACGTCGGACGACGAGCTCACGGCCGACGTCAACGAAGTGTTCATCCACCTCACGAGCATGACGCGGCCCACGCAGCTGTCCGCGATGTGGCTGGCGCCGTTCACGCTGCAGAAGGAAATCGTCAGGGCGATCCGCCAGGAAGCGGCGATCGCGCGCGAAGGCAAGCCGGCGCGCATCATCGCCAAGATGAATTCGCTGACCGACGAATCCGTGATCCGCGCGCTGTACGAGGCGTCCGCGGACGGCGTGCGCATCGACCTGATCGTGCGCGGCGCGTGCTCGCTGCGGCCGGGCGTGCCGGGGCTGTCGGAGAACATCCGCGTGCGCTCGATCGTCGGGCGCTTTTTGGAACACACGCGCGTCTACTACTTCCGTAACAACCTCAGGAACGACATCTACCTGGGCAGCGCGGACTGGATGAACCGCAACCTGTTCCGCCGGGTCGAAGTGGCTTTCCCCGTCCGTTCGCCGGCGCTCAAGAAGCGCGTGCTGCGCGAGGGCCTGCAAGTCTATTTGAAGGACAACGTCAACGCCTGGGAACTGGGCAGCGACGGCCGCTACAAGCGCCGCAAGGCACGCGGCAGCCAGGCGGCCTTCAGCGCCCAGCAGTTCCTGATGGAGACGCTGGGCGCGCAAAGTACCGCCCACGGACATAACAAGGAGAATGACCATGGAGTTGATCCTGTGGCGCCACGCCGAGGCTGAGCCGCACGTGCCCGACCGCCAGGGCGATCAACTGCGCGAACTGACGGCCAAGGGCGCGCGCCACGCGTCGCGTGTGGGCGCGTGGCTCGACCGCCAGCTGCCGTCGCACTGCCGCATCCTGTCCAGCCCCGCCGCGCGCTGCGTGCAGACGGCGCAGGCGCTGGGCCGCAAGTTCATCACCGTGGAAGCGCTGAACACGGATTCGTCGGCGGAGCGCATCCTGGAAGCGGCCGGCTGGCCGGACAACAAGAATCCTGTCGTCGTGGTCGGGCACCAGCCGCTGCTCGGCCAGGTGGCGTCGCTGATCTTTGCCGGCACCGCGCAGGACTGGAAGATCCGCAAGGCCAGCGTGTTCTGGATTGCCAGCAAGGGCGAGGACGATCCGGCGCCGTTCGTCAGGCTGGCGGTGGGCCCGGATATCGTGGGCAAGCTGAGGTAATGGCACACATCACTCGATCTTCCAGAACGGCCGGTCGCCGCCGGCCCACAGATAGGCGTGCTTTTTGATCCGCCAATCCGAATTCGCCCTGGCAAACCAGAACCCCTCGCCGCTGCACGGCCCATCTCGACCCGCGAGGCACGCTTCCGTGTACACGAGCGCTTCTTGTCCGTGCTTGCCATAAGCGATCTTCGAGAACCCGATCACCAGCAACTGGTCCTTGCCGCCCGCTTCGAATTGCCGGAGCGCGGCACTGTCCACGAAGCCGTAAAACGGAAACCCGAACGCGGCTGCATCGAATGTTTGCAGCGTTTGCTCCCAGCTGCTGTTTGCGGAAGGCGATGTGAGATCTCGCTCAAGTGATGCACCGACACCCGGAAGCGATCGCGTGAACTGGCCGTAGGGCTCGTGACGGGGCACCCTCGGCGTAGTGATCGCTGCGGACGTAATTTGTTGATCGTAAATCGCGAATCGTGCCGGGCCATCGTGGTCGAGGATCATCTTTAGCGCTTTGCGACAGATTACCGCATCCGTGGCTTCACCCGCCGACGCCATGCCAGGGGCGACAAGGGCGGCCAATAACAATCCGGCGAGGCGTACATGGCGTCGGCGCCACCATTCCGACGGTGATTCGAAGCGAGCGTTTTTCGCGGACGGAACTTTCACTTTTTTCTTCCATTGCAAGACTCCGCCACGTTATCACGCCCACCGAGCCGGAAACATTACCCAACAATTACAGGAAGTCGGCTTCGACGACGCCAGGCATTGGACGTCGATCTACCGTACGGCGTGCCCGCCTGGAAGCAATGACCGCGATAGCGGGTCCTGGACCGTCAACGTCCAGAACCAAGCGCAGCGAGACGTTTCCGGATCTCGTCCGGACTCTCCGCATTCGGCTTATCGGCAAGTCTCTTTTTCAGGATCATGACCTGAGCCATTGTCAGCGCTTCTTCAGCAGGAACCGATACGTCTGGCAATACGCCTACGCCTTCCCAGTCCTTCCCGGTAACATGATCTCGCACTGTGGAACCAGGCACCATCATTTCGTAATGGTCGTTTATTCGCCTCACGCGTGATGGATGCGCTCCACCCCTTGTCGTTTCCCCAACGATGGTGGCTCTTTTTAAATTCTTCAGGGCATAGGCCAAGCCTTCTGCTGCGGAAAACGTCGCCTTGCTCGTCAAGACGTAGACCTCCTTTGCCTTGCCAAACCGGATCCCGGCGACAGCAGGGTAAGTCCACTGCTGCTCCGTTATATTTCCCTCGCGCCTGTAGAAATCACTCAGGTGCGTGCGTTCATCAAACAGATAACTGGCGATTAACGGCACTTCATCCGCGTCCCCTCCGCCATTGTCACGCAAGTCGATAATCAGCGCGTCTGTATGGGCTAGCAGGGTCATTGCTGCAGCGATGGACGGAGCCGCCGCGGCAGCATCCCAGAAGTAGTTTATTTTGAAATAGCCGATATTACCGGGCAAACGCTCGACACGTTCGATACCATAATTATCCCTTTTCCAGCCAGCCTGCCATTCAGCGATTTCGGTCGATGCAGGAGCACCGTTACCTTGCGACTGAAACTGCTTTGCACTGTATAGCAAACGCAGATGCTGATCCTTTGTGACGCTCTGCATCAACGCAGTGACAGCCCCGGCAAACGCGTCGTCATCGACCGCTTGACTAAAATCGGCATGCCGAAGAATCGGCGCCAGCCTGCTGGCCTGTTCAACGTCGATGTACGAAGTCTGTAACTGGTCGATGACGCTGGCGATTATCTTCGTCCGTTCCATACCTGATGGGGACTCGGCGCGCGCTGCGCAGGCCAACAGAAGGACAGCCACGGCTGTCATGTATCGACGCATGGATTTGCTCCTGTTCGACTGGATAGTTTCAAGAGCGTAGCTCGATATAGACATCTTTGTCTACAACAATCCGACATCAGTGCTGGGCGGCGCCTGGGCACCTCACGCCTCCTGCAACCTGCTACTGCGCGTCCCGTCCCCGACACCCACCGCCGTGACGATCGCCAGCGCCTGGAATAACGCGATCCCCGCGAACAGCCAGCCCGGATGCCCCGCATCCATCACGAGCCCGAACAGCGCCGGCCCCACCGACAGGCCGGCATCCAGCCCCGAATACACGATCCCGTAAACCCGCCCCGTCGCATTCTTCGGCGCCGCCGCGCGGATCATCAGGTCGCGCGACGGCCCCGCAACGCCCGAGAAAAACCCGACGAGCGCCATCAGCGGCAAGGCGAGCCAGCCCGGCACGACGGCCACACCCAGCAGCAGCGCCAGCGCGGCGGCCACGGCGAAGGCGATGGCGACCGTGCGGTCGTGGTCCTGCCGGCCTGCGCCGACGAAGCCGCCCAGCAGCATGCCGCCCGCCGACGCCAGCATGTACGCGGTGTACGAACCCGTCGCCAGCTCGCGCGAGATGCCGTACAGCTGCATCAGGCCAATCGAGGCAAAGGCCTGGATGCCGCCCAGCGCCACGGCCGTCAGGAAGAAGAACGCGAAGCACATCCACACGGCGCGCAGGCGCAGGAACGACAACGTGCCTTCTCCGGCCGCCGGGGCGGCGGTCGCGGCCGGCTTCCGTTCCGGACGCAGGTGCGCGCGGTTCAGCAACAGGATGGCCAGCACAGCGAACGGCAGGATCGCCGCACCCGCGAGCGCCATGCGCCAGCTGGAGAGCGCGGCCACAGAGGTCATGAACAGCGGCGCCGCGGCCCAGCCGATGTTGCCGCTGATGCCGTGCACGGAAAAGCCGTGCGCCAGCCGGGCGCGCGAGACGCGCTGGTTCAGCAGCGTGTAGTCGGCGGGGTGAAAGATGCTGTTGCCGACGCCGGCCAGCAGCGCGCCCGCCATCAGTGCCGCATAGCTGCCGGCCACCGACAGCACGAGGGCCGAGATGCCCAGCATCGCCATGCCGAAGAACAGCACGCTGCGTGCGCCGACGCGGTCGACGACGAAGCCGGCCAGCGCCTGCCCGATGCCCGAGACGACGAAGAACGCCGTCAGCAGCAGCCCCAGTTCCGCATAACTGAGGCCGAACGCGGGCTTCAGCCAGGGGAACAGCGCGGCCAGGATCAGGTGGTAAAAGTGCGAGGTGCCGTGGGCAAGGCCCACCAGGGCGATCACGCGCGCGTCGGCGCGCAGGGTGCTGTCTTGTGACATATTTACTCCAAGGGAAAACGCCAGTGTAGGCAAATGGACCACGGCTGATTTACGATAGCAGGACAACTTCTATCGAGAATCGGACATCCGTGAGCATCCCCGTCGTCCACCATACGCAGCCCTTCCCCGACTGCTTCGACCCCACGCCGGCGCGGCCCGTCACCCTGACGGCGCGCGACCTGGAGGCGGCCGACAACGTCGCGCCCCACACGCATACCTTCGGCCAGCTGACGTATGCGCGCGAAGGCGTGATCCGCCTGACGGCCGCCGGCAGCAGCTGGATCGTGCCGCCGTCGCGCGCGATCTGGACGGCGCCCGGCGTCGTGCATGAAGTGACGGTGCTCGAACCCGTGCGCCTGCGTCCCGTGCGGATCCACGCCGCGCGCTCGCCGTTCCCGGGCGAGGATTGCCGCGTGCTGGAAGTGTCGACCCTGCTGCGCGAACTGATCCTCGCACTGGAACAACTGCCGCAGCTGGAACCCTCGCCGCGCGCGACCATGCTGTCGGAACTGATGCTGGACGAACTGGCGCGTTCGCCCGCGCTCCCGATCCGCGTGCCCCTGCCGCGCGACAAGCGCCTGCAAAGCCTGTGCGAACGCCTGCTCGACGAGCCCGGCGCCACCTGCACCCTGGCCGACTGGGCGCGCCAGGTGGGCGCCTCCGAACGCACGCTGGCGCGATTGTTCGAGCGGGAACTGGGCATGAGTTTCACCGAATGGCGCCAGCAGGTGCGCCTGGCGCATGCGGCGCCGCTGATCGCGCGCGGGATGCCGCTGTCGCGCGTGGCGGAAGAACTGGGCTATACGAGCCAGTCGGCCTTCTCGCACATGTTCAGGAAGACGTTCGGCTGTTCGCCGTCCGCGTTTTTCGCGCAGCGCTGACATGCAGCACTTCTACAGGAAGGCGCTCGGCGCGTTCGTTCTACTTCTCGCCGCCGATGCGCTGATCGCGGGTTTCTGCATCCATCGCAGCCAACCATCTGCGTCGCTCGTGCCGCGCGATCGGACGGCGCCGCGCTGGCATGCGGCCGCCATCACGGACGCCCCTTACGGCGGCGCGTCGACGGTGCGCATCCGCGACGCCACCCGGCAATCGCTCCGCTTCGACTTCAGGCTCTCGGAGGCCATCCCGCATCCCTGGGCGTGGGGGGCGTTGCAGTTCGATGGCGCCGCGGATCTGTCCGCGTACTCGACCGTCACCTTCCTCGCAAAATGCATCCCGGCCAATTCGCTGATCCTCAACGTCACCGTGATCGACGAGGGTCTCGCGAAGCCCGCAATGACTTTCTTTTCATGCAACGAAAAGGGCATGCCGGTCTCGCTGGACCTCACGCGCCTGTCCATTCCGGAGTGGTGGTACGACAACGAACATGTCGACCTTGCGCGCCGATCCTACACGCTGGACCGTGTCGTGAAACTGGAATTCGGCGGGAGCCAGTACAGCCCGCGCGACGTCGATGCACATGTCGAAATCAGCGATCTCGCGCTGCATGGCCGCGACGACCGCTACCTCGTCGCACTGGCCGTGATCCTGGTGACCGGCTGGAGCGCCTTCGGCATCGGATTCTTCCGGGCGCAGTCCCGCGCCCTCGGCGCGAAGGTGGCATCCCGCCTCAAGAAGGACTTGTCGTTCGTCGCATACCGCCAGTTGACCGTCGACGGGTTCGAGGACCAGGAACAGGCCGCCATCCTGCGCTTCATCGCCACCCATTACGCGCGCTCCGGACTGGACCTGGACGCTGTCGCCGCAGGCACGGGCGCGAGCCGTAGCAAAATCAACGACGTGCTGACAACGGAACTCGGCATGACATTCACCGGCTACCTGAAGAAATTGAGGTTGACGGAAGCAGCCAGATTGCTGACCGATCAGGCAGGTGCGACCGTGGCGGAAATCGCGTATTCGGTCGGCTACGCCAAGAGTTCGTATTTCAACAAGCTGTTCAAGGAAGAGTACGGTTGTTCGCCCAGGGACTTCAGGAAGCTGGCGAGCAGGCTGGAAACGTCTGCCGACCACTAAGATGCCTGAAAATCCCGTCAGTTGCTCTGAAGGCAACAACTGCGTACACTGAGCCTTTCCGGCCGTCTGCAATCGGCCAGGACCAGACGTAGAAAGGGATGGTCCGTGAAAAATATTCAGGTTTTTGATGGAGCCGATAACGCGGTCTATGACATCTTCGCGGCAACTAATGAGGAATTTTCCCTCATCTTTCCCGCCGGCACCGATGTGGCATTTATCGATGAGGTCTATCAAAATCAACCGTCGCAAACGTTGCATGCCGCTTTCACCGCGATCTGGAAGCGCCGTATCCCCAAGCGCGAAGCGATGGGCATTCACGGCATACTTTTCTACGAGTGTGATCATAAGAAGGTTTACTATCCTACCCGTCGCGATGAGGAAGCAGTCAATCCAAACGGTTCCAGACTGAGATAGGGAACGTCTGCCATGGGTCGACTGCTGCCTGTCGTGGGCGTTCCTGAAATTTTCAGCTTAGCAACATGCTATGCTTAGCCCAATGGTCAAGATTGGCCAGAAGCGGTCATCATCCCTTCTCATACGTAAATGAATAGATTGCTTCTTTCACTCGTTCCACTTGTCTGGGCTGCCACCGGCATCGCAGCCACTGAAACAAATGGAAGCAAGCTGCTTCCGGCCAGCGCAGCATTGGCATGCCAGCAGAGCGTGGACAACTTCGGAGATCGGGACAGAAAACCATTTTCGATACATTGGGAGTCGTACAGCGTTAAGCAGGATGTCTCGGCTACCGCCAAGTTTTATGAGCAGAGATTCGGTCGCCCCCCTGACCGGGACAGGCATGAAGGTTTCGAGTGGAAATTCGATGGCGGACTGATCTACTCAATTTATCCGGTTACTTTAAGCGCACCATGGCTGGAGTGCTTGGAAAGCCGTGAGGGCATTTCAGCCGTTATTCTGATCTCGGAAGGTGGCCCAAAAGCCTCCAAGTAATGGTGGAGGCAGGCGGGTAATCATAAAACTAACAGGTTCGCTTCGGGTCAGTCGCTGACGTCGGTGACACTCTGCGAGATTTTCAACTTGGCAACATACTATGCTGGCCCAACAGTCCGCTATCGGCTGCAGCCTGTCGTGACGGTTCGCGACTTTTTTCAGATCAGCAACCTGCTATGCTGGCTTGAACGACCGAGATCGGCCAACAGCGGACGCTTCGATGTATGTTGGTTTCGCGTTTTCGACAGCTACCGATAACATCCATTCCATGACTCCACAATTCCACTTTACGCTTGAGCCTGACTGGAGAACGGCACCGTTAGCATTCTGGGTTCATGGACCAGTAGCTGGGTCAGATACGGAGTGTGTCCCAGCTGCGCCGGTGGAGGTGCTGCATAAAGGGTTCATGGTTCTGCATGTTGAGGCTGCCGATGTAGATCTGCAGTTCAGCTCCTTGGCACAGTTGAACCACTTCATCGAAGTGATGGCGGCGAAACCGCTTCCGACAAGTCGCCAGCTCTCCAGGAAGCGTGAATTGCCTGTCGGGCCGAATAGTCATTGGTTGAGCCGTCTTCCAGCGAAGTTAAAGGTTCCCAAGGAGCGGGCTAAGTTGGTCGGCAGACTGCAGGCTGTGCGGGAGCAGTTGTCGTCGTTGGGCGACGCTTGGCACGGCTCTTCGCGCTTTCTGTAGCCCGTTTGATCAGTAAGAAAACGTCCGCTTTGGGTCGGTTCCAGCCGGCCGCTTCGGCAACCTGCTATGGCGTGGCGAACGTGACCATCACAACCTGACCCTAAACGAAAGCATATGGACGATGAGCTTGTCATTTCACATTGACTACAATGGCGAATGCGAAGAAGCATTCAACTTTTATGCAGCGCATCTCGGCGGGTGCATCGGTACGATGCTCAAGGTCGCGGATTCACCGATCCCGGCATCAGCGACGCGTCCGGGGCGCCACGTCGTTCATGCAAATATCTGCATCGATGGGGTCGAGCTGGCTGGCGCCGATGTCGAAGCGCACAATTACAAGAGGCCGGCAGGCTTCTATGTGTTGCTCGGTGTCGATTCGGAAGACAAAGTCGATGCTTACTTCAGTGCCCTGCAAACCAATGGGCAGGTGATCCTGGCGCCACAGCGGACGTTCTGGTCGCCCCGCTATGCCATTGTCATCGACAGGTTTGGCGTACCTTGGAAGATCAATCGCGGAACGTGACAAGGTCCGTTTCGGGTCGAGTTGGTGTCGCCTCGCCGAACCGTTTGTCAGGCGGGCTAAAACAATCTGCCGAAATTCATGCAAATTTCTGCACACGATGGAATTTTCCGCAATAAGCGTTAGAGCGCCATCCGCTGGATCCCTACGATTCGGGATCCACAATAACGATTGCAGGAGACCATCTTGACCAGGAAATACAACATCCAGGCCGCCATCCCTGCCCTGCTGGTGGCGCTTCTTTCAGGCTGCAGCGGAGGTAGCAATGCGGGCAGCAGCGCCGTCAACGGTCCCGACGTCCAGGCGGGCGCCGGCGGCGCGGCCGCTGCCGCCCCCGTGCTGACGATGCCGGCCACCCTGAGCGTCCACGAAGGCTTGACCGCGACCTTCCTTGTCCCGTCGGCGACCGTCGCCGGCGGGCGCACCGCCACGTGGTCCATCGCCGGCGGCGACGCGGCGCGCTTCAAGATCGATCCCGCGACCGGCGCCCTCTCGTTCCGGCAGGCGCCGGACACCGCGCATCCCGCCGACGCCGATGGCCACAACGACTATGACCTCAGCGTGCAGGTCAGCGACGGCCAGCGCACCAGCCAGGCCCCGCTGAAGGTGCAGGTGCTCGCGTGGAACGATGGCGGCGCGGCCGGCCTGCCGCTGCCGCTCGCCCCAGGCGACGTGGCCCGCCCCGCCAGCGCCACGGGCCAGCCCCGGCTGCGCGTGCTCGACTGGGCCGGCTTCAAGGCCGCCCTGTCCTACACCTTCGACGACTCGCAACCGTCGCAGATCGAGCACTACCCGGAGCTGAAGGCGCAACGCGTCCGCGTCACCTATTACGTCAACCCCGTCGCCAACTGGTATCCCAACTACGACGCCACGTGGAAGGATGCCGTCGCCCAGGGTTCGGAAATCGGCAACCACACGACGCACCACTGCCGGGCCGCGGAACTGGCCGACAACGACCCCAACACCTGTCCGGCCAGCCTGGGCAGCGCCGGCGCCGAGTTCGACGACACCGGCGTCTACATCCGCACGAAGCTCGGACAGTCCGCGGTCTGGACGTCCGCCTACCCGTTCGGCGACACGGACTACAAGCCGGCCGCCGCATCGCGCTTCCTCGTCTCGCGCGGCGTGTGGCCGGGCACGGTGGCGCCCGGCACGGGGAGCGACGCGCAGAACCTGCCGCTCGCCGAGTTCCCGGCCGACGCGTCCAGGTTCGACGCCGCCGCGAGCCAGGGCCGCTGGATGATCTATCTGTTCCACACGCTGCTGCCCACCACCCAGGACTGGGGCGGCGGCGTGAACATCGGCGCGGTCACCGACAACATGGCCCATGCCAAGGCGCTCGGCACGGTGTGGGTCGACAGCGTCGTCAACATCGGTGCCTACTGGCGCGGCCAGCAACTGCTGCAGGCGGCCACGCCCGCGACCAGTGCCGGCGTGACCACGTGGCGCTGGACACTGCCGGCCAACTTCCCGACGGGCCGCATGCTGCGTGTCGTGGTGAACGGCGGTACGCTGTCGCAGAACGGCAAGCCCCTGGCCTGGGATCGCCGCGGCTACTACGAAGTCTCGCTGGACGCGCAGTCGCTGAGCTGGACGCAGTGACGACTATAATGACTCTCCCGGCGCGGGGGAGTCATTTCTGAGGGCCATGCAAGAGTTCTACAAAAAAGCACTGGTTGCGCTCATCCTCGTCCTGGCAGCCGATGCGCTGCTCGCCTGGTTCTGCATCCGCCAAAGCCATCCGTCCGCGTCGCTCATTCCCACGGAACGGGGCGGCGTGCACTGGCGGCCGAACGTCGTCACGGACGCCATCCTGGGCGGGACGTCGACCATCCGCATCCTCGAATCGGGCCGGCAGTCGCTGCGTTTCGATTTCAGGGTCACGCCCGCCGCGAGCTATCCCTTTGTGGCGGCGGAAATGCTGCTGGAGGATGGACAGGGGCAGGCGGATCTGTCGGCGTACACCACCGTCACGTTCGTCGCCAGGTGCGCGCCCGCCAATTCCCTGCTGTTCGGTCTGTCCACCTTCGACCCGGCCATCTCGACGCCGGGCATGTTTCATACCTATCCGTCGCCGCACACCTACTTCTCCTGCAGCGAGAGCGGAACGCCGGTGTCGCTGGACCTGACCCGCCTCACGATTCCGCCATGGTGGTTCCAGACGTCGAAGGTCGACCCGTCGCGCCAATCCTACGACCTGGGACGGTCTGCGAGGTTCATGTTCGGCATCAGCCAGAAGAGCCCGCGCGACACGGATTCCCGCGTCGAGATCAGCGAATTCACGCTGCACGGACGCGATGAGCGCTACATCGTCGCGCTGGCGGTCGTCTTGGTGATCGGCTGGGGCGCGTTCGCCGACTGGTTCTTGCGGGGACACTCCCGGGCGCTCGTCGCCAGCCTGGACGCGCAACTGAGAACCGACAGGCAGTTCTTCGCATATCGGCAATTGACGCTGGAGCCGTTCAAGGACAAGGAAAAGGCCGCCGTCCTGCACTACATCGGCACCCGCTACACGGACCCCGAACTGGACATGGCGAGCGTGACCGCGCGGATCGGCGCGGACCGCGAAAAGATCAACGAGATCCTGAAGACGGAGCTCGGCATGACCTTCACGGCCTACGTGAATCAGTTGCGCCTGACGGAAGCGGCGCGGCTGCTGACCGACCACGCCGGCATGCCCATCGCGGACATCGCATTCGCGGTCGGTTATGCCAACGTCTCGTATTTCAACAAGCTGTTCAAGGAAGAGTACGGCTGCACGCCCGGGGCGTTCCGCAGCCACGCAGCCCGCTAGGCCGCAAGCCGCGCCGTCGCACGCGGTGGCTGCGAACGCGCGCCCGGCGCCCGCGAACCCTGCGCCGGCCCGTGCTGCAGCCGGAACACGCTCACGAGATCCGAGAGACTTTCCGCGCGCTCGTGCAGCGCGCCCGACGCGCCGGCCGCCTCCTCGACCATGGCCGCATTCTGCTGCGTCACCTCGTCCATCTGGACGATCGCGTGATGGATCTGCTCGATGCCGGTGCGCTGCTCCTGGCTCGCTGCCGTGATCTCGCTCATGATGTCGGCCACGCGGTGGATGCCGTCCACGACTTCCTGCATCGTGGCGCCGGCCTGGTCGACGAGGCGGCTGCCGCTCTCGACCTTCTCCACGGAATCGGTAATCAGTTCCTTGATCTCTTTCGCCGCCGCCGCCGAGCGCTGCGCCAGGTTGCGCACCTCGCCCGCGACAACCGCGAAGCCGCGGCCCTGCTCGCCCGCGCGGGCCGCTTCAACGGCGGCATTCAGCGCGAGGATGTTGGTCTGGAAGGCAATGCCGTCGATGACGGTGATGATGTCGACGATCTTGCGGGCCGACGCATTGATCGCGCCCATCGTCTGGACCACGTCGGCCACCACGGTGCCGCCCTTGACCGCCACGTGCGACGCCGACGCTGCAAGGGCGTTCGCCTGTTGCGCGTTCTCGGCGTTCTGGCGGACGGTGGAACTCAGCTCTTCGACGGAGGCTGCCGTTTCTTCCAGCGTGCCAGCCTGCTGCTCCGTGCGCGACGACAGATCCCTGTTGCCGGCGCTGATCTGGGTCGACGCCTCCGCGATCGCCTCGGTCCCGGCACGGACTTCGCCGACAATGCGCGCGAGGCCCCGGTTCATGTCGTCCAGGGCGGAGAGCAGCTGGCCGAACTCGTTGCCCGACGCGGTGTGAATGGCGACGCTCAGGTCGCCTTGCGCCACGCGCCGCGCGATGGCGACGGCTTCCTCCAGCGGCCGGCCGATGGCGCGCACGAGGTAGACCGCGGCCCCCACGCCCGCCAGCGCCCCCGCCGCGACGGCGAGGACCATCCACAGCACGAGCCGCTCGCTGTCGGCATGCGCCAGTTCCGCGTTCGCGCGGCTGCGCTTGCCGAGGAATGCCTGCAGTTCGTCGTAGGCCGGCTGCGCCTTTTTATACGTCGGGTTGACCTGCTTGATCAGGATGCGCTCGGCCTCGTCCCAGTCCCCGGCCGCGATGGCCTTGGACGCGGCGTTCACGTACTCGACGCCCAGGCCGCTGCTCAGCTCATACCATTTGCGCACGAGTTCCTTCTTTTCCTGCGTGTCCAGCAGCGCGTCGAACTCGGCGCGCACCTTTTCCAGCGCACGCGAATTGTCGGCGATGTTCTTGTAGTGCACGTCGAGCGGGTGGTCGTGCATCTTGGCGTAGTCCGTCGCCGGATTGTGCTGCAGCGCCTGCAGCAACTGGCTGCGGTTGGTTTCCATGCGCAGCATGAGATTGCCGATCAGGTCTTGCTGGTGGGCGTCGCGCAACGACACGCCTTCCAGAAGTCCGATGGCGCGCTGGGTCGCGTAATAGCCGAGCGCGCCGACAGCCAGGGTCACGCCGCACAGGACGGCGACAGTGCACGTGATCACGTGCTTGATACTGAAGTGTTTCATGAGTGTGGATAAAAACCGGAAGGTGGGTGGCTTGGCAAGGCGGAGTCGTGAGTACGGATTAGATGATATCCGTACGGCAATTTCTAATGTTAATTATTCGTTGCTAAATGTTGCCACTATACAACGTTTAACGACAAAGCGGTGCCGCTCATCCCAGCCGCATTTCCAGGCACGCCCGTACCTCCGGCCAGTCGAGGTCGGTCACGGCGAACAGCACGCTGTCGCGCACGTGCCCGGTCCATGTGACGCGCTCGCGCCGCAGCACGCCTTCGCGCACGGCGCCCAGTTTCGCGATGGCGGCCTGGCTGCGCACGTTGCGCGCATCCGTCAGCAGCTCCACGCGGCGCATGCCGCTGGCGAATGCATGCGCCAGCATCAGGTATTTCGCTTCCGCGTTGACGAGCGTGGACCGCACGTCCGGGTGGATGAAGGTGCCACCGATCTCCACGGTCTGTCGCGTGGGCTTGATGTTCAGGAAGCTGGTGGTGCCGACCACGATGCCGGTCGCCACGTTGCGGACCGCGTAGGCGATCCAGTCGCCTTGCGCGACCTGGTCGTTGAGGGCCTGCCAGAAGCCGTCGAAGCCCGCGCCCTGCCCGTTGATCGCGAACAGCTGCCATGCGTCGGGATCGCAATCGAGCGCGGCGCGGACCGGTTCGCGCAGCGCGTCGGTGAAGGGTTCGAGCCGCACGTGGCGGCCTGCGAGGGGGACGGTCTTCATGTCCCCCATGATAGCAGAGCGTCAATGCACGGAAGGCTGCGGCGCAGCCGCGCCCGCGCCCGCGCCGCGCGGCTGGTAGGCCTGCGCAGCCTGGTGGGTATCGTCGTATTCCTTGAAGCTGGCGATCTTGCCACCCGCGACGCGGAAGATGTGGCACCAGTCGCCGCTGAACTCGGCGCCGGTGGCCTTGACGGCGAACGTGCCGTGGCCCTGCACGACCACCTGGTCATCCTGCGCGATGAAGCGGTCCGGCTTGAATTCGCGCGGTTCCTGGCACTCGGCCAGGATGCGGAAGAAGTCGGCGACCGCGCTCACGCCATGGCGCTTGCCGCTGAACGGAATGCCTTCCACTTCGGGCAGTTCCCAATCGATGTCCTGCGCAGCCAGGCCAAGCAGCGTTTGAATGTCGCCCCGGCCGTATGCGTCGTAGGCCTGTTTGATCAGGCTGATGTTGGCTTGCTCGTTCATGATCCGCTCCCTGAAAGTCGATGATCGGACTTCCAGTATCGATCCCGCGGCGCGGATTACAAGCGTGGTCAGGCGGCCACGAACCGCTGCCGGTACGCGGCCGGCGTCGCGCCGAACGTGCGGCGCGACCCGGATGGCGTGCGTCGTGGGCACAACCTGTACGGCTGATTCGGCTCAGGTAGTGACGCTGAACGGCACGCCCACGTCGCCCCACGCGGCCGCCTCTTTCTCGAACCAGGCGGCCACGGTCGGATGCTGGCGCAGCCAGCCCCGCGGCGTCTCGATGTCGATGCGGCCTTTCATGCGCAGGCGCACGGCATCGACGTCGCCGTCCACGCGCGCATGCATGAACACGGCCGCGAGGCGCAACGCGAGCACGGCCTTGGCCAGGTCGGGCACGCCCAGCACTTCCCTCACCTTGCGCAGGTTGCCCTTCTGGCCCAGCACGATGAGGCTCATCAGCCGCTGCTCGCGCGCCGTAAAGCCCGGCAGGTCGGCGTGTTCGACGATGTAGGCCGCGTGCTTGTGCGCGCCCGTGTGCGAGACGGCCTGCCCCACCTCGTGCAGCATGGCGCCGCGCAGCAGGTGGTGGACGACGGCTTCGTCCTGCGGCGCCAGCTTGTCGAACAGCGTCTTCGCGATGGCCGCCGTGCGCGCGGCGCGTTGCGTGTCGACGCCGAAGCGGCGCATGCAATCCTGGATCGCCAGGTCGCGGCGGTCGTGGCGGTTGGCCCGCAGTTCCAGGTCGGACAGCACACCGAGGCGCAGGCCGGCGTTAATCGCTGTCATGGCGGGCACCCCCAGCTCCTGCATCACGCCGATCAGGATCGACAGGCCGCCCGTCATCACGATCACGCGCTCGCGTTTCACGCCCGGCAGGTCGAACGCGTCGACGTGGCCGAGTTCGATGAGCTTGTCGCGCAGCGCGAGCAGGCTCGCGAGCGACATCGTGCCGTCGCCGATCCGGTTGCGCGAAATGACCTCGTTAATCGCGCGCATCGTGCCGGACGAGCCGTAGACTGCGTCCCAGCCATGCTGGCGATACTGGTCCGCCAGATCCTCGAACTGGGCGCGCGCGGCGTTGACGGCCGTCTCGAACGCGTCCGCGCTGATGTGGCCGCCCCGGAAATACGCTGCGCTCTGCGGATGCGTGCCGATGCTGAACGATTCGACGATATCGATGTCGTCGCCGTGCGCCGCGATGACTTCCGTCGAGCCGCCGCCGATGTCGATCACGAGCCGCCGCTCGGTGCGCCGGCCCAGCGCACGGGCGACGCCCATGTAGATCAGGCGTCCTTCTTCCTCGCCGGAGATGATCTCGATCGGATGGCCGATCGCCTCTTCCATGCGCGGCAGCACGGCCTCCGCATTGCTGGCCACGCGCATCGTGTTGGTGGCGACGACGCGCACCGCGTCCAGGCGGAACTGGCGCAGGATGCCGCTGAAGTCGCGCAGCGTGCGCAGCGCCGTCTCGACGGCAGCCTCCGAGAGCGCGTTGTCCGGGCCGAGGCCGGCCGCGAGGCGGATCGGGTCGCGCGCCGTGCGCACGATGTGGATCTGGCCCGCGATCGGCTCGCCGATGTGCAGGCGGAAGGAGTTGGAGCCGAGGTCGACTGCTGCGTACATGGATGGGCTCGCATTGAGTGGCGTTGACGGCAGTATAGCGGCCCCCGGCGCTCCCGCGTCTCCCGTTACGTCGTCAGGGAACGCCATCAACGCAGCGCCTCCTTCAGCACGCGCCCTTCCGCGCCCGCCGGCCGGCGCACGTGCAGGATCTGCGCCAGGGTCGGGGCGATGTCGACCACTTCCGCATAGCCGGCCTGTTCGCCCGGCCGGATCCAGCGCCTGCCCATGATCAATAATGGGACCGACGTATCGTATTGCCACGGCGTACCGTGGCTCGCGCCCGACGAGCCGCTGCCGAAGATCGTGTACGGCGTGGTGACGACCAGCAGGTCGCCGGACAGCTGGCTGTTCCACGCCCGCTGCATCAGCGTGCCCACTCTCGATCTGGCGGCGACGCCCTGCTCCAGCTGCGTGCGCGTGAACACCTCCGAGATGCCCGGCTGCGCCCGCAGGTAGTCCACGGCGGCGTTTTCCACGTCGGCACGGGCGAGGCCGCGGCGCGCGATGGCCTCGTCGTCCAGGTGGACGTCGGGCAGCAGCGACGTCTTGACCAGCTTTACACCGCCGAAGCGTTCGGCCAGCGCGGCGTTCAGGTTCTCGAGCAGGGTCTTCGGATTCACGCGCAGCGCGTCCGCATGCTGCGCGCGCGCGAACTCGGCCGTGTTGGCGAAGCCATGGTCGGCCGTCAGCACGACGAGCACGTTGTCCAGGCCGACGCGCTTGTCGAGGAAGGCGAAGAATTCCCCGATCTTGCGGTCGATCTGCTGCAGGTGGTCGTGCGACATGCGGCTTTCCGGGCCGTACGCGTGGTTCACGTAATCGTGGCCGGACAGGCTGACGCCGAGCAGGTCCGTCGCACCCGTCGGATTGCGGCCCAGCTGCTCGCCGTCGACGGCCGCTTCGGCGAACTCGAGGGTCAGTTCATCCACGGCCGGGCTCACCTTCAACCGGCCATAGTAGTCGGCGGCCGGCTTGCCGCTCTCGCTGTGGAACGTGAACGGGAAGTGGTTCGGGTTGGCCGTCGTCGCTGCCGGGTACGGGGCGTCGTCCGCGTAGGCCTTGTCGTCCAGCAGCGGCTTCCACGACTTCGCATAGTAGCGGTCCTGCGGCTTCGCGGCGCGGAAGCGCTCGACCCACGCCGGGTGCTTGTCCATGTAATAGGTGCTGCTGGCAAAGTCACCGGTCTTGTCCATGAACATGTACGCGGTGCCCGTCTTGCCCGCGAGCAGGATCGCGCCGCGGTCCTTGCCGGACACGGTCACGACCTTGCTCCGGTTGCCGGTGGCGTAGCGCAGCTGGTCGCCCAGCGTGTCCACGCGCAGGTTCGCGGGCGACGTGCCGTCGTGCGTGTCCGTTTCTTCGTCGATGTAGTGATAACGGGTGTCCTCGGTGCAATAAACCTGCTTGCCGTCCGCGTCGATCCAGTTGTTGCCGATGATGCCGTGCCGGTACGGATACGCGCCCGTCAGCACGGCCGAGTGGCCAATGGCCGTCACGGTGATCCCGTGCGCCTGGTGCGCATCCGTGAACGACGCGCCCTGCTCCAGCAGGCGGCGCAGGCCGCCGGGGCCGAACTGGTCGCGGTAGCGCTGCACCTGCTCGGCCGGCAGGCCGTCGATGACCATCACGACCACCAGCTTCGGCGCCTTCACTTGCGCGGCAGACTGGCCGGATGCGGCCGGCTTGTCGGCGCCCGCCGCGGGGGCAAACGCGGGCAGCCACAGCGCGGAACAGGTGATCAGGGTGAGCGAAGTCTTCAGCCAGGACGGTCTCATGCGGTCGGTCTTTCTGTCGGGTTGCTGATAATTGGCAATCGTACATTGTATTAAGGCCAGATGTCAGTTCCGTGACAGGCGGGTTCAGCCTGCGAAGTGCGCCGCGAGCCCCTGCTCGCGGAAGCGCTCGACGACGAAATCGACGAACACGCGCGTCTTGGCGGGCAGCAGCCGCCGGTTCGAGTAATAGAGAAACAGCGGGCCCGTCTCCGCATACCAGTCCGGGAGAATCCGCACGAGGCGCCCGTCCGCCAGCAGCGGCCCCGCGTGCGGCGCGGGCAGCAGCGCGATGCCGAGACCGGCGGCGGCCGCATGCGCCATCGCTTCCGGATCGTCCAGCACGGCCACGGCACGGGGATCGTACGGCGCCACGCGGCCCGCGTCATCGCGCAGGGTGAGCGTCTGCAGCCGGCCCGTGCGGATCGAGCGGCGCGCGATGCCGTCGTGCGCGGCCAGGTCGTCCGGGTGCGTGGGCGTGCCGCGCCGGGCCAGGTAGTCGGGCGACGCGGCGAGCACGATGCGCACCCGCGCCAGTTCGCGCGCGACGACGCCCTGCGGCAGCTCGACGCCGCCGCCGATCGCGACGTCGAACCCTTCCGCGATCAGGTCGACCTGGCGGTTGTCGAAGTGCACGTCGGGCAGGACCTCGGGAAAGCGGCGGCGGAATTCCGCCAGCATCGGCACGAAATGCATGCGTCCGACGGCCGGCGCCATGGCCACCTTCAGCGGCCCGGCGGCGTGGTTGGCGCCCCGACGCACGATGGCCATCGCGTCCTGGATGCGGTGCCACGGCTCGGCCACTTCGCGCAGCAGTTGCTCGCCCTCTTCCGTGAGACTCAGCTTGCGCGTGCTGCGCCGGAACAGGCGCACGCCCAGGTTCGCCTCGAGCCTTGCCACGTTCTTGCTGACACCTGCCGGCGTCAGGCCCAGGCGGCGCGCGGCGGCGGAGAAGCCGCCGTCCTCGGCGCTGTAGATGAAGGAATCCAGATGTTCCATGACCCACCTTTAACTGATGGTTGAAAGTCTTGTGCTTATTGCCCGGCTAGTTTGAACCGTGAGTTGGAATGATACTGCAGACATCAACCACCCCAACCGAACGGAGAGCATCATGGCAAACACGAACCTTCAACAAAAAGTCGCTTTCGTCACCGGCGGATCGCGCGGCATCGGCGCGGCCATCGTGGAACGTCTCGCCCGCGACGGCGCCGCCGTCGCCTTCACATACCAGTCGTCCGACGCCGCCGCGCAGGCGCTGGCCGGACGCATCGAAGCGGCCGGCGGCCGCGCCCTCGCCCTGCGCGCCGACGTGGCCGATGCGCAGGCGCTGGCCGCCGCCATCGACACCGCGGCCGCCAGGTTCGGCCGCCTGGACATCGTCGTCAACAACGCCGGCGTCTTCCTCGGCGGCCACGTGACGGAATTCACCCTCGCCGACTTCGACAAGACGGTGGCCGTGAACGTGCGCGCCGTCTTCGCCGCCACGCAGGCCGCCGCCCGCCACCTGCCGGACGGCGGCCGCGTGATCAACATCGGCAGCACGAACGCGCTGCGCGTGCCGTTCGCGGGCGCCTCGGTCTACGCGATGAGCAAGTCGGCCCTGACGGGCCTCGTAAAAGGTCTGGCGCGCGACCTGGGGCCGCGCGGCATCACGGTGAACAACGTGCTGCCGGGCCCCGTCGACACGGACATGAATCCGGCCGACACCGATTTCGGCAAATCGCTGCATGGCTTCATGGCCCTGCCGCGCCACGGCCGGCCGGAAGAAGTCGCATCGATGGTCGCGTGGCTGGCCAGCCCGGAAGCGAGCTTCGTCACGGGGTCGGACCTGGCCGTGGACGGCGGTTTCGCGGCCTGACCGGCATCACGGGCCGTCGGTGCGGTGCACGTCGCGCCAGGCGAGCATCGCACCGAGGCGTTCTTCCTTGTCCGCGTCGAAGCCGCACGTGGCGTCGAAACGGGCTGGATTCTCGTAGGTGCCGAACAGCCAGTCCCACCAGACGATGTCGCCGTAGTTATTACGGTGGCGGCCGTGCTGGTGGTGGACCCGGTGCATTTCCGGACGCTGGAAGAACCAGCCGACCCAGCGCGGCGTGCGCACGCTCGTGTGATAAAAGAATTCGCCGAGCGCCGTGCACAGCGTGTAGACGGCGCCCGCGGCCGGCGACAGGCCCAGCACCGCGTACACGAGCAGGCTGCCGATGATCGAATTGACGACCATCTCGACCGGATGCTTGTAGAACGAGGTGATCACCTCGATGCGCTGGGGGCTGTGGTGGATCTGGTGGAACAGGCGCCACAGCAGGTCGGACTCGTGGCGCGCCCGGTGCCACCAATAAAACACGAACGTGGCGATGAAGTAGGCCACGAGGCCGCCGGCCGCCGGGCCCAGGTGGCGCGACAGGTGGAACAGCGAGCCGGAGGAGAGCCAGCGCTCCCACGTGAAACCGGCCAGCACGACGACGCCCAGTTGCACGGCATTGATGGCGAGCACGCGCAGCGGCCAGGTACGCACGCGCGGCAGGCGCCAGCCGGGGACGACCCGCTCGAGCACGAAGCAGGCGCCGAAAACGATGAAGATGGTGGGAAGCATGGGATCCTCGCATGATGTCGGAATCCCATCATCGTCCGCCGCGCGGCGCGGTGCCAGCGGCACGGCGCCTGGTACGCAGCGACGCTACCGCCGGTCGCGGATGCTGCTACTGCAACCGTAACGTTGCCAAAAACCGGGGTCAGTCGACGCGCTTGACGGACTCGCGCACGACGAGGTTCAGCTGCGGCACCTCGATGTCGAGCATCTCGTGCCCGATCATCTTGACGATCGCGCGGCCCAGGCACTTGCCGACGTCGAACAGCGGCTGGCGCACCGTGGTCAAGGGCGGCGTCGTGTACATGGAGCTGTGCAGGTCGTCGAAGCCGATGACGGAGATGTCTTCCGGCACGCGGATGCCGCGCCGGTACAGCGCCAGCCGGGCGCCGTACGCCGTCAGGTCGTTCGCGCAGAAGATGGCGGAGAAGCGCTGGCCCGATTCCAGCAGGCGCTCGACGGCCAGCAGGCCGCTCGATTCCTGGAAGTCGCCGCCGACGATCAGTTGCTGCTGTTCCTTGATGCCGTGCTTGGCCAGCGTGTCGCGGTAGCCGGCCAGGCGGGCCAGCGCATCCTGGTGGTCGGACGGGCCCGTGATGAACGCGATGTTGCGGTGGCCCTGCTCGATCAGGTAGCCCACCGCTTCGCACGCGCCCCAGTAATTGTCGAGGCAGAAGCCGTACGCGCGCGGCGCGCTCAGGTCGCGGCCGAAGGCGACGATGGGCACGCGCTGCGACAGTTTCAGGATCTGCGCATCCTTCAATTTACCGCTCAGGATGACGAGGCCGTCCACGCGGCGCGCGATCAGGAGCTCGATGCGCTCCGCCTCCTCGTCCGCATGCCAGTGGCCCGACACGATCAGCGGCGCATAGCCCGTGCCCTGCAGGGCCTCGTCGATGCCGGCCATCGCGTCGGCAAAATAGCCCGACACGAGCGACTGCGTGAGGACGCCGATGGTGCGCGAGCTGCCCGTCTTGAGGTTCTGGGCCAGCACATTGGGCTTGTAATTGAGCTTTTCGATGACGCTTTCGATGGCCTGGCGCTTTTCCTCCGACACCTTGGCGGTACCGTTCAGGAAGCGCGAGACCGTCGCCGCGGACACGCCCGCCACACGGGCGACCTCGTGGACGGTGACCATCGGCGAACTGCTGGAATCCTTTTTCATGCGTTTCGGCCTGCATCTTTACACGGCACCTGCCGCGAAGCTCGTGAATATACACCAGACATGCCCATTTGACATGTGGCGTTGATGCTTGAAAGGAAAAAATGGTGTTGACACCCCGCCGATGGCGCATGTACGATGAAATCGATTTCAAAAGATTTCCAAGTTCCCACCATAACGACTACAACGCGCACCATGACCGACTCCATCCGTTTTCCTTCCAATTTCACGTGGGGCGTCGCCACCAGCGCCTTCCAGATCGAAGGCGCCTTTGACGCCGACGGCAAGGGCCCTTCGATCTGGGATACCTTCTCGCACGATCCGGCCAACATCATCGACGGCAGCAACGGCGACGTCGCCTGCGACCACTACAACCGCTACCGCGACGACGTGGCGATGATGGCGTCGCTGGGCGTGAACGCCTACCGCTTCTCGATGGCGTGGGCGCGCGTGCAGCCGACCGGCAAGGGCGCATGGAATGAACCGGGCTTCGATTTCTACACGCGCCTGCTGGACGCGCTGGACGAAAAAGGCATCGTCGCGCACATCACGCTGTACCACTGGGACCTGCCGCAGGGCCTGCAGGACGACGGCGGCTGGATGTCGCGCGACACCGCGCACCGCTTCGCCGACTACGCGGCCGAAGTGGCGCGCCGCTTCGGCAACCGCGTGGCCAGCATCGCCACGCACAACGAACCGTGGTGCACGGCGAACCTCGGCTACGGCAACGGCCAGTTCGCGCCGGGCGTCGCGGATAAAAAACAGGCGATCCAGGTGTCGCACCACCTGCTGCTGTCGCACGGCCTTGCCATGCAGGCGATGCGCGCAGTGAATCCCACCTGCCAGCTCGGCATCGTGCTGAACCAGTGGACCGCGGAACCGGCGACGGACACGGAAGCCGACCGCCGCCTGGCCGCACTGGAATGGGCCAATTCGATCGAATGGTTCATGGACCCGATCTTCAAGCGCCGCTATCCGGCCCTGTCGCTGGAAGCGCACGGCGCCAACGCGCCGGACGTGCACGCGGGCGACTTCGACATCATCGCCCAGCCGATCGACTTCCTGGGCGTGAACTACTACCGCCGCGAAGTCATGAGCGCGGAAGTCCCGCCGCGCAAGCCGGAAGGTGGCCTGGGCTTCACCGACATGGGCTGGGAAATCTACCCGCAGGGCCTCACGGACCTGCTCGTGCAGCTGAAACAGGAATACCCGGACCTGCCGCCGGTGTACATTACGGAAAACGGCATGGCCGCGGTCGACAGCGTCGGTGCCGACGGCCAGGTCAACGACACCCAGCGCGTGGAATACGTCCGCACCCACCTCGAGGCCCTGAAGGCCGCGATGGACGCGGGCGTGGACGTGCGCGGCTACTTCCTGTGGAGCCTGATGGACAATTTTGAATGGAATTCCGGTTATGAGAAGCGGTTCGGCATCGTGTATGTCGACTACGCGACCCAGCAGCGCATCCCGAAAGCGAGCGCCCTGTGGTACCGCGACTTCATCGCCGGACAGCGCGCCGCATTGCGCGCAGCCTGACCCCTCAGGGGTTCAGGTGAGAAAAACAGGAGACCGAGGAAGACATGAGGGACACCATGGATGATGTGCTTTTCGGCGGCGCCCGCCTGCTTGCCGACATCGGCGGGACGAACGCCCGCTTCGCGTTGCAGCGCGGCCCCGGCCGCATCGAGGAAATCGCGACGCTGTCCTGCGCCGCCCACGCCACGTTCGCGGACGCCGTGCGCGCCTACCTGGCCGGCCATCCCGGCGCCGCCCGTGAACTGCGCCACGCCGTGATCGCGATCGCGAATCCGGTCGAGGGCGATTTCATCAAGATGACCAATCACCACTGGCAGTTCTCGATCGACGCCGCGCGCCGCGACCTCGGCCTCGACACGCTGCTCGTCGTGAACGACTTCGCCGCGCTGTCGATGTCGGTGCCCAGCCTCGCGGACGCGGACCTCGAACAGGTCGGCGGCACCCGCGTGAGCCCGGACGCCGTGATCGGCCTCGTGGGCGCGGGCACGGGTCTCGGCGTCGGCGGCGTGATTCCCGACGCCGGCCGCTGGAAGGTGCTGCCGAGCGAAGGCGGCCACGTCGCGTTCTCGCCGTCGAATGCGCGCGAACAGGCGATCCTCGCATACTGCTGGACGAAATGGGACCACGTGTCGGCCGAGCGCCTGATCTCGGGTCCGGGTCTCGCCACGATCCACGAAGCGCTGTGCGCCATCGACGGCGTTGCCGGCGAAGCGCTCGAACCGGCGCAGGTCGTCGAGCGCGGCCTGACGGGCGATAAACTGTGCGCGGAAGTGCTGGACGTCTTCTGCGGCGCCCTGGGCACGATGGCCGCGAACGTGGCCGTGACCCTGTGCGCGCGCGGCGGCATCTACATCGGCGGCGGCGTCGTGCCGCGCCTGGGCGAGTTCTTCGCGAAGTCGTCGTTCCGCGCCCGCTTCGAGAACAAGGGCCGCTTCACCGACTTCTGCAAGCAGATCCCGGTGTACGTGATTCACGCGCCCTACCCCGCCCTGGCCGGTGCCGCCGCGATGCTGGACCAGCAGCTGGTCGACGCGCGCGCCGCCGCGCAGCGCGCCCCGATCGATTCCGTGACGGCAGCCGGCCATGCACACGCCTGACCGCAGCCGCCACCCCCTGCTGTGGGTACCCACCGGGTACTTCACGATGGCGATGGGCTACGTGATGCTGACGAGCGTTACCGCCATCATGTTCAAGAACATCGGCATGGACAACACGCGTGCCGCCGCCTATTCGAGCATCCTGGGCCTCGCCTACACGGTGAAGCCGCTGTTCGCGCCGTTCGTCGAGATGTACCGGACGAAGAAATTCTTCGTGCTGCTGATGCAGGTGCTGATCGCGCTGGGGTTCGCCGGTGCCGGCCTGGCGATGAGCATGCCGAACTGGATGGTGTTGATGCTGTCCCCGTTCGTCCTCATGTCGTTCATCGGCGCGACGCAGGACATCGCCAGCGACGGCGTGTACGTCACGTCGCTCGACACGCGCACGCAGGCGCTGTACTGCGGCGTGCAGAGCCTGTCGTGGAACGTCGGGCCGATCGTCGCCTCCGGCTTCCTCGTCTACCTGAGCGGGCGCCTGCACACGGACGTGTTCCACCATGACCCGACAGTGTTCGGGCCGGAGTGGATGGACGCATGGCGCGTGATCTTCTTCATCGTCGCCGCCATCGTCATCGTCATGGCCGCGTGGCATGCGCGCGTGATGCCGGACGGCGCGCGCGCGGAAAACACGCCGACGAGCGTGCGCGGCGCCGCCGTCATCCTGCTGGATTCGTTCGTCACGTTCTTCCAGAAGCGCGACGTGTGGAAGATGGTCGCCTTCGCGTTCCTGTTCCGCGTCAGTATCGGGATGCTGGAGAAGATCGGCCCGTTCTTCATGGTCGATTCGGCCGCGAAGGGCGGCCTCGGCATGTCGAACGAGCAGCTGGGCATCATCTACGGCACGTACGGCTTGATGGCGGTGCTCGTCGGCTCCCTGCTCGGCGGCATGTTCGTCGCGAAACGCGGCCTGAAACGCACGCTGTTCACGCTGTGCTGCGCCGTCAACATCCCGAACGTGACGTTCCTCGCCATGGCGATGGCGCTGCCGAGCAGCCCGTGGACGATCACCGCCGGCGTGGTCGTCGAAAAATTCTTCTACGGCTTCGGCTCGGTCGGCTACATGATCTACCTGATGCAGCAGCTCGCGCCGGGCAAGTACACGACCACGCACTACGCGTTCGGCACGGCGCTGATGGGCCTGTGCATGTTGGTGACGGGCATGATCAGCGGCCTGTTGCAGGAATACCTGGGCTACGTCAGCTATTTCGTCGCCGTCATGATCGCCACGATCCCGTCGTTCCTCGCGACGTGGTTCGCGCCGTTCCACCATGACGACGGCATGGGCGCCGGCGGCGACAGCGCCAAGCTCGCGCCGGCCGCCAACGACGCAAACGCCTCTCACCGCGCGGCCTGAGATCCAGGCCGTCATTTCAAGCCGGGCCGCGTGCCCGGCTTTTTTTTCGCCCGCAATTTCCCAGATTCGGGGTCAGACCCCATTCTTTCCCGGATTCGGGGTCAGAGCACATTTCTGATCAATATCCGCAAAGCCATGGCTTCCCCATCTGAAGCGCCGTACCGGTGCCTGAACGAGCGAAACCAGGCCCTTCCAACCGACAGATTTGCCTGAAAGACTTGCACCAAAAAGTGCTCTGACCCCGAATTTTTTAGAAAATGTGCTCTGACCCCGAATTTTCTGACCCCGAATTTTCAGATCGGGTCCGTGGCCAGCTTCGAGCGCCGCACGGGCACGCGGATGCCGTAGCGCTGCGCCGACTGGCGCACGAGGTTTTCGAACCACGGCGGCGCATCCGGCGCGATCACGATGCTGCGCAGCAGCCGGCCGGCATCGACGGGCACGACGATGCCGGGCTGGCGCAGGTCGGGCCCGGACGACGCGCGGGTGCGGTCGATGATCACCCGCACCTCCTTTTCGTATTCGTAGGCCTTGGTCTTGTAGGCAAAGATGCGCGTGTAGTCGGGCGAGACGTCCAGCTTCGGGTCGCTCCAGTGCTTCACGTATTCCACGCGCGCGATCGAGATCTTGTGCTCGGCGATGTGTTCCACGGTGTCCGCGAGCTGCCCGGCCGTCGTCGTCAGCGCCACGGCGCATTCCGACTTGCCGTACAACGCCCACATGGCCGCGCTGTCGTCCTGGTTGCGGTGCCAGCAGTTGATGAAGACGGATTCGCGCATGCGCCGCTTGAACTGCTCGTAGTCGTAGTCGATCTCGCCGCGCGCGTGCGCCTCGCTGATCTGCGCGCGCAGCGACGGCGTGAACGCACCCTCGAACTTGTCGCTGAA
The DNA here is from genome assembly GCA_966212285.1 of Massilia kyonggiensis. GTDB lineage: Bacteria > Pseudomonadota > Gammaproteobacteria > Burkholderiales > Burkholderiaceae_D > Telluria > Telluria kyonggiensis_A. The sequence goes on from CBIHQW010000012.1 coordinate 48,267, forward strand.
ATGGTCGGCGCGGCAAAAGAACAGCGTCGAATTCTCGAAGAAGTCGAACAGCTTGGCCGCGTCGAGATAGCGCCACAGCACGGTGTCGCGACGCAGCTGTTCGCCGACGTTCTGGACGGGCATGCTGTTGACGACTGCAGTATCCATGGCTTGAAACTCGGGTTTACCTACTGTTTACGTGATTGTAGTGCGTGCGCGTCCCGTGTAATCGAACAGCCGTGCGCGTGTAGGACTATGCCGAGCATCAGCTTTCAGCAGCGGATACGGGTTGATGGCCCCGCCCGCCGTGTAGATGCCGTAATGCAGGTGCGGCGGCGTGGTGGCCGCATTGCCCGTGTTGCCGACGTAGCCGAGGATGCTGCCCGTCCGCACGCGCATGCCCGCGCGCACGTCGCCGTAGCGGTCCAGGTGGGCATAGTAGTGGCGCTGGCCGCCGGGCCCCAGCACCCACACGACCTGCCCGCCCAGGCGGTTGGTGCCGACCCGCAGCACGATGCCTTCCGTGCTCGACAGCACGGGCGTGCCCCGCTTCGCGAAGATGTCGATGCCTTCGTGCCTGCGCCCGCCGCTGCGCGCACCGCCCCACGTATCGGCCAGCTGCACGGGCTTCACGCCCGCCACGGGCACCGGCAACACTGCCGGCGCGGGCAGGGATCCAAGCCGGATCGCGTAGGCGACGTCGTCCAGCCACGGGCGCAGGATGCCCTCGGCGGCGAGCAGGACGATGGCGATGAGGAGGCTGCGCAGCAGGGTTCGCATGCCCGGCAGATGGGGACGGCGGGCCCGAATCACAGGGCCGCCGGTCAGTTGCCCTTCCTGCCCTCGCGCAACGCCGTCCGCACCCAGGCCAGCCACCGGTCGTCCGCGGCGTCGATGCGCTCGAAACTGCGCCACGTGAACGGCGGCGCCGCGAACACCAGGTAGGTCGCGCCCACCTCGAAGCTCGGGCGGATGACGCAGTCGCTGTCGTTGATCGTGCGGCCGCCGCCGTGGCGCCAGAACGCCGGATCGACGTGATCGTCGAAGTCGCGCTCGACGTCGCCGTCGCGGTGCGGACCGCCCGCCAACGTAAACATCGGCCGGGCGGGTCCGGCCAGGCGTTCGCGCACGACGAACGTGTAGTCCACCGACGACATGTCGCCGGGCACGGCGCTCACGACCTGGGCGACGGCGACGTCCGTCGCCAGCGCGACCAGCTCCCCGACGCCCATCATTTGCCGTTGCGGCGGCGCCCAGCAGGCCAGTGCGGGCAGGTGGGCGGACAGCAGCGCCAGGACGATCGACATGGAGGCAAAACGGTTCATGCCGCCAGCTTAGCAGCCGCACCGGCCGGTAAATGCGCGCTTTGTCACGCGTCGCCGAGCCCGCAATCGAACCCACATGGGTAGAATAGTTAAAAACGGAAGTTCGGCGCCGACACAATGCACATCCAACAGACACATCGGTACGTCAATATCGCAGCGGCCATCAGCATCGCCGTGCTGCTCGCGGGCATTTCCACGCTCGCCGTCGGCATCCAGCGCACGGCCGCGTCCTGGCGCTGGGTCAACCACACGCGCGAGGTGCTGCAGCACGTGCAGGGCACGCAAAGCCTGATCAACGAAGCCGATGCGCTGCAAAAATCGCTGCGGCTCGAATACAGCCGCCGCGACGATGCGGATTTCCAGGAGCGCCTGACCGCCCTTCCCCACGCACTCGACAGCCTGACGCAACTGACCAGCGACAATCCCAGCCAGCAGCGCACGCTGGCGGAGCTGCGGCGCCTGCTGGATGAGTACGTGCGCAACATGCGTACCGGCATGGAGCGCGCCATGGCCTATCCCAGCAGGGAAGACGAGCGTGCCTTGCGCCAGACGATCGCCTTCCGCATTGCCGCGCTGCAGGCCGAGGAAGAGCGCCTGCTCGTGCTGCGCGACGCGGCCGCGGCCGCCGACCGCGCGCGCACGATCGCGGCCGCCGGCGCCGTGTCGGTGCTGTCGATTGCCCTGCTGTTCTTCGTCCGGGCGATGGCGCGCCGCGATGCCGACTTCCTCGCGGCCCAGCGGGCGAATCTCGACGCGACCCTGCGCAGCATCGGCGAAGCCGTGATCGCCGTCGACGAGTTCGGCCGGGTGCGGTTCATGAACAGGGTGGCGGAACAATTGCTGGGCTGCGAAGAGGCGCAGGCGCGCGACCAGTTGCTGACGACCGTGTTCCGCATCGCGCGCTCGACCGCCGACGACGACGCCCTGGCCGCGGCGTTGCGGGCCGCGCTGCGCGAGAAGCAGCCGGTCACCGGCATCCCGATCGCCGGCAGCAGCCCCGCCCAGCCGGAGCGGATGCGTGCCTGGCTGCTCAACTGCCAGCCGCTCCTCGTCGATGGCGAGGTACGCGGCGCCGTGATGAGCATGCTGGACGTGACGGAGCTGAAGCGCATCCAGCGCGAACTCGGCGACGCCAACCTGTTGCTCGAACAGCGCATCCAGGCACGCACGGAGCAGCTGGCCGAGGCCAACATCGAGCTGCGCGCCTTCGCCCACACCATCGCGCACGACCTGCGCGCGCCGCTGCGCAACGTGCAGGGCTATGCGGCCGCGCTGCTGGAAGACGAGGCGGCCACGCTGGGCGCCACCGGCGAACGGTTCCTGCGCCGCATCCTCGCCGTCAGCCAGCACATGGACCGGCTCGTGACCGACCTGCTCGCCTACAGCCAGCTGTCGCGGGCGGAGCTGCGCCTGCAGCCCGTCGAACTGGACCACGTCGTGCAGCTCGCGCTGGGCGGCATGGAGACGCAGATCGCGGCGGGCGGCGCCCGCATCGACGCCGCGTCGCCGCTGCCCGCGGTGCTCGGCAACGAAGCGGTGCTCGTACAGGTGTTCGTGAACCTGATCGGCAATGCGCTCAAGTTCGTGGCGCCAGGCGTGGCGCCGCACGTGCGCATCGATGCCCACGTCACCGCCGACGCGGCCATGGTGCGCATCGCCGACAACGGCATCGGCATCCCGGAAGACAAGCGCGAGCGCGTATTCGACGTGTTCGAGCGCCTGCACGGCGAAGACCAGTACCAGGGCACGGGGATCGGCCTCGCGATCGTGAAAAAGGGCGTCGAACGGCTGGGCGGCACAGTCGGCGTCGAACCGGCGCCGGCCGGCACCGTGTTCCGGCTGTGCCTGCAACGGCCGCGTCCGCAGCCCCTGCCGGCCGCAGCCCCGGCGGATGCGCCGCCGGTCGCCTGACGGGGCCCGGCATTACAGCTGCAACCGGAATGCTTGCACCACGACAAGTCCCTTCCCCGAATCGACCATGCCCCTGCGCTTCCTCCTTCTCGACGACAATCCCGGCGACCGCCCGGCACCGGGGTCCCCCTCACGCGAGCCGTCGCCAGTCAGTGCCGGCCCGCAGGAATGAGCGCCGGCTTGTCCTTGTCCTTCAGCAGGAACACGACGAAGCGGGCCGGCAACAGGCGCCGGCGGGGACGCAAACCAGTGCCGTAAAAACACCAATCTGCGCGCGTGGTGTTGGCAGGAAATCGGGGATTCTTGTCATTGCCGATGAAGGGGAGCAGGCCTACCATCGGCGTACTTACGTACCGACAGGACAGCCGTGCCCCGCAGCCTCACTTCCGTTCTTCCCAGCCCCGACTGCAACGACGCGCTGGCGTCCAGTTTCGCCACGACGTACGCGGGCGTGGTCGCGTTCATGGCCGTCGTCCACGAAGGCAGCTTCGCCCGGGCGGCCGAACGGCTTGGCATCGGGCGCTCCGCCGTCAGCCGCAGCGTGCTGAAACTGGAGACCCAGCTCGACACGCGGCTGTTCCTGCGCACGACACGCAGCACGGCCCTCACGGCCGAAGGCCAGCGCTTCTTCGACGGCTGCCGGCCCGGCGTCGACCGCATCTTCCAGGCGCTCGACGAGATGCGCGAGCTGCGCACGGGCATCCCGCGCGGGCACCTGCGCATCTCGTCCACCGTGGGCTTCGGGCGCAAGATCGTCGCGCCGCTGCTGAAGGATTTCCATGCGCGCTACCCGGACATCACGCTGGACCTGATCCTCGACGATCGCCCCACCGACTTCACGTCCGACCGCATCGACGTCGCCTTCCGCAACGGCCGCATGGACGACAGCCAGATCGTCGCCAAGAAGCTCATCCCGATGCGCATGCTCGTGTGCGCGTCGCCCGCCTACGCGCGCAGGCACGGCCTGCCGCGCACGCCGGACGAACTGGCAGGGCACGACTGCGTGAACTTCCGCTTCGCGTCCGGCCGCCTGTTCGATTGGGAATTCAAGGTGGATGGCGCCGTGCGCAAGTACACGCCGCAAGGGTGGCTCTGCTTCAACGACGCCGACCTCGTGCTGCAGGCCGTCCTCGACGGCGACGGCATCGCGCAGATGGCCGGCTACCAGATCCGCGAGCACCTGCGCGCCGGACGCCTGGTCGCCTGCATGACGGAATACGCACCGGACGACCGGGGCCACTTCCTGTGCTACCTGAGCCGGCACCACATGCCGATGCGCGTGCGGGTCTTCGTCGACGACATCACCCAGCGGATCCGCGCCCTCGGCCTGGACGATCCCGACCTGGCGGGCGGAGGCCAGCCGTGACCCGTACCGCCTGGGCATGCGCGCTCGGCGCCATCCTGTTGTGGGCCCTGTTCGCGACGCTGGTCCGCCTGGCGGGCGACGCGCCGCCGCTGCTGCTGACGGGCGTCGCGCTGTGCTGCGGCGGCCTCGCGTCCGTGCACCGGTGGCGCGAATGGCGCGTCCCGGCGGCCATTCTTGGCTTCGGCGTCGCCAGCCTGTTCCTGTACCACGCGAGCCTCGTGGCCGCGTTCCGGCTCGCACCCATCGCCGAGGCGAACCTGCTGAACTACCTGTGGCCGCTGTTGATCGTCGTGCTGGCGCCGCGCGTCGCACCCCTGCGGCCGCGCCAGCTGGCAGGGTGCGCCGTCGCGTTTGCGGGCGGCGCGCTCGTCATCGCGCCATCCGCGCTCACCGTCACGCATTTATCAGGGTACGCGCTCGCCGTGCTCGCCGCGTTCACGTGGGCCGTGTATTCGCTGGCGCCGGCCCGCCTGCCCGCCTATTCGTCGTGGGCGACGGGCGGCTTCTGCCTCGGCGCCGGCCTCCTCGCGCTGGCCGCGCATGCGCTGTTCGAAACGCCGTACCGGCCGTCCGGGACGGAGCTGGCCGGCATGGCGGCCATCGGCATCGGGCCGCTCGGCCTGTCGTTCGTCCTCTGGGACCGCGCCATGCGCACGGGCCGGGCGGCGACGATCGGGTCGCTGTCGTACCTGACGCCCGTGCTGTCCACGCTCGCGCTGGCCGTGACGGGCGCCGTGGCCGCGGGCGGCTGGTGGCGACTTGGTCCCGCGCTGCTGCTGGTCGTCGCCGGCGTGCGCCTGTCGCGCTGACTGGTGCCCTCATTGGTGCGTTTTTGGCACCACCGTGCGGCCGGGTAGCCGCCTACCGGCCGCGCGGGACGCTGTCTACACTCCGTTCGTACCACAACCACCAAGGAGAACGAGATGACCCAGCGTATCAACTACCTCAAGCAGTCCCCCGCCCTCTTCAAGAAACTCGTCGAACTCGGCACCCTGATCAACGACGGCAGCATCGAGGAAGGCATCCGCGACCTCGTCGCCATCCGCGCCTCGCAGATCAACGGCTGCGCCTTCTGCATCGACATGCACGTGAAGCAGGCCACCACCCACGGCGAGCGCCCGCTGCGCCTGCACCACCTGGCCGCGTGGCGCGAATCGACGCTGTTCGCCCCGCGCGAACGGGCCGCGCTGACGTGGACGGAAGCGCTGACGACGCTGTCGCGGCAGGGCGTGCCGGACGAGATCTACGAGCGCGTGCGCACCCAGCTCACGGAGCAGGAACTCGTGGACCTGACGTACGAGATCATGACGATCAATGCGTGGAACCGCATCAACGTCGCGTTCCGGACCGTGCCCGGTGCGTACGACAAGGACTTCGGCCTGGACCGCGCGAACCTCGCGTAACAGGGAGACATCCATGAAGATCGTAGTCATCGGCGGCACGGGCCTCATCGGCAGCAAGCTCGTGACCCTCCTGCGCGCCCGCGGCCATGAGGCGCTGGCCGCATCGCCCAACTCGGGCGTGAACACGCTGACGGGCGAAGGCCTGGACGCGGCGCTGGCAGGCTGCGACGTCGTCGTGGACGTGGCGAACTCGCCGTCGTTCGCGGACGACGCCGTCCTCGAGTTCTTCACGACCTCGGGCCGCAATCTCCTTGCCGCGGCACGCAGGGCAGGCGTGAAGCACCACGTGGCGTTGTCCGTCGTCGGCACGCAGCGCCTTGCGGACAGCGGCTACTTCCGCGCCAAGATCGCGCAGGAAGAACTCATTCGCGCATCCGGCCTGCCGTACACCATCGTGCACTCGACGCAGTTCTTCGAGTTCCTGGGAGGGATCGCCGCCTCGGCGGGCCAGGACGGCACGATCGCCCTGTCGCCCGCGTTCATCCAGCCCATCGCCTCGGACGACGTGGCGGCGGCGCTGGCGGACGTGGTCCTCGGTGCGCCCGTGAACGGCATCGTCGAGATCGCGGGGCCGGACCGCTTCCGCCTGGCCGACCTCGTGCGCGACTACCTCGCGGCCAAGGGCGACACGCGCACGGTGCGCACGGACGTCCATGCGCGCTATTTCGGCGCGGAGCTGCAGGAAGACACGCTGGTGCCGCAGGGTGCGGCGCGGCTCGGCGCCAGCCGCATCGCCGGCTGGCTCCAGGCTCAGGCGCCGGCCAGCCGCTTGCGGTAGGCCGACGGCGTCTCGCCCAGGTTGCGCCGGAACGCGCTGCACATCCGGTCTTCGTCGCCGAAGCCGCACTGGCGGGCGATCTGGGCGAGGTTCGCTTCCGACTGTTCGAGCATGCGGCGGGCCGCGCCCATCCGGAACTGCTCCAGCGCCTTGCCGGGCGAGCGGCCCGTCCTGTCCTTGTACACGCGGGCGAAGTTGCGGGCGCTCATGTGGGCCTGTGCGGCCAGGCGTTCCACCGTGAGGCCGCTGTCATGCAGGTTGTCGAGGATCCAGCCGTGCAAGGCGTCGAACGCCGCATCGTCGCGCACCTGGGCGCGCAGCAGTTCGCTGTGCTGCGCCTGGCCGCCGGCGCGCTTCATGAACACCACCAGCTCGCGCGCGACGTCCATCGCGAGCGCGCGTCCGCAATCGTCTTCCACGAGGGCCAGCGCGAGGTCGATGCCGGCCGTGACGCCGGCCGACGTCCACACGGGGTCCTGGCGCACGTAGATCGCGTCGCGGTCCACGTCCAGCGCGGGAAAGCGCTCCTCCAGCACGTCCGCCATGTTCCAGTGCGTCGCCACGCGCAGCCCATCCAGCAGGCCGCCCTCCGCCAGCAGGAATGCGCCCGTGCACACGGACGTCACGCGGCGGGCGCGCGGCGCGGCGGCGGCGATCCAGCCGACCGTCGTGCCCACGTCCGCCAGCACGGCGGCAATCCCGGGCGCGCCGGGCACGAGGATCGTATCGATGGCGCGTCCCGCGAACTGCGCCATCGGCAGCGTGTCGAGCGCGACGCCTTCCGCCGTCACCACGAGGCCGCCGTCCACGCTGACCGTGTGCCGCTCGTACGGCACGAGGCCCCGCTCCGCCATCCGCTTGGCGGCGCACCAGAACACGGTCTGCGGCCCCGTCAGGTCGAGCAGGCCCATGCCCGGAAAAGCGACGAAGAGAACGAGTGGCGTGGTAAGTGCAGGCGTCATCGGTAAATACTGCTGCGTGAATCGTGCGATCTTACTGTGCATGAAAACGATGTCAAGGACCCGTGATGCCGCCATCGTGCGATGATTTTTTCCTGGCGACCGATATCGGGTTCGGTATCGCATTCGTCGGTTAGTTGCAATCTAAGTTCGCCCTCTACAAAACCCCTGCAATAACAATGACTTGGCGGGCACACCGACGGAGTCTTTGCCGGCATCGGCACGGGGCCGCGTTTTGACAGCGCTACCACGCATGCCCTACATTGCCGGTTGCCCTGAACCCAACGGACCCCACATGACCGCACACCGCCCCCGCCCGCCGCGCATCAAAGCGGCGGTGCTCGCCCTCTGCGCCGCCATCGCCTGCCTGGGCGCACGCGCGCAGGAAGAACCGCGCCCCGCCACCGGCCTCTCAACGGCCACCTGGACACCGGACAACGGCAACGGTACGTTCACGAACCCGCTGTTCTACGACGAGTTCTCCGACCCGGACATGATCCGCGTGGGCGACTGGTTCTACCTCACCGGCACGACGATGCATGCGATGCCCGGCCTGCCGATGCTGCGCTCGCGCGACCTCGTGAACTGGGAATTCCTCGGCTATGCGGTCGACAAGCTGGACTTCGGCCCGGCCTACCGCCTGGAGGACGGCAAGAGCATCTACGGCCAGGGCATTTGGGCCCCGAGCCTGCGCTACCGGAACGGCACGTTCTACATCTTCAGCAACGTGAACGGCCGCGCCACGCAGATCTTCAGCGCCACCGACCCGCGCGGCCCCTGGACGCACCGCGAGATGAAGCGCAGCCTGCACGACCTGTCCGTCCTGTTCGACGACGACGGCAAGGCGTGGGTCGTGTGGGACCACCAGCGCATGCGCATCGCGCAGTTGACGGACGACCTGACGGACATCGTGCCCGGCACCGAGAAAGTGCTGTTCGCGCAGGACGCCGGCATGGGCGAAGGCGCGCACATCTACAAGATCGACGGCAAGTACTACATCCTCTCCGCCAACTACGCGGGCGGCTTCCGCATGCCCGCCGCGCGGGCGGACAAGGTCGACGGACCATACGAAGTCAACCAGGCCATCAGCAAGGACGAGGACTTCGGCATGGCCCAGGGCTACCGGCTGAAGGACAACAGCACGCTGTCCGCCATCGTGCCGCCCGACCCGTCGGCCCGTAACAGCAACTCGCTGCACCAGGGCGGCATCGTGTTGACGCCGGCCGGCGAATGGTGGGGCTTCTCGATGATGGACTTTAACTCGGTCGGCCGCCTGCTCAGCCTTTCCCCGATCACGTGGAAGGACGGCTGGCCGTACTTCGGCCTGCCCGGCAACCTGGGGCGCAATCCGCGCACGTGGGTCAAGCCGAAGACGGCCGCGCCCTCCCCGATCGCCGTACCGTTTGCGCGCAGCGACGATTTTTCGGGCACGACCCTGCAGCCGCTCTGGCAGTGGAACCACGTGCCGGTCGACGGCCAGTGGTCGCTGACGGAGCGCCCTGGCTTCCTGCGCCTGCACGCGCTGCCCGCGACGTCGTTCTGGCAGGCCCGCAACAGCCTGACGCAGCGCGCCATCGGCCCGCGCTCGTCGCCGACGGTGACGCTGGATGCATCCGGCCTCGCGGACGGCGACGTCGCCGGCCTCGCGCTGCTGAATCTCCCATATGCGACGCTCGGCGTGGAAAGGACCGCGGCCGGACTGCAGGTGGCACTGTACGATCAGATCACGGACCGCACCGTGCGCGTGCCGCTGCCGGCCGGCGCCACGCGCGTTCAACTGCGCGCGGACTGCGACTTCCTCACCGAGCAGGCGCGTTTCAGCTGGTCCGCGGACGGCAAGGACTTCGCGCCCATCGGCGAGCCGTTCACGATGGTGTTCCAGCTGAAGACGTTCCAGGGCGTGCGCTATGCCCTCTTCAACTACAACCAGGCCGGCAAAGCGGGCGGGTACGCGGACTTCGACAGCATCGACGTCTACCAGCCGAATCCGCACGGGCTGATGCGCGCGATTCCGTTCGGGCAGCGCGTCCAGTTCGCCGAATTCAAGACCGGCCGCAAGGTGGCGTCGTATCGGGTGAAGGACATGGGTCTCGGGCGTGTCGCGCTGCAGTCCGGCGCCGCGTGGGTCAGCGTCGATGCGAAGGGCGGCGTGGGCCTGCGCAAGGGGCAGCCCGGCAAGGCGGAAAGCTTCCAGTGGATCGAGACGCCGACCGGGGAACTGGTGCTGATGTCGCTCGTGACGAACCGCTTCGTGCGCGTCGATCCGGCCACGCATGCGGTGCGTGCGGACAACCCCGGGCCGGTGCCGGATGGGAGCGACGGGGTGCGGTTCACGTGGGTATCGGCCACCCGATAAAATCCCAAGCCGCCTGGCCTGACGCCTCCGGTGACTTTCGTTGAGAATTTACCAACGGAAATGCTGTAGTCTGTCGACGCAAGACTGAGCGGTGCATCGCGGCATCGCGAGCCGCATCACATCACCGGACGCCGACGCCATGCAAGAAACGACCTTGTCACCTCCCGATGTTCTCCGCCGCCTGGCCGACCTGCCCGGGCCCCGTGCGCTCCCCATACTGGGCAATCTGCACCAGTTCGATCTCAAGCGCCTGCACCGGACCCTGGAAAAGTGGGCGCGGCAGCACGGGCCGGTGTATCGGGTGAAGGTGCCGAGCGGTCCGTTCATGGTGGTGGCCGACCCCGACCTGATCGGCAAGGTCCTGCGCGAGCGGCCGGACACCTTCCGCCGGCCGGCCGTGCTGGCCGCGGTTGCAGCCGAGCTGGGTGCCATGCCCGGCCTCTTCGATTCGGAAGGGGCCGCGTGGCGCGACCAGCGCCGCATGGTCATGCAAGCCTTCGCGCCCCATGCGGTGAAATCGTATTTTCCGTCGCTGGTGCACGTGGCGCAGCGCTTGCAGCGGCGCTGGGAGAGCGCTGCGGCGGCCGGGCAGCCAATCGACCTGGGCGCCGACCTGCGCCTGTACTCGGTCGACATCGTCGCCGGGCTGGCGTTCGGGACGGACGTCAACACCATCGAGACGGGCGACAACGTCATCCAGCGGAACCTGGACGAGATCCTGCCCGGCGTCGCGCGCCGGACCATGATGCCCTTCCCCTACTGGCGTTACGTGAAACTGCCCGCCGACCGCCGGCTGGAACGCAGCGTCGCCGTGATCCGCGCCGCCGTGGTGGACCTGCTCGACCAGGCCAGGGAGCGCATGCGCGCGGACCCGGCGCGTGCGATCAATCCGCCCAATATGCTGGAAGCCATGCTGGCTGCCGCGGCCCAGGGAGGCAGCGGCGTGACCGCGGCCGAGGTGGCGGGCAACGTCACGACCATGCTGCTGGCCGGCGAGGACACGACGTCGAACAGCCTGGCCTGGCTGATCTGGCTGCTGGTCCGGCACCCGGACGCGCTGCGGCGCGCCCGCGATGAAGTCCTGCGCTGTGTCCCGAGCCTGGACGCACTGACGATCGAGCAGGCCGACCGGCTCGATTTCCTGGAAGCGTGCACGCAAGAATCGATGCGCCTGAAGCCTGCCGCTCCGTTCATCTCGGTCGAAGCCCTGGAGGACACGGTCGTCGGCGATGTCGCCATCGGCAAGGGTACGATCGTTTTGTGCCTGATGCGCGACACGAGCCCGGACACTGCCCGCTTCGAGAACGCGGCGCAGTTCGACCCGGAACGCTGGCTGCGGGATACGGTCAACCGCAAGGCGTCCATGCCGTTCGGCGCCGGGCCGCGTATCTGCCCCGGGCGCTACCTGGCCCTACTGGAAATCAAGGTGGCGATGGTCATGCTGCTGGCGCGCTTCGACATCACGTCGGTCGCCACCGCGCATGGTGGCGAGCCCGACGAACGGGTCGCTTTCGCGATGTCGCCGGAAACGCTGCACATGCGGCTGCAGCTGCGGGGGCATGAGCCGCTTGTCGGCCCATAAAAAAGGAGCGGCCGGAGACACGGCCGCTCCATGAATACCGGACCGCCAGCAATAACGGTCCGGGGAGACGCAACTACATGATCAGAACGAGGTACGCAGGGTCACGTTGTAGCTGCGGCCCGGCTTGTTCTCGTCGAAGACCGCGTTGGCATACGCCGTGTAGTTCTGGCTCTTCGCGTTGTTCACGTTCCAGACGCTGAGCGACAGGTCGGTGTTGTACGTGAAGCCGAACATCTTCTGCAGGTTCAGGCCGGCCGACAGGTCGACCTGCTGGCGTCCCGTCGAATACGCATACACACCGTTGCCCAGGCCCGTGTTCGTGTTGCTGATCAGGCTGGACTGGTACTGGCGCGATACGCGCAGGTTCAGGCCGTCCTTCTCGTAGTACACGGTCAGGTTGCTGGTGCGCGGCGGCACGCCGGCGACCGGCGGTGCGCCCTTCGCTTCATCCTTCTGCTTCGTGTACGTGAAGTTGCCCGTGAAGCCGAAGCCTTTCACCGGCAGCATGTCCAGCGGCTGCTGCCACGTGAATTCCAGGCCGCGCACCTTCAGCTTGGTGTCGATCATGTACGGCTCGGTGATGATCACGTGCTTCTTGTCGCGACCGCCGGCGGCGTCCACGGCCGCCTGCTGCGCATCCGTCAGGCCCACCGTGCCGTAGATCTTGTCCAGGTCGGAAAGCAGGTAGTCGATCTGGCGCTGGCCCGGGCGGCTGACGATGTCCTTGGCGAAGCCGGACAGCGCGACATAGCCTTCGCGGCTGAAATACCATTCCAGGCCCGCATCCAGGTTGTTGGCCTTGAACGGCTTCAGGTTCGGGTTCGTCACGTTGCCCTGGTTGACGCCCTGGTCGCCGATCGAGAGCTGGGTCTGGTGCAGGTCCGCCGGGTTGGCGCGCGTGAGCGACTTGGAGCCGGACAGGCGGGCGATCACGTTCTTCGTCACGTTGTACGAGAGGTTGAACGACGGCAGGATGTTGTGGTACTTCGTCGATTCGTACACCCAGGTCTGCATGTCCGGGTAGCGGCCGCCCTGTTGCAGGCCCTGCTGGGCGTTGCGCGGGTCGGGCGTGTTGACCGGGGCGCCGATCGTCTGCTCCGTCGTCGCATAGCGCACGCCGGCGTTGTAGCGCAACGTGTGGCCGAACACGGGGATGCGGCCATTGGTCGCGACGTAGAACGCCGTCACCTTCTCGCGCAGGTAGCCGCCGTTGGTCGTCGGCGCGGCATAGAAGAGCTCGCGGTAGTGCTGGTAGTTGGTGTCCTTGGCGAACTTGTCCCAGTCGATCGTGATGAAGCCGTGATCGCTCTTGTGGACGTACTTCGCCAGGTCGCCGTTCGTGACGGCGGAGCCCAGGTAGGTCAGCGGCGCCGTCTGGCCCTGCGTGTAGCCGGTGCCGTAGCCGGGGTACGTGCCGGCGGGGATCGGACCCGGCGCGAAGCGGCCGTCGCACTGGCCTTGCAGCGCCCGGTCCGGCTGGATGAACTGGTAGCTGGTCTGGTTGCCGCAGGTGTAGTTCATCCACGCGTCGGCGTTGCCGTAGTCCGTGTAACGGCGCGTGATATCGTCGAACGAGCCGCCCACCTTGATCGCGAACGTGTCGTCGCCCCAGTTCAGGTTCAGGCGCGTGCCCTTGGTCGTGTTGCGGCGCTCGTAGATGTCGCCGCGCAGGCCGGACAGGCCCTGGCCCGGCTGGTACCAGCCGAACTTGGTCGGGTCGTTGATGTCGATGTTGCTGGACATGACCGGGGTCTGGCCGGGCGTCGTGTTGTCGTACTTGACGACGGTCGGTGCCGACTGCGTGGCCACCAGCACGGTCGGCATGTCGCGGTAGAACTGGCTGTCCGTGTAGTTGACGTGGCCGTCGATGGTCAGCCGGTCGGTCGCATGCCACTCGAAGCCCGGGTTGATGCTGCGGAAGTGCGTGTTTTCCTTCATCGGGCGGAATTCCAGGCCCCAGAAGGTGTTGGCCAGCGTGCCGCCCGTGATCGTGCAATAGGCCGAGCAGTCGCTGCGGTCGAACGTCAGGCCGACCGGGATCGGGGTGTTGGCGCGCATGCCGGCGGCCATGTCCTCCTGCTGCATCTTGTTGCCCTTCTGCGCGAAGACCAGGTCCGTGTAGACCATCCAGTCCTCGTTCGGCTGCCACTGGAAGCTCAGCGTCTCGCCCTTGCGGCGGCGTTCGCCGTCATACACGAGGTAGCGCGGCAGGCGGCCCATCAGGCCGTTGTCGATCTGCTGGATCGTCGCGCCCGGGTTCAGCGCCAGCAGCATGGCGCGGTCGATGGGGGCACCCGGCTTCAGCACGGCCTGCGCATACGCCGGCAGGGCCGACAGGTCCATGCCGCTGGGGACGGTGGCCGGGCTGTTGAAGTAGTCGCCGCCGATCGAGGCCGGATCGGAGGCGTTGCGCTGGTTCGCGTTCAGGCGGAACGTGCGCATGTCGACGGTCTGGAACACGTCGGTGTGGTATTTCGTGTTCAACCAGGCGAAGCCGAACAGCGCGCCGACCTTGCCGAAGCGCGTGTTCCACGTGTTGCTGACCAAAGCCGAACCCGTGTTGCCCCACTTGCCGTCCTTGTCGCGGTAGTTGGCGTTGGCGGTGAACGCGGAGCGGAAGCCGTTCTTGTCGAACGGGCGCACGCTGCGCATGTTGACGGTACCGGCCACGCCGCCCTCGATGATGTCGGCCTGCTGGCTCTTGTACACGGTCGCGCTGCGGAACAGTTCGGACGGCAGGAAGTCCATGTCCACTTCGCGGTTCGCGCTGATGTTGCCGCCCCAGCTGCCGGCCGAGGCGGACGCCATCGGCGCGCCGTTCAGCAGCACGCGGGTGAACGCCGGACCCATGCCGCGGATCGAGATGTTCATGCCTTCGCCGTCGATCGCGGCGCGCGTGACGGTGACGCCCGGGATGCGCGACAGCGCGTCGGCAATGTTCGGCTCGGGGAATTTACCCATGTCCTCGGAGAACACGGTGTCGGTGAGGCCGTTGTTCTCGCGCTTCTCCAGCGCGGACAACGCCAGCGAGCTACGGTAGCCGGTGACGGTAACGACGGGACCGCTGCCCTGCGTCTTCGGTTCGGTGCTGTCCTGTGCCCAGGCGCTGGACACGAGGCTGGCCAGGATGGTCAGCGCATAGACATTGCGGCAATGGGATGCCCGGCGCCGTGCGGCGCCATTCCAGTGTTGCTTCATTTGTCTCCTCTCTCTTCTTCTCTGGTGGCCTTGTGGCCTTTTTGGTCTTGCGTGGAGGTGGTTGGTAATGCGTTCTTTTTCCGGTAACGGTTCTCCTTGTTCGGTATTTTGAGCGCTCACCCTAACACAAAATGTTAAACGCTAACATTTTTGGTCGAAGCACCAGCTGTGCCCGACTGTCAATGAAAACACCTCGTAAAGGTTGTCTTTCAAGTACGACGTCTGACATGTAAGTACCATACTTGAGTAAATATCATCGAACCAATAAATTTTTTTTCGTCATCGATACTCGAATTCATATCACTCGTTTCATAGGCGAGGCTCTTCCCTCTGAGATTTGCTATCCGCTACCACAAAATCGCTGTTATGGGTGTTATACGATAACAACACATAGGATGTCTGACCTTATTCAGGCTGCATGCATCCCGTGGTTTTGTGTCCGATTGTGTCGTAATCCCCCGCCGACACATTGCCGGGGTTTCCCGACATGCAACGGACAATCCCCCGACACACCCGACTGGTCTCATGACGTTCATCGACGCGCCGCGTCGACCAACCGAAGGAGACACCGATGAAGACCACCCACACCGCACTGGCTGCCACGCTGGCCCTGACCCTGTGCGCCGGCGCCCATGCCGCCGAAGCGAAGAAGCCGACCGAGAAATGCTATGGGGTGGCCCTGGCCGGCCAGAACGAATGCGCGGCCGGCGCGGGCACCTCGTGCGCCGGCACGGCGAAGAAGGATTACCAGGGCGATGCCTGGATCCTCGTCGAGAAAGGCACCTGCACGAGCATCAGGACGCCCCAGGGCTACGGCTCGCTGACGCCCCGCAAATAAGCGATGGACGCAACCATGAAGACGTTGGTCGCTGCCCTCGCCGCCTGCGCGTTCGCCGCGCCCGCCCTGGCCGCCAATCCGGCCGCGGCGAACACGAAGAACATCGTGATCGTGCCGGGGGAGTTCATCGACGCCTCCGGCTGGCACGTCGTCCATGACATCCTGGGCCAGAAGGGTTACCACGTGACCGTCGTGCCGGCCGCGCATGCGACCTTCGAGGATGACGTCGGCCTCGTCCGCCGCGTGCTGATGCAGCAGTTCGGCAACGTGGTCCTCGTCGGCAACGGCATCGGCGGCGCCGTGATCGGCAACGCCGGCAGCGGCGCGAAAGTGAAAGCCCTCGTATACGTCGCGGCCATCGCGCCGGAAGTGGGCGAGAATCCGCTCCAGCTGCTGCGCGGGCCGGACGGCATGCCGGCGCCGATCAGGGCCGATGTCGCCGGATACCACTGGGCCGACCGCGCGCGCTTCCACGACGACGTCGCGGCCGACCTGACGCCCAACCGCGCCAGCTTCCTGGCCGCGTCGCAGGCCCCCGTCGGCCTCGCGTTCCTCGGCACGCCCAGCTACGCGGCGCTGTGGCACACGAAGCCCAGCTACGCCGTCGTCGCGACGGAAGACCGCATCCTCGCCCCGGACGCACAGCGCATGATGTACCGCCGCGCCCACGCGCACATCGTCGAAATCAGGGGCAGCCACGCCGTCCACATGTCGCGTCCCGAGGACGTGGCCCAGGTCATCGAACAGGCCGCCCGCGACACCCTTTGATTCACCCAACCACCACAAGGAGAACACCATGAAAGCACAACGTACGAACCGCGTCGGCCTGGCCGGCGCCGCAGCCCTCCTCGCCATCGCCACGCTCGGCATCGCCAACCCGTCGCATGCCGCCGACAAGGACAAGGAGCAGCCGGGCCGCTGCTACGGCATCAACGGCTGCAAGGGCGAGAGCCTGTGCGCCACGGCGAAGAACGACTGCAAGGGCCTGAACCAGTGCAAGGGCCAGGGCGTGGTCGTCAAGACGCCGAGCGAATGCAAGGCGCTCGGCGGCACGCTGACCGAGAAGGAATAACCGCGCCGGCCCGTCTCCGGCGGGCCACCCATTCACCACAGGAGCGAGCCATGTCAGCCCACCCTCCCCCACCGACGTTCGCCGGCTTCGGCCTCGGCCTGCGGCGCGAGCACTACCGCGACTTCCTCGAGACGCATGTCCCCGTCGACTTCGTCGAAGCCATCTCCGAAAATTTCATGGTGGCGGGCGGCCAGCCGCTCGACATCCTGCGCCGCGTGCGCGAGCGGCATCCGGTGGCGCTGCACGGCGTGTCGATGTCGATCGGTTCCGCCGACGGCCTGCGCCGCGACTATCTCGTGCGCCTGAAGGCGCTCGTCGCCGCCGTCGACCCGCTGTACGTGTCCGACCACCTCTCGTGGTCGCGCATCGGCCGCTTCAACTCGCACGACCTGCTGCCGCTGCCGTACACGGAGGAAGCGCTCGACGTCGTCTGCACGAACATCCACCGCGCCCAGGACGCACTGGGCCGCGCGATGCTGTTCGAGAATCCGTCCAGCTATCTCGCGTTCGACGGCGCGGCGATGACGGAATGGGAGTTCCTCGCGCGCATGTGCGAGCGCACGGGCTGCGGCCTGCTGCTGGACGTGAACAACGTGTTCGTCGGCGCGGCCAACCACGGCTTCGATCCGTTCGCTTTCCTCGACGGGATCCCGGCGCAGCACGTGCGCCAGATCCACCTCGCGGGCCACAGCCAGGGCGACGGCCTGCTGATCGACACGCACGACAGGAGCGTCCCGGACGGCGTATGGTCCCTGTACGCGCACGCCGTCGCGCGCTGCGGTCCCGTCGCGACGATGATCGAGCGCGATGCGGACATCCCGCCGCTGTCCGAGCTGCTGGCCGAACTGGCGCTCGCGCGGCGCTTGGGCACTTGTCCAACCCTGAAGGAGGCCGCATGAACCTGAACAGGATGCAGCGCGACTTCCGCCGCTGGCTGACCGTGGCCGATGGCGCGTCTGCGCGCCGCCTGGCCGATGACCGGCGCGGACTCGACGTCTACCAGAACAACTACCGCGTCCAGCTGATGGGCTGCCTCGAGGCCACCTATCCGCATTTGCGCACATTCATCGGCGATGCGGCATTCCGTCACGCGGCCGCCGCGCACGTCCAGCGCAATCCGCCGCGCGCCTGGACACTGGATGCGTACGGCGCCGGGTTCGAGACGACGCTGCGCACCGTCTTTCCCGACAACCCGGACCTCCATGAACTGGCGTGGATCGAGTGGTCGCTGGCGACGGCCTTCGTCGCGCGGGATGCCGCGCCGCTGGATCCGGCCCGCCTTACGCACATCGACTGGGACCATGCGCGCCTGGGCTTTGCGCCTTCGCTGCACATGGCGCGGCTGACCACCAACGCGGCCGGCATCTGGTCCGCGCTGCAGGACGGCGCCGCGGCGCCCGAGGCGGCGATGCTGCCCGCGCCGGCGGGTGCGATCGTGTGGCGCCGCGGCTATCTCGCGCGCCTGCGCGTGCTGGCCGCGCCGGATTTCGAAGCGCTGCAGCTCGCGCGGGCCGAAGGGAGCTTCGGCGCCCTGTGCGCGCGGCTCGTCGACCGCCTCGGCCCGGACGATGGCGTCGCGAAGGCGGGCGCGCTGCTCGCCGACTGGATCGGCAACGACCTGCTCACGCGCGTGAGCGGCGTCCGTCAACCCTGAAAGGAATCACCATGCTGAATACTGCCCGCCTGTTGCCCGACGCCGCCCTGCTGCTGCTCGACCGCGTGGCCGTCGCCGCGATCTTCTTCCTGTCCGGCCGCACGAAGGTGCAAGGCCTGTTCACGATCAAGGACCCGACGTACGAATTGTTCCGGTCCGAATATGCGCTGCCGCTGATTCCGCCCGAACTGGCGGCGCAGATGGCGGCGACGGCGGAACACGTGTTCCCTCTGCTGCTCGTGCTGGGGCTGTGCACGCGCGGCGCGGCGCTCGGGTTGCTGGGGATGACGGCCGTGATCGAGATCTTCGTGTACCCGGACGCGTGGCCGACGCATCTGGGCTGGGCGGCGCTGCTGTTGCCGCTGGTGGCGAAGGGAGGGGGAACGTGGTCGCTGGACCGGGTGGGAGGAACATGGTGGGCACGCCGTGCCCACCATGCGTAACGCGCTTGGTTGCGCTGAATTGCGCTTACTTGCCTACGACCTTCACGATGCTCGACAGGTTTTTCGCCAGGTTCGCATCGCCGCCGCGAGCCTCAAGCTTGCCCGCACCATCGTTCCATTGCAGACGGGTCGTCGTGCCCTTGCCCTTCTCGTAGTCGTACGACACGCCGTCGTCGTCATACAGGTCGAAGGACGCGTCGCGGCCCGGATAGACCTTGACCGACGCGATGGCCTGCTTCGTCGCGGTCGACTGGATGTCGGCGCCGAACGGGACGATCGAACCGGCCTTCACGAACACCGGGATCTGCGAGATCGGTGCGGCGACCTTGACCCACTGGCCGCCCGCGAGCTTCTCGTCGGTCCAGAAGTTGTACCAGTCGGTACCGGCCGGCAGGTAGACGTTCTTCTCCGTCTGGCCCTGCTCCGTCACCGGCGCCACGAGGAACGCCGGGCCGAACATGTATTGCGTGCCGATGTTGGCCACGTTCGGGTCGTTCGGGAAGTCCATCCACAGGGCGCGCATGAACGGGGCGCCCGTGTCGTGCGTGAACTTGGCCTGGCTGTAGATGTACGGGATCAGCTGGTAGCGCAGCGTATCGAAGCGGGCCATGATGGATTCCGCCTGCTTGCCGAACGACCAGATGTCCGTGTGCTTGTGCTGGCCGTGCAGGCGCAAGGTCGGCAGGAACGTACCGTACTGGAACCAGCGGGTCAGCAGTTCCGGATAGTCGTTGTTCTGGCCGACGACGTCGCGCGCGTCGGACGGATCGACCAGCGGCGGCTTCGTGCCGTCACTCGTGCCCGGGATGCTCTGCCAGCCGCCGATGTCGTTGCCCCACAGGGCGATGCCGGATGCCGTCATGTTCAGGCCCGTCGGGATCTGGCGCTGCAGCGCTTCCCACGTCGCGTTCACGTCCGACGACCAGAACAGCGCGCCGGTGCGCTGCGAGCCGAGATAGGCGGCGCGCGACAGGATCAGCACGCGCTTGTTCGGCTTCCACGTGCGCATGTTGTCGGCGAAGCCTTCCACGTGCAGCAGCGGGAACAGGTTGTGGTAGCGGTCGCCCGAGCCGATCGAATAGAAGTAGCCGTCCGGGACGAGGTCCGGTTCCGTCTCGTCCAGCCACGGGTAGTCGAAGCCGTGCGACAGGATGTTGTCGCGCGACTTCTCCCAGAACCACTGGCGCGCTTTCGGATTGGTCGCGTCGATCAGGCCGCCGGTGCGGTCCGAACGGAACGGCAGGCCATCGACGGTCTTGCCGTCCTTGTCCTTCAGCAGGTAGCCCTTCGCATCCAGCTCGTTGAAGTAGCGGCCGGCCGTTTCATAGCGCGGCCAGATCGAGACGATCGACTGCATGCCCATGTCGTGCAGCTGCTTGTTCATGCCGTCCGGGTCCGGGAACTCGGCCGGGTTGATGTCCATCTGGCCCATGCGGGTCCAGTAGAACCAGTCGACGACCATCACGTCGAGCGGGTATTTTTTCTGGCGGTAGGTGTTCGCGACGCGCAGCACTTCCTGCTGGCTGTCGTAGCGCGCCTTCGACTGGATCAGGCCGAACGCGGCCTTCGGCGGGATCGGCGTCTTGCCGGTCAGGCGTGCGTAGCCCGAATAGATCTCGTCGGTGGTCTTGCCCGTGATGACGAAGAACGACACGCGCTCGCCCACGTTGGACTGGAAGCTCGTGCGACCGTGGATGGCGGCGTTGAAGCGCGTGGCCGACGGGTTGTCCCACACGATGCCGTAGCCCTTCGACGACACCATGAACGGCACGCATACGGATTCGCCGGTCGGCGCGTCGTACCAGTGCTTGCAGTCGAGCGTGCGGCCGCGCAGGTCCAGGGGACCCGTCGATTCCTGGTTCTGGCCCATGCCGTAGTAATGCTCGTCGCGGCCGGCGGCGAACGTGGCGCCAACCTGGTACGTCTTCTCGCCGTTGACGGTCTGCGGCGACATCTCCCAGCCGTGCATCTCGAGGATGGATTCGCCCCTGGCGTTCTTGACCTGCAGGCCCACCGGCGCCAGCGACGGCGCGAAGTACTTCTCCGGCTGGCTCGGCGTGCGCGCCGGCGGTGCCGCGTTCACGTGCACGGTCATGCCGTTGGAGGTGAACGTGTCGCCGTCGTTGCCCGCGGTGTGGCGGAACGCGCCGTTGTCGGCATTCTTCTTCAGGATGCCGTAGCCCGGGCCCTTGAGGACTTCGTCCTTGTCGACGGCGATCGTCACGTGGACGATGTTCGGGCCATAGGCTTCCACCGAGACCCAGGCGCCGTTGCGGTCCAGGGTGGTCAGCGGAGCGGCGAAGGCCGCGGGTACGAAGGCAAGCGCCGATGTTAGCGCAATCAGCGTGCGGTGCAGGGTAAGTCTCATCCAGTCCTCTATCGCAGGGGGTGAATCGGGCGACGCCTTGGCGGATGGCGGCGGCGGGCCGGAGAGACTGTCATTACAGGCCGTATGGCCTGCGGCCCGCACGCGGCGGACGGTTTCGGGCGTCTCCTCGGCACGGTACCGGCCGGGGGCGGCGGCGTGCGCGTTATAGTTGAACTGTTATTGTCGCTGTTAGCGATCACATACGCAATCGCTAAAAACGCCGGAAATGGATAAAAATCTGCTTGAACCGCATTGCTATACGCTACCATAACGCGTTGATCACGACACCTCAGCACATTGGGGGGGCAGTTGCCCGGCGCGCCCTGGCGGCAAGGCGCGGCACGATCATTCCCATCTGTGTCAGTGTCGGCGCGAGCAAGGCCTCGTCACGGATGCCCGGCACCGTCGCGGTACTGCCGGGGGCGGACCGCGCCAGCCGCGCGGTGGCGCAACAATGGAGCGCATGGCCCTTACAGCCTGTCCGGCAACGTCGTGGATGGCGTGAGCTTAGGTTCGTCGAGAAGCTGGGCTTTATAAACCATAAGTTCGCTTTCGTCGATGTCGAATCGTTTCAGCCATTGTTCGGCGGCCCAGCCCGTAATGCGGGGCTCGCCGTTTTTTGACGCATAGTGTAGACCGACCTTCGGCGCGCGTACCGGTTTGAAGAGCCTGTTCGGCAAAACGAGACGGGCAGGCTTCGGCCGGTCGGTCGGCGCGACCTCGGGTTTGGGCCCAGCCTGGATCACGAGACCCGCACCGTAGTCGTAGAGCGCGAACCAGTCCATTGGCAGTTCGGAGCGAATCGTCCCCAGTCCACCAACTTTCTCGACCATATCCTGGCTGACGGCCGTCAGCCAGGATATGGTCTTGATTCCTTGGTGCGCGGTACGGGAAGCGTCAATGGGCTGGCCAACATCGAGTCCATTCAGCTTTTCGGAAAGATATGCTTCGAAAGGCTGATTTTCGTCTTCTCGTACCACCGATACGACCAGACCATAGCCGGCGTAACCGTGAATGGCGTTCAGACGTCGTGCAAAGTTCACGAACATGGTCTGAAAGTCAGCCGGGTGTTCCTCGACATATAGCAGGGGCATGCTGAAACGCAGAGACGAAGTCCCGCGCACAATCATTTTCGCTTCCCAGCCGCGTCGACCAAACACCTGGAATTCCCACTCACCTGCTTCGTGCGGCTGTTCGCCGCTGATGTACGTGAAACTGACCAGGTCGTCTTCATCCATGCGCTTCATCATGTCGCGCATGGGCTTGGATTTTAAGTACGCAATTTTGTCCGGGCCTTCCGGCGGTTCGGCTCGCCAAAGCCAAGTTAAATGTTTTTTCGCAACTACTTCATACTCGTCAAAGCAAGCACAAATCGCTTCACGCACCTCCGGAACGTGCGCGTCGTTAAAGAACAGCGTCCCGGTCACGGCGGGCATACTCCCCACGTAGGTTTGTGCGCCTTGCTTCGTCAACAGACCGCCGGGAATGCGCATTTTTTCGGGATGCTCTCGCATCAATTCAATCGGATCGAAAGGTAAATCGGACATGGTGTTTCCTTATAAAGCCGGCGCTGGCACAGGCGGAGGCCGCTTGGTAAAAAGGGTGTACAAAATTCCGGCAATACTCGCTGCCGCACCTAGCTGTTCGACCGGAACCTTCGGCGGATCGGGATCAGGCTGATCACAGTCGCATTCTTCTGGCCCCATAACCACTACCTTCTTTTCGTCACCGGCAATGTGTATGTACGCATCTTCCTGAGGCTTGGTAATTGTATCCGGCGGAAACTTTATCTCGACAACTTGTTTGATGTTGTCCTGAGTCGGAGGCTTGCTGGGATCGTTTACGATAACGACGTCGGGCCGGCGAATATAGCCCTTCCCAGCCTTGAATCCGGGCCGCGTGTTGCCGTCTCCGTCCGGAATATGCCAATATTTCTTGATCCAGCCAGGCAGCCAATCATGTGCTCTCGTTTCGATCTCGCTATGCATGATTGGCGCCGGGGGCTCCTTCGTCATGTCGTAGTTCACCTCAGGTTTATACGGGCTCTGGTGTTTTAGGAGAGCGTCGAGGCTATTTAGTCGGCCAGACACGCACGATTGCTTCAGCGATCGGCCATCCTTGCCGACACCAGGCGTGTCTTTGCACTTGCATATGGCCGAGCACAAGACTTTCTTATCGACGTAATCGAGCTTGACACGATTGATATTAACAACTGTCGTTGTGCCGTCTCGCGACATACCGCCGGTAGCCAGTGGTGGAGTTGGTTTCGTCGGCTCGGTCATTGCTGCCCCAGAAGTTCCAAAGCCAATGCTGCGTTGACGTCACGCTCTACCCACTGCGTAAAACCGTCGGCGTCGGTCGTTCCTTCGAGATACTGGCCGCTCGTAGAACGCAGACGTACCCGCTCTCCTGCGACGGGCTCTCCGGTAGAGCGATCCACGACCCGGAAACGGCCGCGAAACCGGTGCCCCTCTTTACCCACCGCTTCATCCTGATAGCCAGCAGCCTTGGTCTCATCGACACTCCCAAAGCCTCTTGGAAGCGCGCCGCCGGCTGCGGACCCGGCAGCCCCCTGCCCGGCCCCACCCGACGGCTCGGTCAGCGTCATCATCTGACTGGATATCAACGTGGCGCCGCAGGCAACCTTGCAGCCGTGATAGGCAACGGCATGGCCGTCATCGATCAGGCTCGGGTCGCCCTGACTGATCGGGAACACCCCTTTGCAACGCGGACACGACACCATGTCGCCGACGCGCGCCCACCCCTTCCCCATCGTGTCGCAAGTGGGTGAGCACGTGATGACTGTGCCGCCATGGCTGGTCTTATCGCCGAGAACGATCAATGGCTGGCTCATCGCCCCTCCTGAGTGATTAGATCGAAATGCCGCGGCAAATGTTAGCAGCGCAGTAATTCCGAAGGCTCACAAAATGTCACGCAGGAAAATTTTCGCGACACATCGCACAGCCCACAGGTCAGGGTGTTGAGTTACTTCAAAGCCGACAAAGCCAAAAACGAAACGGGCCACCCCGCAGGACAGCCCGTCATCCCACGCGACGCGGAAGCGCCGCGTCAGCAACTCATCAGAACTTGTAGCGCGCGCCCAGCATGTAGCGCGGGCCACCAGTCGTGACCTGCAGCACCTGCTGGTCGCTGCGGCCGTGCGTGCGCTGGGTCGAGTCGGTCAGGTTGATCGCCTCGAGCGACACGGACAGGTTCTTGTTGACGTTGTAGCCGACCGACAGGTCGGTCTGGCCGTACGGCTCGACGTACTGCGGGTTCGGCTTGCCGTTGTCGGCCACGTTCGCCAGGAACTCGCCGCGCCAGTTGTAGGCCAGGCGGACGGACCACTTGTCGTCCTCGTAGATACCGACCAGGTTGGCGGAGTTCGACAGGCCGACGAGCGCGAACTGGTTGCCCGTGCCCAGGTTGTCGTACTTGAGGTCCGACTTCACGTACGTGTAGTTCGCCTGGAAGCCGAGGCCGTTGCTGAACATGTGCTGCCAGTTGACTTCCGCACCCTTCAGCGAGGCCTTCTTCTGGTTGATGTACGTCGTGATCTGGTACGGCAGCGCCGGGTCGCCCGGCACGCCCGTGATCGTACCGGTGTAGTGCCCTTCCCCGTTGATGCCCTTCGACGTCACGCCCGGCTGGCCGTCGAAGTTCTTCAGGATGTAGTCGCGCATGCAGTTCGTGTCGGTCGCCACGCAGCCCGACGCGATCGCAGCCTTCCAGTAGGCGCCGCCCACCGGCGTCAGCGCCGTCGGCGACGGCGACGTGACGACGGTCTGGCCCGCGTAGTCCGACAGGTCCTTGTGGAACATACCCAGCGAGACCATGCTCTGCTTCGTGTAGTACCACTCGGCCGACAGGTCCAGGTTCTTCGACTTCACCGGCGTCAGCGCCGGGTTGCCGCTGCTGCCCGTCACGCCCGTCACGCCCGCCGTCGAGCTGTACGTGGTACCGCCCTGGATCTGGTCGTAGCGCGGACGGCCGATCGACACGCCGTAGCTCGCGCGCACCTTCAGGTCGTCACGTACGTCCATGTCCCAGTCCACGGTCGGCAGGAAGTTGCTGTACTTGCCGTGCTGGGTCTGGAAGACCTGGTTGCCGAAGTCCACCGGCAGTTCGTTCTGCGAGATCCAGCGCACGCCGACCGGCAGCTTGGCGAGACCGGTCGAGGCGACGTCGGTCTTCTCGTAGCGGAAGCCGATACCGGTGTGCATCGGCATCGCGGTATCCCAGTCCGTGTTGAACTGCAGGTACAGCGCCTTGGTCTTCTCGATGGTCGTGCGGTCGAAACTCGGGTTCGCGAGGCTCGGGGTGTAGCCGGCCTGGTCGCCCGTGACCTTGATCGCGTTGTCGCGCACCTTGGCGAAGTCGAACAGCATGAACTGGTTGTACAGGCGGGGATCGCCCGAACCGCCCAGCTTGCTGAAGTACTGGCTGATGGTGTCGGCATGCCACAGGCTCTGGTCATAGTCGACGCCCGCGTTGTTCGACGTGCCGCCCGCCCACGTGTCGCGCTGCACCTGCTGGAACACGGAGTGGTTGTTGACCTTCGTGTGCGACAGGCCGAAGTTCAGGTTCGACGATTCGAACAGCTTCAGGCTGCCGCCGGCCTGGATCTGGTCGATCTTCATCTTGTTCAGGCCATCCTGGAACCACGAACCGGACACCTGGTTCGGCGAAGCCTGGTAGTTGGCGCCGCCCGGGATGACGAGGATCGGCATCTCCTGCGTGAAGTCGACGCCGGTCGTGTTGCGGCTGAACGTGACCGTTGCGAGGTCGTTGTTCGAACCGAACGGGCTGTCCTTCTCGGCCTTGGCCTGCGAGTGGTGCATGTCCAGCGACAGGCGCAGGGCCGGCGAGGCGCGCCACTGCGTGTTGAAGCCGATCGAATCCAGGGTCGACTTGGTGGCGAAGTTACCGCCGTTCATCGCCAAGTCCTGGTTCTTGACCTGCTCTTCATAATAGACCGGCGACGCGAGCGGACCGTTGGTCCAGCTGCTGCTCTGGGCGTTCAGCGGGTGGTTGAACCAGACCGACAGCTCGTGGTACTTGGTCTGGATCTTGTTCTGCGCGTACGTGTAGTCCAGCGTGGTCGTCAGTTCCTTGACCGGGCGGAACTGGAACGTCAGCTGGCCGTTGGTACGCTGGCGCTGCGAGCCGCGCACGAAGTACGACAGGTTCTGCGGCGTCAGGTAGATGTCGGACGGCTTCGGCGGATTCGTCACGCCGGCGCCGTTCGCGGGGATCGGACCCGGGTCGTCGCTGACGGTGTTGCCCTTGTACGGGCCGAGCCAGCCGTTGGTGATGGCCGCCTGGTTCACGCCCAGGTTGCGCTCCTGGTAGCTGCCCGTGACGGCGAGGCCGAACATGCCGTCGTTCCACGTGGTGCTGTACAGGCCCGAGACTTCCGGCGTGACCTTCTTGCCCGCGTCGATCGACGGCAGGTTGTTGTTCGACTTGTCGTACACGCCCTTGACGCCGATGCTGGCCTGGCTGCCCAGGTCGAGCGGACGGCCCGTCATGATGTTCAGCGTGGCGCCGATGCCGCCCGGCGGCGTGTCGGCGCGTGCGCTCTTGTACACCTGGATCTGCGACACGGCTTCCGAAGCCAGGTTCGAAAAGTCGAATGCGCGGCCGGCCTGGTCGGCCAGGCTGGCGGTCGGCATCTGGCGGCCGTTCAGCAGGACGACGTTCAGGTCGGGGCCGACGCCGCGCACGGTGACGTTGGCGCCCTCGCCGCGCGAACGGTCGATGGACACGCCGGAAATGCGCTGCAGCGATTCGGCGAGGTTGGTGTCGGGGAATTTGCCGATGTCGTCGGCGACGATGCCGTCGACGATACCATCGGAGTTACGCTTCAGGTTCAGCGTGGACTGCATGCTGGCGCGGATACCCTTCACGACGACGGTGGTCGTCGCGACGCCCTGCACCGGCGCGGTGACGGCCGGGTCGTTGGGCGATGCGATGCCATTGGAAGCACCATTGCTCGCGTCCTGTGCGAATGCCGGTGCGACCAGGGCGGCGCAGGCGCTCGCAACGGCGAGGCTGATCAGGCGGTGCCTGGTGTTCAGGTGGTGGGTAAAGACCCTCTTGGTGTGCAGCACTATGTCTCCTCTCGTCTCTCGAAAAAAACGCCGCGCCCTCCGGGCGGCGACGTCCGTGGTGGTGGTACTACTCCTGGCGCTCCCGCCTCGTGCGGACTCTTTGGTCACTGATAGCGGTCATCATTTGTTTAAGATTAAGAACATTGCTTCCATTGGTCAATCGGTCGAACCAAAGCGCGCACGCTTCGGAGGCGTCCGCGCACCCGTTTGGGCGGTGGTTATTTGTGAGAATGATGTATTACGTAACGTACGTACGAACGTGACCAAATTTGTTCAAGAAATCGATTTCATAAATAAATCAATCACTTCGTCCGGAACCGCTACGAACGGCATGCCGTTATACTTTTCACCAGCCGACGGGATTGGAGTTACATTTATGCGTAATGCATGACGTACAAAATTTTCCAATCTGTTGCATAATCATCACAACCCACTTGATTTTTCCCTCTCATGCCCGTAACCGGTGACCAGCAACTCCTCAAGCAACTGAACCGCATGGCACTGGTGCGCCAGGTCAGCATCCAGCCCGGACTGTCGCGCGCGGCCCTCGCCGACGTGCTCGGCCTGACGAAATCCACCATCAGCCTGCTCGTGCGCGAACTCGTCGACGAAGGCTGGCTCACGGAAAGCGAATTGCTCGTGACGGGCGAAGTGGGCAGGCGCGCCACGCCCCTGCACCTGGATCCGTCGCGCCTCGCCCTGCTGGGCGCCGACCTGGGGGTGGACGAGGCGCGCGTCGTCGCGACGAACCTGCTGGGCGAAGTGCTCGACACGCGCATCCTCACGTACGAAGACCCAACCGATCCCGCCTCCTGCATCCGCCTCGTGGCGCTCGCGCTCGTGAAACTGGCGAAGCGCCTGGCCCGTCCCGCGGGCCGGGGCGCGCCGCGCCGCGTGCTCGGCGTGGGCATCGGGCTGCACGGCGCCGTCGACGAAGCCCTGGGCCTGCTGCGCCACGCGCCGCACCTGGGCTGGCGCGACGTCGACGTGGCCGGCATCGTGCAGACGCACGTCGCCGGCTCGCCGCTGGACGGGCTGCCGCTGTACATGCAGAACGAGGCGAACGTGGCGGCGCTGGGTGAATTCGAGTTCGCCGACCAGTCGGGCACCGATCCGCTGATCTATCTGTCGATCGGCTACGGCGTGGGCGCAGGGGTGATCGTCAACGACCGCCTGCTGACGGGCCTGCACGGCTATGCCGGCGAGGTGGGCCACGCGATCCTGCAGGCCGGCGGCCCGCTGTGCCAGTGCGGCCGGCGCGGCTGCGCCGACGCGCTGATCGGCCTCGGCTCGCTGCTGGGCCGCGAACGTCCCAGCCATCCCGCGCTGGAAAACCTGTTCCGGCGCGTGGCCGACGGCGACCCGGCCACGTGCGCCGCCGTGGACGCGGCCGGCCGCCAGCTCGGCATCCTGCTGAACAACCTGTGGGCCGGCTTCGATCCGATGGCGATCGTCATCGGCGGCCCCGCCCTGCAACTGGGCGACGCCTTCATCGAACCCGCGCGCCACGTGCTGGCCGCCTACGCGCACGCCGCCATGCTGCCGCCGCCCGACATCCGCACCTCGCACTTCGGCGCCCAGGCCGTGGCCGTGGGCGCCGCAGCACTGGCGCGCTACCGCGTCACGCGCCCGCTCGACGTGCTGCGCATCGAGCGCGAGACCGGCCGCGGTGCAAGCGTCCGTCCGGCCGGGCTGGCAATGCCTCACTGACCGCAACAACACAAGGAATACAATGACCGCTGACACGATCAACGTTGGACTCATCGGCTATGGCTTCGCCGGCCAGGTCTTCCACGCGCCCCTGCTGCGCACGACGCCTGGCCTCGCCATCGCCGCCGTCTCCAGCCGCAATCCGGACAAGGTCAGAGCAAGCCTCGGCGGCGTCG
Source organism: Massilia kyonggiensis (assembly GCA_966212285.1). Taxonomy (GTDB): domain Bacteria; phylum Pseudomonadota; class Gammaproteobacteria; order Burkholderiales; family Burkholderiaceae_D; genus Telluria; species Telluria kyonggiensis_A. The sequence continues at coordinate 77,498 of CBIHQW010000012.1, forward strand.
CCGTCCATGCCGAGCCGGCCGCCCTCCTCGCCGATCCGGCCGTCGCCCTCGTCGTGCTGGCCAGCCCGAACGCGACCCACTATCCGCTGGCGAAGGCCGCGCTGGAAGCCGGCAAGCACGTCGTCGTCGACAAGCCGTTCACCGACACCGCCGCCCAGGCTGCGGAACTCGTGCGCCTGGCCGAAGACAAGGGCCTGCTGCTGAGCGTCTACCACAACCGCCGCTGGGACAGCACGACGCGCACCGCGCTGCGCCTGCTGGCCGACGGCACGCTGGGACAAGTCCGCCACGCCGCGATGCACTTCGACCGCTTCCGCCCGCAGCCGCAGGCGCGCTGGAAGGAAGAGGTGGAGGCCGGCGGCGGCATCTGGATGGACCTGGGCCCGCACCTGATCGACGAAGCCCTGCTGTATTTCGGCGAGCCGCTCGCCATCGAGGCCGACCTGCCGGTCCTGCGTCCCGGCGGCCGCTGCGAAGACCAGTTCCAGGCGCGCCTGCGCTATGCGGACGGCCTGCGCGTGGACCTTGGCGCCAGCATGCTGGCCGCCGTCGCGCGCCCGCGCGTGGCGCTGCATGGCCTGAACGGCAGCTGGGTCAAGCAGAGCCTCGACCCGCAGGAAGCGGACCTGATCGCGAGCCGCCGGCCCAGCGGCGATGCGGCGGCATGGGGCGTCGACGAAGAAACCGGCGTGCTGGCCGTCCAGCGCGACGGTAAAGTGACGCCATCTCCGCTGCCGACCGAGAACGGCGCCTACCCGTCGTACTATGCGGGCATCCGCGACGCGCTGCTCGGCCAGGCGCCGAATCCGGTGCCCGCGCGCCAGGCGCTGACCGTCATGCGGCTGCTGGATGCCGGCCGCCTCAGCGCGGCGGAACGGCGTGAAGTGCTGCTGTCCGAAATCGACGCCTGAACTAGCCCTGCCCCGCCTCCAGGTTCGCGCGCACCCGCTCCAGCAAGTCGAGCAGGGTCGCGCGGTCCGCCTCCGCAATCCCCTCCAGCGCCGCCTCGGCCAGCGCGCCGTCGTGGCGGTGCAGCGCCGCGAACATGTCCTTGCCCGCCTCCGACAGCGCCAGCCGCGTGCTGCGCTTGTCCGTCTCGTCCGCCGTCGCGTCGAGCAGCCCGCGGTCGCGCAGGCCGCGGATCAGGCGCGCCAGCTGCGCCTTGTCGCGTCCCGAATGCGCGGCGAGGTCGCTCTGCGTCGCCCCGGGGCGACGCGCAAAGAACCCCAGCACCTTGATCTCCATGTGCGCCAGGTCGTGCGGCCCGGCCCGCAGGCTGCGCTGCTGGGCCGACCGGTACAGGTGCATGATCGCGTGGACGCGTTCCAGCACCTCCAGCGCGGGCGATGGGGGATTTTGGTTGACTTCATCAACTACATTTTGCATAATTGGGGACATTATCAACTAATTCGGAGCAACGATGCAGACTGCAGATCACCTCGTACGCCGCGTACGCCACGAACTCAAGCTGCGCGAACTGACCGTGTCGCGCATCGAACGCCTGGGCGACGGCTTCGCCGCCATCACCTTCACCGGCGAGGCGCTGGCCGATTTCACGTCACTGTCGTTCGACGACCACGTCAAGTTCATGTTCCCGGACGCGGATGCAGAGGGAGAACAGGTGAGGCGCGACTATACCCCACGGCGCTTCAGCCGCGAAGCCCTGGAGCTCGTGATCGAATTCGCGCTGCACGGCGACGGCAAGGCATCAAGCTGGGCGCGCAGCGCCGTCGTGGGCCGGCAAGCCCTCGTCGGCGGGCCGCGCGGCTCGATGATCGTCCCGTTGGAACTCGACTGGCATGTGCTGGCGGGCGACGCGACCGCCCTGCCCGCCATTGCGCGGCGGCTGGAAGAGCTGCCGGGCGGGAGCCGGGCGATCGTGTTCGTGCATGCGGCGCCCGCGGACCGGCGCGTGTTTGAAGGTAGAGCGGACGTGGATCTGCGCTGGTTCGACACGCCGGAGGCGCTGGTGGCGGACCTGGAAGCGCTCGCGCTGCCGCCCGGCCGCGGATTCGCGTGGGGCGGCGGCGAAGCGTCATTGATGGCGCGGGTGCGCCGGGTGCTGAACGAAAAAGGCGTGCCGCGCGAGGCGACGCGGGTGTCGGCGTACTGGAAGCAAGGCGTCGCCGAACACCACGAGAACCTCGATTGACGACCTCAGGCCTTGCGTCTGCGCCGCGCCGCCATCAACCCGGCCAGCGACACACCCATCAACGCCAGCGACCCCGGCTCCGGCACCGTGAACTCGTCCATCGCCCACGCCGTCGGGCTGCTGTTGTAGATGACGAGCGTATCGATGCCGGCCCAGTCGAGCTGGACCCAGCGCGGCGCCGTCGTGTCCAGCGTGAAGGCGCCCGACGTGGCCAGCAGCTGGCCGTTGCGCCAGCCTTCGAACGAGATCTCCTGGTCGACCCAGGCCGACGTGAAGTACGCGCCGGTGAACGCCCACGCATTGCCGTCCGCCTTCGAAATCGTCGCGGGCTGGCCGAACCAGTTGTACGCCACGTTGGCCGGCGACACGGCACCCGCCTCGAAGCCGCTGCCCGGGTACGCATCGGCACGGATCGTCCCCATGTTGTCCCAGTTGAAGCCCGCGTAGCCGGCGTCGATGGGCAGCGTCTCGTCGCCCGGCAGGTCGTCGAAATGGATGACCGTCGCATGCGCCAGCGCGCACGTTGCCATGGCCAGCAGGCCGATGATCGTCTTCTTCATGTCCATCCCTTTCAGTGTGCGATACCGGCGACTTCGGCATCGCTCAGGGCCGCGTTATAGATGCGCAGCTCGTCGATCGCGCCCTTGTACGGCGTATCCCAGTAGTTCACGCCCAGCGCGAAGGTGCCGGTCGTCGTCGTGAACACGTTCGGGAAGTTCGTGCCGGAGAAGCGCTTGACGCCGTTCACGTACACGTTGACGGCACCGTTGTTGACGGTGAACGCCACGTGCGACCACTGGTTGACGGGGATGTTCATGCCGAGGCCCGCGTCGTACCAGGCGGCGCCCGACCACAGCATCGACGCGCCGCCCACGCCGCCATGCCCCATCGGCAGGAAGCTGACCCACGAATCCGTCGTGCGCGCGCCGAAGAACGTCGTCGTGAACGCCGTCAGCTGCGCGGGCTTCAGCCACATCGCGACGGTGTACGTGTTCGACGAGATCAGGCCGTTCGGCAGGCGCACGCCGGTCGCGCCGTCGAACACGGCCGCGTTGCCGCGCATGCCGGCGCCGTACGCCAGGCTGCCGCCCGCCACGTCGATCTTGCCGCCGCTGACCGAGCCGGCTGCGAACGCGCCGTTCGAATCCGCCAGGTTGCCGTCGAACGCGTAGTACGCGACGAGGCCGCCCAGCTTGCGCACGGTGACGGTGAACGTCTTCGTCAGGGTGGCCGTGCCCTTCGTGATCCGTGCCGTCAGGGTGACGTTCACGGCGCCGCTGGCCGGCGTCGTCACGACGCCCGTGTTGCTGACGACCGCAGGGTTGGAAGACGTCCAGCTGATGACGGCATTGCGCGCCGCCGTCGTCGGCAACGTGAGGTTGCCGGTGACGGCCGTCGTGGCGCCGAGGCTCAGCTCATTGTAGATGGCGGTCGCGACCTGTATGTCGGTGCGCGGGATCAGGCGGCTGCCGAAGATGGCGACGCCTTCGCGCGACGATGCGGTGAACGTCGTCACGTACGACTTCGACGTCTCGTCCCACTGCGTCAGCAGCACGCCTTTATAGGTCGACGCGCCGGGCAGGTTGATCTCGACCTGGTTCGCGCCCACCTTGCGCCACGTACCCGTCACCGCACCGGTGATGCTGCCGTTGGCGTTCAGGGTAATCAGCTGCGACTTCCTGATGGCGGCCGTGATGTCCTTGCCGTGGTTGACGTACAGGTAGTCGCCGAACACGAATTCCGGGCGGACGGTCGTCGCCGTCTCGTTGGCGTAGCGGTACGGCGCCACGACGGGCCAGCCGTCCGCGTTCATGAACATCTGGTGCACGCGCACCTCATGCTGCTCGCCGCGTTCCGGGAAGCGCGTGTGGAAGATGAGGAAATGCTTGCCGGTCGCCGGGTCGTACCAGGCCGAGTTGTGGCCCGCCGAGACATAGCCCGTGCCGATGCCGGTGCCCGCCTCGCCCAGCTTGCGCTCGAACAGGAAGTTACCCATCATCTTGACGCCGTACGGCGCGATCGACGCGTCGTCGAACAGCGGTTTCGACGGATCGGACTTCACGTTCGCCATCGCATTGCCCTGGGCGTCGAAGTACGGACCGTCCGGATTGGTCGAGCGCGCGACGCGCATGTTGTAGCCGCCGTTGGCATCCAGGCCGCCGAACGACGTGAACAGGTAGTAGTACGACGTGGCGGGGCTGTACAGGACATACGCGGCTTCGATGCGCGAGTGGTTGCCGCCGATGAGACGCTTGCCGTAGCCCTGGTTCGGATACGGGAAGCCGGTGGCGGGGTTCATCTGCATGATGAAGATGCCGCCCGAGTACGAGCCGTAGACCATCCACAGCTTGCCCGAATTGTCGAAGAAGACGTTCGGATCGACGGTGTTCGGGTGCTTCAGCGCGTCGTAGACGGTGCCGTCGTAGCTCGCCTGGCCCCACATGCCGGACTTCAGGATCACGCCCTTGTTGACGTACGGGCCCTCGGGGCTGTTCGCGACGGCGATGCCGAGCGCGGACCGCGGCGCGTCGCCCTGGCAGGCGTCGTAGTACATGTAGTACTTGCCGTCCGCGAGCTGGCGCACGTCCGGCGCCCACAGGGTCGTCGTGTTCGCCCATGCGAACGTCTCGGCCAGTTCCGTGTAGACGTTCTTCGAGCCGTTCAGGAACAGCGGGTTGGTGGCGCTGACGCCGTCCGTCATCTGCGTCCACTTCATGAGGTCCTTCGACCTGGCCGAGGCCAGGTGCGAACCGAACACGTAGAACGTGTCGCCGGCCTTGAGCACGGAAGGATCGTGCACGGACGCGTTCTGGAAAGTGGGTAACGTGGCGCCGGCCTGGGCGAACGCATTGGCGGCAATGAAGCAGGACGCGAATAGTGCGCCCAATCCCGCCAGGGATAAGGGTTTGTTCACTGTAGTCTCCGTCTAATAATTATGGGTATTGCTCAGGAGCGGAGAATGCGGCATTTTCAAACGCTTTGCAACAGGGCAAGCCGCGCACCTAAGTCACTGATTCGACCGAAGAATTTACAGATTTCAATACGGAAATGCCTGCGATTCCAAAAAACGGGATTTAAGGCCGGAAATAAAAAATATGATGATCGATGAGGGAATCCGCGATAACTTTTTTTGGAATGGAATCGCTTCGAAAACAAAAAAAGATATCGCAGATTTTTTTGCGTGTTACAAAAAATATTTTGCGGCGAGCGTGCCGTTGCGGTCCAGGACGTACCGGTCGAAATCCCGCGCGAGGAACAGCTGTCCGTCATACACGCCGCGCGCCTCCGCCTCCAGCGCCCCCATCGACAACGGCCCGTCCCCGTCCTGGTAACGGGGGCTGAAATGGGTCAGCACGAGGTTCGGCAGCCGGGCTTCCTGCGCCATCCGCGCCACCCGCAGCGCGGAACTGTGCATCGGCCCCGGCCCCACCTTCAGGAGCACCTCTTCCGTGTACGTCGCCTCGTGGACCAGCACCTCGGCCGTGCGCGCCGCCGCCAGCAGCAGCGACGGATCGTCGTTGTCGCCGCCGACGATGATCGTGCGCGCCTTGCGCGGCGCGAGCAGCCAGTCGGCCGAACGCAGCACGCGGCCGTCGTCCAGCACGGCGTCGCGCCCCTGCTGCAGTTCGCCCCAGGCCGGGCCCGGCGCGATGCCGGCCGCGCGCAGGCGGGCCGTATCCAGCTTGCGCTCCACCGTGCGCTCCGTGAAGCGGTAGGCCCAGGACGGCATGCGGTGCGACAGCGCGATGGCGTCCACGGCCAGGTCGGGCAGGACGGGCGTGCCCGCCAGGCCGCCGACGGCGATGAACTCGAGCGGATACGGCAGACCCAGTTCGCTCGTCGCCATCACGCCGTCGATGAAGGTCCGCAGGGCCGGCGGGCCGACGAGGGCCAGCGGGGCCGTGCGGTTCAGCATGCCCGCGCTGGCCAGCAGGCCGGGCAGGCCGTAGCAGTGGTCGCCGTGCAGGTGCGTGATGAAGACGGCGCGCAGGTCGTGCAGCGACAGGGACGTGTGCAGGATGCGGTGCTGCGTGCCTTCGCCGCAGTCGACGAGCGACCAGCCGCCGCCCGGGCCGCGCAGGGCCAGGCCGCTCACGTTGCGGGTCTTGCTCGGCGTGCCGGACGACGTGCCGAGGAACTGGAATTCCATGTCGTGACGGGTCGAGAGGTGGTTTCGGTTCGATTATGCCCCGTTTCGGTCGACGCGAAGGGCGTTTCGTCGCAGCCGGCTTGCCCCCGTCCCGGCGCGGCGGCACAATTCCGGCATGAACACCCTCGCCCGCCTCTTGCCCGCCACGCCGGGCCCTCACCGGCCACTGCTGCGCCGCCTGGCCGACGACGTCGGCCTGACCGTCATCGTGTGCATCCTGATCGCCGTCCTGATCACGCTCGTCAACGGCAGGACGTTCGAGCTGTACGACCAGATGGTGTACTCGATCTGCGTGGGCCTGGTGGGACTGGTGGTGCTCGACGGCGTGCGCTTCACCCTGCTCGACGATCCCGAACGGCGCCGCCGCTGGCTGGTGCCGTGCATCGTGCTGCTCGTCGCGATGGCGCCCGTCGCGCACTACACCGGCATCTCGCTGGGCAGCCTGATCCTGGGTCACCCCCTGCCCGACCTGTCCGCGTACCCGAACGACCATGGCCAGAAAGGCATGATCGGGCTGACCTTCCTGGCGATCAGTGCGATGGCCCTCCTGATCCTGAACCGCGAACGGGTCGAGCGCATCAAGCTGGAACGCACCGAGGCCAGGATGCGTGCCGAGACGATCGAACGCCAGGCGCTGCAGGCGCAGCTGCGGCTGCTGCAGGCCCAGATCGAACCGCACATGCTGTTCAACACGCTCGCGAACCTGCAGGGCCTGATCGCGATCGACCCGCGGCAGGCGAGCACGATGCTGGACCACCTGATCCAGTACCTGCGCGCCACCCTGTCCGCGACCCGCGCCGAGACGACGACGCTGGCCCAGGAATTCGAGGCGGCCGAAGCCTATCTCGGCCTGATGGCCGTGCGCATGGGTTCGCGGCTCGCGTACCGCTGCATCCTGCCCGCCGAACTGCGGGGCGCGCGGCTGCCGGCCATGCTGCTGCAGCCGCTCGTGGAAAACGCCATCATCCACGGCCTCGAGCCGAAGATCGAAGGCGGCACCGTGACCGTGGAGGCGAGCGCGCGCGCCGGCCTGCTCGAGATCTGCGTGAGCGACACGGGCCTCGGCCTGGACGACACGCAGGCCACCGCCAAGGGCACGGGCGTCGGCGTGACGACGACCCGCGAACGCCTGCAGGTGCTGTACGGCGCGCGCGCCGCCCTGACCCTCATTCCCGCCCAGCCGCACGGCGTGCTGGCCCGCCTCACGCTTCCTTTGGAGACCGCATGACTACGACCATCCGCGCCCTGATCGCCGAGGACGAACCGATCCTCGCCGCCACCCTCGCCGCGACGCTGCGCCGCCTGTGGCCCGAACTCGACATCGCCGGCACGGCGCCGAACGGCGTCGCGGCCGTGCAGCAGGCGCTGGAACTGCAGCCGGACATCCTGTTTTTGGACATCAAGATGCCGGGCCAGACCGGCCTGGAAGCGGCGCAGGAACTGGCCGAACGCTGGGAAAGTGCGCGCCCGTTCCCGCACATCGTGTTCGTGACGGCGTACGACGATTACGCGGTGCAGGCGTTCGAGCAGGCCGCCGTCGACTACGTGATGAAGCCGGTGAGCGACACGCGCCTGGCGCGCACCGTCGAGCGTCTGCAGGCGCTCACGGCGCGGGACACGCCGGCCGGCGACGGCCTCGCGCAACTCGTCGAGCAGATGCGCGCCCTGCTGCCCGCGGCCGCCGCGCCGGCCGAGCGGCTGACGGTGATCCGCGCCGCGGTCGGCAACATGATCCGCATGATTCCCGTGCAGGAGGTGGTGTACTTCCAGGCGCTCGACAAATACGTCAACGTGGCCAGCAGCGAAGGCGATGCGCTGATCCGCCTGAGCCTGAAGGACCTGCTGCCGCAACTCGACCCGGACCAGTTCCGCCAGATCAGCCGCGGCGCCATCGTCAACATGCGCCACGTGACGAGCGCCAGCCGCGACGATGCCGGCAAGCTGACGCTGCACCTGCGCAACCGGACCGACAAGCTGCGCGTCAGCCCGTTGTTCGCGCACCTGTTCAGGCAGATGTGATCAGCGCACGTCCAACCGGAACGGCGCGGCCGGCAGGCCGTCGCCGCCGAACAGGTTCACGAACGGCGCATCGGCCCACGCATAGCGCACGCGCGTGACGCCGCGCGCGGCCGCGCCGGGCAGCACGACCCGGTCGCCTGCCACGCGCGCGTCGGCGTAGCGGCACGACTTGCCCGCACACACTTCGAAGCCGATCGCGCGGTCGGCCGAATACGTTTTCAGGCCGCCGCCCGTGTCCCTGAACGTCACGACGATGTCCTTGCCCTTGCGCGCCGCCGCGACGGCCGTCGGGCTGCCGGGCGCCATCTTCTCGCCGTACGCGACGACGCGGGCCGCCCGCGCGAGACGCTCGCCCACGACCGTCTTCTGGGTCGGGTGGATGTCGAAGCGGTCGCCCACGTCGAGCGTCACTGCCAGCCCCGCGTGCGGGTCGTGCGCGACGGTGTCGGCCTGCGCGGCGCGCAGCTCGGCCCATTTGGAATCGCCCGGCGTCGTCGCCGTCGCGCCGTACGACGTCAGTTGCACGACGAGGAAAGGCAGCGTGGGCTGGCCGAAACGCTGGCGCCAGTCGCGCATCAGCATGGGCAGCAGGCTGCGGTATTCCTCCGCCGCGTCAGCGTTCGCCTCGCCCTGGTACCACGCCGCCAGCTTGAATTTGTAGCCCAGCAGCGGCGCGATCATGCCGTTGTACAGCGTCGTGTAGCTGGTCAGCATGTCCCACGGCGCCGGCGGCTGGCTGATGCCTTTCAGGGCGCTGCCGCGCCGGACCTTCCACGCGGCCGGCAGCGGGATCGCCTGGCCGTCGCCCAGGCCGATCGTGCGGTTGGCCGGTGCGCCCGTCAGCCCTCCGCTGCCCAGCACGCGCATGACGATCACGTTGCGGCCCGGCTGGAACACGCCCGCGGGCACCGCGTAGTCGCGCCCCAGCCAGGCCAGCCCGGCGCCGCCCACGCGCTGGCCGTTGACCCAGGTGGTGTCGTACGTGTCGACGGGGCCCAGGTGCAGCGCGTTCGCCGCCCGCGCCTGCGCGTCCGTCAGGGTGACGGTCGTGCGGTACCACGTCACGCCGTCGAAATCCCTGGAGCCCGCCGGCGTCACGCTCTCCCAGGCGCTGTCGTCGAAGTCCGGCGCGACAAAGGCGCGCTGCGCGGCCGTCGCCGGGTCGTGCGCGCGCCACCAGGCTTCCGTGCGCGCGTCCTGGGCGCGCATCGCGGCCGCCGGATCCGTGCCGTATTGCGTCACGAGGTCGATGCCGGCCTTGTAGTCGCCGAACGTACGCAGCGACTCGGCCCCGATCCAGCCCTGGATCGTCGTGCCGCCCCAGCTGGCCTGGACGAAGCCGACGGGCACCTTGTAGTCCGCCTGCAGCGAACGGGCCATGTAGTAGCAGACGGCGGACGCGTCGCCGACGGTGTCCGCGTTCATCGGCGTCCATGCGGCCGGCGCGAGCAGGTCGTCCTGCGGCGCCATCGCGCTGTTGCGCGGGACGTTCAGGTAGCGGATGCGGTCGTTCTGCGCGGTATAGGTGGCGCCGATGGCGTTCGTCGACGCGCGCTGGAGGAATTCCATGTTCGACTGGCCGGCGCACAGGTAGACGTCGCCGAGCAGGATGTCGGCACGGCTGACCGTCTGGCCGTCCGAGGCCACGGTCAGCGCGTACGGCCCGCCCGCCGGTTGCGGCGGCAATTGAACCTTCCACTTGCCGTGCGCGTCGGCGTTGCCGCTCGCCGCCTGGCCGCCCAGCGTCACGGTCACCCTGCCGCCCGCGCCGGCCGTGCCCCACACGGCGATCGGCTGGTCGCGCTGCAGCACGGCGTGGTCGGAAAAGATGCGGGCGAGGCCGAGGTCGGCCGCCTGGGCCGGCACCCAGGCGGCAAGTGCGAGTAAGAGGAAGGTCTGCTTCATGATGTGTCGTCGTCGATGAAAAAAAACCGCCGCGGCCGGTGCCGCGGCGGTCGATACTGCTCAGTTAGTATAAATCAGGCCACGGCCGGTCCCGCTGAAGTAGATGCGTCCATAGGTGTTCCAGTCCGCCGCGATCGCGCCGATGCCGCCGTACTGGTGCGCGTCATCGTTGAAGCGTGCCCAGGTCGCGCCGCCATCGTCGGAATGCCAGATGCCCCACACGCCGTTCATCGTGCCCACGACATAGATCGCGGCCGAGTACGGGGAACCGGCCTGCGCCTTGCCCAGTGCGATCGCGCTCGCGCCCTGCAACTGGGCCGTCGAACCGCTGGCCGCGACCGACGCGAAGCCGTTCAGCCTCGTCCAGGTGGCACCCGAATCCAGCGAATGGTACACCGCGTTGCCGTCGGCCAGCCAGAGGTCGCCCTCGGCGTTCGGATTGGCCACCATCGACGTGATCCAGTACGCGTTGGGGGCCAGGTTGGCCGAGACCGAGCCCTGGCTCGGCGTGAACGTGTGGCCGCCATTCGTCGACACGTAGACCTTGCCCGGCGTGCCCCAGAATGCGCCACCCGAATCGTAGGCATAGACCTTGTTCGCATTCTTCCGGTCGGCCACCAGGCGGTAGCCGCGATCCCAGCCAAGGCTGGCAAGCGCCGGCAGGTTGGTCGACGTCCAGCGCGAGCCGTTGTTCGTGGAATACGACGGCACCGAGTTGGGGGGCGCCCAGACCACGTTGCTGCGCGACGTGGCGACGATGCTGCCCGTGCTGCCCTTGTTGGCGGACGCGCCGGCCGGCAGCTTCGCGAAGTTCGACCACGTGTTGCCGCCGTCGCCGGACCAGAAGCCGAAGGCGGTGCCGGACGAGTTCTGGACGCCGGCGCCGACGACGAACGTGGGATCGGACCACAGCAGGTCGGCGTAGTTGCCGTTGCTCCAGGTGGCGGAGGGACCCTTGGTCGGTGCCGTCGCGAGATCCGTCTGCAGCCACGTGCCGATGTCGCCCGCGCTGTTGACGAACTTGTACGACGCGCCGGCCGGCGGCGTCACGAGAGCCTGGGTCGCGGTCTCCTCGAGGTTGGTGACCACGCCGCTCCAGCTCGGCGTGTTCGCCGACGCGTTCTTCGTTTCCACGATGCCGCCGCCATGGACGTGCGAGATGTGGTCGGGATTGGACGGATCGATCTCGATGTCGTCCACCCAGCCCCCGACGCCGCTGCCCGCCGGCGTATGCGGCATGCCCTGCTCGATTTCGCGCCACGTGTTGCCGCCGTCGACCGACAATTGAACGATCTGGCCGGAGCCCCAGGTATTGGAGACGCCCAGCGCGATGCGGGCGGTCGGGCCGCTGCCGTACACGGACAGGCCGCCGTAGCCGGCGTTGGCATTGCTGGCGAGCGGGGTCCACGTGCCGCCGCTGAATTTGTAGAGGTAACCGGGGCCCGCGACACCCGGACCGGCGCCCGCGCTGAACGCGACATAGAACGTGCCATCGGCGGCGCGTACCGTATGCGGGATGTAGTAGCCGGACACGGCCGACGGGACCGCTAGCGGCGTCCACACCGCGCCGCCATTGGTGGACTTGTAGAGGGTCGAGGCCAGGCCCGCCGCGTTGGCATAGTCCTTGGCGATGGCGGCATACAGCGTCGGGGTCGGCGTGCCGGTGCCCCTCGTCGACGTATCGAACGTGAGCGATTCGACGCCCGCCACCCAGCCGCCCATCGTATTGACCTGGTCGTTCGTCAGTTGCAGGGTCGCCAGCGACGTGACCTGGGCCCAGGTCCGGCCGGCGTCCGTGCTCTTCCACAGGCCGGCCGTGCGCGAGCCGTAGAACAGCGTAGCCGGATTGTTGGGGTCGACCGCCAGCCGCTCGCCGATCGCGCGGGCGGGGTTGTTGCCGCCCACCGGGAACGGCAGGTCGTAATGCGCCCACGTGTTGCCGCGGTCGTTGGACACATAGATCCGGCCGTTGCCTTCGAACGTGTACATGCCGGTGACCATGTACACGAGCTGGTCGTTGTTCGGATCGAGGGCGATGCTTTCGATGCCGTGGAACCGGCTCTCGCCGCCGTTGAAGCCCAGGCCGTCGGTGATGGGTGTCCACGACGACGCGGTCGCGTTCCAGCGGTAGGCGCCGCCGATGTCGGTGCGTGCGTACAGGACGTTCGCGGTGGTCGGATGGTAGATCAGGCCCGTGACGTAGCCGCCGCCGCCCCACTTCACGCTCGTGTAGGTGGTGGCCGAGCCGGTGGTCGCGGCGAGCATGGGCGCGGTGCCCGCTACGCCGTGGGTCGTGCTGCCTCCGCTGCAGCCCGCAAGCAGCGACGCAAGCAGCGCCGGGATGACGAAGTTGTGCTTCCGATGCATGATGTCTCCTCGAAAAGGATGACGATGGCCGTAGAAAGACCGCTGCGGCCCGTTTCCGGTGCCGCAGCGGCCATCGGCTACGTCAGGAACGCATGACTCAGTTGGTATAGATCACGCCACGGCCGTTGCCGCTGAAGTAAATGCGCCCGTACGTGTTCCAGTCGCCCGCGATCACGCCGATGCCGGCGTACTGGTGGGCGTCGTCGTTGAAGCGCGCCCAGGTTGCGCCGCCGTCGTCGGAGTGCCAGATGCCCCACACGCCGCCCCGCGTGCCCACGACGTAGACCGCGGCCGAGTACGACGCGCCCGACTGCGCCTTGCCCAGCGCGATCCTGGTGGCGCCTTGCAGCGCCCCCGTCGAGCCGCTGGCGGCGACCGTCCCGAAGCCAGGGATCTTGGTCCAGCTCGCGCCCGAATTGGTCGAGTGGTACACGGCATTGCCGTCGGCCACCCAGAGGTCGCCCGAGGCGTTGGGATTGCCCACCATCGTCGTAAGCCCGAAGTCATTGGGGGCGAAGTTCGCCGCGACCGAACCCTGGACCAGCGCGAACGAATGGCCGCCGTCGGTCGACAGGTAGACCTTGCCCGTCGTGCTGTTCCACCACGCGCCGCCGCCATCGAAGGCGTAGACCCTGTTCGGGCTCTGGCGGTCGACGACCAGGCGATAGGCGTTGTTCAGGCCGCCGTTGGGCGCGGGCAGGCCGCTGACCTGGGTCCAGCTCGCACCGTTGTTCGTGGTCCAGGACGGGATCGAGTTGGCGGGCGCCCAGACGATGTTGTTGCGCGACGTCGTCACGATGCTCACCGTGTCGGCGAAGTTGGTGGAGGCACCAGCGGGGAGCGATGCGAAGTTCGACCACGAATTGCCGCTGTCGCCGGACCAGGAGCCGTAGGCGACCGTCGACCCGCCGGAGATGATGCCGACAGCGACGATGTAGTTCGGATCGGACCACAACACGTCGGCGGCGTCGCCATTGCCCCATGCGCTGTTGGGCGTCCTGGTCGGCGTCGCCGCGAGGTCCGTCTGGACCCAGTTGCCGATATCGCCCGCGCTGTTGACGAACTTGTACGACGCGCCGGCCGGCGGCGTGACGAGCGCCAGGGTCGCGGTTTCCTCGAGGTTGTTGACCGGAGCGTCCCAGCTCGGCGTGGTCGACGACGCGTTCCAGGTTTCCCAGACGCCGCCGCCGTGGACGTGCAGGATGTGATCCTTGTTGGTCGGATCGATTTCGATGTCGTCCACCCAGCCCCTGTACCCGCCGCCCCAATGGGTCATGCCGTCCGCGATTTCGCGCCAGCTGCCGGGGGCGCCGCCGTTGTCGGACAGCTGGACGACCGGCTGGCCGGCGCTCCAGGTACCGGTCACGGCCAGCGCGATGCGGGCCGTCGAGCCGGTGCCGTAGACGGACACGCCGCCGTAGCCGCCCTGCGTGGTGGTGGCGAGCTGGGTCCAGGACTCGTTGAAGCTCACGCCGCCGAACCGGTAGAGGTAGCCGGGACCGCCGGCACCCTGCCCGGCGTTCTTGTTGAACACCACGTAGTAGTTGCCGTCGCTGGTGCGCACCATGTGCGGGACGTAGTAGCCGGACACGCTGGACGGCACCGGCACCGGCGTCCACGTGGCGCCGCCGTTGACGGACTTGTACATGGTCGAAGTCAGGCCCGCCTTCTGCACGTAGTCCGGCGCGATGGCGGCGTACATGATCCACGTCGTCGCGCCCCCGCCCACGTTCGAGTTGTCGAACATGATCTGCTCGACGCCCACCGGAGAACTACCCAGCCCCTGGATCTCGCTGGCCGACAGCACCTTGCTCGACAACCCGGTCTGGGTCCAGGTCTGGCCCGAGTTCGTGCTCTTCCACAGGCCGGCCGTGCGCGAGGCGTAGAACAGCGTCGACGGGTTGGTGGGGTCGGCCTTCAGGCGTTCGCCGATGGCGCGGGCATTCTCGTTGCCGCCCACCGGGAACGGCAGGTCGTAATGCGTCCAGCTGGCGCCGCGGTCGCCCGAGACATAGATGCGGCCGTTGATCGGGGTGCCTTGCCAGTCGTGCGAAACGATGCCCGTGACCAGGTACACCTTGTTGTCGTTGGTCGGATCGACGGCAATGCTTTCGACGCCGTGGTAGGCACTGTCGCCCCCGCCGAACCCGATGCCGTCGGTGATGGGCGTCCACGAGCCGCCGCCGTTCCAGCGGTAGGCGCCGCCGACGTCGGTGCGGGCGTACATGACGTTGTAGCTGGTCGGGTGGTAGATGAGGCCGGTCACGTAGCCGCCGCCGCCCCATTTCACGCTCGTGTAGCTCGTGGCCGAGCCGACGGTGGCCGCGACGGCGGGGGCTTGCGCCGTGGCCGACGGGCCGGCGGTGCGGTCGCCGCCGCTGCAGCCTGCGACGAACGCCGCAACCGCAGCCGAGATGATGAGTAGGTGCTTCCGATGCATGAGATCTCCTCTATTGGATTGGCTGAGAACGTAGTTCCGCCGTCCTGGCTGCGCCCGCATACGTGTGCCGGCACTCGTTATGGTGACAACTATCTCGTTCTCTTGGACATCCCCGATCGGAACACATTAATGTGCTATATCGTTTTTATTAACAAACATTAAACGAGTTTAATGCCGGCATTTTTCGACTGTCAACACAACTCGCGGTTACAGGGGATGTAACAGGAAATGAACGACAAAACCGCTGCGGATTGTTCAGGTTCCGCAGCGGTCTTGGGTTACCTCAAGGTCGTATTGCTCAGTTGGTATAGATCACGCCACGGCCGGTGCCGCTGAAGTAGATGCGCCCGTACGTGTTCCAGTCGCCCGCGATCACGCCGATGCCGGCGTACTGGTGGGCGTCGTCGTTGAAGCGCGCCCAGGTTGCGCCGCCGTCGTCGGAGTGCCAGATGCCCCACACGCCGCCCCGCGTGCCCACGACGTAGACCGCGGCCGAGTACGACGCGCCCGACTGCGCCTTGCCCAGCGCGATCCTGGTGGCGCCTTGCAGCGCCCCCGTCGAGCCGCTGGCGGCGACCGTCCCGAAGCCAGGGATCTTGGTCCAGCTCGCGCCCGAATTGGTCGAGTGGTACACGGCATTGCCGTCGGCCACCCAGAGGTCGCCCGAGGCGTTGGGATTGCCCACCATCGTCGTAAGCCCGAAGTCATTGGGGGCGAAGTTCGCCGCGACCGAACCCTGGACCAGCGCGAACGAATGGCCGCCGTCGGTCGACAGGTAGACCTTGCCCGTCGTGCTGTTCCACCACGCGCCGCCGCCATCGAAGGCGTAGACCCTGTTCGGGCTCTGGCGGTCGACGACCAGGCGATAGGCGTTGTTCAGGCCGCCGTTGGGCGCGGGCAGGCCGCTGACCTGGGTCCAGCTCGCACCGTTGTTCGTGGTCCAGGACGGGATCGAGTTGGCGGGCGCCCAGACGATGTTGTTGCGCGACGTCGTCACGATGCTCACCGTGTCGGCGAAGTTGGTGGAGGCACCAGCGGGGAGCGATGCGAAGTTCGACCACGAATTGCCGCTGTCGCCGGACCAGGAGCCGTAGGCGACCGTCGACCCGCCGGAGATGATGCCGACAGCGACGATGTAGTTCGGATCGGACCACAACACGTCGGCGGCGTCGCCATTGCCCCATGCGCTGTTGGGCGTCCTGGTCGGCGTCGCCGCGAGGTCCGTCTGGACCCAGTTGCCGATATCGCCCGCGCTGTTGACGAACTTGTACGACGCGCCGGCCGGCGGCGTGACGAGCGCCAGGGTCGCGGTTTCCTCGAGGTTGTTGACCGGAGCGTCCCAGCTCGGCGTGGTCGACGACGCGTTCCAGGTTTCCCAGACGCCGCCGCCGTGGACGTGCAGGATGTGATCCTTGTTGGTCGGATCGATTTCGATGTCGTCCACCCAGCCCCTGTACCCGCCGCCCCAATGGGTCATGCCGTCCGCGATTTCGCGCCAGCTGCCGGGGGCGCCGCCGTTGTCGGACAGTTGGACGACCGGCTCGCCGGCGTTCCACGAGGTCAGGGTCAGCGCGATGCGGGCCGTCGAGCCGGTGCCATAGACGGACACGCCGCCGTAGCCGAACGTGCTGGTGGCGAGCTGGGTCCAGGTTTCGCCGAAGCTCACGCCGCCGAACC
This sequence comes from Massilia kyonggiensis, assembly GCA_966212285.1. Classification (GTDB taxonomy): domain Bacteria; phylum Pseudomonadota; class Gammaproteobacteria; order Burkholderiales; family Burkholderiaceae_D; genus Telluria; species Telluria kyonggiensis_A. The sequence continues at coordinate 94,208 of CBIHQW010000012.1, forward strand.
GGTAGAGGTAGCCGGGACCGCCGGCGCCCTCGCCGGTGTTCTTGTTGAACGCCACATAGTAGTTGCCGTCGCTGGTGCGCACCACGTGCGGGACGTAGTAGCCGGACACGCTGGACGGCACCGGCACCGGCGTCCACGAGAAGCCGCCGTCCTGGGACTTGTACATGGTCGAGGTCAGGCCCGCCTTCTGCACGTAGTCCGGCGCGATGAAGGCATACATGTTCCACGTCGTCGCGCCGCCGCCCACGTTCGAGTTGTCGAACAAGATCTGCTCGACGCCCACCGGGGAGGTACTCAGTCCCATGATCTCGCTGCCGGTCAGCACCTTGCTCGACAAACCGGTCTGGGTCCACGTCTGGCCCGAGTTCGTGCTCTTCCACAGGCCGGCCGTGCGCGAGGCGTAGAACATCGTCGACGGATTGGTGGGATCGAGCTTCAGGCGTTCGCCGATGGCGCGGGAGTGTTCGTTGGCGCCCACCGGGAACGGCAGGTCGTAATGCGTCCAGCTGGCGCCGCGGTCGTTCGAGACATAGATGCGGCCGTTGATCAGGGCGGAGCCGTCCCAGCTGTGCGTGGTCAGGCCCGTGACCAAATACACCTTGTTGTCGTTGGTCGGATCGAGGGCAATGCTTTCGACGCCGTGGTAGGTACCTTCGCCACCGCTGAATCCGATGCCGTCGGTGATGGGCGTCCACGAGCCGCCCCCGTCCCAGCGGTAGGCGCCGCCGACGTCGGTGCGGGCGTACATGACGTTGTAGCTGGTCGGGTGGTAGATGAGGCCGGTCACGTAGCCGCCGCCGCCCCATTTCACGCTCGTGTAGCTCGTGGCCGAGCCGACGGTGGCCGCGACGGCGGGGGCTTGCGCCGTGGCCGACGGGCCGGCGGTGCGGTCGCCGCCGCTGCAGCCGGCGAGGAGTGCCGCGAGCACGGCCGGGACGACGATGTTCGATTTCCGTTTCATGATGTCTCCATTGTTATCGAGGGGAACATTAACGCAGCGTGCATGCGTAATTAATGAACCTTAACGCAGTCTAATACTCACACTTTTCCACTGTCAACAGAAAGACACATAAAAAAAGGCGGCCGAAGCCGCCTGAAACATCTGCCGTCAGCAGAGAGAGATACCTGGTTCGCGTCAGAACGAGTAACGCATCTGGGCCGTGTAACGCGGGCCCGTCACGTACGCGCCGCGGACCTTGAAGCCGACGCCCTGCTGCATCAACTGCCTGTACATGGCGTTGTTCAGGTTCTGCGCCTCGAGGCCGAACGACAGGTTCTCGGTGATCTTGTAGAAGATCGACGCATCCACCTGGCCGTAGGCATCCGACCACGTCGGCAGCGCATACTGCACGTTGTGCTGGCCGAACGTCGGGCTGTTCGGGTTGGTGTCCGTGCCGTCGCCGCCGTTGGTGCCGTTGGCGTTGACCGCCTGCAGCGACTTCGAACGCCAGCTGTAGGCCACGCGCGCCGAGATCGGGCCGCGGTCGAACAGCAGCGCCAGGTTGTACGAGTTCTTCGACAGGCCGTTGAGCGGCAGGTTGCCGAAGGTCTTGCCGTCCACGTCGCAACCGTTCAGGTTCAGGTTCAGGTTGTCCGCGCCGCTGCCGCCCGAGCAGTACGCCTGGTACACCGGGTGGTACAGGTCCTGGCTGCTCTTCACGTACGTGTAGTTCGCCTGCACGCCAAAGCCCGCGAGCCAGCCCGGCAGCATGTCGAAGTACTGCTGGTAAGCCAGTTCGATGCCCTTGGCCGTGCCGTTCGCACCGTTCACCGGACCCGTCGTCACGAAGTCATGCATCGTGCCGTTCACGTCCGGCAGCGCGAAGTTGTAGCTCTGGTTGATGATGACGTCGCTGAGCTTCTTGTGGAACACCGCGGCCGTGAACGAACCCGTCGGCGCGAAATACCACTCGGCCGTGATGTCGGCCTGCTTGGCCATCGTCGGACGCAGCATCGGATTGCCGCTGCCGGTGCCGGTGAGGCTGACGTTGCTGACGTTGACGACGTTGGTCGCGGTGTTGGTGGTCGTGGTGGTCGCTTCCGACAGGTTCGTATAAGCCTGCAGCTGCGAGAAGTCCGGACGCGACATCGCCTTGCCGTAGGCGAAGCGGAATTGCAGCTTGTCCGATGCCTTCAGGCGCAGGTTCAGGGTCGGCAGCACGTTGCTGTACGAATTGTCGAAGTCCTGCTTCTGCTGGAAGTCCGGGATGTTCGGGATCGGCATGCCGGTCACCGTGGCGCCGGCCGGGATGTTCGGGGCGGTGAAGCTGAACACCGTGTAGCCGTGCGCGATCATGTTCGTTTTCACGTAGCGCACGCCGATATTGCCGTCGATCGGATACTTCAGGTCGTCGAAGCCGAAACGCAGCTGCGCGTAGAGAGCCTTGGTGCGCTCCTGCTGGTCGTTGGTGCCCGACGGATCGGTGCCGAACGTCGCCGGTTTCCACGCGCCGCAGCTGTCCAGCGTGCCGCCGCTGCGCTCGGCGCACAGCACGTTGTAGTACTGGTGCAGCTGCGTATACGTGCCCGGATAGCCGTCGGCCAGCGACGTGTTCGGGAACACGACGGCCGGCACCGACGCCTTGCCGTTGAAGAAGTTCGGGAACGTGTTCAGGTGCGTGCCGGCGGAGAAGCGCGGATCGCCCAGGTAAGCCAGCTGGCTCAACGGCTGCCAGGAACCGACCGGCCCCACCTGCCACGGCTGGGTGATCGACGCCCAGTTATAGCCCGGCACGGAGTTGATCGTCGTCGCATCGCGGTCGGTCAGGCGCACGCCCATGCGCAGGTCGCGCAGCACGGGGTGGTCGAACTCGTACTTGACGTCGGTCTTCCAGGCCTTCTCGTTGGCGACGCTCGCATCCTGGTGCTCCATCGTGAAGCCCCAGTAGTAATTGTTCGGATTGGCCATGTACGCCTTCGTGGCGTCGTCGAACGTCAGGCGGGCCGGCGTCGTGCTCATGTCCATGCCCATCTGCGGAATCTGCAGGCCGGTGGCGACCGTCGAGTCGAAACTGCCGGTGGTGGCGCGCACCTTCTGCAGGTCGGTCGTGACCGTCCACTGGCTGTTCAGGCGCCAGCGCAGGTTCCACGAGATGTCGGTCGTGGCCGACTTGCGCGTCGAGGTGCGGGTGTCGTCGTTGAAGTTGACGCCGCCGTCGGCCGGATCGGTGAGCACGCCGCTGATCATGGCGCCCTTCGCATCGAACTTGCCGTTCGCGACCTGCAGGTTGTACGGGCTCGACTGGCCGAAGATCGCCTGCTCGTCCCACTTCATCTTGTAGCGCGACTTGAAGTAGCTGAGCGACGACTGGATGGAGCTGTTCGGCTTCCACTGGAACGCGGCATAGGCGCCGTCGCGCTTGCGGTCGAACTCCAGCGAACGGAAGCTCGCGGCGTTCGGCACCCAGACGGTCTGGCCGGGATTGAGGTCGGTGCGCGGATAGTACGGCGAAACCTGGAAGGCGTCGGTGCGGGTGCCACTCTGCGACGTGGCCAGGTCGAACAGGGCGCCGAATTCGCCGAACTGCGTCTTCCAGCGGTCGGAGAACATCATCGAGTACGACGGCTGGGGCTTGCCCTTCTTCAGCGTGGAATACGTATCCTGCGCGGAGACCGACATCTTGCGGCCCTTGAAGTCGAACGGCATCGCGGTGCGCAGGTTGATCAGGCCGGAGATGCCGCCTTCGATCTGTTCCGCCGACGGGTTCTTGTAGACGTCGACGCCGGCCATCAGCTCGGGCGGCACGTCTTCGAAATTCAGCGAGCGGCCGCCGTTGGCCGAGAACGAATCACGGCCGTTCAGCTCGGAACGGACGTAGCTCAGGCCGCGGACCATCACGCCCGAACCTTCGACCGAATAGTGTTCCGGGTCGCCCTTGGCCATGGTGCGGTCGATGGTCACGCCGACCACGCGCTGCAGCACCTCGGTGACCGAACGGTCCGGCAGCTTGCCGATGTCGTCGGCGACGATCGAATCGACGACCTCGTCGGCGTTCTGCTTGAGTTTCTGCGCCGATTCCAGCGACGCACGCTGGCCCACCACGATGACGGTGGTTCCGCTGTCCGTGGCAGGGGTGGTTTGTGCGTATGCCATGCCGCTGGCGAGCAGCACGACTTGAGACACGCCGACGGCGATAGCCGTTTTCCTGAACTGGTTCACATCATCTCCTTGGTTTGTAATGCGCCGTCGACGCGGCGTGAAACATTGTTAACGAATATTCGTTTTAAATTAATTTGGCATTAATTAAGTCTACGCCGCAATATTTTTGTTAGTCAAATTAAATAGTGATAATGTTCATCGGTGTGGACGAACAGATACACGCGAAAACTCACACGCCGGGCCGGCGCGCAACGGTGCAAGGAACGACAGGAGGAAAAATTAAGGGCGGCGGGCGGCGGCGGCGAGGCGCTGCATCGTCGCGCGGGCGGTGATGCGGTCGTCGTGCCAGTAGGCGCTGATGGCTTCGCGCATGGCATCCTCGACCGCGGGGGGCAGGACCATGGAGATGCCGGGAACGAGCGTGCCGCCACGGTTGGCGGCATCGAAGGCGGCGGCCGACTGCTTCGCGCAGCGGTCGAATTTCGTGAGGTCGACGCCCTGGCGCACCGGGATCGATCCCTTGACGAGATTGAACTCCTCCTGCACGCCGGGGGCCAGCATGTCGGCGGCGAAGTCCTGCTGCGCGCGGGTCTTGGCGGGGCCGCTCACCTTGAACATGGCGAACGAGTCGACCGTATAGGCATAGGCCTTGGCCGATCCGGGCGTGGGCACGCAGGCGAATTCCAGGGTGCCGCCGCGCCGCGCCGCCTGGAAGATGGGCTTGGCCCAGTCGCCCATGAATTGCATGCCGGCCTCGCTGTTCGCCAGCCGCGACGCGGCCACGTTCCAGTTGCGCCCCATCGCCGCGGCGTCGGTGTAGGGTTTGATGCGCCGGAACGTCTGCAACACCTGCGCCATGACGGGGCCGGCCAGCGTGGCGGGATCCAGCGCCACGAACGCCTTGCGGTAGAAGTCGGGGCCGCCCACGCCCAGCGCCACGTTTTCGAACAGGAGGAAATCCTGCCATGGCTGCCCGCCGTGCGTGACGGCGATGTACCCCGCCCGTTTCATCGCGTCGGCGGCGGCGAAGAAGTCGTCCCACGTGACCGGCACCTGGGCATTGGCGCGCTTCAGGATACGCACGTTAATCCACAGCCAGTTGATGCGGTGGATGTTGACGGGCACGGCGACGTAGCTGCCCTTGTATTTCATGGCGTCGCTGACGACCTTGGGCAGCACCGCGTCCCATTGCCCGGCGCGGGCCGTGGCATCCAGGTTGGCGAGGGCGCCTTCGCGCGCCCATTGCTGGATGACGGGGGCCTTGACCTGGGCCGCGGCCGGCGGATTGCCCGACTGGACGCGCGAGCGCAGCAGGGAGATCGGAAAGCCGTTCGCGTCGGCCGTCACGGCGAAGTCCTTCCAGGTATGTCCCCCGCGCCGCAACGTCGATTTCAGCACGTCCACGGCCCGTGCGTCGCTGCCCACGTCCCAGAAGTGGAGCACCTCGAGTTCGCCAGCGTGTGCGGTGGCGGCGCACCAGGCGGTAACGAGTGCGATTGCCGTGGCGAAGACTTTCATGCCGTGCATATTAACGCGACTCGCCTGCACAGGGAAGCGAACGGGCACGAGGCCGGATGGCAGCGCAATCAATTATCCGTTAATATTAAGTAATGCAACTTTTACTCGCCGAAGACGACCCCATCCTCGCAAACGGATTGACCGCCCAATTGAATGCCGCGGGCTTTACGGTCGAGCATGCGCCGAACGGCCCGGTGGCGGAATACCTCCTCACCCGGCAGAATTTCGATATCGCCATCATCGACCTCGGCCTGCCCATGGTCGACGGCCTCACGGTGCTGAAGAACCTGCGCGCGACCCGGCCCGACCTGCCGGTGCTGGTCCTCACGGCCCTCGACCGGCTCGACAGCCGCGTGGCGGGCCTGAACGCGGGCGCGGACGATTACATGACGAAACCGTTCGAGTTCCCGGAACTGGAAGCGCGCCTGCGCGCGATCCTGCGGCGCGCGCGGACGTCGGCGGCCGCGCCGGGCGACGTCGCCCTGTCCGGGCTGCATTTCGACCGGGCCGCGCGGCGCGCCGTCATCCACGGCGAACCGGTCGAGCTCAGCCCGCGCGAAGCGACCCTGCTCGACCTGCTGCTGGTCCATGCGGACAAGGTGGTGACCAAGGACCAGATCGCCACCGCCTGGGCCGGCGACGGCACCGAAGTCGGCGCCGGCAACACGGCGGAAGTCCACATCCACCGGCTGCGCCGCAAGCTGGAAGGATCGGGCCTCGAGATCCGGACCGTCCGCGGTCTCGGCTACCTGCTGGCCGTCGAGCGCGCCGATGGACGACCGGCCTGAACGGGGAACACGCACACTCTCGCTGCGCCGCCAGCTCGTCGTCTGGGTGCTGCTGCCCCAGCTCGTATTGTGGGTCGCGGGCGGTTTCGCCACGTACCGGCTGGCCGTCAGCTACGTCAACCAGGCGGCGGACGCGACCCTGTCCCAGGCGACCCGGGCGCTCGCGCGGCGCGTCAAGCCCATCGGCAACGGCCTGCTGATCGATTTCCCGCGCGCCGCGCAGGAAGTGCTGGAGACGGACCCCAACGACCGCCTGTTCTACATGGTCAGCACGCCGCCCGGCGAATTCATCCTCGGCAACAACAGCATCCCGATGCCGCCCCCGTCCATGCGGCCGCGCCTGAACGCTCCCTATTTCTACGACGGCGAAATCCAGTCCGCCGGCCCCGCCGGCCGGGGCGGTCCCCGGGAGGCCATGAAGGTCAGGATCGCGGCGCTCTACCTGCCCTACGCCGCGCCGGAAGGGAAGGAACAATGGATGCTGGTGCAGGTGGCGCGCAACATGGCGCACCGCGAGGACATTTTTAAAATGATCCTGATGGACACCCTGCTCCCGCTGTCCGCCCTGATTCCGCTGCTGACGCTCATCGTCTGGATCGGCACCGGCGCCGGCCTGGCGCCGCTGCTGCGGCTGCGCAAGGAGGTCGAGGGCCGCTCGCCGCTCGACCTGGCGCCGCTGCAGATCGAATCGGCGCCGCAGGAAGTCCGCTCGCTCGTGGGCGCGCTGAACGCCCTGCTCGCGTCGGTGCGCCAGAACGTCAATGCGCAGAAGCGCTTCATCGCCGACGCGGCGCACCAGTTGCGCACGCCGCTGGCGGGCCTGAAGAGCCAGACGGCGCTGGCGATCGCGGCGACCGATGACCCGGCCCTGATCGCCCGCCTGAAACTGGTCGACCAGAGCGCGACGCGGGGCGCCCACCTGATCAACCAGTTGCTGATGCTGGCGCGGGCCGACCCCGAGGCCGCGGCGGCGTCCGACAAGGCCCCGCTGGACATGCCCGCGTTCGTCCAGGAAATCGTCGCCGAATACGTGCCGCGCGCGCTGCGTGCGCAGATCGACCTCGGCATGGACGACGCCGCGCCGCCTGCGGACGGCACGCTGCTCCGCATCGAGGCCAACGAGCTGCTGCTGCGCGAAGCGCTCGCCAACGTGATCGACAACGCGATCAAGTACACGGGCCGCGGCGGCGAGATCACGGTCCGGGTCGCGCCCGACGGCGACCACGTCCTGGTGACCGTCACCGACAACGGCCCGGGCATCCCGGAGGCGGACCGCGCCCGCGTGTTCGAACGGTTCGTGCGCGCCACGGACCGGGGCGAAGGCTGCGGGCTCGGGCTGGCGATCGTGCGCGACATCGTCGCGCAGCACGGCGGCACCGTGGACCTGCAGGACGCGGCGCCGCACGGCCTGCGCGTGGCAATCCGGCTACCCAGGCGCTGATTGGCGCCCCGGGCGGACGTCCGCCGGTTTATACTCGGGCTCGACATCAACGTATTGACGAACGTGCCCATTCCGACATCCACCCCGCCGCCCGAACGCCCCCGCGACACGCGGCCGCTCGCGGCGGCGGCCATGCTGATCGTCGCGATCACGGTGACGCTGGCCGGCCTGCTGGTGTCGAGCTACCACGACACCATCGAACGCGAACAGACGAACCTGCGCAACCTGGCGGAAGCCTTCGCCGCCCAGACCCATTACGCCACCCTCGCGCTGGACCTGGCCCTCGCGCGCGCCGCCGAGCACGCGCCGGAGGACGGCACGGACATGGCCGCCCTGCCCGGCGGCGCGCTCGAAGCCATCCCGGCGCGGGTCCGGCGGCTCGGGCCGGACGCGCCGCGCCGCCCGCTGCCCTCCGGCGCGCCGAGGATCGGCATCGCCGTGCCGCCGGACGGTGGCCCCGCCACGATCACCCTGGCCCGGGTACTCCCCGGCGGCCCCGCCGTCATCGAGGCGGACGCCAACTGGTTCCAGCGCATCTTCGATTCCGCCGACCTGGGCCACGGCGGCTCCGTCACATTGCACCAGCGCGACGGCACCATGCTCGTGCGCAGCCCGACGCTCCCCAGGGCGATCGGCCACTCCTTCATCCACACGCCGCTGTTCCAGACGCATCTGCCGCGCGCGCCGGTCGGCGCGTTCGAGGCGACGAGCCCCGTCGACGGCGTGCGCCGCCTGTACGGCTACAGCGCGGTCGCCGGCTATCCCCTCCTGATCGTCACGGGGCGCGACCTGTCCGACACGCTGGCCGTGTGGCGCGGCTGGCTGTGGATTGCCGTGCTGGCCTGGGCGCTGCTGTCGGTGACGCTGGCCGTGCTGGCCCGGCGCATGAGCCGCGAGACGGCGCGCAAGGCCGCGCTGATCGCGCGCCTGCAGGCCAGCGAGCGCCGGCTCGCGGACGGTGCGCGCTACCTGAACGCCATCCTCGATTCGCTGGCCACGCCGCTGTGGGTGCTCGACGCCAGGCGCCGCATCGTGCTGTTCAACCGCGCCTTCCTGCAGTTCACGGGCCGCGACGAGGACGCGGTGACGGGGCGCTTCGAGGCGGACGTGCTCGACCCGGCCGGCGCCGGCGCGCGCGCCCGGCTGTACGCGGACAGCACGGCCGACGGCGCGGGTGACGGCGTCCACGCGCTGGAAGCGGAGATCCGCGACGGCAGCGGCGCCACCCGCACCGCCATCCAGCTCGCCGCGCAGCTCAGGAGCGAGGGCGACGCCGTCCAGATCGTCAACAGCCTCACCGACATCACGGACCGCAAGCAGGTCGAGCTGCGCCTGGCCTGGCTGGCCGACCACGACCCGCTGACCGGCCTGCCGAACCTGAACCGCCTGCGCCGCGTGCTGGCGGATTCGCTGCGGGGCGAACAGGTCGTCCTCCTCCTGATCGCGCTGGAGCGCCAGCAGGAAGTGGCCGACCTGCTCGGCATCGAGGCGGGCGACGACGCCGTGCGCCAGGTCGCCGCGCGCCTCGATGCGCTCGCCCCGGCCGCGCGCTGCGTGGCGCGGGTAAAGGCCAACGAGTTCGCCATGCTGATGCAGCTGCCGGCGGGCCCGGCGCACCGCCCCGTGGACGCCATCGCGCTCGAACTGCACGCGCTGCTGTCGGAGCCGGTCCGCGTGGGCGGGCGCGAATTCCACCTGGCGCCCGTGATCGGCATCGCGACGTATCCGCAGGACGCCACCTCCGCCAACGAATTGATGCGCCTGGCCGACATCGCCAAGCACCGGGCGCGCAGCGAGGCGGGCGAGCCCGTGCATTTCCACTCCGAGTCCACCCACATCCAGCTGGACGAGCGGCTGACGATCGAGGAACAGTTGCGGCACGCGCTGGCGCGCGACGAGCTGACGCCGCACTACCAGCCGAAGATCGACATCGCGACGGGACGGGTGACCGGGTTCGAGGTCCTGCTGCGCTGGAACAGCCCCGTGCTGGGGCCGGTATCGCCGGCGCGCTTCATCCCCATCGCCGAGCAGACGGGCCTGATCGTGCCGATCGGGACATGGGTGCTGCGCACCGCGTGCGCGCAGGCGGGCCGCTGGGCGCGCGAGCACGGCATCGCGACCCGCATCGCCGTCAACCTGTCGATGCGCCAGTTCTACCAGAAAGACCTCTTGACAACGATCGCCGACGCGCTGGCCGACGCGGGACTGGCGCCGCATGCGCTCGAACTGGAGATCACGGAAAGCATCGCGATGAGCCGCGTGGACGTCGTCGAGCGCCTGCTGGGCGGCATCCGCGACCTGGGCGTGGAACTGTCGATCGACGATTTCGGCACCGGCTATTCGAGCCTGGCATACCTGAAGCGCTTCCCCGTGCAGCGCCTCAAGGTCGACCGGGCGTTCGTGCGCGACCTGGGGCGCGACGCCGACAGCGCGGCCATCGTGCGCTCCGTCGTCGCGCTGGGACACGGACTCTCGATGCGCATCGTGGCCGAAGGGGTGGAGACCGAGGAGCAGCTGGCGCTGCTGCGCGCGCTCGGCTGCGACGAATACCAGGGCTATCTGTTCGCGCGGCCGATGGAGGCCGCCGCCGTGCCGGCCCTGCTGGGCCGCCCCGTCACGTCAGGCGCGTGAGCGCACGGCGCGGCGCGGCCGGCCGCCGGCCGGCGGCAACGGGTGCGAAGGACGCGCCGGCGCCGGGACGTCGGCCGACGCGGCCAGGTCCGCCCACGCGTCGAACCCCACCTTCAGCACACGCAGGCGGTCGTAGGCACGCTGCAGCGCGGCCCGTCCCAGCACGAGGCGCAGCGGACCGCGCCCCGCGGCGACGGCCTGCATGATGGCCTGCGCACCGCGTGCGGCGTCGACCTGGGCGGCGCCCCGGCCGAGTGCCGTGCGGCCCGCCATGCCGTCATAGTCGGCAATACCGGCCGTCCGCGGCATGGCGCCTTCCGCGTCGTCGCCGCTGCCCGGATCGACGAGCGTGACGCCGATGCCGAGCGGCTCCACTTCATAGAACAGCGCTTCGGCCAGTGCTTCCAGCGCGGAGCGCGCGGCATGGCTGAAGCCTTCGAACGCGGGCGCCTGCACGGAGGCGCGCGCCAGCATCACGATGTGGCCGGCGCGGCGCGCGCGCATGCCGGGCAGCACGCGGCGGGCCAGGTTGATCGGGCCGAACACGTTTTCCTCGAACAGCGCGCGCATGGCGCCCTCTTCGCCTTCCTCGATCGCGCCCGGATAGCGCTGGGCGGCGCTCGTCGCCAGCACGTCGATGCGCCCGAAGCGCCGCTCGGCGGCGACGACGGCCATGTCGACGCTGGCGGCATCCGTCACGTCCAGCGCAAGCGCCAGCGCGCGGTCCGGATGCCGGTCGACGAGGGCCTGCAGCTGCGCCGGCGCGCGCGCCGCGAGGACGGCGTTCTGGCCGGACGCCAGCACGGCCTCCGCCAGCGCGGCCGCGAGGCCGGTGGTGGCGTCGGCGATGAACCAGACGGGTTGCGTGGATTGCGACATCGTTCCTCCTTGCTGCGTGCGGAGTGCCAGACTCCAGGTACCCCAGGAAGATGATTCTAGATGCTGGACGGGTACGGTTCCATGGGCGATTTTCCGAAAGTCTTGCCTAAAATTCCAACCATCATCCAACCGGCACCCATCCATTGACGCACTATCGCTTTGCTCATACACTCTTGATGGTTGCGCTACCATTCAGAATGTTATAACAATCCGCGCAGCTGCCTACCAGGAGGAGACTGTGCAAGACACCCATCGCAAGGCCGCACGCCGGCTCGCGTCCACGCTCGGCATCGCGCTCGCGGCCAGCCTGCTGCCCGCATTCCCGCCCCTCGCCGCACACGCGGCCGCTGCCGACCGCCTCGCGCCGCGCCAGCACATCCTGCTGGACGACGGCTGGCGCTTCCACGCCGGCGACCCGGACGGCGGCTCCGCACCGTATCTGTACGACGTGCGGCCGGAAGTGACCGCGTCCGCCGACGGCAAGGTGGCCGACGCCAGGCCCGAGGAAGCGGCGAAGGTCGCGCGCGCGGACACGCCCGTGCTGAAACCGTGGATCCTCCCGAGCGGCAATGCGTTCATCCGCGATCCGGCGCGCCGCCACCCGCGCCCCGCGACGGAGCCGGCCGTCGACGCACCGTTCGCCAGACTGGCGTTCGACGACAGCGGCTGGCGCCCCGTCACCCTGCCGCACGACTGGGCCATCGAAGGGCCGTTCCTGACGACGGGCCCGTATGGCGGCATGGGCCGCCTCAAAACGTGGGGTCCGGCGTGGTACCGGCGCACGCTGGACATCCCCGCCGTGGACCGCGGTAAAAAAATCTTCCTCGACGTCGACGGCGCCATGTCGTACGCGAGCGTGTGGGTCAACGGCCACCTCGCGGGCGGCTGGCCCTATGGCTACAACTCGTTCCGCATCGACCTGACGCCGTGGCTGCGGCCGGGCGGCGCGAACCAGCTCGCGATCCGGCTCGACAACCCGCCGGAATCCGCGCGCTGGTATCCGGGCGCGGGCCTGTACCGCAACGTGTGGCTGACGAAGACGGCGCCCGTGCACGTGGGCCAGTGGGGCGTGACGGTGACGACGCCGGAAGTGTCCGCAGAATCCGCGCGCGTCGCGTGGCAGGTCGCCGTCGACAACGAGGGCAGCACGCCGGCCAGCACGACGGTGACGACGGAGCTGTACGCACTGGACGGGCACGGACGCATCGTCGGCAGGCCCGTCGCAACGACCGTGTCGGCGCCGGCGACCATTGCCGCGGGTACGACCGGCAGCGTCAGCGGCGCGACGACCGTCAGTAAGCCGCGCCTGTGGGGCCCGCCGCCCACGCAGGCGCCGCACCGCTACGCGCTGGTGGCGACCGTGCGCCAGGACGGCCGCGTCGTCGACCGCACCGAGACGCCGTTCGGCATCCGCGCCGTGCGCTTCGACCCCGACCGGGGACTCCTCGTCAACGGCGAACACATCCCCCTGCGCGGCGTGAACAACCACCACGACCTGGGCGCGCTGGGCGCCGCGTTCAACGTGCGGGCGGCCGAGCGCCAGCTCGAGATCATGCGCGCGATGGGCGCGAACGCCGTGCGCCTGAGCCACAACCCGCCCGACCCGCAACTGCTGGACCTCGCCGACCGCATGGGCTTCCTCGTGATGGACGAAGTGTTCGATTCGTGGGAGCGCAAGAAGACGCCACTGGACTTCCACCTGATCTTTCCCGACTGGCACGAGCAGGACCTGCGCGCGATGATCCGGCGCGACCGCAACCACCCGTCCATCATCATCTGGAGCATCGGGAACGAGGTCGGCGAGCAGTACACCGACAAGGCAGGCGCCGCGGTGGCGCGCGAGCTGCACCGGATCGCCCGCGAGGAAGATCCGACCCGGCCCACGACGACGGCCATGAACTACGCCAAATCGGACATGCCGCTGCCGGCGGAGGTCGACGTCATCGGCCTGAACTACCAGGGCGAAGGCATCCGCCAGGATCCGGAATTCGAAGGCACCGACCGGATCCGCACGCCGCCGCAGTACCCGCTGTTCCATGCGAAATTCCCGGACAAGATGATCCTCAGCACCGAATCCGCGTCGGCCTTCAGCAGCCGCGGCGTGTACCTGTTCCCCGTGCATCCGGCGAACAGCTCCATCGTCCGCGACGGCCGGGGCGGCGACTCCGCGAGCAAGCAGGTCAGCGCCTACGAACTGTATGCCGTCGATTTCGGCGCATCCGCCGACAAGGTGTTCGCCTCGCTCGACCGCAACCCGTACGTGGCGGGCGAATTCGTCTGGACGGGCTTCGACTACCTGGGCGAGCCGACGCCCTATTACGACGCACGCAGCTCCTACTCCGGCATCGTCGACCTGGCCGGCTTCCCGAAGGACCGCTACTACCTGTACCAGTCGCGCTGGCGCCCCGACCTGCCGATGGTCCACGTGCTGCCGCACTGGACGTGGCCGGACCGCGTGGGGAGAATCACGCCCGTGCACGTGTTCACGTCCGGCGACGAGGCCGAGCTGTTCGTCAACGGCAAGTCGCAGGGCCGCCAGAAGAAGGCGCCGTACGCCTACCGCCTGCGCTGGGATGCCGTGAAATACGAGCCGGGCGAGATCACGGTCGTCGCCTATAAAAACGGCAAGGAATGGGCGCAACAGACCGTCAGGACGGCCGGCGCCCCGGCCGCGCTGCAGGTACAGGCCGACCGCACGGCGCTCGCCAGCGACGGACGCGACCTGGCGTTCGTCACCGTACGCATCGTCGACAAGGACGGCCTGCCCGCCCCGCGCGCAATGGACCGCGTGCGCTTCACGGTCGAGGGCCCGGCCGACCTCGTCGCCACCGACAACGGCGATGCGACGAGCTTCGAATCGTTCCAGGCGAAGGACAGGGCCGCGTTCAACGGCCTCGTGCTCGGGATCGTGCGGACCCGCGCCGGTGCGGGCGGGACGATCACCGTACGCGCCGACGGCGCCGGGCTGAAGGGTGCCGTCGTGACGCTGCGGAGCAAACCGCCTGCCGATTGAAAGGTGCATTTTTTCAAGAACTTTTTCACAAACATAACGTGACGAGGCTCATCGACGCTTGGTGCTAAGCTTGCCCTGCATCGCACCATCGGAGGGCCTCGGTTATGCCGGAAGCACGCCATGAAGTCGTCGTCATCACGGGTGCCAGCGCGGGGATCGGCCGTGCCGCGGTACAGCAATTCGCCCGCGCCGGCGCACGCATCGCGCTGATCGCGCGCGACCCCGAGCGCCTGGAAGCGGCGCGCGCGGAAGCCGAACGGCTCGGCTCGCCGCAAGCCATCGCCATCTCCGCCGACATGGCCGACCACGCCCAGGTGGAGGCCGCCGCCGAGCGGGCCGAGACCGAGCTGGGCCCCATCGACATCTGGGTCAACAATGCGATGGCCACCGTGTTCGCGCCGTTCGCCGACATCGCCCCGGACGACTTCCGCCGCGTCACCGACGTCACCTACCACGGCTTCGTGTGGGGCACGATGGCCGCGCTGAAACGCATGCGGCCCCGCAACCGGGGCACCATCGTGCAGGTCAGCTCGGCCCTCGCGTACCGCTCCATCCCGCTGCAATCGCCGTATTGCGGCGCCAAGCACGCCATCAAGGGCTTTACGCAATCCGTGCGCACGGAACTCGAGCACGAACACAGCGGCATCCACATCGCCGTCGTCGACATGCCGGGCGTGAACACCCCGCAATTCGAGTGGTGCAAGACCACGTTGACGCACCACCCCAGGCCGATCGGCACGTATTACCAGCCCGAGGTCGCGGCGCGCGCCATCTTCTGGGCGGCCCATGCGCGCCGGGCCGAGATCTGCGTGGGCGCGCCCACCTTGTCCACCGTGCTGGCCGAGAAATTCGTGCCGCGCCTGCTGGACCTGTACCTGGCCCGCAAGGGCGTGGCCGGCCAGCAGGGCCCGCGTCCCATCCCGGCCGGCCGGCCCGACAACCTGTGGCGGCCCGTGCCCGGCCCGTACGCGGCGCACGGCACCTTCGACGACGGCGCGAGCACGCGCAGCCTGCAGCTATGGGCGACGACGCATCGTGCGTGGCTGCTGGCCGGCATCGGCGCGGCGGGCGTGGCGCTGGGTCTGCGCCAGCTGCGCAAACACTGAACACTTAACGAGGACACGACATGAGCAAATCCGTAGGCGACTTCTTCGTCGAACGCCTGTATGAATGGGGCGTCCGGACCATCTTCGGCTATCCCGGCGACGGCATCAACGGCGTGCTGGGCGCGCTGGACCGCGCCGAAGGCAAGATCCAGTTCATCCAGGTGCGGCACGAGGAAATGGCCGCGTTCATGGCCGCCGCCCACGCCAAGTTCACGGGCGAGCCGGGCGTGTGCCTGTCGACGGGCGGCCCCGGCGCGGCGCACCTCGTGACGGGCCTGTACGACGCCAAGTGCGACCACGTGCCCGTGCTCGCGATCTGCGGCCAGGCGCCGACGACGGCGCGCGGCGCGCACTACCAGCAGGAGCTGAACCTGGAGCGCCTGTTCCAGGACGTGGCGGATTATGTGTACGAGGCGAGCCAGCCGTCGCAGGTGCGCCACCTGCTCGACCGCGCGATGCGCACGGCGCTGGGCCGCAACGGCGTCAGCGTCCTTGTGCTGCCGAACGACCTGCAGGACAAACCGTACGAAGACCCGCCGCGCAAGCACGGCTCCGTGTTCTCCGGCATCGGCTACACGAAGCCGCGCGTCGTCCCGTACGAGGCCGACCTGCAGCGCGCGGCCGACGTGCTGAACGCGGGCAGCAAGGTGGCGATCCTCGTCGGCGCCGGCGCGCTGCAGGCGACCGACGAAGTCATTGCCGTGGCCGAGCGTCTGAAGGCCGGCTGTGCGAAAGCGCTGCTGGGCAAGGCCGCCCTGCCCGACCACCTGCCGTGGGTGACCGGCTCGATCGGCATCCTCGGCACGAAGGCGAGCTGGGAGCTGATGAGCGATTGCGACACCCTGCTGCTGGTCGGCACGGGCTTCCCGTACGCGGAATTCCTGCCGAAGGAAGGCAAGGCGCGCGCGGTGCAGATCGACATCGATCCGACGATGCTGAGCGTGCGCTTCCCGGCCGAGGTCAACCTGCACGGCGACAGCGCCGAGACCCTGCGTTTGCTGCAGCCGCTGCTGAAGGAAAAGACCGACACGGACTGGCGCGCGAAGATCGAAAAGGAAGTGCGCGAATCGTACAAGACGCTGGAAGAACGGGCGCTCGCCTCCGCGAACCCGATCAATCCGCAGCGCGTGTGCTACGAACTGTCGCCGCTGCTGGCGCGCGACGCGATCGTCACGAGCGACTCCGGCTCCTGCGCCAACTGGTATGCGCGCGACCTCAAGGTGCAGCGCGGCCAGATGTATTCGCTGTCCGGCGGCCTCGCGTCGATGGGTGCGGCCGTGCCGTATGCGATCGCCGCGAAGTTCGCGCATCCGGACCGCCCCGTGATCGCCCTCGTCGGCGACGGCGCCATGCAGATGAATAACATGGCCGAGCTGATCACCGTGGCCAAGTACTGGAAGCGGTGGAAGGACCCGCGCTGGATCGTGTGCGTCTTCAACAACCAGGACCTGAACCAGGTCACGTGGGAACAGCGCGTCATGGAAGGCAATCCGAAGTTCGAGGCGACGCAGCAGATCCCGGACGTTCCGTACCACCGCTTCGGCGAGTTGATCGGCCTGAAAGGCATCTTCTGCAACGATCCGGACAAGGTCGGTGAAGCGTGGCGCGAAGCGCTGGCGGCCGATCGCCCCGTCGTCCTCGAATTCAAGACGGACCCGGAAGTGCCGCCGCTGCCCTCGCACATCACGCTGGAGCAGGCCAGGCACTTCATGACCACGATTGCCAAGGGCGACCCGAGCGAAGGGTCGATGCTGGCGGGCGTGGCGAAGCAGGTGCTCAGCACCATCCTGCCCGGAGACAGGAAGTGAACACGGCGGCGCCCGCCCCCGCGCGCCCCACGGCGCGTGCGCTCGGCGCCGCCACCCTCGGCCTGGCGCTGGGCGCCTTGCTGCTGCAACGGAAAGCACCGGCGCCGCGTCCCGTTCCCGCCCCCGCCCACCGGCTGTACCAGGGCGCCGCGCTGCTGGCCGCATCCGTGCTGGGCGACAGCGCGCTGGAACACTACCGCGGCGGTTTCGAGAACCCCGGCATGTTCGCGCCGCTCGCCAGCGCGGCTGTCGTGCTGGCCTGTGCGCTGCGCGCGAGGTCCTCCGCCGCGCCATATGCGGCCGCCTGCGCCGTCGGCACGGCGGGTCTCGGCTTCCACGCCTACAACGTGCTGCGCCGGCCCGGCGGCCTGTCGTGGGCGAACCTGTTCTATGCGGCGCCGCTCGGCGCACCGGCCGCGCTCACGCTGGCCGGCGTGCTGGGCCTCGCCGCCCGTCCCGTCGCTGCCGGAGCACCCACCCTGGCCGGGCTGCCGTCCGGCCGCGCCCTGTGCGGCCTGGCCGCGTTCGGCCTGGCCGGCACGAGCGCGGAAGCGGCCCTGCTGCACTTCCGGGGCGCCTTCCAGCATCCCGCGATGTGGCTGCCCGTCAGCGTGCCGCCCGCGGCGGCCGCGCTGCTGGCCGCCGCGGCGCTGCCCGGCCGACCGGGGCCGCGTCCGCTGACGAATGCACTGCTCAGGGCCTGCACGTGGCTGGGCGTGCTGGGAACGGCCTTCCACGCCCGCGGCATCGCGCGCCAGATGGGCGGCTGGCGCAACTGGAGCCAGAACGTGCTCGCCGGCCCGCCGCTGCCGGCGCCGCCCAGCTTTTCCGCACTCGCTCTGGCCGGCCGCGCCGCGCTGGCACTGCGTGCAGGGCAGGAGCGGCCATGAACGACGACAGTCCCACACCGCGCTTTCCCGGCTATGACGTCCTGGCCAAATGGGACAGCCCGTCCTTCGACGCCATCACCCGCAAAACGCTGGCTTCGCGTCTGGACGACGTCCCGCCCCGCCGCTGGCTGACCCAGGACGAGTGGGACGTGCTGGACGCGATCAACGCGCGCCTGCTGCCCCAGCCCGACCGGGCGTCTCCCATCCCGGTCACGCCATGGATCGACGCCATGCTGCACGACGACCGCGGCGAAGGCTACCGCCATCCCGACATGCCCCCGCTGCGCGCCGCCTGGCGCCAGGGCCTGGCCGCCGTCGACGACGAGGCGCGCCGGCTGTACGGCCGGCCATTCGCCCGGCTGGATGCGGACGCGCAGGACGCCGTCCTGGGCGCCCTGGAAGGCGGCCGGGCGGCGTCGCCCCGCTGGCAGGGTCTCGATGCGCAACGCTTCTTCATCCACCACCTGCTCAAGACGGCGGCCGGCATCTATTACGCGCATCCCCTCGCCTGGAACGAGATCGGCTTCGGCGGGCCGGCGAACCCGCGGGGCTACGTCCGCCTTGGGTTCGACAGCCGCGACCCGTGGGAAGCGAAGGAGGCGCGGTGATCGCGCCACGGACAGGCCGCGGCCGCGCCCCCGACGTGTTCGAACGCGGCGGCTGGGTGACGATGCGCGAATACGGTGACGATGACGCCGTCGACTTCGCCATCGTCGGCGCGGGCGCGGGCGGCGCCACGCTCGCGTGCAAGCTGGCGGAGGCCGGCTTTTCCGTCGTCGTGCTGGAAGCGGGCCCGTTCTGGCGGCCGCTGGAGGATTTTGCATCGGACGAGGAAGCGCAGCAGCAGCTCTACTGGCTGGACGAACGCCTGTCCGGGGGCGCCGATGCGCTGGCCCTCGGCGGCAACAACTCGGGCTGGGGCGTGGGTGGATCGACCGTCCACTTCAGCATGATCTCGCTGCGCTTCCGCCCCGAGTGGTTCCGGTCGCGCAGCCGGCTGGGCTACGGCTTCGACTGGCCCATCGCCTACGACGAACTGGCGCCCTATTACGACGAGGCGGAACGGGCATTGGCCGTATCGGGGCCGGTCAACTATCCATGGGGACCGCCGCGCCGGCGCTACCCCTACCGCGAGCACGAGATGAACGCGGCCGGCCTCGTGCTCGCGCGCGGCGCCCAGCGGATGGGCATCGAGTGGTCATCCGTGCCGCTGGCAACCGTGTCCGCACCGCGTGGGAAATCGCCACCGTGCGTGTACCGGGGCTTCTGCAATTTCGGCTGCGCGACGAATGCCAAGCAGAGCGCGCTGATCGTGTGGATCCCGCGCGCGCTGGCGGCGGGCGCGGAGGTACGCGACCTCGCGATGGCCGGCCGCATCGAAGTCGGACAAGACGGCCGCGCGACGGGCGTGCATTATCGGCGCAACGACGCATGGCGTTTCCAGCGCGCGCGCAACGTGGTCGTCTCGGGCTATGCGATCGAGACGCCGCGCCTGCTGCTGAACTCCGCGTGCGGCCGCTTCCCGCAGGGCCTCGCGAACAGCTCGGGGCTCGTCGGCACGCATTTGACGACGCATGCCGGCCCCGGCGTCTGGGCCCGCTTCGACGAAGAAATCCGCTGGTACAAGGGCCCGCCCAACATGGCCGTGTGCGAGCACTGGAATTACACGGACACGGGCAAGGACTTCCACGGCGGCTACGCCTTCATGAGCCAGGGCCCGCTGCCGCGCGCGTGGGCCCAGCTGCTCGTCACGGAACGCCGCCTGTGGGGCATGGCGCTGCGGCGCGAGATGCAGGACTACAACCACATGGCCGGACTCGTCGCCGTCGCCGAGACGGAGCCTCGCGCCTGCAACCGCGTGGCGCTCGCGGACGTGCGCGACCGCCACGGCCTGCCCGTCGCCCACGTGACGTTCGAATACTCCGACAACGACCGCCGCATGCAGGACCACGCGCGCCGCTTCATGGGCGGGATGCTGGCGGCGGCCGGCGGCGACAGCATCTGGACGAGCGACGACACGAGCCACATCCTCGGCACCTGCCGGATGGGCAGCGACCGCGCCACGAGCGTCGTCGACGCGGACGGCCGCAGCTGGGACGTGCGCAACCTGTGGATCTGCGACGGCTCGCTGTTCCCGACGGCGGGCGGCGTGAATCCGTCGCTGACGATCCAGGCCCTCGCCTGCCGCATGGGCGCGCGCATCCGGGCACTCGCGGCGCGGGGCGATCTGTAGAGGGACCATGACATGAGCAAGGTGGCCAGCATCTTCGACCTCGAATGCCTCGCGCGGGAACGCCTGCCGGGGGTCGTGTTCGACTACATCCACGGCGGCAGCGAACAGCAGCTGACCGTGCAGCGCAACCTGGACGACATGCGGGCGCTGGCCCTGCGCCAGCACAGCCTGCGCGACGTCTCGCACCGCGACACGGGCGCCACGATGGCGGGCGACCCGGCCCGTATCCCCCTCGCCCTCGGCCCGACGGGTCTCGCGGGCCTCGCGTGGGCCAACGGCGAATGCGAGGCGGCGCGCGCGGCGGTGGACTTCGGCGTGCCGTTCTGCCTGTCGACGTGCTCCATCAATTCCATCGAGGACGTGGCGGATGCGATCCATCGACCGTTCTGGTTCCAGCTGTACCTCATGAAAGACCACAAGGTCAACGAAAGCCTGATGCGCCGCGCCCACGACGCGAACTGCTCGGCCCTCGTGCTGACGATCGACCTGCACACGCAGGGCAAGCGCTGGGCCGACGAAAAGCACGGGCTCGCGGTGCCGCCGCGGCTGACGCCATCGAACATCCTGCAGATGGTGGGCCACCCGCGCTGGCTCGCAAACATGGCGGGCAGCAAGCGCCATACGTTCGGCAATTTCGAACACGAGATCAAGGAGGCCGGCTCGATCGGCTCGCTGTCGAAGTGGATCGAGGAACAGTTCGACGCCTCGTTCGACGTGAACACGGCACGCTGGGTGCGCGCACGGTGGCAGCGCAAGCTGATCCTGAAAGGCGTGATGAATCCGGACGATGCAAGGACGGCCATCGACATCGGCGCGGACGCCATCATCGTGTCGAACCACGGCGGACGCCAGCTGGACGGCGCGCCGTCGTCGATCTCCGTGCTGCCGGAAATCGCCGATGCCGTGGGCGACCGCATCGAGGTGCTGTTCGACGGCGGCATCCGCACGGGCGGCGACATCGTCAAGGCGATCGGCCTCGGCGCCCATGCGTGCCTGTCCGGGCGCGCGTGGCTGTACGGGCTGGCCGCGCGCGGGCGTGAAGGCGTCACGTGCGCCCTCACCCTGCTGGAGCAGGAACTGCAGGACTGCATGCTGCTCACGGGCCTCGACAACCTGCACCGGATCGAACCCGGCGTCGTCACCGCGCAGCCGCCGCTGGGGAGACGTTGAATGCTGCCGTTCATGTTCGCCACCGGGATCGAGAACAGCGCGCCGACCATAGGGATTGGCCGCATCCGCCGCGACCAGATGGAAGAATGCGGCCATTACCGGCAATGGCAGACCGACTTCGACTGTGTGACGCAGCTTGGGATCCGCACCTTGCGCTACGGCGTGCCGCTGCACCGCACGTGGCTGGGGCCGGACCGTTACGACTGGGAGTTCGCGGACCTGGCGTTCGGGGAACTCCAGCGGCGCGGCATCGACCCTGTCGCGGACCTGTGCCACTTCTGCGTGCCGGACTGGGTCGGCAATTTCCAGAACCCCGATTTCCCCGCGCTGTTCCAGGATTACGCCCGGGCTTTCGCGACGCGCTATCCGTGGATCCGTTTGTACACGCCCGTCAACGAGATGTACGTGTGCGCGAAGTTCTCCGCCCTGTTCGGCTGGTGGAACGAGCAGGCCCGCGACTTCCGCTCGTACGTGACGGCGCTGAAGCACCTGGCCCGCGCCAACGTGCTGGCGATGCACGAGATCGTGAAGCTGCGTGCGGACGCCGTGTTCATCCAGAGCGAATCGAGCGAATACTTCCACGCGACGCATCCCGACGCCGTCGCCGAGGCCGAACGGCGCAACCAGCTGCGCTTCCTGTCGCTCGACTTCAACTACGGCCGTCCGCTCGACCCCATGCAGCGCGAATTCGTGCTGGCGCACGGCATGACGCCGGACGAATGCCGGTTCTTCGAAGAACACGCGCTGCGCCATCACTGCATCCTCGGCAGCGACTACTACATGACGAACGAGCACGACGTCGACCCGGACGGCACGGCGCGCGACGCTGGCGAAACGCTCGGCTACGCGATGATCGCGCGCGAGTACGCGGCGCGCTACGGCCTGCCGCTGATGCACACGGAGACGAACCTCGACCAGGGCCCACACGGCGACGAAGCCCGCGAGTGGCTGCGCTGCCAGTGGGCCCACGTGCGCGGCCTGATGCGCAGCGGCGTGCCCGTCGTCGGCTTCACCTGGTATTCGCTGACCGACCAGGTCGACTGGCACATCGAGCTGCGCGACGCCTGCGGCATCATCAATCCGCGCGGGCTGTACGACCTCGAACGGCGCATCCGGCCGGTCGGGACGGCATACCGGGATCTGATCGCGGCCTGGGACGGACGGACCGGCGCCATGCAGGCCTGACTGTCGAAGAACTTGACGCGGCGCCCCGGCTGCGGTCTACTCCGGGCGCCACCACTACGCCCACGATCCATGACCTTTGCACCGCTGATCGACGTCGTCAACCTGATCCCGCGCGGCCTGATCCTCCCTCCCGCCAGCCTGTTCCTCGTCATCGCCATCGGCCTCGTACTGTGGCGCCGCCGGCCGCGTGCCGGGCGCATCGTGGCCGGCACCGGGCTCGCGCTGCTGGCGTTCCTGTCGACGATCGGCGGCGCGCGGCTCCTCGTCGCGCCGCTGGAGGCGATGACGGCCCCGTTGACGGCGCCGGAGCGCGCCGGCGCGCAGGCGATCGTCGTGCTGGCGGCGGGGCGCGTACGGCGCGCGCCCGAATACGGGGACCGCGACATCCCCGACTACATCGCACTGGCGCGCCTGCGCTACGCGGCGCACCTGCAGCGCGCGACGGGGCTGCCGATCCTCGTCAGCGGCGGCAGCGGCGGCGGCGACGCGCGCGACCGGGGCTACGCCGAGGCCGACGGGATGGCCGCCGCGCTGCGCGAAGACTTCGGGGTGCCGGTGAAGTGGCTCGAAGGACGCTCGCGCGACACGGCGGAAAACGCCGCCTTCAGCGCCGCCATTCTGCGCGCGGACGGCGTCAAACGCATCCTCCTCGTCACCGACGCCATGCACATGCCGCGCGCACGCGCCGTGTTCGAGCGCGCCGGGCTGGACGTCGTCAGCGCGCCCACGATGTTCTTCGGCCGCCAGCCGCTGTCGATCCACGCCTGGGTGCCCGGCGCGGAGGGCATGCGCCGTTCGTGGTATGCGACGTACGAGTGGATCGGCCTGGTCTGGTATCGCGTGCGCGCGGCTGGCGGCCGGTGAGTCACCGTCCGGCGAGCGTGCCGCACACGGTATTGCGCCCGCCCCGCTTGGCGGCATAGAGCTGGGCGTCGGCGGCGCCGATCAGCGCTTCGGACGATGCCGGCGGCGCCGGCGCCTGCGCGGGCACGGACGCGATGCCGAAGCTGGCCGTCGCCGTCACCGCCACGCCGGGCGCGCCGGCGAAGGCCGCGCGGATGCGTTCCGCCAGCGCGTGCGCGCCGGCCAGGTCCGTCTGCGGCAGCACGAGCAGGAATTCCTCGCCGCCATAGCGCACCACGCTGTCGACCGTGTCGCGCGTGAGCGTCAGCAGCAGGCCCGCGAAGTCCGCCAGCACCTGGTCGCCGGCCGCATGGCCGTAGGTGTCGTTGATGCGCTTGAAGTGGTCGATGTCGCACAGGACGACCGACAGCGGCGTGCCGTAGCGGCGCGCGCGCTCCAGCTCCGCGGTCAACAGGCCTTTTTGCAGGAAGCGGCGGTTGTAGCAGCCCGTCAGCGGATCGCGGTCGGCCAGCTGCTGCAGCAGGAGCGAGGCGCGGAACTGCTCGCGCTGCGCGACGTGGAAGCGGCGCGCCGCGATATAGCCGAGCGCATTGCCCATCACGAGCAGCAGGACGAGCGTCAGCAGGTCGTCGGGCCGCAGGTTGCCCTGGATGGCCAGCATGGCCGCGAACACGATGCTGGAACCGACGCCGATCGCCACCGCGTAGATGAACCGGTTCGGAAAATTGACGTAGACCGCCATCAGGATCAGCGCCTGCGACGTCGCATTCCACGCCAGCACCTCCGGCTGGAACCAGCACACGACCATGAACACGGCCAGCGCGACGACGAGCAGCGTACACGCGGCGCCGATCGACACCCGCACCGACCCGGGCCGGCGAACGACGGCCGCGAAGCAGCCCAGGCCGACGAGTGCCACGCCGACCCGCAGGCCGGCAAGCATCCACGCGATGGCCGTATCGCCCAGGGTGGCGAAGTCGGTGGCCCCGAACGCGACGTAGAACACGGCGGCGAACAGCAGGCTGGCCTTCAGCTGGGCATTCCGCTCGGGCAGGAAGTGACGGATGAAGCGGACTTCATTGCGCCGGTCGGCGAACTCGGCACGACGACGGTCGATGGTCAGGCTGTGGGCAGACAGATCTCGGGGCAGCACGGGAGCATTGGGCGGTGGAAAGAGCGCGAAGACGCGCCATGGCCGCGGCGGGAAGAATGACGCGCTATTTTAACCTACACAGGGACAATCGTTTCCATGCGGAAAATTTTTACCTGCTCGCGAGTTGCGCATTCCATACATCCGGGCCCGACCGCTTCCTGAACAGCGCATCGTTACAATTGGCGTATCATTTTTCGTTTCCTCTGAGTAAACTTGCCGCCGTTGACCATTTCGTCAGGCATGAGGATCGATCATGAAAATCTGTTTCATCTGGGCCCGGGCGTTCCGCTCGTTCAACAACCTCAACCTGAACATCTCCTCCTCCGCCAAGTATCGCTACGACGATGCGACGAACACGCTGCACCGGGACGTGCTCGAGGCACTACCGGCCGATTTCTTCGGCAAATCCATCGTCGACGTGGCGGCGATCGTCGGGATCAACGGGAGCGGCAAAAGCAATTCGCTGGAATTGCTGTGCAAGATCCTGAAGGGGCCACGTAGTACGATCGGCTGCGATCATCTCGTCGTGTACGAGAGCGAGGGCAAGCTGTTCTGCAGATACCGGTTTGCGGCAGGTGCCGCCCCCGCCGCGGACTTCGGCATCGATATCGCGCCCATCGACGACAAGATCGGGCCGCTGAGAGTCATCTATTTTTCGAATGTATTCGATGAGCGGGAATATCATTTCGATGCCGACATCACTGATATTTCATTGAACCACGCTTACCGGATGCGCCATCGACCGCGTAACTCGTCCGTTGGACAGTTCGCAAAACAAATCAGGTTCGTCGCCGATGAGGCGCTGTTCGAAAAACTTGAAATGCCGCATCCGGTCCGGTTGAAGATCGCGCCCCGAAACAGGTTTGCCACGTTCAACAGTTCACATGATTCAGGCCTGGGTGGACAAGGATTCACGGCCTTCAGGCAAAATTGGCGCAAGAGGTTAATGCAACAGAGCCCACGGAACCGGCTGCTTTCCCAAATGGCGCTGAACCTGCTGACCGATATCGCTATGCGGTGTGATGGGCAGTCGCAACGTCGGAATGGCCCCCGTACCGACGCCTTTTTCGATATCGATCAGTTCTTCGCCGATACAAACCAGAAGTTCAGCCAGGAATCATTCGTCGACCGTGCCATGGTTTATCTGCAAGCCGCGATACACCGCGAAAACTTTCCAGAGGCGCTTAAGGGGCGTCCTTTTGGCGGCGAGGCGGTGTCGGCAGCGCAGATCATGAAACAGGCCGATTTCCTCAGATCGATGGAGAGCTGGCTGCGAGAGCGCGACGTCGAAGTATTACCCGACGAAAACCCGTCGCGAATCAATTTTTCCGTCGACTTTCGGATTGCCAACAAAGCCAAAATCTCGGCATTGACGTCGTTGTTCGGGGACGCTGGCGACGTCAATGTCGAATGGCTCGGCATCAGTTCTGGCCAGAAAGCGTTCATCAATGGCTTCGCATCGATGGTTTACGAACTGAAAAAATACCAGAAGAGCGCGGCCAATATCCTCATCGTCATCGACGAGGGCGACCTCTATCTGCACCCGCAGTGGCAAATGGATTTCTTCGACAAGCTCAACACGATCGTGTCGAGCCTGTCGGCCGAAGGCAGCAACATTCAGATCGTGCTGACGTCGCACTCGCCCTTCATCCTGTCCGACCTGCCGAAGCAAAACATCGCGATGCTCGAGCCGCCAGTCCCATCCGCTAACGACGACGGTTACAAGCTGCGCCGGCAGACGTTCGCCGGCAACCTGTACGACCTGTTCTATGGCCCGCTGTTGCTGCGCACGCCCGCGATCAGCAATTTTGCGAAGAAAAAGATCGATGAAATCACGGCGGAACTCCAGTCGCTCGCGCACATCTCGAAGGAACAGCGCGAAGCCTATATGCGATTCAGCAAACTGATCGGGCATGACCTCATTCGCGCATCCGTCGAAGCGGAAATCGAACGCATCGAACCCGCCGGAGATCAGGCATGATCAGTTTCCACCAGCACCTGGACGACGACCATGTCAAGGCAAGCGCCATGCTCGACACGATGGCGCAGGAGCACTGGGATAACCTGAGCCGGAAAATTGCCAATGGGACCCGTTATTTCGCCTATTCGCTCCCGCAATACTGCGAGGATCTGCGTGAAGAACTGAAGTCCCCGGCTGTTCAGGCGGAACTGGATATCGCGGCGCCCGACGTCCCCGCGATCGACGATTTTTTCGCGTGCCTCGCGGCGTCCGATTACGCCCTGCTCAAGAAAATCATCGTGTGCCGGCCCGCCGACTTCAGGCAATTGCGGGACGACATAGTCGCCATTCTGCCGGAGCATGTCTTTTATAACGACGGCCAGACGCCTTTCAACAAGAAGCTGCTCAGCGACCTGTTCAAATACGATACGTTCCGCGAGAGCCCCTCGTGCAAAAACTTCCTCTTTGACAAGCTCAAGATAGGCAAGTCCAAATGCGTCTATTGCAATATCGTCGACACGGATGTGATGAACAAGAATCCGGACCCCGCGGCCAAGGTCGATCTCGCCGCCTACCTGGACCTCGATCACTTCCTCGACAAAGCCCGCAATCCGTTCTTCGCCCTGTCCTTCTATAACCTGGTACCGTGCTGCCACATTTGCAACGGAAGAATCAAAGGAACGAAGTCGTTCGATATCGACACCCATATCAATCCTTTCCATCATTCGTTCGACGATCTGTACAAGTTCGTCTACCTGGGCCCAGGCCGCATCGACGTCATCAACCGGGGCACCAAGCCGGACGACCTGACGGCGCAAGACTTCAATATCCTGACGCGGACAGCGCACAAGCTGGACGATCTCGAAGAACTGCTCGACTGGTACACGGAATACTCACGCGACGGCCTGGCCACTGAAAAAGAAAAGCGCATGTTTGTCCGCCATTTCAAGCCGTTCGTGCCGATGAAACGGCAGGACATGCTCAAGTTTTCACGTGGCAAACTGTATCGCGACGTCCTGATGAAGGTGGATGAAGACAACGGCCTGCTCGGCTTCTAGCCGCCAGTCTGGCTCCCCAGCCGCGGCGCCACCACCGCCGGCTGCTGCCACGGCGCCTTGAGTTCCGTGCGCGTCGTGTAATCCGTCAGCGCCAGCCCGAACAGCAGCACGAGCGTGACGGCGCCCGCAACGGCCGCGAGGCGCAGCAGCGCGGGCGCACGCTTCAGGCGCATGAACACGAATGCGACCAGCAGCGCCTTCGCCAGCGCCACCGCGAGGCTGATCGCCGTGTTCAGCCAGCCCAGGCGCAGCAGCGCGCAGGCGGCCGTCGTGGCCAGCAGCGCCAGCAGCGCGATCCACGTGAGCACCAGCGGACGTATGCTCCTGTCCACGTCAGGCTCCCGAGCGCAAGGTCAGGTACAGCAACGGGTAGAGAAAGATCCACACCACGTCGACGAAGTGCCAGTACAGGCCGACGAGTTCCACGGCGTCGGCGCGCGCGCAGCGCATCAGCCACAGGCAGGCCGACACGCCGATGAACAGGTGCAGCGCGTGCAGGCCGGTGGCCGCGAAGTACAGCAGGAAGAACAGCTCCATGCCGTAGATGGTGCCCGCGTCCCCGCCGTCGGACGGATGAAACCCCACGCCGGGGAACAGGTGCTCGTCGAATTCCTGGTGCCATTCGATGCCCTTGATGGCGAGGAAGACAATGCCCAGCGCTGCCGTCAGCGCGAGCAGCCGCGCGGCGCGGCGGCGATCGTGCCCTTGCGCCGCGTGGCCGGCCAGCGCCATGAAAAAACTGCTGGTCAGCAGGACGGCCGTGTTGACGGTCCCCAGCAGCATGTCCGTGTGGCGGCTGGCCATGCCCGTCGCTGCCGGGTGATGCATGCGCAGGTACAGGTAGCCGAACAGCAGCGGCCCGAAGAACAGCAGTTCGCTGGACAGGAATACCCACATGCCGAACGAGCGCGCGAAGTCCTGCTGCGCGTGGTCGCGGAACTGCGGTTCGAGCACGGGTGCGTTCACGGTCCCTCCGGCGTGTAGGCGTACGGCGCGCGCACGACGACGGGCGGCGTCGCGAAATTGTGTTCGGGCGGCGGCGAGTCCGTCTGCCATTCGAGCCCCGTGGCCAGCCACGGATTGGCCGGCGCCCGCGCGCCGTAGCGCAGCGACCAGGCCAGGTACCCGAGCGGCATCAGGTAGCCGATCGCCAGGGTGACGGCGCCCGCCGACGACAGCACGTGCAGCAGCTGGAATTCTTCCGGATAACTGTGGTAGCGGCGCGGCATGCCCGCATAGCCCAGCAGGTATTGCGGGAAGAACGTCAGGTTGAAGCCGGCGAAGATGACGAGGGCCGCGATTCTCCCCCACGTCTCCGAGTACATCCGCCCCGTCACCTTGGGCCACCAGAAGTGGATGCCGCCCAGGTAGGCCATCACGGAGCCGCCCACCATGATGTAGTGAAAATGCGCGACGACGAAATAGGTGTCCGACAGATGCACGTCCAGCGCGAGCGCCGCGAGGAACAGCCCCGTCAGCCCGCCGATCGTGAACAGGCCGACGAAGCCCAGCGCGTACAGCATCGGCGCGGAGAAGCGGATGCTGCCCTTGTACAGCGTGGCCGTCCAGTTGAACACCTTGATCGCGGACGGGATCGCGACGAGGAACGACAGCAGCGAGAACACCATCCCCGCGTACATCGACTGGCCGCTGACGAACATGTGGTGGCCCCACACGAGGAAGCCGATGACGGCGATGGCGAGGATCGCATACGCCATGAAGCGGTACCCGAACACGGGGCGGCGCGCAAAGCACGGGATGATCTCGCTGGCGACGCCCATCGCCGGCAGCACCATGATGTACACGGCCGGGTGCGAGTAGAACCAGAACAGGTGCTGGAACAGCAGCGGGTCGCCGCCCAGCGCGGGGTCGAAGATCCCGACCTGGAACAGGCGCTCGATCGCGACCAGCACCAGCGTCATCGCCAGCACGGGCGTGGCCAGCACGAGGATCAGCGACGTCGCGTAATTGGCCCACACGAACAGCGGCAGGCGGAACCAGCCGAGGCCCGGCGCGCGCAGGGTGTGCACGCTGACGATGAAGTTCAGGCCCGTCAGGATCGACGAGAACCCGAGCACCAGCACCCCGCACAGCGCCGCGACGACGTGCGAGTTCGAGAACATCGACGAGAACGGCGTATAAAAGGTCCAACCCGTGTCGACGCCGCCCGCCAGCAGCGCCCACAGCACGATCGCGCCGCCCGCCATGTACAGATACCAGCTCGCCAGATTCAGGCGCGGGAACGCGAGATCGCGCGCGCCGATCATCAGCGGCATCAGGAAATTCCCCAGCACGGCCGGGATCGACGGGATCAGGAACAGCCACACCATGATGATGCCGTGCGCCGTGAACAGCTTGTTGTACGTGTCGTCGCTGACGAGGTCGCCCTGCGGCGTCGCCAGCTCCAGCCGGATCAATGCCGCCGCCACGCCGCCGAGGAAAAAGAACAGCGTGATGGAGAGCGCGTACAGCACGGCGATGCGCTTGTGGTCGCGCGTCGTCAGCCAGTCCGTCAGCCTATCGCTGCCCGCGAGGTAGCTCGTCATGCGCGCTCTCCCTGATGTATTCGATGATGGCCAGGATGTCCTCCTCCCCGATCTGCCCCGCGAACGACGGCATGATGGGCGCGTAGCCCGCGACGACGTCCTTCCCGGGTACGAGGATCGAATCGCGGACGTAAGGCTCGTCGGCCGTCAGCGCGCGCCCGTCCGCGAGGTGCACGCGCCGGCCCAGCAACCCGGTGAGGTCGGGCGCGTGCACGGTCGATCCCGGGTCGTGGCAGCTGCTGCAACCGTAGCGGCGATACAGCTCGTAGCCGCGCGCCGCCATGCCCGGCTGGCGCGGGCCCGCATCCAGCCATTGCGCGAACGCGGCCGGCTGCATCACGACGATCCGGCCCAGCATCATCGCGTGCTCCGTGCCGCAGTATTCCGCGCAGTACAGCCGGTACTCGCCCGTGCGGCTGGGCGTGAACACGATGGACGTGTAACGGCCCGGCACGACGTCCTGTTTCACCCGGAAGTCCGGTACGAAGAAGCTGTGGATCACGTCCTGCGACGTCATCACCATGCGCACGGGGCGTCCCAGCGGCAGGTGCAGCTGCCCCTTCTCGCGCCGTCCGTTGCGGTGTTCCGCCTCCCACATCCACTGTTTCGCGACGACGAACACGGGCATCGCATTGTCCGGCGCCTGGTACAGCCTGGCGTAGTCGATGGCGCCCCAGGCGTAGACACCGAGGAACAGCAGCAGCGGGATCACCGTCCATGCGATTTCGACGGGCAGCCCCTGCTTCGGCACGTGCGTGCGGTCGGCCTTCGAGCCGGCCCGGTAGCGGATCGAAAAGCCGACCATCAGGACGAACAGCACCAGCGCGACGGCCCCCGTCAACAGCAGCAGGCACAGGGCGAGGCTGTCCAGGCGCGTGGCGGAGACGGCGGCATCCTGCGGCAGCAGATGGAATTCGGGACTCAAGGCCGCCCTCCCCGCCGGCGCCATAGCCAGCCCAGGAAGCACAACGGCAACAGCAGCACGCCGGCGCGCACGAACGCCAGCGCGCCCGTCGTATGGCGGCCGGACGCGGGCGCGAAGTGCGCGCACAGCATCAGCACCTGCTGGCCGAACGATGGCGTGGGCGACCTGACCGCGGCGCGCAACGCGGCCGGATCGAAGCGCACGCCGGAGAAGGCGCGCGCGATGCGGCCGTCGGCGTCGAGCACGACGAAGCCGGCCGCGTGCGCCAGCTCGTCCTTGTCGCTATCCGCGACGGTGCGGTAGCCTAGGGCCGCCTGCAGCCGCGCGAGCGTGCGCGCATCGCCCGTCAACAGCGCGAGATCGCGCACGCCGCCGGGGAGCAGCGCGGCATACGCCCGCTTTCTCGATGCCGCCGCGGCGGCGCCGTCGCGCGGATCGATGGACAGGCCGACGAGGCGGTAATCGCCCGCCGCGAGCCCGGACAGCGCGAGCGCCTGCAGCACGCCTTCGAACACCGTGCTGCACAGGTTCGGGCACGTGTAATAACCGGGCACCAGCACGACCGGGCGATCGAACAGGCTCGCAAGCCGGACTGGTTGCCCGGCATCGTCGCGCAGCACGGCGTCGCGCGGCAGCCGGGTGCCCGGCACGGGATCGAAGCGCGCGGCCGGGGGCGGCGGCAGTTGCAGGGCCTGGGCCGCGGCCGGGCCGCAGGCCAGCATCAGCACCAGCGCGGCGACGCGTCTCATCGTGCCCCCTTCGCCGCCATCAGTTTCATGGCCTCGTCCAGCGGAATCCGGGCGATGCCGGCCTGGCGGTCGACCCAGCCATAGGTCTGCGTCGCGCGGCGCTTCTCCTCGAAGTAGGCGGCGCGGTCCGGTTGCGGCGCCGGCTGCAGCAGCGGCGCCTTGCCGGCGAACGCATGGGGCGGCGTGTTCGCTGCCGGGGCCTGTTCGCGCAGCATCAGCGCGGCCGCGCCGAGCGCGCACGCGATGCCGGCCCCGATGATGCAGGCGCCGCGGCGCAGGCCGCGCAGGTCGAGATCGCCGCCGGTGTAGTCAGACATGGATGCCCTCCTTCCTCGTCCGTTCCAGCGCCAGCCGCGCCGCGAGCCCGAATCCGGCCGCGACGAGCGGCGCGAGCCACAGCCAGTGGCGCGTCAGGTGGTCGACGGACGGCAGCACGAGCCACCAGCAATCCAGCAGATGGGCCGCCAGCAGCGCGCCGGCCAGCACGCCCATCAGCGCGGGCGCCGTCTTCGCGTGGCGCGACAGCAGGATGCACAGCGGCCCGGCGAAATGGCCGGCGACGAGCACCCACGCTACCCCCTGCCATCCCGGCGCGCCGCGCCGCAGGTACCACGCGATTTCGTGCGGGAGGTCCGCCGCCCAGATGATCAGGAATTGCACGTAGGCGAGGTACGCCCACGTCAGCACGTACATCATGAGGAGGTTGCCGAGATCGGGCAGGCGCTTGCGCGCCGCGCCGCGGTCGATCAGCAACACGGCCAGTGCGAGGCCCGTCAGCATCTGGCCCGTGCCCGCGAGCCAGCCGAACACGCTGGAATACCATGCCGGCTGCAGCGACATGATCCAGTCCACGGCCGCCAGACTCACGGAAAAGCCGTAGGCGACCAGGCACAGGGCCGCACGCAGCGGCGACCGCGTGCGCGCCCGCGTCTCGACGATGGCCAGTGCGCTCCACAGCAGCAGGTAGCCGACGCTGCGGATCGTGAAGAAGACGGGACTCAGCCACGCCTGGCGGAACGCGCCATCCGGCACGCCGTGCTGCCACGGATACAGCAGCGGCGCCCCCAGCAGCACGGGCAGGAACAGGATGCACGTGAGCGGCAGCCAGCGCGCCGCGCGCAGCAGCGGGCCGCGGATGGTGTCGCCCCACGCGCCGCCCGTGAGCTGGTGCAGCCAGACGTTGGCCAGCCCGCCCAGCAGCGCGCCCGCCACGAACCACCAGGCGGCGAGATAGCTGGCCAGCAGCGCGCGCAGGTCCAGGCGCCATCCCGCAAATCCGGCGATGAGGGCGAGCAGGACGAGCGTGCGCGCCTTCATGGCCGGTCTCCCAGGCGCGCCCGCACGTCCGGCGGCAAGGTGGCCACGTCGGCATGCCGGCTCAGTTGCAGCGCGCGGATGAAGGCGACGATGGCCCAGCGGTCGGCCGGTTCCACGCGGTCGCCGTACGGTGCCATCACGCCGTAGCCGTTCCTGATGACGTCGTAGAGATGCCGGTCGGGCGCGTTGCGCAGGCGGTCCTGGTGATACGTCGGCGGCGCGGGAAAGCCGCGCCGCACGACGAGGCCGTCGCCGTCGCCGGCCGGGCTGTGGCAGGGCATGCAATAGATCATGTAGCGGTCCTGGCCGCGCTTCAGCAGCGCCATGTCGACGGGATACGGGTTCGTCTGCGCTTCCTCGGCCAGCGCGTCCCGGCGCACGAGATCCGTGCCCGCGCGGCCGCCGGAACTGTCGGCGAACCCGCCCCGCGCGCGCGGTTCCGTGCCGGCGACGGGCGGCCGTGCGGAGGCGCCATCCTCGAACAGCGGGCTCGGCGCGTACGTTTTATAGCGCGGCTGGTCGTACATGTCCTGCTTCGCGCCTTCGCAGCCGGCCAATGCGCACAACGATATTGCGAACACGACGCGCTTCATGTCGGCACCTCGCGCAGCAGCAGCGGATGCAGTTCGGCGAGCAGGTCGCGCGCGGGACCGGGGGCGAACACGGGATCGCACGCGGGCAGGCACAGGAAAAAGCGGTTGCGGCTCGCGAGCTCGAATTCCTCGACCTCGAACAGCGGGTGGTACAGGCGCGGCAACCCGTTCAGCACGAGCATCGCGAGCACGGCCGCCACGGCCGCGCCGAGGATCGTGATCTCGAACGTGGCGGGGATGAACGCGGGCCAGCTGTGCAGCGGCCGGCCGCCGATATTGATCGGATAATCCACGACGGCCGCATACCATTGCAGGAAGTACGTCCCCGCCCCGCCGGCGATCCCGCCCAGCAGCGTGAGCGGCGCGATCCAGCCCTTGTCGGCGCCGACGATGTCGTCCAGTCCCTCGATCGCGAACGGAGAGTAGGCCTCCACCCGCGTGTAGCCGTGCGCACGCGCGTGGTGCGCGGCCGCGCACAGGGCGTCCGCGCTGGGAAATTCGGCCAGCAGGCCGTACACGCCCGGTCCGCTCATGCCTCCCCCTGCGCGC
Source organism: Massilia kyonggiensis (assembly GCA_966212285.1). Taxonomy (GTDB): domain Bacteria; phylum Pseudomonadota; class Gammaproteobacteria; order Burkholderiales; family Burkholderiaceae_D; genus Telluria; species Telluria kyonggiensis_A. The sequence continues at coordinate 128,683 of CBIHQW010000012.1, forward strand.
GTTCCCGCACCAGCTCGCGCATCTCCGCGATCGAGATCAGCGGCAAAAAGCGCACGAACAGCAGGAACAGCCAGACGAACAGCGCGATGGAACCGAACAGCGTGATCCAGTCCCAGCGCGTCGGATAGAACATGCCCCAGGCGGACGGCAGGTAATCGCGGTGCAGCGACGTGACGACGATGAGGAAGCGCTCCATCCACATGCCGCAATTGATGACGAGGCTCAGCACGAACAGCAGCGGCACGCTGAGTCGTACGCGGCGAAACCAGAACAGCTGCGGCACCAGCACGTTACACGTCAGCATGGCCCAGTACACGGGACCGTACGGACCGGTAAAACGGTTCACCGTCATGTAGCGCTCGTAGATGTCGCCGCTGTAGAACGACGTGAAGATCTCGGCCAGGTAGCCGTAGCTCACGAGCCAGCACGTGGCCAGCAGTACCTTGGCCGCGTTGGCGAGGTGGCGGCCCGTGATGAAATCGTGCAGGCCGAACGCGGCGCGCAGCGGGATCGCGAGCGTCAGCACCATCGCGAAGCCGGAGAACAGCGCACCGGCGACGAAATACGGCGGGAAGATGGTCGAGTGGTAGCCGGGCGTGTTCCCGACGGCGAAGTCGAGCGACACGATCGTGTGCACCGACACGACGAGCGGCGTCGCCAGCCCCGCCAGCAGCAAATAGGCCCATTCGTAGCGCGCCCAGTGCCGCGCCTCGCCGCGCCAGCCCAGCGCCAGCAGGCCGTACGCGATCTGGCGTTTTCGTTTCCCGCGCTGGCCGGCCCGGTCGCGCAAGGTGGCGAGGTCGGGAATCAGCCCGACGTACCAGAACAGCAGCGACACGGTGAGATAGGTCGCGATGGCGAAGAAATCCCACACGAGGGGGCTGCGCCATTGCGGCCACACGTTCATCACGTTCGGGTAAGGCACGAGCCAGTAGAAGAACCACGGCCGGCCCAGGTGCAGGATCGGGAACAGGCCCGCGATGCCGGCCGCGAACAGGGTCATCGCCTCGGCGAAGCGGTTGATCGACGTTCGCCACTTCTGGCGCAGCAGCAGGAGCACGGCGGAGATGAAGGTACCGGCATGGCCGATCCCGATCCACCACACGAAGTTACCGATGGCGAAGCCCCACGCGACGGGGATGTCCACGCCCCAGATGCCGATGCCTTTCACCAGCAGCCAGGAGACGGCGGCCAGCAGCGCGCACACGCCGGCGGACGCGACGAGGAATGCGGTCCACCAGCGCCAGCCGAACCGGCCGGCGAGGACGATACCGGCGATCTTGTCCGTGACGCTCGCATAGCCCCAGCCGGGGCGCAGGACGTCGGCATCCTCTGGCGTACTCATTCCAGCTCCGGATCCGGGTTCGGCACGCGCCTGATATAGCTCGTGCGCGGGCGCGTGTTGAGTTCTTCCAGCAGGTGATAGTCGAGCGGCGACGCCTTGGCCGCAACCACGTCGCTGGCGGGATCGTTCAAGTCGCCGAAGCGGATGGCGCGCGTGGGGCACACGGCCTGGCACGCGGTGACCATCTCGCCGTCGCGGATGCGCCGCCCGGCCTTCTCGGCCTCGACGCGGGCGCGGGTGATCCGCTGCAGGCAGTAGCTGCATTTTTCCATCACGCCGCGCCGCCGCACCGTCACTTCCGGGTTCTGCAGCGCTTTCAGGCTTTCCACCTTCTGGTTCGCATACTGCAAAAAGTTGAAGCGCCGGACTTTGTACGGACAGTTGTTGGAGCAGAAGCGCGTGCCGATGCAGCGGTTGTAGACCTGCACGTTGAGGCCTTCGCTGTCGTGCATCGTGGCGCCGACCGGACACACTTCCTCGCATGGCGCGTGTTCGCAATGCATGCACGGCACCGGCTGGAACAGGGTGCGCGTCCCGGCGACGTAACGGTCGACGCGGATCCAGTGCATGCTGCGGCCCCGCCGCACTTCCTCCTTGCCCACGACCGGGATGTTGTTCTCGGCCTGGCACGCGATGGTGCATGCGGCACAGCCGATGCACGTGTTCAGGTCGATCGCCATGCCCCATTTGTAGTCCTTGTACTCGCGCTCCGGGTACATCGATTCGTTCGAAGGCCGTTCGCGGGCGAGCTCGCGCGCGTGCACCGGATCGCGCCCGTGCATGTCGACTTCCTTCTGGCGGAATACGAGATCGTGCGTGCGGCCCGTGCGTTCCAGGGCCAGCGCGGGCCGCGCGGTCCGCGTGCGCAGGCGGTAGGCGTCGAAGCCGACGCCCTCCCCCACGCCGCCCGCCGCGCGCCGGCCATAGCCCAGCGGCAGGGTGACGACGCCCTCGGCCTGTCCCGCCACGACGAGCACCGGCGCGTCCACGGAACGCCCGTCCACGCGCAGGCGCGCGACGGCGCCATCGGCAAGGCCCAGGCGCCGCGCCGTCGCCGGGCCGACGAGCGCCGCGTTGTCCCATGTGAGCGACGTGAGGGGCCGCGGCAATTCCTGCAGCCACGCGTTGTTGGCGAACGCGCCGCCGTCGACGGCCGGGTCGGGGGCGAACAGGGCGACGAGCGGCGGTGCCGCCCGCACGGGCGCCGGTGCGAGCGGCCGCACGGCCGGCGCCGGCATGGGCCGCGCGGCGCTGCCGGCGACGACGCCCCGGCGCAGGCTGTCGCGCCACGCGGCGTCGTCTCCCGGCCACGTCGCGCGCACGAGCGCGTGGCCATTCCGCGTCTGGGCGCCCGCCAGCAGCGCGAGGATCTCGTGGGCGGAACGGCCGCCGTACAGGGGCGCGATCAGCGGCTGCACGATGCTCGCCGTGCCGTCGTGCGCCCGCGCGTCGCTCCACGCTTCGTAGCAATGCGCCATCGGCAGGTGCCAGCCGGCCGCGCGCGCCGTTTCGTCGCGGTACAGGCCCAGGTGCGCAACGAGCGGCGCGCGCCGCAGCAGCGCGGCGAACTCCAGGTCGGCCGGGGCGTCGTAGGCCGGATTCGCGTCCAGCACCAGCAACGTGTCCACGCGGCCGGCGCGCAAGTCATCGGCCAGCGCGGCGATCGACGCGCCGTGGTCCAGCGGGCTGCGCTCGACCGGTTCGATGAACGCGAGCGGACCGTTCAGGTTAGCGGTCAACGCGTATGCCAGCGCGCGCCCGGCCGGGCTCACGTTCGGGCCGGCGACGACGAGTGCAGCGCCGCGCGCGCCGTCCAGCGCTTGCACGACCGCCGCTTCCCACCGGTCCAGTGCCGGATCGGCGGCGCGGCCGGAATCGGCGCCCACGCCCAGCCTGGAAGCGATGCGCGTCAGCGCGGCCTCGATGTCGTGCGGCGGCCGCGCCAGGCGCGCGTCGGCGTAGGCGCCGGTCAGGGTCGGCGTCGGCTCCAGCACGTACAGGCGGTTCGCATCCGGCGCTTCGCCCAGCCGGCGCGGCGCCGTGAACGCCCGCGCGTGCGCCAGGCTGCCGGGCATCGTGCCGAACAGGTCCGCGTCCAGCGCGAGCACGACCTTTGCCTCGTCCAGGCGATACAACGGATCGAGCGGCCGGCCGAACGCGAGCCGCGCCGCCTGTGCGGCGCCGTCGTCGTGCAGCGGGTCCCACGCGTGCCAGCCCAGGTTCGGCAGCCGTTGCCGGAGCGCCGCGATCTGCGCGGCCAGCGTGGGCGACGTGACGGTGCCCGTCAGGATGCGCAGGCCCGCCCCGCCATCCTGTTCGAAACGGGGACGGCGCGCCTGCAGCGCGGCCTCGAACGCGCCCCACGTCGACAGCTCTTCGCCCTGGAACACGGCCTGCGAGCGGTCCGGGTCCCACAACTGCAGGATGGAGGCCTGCGCGAACACGTCGGTGGCCCCGGCGCTCACGGGATGGTCCGGATTGCCCTCGACCTTCGTCGGCCGCCCCATGTTCGATTCCACGAGCACGCCGTGCGCGAGCCCGTTGCGCACGAACGCGGTGGCATAGAACATGGGCAGGCCCGGCACGCCCTGCTCCGGCATCGTCACGTACGGGACGATGGTCTCCGCCGGCGGCCCGCTGCACCCGGCGCCCGCCAGCGCGGCCGCCGCGGCCATCAGTTTCAGGACGCGGCGCCGGGCCGGCTCCGCCTGCGCGATCGCAAAGATGGGATGGGTCTTCATCGGTGACAGGTCGAGCAGTTGGTCAGCGCCTGGGCATCGCGCAGGTGGTACAGGCGGTTCAGCTGGCGGATTTCTTCCGCACTGAGCGGCTTTTGCGGCGCCATCGACAGCACCTGGTTCAGCGGCCGCACGTGGTTCGGCGCGTCGCGGTGGCAGCGCAGGCACCATTGCATCTCCAGCGACGCCGTGCGCCACGTGATCGGCATCTGGTCCACGCGGCCGTGGCACTCGATGCAGGCGACGCCCTTGTTCACGTGGATGTCGTGCTCGAAATAGACGAAGTCCGGCAGGTCGTGCACGCGCACCCAGTGGATCGGCCTGCCCGTGCGCGCGCTCTCGTGCAGCTTTGCCAGCAGCGGCGAATCGAGGAACAGCTGCGAGTGACAGCTGAGGCAGACGGACGTCGACGGCATCCCGGCCGTGGCCGAGTTTTCCACCGACGTGTGGCAGTAGCGGCAATCGATGCCGTCGTCGGCCACATGGTGCTTGTGGCTGAACGGAATGGGCTGGGCGACGGGGGCCAGCGTCACGTTACGCGGCGTCATGGTCCAGCGGGCCAGCGCGATCCAGGCTGCGACCCCGACCAGCAGACCCAGCAGGATCAGCTTGACGAACAGGACCGCGGAACGGGTAAACGGTGGCGCCATCGTGCATGGAAACGGTTGTGGATCCGGAACACACAGGCGCAGTATAGGCTGTCGTTCATGCAACACCGCACACGTTACCGCTGGGCAGCAAACATTTGTAACAAACTAATTGCCGTGTGGAATATACGTATATCCATATTGCATGACATCAACATTGAATGTCGGTTATCATCATTGGTTTGTGGAAACCTTACCTTGAAGATTTACCGATGAACTGGTTCAACCGCCTCCGCCTTGCGAGCAAGCTGGGCATTACGTTTGCCGCCGTCCTCGCACTCACCGTGCTGGTCGGCACCTTCTCGATCCACCAACTGGCGAAAGTCAACGACACGTCGCTGCGCCTGTCGGACCACTGGATGCCGGGCATCCGCGTCATCGAAGACATCAAGTCGCAGGTCGCCCGCATCCGTACACGCGAGCTGCAATACATCATTTCCAGCGACCCGGCCGAGATGGACAAGTACGACAAGGTGATCGCGCAAGACCTCGAAGACCTGCGGCACATGCAGGACGACTACGTCAAGCTGCTCGAATCGCCGGAAGAAAAGCAGAGCTATGCCGAATTCCTCGACCTGTGGCAGCGCTACATGGCGGAAGACGCGAAGGTCCGCGCCGCCTCCCGCCAGAACGACGACGCCTTGGCCAAGACGCTGATCCGCGGCGAATCGAACAAGCTGATCGTCGCCATCCGCGCCAACGTCGACAAGGCCGTCGACAGCTACACGGCAGGCGGCCGCGCGGCCGCCCTCGAGGGCTCGCACCGCTACGAGACATCGCGTACGCTGGTCACGACGCTCGTCACCGGCTGCGTGCTGGTGGGTGCCGCCGGCGCCACGCTGCTCACGCGCTGGCTGATGCGCCGCCTGGGCGGCGAGCCGGATTACGCGACCGACATCGTCAAGCACATCGCGGCCGGCGACCTGTCGATGGACGTGCAGACCCGCGCCGGCGACCAATCCAGCCTGCTCGCCGCAATGAAGGCGATGCAGGGCAACCTGGCCCACATCGTCGGCAACGTGCGCGCCGCCACCGGCACGATCTCCAGCGCCTCCACGCAGATCGCCGCCGGCAACCTCGACCTGTCCTCGCGCACCGAGCAGCAGGCCAGCGCGCTGCAGCAGACGGCCGCCTCGATGGAAGAACTCACCGCGACCGTGCGCAACAACGCCGAACACGCGAACCAGGCCAACGCCCTCGCCGACACGGCGGCCGGCGTCGCCCAGCAGGGGAGCACGGCCGTCGCCCGCGTCGTCGACACGATGGGCTCGATCCACGCGTCGTCGCAGAAAATCGTGGACATCATCGCCGTCATCGACGGCATCGCCTTCCAGACCAACATCCTCGCGCTGAACGCCGCCGTGGAAGCGGCACGCGCCGGCGAACAGGGCCGCGGCTTCGCCGTCGTGGCGGGCGAAGTGCGGACGCTGGCCCAGCGTTCGGCCGCCGCCGCCAAGGAAATCAAGGAGCTGATCGGCGCCTCCGTGCAGCAGGTCGAAGCGGGCGCGGGCCTCGTGTCGGAAGCCGGCGCCACGATGCACGAAGTGCTGCAGACCGTGCAGCAGATGCACGAGCTGATGGTCGAGATCAGCCATGCCGGCCGCGAACAGAGCGCCGGGATCCAGCAGGTCAACCAGGCCATCGCGCAGATGGACACCGTTACCCAGCAGAACGCCAGCCTCGTCGAAGAAGCCGCGACGGCGGCCCAGAGCCTGCACGAACAGGCCGAGGCGCTCGACCACCTGGTCAGCGTGTTCAAGCTGGAGGAAGCCGCGCGCCGTTCCTCCAGCAGCCGGGCGCTCGTCGTTGGCTGACCTTTGGATGTTTGCGCAAACAAATTGTGTTATAAAAGTGTGTAAAAAGCACTTTTCGGAATAGCATTTCTTGAGCGTTTCCGATAATCTCTTGTAGATTGGAAGCTCGGAGCCGGCGTCGCCGGTTCCGGCGGACGATATAACAACCAGCGGATGGTGCCTCGCTCGAGCACTGTCCGTCATACGAGACAACGCTCATGAATCTGATCTCCCGCCTGGACACCATTGTCTTCCTGTTCTACTTCGTCGTCGTCGCCGGCTATGGCCTGTGGGTCTACCGCCGTAAAAAGAGCGCGAACACGTCCGCCTCGCACGACTACTTCCTCGCCGAAGGCTCGCTCACGTGGTGGGCCATCGGCGCTTCGCTGATCGCATCGAACATCTCCGCCGAGCAGTTCATCGGCATGAGCGGCTCGGGCTTCCGCATCGGCATGGCCATCGCCGTGTACGAACTGATGGCCGCCGCCACGCTCGTCATCGTCGCCGTGTTCTTCATGCCGGTCTACCTGAAGAACCACATCTACACGATGCCCCAGTTCCTCGAGCAGCGCTACGGCAAGGCCGTCGCCACGACGATGGCGCTGTTCTGGCTCGGCCTGTACGTCGTCGTCAACCTGACCTCGATCCTGTACCTGGGCGCGCTGGCCATCGGCAGCGTCACCGGCATCGGCGTGCTGCCCTGCATGCTGTTCCTCGCCGTCTTCGCCGCCATCATCACGCTGGGCGGCATGAAGGTCATCGGCTACACGGACGTCATCCAGGTCACCTGCCTCGTCATCGGCGGCCTCGTGACCACGTGGCTGGCGCTGGACCTCGTCGCCAAGCTGGGCAACGGCCACGGCGCGATGCAAGGCTTCTCGTCGCTGTACAACTCGACCCGCGACCACTTCCAGATGGTGCTGGGCCGCGACAACCCGAACTACATGGACCTGCCGGGCCTGTCCACGCTGATCGGCGGCATGTGGATCGTCAACCTGAACTACTGGGGCTGCAACCAGTACATCACGCAGCGCGCCCTGGGCGCCGACCTGCCGACCGCCCGCAAAGGCCTGCTGTTCGCCGCGTTCCTGAAACTGCTGATGCCGATCATCGTCGTCATGCCGGGTATCGCCGCGTTCGCGCTGGACCGTGCCGGCGTGCTGGGCGACGCGATGCGCGTCGGCGGCGAGTTGAATCCGGACCGCGCCTACCCCACCCTGCTGGCACTGCTGCCGTCGGGCCTGAAAGGCATCGCGTTCGCGGCACTGACCGCGGCCGTCGTCGCGTCGCTGGCCGGCAAGGCCAACTCGATCGCCACGATCTTCACCCTCGACATCTACCAGAAGCGCCTGCATCCGGACGTCACCGAGAAGAAGATGGTGTGGATCGGCCGCATGACCGTCATCGTGTCGATGCTGCTGGCCGTGCTGATCGCTCCGCTGATGGGCATCGACAAGAAAGGCGGCTTCCAGTACATCCAGGAATACACGGGCTTCGTCTCGCCGGGCATCCTGGCCATGTTCCTGCTGGGCTTCTTCTGGAAAAAGACGACGTCCAGCGCCGCGATGTTCGCGACGGTCGGCGGCCTCGTGTTCTCGATCATCCTGAAGTTCCTGCCGACGATGATGGACCTGTCCTTCCTCGCCCCGATCGGCTTCGCCCACGACAACGGCTCGGGCGTATACGAGATCCCGTTCCTGGACCGCATGTTCATCGTGTTCTGGCTGGTCGTCGCCGGCATGGTCCTGCTCAGCACCGTCTTCGCCCGCGGCAAGGTCAAGGCGCTGATCGTCGACACCAAGCTGTTCAAGGTCGACGGTGCGTTTGCCCTCGGCTCGGCCGTCATCTGCGTGGTGCTGGCCACGATCTACGGCATGTGGTGGTAAGCAACCTCGCTTGAAGCAAAAGCAGCCTGCGGGCTGCTTTTGCTTTATTGGACACCGGCGCTTGCGGTCACTGTGGCAGCGCGTACACCGCCAGCTGGTCGCCCACCTGGTCCTTGATGATCGGATTGCCGCCGGCCACGAAGGCGACGTACTGACGGCCCTTGTATTCGTACACCGCCGGATTCGCGACCACCGGGGCCTCGACCAGGCCGGACCATAACTCTTTACCCGTCGCAAGCGAATAAGCCCGCACTTTCGCATCCATCGAGGCGCCGATGAAGATCAGGCCGCCTGCGGTCACGGCCGGCCCGCCGATCGTCGGCGAGCCGAGGCTCTCCGGCATGTAGAAGCCGTACTGCTGGGATGCACCGACGGGGCGGCGCCAGTTGATCGCGCCGGTCTTCATGTTGATCGAGACAAGTTCGCCGAAGGGTGGCTCCCAGCATGGCATGCCGAGCCAGTTGAGTGCGTTTTCCAGCATGATGCCGAACGGTGCCCCCTTCTGCGGGTAGTAGCCCTGCTCGGCGCCGGAGCCCTTGGCCACGCTCTCGTACACGTTGCGTGGTAACAGCTTGAGTTGCTGCACGAGATGCGACGAGTTGACGATCGCCGTCTCGCTGCGCGGGTCGAACGCGACACCGCCCCACTGGACGGCGCCGGCGCTGAACGGGTAGCCCAGCGTGCCTGCATCACCGACGGTCGGCGGCGTGTACATGCCATCGTAATGCATGGCATCGAACAGGCGCGAACATTGGCCGAAGCCAACCACGTCGGCAATCCACCACACCTTCGGCTTGTGGGACTGCTCCAGCAGCGGCGCAGGTCGGGTAGGAACTGGCTGGGTCCTCGCGTACACCTCACCGGGCACATTGCCGCTTGGGACCGGGCGCTCCTCGATCGGCCAGACATCCTCGCCGGTCTTGCGGTTCACGACGAACAGGTAGCCCATCTTGGTGGCCTGCATCAGCGCCGGGATCGTCTTGCCATCGACCGTGATGTCCATCAGCGTCGGTGCCGAATTGATGTCGTAATCCCAGAGGTCATGGTGCACCCACTGACGCGACCACACGACCTTGCCGGTCTCGATGTCGACCGCGGTGGTGGAGGTCGCCAGGGGGACAGGCTCGGCGCGATTGCCGCCCCAGTAGTTGGGCGAAGGCGACGACACCGGCAGGTACACGAGCCCGAGGTCCTCGTCGACCGACATCGCGGTCCACACGTTCGCAGTGCCGCTCTGCCTGACGATATCGTCGGGAAGAACATCCAGCACCCATTCCAGTTTGCCGGTGCGCGCATTGACCGAGAAGACTCTGCCCGGCGGCGCCTCGGCCAGCGCCCAGTCCTTGCCGGCCCAGCCCATGATGAGGTGGTCGCCGGCCACGGTGGGCGGCTGGAGCACCGACAGCGGCCAGGCATCATTGATGTTGTTCCATTTGTTGACGTTAAGCACGCCGTGGTCGGCAAAGTCGGGGCACGGCTTTCCCGTGTCGGCATCGACGGCAAAGAGTCTCGCATCCATGGTGCCGATGTAGACGGTCTTCTGGCAGGCCTGGCCTGCGACCGGATCCCGGGCTTCCCAGTAGGCGACGCCGCGGGTCTTCAACGCGGGCTGCGTGAGCGCCTTCAGGGTCGAGTGGGTGTCGAACCGCCAACGCTCCTTTCCGGTCGCCGGATCGAGGGCGATAATCCGGTAGAACGGCGTGCCAATGTAGAGGGTCTCGTTGGCATAGATGGGCGTGGCCGACCAGACCGTCGGCGGCTTGCCGCCGCTGCCGTCGGAGACATCCCCGGTATGGTACTGCCATGCCAGCTTCAGCTTGCCGACGTTCGACGTATCGATCTGCGACAGCGGTGAGTATTTCTGCGCGCTCAATTGCCCATGGAAGCTGTTCCAGATGGGCTTTGACGGTGCCAATGGTTGTTGCCCCGACGAGCCGCGACCGTGATCGGCTGCCACCGCCCCCTGCGCTGTCGCAGCCGGCAGCCGGCCGCTGGCGGCGAGTCCAAGGCCGATGCAGAGAGCGGGCACGAGCAGTAGCGAGGCGACGGTCGTCACCGGGTGCCTGTCCGGGCCACGCATCAAATCGACCGCCAGCGCCAGCAGTGCGATGACCATGGCGGCAACCAGCAGGAACTCATGCAACAGCCAGGCCGCCGCCAGGGTGCCGAGCGCCACGAGAAGGGCGAGGACCTGCACGAGCCGGGAACTACCGGTGCGCCTGCGCGCCAGGACAAAGCCGAGCAACGCCAGCAACAAGGTGGACACGACGACAGCGAGGGCGCCAATCGTTCCGGTCACGCCGGTCATCGGCGCGAAATAATTGAACAGTGCGGCGCCGAACCCGGTCAGCGCCGCAATCGTCAACGTCACCCTCGCTACACCATGGAATCCCCGTGTCATGCCCGTACGCCCCTCCCAGAAATCGAATCCAGTTGAAGAAATTATAGGACTCGCTTTCACAGCGGGTCGCTCGATTTACCTGCGGCAACATCGGAACCCCATGGGCGGCTGGCGCGATTGATATGGAATACGAATCACAGCCTACCGAATCATATATTGGACAACTTGCCATACCCACGGCACTCTTGGGGTTTTACGATTTCCCGAGGAGACACCATGCCGACTTACCGTTCCCATACCACGACCCAGGGCCGCAACATGGCGGGCGCCCGCGCCCTGTGGCGCGCGACCGGCATGAAGGACGGCGACTTCGACAAGCCGATCATCGCCGTCGTCAACTCGTTCACCCAGTTCGTGCCGGGCCACGTGCACCTGAAGGACCTGGGCCAGCTGGTCGCGCGCGAGATCGAGGCGGCGGGCGGTGTCGCCAAGGAATTCAACACCATCGCCGTCGACGACGGCATCGCGATGGGTCACGGCGGCATGCTGTACTCGCTGCCGTCGCGCGACCTGATCGCCGACTCCGTCGAGTACATGGTCAATGCCCACTGCGCCGACGCGATGGTCTGCATCTCGAACTGCGACAAGATCACCCCGGGCATGCTGATGGCCGCCATGCGCATCAACATCCCGACCGTGTTCGTGTCGGGCGGCCCGATGGAAGCGGGCAAGGTGGTCAAGGTCGTCAACAACGACAGGAAGATCATCAAGCTGGACCTCGTCGACGCGATGATCCAGGCGGGCGACTCCAAGATCTCCGACGCCGACGTGGCGGAAGTCGAGCGCTCGGCCTGCCCCACCTGCGGCTCCTGCTCCGGCATGTTCACGGCGAACTCGATGAACTGCCTGACCGAGGCGCTGGGCCTGTCGCTGCCGGGCAACGGCACCATCGTCGCCACCCACGCGGACCGCAAGGAACTGTTCCTGCGCGCCGGCCGCCTGATCGTCGACCTGGCCAAGCGCCACTACGAACAGGACGACTACACGATTCTCCCGCGCAGCATCGCCACCAAGACCGCGTTCGAAAACGCGATGGCGCTGGACGTGTCGATGGGCGGCTCGACCAACACCGTGCTGCACCTGCTGGCCGCGGCGCACGAGGCGGGCGTGGAATTCACGATGGCCGACATCGACCGCATCTCGCGCAACGTGCCGTGCCTGTGCAAGGTCGCGCCGATGACGAACAAGTACCACATCGAAGACGTGCACCGCGCCGGCGGCATCGTCGCCATCCTCGGCGAACTGGCGCGTGCGGGCCTGCTGGACACGTCGCTGCCGACCGTGCATTCGCCGACCCTGGGCGACGCGATCGAGAAGTACGACATCAAGCGCAGCGACGACCAGGCCGTGCACACGCTGTTCCGCGCGGCGCCGGGCGGCGTGCCGACCCAGGTCGCGTTCTCGCAGGCCGAGCGCTTCGACAGCGCCGACCTCGATCGCGCCGAGGGCTGCATCCGCGACCGCGCGCACGCGTACTCGCAAGACGGCGGCCTCGCGGTCCTGTACGGGAACATCGCGGAAAAAGGCTGCATCGTGAAGACGGCAGGCGTCGACGAAAGCATCCTGAAGTTCTCGGGCAAGGCGCGCGTGTTCGAAAGCCAGGACGCGGCCGTCGAGGGCATCCTGGGCGACACTGTGCATGCCGGCGACGTCGTGATCATCCGCTACGAAGGCCCGAAAGGCGGTCCGGGCATGCAGGAGATGCTGTACCCGACGTCGTACATCAAGTCGAAAGGCCTCGGCAAGGCGTGCGCACTGTTCACGGACGGCCGCTTCTCGGGCGGTTCGTCGGGCCTCGTGATCGGCCACGCGTCGCCGGAAGCGGCGGAAGGCGGCGCGATCGGCCTCGTCGAGGAAGGCGACATGATCGACATCGACATCCCGAACCGCACCATCAACCTGCGCGTGTCGGCCGAGGAAATGGCGCACCGCCGCGCGGCGATGGAAGCGCGCGGCGACGCCGCGTGGCAGCCGGTCAACCGCGAGCGCGCCGTGTCGCAAGCGCTGCGTGCCTACGCGGCGCTGACCACGTCGGCCGACCGCGGCGCCGTGCGCGACCTGTCGCAGCTGAAGCGCTGACCGGCGGCCTGGCGAACTTGGCGGCGATGCTGGCCGCGATGGCCAGCACGCCTATGGTTGCGAGCAATGCCTGCAGCATGGTGTCCTCACACGAACCAGGTTTTCACGAAAAAGGCGAGCGTGATGGCCGTCGTGGCGCATAGCGTCACGGCGCGGATCACGCCCGGCGGCGCCCGCCGTCCGATGTGCGCGCCGCCGTAGCCCCCCAGCGTCGCACCGGCCAGCATCGCCAGCGTTTCCGGCCAGCGCACCGCGCCGGCCGCGATGAACGCGAGGACCGCCACCGTGTTCGCCGCGCTGACCAGCAACGTGCGCGGCGCATTCAACAGTTTCAGATCGCGGTTGTCGAGCAGGCCCCACGTCGCGATCATCATGATCCCCACCGCCCCGCCGAAATAACCGCCGTAGACGCCCAGCGCGAACTGCACGGCCAGCACCGCGCGCGCATGGATGCGCCAGCGCGCACGCAGGGCTTCGCCGATGCGCCGTCCGAACGCGAGCGCGATGGTCGCCACCAGCAACAGCCACGGCAGCACGAACGTGAACGCGGCGGACGGCGTCCGCAGCAACAGCACGGCGCCGGCCAGGCCGCCGCACAGGGTCGCAAGCAGCAGCGCACGCAACGGCACGGTGCCCACCGGCCCGAGGCCGTCGCGGTAGGCCCATGCGCTGGCCAGTCCGCCCGGGAACAACGCGACCGTGCTTGAGGTATTCGCCTGCACCGGAGGCACACCTGCCGCGATCAGCGCCGGCAGGCTGACGAACGAACCGCCGCCCGCCAGCGCATTCATCGCGCCGGCCACCATGCCTGCCGCAAACGTGGGAATCATTGTGTCCATGTCACGATGGTAGCCGGCGGTGGGGCGTCCCGCAATCCGGCAATTCCGTCATCAGGCTTCGGCCAATCCGAAGGCCAGACATCACCGCGAGGCTCATCTTTGTTAAATATTTGAACGACAATAATGTGAATCCGGGCGTGTTATCAACCCGTCACATCCGCCCTCTTGGCAAAAAATCTCTTTTGCAACAATATGTTAGTAGTCATCTAACGATGTGTTGTATTCGCGGCCTCCAGGACACATTTTCCACAGCTAAAGCTTGCGCTGCGGCAATACGTTCTGACATGATCAGCTCCCGTATGGTCGGCAAAACCGAACATACGGAACCCCTGACATACCGATAACGGAGCGCCGCGTGCCGCGACTACGTCCCCTGCAAACCCCTTCCCCGCTGATCGTGGCCGTGGCCGCGGCCTGCGTCATCGTCCCGCTCGCCGGCTGGCAGTGGCATGGCTGGCTGTTCGCCGCCCTGCTGCTGGCCGGCGGCACGTTCGCGGCCCTGCGCGCCACCGCGCCGGCGGCGGCCGGCCCTGCCGCCGGCGACGATCCCGCCGGCCGCCGCGCGTTCTGCACCGAGATCGCCGGCGTGTGGACGTCGCACATCGACGCATCGCGCGACCAGATGGAGACCGCCGTCGTGGCGCTCGTCGAGCGCTTCTCCGGCATCGTCACCCGGCTCGGCCAGGCACTGGACGCGTCGGGCACCGCGCGCAACGGCGACAACATCGTCGACGTGTTCGCGGCCAGCGAAAAGGAATTGCGCTCGCTGCTGGACATGCTGGCCGGCGCCGCCGCCAGCAAGCAGCAGATGCTGCAGAAGATCGAAGGCCTGCAGGAAGTCACGGCCACCTTGCAGAAGATGGCGGCGGACGTCGCCAGCATCGCGTGGCAGACGAACCTGCTGGCGCTGAACGCGGCCATCGAGGCGGCGCGCGCGGGCGAGGCGGGGCGCGGCTTCGCCGTCGTCGCGACCGAGGTGCGCATGCTGTCGAACCGTTCGGCCGACGCGGGCAAGCACATCGCCGAACAGGTCGGCCGCATCAGCACCGCCATCGATACCACCTGCCGCGCGGCTGGAGAATCGATGCGCGAGGAGACGCGCGCCGTGCAGGCGTCCGGACAGATGATCGGCAACGTGCTCGGCTCCCTGCGCGGCGTCACCGACGCCCTCGTGGCGTCTTCCGACCGCCTGCTGCGCGAGAGCGCCGGCATCCAGGCCGAAGTCGGCGACGCGATCGTGCAGCTGCAGTTCCAGGACCGCGTCAGCCAGATCCTGTCGCACGTCCGCGAAAACATCGCCCGCCTGCCCTCCTGGCTGGACGAACAGCCGCAGAGCGGCAAGCTGGGCACCCTCGACGCCCGCAGCCTGCTGGCCGAACTCGAAAGCACCTACGCCATGGCCGAGGAACGCACGCTCCACAAGAGCACCACGAAACCCGCGCCGCAGCAGGCCGAAGAAATCACATTTTTCTAGTCCAGGAGTTACACATGGCAAAAACCATCATGGTGGTGGACGACTCGATCTCGATCCGCCAGGTCGTCGGCATCGCACTGAAGCAGGCCGGTTACGACGTCATCGAAGGCGTCGACGGCAAGGACGCGCTGGCCAAGCTGACCGGCCAGAAGGTCAACCTGATCATCAGCGACGTCAACATGCCCAACATGGACGGCATCTCGTTCGTGCGCGAGCTGAAGACCCGTCCCGCCTACAAGTTCACGCCGGTCCTGATGCTGACCACCGAGTCGCAGGAAGACAAGAAGGAACAAGGCAAGGCCGCCGGCGCGCGCGCATGGATGGTCAAGCCGTTCAAGCCGGAAGCCCTCGTGGCCGCCGTGCAGAAGCTGACCCTCGGCTGAATCTTCGCGCCGGCGCGAGCCGGCGCATTCCGGAGCAATGATGAGTATTGGCGAAACGTGCCAAGGGGCCGCCGCATGCCTGGCGGTCGAAGGCGAGATGACGATCTACCGCGCGGCGGAGCTGCAGCCCGTGCTGCTGGACGCCGTGCGCGCGCACGACGCCCCCGCCCTCGACCTGTCCGAGGTGACGGAATTCGACTGCGCCGGCATGCAGTTGCTGCTCGTGGCGCGGCGTGAAGCGCGGCGGCTCGGCAAGGAGCTCGTGCTGCGGGGCGCCAGCCCCGCCGTGCGCGACGCATTCGCGCTGCTCGGCATGACCGCGGAAGGAGAGCCCGCATGAGCATCGACATCGACCAGGTGACCCACACCTTCATCGCCGAGAGCCGCGAACTGCTGGAGCAGATGGAAACCGCCCTGCTCGCGGTCACCCGCGACGGCCTCGACGCCGTCAACGCGATCTTCCGCGCGGCGCACACGATCAAGGGATCGGCCGGCATGTTCGGCCTCGACCCCGTCGTCGAATTCACGCACGTGGCCGAGAGCGTCCTGGACAAGGTGCGCGACGGCGCCATCCCCGTCGGCGACGAACTCGTCGCGCTGCTGCTCGCGTGCCGCGACCACATCGGCGCCCTCGTCGACGCGGTGGAAAGCGGCACGCTGGACGACGCCGGTCTCGCCGCGGCGGGCGCGCCGCTCGTCGCGCAACTGCAGTCCTACCTGGACGGCGGCGCCGCACCGGTGTCCGCCGGCACGGCGCACGAACCGCAAGCGACGGACGGCGCGGCCGGCCACTGGCACATCTCGCTGCGCTTCGGCCGCGACGTGCTGCGCAACGGCATGGACCCGCTATCGTTCATCCGCTACCTGGGCCAGCTGGGCACCATCACCGGCATCGCGACGATCGCCGACGAGCTGCCGGCCCTCGACGAATTCGACCCCGAATCGTGCTACCTCGGCTTCGAGATCGGTTTTCACAGCACGGCCGACAAGGCCACGATCGACGGCGTGTTCGACTTCGTGCGCGACGACTGCGCCATCCGCATCCTGCCGCCGGAGAACCGCATCGCCGAATACCTCGCCTGGCTGGACGAAGCGCCGGCGCAGCGCGAACGCCTGGGCCAGATGCTCGTGCGCTGCGGCAGCGTCACGGCGCACGAACTGGAACACGCGCTGGCGGCGCAGGCGGCCAGCACCGCGCCGGCGCAGCCGATCGGCGCCATCCTCGTCGAACAGGGCGCCGTGCGCGCCCCCGTCGTCGAGGCGGCCCTGGCAAAACAGCGCCAGGCGCCGGACACGCCGCGCCAGCAGCAGGAAAACCGTTCCGTGCGCGTGGATGCCGACAAGCTGGACCGCCTCATCAACCTCGTGGGCGAATTGATCATCGCGGGCGCGGGCGCCAACCTCGTTGCGCGCCGCACGCAGATCCCGGAACTGCTGGAGTGCACGTCGACCCTGTCCAGCCTCGTGGAAGAAGTGCGCGACAGCGCGCTGCAGCTGCGCATGGTCAAGATCGGCGCCACGTTCAACCGGTTCCAGCGCGTCGTGCACGACGTGGCGCGGGAACTCGGCAAGGACATCCGCCTCGAGGTCAGCGGCGAGGACGCGGAGCTGGACAAGACCGTCGTCGAAAAGATCGGCGACCCGCTCACGCACCTCGTGCGCAATGCGATGGACCACGGCATCGAGCCGGCCGACGTGCGCGCCGCGCGCGGCAAGCCCGTGCAGGGCACCGTCGCGTTGAACGCCTACCACGACTCGGGCAGCATCGTGATCGAAGTGTCGGACGACGGCGGCGGCCTGAAACGGGACCGCATCCTCGCGAAGGCCGTCGAACGCGGCCTCGTCGAGCCGGGCCGCACGCTCACGGACAAGGAAATCTTCAACCTGATCTTCGAACCGGGCTTCTCGACGGCGGAACAGGTGACGAACCTGTCCGGCCGGGGCGTGGGCATGGACGTCGTCAAGCGCAACATCGTCGCGCTGCGCGGCAGCGTGGACATCGCCAGCACCGAGGGGCAAGGCACCACGGTCACCGTGCGCCTGCCGCTCACGCTGGCCATCATCAACGGCTTCCAGGTCGGCATCGGCAAGTCCGTGTTC
Organism: Massilia kyonggiensis; assembly: GCA_966212285.1. GTDB lineage: Bacteria > Pseudomonadota > Gammaproteobacteria > Burkholderiales > Burkholderiaceae_D > Telluria > Telluria kyonggiensis_A. The sequence goes on from CBIHQW010000012.1 coordinate 146,368, forward strand.
GTGATCCCGATGGACATGGTCGAGGAATGCATCGAGTTCGTCGAGCAGCCGGGCTGCGACTGGGTCGACCTGCGCGGCCAGCCGCTGCCGTTCGTGCGCCTGAGGGAACGCTTCGGCATCGACGGCGTCGCGGCACGGCGCCGCAGCATCGTCGTCGTGCGCTATGGCGGCCGCAAGGCGGGCCTCATCGTCGACAGCCTGCTGGGCGAATTCCAGACCGTGATCAAGCCGCTGGGCAAGGTATTCGCCGGCGCGCGCTTCCTGTCCGGTTCCTCGATCCTCGGCAACGGCGACGTGGCCCTGATCCTCGACATGGCGGCCCTGCTGGCCGGGGTCGAAAACGAAAGCCAGGCCGCAGCGGCCTGACATTTAACTGAAGTGGAGAGCCAATCGTGCTTAAGAATCTGAAAATCGGCATCCGCCTGGGCCTCGGCTTCGGTGCGGTACTGCTGCTGTTACTGGCGATCGCCCTGCTGGCCGTGAGCCGCATGGCGGCCATGAACGACGCCACCGCCTACATCACGGCGGACGCCTACCCGAAAGTCGTCATCGCGAAAGACCTGATCCGCGACGTCGTCGACACCCCGCGCCAGATGCGCGGCATGCTGCTGACGAGCGACGGCGCGGAAACCGAGCGCTATCGCAAGCAGATCGAACATCTGCGCGCCGATACCAGCGCGCGCATCGGCGAGCTGGCGAAGCTCGTCGCGAGCGAGACCGGCAAGAAGATGCTCAAGCAGATCACCGACAGGCATGCGGCGCTGGAGCCGGCGTATGCCCAGTTCTACGCACTGGTCGGCAGCAACCGCCAGGGCGCGGCGGAATTCGTCAGCAAGACGTACGTGCCGCTCAACCGCGAGCTGACCGCCGCCGTCGACGAACTGGCGAAGCATCAATCGGACAAGATGCGGAAAAAGGCCGACGAGGCGAGCGCCACGTACGAAGAGACGCGCCAGCTGGTGATCGCGATGACGGCCGGCGCCGCCCTGCTCGCGCTGTGCGTGGCCGGCTTCATCACGCTGTCCGTCACCCGTCCGCTGCGCGTGGCCGTGAACGCGGCCGACCGCCTGGCGGCAGGCGACCTCACGGTGCACATCGAAAGCAACTCGCGCGACGAGGCCGGCCAGCTGCTGGCGGCGATGAAGAACATGATCGCGAAGCTGACGCAGGTCGTCGGCGACGTGAACGGCGGCGCGCAGTCGCTCGCATCGGCATCGGAAGAAGTCAGCGCCACGGCGCAGGCGCTGTCACAGGCGGCATCGGAGCAGGCGGCCGGCGTCGAAGAGACGAGCGCCTCGCTGGAACAGATGACGGCGTCGATCTCGCAGAACACGGAGAATGCCCGCATCACCGACGGCATGGCCGCGCAGGCCGCGCGCGAAGCGGCGGAAGGCGGCGAGGCGGTCAAGGCGACGGTCGCCGCGATGCAGCGCATCGCGAAACAGATCGGCATCATCGACGACATCGCCTACCAGACGAACCTGCTGGCGCTGAACGCCGCCATCGAGGCGGCCCGCGCCGGCGAACACGGCAAGGGTTTCGCCGTCGTGGCGGCCGAGGTGCGCAAGCTGGCCGAACGCAGCCAGGTCGCCGCGCAGGAGATCGGCGAGGTGGCAACGAGCAGCGTGGAACTGGCCGAGCGCGCCGGCAGCCTGCTCGACCAGATGGTGCCGAACATCCGCAAGACGTCCGATCTCGTGCAGGAAATCACGGCCGCGTCGGAAGAGCAATCGGCCGGCGTCGGCCAGATCAACGCGGCGGTCGGCCAGATGAGCCAGACGACGCAGCAGAACGCGTCCAGTTCCGAGGAGCTGGCCGCGACGGCCGAGGAAATGAGTTCCCAGGCCGAGCAGCTGCAGCAGGCGATGGCGTTCTTCCGCCTCGCGGGCGGCGATGCGCCGCCCGCGCGCAAGCCGGCACGCCGCACACCCGGGCAGCCAGCCGCGGCGCCGAAGCGCAAGGGCATCGCCATGCAGAACCCGGCGTACGCCGCCGAGGCGGGCCTGGACGAAGCCAGCTTCACCCGTTTCTGATCACACGCAGCCGCATCGAGGAGAACTGCCATGTTCCGTAATCTGAAAGTCAGCGTCCGCCTGGCGCTGGGCTTCGGCACCGTCAGCCTGCTGCTGGCCGCCGTCGTCGCGATGGGCATCCACAGCGTCGCCAGCGTCAGCGACAACGTCGGCGAAATGGCCAACGACAAGTACCCGAAGGTCGTGCTCAGCTACGACGCCATCGGCAACATCCACGAGATCGCCACCGCGATGCGCCACATCGTGCTGACCGAGGATCCGGAAGCGACGCGGCGCGAGCTGGCGCAGTTCGACGAATCGCGCAACGACCAGCGCGCGGACATCGAAAAGCTGCAGAGCCTCGTCAAGTCGGCCACCGGACGCCAGATCATGGACGGCATGAACCAGCAGCGCCAGAAGAACGTGGCGGTGCAGGACCAGTTCGTCCGCCTCGTGAACGAAGGCAAGCGCGCCGAGGCCCGCGCGCTTCTGACGACGCAGATCCAGCCGCTGCAGGATGCCTACATCAAGGCGATCGAAAAGCTGATCGAACACCAGAACGCGTCGATGGAGCAGTCGGCCAAGGACGCGTCGGCCGAATATGTCGAGACCCGCAACCAGCTCACGCTGCTGGGCATCGCGGCGGTCCTGGCGGGCCTCGGCATGGCCTTCTGGATCACGCTGAGCCTTACCCGCACGCTGGGCGGCGAGCCGGCCTACGCGGCCGACCTGCTCAAGCGCATCGCGCACGGCGACCTGTCCGGCGACGTGACGCTGCGCAGCGGCGACAACGACAGCATGCTGCATGCCGTCGGCCAGATGGTCGGCAAGCTGCGCCAGGTGATCGCGGGCCAGCGCGCCGTCGTGGAGGCGGCCAACCGCGGCGAGTTCGGCGTGCGCGTCGACACGGCCGGGATGCAGGGCTTCCAGAAGGAGATGGGCGATGGCCTGAACCAGCTCGTGACGACGACGGGCGCCAGCATCGACGACGTCGTGCGCGTCATGTCCGCGCTGGCCGAAGGCGACCTGACGAAGCGCATCGACAAGGACTACGAGGGCGCGTTCGCGCGGCTGAAGGATTACTCGAACGGCACGATGGACAAGCTGGCGCAGGTCGTCGGCGACGTGAACGGCAGCGCCCAGTCGCTCGCATCGGCGTCGGAAGAAGTCAGCGCGACCGCGCAGGCGCTGTCGCAATCGGCATCCGAGCAGGCCGCCGGCGTCGAAGAGACGAGCGCCTCGCTGGAACAGATGACGGCGTCGATCTCGCAGAACACGGAGAATGCCCGCGTCACCGACGGCATGGCCACGCAGGCCGCGCGCGAAGCGGCGGAAGGCGGCGAGGCCGTCAAGGCGACCGTCGCCGCCATGAAGCAGATCGCCAAGCAGATCGGCATCATCGACGACATCGCGTACCAGACCAACCTGCTGGCGCTGAACGCCGCCATCGAGGCGGCGCGTGCCGGCGAGCACGGCAAGGGTTTCGCCGTCGTCGCCGCCGAGGTGCGCAAGCTGGCCGAACGCAGCCAGGTCGCCGCGCAGGAGATCGGCGAGGTGGCAACGAGCAGCGTGGAACTGGCCGAGCGCGCCGGCAGCCTGCTCGACCAGATGGTGCCGAACATCCGCAAGACGTCCGATCTCGTGCAGGAAATCACGGCCGCGTCGGAAGAGCAATCGGCCGGCGTCGGCCAGATCAACGCGGCGGTCGGCCAGATGAGCCAGACGACGCAGCAGAACGCGTCCAGTTCCGAGGAGCTGGCCGCGACGGCCGAGGAAATGAGTTCCCAGGCCGAGCAGCTGCAGCAGGCCATGGCGTTCTTCAGGCTGGAGACCGGATACGGCGTTAAAGCCGCTGCCGGCAAGCCGATCAAAACAGGTACGGCGAAGCGCCATGCCCCGAGGACGATCGGGACGCTGGCACTCGCCGCGGTCGGCGCACCGGACGAAGCCGATTTCGCACGCTTCTAATATTTAAGGAAATACCATGACAGTCGTAAAGAAGATGATCCTGCTCGTGCTGGCAGCGCTCATCGGTATCGTCGCCCTGGCGGCAATGGGGCGCTACCAGCTCGTCCGCGTCTACGATGCGGCCAGCTATGGCACGGTCAATTCCGTCCCAAGCTTTCTCGCGCTCGACGAGGCGTTCGAACAGCTGGCCGTGTACCGGACCCGCGTATGGCAGCATGTCGCGCAGACCGACGCCGACAAGCTGGCCGCGATCGAGCAGCAGATCGGCGAGCACCGCCGCAAGATCGACGAGGCGCTCAAGAAATACGAGGCGCTCGTTTCGGACGACAAGGACAAGGCCCTGCTCGCGGCCGACCGCGCCAGTCTCGCGGACTACGGCCGCATCGTGGACGAAGTGCTGAAGCTCTCGGACAGCAACAAGAACGTGGAAGCGCGCGACCGCATGATGGCGAACACCGCCCTCGCGGACAAGAACTGGGAAGCGTTCGCGAACCACCGCAAGTACAACGAGGAATTGGCGAAGAACGGCGGCGAGCGTGCCGTCGCGATCCAGAACGCGGCGGAGACGATGTCGCTCGCCTTTGCCGCCGCCACGCTGGCGGCCGTCGGCCTGCTCGGGTTTTACATCACCCGCAGCCTGCTGGCCCAGCTGGGCGGCGAACCGGCGTACGCGGGGTCCGTCATGGCCCGTATCGCGGGCGGCGACCTGGACGTCGACATTCACACGAAGCCGGGCGACGACGCCAGCATGCTGGCCGCCGTCAAGGGCATGGTCGGCAAGCTGAAACAGGTGATCGACGGCCAGCGCGCCGTGGTCGAAGCCGCGAACCGCGGGAACTTCGACGCGCGGGTCGACCTGACGGGCCTGCAGGGCTTCCAGAAAGAGATGGGCGAAGGCCTGAACCTGCTCGTGGCGACGACCGGGGGCTCCATCGGCGACGTCGTGCGCGTGATGGGTGCCGTGTCGCGCGGCGACCTGTCGAACAAGATCGACCAGGCCTACCAGGGCGCGTTCGGCGAACTGAAGGAATACACGAACAACACGGTGCACAAGCTGACCCAGGTGATCGAGGGGCAGCGCGGCGTCGTGGAGGCGGCCAACCAGGGCAACTTCGAACAGCGCATCGAGCTGGCCGGCCTGCAGGGCTTCCAGAAAGAGATGGGCGAGGGCCTGAACCTGCTGGTGTCGACCATCCGCGCTTCCGTCGAGGACGTGGTGCGCGTGATGGGTGCGATGTCGGAGGGCGACCTCACCAAGCGCATCGACAAGGCGTACGAGGGCGAATTCGCCAAGCTGAAGGAATACGCGAACAACACCGTCGACAAGCTGGCGGACGTGGTAGCGGAAGTGAACGGCGCGGCCGATGCGCTCGCCAGCGCGTCGGAACAGGTGAACGCGACAGCGCAGTCGCTGTCGCAGGCGTCGAGCGAACAGGCCGCCGGCGTCGAGGAAACGAGCGCCTCGATCGAACAGATGACGGCGTCGATCTCGCAGAACACCGAGAACGCGAAGGTCACCGACGGCATGGCGACCAAGGCTGCGAAAGAAGCCGCGGAAGGCGGCGCGGCCGTGAAGGAGACCGTGTCGGCGATGAACCAGATCGCCAGGAAGATCGGCATCATCGACGACATCGCGTACCAGACCAACCTGCTGGCGCTGAACGCCGCCATCGAGGCGGCGCGTGCGGGCGAACACGGCAAGGGCTTCGCCGTGGTGGCCGCCGAGGTGCGCAAGCTGGCCGAGCGCAGCCAGGTCGCGGCCCAGGAAATCGGCGAAGTGGCGACGAACAGCGTGGCGCTGGCGGAAACGGCCGGCAAGCTGCTCGACGAAATGGTACCGAGCATCCGCAAGACGTCCGACCTCGTGCAGGAAATCACGGCGGCGTCGGAAGAGCAGTCGGCCGGCGTCGGCCAGATCAACGCGGCGGTGAGCCAGCTGTCGCAGACGACGCAGCAGAATGCCTCGAGCTCGGAAGAGCTGGCGTCCACCGCCGAGGAAATGAGCGCGCAGGCCGAGCGGCTGCAGCAGACGATGAGCTTCTTCCGCCTGGCGCGCGGCATGAGCGCCGGGGCGCCCACGCGGCAGGAAGCCGCACCGCGCGCGGCAAAGCGCAGCACGCTGCGCCTGGCCGGCGGCGGCACCTTCGCCGCGCAAGGCGAGCCGGACGAAACCAGTTTCACCCATTTCTGACCGATTGGTGACCGAATGAAGCACACGAATGTAGAAACGAACGTGGACGGCCATACCGCCCAGTACCTCACCTTCATGCTGGGCGGCGAAGCCTTCGGCATCGGCATCATGGCCGTCAAGGAGATCATCGAGTTCGCCGGCATCACGGAAGTGCCGATGATGCCGGACTCGATCCGCGGCGTGATCAACCTGCGCGGCGCCGTCGTGCCCGTGATGGACCTCGCGGCCCGCTTCGGCAGGCCGCAATCCGTGCCCGGCAAGCGCACGTGCATCGTCATCGTGGAACTGGACAACGACGGCGAGCGCCAGCTGACGGGTGTCGTCGTGGACGCCGTCAGCGCCGTGCTGGACATCCCGGCAGCCGATATCGAACCGGCGCCGTCGTTCGGCACGCGCATCCGCGGCGACTTCATCGCGGGCATGGGCAAGGTGAACGGCAGGTTCGTCATCCTGCTGAACGTGGACCAGGTGCTGGCGCTGGACGGCCTGCCCGACCTGGCCGCGGGCGACGCCCTGCTCGCCTGAGGCCATCATGGAGCACAGTGCGATCAGCCAGAGCGAATTCGCGCGCTTCCAGCGCTTCATCTTCGACATGGCGGGCATCACGATGTCGGACTCGAAGAAGGCGCTCGTGTCCGGCCGCCTCGCCAAGCGGGTGCAGCACTTCGGGCTGCCGTCCTACGACGCCTATTTCAAGCTGTTGACGGACGGCGCGCACAAGGAGGAAGTGCAGCTGGCCGTCGACCTGCTGACGACGAACGAAACCTACTTCTTCCGCGAGGCGCGCCATTTCGACCTGCTGCGCGAAGCGGCGGAGGCGGCACGCCCTTCCCTCCGTGCGAATGCGCCGTTCCGCGTGTGGAGCGCGGCCTGCTCGTCCGGCGAGGAACCGTACAGCATCGCGATGGTGCTGGCCGACGTGCTGGGAACGGCGCCGTGGGAAGTCGTGGCGTCCGACATCAGCACGCGCGTGCTGCAGCGCGCCCGCACGGGCCACTATCCGATGGAGCGTGCGACCCACGTCCCGCAGGATTACCTGCGCCGCTACTGCCTGAAGGGCATCCGCGACCAGCAGGGCACCCTGCTCGTCGACCGCGCGCTGCGCGGGAGCGTGCAGTTCCGCCAGGTGAACCTGAACACGGCGCTGCCCGGCGACGTCGGCACGTTCGACCTCGTCTTCCTGCGCAACGTGATGATCTACTTTAACGGCGACACCAAGCGCCAGGTCGTCACGCGCATCATGCAGCGCATCAAGCCGGGCGGCCACCTGTTCATCGGCCACTCGGAGAGCCTGCAGGACATGGGCGACGTGGTGCGTCCCGTGATTCCTTCCGTCTACCGTAAACCCGCATGAAGACAATCGATGTGATGGTCGTCGACGACTCGGCCGTCGTGCGCAAGGTCGTCGGCGCCGTGCTGGAATCCGCGCCCGGCATCCGCCTGCTGCACGCCGTGTCCGACCCGCTGCTCGCCATCGAGCGCATGAAGCAGGCCTGGCCCGACGTGATCCTGCTGGACGTGGAGATGCCGCGCATGGACGGCATCACGTTCCTCCGCAAGATCATGGCGGAGCGGCCCACGCCCGTCGTGATCTGCTCGACGCTGACGGAAAAAGGCGCCGAGACGACGATGGCCGCGCTGGCGGCGGGCGCCGTCTCCATCATCACGAAGCCCAGGCTGGGCCTGAAGGACTTCCTCAGCGAGAGCGCGGAGGAGCTGGTCGCGGCCGTGCGCGCCGCGAGCCAGGTCAACGTGCGGCGGCTCGCCGCGCGCGTGCCCGCCGCGCCCGTCGCAGCCAAATTGACGGCGGATGCCGTGCTGCCTGCCGCGCCGGAGTCGCGCGCACTGCTGCGCACGACCGAACGCGTCGTCGCCATCGGCACGTCCACGGGCGGCACGCTGGCGCTGGAAGAGGTGCTGACGGCGCTGCCGCGCGTCACGCCCGGCATCGTCATCGTGCAGCACATGCCGGAAAAATTCACGGCCGCCTTCGCCGACCGCCTGAACGGCCTGTGCCAGATCGACGTGCGCGAGGCGCGCCACGGCGACCGCGTGCTGCCGGGCCGCGCGCTGATCGCCCCGGGCGGCAAGCACATGCTGCTGCGGCGCGACGGCGCCAACTACCACGTCGACGTCATCGACGGCCCGCTCGTGAACCGCCACCGCCCGTCCGTCGACGTGCTGTTCCGCTCCGTGGCGAAGCACGCGGGCGCCAATGCGCTGGGCATCATCATGACGGGCATGGGCGACGACGGCGCGGCCGGCCTCCTCGAGATGCGCAAGGCGGGCGCGCGCACCGTCGCGCAGGACGAGGACAGTTGCGTCGTGTACGGCATGCCGAAGGAAGCCGTCAAGCGGGGCGGCGTCGAGAAATCCGTGCCGTTGAAAGCCATCGACCGCGAGATCGTGCAGCAGCTCGGGGTGCGCTGATCGCGTATCATCTCTCCGAACAGCCCATCCAGAAGCTGATGCCAGGAGAACGAGATGAAAACGAGAATGTGGTTCGCCGCGCTGGCGGCGTGCCTGACCGCCTGCGGTGGCGGCGGCGGCAATGCCGGTTCGGGGAGTACCCCGCTGACGCCGCCCGTGTCCGGCGGCGGCAACCTCGACGCGTACGCCGGCACGTGGGCGTCCGCGTGCGCGTCGCACGCGATCGACACGGCCGTCATCGCGCGCGCGGCAGGCTCCAGCAATGCGCTCACGATCGCCGTCACGACGAATTACTACGCCAACACGGCCTGCACGGGCGACATCATCGCCACGCAGGTGTGGAGCGCCCCCACGACGGCGACGTACGTCGGCACCGTCGCTTCCTCCATCATGCCGGGGCCGGTTTCCGCGTCCATCGACAAGGTGACGGCCCAACTGCCCCAGCGCAACGTCACGCTGACGGGCACCTTCGTCAGCCGCAAGATCATCGAGGGCCAGCCCAACTGGTGCATCGATTACGCGGGCGGTTCCGTGTGCGTGCCCGACCGGATCTACGCGGCCGAGCCGGCACCGTTCGATGGGCTGGCCATCGTGGGCGGGGAGCTCGTCGAGGTCAAGTCGAACGGCGTCAACTACGACGCCGTCGAGCGTTTCACGAAGCGCTGACGGGCAGCGTGGCGAGCCCACGCAGGCCGGCGATGCCGTTCCAGCGCGGCGTTGCGTCGCGCAGGCGGAGCGTCGGCCAGCGGCGCAGCACGGCGCGCAGCACGACGTCGGCCTCCAGCAGCGACAGCCCGGCGCCGATGCACACATGCGGTCCGCTGCCGAACGACAGGTGGCTGCCGGCGCGGCGCGTGATGTCGAACGTGTCCGGATCGTCGAAACGGTCCGGATCGCGGTTGGCGGCCCCGATCAGCGCGATCACGAGGTCGCCCCGCCTGAGCGTCGTGCCGTGCAAGGTCAGCTCCGTGGCGACGCGGCGGCCCGTGTACTGCACGGGACTGTCGTAGCGCAGCAGTTCGCGGATGGCCAGGGTCATGCCCTCCTCGTCCGCGCGCAGCCGTGCCCACGCTTCCGGATGCGTGAGCAGCGTGTACAGGCCGTTGCCGAGCAGGTTGCGCGTCGTCTCGTGGCCGGCGAACAGCAGCATCGCGCATTGCGCCAGCAGCTCGCCGTCCGCGCGCAGTTCGCCGGCGGCTTCGGCCTGCAGCAGGCGGCTGACGAGGTCCGTGCCGGGGGCGTCCCTGCGCGCGGGCAGCAGCGCGTCGAAATAGCGCACCATCTGCAGCAGGCTGCGCTGGGCCGCGCGCAGTTGCTCGCTCGTGGGCTGCAGCGCGCCGATGAATGCGGCGAGGTCGTCGGACCACGCCATGAAGCGCGCCTCGTCCTTGCGATCGATGCCGAGCATCAGGCCGATGACGCGCGACGGCAGCGGGCGCGCGACGGCCGCGATGAAGTCGAAGCCGGCGCGCGCATCGAGGCCGTCCAGCAGTTCGCCGGTGAGGCGCTCGACGTCGGCACGCAACGTGCGGACCAGCGTCGGGTGAAAACCGGCCGCCATCGCCTTGCGCACGCGCTGGTGGTCGGCGCCGTCCAGGAACACCATCGCGCTGCCGAACAGGCGCTGGAACAGGTCGAGGCCGGCCTGCGCGCGGCGTCCCGCAAAGCTCGCGTCGACGCCGGGGATGCGCTTGACCCACCCGCCCGTGCGCTGCGACGAGAAGCGCGGATCGCGCAGCGCCAGCTCGATGTCCGCGTGGCGCGTCAGCGCCCACGCGCCCTGGAACACGTCGTCGCGCCACAGCACGGGTCCCGCGTCGCGCAGGCGGCGATAGGTGGGATACGGATCGTGCAGGAAGGCGGCGTCGAATGGTGCCGCGTCCGCATCCGGCACGACTGGCGCGAAATCTCTCATGCGATTCATTGGAGGATGGTCTGCCGGCACATGCCGGGGCCCGCACTTTATCATTTTTCGGCCCGCCGGTCCCGCTTGACGACCAAAAGAGAATGAGGCATTCTTTTTTAAAACACCACCGGAGACGACCATGGGAACGACTGGACGCGACGATGCGCTGCTGCTGGACCTGGATGCGACGGGCCAGGCGGCGCTGATCCGCAAGGGCGACATTGCGCCCGCCGAGCTGCTGGCGGCTGCCATCGCGCGCATTGAGGCGCTGCAGCCGCGCGTGAACGCGCTCGTCGACTTCGACCCCGAGGCGGCCCGGCGCCAGGCGGACGACCGCGAGCCCGGCGGCGTGTTCGCCGGCGTACCCACGCTCGTCAAGGACCTGCTCGCGGTTCCCGGCTTCCCGACGGGCTACGGTTCGCGCCTGTTCCGCGGCGCGCGGCTGCCGGGCACGTCGCCGTATGCGCAGGCGCTGCGGCGTGCGGGCTTCGTCGTGCTGGGCAAGAGCACGACGTCGGAATTCGGCCTGCTGGGCACGACGGAACCGCTGGCGACGGGCCCCACGCGCAATCCATGGCGGCTCGATGCGTCGACAGGCGGTTCGTCGGGCGGCGCGGTCGCGGCCGTCGCGGCGGGGATGGTACCGGTGGCGCACGCGTCCGACGGCGGCGGTTCCATCCGTGGCCCCGCCTCGTTCTGCGGCCTGTTCGGCTTCAAGCCCAGCCGCGGACGCACGGTGGCTGCCGATATCCCGCCGGATATGCCGACGGCCGCCCTCCTTGCCGACCACTGCGTGAGCCGCTCGGTGCGCGACAGCGCGGCGTGGCTGAAGGCGACCGAAGTGCCCGGCCACGCGGCGCCGCTGCCGGACGTCGCGGCGCTGCGGGAGGCGCCGCCGCCCCGCCTGCACATCGGCGTCTACCGCCGCGACATGTTCGGCAACCTCCCCTCGCCCGACGCCCTCGCCGCGCTGGACGCCGCCACGCGCCTGTGCACGGACCTTGGCCATGACGTCGTCGAGACGGCGGGTCCGGCCTGCGACGCGCCGGCCGTGAGCCGCGCCTTTTTCACGCTCACGGCGGCCGGGCTGGCCGCCATGGCGGACCAGGCGTCGGCGATGATGGGGCCGGCCTTCGACGCGGGCCTGTTCGAACCCTACACGCGCGACCTGATCCGGCGTGCGCGGGCGGCATCGGCCGGCGAGGTGCGGGCCGCCGGCGCGGCGCTGGCGGCGGCGGGCGCGTCGACGCGGGCGGCCGGCGCCGGTTTCGACGTGCTGTTGAGTCCCACCGTCCCGTTCACCGCCTTCCCGCTCGGCCGCCACGGCCCCGGCCAGGACCCGGACGAACTGATCGCGTTCACCAACCGGCTGGCCGGCTACACGGTGCCCGCGTCGCTGGCGGGGTGGCCCGCGATGTCGGTGCCGTTGTACTGGTCCGATGCGGGCCTGCCGCTGGGCTGCCATTTCACGGCCGCGCACGACGCGGACGCACTGCTGCTGCGTCTCGCGTTCCAGCTCGAAGCGGCGGCCGCGTGGGCACCGCGGCTGCGCAGGATGCAGGAGGAGCTCGCGTGCCGCAACGATTGAAAGACGACGTCCGCGACCGCATCCTCGCCGCGGCCGCGCGCACGTTCGCCGCACGGGGCTACCTGCAGGCCACGCTGGCCGACATCGCCCGCGATGCGGACGTCACCCCCAGCAACATCTACAAGTACTACGGGAACAAGCAGGCGTTGTTCGACGCCGTCGTCACGCCGGCGCTTGCCGCGCGCCTGTTCCGTCTCCTGCGCGCGCGCCTGCGCGAGTTCGACACGCTGGGCGGCTGGTCCGACGCGCATGCGGACGGCTCCGCGCATGCCAGGGCGTTGCTGGACTTCTGGGTCGAACACCGGCTCGCGGTGCTGATCCTGCTGAACGGTGCGGAAGGCACGCGCTTCGCGCCCGTGCGCCAGCGCATGGCGCAGGAGATGACGCGCCAGGCGGCCCGCTTCGTGCGGCGGCAGACGGCGGCGGAGCCGGACCCGCACTTCGACATGGTGCTGCGCCAGGTCTTCGCGAACACGGTAGCGATGATCGCGGCGATCCTGGAACGGTACGCGTCCGCTGCGGACATCGCGAAGGCGTTCGCAACGTTCTGGACGTATCAGCTCGCGGGGCTGGAGGCGCTCGTCAGGAACCGCAACCGCGGGACCCGCCAGCGCTCACGCCCGTTGTGAGGACGTATCGTAGATATTCCCGGTCGCCTGTTTCAGGCCAGCCTGCGGCAGGAACTGGTCCGAGATCGTCAGGACGGCGTGCAGGTTGTTGCGCAGCTTGTCGAGTTCGATCTCGCCCGGCCTGAGCGCGGTCTGCAGCAGGTGGATCGCCATGTCGGCCAGCAGCAGGCGCTGTTTGTCGAGCCAGTCGTGGGAGTCGCGCGTCGCCGGGTGGCTCAGCAGGCGCTCCTCGACCACGCGGTGCATCCCCCAGCTCGTCTTGATGATGTCGGCTCTCGTCAGGTCGTCCATTCATTCTCCTTGTCGATGCCCAGTCTACAACGCCGGCGCAAAAAATATTAGTTAGGACTCTTGATTACTATTCGGCGCGTGTTATGATGCCGTCCATGGAACTGAAACCCGAAACCCCGTGGGATGGCACCCCGGACATCTCGGCCCGCATCGTCGTCGCGATCAACCGCGTCGCGAGCGTGCTGCGGGCCGGCATGTGGGAGTTCGCGACGGCGGAGAACCTGAACCCGACGCAGGCCGACATCCTGCAGCTGCTGCGCGACCGCACGCATGGCGTGAGGCTGTCGTGGCTCGCGGTGCAGCTGTCGGTGTCGGCGGCGAGCGCCAGCGATTCCGTGGCGGCCCTCGTCGCCAAGGGCCTCGTGCGCAAGGACCGGGCCGAGGACGACAAGCGGGCGACCGCGCTGTGGCTGACGGACGCCGGCAAGACGCTGGCCGAGAAGCAGGCGAAGGCGCTGGGGTTCGCGGACGATGCCGCGGCCGCGCTCGACCGGGAAGTCCAGGAACGGCTGCTCGTCGGGTTGTTCAAGCTGATCGCGGAATTGCAGAAGACGGAACGCTTCCCCGCCCTGCGCGCATGCCTGTCGTGCCGCTACTTCGAGGCGAACAGGTTCCCGGGCAGCCCCGCCCCGCATCACTGCGCGCTCGTCAAGGCGCCGCTGCCGATCGCTTTCCTCAGGATCGATTGCGCCGAACAGGAACCGACGGACCCGGTCACGGAACGGCGGAACTGGGCGGCATTTGCATGAGTTTAACCGGGCGGCATTCGCCCGGGATTTTTTTGTCCTAAATATTTAGGACTCCTAATGTAGCTCAACATGAAAGGAAGAATCATGACCGCACGCCTCGCCCTCCAGACCCGCGACACCGCCGCAGCCCCCTCGCGCGACCTGCTCGACCAGATCCACGGCGCATTCGGCGCCACGCCCAACATGTTCCGCGCCGTCGCCAATTCGCCGGCCGCGCTGGCCAGCATGTGGGGCGCGTTCGGCGCCCTCGGCGGCGGCACGCTCGGCGCGAAGCTGGGCGAGCAGATCGCCGTGGCCATCGCCGACATCAACGACTGCGAATACTGCCTGGCCGCGCACACGGTCCTGGGCCGCAAGGCCGGCGCGACGGCGGACGAGATGACCGCGGCGCAGGCCGGCCACTCTCCCGATCCGAAGACGGCCGCCGCGCTGGCCTTCGCCACCCGCGTCGTGCGCCAGCGCGCCAGGGTCGATGCCGCCGACGTCGACGCGCTGCGCCACGCCGGTTTCGACGACGGCCAGATCATGGAGATCATGGCGCACGTGGCCCTGAACCTCTTCACCAACTACGTGAACGTGGCCTTCGCCGTCCCGGTCGACTTCCCGCACGTCCGCCTGCGCGCCAAATGATGAAGTGCCTCGCCCTTTATCACGTGCGCTTCGAGGATCTCGGCGCCTTCGCCGAGCCCCTCGAACGGGCGGGCTACGCCATCGCATACCGCCATGCCGGTGCCGCGCCCTTGAGTCTGGACGAGTGGCGCGACGCGGACCTGGCCGTCGTGCTGGGCGGCCCGATCGGCGCCGGCGATGCGCCAGCGTATCCGTGGCTGGACGCGGAGCTGGCGGGCCTCGCGCACCGGCTCGCGCTGCGCCGGCCGACGCTGGGCATCTGCCTCGGCGCCCAGCTGATGGCCGTCGCCCTCGGCGGCCGCATCGTGCGCCGTCATGCGATGGAGATCGGGTGGTCGCGGCTGGACATCGCCACCGACGCCGGCCCGCTGGACGCGCTGCGCGGCATCGCTGTGCTGCACTGGCATGGCGATAACATCGTGCCGCCGGACGGCGCCGCGAGCCTCGCCGCCACCGGCGGCACGCCGTGCCAGGCCTTCATGGTGGGCAGCCACGCGCTGGCGCTGCAATGCCACGTGGAGTTTGCCGCCGCCGCGCTCGAGGAATGGCTGACCGGGCATGCGGTGGAACTGGCCCATGCCGGCACCGACCTGCACGCCCTGCGCGCCGCGACCGCCCGCCACGGCCGCGATCTCGCCCTCGCGGGCACCGAACTGCTGCGCCGCTGGCTGGCCGGCATCCACCCACAGGAGACAAAATGACCCCGACCCTCTACCACGATGGCTGCAACGTGTGCCTCGACATCGCGCGCGTGCTCCAGGCCACCATGCCGGACCTCGCCGTCGTCGACCTCGGCCTCGCCCCGGACGCCGCATTCGACGCCATGGCGCTCGGCGTGCGCGGCCTGCCCTGCCTCGTCGTCGATGGCCGCGTGCTGCCCGTCGCGCCGCATTCGCGCATCGACGACGTGGCCGCGCACGCATGAACGCCGCGATCGCCGCACTGTTCACGGGCCCCGTGCGGCCGCTCGGGGACCCGCCCGTCCCCAGCGGCATCGTCAAGCAGCGGCGCGCGGGGCCGGTACGCCTGTCCGTGCGCGGCTTCGAGGGCGATGCGCAGGGCGACACGGTCTACCACGGCGGTCCGGAAAAGGCAGTGCACCACTACGCGGCCGACCATTACGCCGCGTGGCGGGCGCGCTGGCCGGACAGCCCGGTGCCGCTGGCGCCCGGCGCATTCGGCGAGAACGTCGCGACGCACGGCATGACGGAGCGGGACGTGTGCATCGGCGACGTCTACCGGGCCGGCAGCGCGCTGCTGCAGGTGTCGCAGGGACGCCAGCCGTGCTGGAAGCTGAACCGCCGCTTCGCCCGTCCGGACGCGGCGCCCGCCATGCAGCGCTCCGGCGCCACCGGCTGGTACTACCGCGTGCTGGAGGAAGGCGTGATCGCGCCCGGCGACGATCTCGTGCTGCTCGAGCGCCCTTGCCCGGACTGGCCGCTGGACCGGCTGATCCGCGCGCTGTTTCCGGCAGATCCGGCGGCGCCGGGCCTGCCCGGCGAGTGGCGCCGCGCCGCCGGGTTGCAGCCGCTTGCGCCGAACTGGCGGACGGCGTTCGCGCGCCGCGTCGAGACGGGACGCATCGAGGACTGGTCGCGCCGGCTCGTGGAGCCGTAAGGCCAGTCGCTCACGACTCCGAGTCGGTCCGCGCGGCCTGCACGCGCTTGCACGCGGGCTCCTTGGGGCCCGCCGCGGCGCACACGCGCGCGCGGCACTGCTCTTCGCCGGCCGCGTTGTAGCGGCGGCACGACGCCAGCTGTTCCGCCGGCGTGGCCTTGCCCTTCTTCGGATCCATGTGACTCATCAGGGCCGCCAGCAGGACGACGTCGCTGTCCTGCTCGCGCGCCGCGCCCGGCTTCGCCTTCGTCTTCCTGTCCTTCGCGGCCTCGCGCGCCTTGTCCTGTGCCTTGGCGTGCGCAGCCTTCGCATGCGCTTCCTTGCGTTCGGCCTTCTCCGCCTTCGCGGACTTTTCCGCCTTCGCCGCACGTTCCTTGCGGTGCGCGGGCGCGGCCGGCGCCATGTCGGCCAGCGGATTGGTCATGGGCTCGGCCGGCAGCGCCGGCTCGTCGCGCAGCACGGCGGCCGCGGGCGCGGCCGGTGCCGGCAGCGAAACGGGCGTGACGGGTGCGGCCGGTTCGGCGGGTGCAGCCGCGACCTGGACCGGCGCCGCAACCGGCGCGGCACGTTCGTCGCTGCCGCCGAACAGGAACAGCGCGCCGCACACGGCGACCACACCAGCGGCCACGCCGCCCCATGCCAGCGCACGCGAACGGGGCCGCGGCGCCTGCGCCGCTGCCGCCTGCCCGGGCATGCCGTCCAGCGAACTGAGGATGCCCTGCCGCTCCTGAACCGGCTGCTCTTCGGGCGAGAGCAGGCTGGGCCGGCCGCCACGGACCGGGCGATCGCCTTGATGTTGCAAATCAGCTCCTTAAAAAAGTTTGCATTACTTTACAAGAATCAAGACAATTGTGCCTCTATTTTGCTTTTAATCGTGCGCGATTAACACATTTGGTGAGTTTTTGCGTTTTTTCAATCGTGCGCGGGGTTGTCGCTTACCGGATTTATACTTTCGGGAAATATTTCTTCGACAACAATGTGAACGGCTTCCGGAGAGTGCGGTGTGGGTGTTGGCAGTAACGGTGTATTTCGTGTTGGCGTGCGCGATCAGCTGGATGGTGCTGTTCCCGGCCGGCCGCGAGTTCGTCCTGAACGCGCTGGCGGGGGCCGGGCAGCGGCTCGGGCGGCGCGCGGGCGCGCTCGCGCAGCAGCGCCTGCGCGCCGCGGATGCGCTGCGTGCGAACGGCCGCGCGACGGCGGGCAGCCTGGCCGGCTTCGTGCGGCGCCACTGGATCGCCTGCACGTGCGGCGCGGCGCTCGTCTGCCTCCCGCCGCTGGCCGCGCTGCTGCTCGCGGAACGGCCCATGCTGAACGGCTACGAGTCGCTGGACCGCCCCATGAACACGCAGGTGGCCGACCTGCTGCAGGGCGAGCAGCTCGTGCCGCCGCCCCCGCTGCCGCCGCTCGTGTTCACGACGGCCGAAGTGGCGCAGGAACGTCCGCTGCTCGCCTCGGCCAGCCGCGACTGGGCCATGCTGAATGCGGACTACACGCAGCGCCTGCTGACGGTCTTCCGGATCATGAAGGAGCGCCACGGCTACGAGATGGCGATCCTCGAAGGCTATCGCAGCCCCGCGCGCCAGGATGCACTGGCCGCGCTCGGACCGGGCGTCACCAATGCGCGCTCGTGGCAGAGCTGGCACCAGTACGGCCTCGCCGCCGATTGCGCGTTCGTCCGCGACGGCAGGCTCGTGATCTCGGAAAAGGATCCATGGGCGATGCGCGGCTACCAGTTGTACGGCCAGGTGGCCGAATCCGTCGGCCTCACGTGGGGCGGACGCTGGAAAATGATGGACTTCGGGCACACGGAACTGCGCCTGCCCGGCGTCATGAAGCATTAATCACACTCTCGTAATCATGCAAAAAATCTGGGATTTCCTGACCGCCCGCACCAGCCTGACCGTCATCGGCTGGGTGGCCTTCGCCGCGCTGCTCTTCGTGGCCGCGCGGCTGCTGCAATGGCCCGCCTCGCTGCCATGGATCGTGCTCGGCATCGCGCTCGCCGTCGGCGCCGCCATCTGGCTGTTCCGCCGCTGGCGCCATGCCCGCAAGGCGAAGCAGATCGGCGACATGCTCGAACAACAGGCCGACAAACCCGTCCCTGACGCCACCCAGCGCCAGGAAACGGAAGTGATCCGCAAGCGCCTGCTGGACGCCATCGCGACGATCAAGGGCTCCAAGCTGGGCCAGTTGTCCGGCAGCGCCGCACTGTACGAACTGCCGTGGTACATGATCATCGGGAACCCGGCGGCCGGCAAGAGCACGGCGATCGCCAGCTCGGGCCTGCAGTTCCCCTTCGCCGACAGCAAGGTCGTGCAGGGCGTGGGCGGCACGCGCAACTGCGACTGGTTCTTCACGACCGAGGGCATCCTGCTCGACACGGCCGGACGCTACTCCGTCGTCGACCAGGACCGCGCCGAGTGGTTCGGCTTCCTCGACCTGCTCAAGAAGCATCGCCGCAAGGCCCCGATCAACGGCGTCATCATCGCCGTCAGCATCGCGGAACTGACGCGCAACCGCCCCGAATTCGCGATCAACCTGGCCAAGAACCTGCGCCAGCGCGTGCAGGAACTGACGGAGCGCCTGGAGGTGCACGCGCCCGTCTACGTCGTGTTCACGAAGGCCGACCTGATCGACGGCTTCAACGAATTCTTCCAGGACAGCGAGCGCGCCGAACGCGAAAAGGTGTGGGGCGCCACCCTGCCCTACGACCAGAACGTGACGAGCGAACGCCTGCTCGACCAGTTCGATGCCCGCTTCGACGAGCTGTACGACGGCCTCAAGGAACTGAGCCTCGCGAACATGGCGCTGCAGCGGCGCGAGAGCATGCCGTCCGGCGTGTTCACGTTCCCGCTCGAATTCGCGTCGATCAAGCCTGCGCTGCGCGCGTTCGTCGCCACGCTGTTCGAGGACAACCCGTTCCAGTTCAAGCCCGTGTTCCGCGGCTTCTACTTCACGAGCGCGCTGCAGGAAGGCGAGACGGTGTCGACGTCGTCGGCCCGCGTCGCGCAGCGTTTCGACCTGCGCCTCGCGCCCCCGTCGCACGAAGACCAGCACCAGCAGCAGGGTTACTTCCTGTTGAACCTGTTCCGCAAGGTGATCTTCGCCGACAAGGACCTCGTCGCGCAGTACGCCAGCCCGGCCAAGACGCGCCTGCGCTATGCCGCGTTCTTCGCCGCGACGGCCATCGTCGGCCTCGCGCTCGGGGGCTGGAGCTGGTCGTACATGAACAACCGCCAGCTCGTCGCCAACGTCCAGGCCGACCTGGACCAGGCCATCCGCGTGCAGGGCAAGAGCCTCGACCTGCAGTCGCGCTTCCAGGCGCTGGAGATCCTGCAGGACCGCATCGAGCAGCTCGACCGCTATGCCGAACACCGTCCGCTGAGCCTCAGCCTCGGCCTGTACCAGGGCAACCTGCTGAACCGGAAACTGAAGGAAGAGTACTTCGCCGGCGTGCGCGAACTGATGCTCAAGCCCGTCGGACAATCGCTGGAAACCTACCTCGCCGACGTGAACGGCAACGCGGGCCAGCTGCAGCCGCTGAACAAACCGGCCGGCGCTGCCACGCCCGCCGCCGACGCGCCGCAGCAGTTCAAGGACGCGTCGCCCGCCGACACGGAAGACGCGTACAACGCGCTGAAGACGTACCTGATGCTGGGCGATAAATCGCGCGCCGAGAGCGCCCACCTGAACGACCAGTTGACGCGCTTCTGGCGCAACTGGCTGGAATCGAACCGCGGCGCGATGCCGCGCGAGCAGATGATCCGCAGCGCCGAGCGCATGATCTCGTTCTACCTCGCGCAGGTGAACGACCCGTCCTGGCCCGTCATCGACACGCGCCTCGCCCTCGTCGACCAGACCCGCGACAGCCTGCGCAAGGTCGTGCGCGGCATGCCGGCGCGCGAACGCGTGTACGCCGACGTGAAGGCGCGCGCCGCCACCCGCTATCCGTCGATCACCGTGGCGCGCATCGTCGGCGACCAGGACAAGGACCTCGTCCTCGGCAGCTACGCCATTTCCGGCGCCTTCACGCGCCAGGCATGGGAAGGCTTCGTGCAGCAGGCGTTCCGCGACGCGGCCAACCGCGAACTGCAGAGCGCCGACTGGGTCCTCAAGACTGCCGCGCGCGACGACCTCACGCTGGAAGGCAGCCCGGAACAGATCCAGAAATCGCTCGTCGACCTGTACAAGGCCGAGTACGCGCGCGAATGGCAGAAGTTCATGCAGGGCGTGACGGTGAAGGACCTCGATGGTTTCGACGGCGCCGCCGCCGCGATGAACCGCCTGGGCGATCCGCAGAATTCGCCCATCAACAAGCTCGTGTCGACCGTGTACGAGCAGACGTCGTGGGACAACCCGACGCTGGCCGGCGCCACGCTGCAGCGCGCGCAGAACGGCATCACGGGCTGGTTCCGCGAGACGATCCTGCGCCAGAAGCCGGCCATCGTGAATGTCAGCCTGCCGGCGCCGGGCACGCAGCCGGCCAATGCACCGGCACTGGGCCCCGTGGGCCGCGAGTTCGCCGGCGTCGCCCGCCTCGTGGTCGCGCGCGGGGACTCCTCGCTGATGCGCGGCTACGTCGACAACCTGTCGAAGCTGCGCGCCCGCTTCAACCAGATCAAGAACCAGGGCGACCCCGGCCCCGGCGCCAAGCAGCTGATGCAGCAGACGCTGGACGGCAGCGGTTCCGAGCTGGCCGACGCGCTGAAATACGTGGACGAGCAGATGCTGGTGGGGATGACGGATGCCCAGCGCCTGGCCCTGCGCCCCGTGCTCGTGCGCCCGCTGATGCAGACGTTCGCCGTGATCGTGCAGCCGGCGGAAGCGGAGATCAACAAGGTGTGGGCCGCGCAGGTGGTGCAGCCGTTCAACCGCGACCTGGCGACGAAATATCCGTTCTCGACGGAGTCCAAGGCCGAGGCGAGCAATGCGGAGATCGGCCAGGTCTTCGGCCCGGACGGCGCGATCGCGAAATTCTTCACCACGACGGTGGGTCCGCTGGTCGTGCGCCGCGGCGATTCGCTCAGCCCGCGCACGTGGGCCGACATGGGCGTGAACCTGGCGCCGAACGTCGTCGCGAGCTTCCCGGGCTGGGTCGCGCCGCTGGCGGCCGGCGGCGTCGCCAACGCCGCGGCGAGCAGCGGCGGCGAGGCGCAGACCCGCTTCGACCTGCAGGCGCTGGGCACGCAGGGCGCCACCGAATTCACGGTGGAGATCGACGGCCAGTCGCTGCGCTGGCGCGGCCAGCCGCAGCCGTGGGTGCACATGGTATGGCCGAATCCGCAGGGCGTGCCGGGCGCGAAGATCACCGCGCTCACGCCGGAAGGCCGCAACGTCGTCGTGCTGGACGAGCCGGGCCACTTCGGCCTCAAGAAAATGATCGACGCGGCCCAGCGCAAGCGCAAGCCCGACGGCTCGTTCGAGCTGGCGTGGCAGGCCGGCGGCGTCACGGTGACGGCGAACCTGAAGGTCTTGCCGGCCGCCCCGGCACCGGCCCCGGTGCAGGCGTCCGCGTCCGGCCAGGGCTTCAAGCGCCTGCGCCTGCCGGAAACGATCACTGCGCCGCGTACCGTGGCCCCGGCACCGGCTGCTGCGCCGGCCGCACCGGTACGCACGGCCATGGCGGGAGGTGCGCAATGAGCCGCCTCACGACCCCGGTCAGCGTCGGCTATTTCGGCAAGCTGCCCAGCCGCGGCGACTTCGTGCGCGGCAGCGCCAGCCCGGCCCTCCTCAAGGTGCTGGACGACTGGCTGTCGGAAGCGATGGACCTGATGAGCACCAACGCCCGCTGGAAGCTCGCGTACGACGCCGCCGCGCCGCTGCACTTCGCGTTCGTCGGCCCGCGCCGCCGCCACGCGATCGGCGGCCACATCGTCGCCAGCAGCGACGAGTCGAGCCGCCGCTATCCGTTCCTGATGGCCGCTGCGATGGAAATCGCGGAGCCAGGCGCCTTCCTGCCCACGACGCCCCTCGTGTTCACGCGCCTGTGGAGCCGCCTGGAGACGCTGACGGCGGGCGTGCGCAACGCGGGCGATCCGGCCGCGCCGCTGGCGGCCGCCAGCAGCCAGCCGATCGACCTGGACCTGCGCGCGGCAGCCTACGATCCGGCATTCGACGACTTCCTGGAAGTGCAGACGGTCGCCGCCCTCGATGCGCTGCTGGGCGGCGCCGGATTCAACGTCTCCACGCGCCAGGTGCTGCTGGCGCTGGGCATGCTGCTGCAGCCCGTGCTGGCCAGCGGGTCCGGGCGCCTGGAAAAAAGCCTCGTGCTGCCGCTGCCGGAAGACGCGATCCACCGCAACCTCGTGGCCGCGTTCTGGATGCACGTGATCGCGCCGTTCCTCGCGCGCGCCGACTTCGAACTGGCCCTGTTCGTCACCCGGCTGGACGGCCGGCCGGCGCTCGTCGTCGGCTTTTCCGGCGCGTCCGCACAGACCCTGCGCACCCTCATCGACCCGCAGGCGGGCCTCGACCACCTCATCGGCTTCGCCGACCTCGAATGGGTCGAGGACCAGGTCGACGGCGACTACGCCGTGCGCAAGCTCTCCGCCTGGCTGGCGCAGGGCAGCCTGTCCCTCAAGTCCGCGCTCGATTCCGTCGCCGCGGCATTCATCGGAACCTGATATGCGATTCTTTACCCAGCGCGCCCTGCTCGCGTTCTTCGTCATGTGCCACGCCGGCATCGCCGCCTCGCAGAACACCGCGCCCGCCCCCGCCGCGGCGCAACCGGGCCAGGTCACGGCCAGCGGCACCGTCCCGGACGAAGCGACCAAGGCCGCCGTGCTCGCGAAGCTGCGCGAGGTCTACGGCGCCGACCGCGTGGTCGACCAGATCGCCATCGGCCCCGTCGCCATGCCCGCCAACTGGAACGGCTACGTGCAGAAACTGATCACGCCGGACCTGCGCCAGATCAGCCGTGGCCAGCTCAGGATCGACGGCAGCAACGTCAGCCTGCGCGGCGAAGTGGCCAACGAGGCGCTGCGCCAGCGCATCGCGAGCAACGTCGCCACCAGCCTGAATCCGACCTACACCGTCAACAACGGCCTGCGCGTCTCCGCCGCCGAACAGGCACTGCTCGACAACACGCTGGCCAACCGCACCGTGGAATTCGACAGCGGCAAGGCGACCCTGACGCCGACCGGGCGCGCGATCCTCGACGAGATGGTCGCCGCGATGCAGAAGCTGAAAGGCCGCCGCATCGAGATCATCGGCCACACGGACAGCGCGGGCCTCCGTGCCAGCAACGTGAGCCTGAGCCAGGCGCGCGCCGCCACGGTGAAAGCCTACCTGGCCGCGCACGGCATCGCGGAAGAGAACCTGTCCGCCAGCGGCCAGGGCCCGGACCGCCCGATCGCCAGCAACGACACCGCCGAGGGCCGCGCGCGCAACCGCCGCATCGAATTCCGCCTCGCGCAATGATTTTCCATTGAAAGACACCATGTTCACCGCCGACGCCCTGCTCGCCCCGATCTCCGACGCCGCCCCGTGCGGCGCCGACCTCGCCTTCTCGCCCGAACTGGACGCCATCGCCCGTGCGCGCCAGTTCGACGACCCGTCCCTCGCGCAGGGCGAATGGGTGACGGATTTGAAAGAGGCCGACTGGGGCTTCGTCGTCGACCGCTGCGCGCGCCTGCTGGCCGAACAGACGAAGGACCTGCGCCTCGCCGTCTGGCTCACGGAAGCGGCCGCCAAGCGCCATCACCTGCGCGGCCTGGGCGAAGGTTTCCGCGTGCTGGCGGGCCTGTGCGAACGCTTCTGGGACCAGGGCCTGTATCCGGAAGCGGACGGCGGCGACCAGGAGCAGCGCATCGGCAACCTCGCGTGGATTTTGTCGCGCACACGCGCGCTCGTGCGCGAGATGCCGCTGACGGAAGGCCGCGGCACCGCGTATTCGACGGTCGATTTCGAAGCCGCGCGCCGCCGCGCCGCCGCCGGGGGCGACGCCGACACGCCGCCGCGCCTGGCCGACATGGAAGCCGCAAAACGCGGCAACTCCACCGCCTTCATCGAGGGGATGCGCGCGGACGCGGAAAACTGCCTGGACGCGCTCGCGCATCTGGAACGCGCGGCCGACGCACGCCTGGGCCAGGACAGCCCGGGCTTTTCGCAGGCGCGCGAAGCCGTGCAGGCGCTGCTGCACACGCTGCCGGCGCCCGCGGCCGCACCGCAGGCCGCGCCGCAGCACGAGTTGCCCGCGTTGACGCCGGATGCGCCTGCCGTCGTGGCGGCGCCCCAACCGCAAGCGATCGTCGCCGGCGCCATCCGCTCGCGCGCGGACGCGATCGCGCAGCTGCGCACCATCGCGAAATTCTTCCGCGAGACGGAACCGCACAGCCCCGTCTCGTACTTCGTCGAAAAGGCCGCGGCCGCGGGCGAGCAGGACCTGCACACGTGGCTGCGCTCCGTGGTCAAGGACCAGGGGGCACTGGCCCACCTGGAGGAAATGCTGGGGGTGCCGCCGGCGCAGTAACGACCTTGCTTCAACCGTTCGTAGCCCTCGTTATTCGAAAAAACTGGTATGAGCATGACAAACAATGGTCGACTTATTCACGACCTGATTTACGACAGACAGCACAACCGTATCCTGCGTCTTTTTTTCCCGCGCGGCGACGCGCCGGATGCGCTATTCCTCGTCAATAAACTCGATGCCAGGGAAACCATGTCGATGGATTTCGATTTCACCGTCGAACTCCTTTCCGATAACGCGGACATCCCTTTGAAGGAGATGCAGGGCAAGCTCCTGAACATCGAATTAATACGACGGGACGGCGCTGTACGCTATTTTTCAGGCTATGTGTTCAGCTTCCGTCGCTGCCATTCGGACGGCTGCATCACGACGTACGAAGCCCGGCTGGGCCCCTGGCTGAGGTTCCTGAGCTTGCGCAAGGACAACTATCTGTTCCACAACAAGACGCTGCGCGAACAGATGGAAAGCATTTTCGGCGACTATTCCGCCTATCCTCGCTGGGAATGGCGTGTCATCGGCGACGACGCGCGCATGACGGATGCCTGCCAGTTCGACGAGACCGACTTCAATTACCTGAGTCGGCGCTGGGAAGCAGCGGGCTGGCATTACTGGTACGAGCATGACGCCGAGGGGCATAAGCTCATCGTCGGCGACGATTCGACGCAAGCTGCCCCTATTGATGGCGATGCCACGGTACGCTTCCACGGCGAGGGCGGCTCACAGGAAGAGGACGCAATCGATCGGTGGTCACCAGTCCGCCATATCGTATCGTCCAGCGTCGCCGTGTCCGCTTTCAATTTCAAATCCCCTACCCCTGCGCAAGTCATCGTCCCGACGCTTAATGCACAGGGGGGCGTACCTGACGCGGAAACCTATGAATACACCGGCGCCTATGGGTTCAGGACTGCGGGCGACGGCGACGCGCTGGGCCGGATACGCATGGAAGAAATCGAAGGGAGCGGCAAATGGATCGAAGCCGAAGGAAATAATCGCTGTATGGCTGCGGGACGCAGTTTTCGTCTGACAGACCATTTCAATCACGATGCGAGCTATGGCGACAATCTGGCCAAGCACGTATTTCTCATCCTGTCCGTGCGCCATATAGTCTCCAACAACTACCTGCAGAACGACAACGCGCAGCCTCGTTATCGCAACTGGCTGACCTGCACACGCAGGGACGTGCCATGGAGGCCCGGCCGAAACTTCAACAGCCATGACACGAGGATACTCGCTCCGCAGACTGCCACCGTAGTAGGACCTGCCAACAAGAACGATGTTCACACTGACGAATACGGACGAGTGCGCGTCCAGTTCCATTGGGACCGTGTCGGCGACAACGATGATCGAAGTTCAGCCTGGATTCGGATTGCAAGTGCCTGGTCCGGTGCGGAACTCGGCGTAACTGCCATCCCGCGCGTGGGCACAGAAGTGATCGTGCAATGGTTAGACGGAAACCCGGACCGGCCGATCATCATGGGCAGCGTCTTTAATGCGCGCAATATGCCCCCTTGGACCTTGCCTGCGCAGCACGCATTGACGGGGTTACGCAGCCGCGAGCTTGCGCCGGAAAAAGGCAACGCGCCGGGCGGACGTGGTAATCATCTCATACTTGACGATACGAACGAACGGATCCAGGCGCAACTGAAGAGCGACCATCAGTGCAGCCAACTTTCATTAGGTCACATCACACGCATCGATGATACGAGTGGGCGGAAGGATACGCGTGGCGAAGGTTGGGAATTGGCAACTGACGCATGGGGGACACTGCGCGCCGGTAAGGGCATGCTCATCACTACAGATGCACGAACCAATGCCGAGGCGCACACGAAGGACCTGCCCGAAGCATTGGTACGCTTGACGAACGCCCGGCAGGAACAAGAAGCGCAAGCGAAGCTTGCCGAGAAAGCAGGTGCGCAGGAACCCGTCGGCCATCAAGCCGACGTCGCAAGAGACCTGGGGACGCAAAACGATGCAATCAAGGGCTCGGATACGTCACCCACCTTTCCCGAACTTGCGAAGCCCGCGCTGGTAATGGCAAGCCCAGCAGGTGTCGCGATAGCGACATCAGGGTCGGCACATGTCGCCAGCAATGAGCACACAGCCATCACGTCCGGGAAAAATGTATCGATCGCGGCAAGTAATAGCTTTTTCGCGACCGTGCGCCAGACGCTCAGATTGTTCGCCCATAAAGCTGGCATGAAACTTATCGCAGCCGCCGGAGATGTCGACGTACATGCTCTTTCGAACAGTATCAATTTGTTGGCCAAACTGAACATTACGCAGACCGCGAACCGGATCGTGATCGAAGCGAAGGATGAGGTCGTGATCAATGGTGGACAAGTTCTATATCGACGACGAAGCGGTTTTCCCGTCAATCGATTTTGAAATCAAGACCGATACGCCAGGACCCTACAAGTGGACTTGGGTAATGACCTGGGATGCCCACGCCAGTGGGTTACGTGAGAAAAAGCGCGGTAGCAAGGTAGCCTCATTCAGCGAAAAAGGAAGCTTTTCGCAGGACGGCACCGCGTGGAATGCAAAATCGATCGGTAAAGTCATCGGCGGGAAACTGACCGTCAAGGTCGAAGTCGGCGACCAGAAATTCCAGCGTACTGTGGTCGTGCTCGGAAAGCAGCCGTCACCGGAAAAGATCAAAGCTTATCTCGAGGCACGCGACGCGACTGCACTCGAAAAACTCGTGGCTCAGGAATCTCGCTTCAAGCATTTCATCGAACTGGACTCGGAGCCCGTTGTCGCAGGCGACAAGGGGTATGGGCTGACCCAGCTGACCAGACCGGTGCCGACGTTTTCCCAGGTCTGGAGTTGGAAGGAAAATCTGGACGCTGGCATCGCGCTGGTGGCGGTCAAGAAAAAGGAAGCAAAACGACATCTCGACTCGCACGGCGCGTCGTCGTATACGCAGGACATGCTCGATCGCGAAACTATTTCACGCTGGAATGGCGGCAGCTACCACGAATGGAACAGCGCAGAGAAAAAGTGGCAGCGAAAAAATAACATCATGTGCGACAAGGCGACCGGAAATATCGGATGGGATACCAGTATTTCAGCGAATGCCGGGAAAACGGAAGCCGAACTGCACGGGCGCGACGAGAAAGAGTACAAAAAAATGAAAGCCGGCCAGACGGCCGAGCATCCATGGACTTACACAGGAGTGTGTTATGCAGATCACGTCGTCGGCGATTAAGCGCCTCGTCTTCACCATTTGCGCCTTATCGTGCAGCAGCTTGTATGCGCAAACCCTGGACGAGAGTCGTCTCGCCGCATACCGCGCGGAGTACAAAGATGCCGCAACACCCGTCAAGTACGTGTTCGTACATGCCGATGGCTCACCGTGCTGCAGTACCGGCGCCAGCACGGACGCGTACCTGGTGGACATCACGACGCATGGGCCCGCGAAACTCGCACACTCGACAGAGATCGACAGGCTGTTCAAGGAGAACTTCGAGGTCGAGATCGATAACGAGTCGGTTATTCCGGGCCCAAAGGGCGACTTTCTGGTACTTACGATGTCGCGCCCCGCGGAAAACAACTCCAAGTATGTTCCCTGCGCCGGTGGCATGGGGGAAAGCCGCGCGTACCTCGTGTCGGTTGTCGCCAACAAGATTATCGTGGTCAGCCGCGATTTTGGTGGTTGCGCGCGCGAATACAAGGTACTTGGAGCGGGCCCGGACGTGGGTTATGAAGTCACCGGCAGCGGCCCTCACGCCAAACCGGTTCGCTACGTCATTAAGGGCAACAATATGGTTCGCCAACTTGGAAACCGCTGAATGCGAGGCGCGATGTACCAGATGAACGAATGCGAGCTGGATCACGTCCAGGACGCCTTGGTGCGCGCCGTCCTGTATCCTTTCGCCGTGGCCGACTACGACGGCCAGGATTCCATATCGATCAAAGCTGTGCAGTCATCGGATATCCTGGATGGCATTTCTCCAGACCTTTTAAACGAAGCACTTGCCACTACGCAGCGTTCCGGACTGATTACTTGGGACGAACATCGCATCGGGGCCATTCGACTCAGCGAAGTTGGTTTCAAAAAATTCCTTCTGGTGCGCGACGGTTTTTTTGACGCGCGCGAGAACAGTCTGCTACGCAGTGAACTCCTCGCCATCGTTCCGGAAGAGTTGCAAAGATCCGACGTGTATCAGCGCATGAAAAAATCATGCTTGGGTCTTGGCGCGCGTCCTGGGCAACCTTGTCCAGTGTCAGGTCGATGGCAAGCACGCCGCCTGGAAAACGCATGCCTGCTCATCGGTGAGAATGAAACCATCCCTTTCCCGGCATACGACGATAAGGCGCGCCGCGTGATCTGGTATCTGCTCGCCGGGAGCGGCGAGTGATGCACCTCAAACGATTGAAAACCTGCGCCCACGTTGCCCACAAGCTGAGCCTTGGCGGACGCGCGCCTACTCCACCGCACGCATTCGAGCGTGATGGAGCCGATCGCGCATCGCGCGCGAATCGTCCGCCGTGGCTGCGCTGAACGAGGCGGTGGCCGCCGTCGAGATGCAGTACTGACTTCGTGGCGAAGCCGTTGCGCAAACAAGGAAAGGCGATCGGCGCCATCGGATATGCCGATGACAGTTAGTCGGTCCCCGACGTCGATTCACGCACCACCAGCGTGTACGGCATCAACTGGTGCCGCCGGTCGTAGGCGTGGCCCGAGCGCTGCGTGCGGACATGCTCGATCAGCAGCGCGACGGCGCTGCGGGCCATTTCCGTGATCGGCTGGTGGATCGTCGTCAGTTCCGGCCACACGGTCGTGGCAACCGGCGTATCGTCGAAGCCGCAGACGGTCAGGTCGTCCGGCACCTGCAGGTGCATGCCGTGCGCCACGGCGATCACGGCGGCCGCCATGTCGTCGTTGCTGGCGAAGATCGCGGTCGGCCGGGTCGGCTGGCCCAGCAGCTCGCGTGCCGCCAGCAGGCCGGAACGGTAGGTGAACATGCCCTGCGCCACCCGCTCGGCGGGCACGTCGAGGCCCGCGCCGCGCATCGCGTCGATGAACGCCTGGTAGCGCAGCTGGGTCGGCGTGTGCTCCGGGTCTCCCTTGATGAAGCCGATGTCCGTATGGCCCAGGTCCAGCAGGTGCCGCATCATCGTCAGCGCGCCTTCGTAGTCGTCGATGCGCACGGCCGACATCTGCGGCGACGGCCGCGCGGTGGCCACGGCGACGGACGGAATGCCCAGTTCCGCCAGCATCTTGAGGGCGGACTTCGAATCGCACAGCGGCGGCGGCACGAGGATGCCGTCGGCGCCGTCGTCGATCAGCCGGTCGATCGCCTTGCGCTGGCTTTTCAGGTTGTCGCAGTGTTCGAGGATCAGGTGGGCGCCACTCTGGCCGCACTCCGTCAGCGCGCCGACGAGGAAGGCGCTGAGGAAGGCCTCGCTGGGGTTGCTGTACAACAGGCCGACGCGCAGCGTACCGACGCGCGCGGCGCGCGCCGCCACGTTGACCTCGTAATTGAGTTCGCCGATCGCGCGCATGACCTTTTCCCGGTTCTTGACGCTGACGCTGGTATTGCCGTTGATGACGCGCGAGACGGTCATGGCCGAGACCCCTGCCTTTTGCGCCACGTCCCACACGGTCGCGCCGCCGGCTTCACGGTGCGCCGGCTTCACTTGGCCTCCGTCGAGCCGGGTCCGTCGCAGGGCAGCTTGTCCAGGTCGGCCAGGGTCCACTGGTCGCGCCAGCGCACGACGGGCTTGCCGTCCTCCCATTCGACCGGCAGCCACACGTAGCGCCCGTCGATGGCATCCATCTTGCGCCACACGTCGAGCATCAGGATATGCCGCGTGCAGCCGTTGCGCTGGAGTGTCAGCGCGTAGGTCGACTGGCCGCCGAACGTGATCTTCTGCTGGTCCGGCGTGCCGCGCACCGGGTTGCCGAGCGCCTTCCACGGACCGAGGATGTGGTCCGCCACGTACGACTTCGCGGGGTTCGGCGCCCAGCCCGTCAGGCCCGACGTCACGAGGTAGTATTTGCCGCCGTGCCTGAAGATGGCGGGGGCTTCGTCGTCGCCGTTCGGCAGCACGCGCCCGTACCGCCCGGCGCTGCGCAGGTAATCGTCGGTCAGGCGCGAGACGTGCATCGTATGGTTTTCCTCGGACGCGTACAGCTGGTAAGCGGCACCGTCGTCGTCCACGAACAGGGTCATGTCGCGCGACATCTGCCCGCCCGCGAAGTCGCGCGCGAGGAAGGACGTGGCCGGGTCCTTGTCTTCCGGCCTGACGTCGACGGGCCACGCGCCCGCGTCCGGACGGAACGAACCCTGGTAGACATACGGGCCCGTCACCTTGTCCGCGACGGCGACCCCGGCACGCGCCGCGTCGTAGCGCTTGCCCTTGAGCTCCAGGTGGAACCACATCACGAACTTCCCCGTCTTAGGATTGCGGATCACCTTCGGCCGCTCGATGATCGCATCGCGCACGATGTCGCTCGCGGGATCGTCGGTGACGGCGAGCGCGATGCCTTCATCCTTCCAGTCGGTCAGGTTGCGCGAACTGTACACATGCACGCCGACCTGCGCGCGGTTGCCCGCCGTGCCGCCCACCTTGTGCTCGCCGAACCAGTAATACACGCCGTCGTGCTGCAGGATGCCGCCGCCGTGCGCGTTGATGTGCACGCCCCTGTCGTCGGGCCACAGCGCGCCGGGCCGGAACACGCCGTCCGCATGGGCGTGCGTCGCGATGGCGAGCACCGCCGCTGCCAGGAATACTTTCATTTGCGTCTCCTTGATCATTCCACCACCAGCCTGTCGCCCACGTACGCGCGAAAGCGCCGGATGCGTCCCGCGGTGCCGTCCGGACCCTGGCGCGGCACGTAGCGCATCCCCGCCACGTCCATCGGCCGCCCCAGGTCGATCACGAGGCGGTGCGGATACGCGGCCTTGTCTGCCGTGATCCAGTAATCGCTGTTCTGGCCATTGATGGCGTTCAGCGCGCCGCCGTCTTCCTTTGTCGCTTCCTCGCTGTCGACCCAGGCGATGGTCCAGTTGGACTGGTCCAGCGTCTTGCCGTCCTTGTCCAGCAGGGCCAGTTCCGCGACCGCCGCATACGGCTTGCCGTCGAACGCGTCCAGCCCCTCCAGGCAGAACTGGCGGCCCTTGACCGCCGCGGCGAAGCGCACGTCCTGCGTCTGCGAGCCCGGCGCGAATTCGCCTTCGTGCGCTGCCTTCACGCCGTCCAGCTGCAGGCTGACGGTGCTCGGAGGACGCGGCAGGTCGCGCTCGCGGTGCAGCTGGTCGAGGATCGGCGTAGCCAATCCCGCGATCGTCGGCGTGCCCTGCCCGCGCGGCCCGGTGAGATCCAGCACGACGACCTCGTTGCGGCCCTTGCGGATCCACGGGCCCGGCAGATACATCGTCTGCGTGGGGCCGATGCTCCAGAACCTGCCGAGGCAACGGCCGTTGACCCAGACGATGCCCTGGCCCCACGCGGACATGTCGAGGAAGGTATCCTCCGTGCGCCCCGCATCGAAGGCACCGCGGTAGAACGCCGCGCCCTTGCCCCGTCCGTTCCTGAACGCCAGCGAAGGGAGCACGCCGTCCGCATCGAAATCGATGGCGCGGATTTCCCAGTTCTCCAGCGGCTGCGCGGCCGCGCCTTTCGGCGTGAACGTCACCGGGCCGTGGATGCCCTTGCGGTCATGGATCTCCACGCCGAAGTTCACACGCGCGATCGTGTACAACAGGATTTCGAGCACGGCCGGCTTGCTGCGCGCCGGCACGTCGACCTTGTAGCGGCGGTAGCGCGTGTCGAACGTGCCGATCGGCTTGCCGTCGAGCGTGATCCACGCGAGGTCGCGTGCCCGCGCCACTTCGACGACACCCGCGGGGCCGGCCGGCAGGGTCACGCGGTACGAGACGAGGCCGCGGCTGATGTCGTACTGCTCGATCGGGCGCGGCGACACCGCCTTGATGACGCGCGCCGGCAAGCTTGATGTCACCGGCACGGATTCCGCCAGTGCGAACGGAGAAATCGTCATGACGGGCATGCGCGGCGGCGCTTCCGGCAGCGTTTCGCCCGGTGCGAGGAACGGCGTGATCGCCGCGCGGTAGGCATCGAATTTCGCGCCGATCCAGCCCGCCTCGCCGATCGGCGCATCGTAGTCATAGCTCGTCGTATCGGGCCGGAACGGGCGGTCGCAGCCGCCCCACAGGCCGAACGTCGTGCCGCCGTGCGCCATGTACAGGCTGAACGAACCGTTCGCCTTCAGCATCGCGGCGATGTCCTTCGTCGCGCCCTCCACGCCGCCGCGGCGGTGCGGCGAACCCCACGTGTCGAACCAGCCGGAGTAATACTCGCCGCACATGCGGGGGCCCTTCTGCACGGCGTCCAGCGCCTTGAAGCCGGCGGCCGGGTCGCTGCCGAAGTTCGCGACCGTGAACAGTTCCGGGATGTGCGTGCGGGCGACGGCATTCGTCGGATTGCACTGGAACAGCGGCACGTCGAAGCCCGCATCCAGCAGCGCCTGGCGCAGCACGCGCAGGTAGCCGACGTCGTCGCCGTAGAAGCCGTACTCGTTCTCGACCTGCACCATCAGGATGTTCCCGCCGTGCGTGACCTGCTGCGGCCCGAGCACGCGTCCGACCTCCTTCAGCCAGCGCCGCGCCGGGGCCAGGTACGCCTCGTCGCGCGTGCGCAGGAACGCATTGCCGTCGTGCTTGAGCAGCCACCACGGCATGCCGCCCATCTCCCACTCGGCGCAGGCGTACGGGCCGGGGCGCAGGATCACCCACAGCCCCTCCTGCTGCGCAAGGAGGCAGAATTCGGCCGCGTCGCGTTGAAAGGCCCAGTCGTAGCGGCCCTCTCTCCACTCGTGGTAGTTCCAGAACAGGTAGGCGCACACCGCGTTCAGGCCCATCGCCTTGATGGTCTTGAGACGGTGCGACCAGTACTCGCGCGGCACGCGGGCGAAGTGCATCTCGCCGCAGCGGATCTGGATCGGCTTCCCGTCGAGCAGGAAGTCGTGCTCACCGATCGCGAAGCGGTGCGAGTTCGCCGCGTGCAGGGTGCCCGTAAGCGGCAGCAAAGCGGGCAGCAGGGCCGCGCCCTGCAACAGGCGGCGGCGCTGGAAACTGATGGTCATGTGGTCGGTGTCCAAAGAGAAAACCGGCACGGCCGGCCGCGCAGTGCGGTCGCCCGTGCCGGTGCTTGCCGTGATCAGAACTTGTAGCGCAGGCCGAGGCTGAACGAGCGGCCGTTGTCCATGTGCGAGTACTCGCGGCCCGTTTCCAAGGTGTGCACTTCGCCGGCGTAGCGGTTGGGCGCCGTGTTCGTGATATTCGACGCATTGAAGGACAGCGTCAGGTGCTCGTCGATCGCGTAGTTGATCGATCCGTCGAGCAGACCGTAGGAACCGATGTAGGTGCTGAACAACGGAATGAGTCCGTTGTAACCCCGGTTCTGGGACGAACGCCACGTGTACACGAGGCGGGCCGACAGCTTGCTGTCCTCGTACATGCCGGTGAGGCTGTAGCTGTTCTTGGATACGAAGTTCTGCTGCGCGTCGATGAAGATGGGCGCCGAGTTCGTGCCGATATTCAGCGGAGCGGACGTATCGACATACGTATAGGAGCCTGCCACACCGAAGTTCTTCAGCCAGCTATCCTTGTCGTTGAAGAACCACTGCCCGGACAATTCCACGCCGCGCGCATAGCC
>CBIHQW010000013.1:0-179171 GCA_966212285.1 Massilia kyonggiensis
GCCGCGAGGCCGGCCGTCATCAGCGGCCGCGCGTGCATCACGTGGATCTTGCTGCGATTCTGCATGCGCGTCAGCCGAAACGGACGTCGCTGACGACGATGGACACGACGAGCGGTTCCGTGGCGTGTCCGCCGTCCGGGTTGCGCACATGGATCAGGTGGCGGGTCGGCAGGGTGACGCCGTCGACCGTCGCGTAATCCGAGAAATAGTGCACGGCTGGCGTACCGCCGTTGATGTCGACGTCGTAGTCGTGGCGGCGCAGCCTGGAATCGGCGCCGACGTAGAACGTCTGCACGCGGCTGTGCGTGGCGATCGTGTCCGGATACGTCACCTGCAGGCGGCGCCACCGCTCGCCGTTTTCTTCCCATGCCGGCAGTTCCTCGAACGCGAAACCGGGTTCCGCGAAGGCGAACGGCAACGTGAGATAGTTCCACATCGCATAGCCGACGAAGTACGCCAGTTGCAGGTCGGACCATGGCGTCTCGAGACCGAAGCCGGCGAACGACGCGCGCGGATCGTCCAGCGCGTGGAGCACGGTGCCGTCCTCCGTCTCGATGACGGCCCGCCGCGGCGTGACGGACGTGCGGCGGTCCGCCGCACCGAACGGGGCGTGCGACGTCCACTGTTGCTTGAGGTCGATCTGGACGTCGACTTCGTCCAGCTTGCCGCCATGTCCTTTCAGCGGCCACAGGATGCCGCCCTGGCTCAGGTGGGCCGACAGGCGGTCGTGCGACTTCCAGCGGGCCAGGCCGCCGTGGGCTTCGAGAATCTGTTCGATCAGCGTGTTCATCGTGTTTTCCTTATCGGGTTGGTTCAGGGCGTGTCGGGGCACGGCAGTCCGGCATCCGCCCACGCGACGAGGGCCTTCACGAAGTCGTCATGCGACAGCGCCGGCGTCTTGCGGTTGCCGTTGCGGGCCGGGTCGCGCATCTGCAGGCAGACCGCCTTCTTGCCCAGCCCCTGCCACGTCATGCTGCGCGGCGCCAGGTGCCAGTCCTTCACGCCCGGCACGCGCCCGTCGGCGGAATTCGTCGCCTGGTGACAGGCCCGGCAGTAGCCGCACTGCGGCACGTCCAGCGCCGCCCAGGCCTTCTGCACGCGCTGGCCGACGGGTGTCGCGCCGATCGCTTCGATGGTCGTGATCTTGTGCCCGGCCGCGCGCCACGCCTGCGTCTGGAGTGTCGCGCCGGCCGCGCTGCGGATGGGCGTGCCGTGCGCGGACACGATGCGCAGGTCGTAGGGCCCGCCGCCATACTCGCTGTTGCCGAGGTCGAACACGGTCATGGCGCCAAGGTCGACGAGCTGGAAGCCGGGGAACAGGAAAAAGGCGATGGGTCGGTTCATGATTCAGGCAGATGATCGCGCACCCGGCGGCAGGTGTTCGGACGAATTTCCCTCATCGACGGACATGCGGGAGCCAGAACGGTAAAGCACCCGTCGAAACCGTGCAGGGCTGATCGCCAGTACAGTGCCGGCCGCAATCGGCCGACTGTGCCTGTCGATGCAGGTTGCCGTTGCGTAGACTGGTCCCATCCCAACAACGCGAGACCCGCATGGCACGCCACCCGTTCAAGACCGTCGACGTCTTCACCGCCCCCCCGTTCCTGGGCAATCCCCTCGCCGTCGTGTTCGACGCCGACGACCTGTCTTCCACGCAGATGCAGCGCATCGCCAACTGGACCAACCTGTCCGAGACGACGTTCGTGCTGCGCCCCACGCAGGCCGGCGCCGACTACCGCGTGCGCATCTTCACGCCCGGCGCCGAACTGCCGTTCGCCGGCCATCCCACCATCGGCACGGCGCACGCGTTGCTGGAAGCGGGCAAGCTCGCGCCGCGCGCCGGCGTGCTGGTGCAGGAGTGCGCGCGGGGCCTGGTGCGGCTGGACGTGACGCACGCCAGCGATGGCGCACGCTGGATCGCGTTCGAACTGCCGGCGACCACGATCACCCCGCTGGACGCCACGCAGGCGGATGAACTGGCGCGCATCCTCGGCACGCCGCTGGCCGGCATCGCGCCGCCGTCCCTCGTGGATGCGGGAACGCGCTGGGTCGTCGCGCAATTGCCGGATGCCCGCGCCGTGCTGGCGGCCACGCCCGACCTGGCGCGCATGAAGGCGCACGATGCGGCAACCGGCAACACGGGCGTGATCGTGTTCGGCCCGCACGCCGAGGGCGCCCGCGCGCGCATCGAGGTCCGCGCATTCGCCCCGGCGCACGGCGTGAACGAAGACCCGGTCTGCGGCAGCGGCAACGGGTCCATCGCCGCGTACCTGCGCCACACGGGCCAGGCCGACGCGTTCGGCCGCGACTTCCTGTCCAGCCAGGGCGCCGCAGTGGGCCGGGCCGGCATCCTGCGTCTCCAGATCGGCGCGGATGCGATCCGGGTGGGCGGCAACGCCGTCACCTGCGTCGACGGCCACCTGGCGTCCTGAGGTCTTGATCGATCCGCCGCGCCGGGCTACGCTGGCGGTTTCGATCACGGCACGGAGAACGCGCATGGCAACGGACAAGAGCTTCATCGACTACGTCGCGGAGGTGGTGGGTTTGGGGGCGCGGCTGACGCACCGGAAGATGTTCGGCGAGTACGCGCTGTACGTGGACGACAAGGTGGTCGCGTTCGCCTGCGACGGCAGCCTGTTCGTCAAGCCGTCCGACGCCGCCGCCCGGCTCGCGCCCGACCTGCCGCAAGGGCCGCCCTACCCCGGCGCCAAGGATTATCCGATCGCCGACGAACTGCTCGATGAGCCGGAGGCGCTGCGCCGCCTGTTGCTGGAAACGGCCGCGATCATGCCGCCGCCGAAGCCGAAGAAGCCCGCCGCACCGCGTGCGAAACGGGCTGCGGGCTGACGGCGCGATATCACCGTCTGGCACCTCGATACCGCCGTTCGTCGCAAACGGCGAGCCGACGGTGCACCGCTTCCGCTATCGTCATCCCGTCATCAACCGGCTTTTGGAAAAACCATGAACACGATCCGCATCATCCTGTGCGCCACCGCCGTCCTTGCGACCACCACCTTTGCCCATGCCCGTCCCTCCGGCGAGACCCGGCAAGTCTCGAGCATCTCGATCGATGCCAAGGAAGGCGATGGCCCCGAACGTGTCGGTCCCCGCCAGCAGCCCGCGTCCGGGAAACCCTATGTCCAGTCGACTAGCCGATGGACCGAATTGATGTTGAAGGACGATGCGGTGGTCATGCAGCTCACGGATTACGGCATGAAGCAGGTGGGAGAGCCGCAGGACGCACACGACAAGGACGAAGGTTTTTTCGGTAACATGGTGAAGGCGATGGCGCTCAGCGGCGTCAAGCAGTTCCTCAACCACAGCATTGCGCTGTCGCTGGCCGACATGCGCGCCGCGCTGGTTCGACGTGGCGAAGTCGTTCTCGTCACGTGCCAGGGCAAGGAAGTGTTCAACAAGGTCAAGATCAACGACCAGGTGCAGACCTATCCGCAGGATAAAGCGGAAGAGTTCGTCAAGGACATCAACCGGCAGCGGGAAAAATTTCCCGCATGCCGGACCTGACCATGGAATCCAGCCCATGAATAACGAGTTCATCACTTCTGTTCCCTGCCTTCGCACGGAACGGCTCATCCTGCGGGAATATCGACGCGAGGACTTCGACGCATTCGCAGCGCATGTCGCCGACCCAGTCAGCGCGGCCCACCTGGTCCCGGCCGACCGCCAGGCCGCATGGCGCATCTTCTGTTCGCAAGCAGGACTATGGCTCATCCAAGGCGCCGGCTGGTGGGCGGTCGAGGACAAGGAGACAGGGCAACCCGTCGGGAATGTCGGCGCGTTCTTTCGCGAGGACTCCACCGTGATGGAACTTGGCTGGAATACCTATCGTGCCTTCTGGGGCCGGGGATACGCGAACGAAGCGGCGGCCGTAGTCATGAACCATGCGCTCGAGATCCGGCGCGAACCGAAAGTCCGGGCTCTCATCGCTTCGGCCAATGAATCGTCGCTGCGCGTTGCGAAGCGCCTTGGCCTCACTTATGAAGGCGACACCGAGATATACGGCAAGGCGGTCGGCATCCATACGCGCACGCGGGGACGCCCGGTTGTCAGCGTCCCGGGCGAAAGCTGCACGTCTTGAGATCACCGTGGGCGGGATCGCCGAACGTGGCGTTCGAGCAGGGCACGGGACCTGTGAGCACCTTGGTCACGTTTTTGGTTTCGGTACCGTAGCGCACCCGATTGGTGCCGCTGAGCTGGCAGACGGCGCCCTCGCCCGCGCAAGGCGTCCAGGCGCTCGCGGCGGCGGTTTTCGGCAGCGCGGTCGGCGCCACCGTGGTGACGTCGGCATAGCTGCACGTCTTGGCCAGGCCCCGCGCCGGGTCGCCGAACGCGGCAATCGTACAGGGCGTCGATGCGGTCACGATCTTCGACGTGTACACCCCCTCGCTGCCGAAACGCACTTCACGCGTGCCGCTGAAGCGGCAGACCTTGCTCTCCGCGGCGCATTCGGTCCAGGCGACGGCTTTCGCACGCGCCTTCGCGCCCGATGCCTCGTAGGCGCCGAGGTCCAGCGCGCCAGCGACGGGGCGCTCCTCGCCCGACGCGACGTCCTTGTACTGCCCGGTCGGCGCCAGCGCCACGCCGGAGGCTGATTTGCCCGGGTCGGTGCCGGCGTCGATCACGAGCGCGCTGGCAAATCGCCGCAAGCCGCCCGTCGAGCGATCGGCGCTGTCGGCCGCGAATGCGCGGTAGTTGTTCTTCAGGACTGCGGCGGACTGTGTACTGAGTGTGCCGTTGCCGACGAAAATATTGTTCTGGATGA
Organism: Massilia kyonggiensis; assembly: GCA_966212285.1. GTDB lineage: Bacteria > Pseudomonadota > Gammaproteobacteria > Burkholderiales > Burkholderiaceae_D > Telluria > Telluria kyonggiensis_A. The sequence continues at coordinate 4,781 of CBIHQW010000013.1, forward strand.
GCGCGGGCGTCGATACCTTGCCGCTGACGAACAGGAAGGTCCCGCCGGCAAAGTCGTTCACCACCGTATTGTTGACGAAGTACAGGTCCTGGCCGGGATTGGTTGCGCCTTCCTCGCCGTACGCCACAATGGTCGGATTCTGGTTGGCAGCCGGTTGCTGGATGACGTTGCCGATCACGTAGGATGTGCCTGCGTTCGGGAGATCGATCTCGTAGCTTGGCTGGCCCGCGGCCGTGCTGCCCTTTTCACCCGGATTCGTGCTCGAGAAGCGGTTGTAGACGATCGTGTTCGTCATCGCGCGCGATTTCAGGTTGTGGCCGACGTTCGCATCGTGCGAATAGTTGTAGCGGAAGGTCAGGCTCCTGACCTTGCTGATATACAGGTTGTGCGTCTGGCCCTCGCCAGAACCGTTGTGCCCGAACTCGGTGTATTCGATCAGGATGTCGCTGTTCTCGTTGCGGTTGGCGAGAATGCCGTTCTCGTTATCGTGCAGGAAGCTGTGACGCAATGTGAAGTTGGTGCCTTCCAGGCGCAGCGCCGCACCGTTCCGGTCCGCTACCCTGGCGCCGGCCATCTCGACGTTGTCGACGACGATGTCGTTGCCGGCAACGACCCAGATACCCTTGCCGCCGCTGTCCTTGCCGGCCGCGTCGATCAGCGGACGGCCGTTCACGCCGCGGATCGTCAGGCCGTTGCGCGCAATCTTGCAGGCGTCGCCCTTGTACGCGGTGCCGCCCTCGATCTCGATCGTGTCCCCGTCCCGGGCCGCGGCGATGGCGGCGCAGGGTGCGGAAAACGTTTTGCCGGGGCCGACGGACAGTGTGGCGGCCGAGGCGCCGCCGCTGGCGGCGGCCAGCAACATGATGAAGATCGAGTTGGGAACGATATGCATCAGCCGAGCTTAACACGGCATGGCGTCGAATGTGTTACCGAACGGATGTGACAATCCACGCATTTCGCGGCCAGGCTTTCCGATAATCTGCTCAGCCAGGAGGAAAGAATTGAAAAGAAACCTGTTCGTCCTGTTGATCTTGCTGTCGTTGGGGCTGGTCGGCACCGTCGTTGCCCTGCCGGACATCTTCCGGACCGGCCTGTCGGTCGACGCCACGACGCGCGCACATACGATCGATACGCTCGTCACCCGGCTCGACGAGCACTATGTGTTCCCCGATAAGGCAAGGCAGATCGCGATGTTGCTGCGACACCGGCAGCATGACCGCACGTACGTCGGGCTGGCAGATGGCGAGCAATTTGCCGCGCGGCTCACGACGGACATGGCATCCGTGGCCCACGATCTGCACTTGAAAGTGAAGTTCAGCCCGAAGCGGTTGCGCCCCGGCGTCGAGCTGGATGCCATGCCGAAGGCGACTTCCGGTGCCGCCTGGGGCCACACATATGGCGTCGACGGCGTCGCCCACCTGAGTCCCGCCATCGGCTATCTGCGGATATCGTCATTTCCACCCCGTTCCGCGGTGGCGGGAGCGTATGCGTCCGCGCTGGACAAGCTGTCCGATACCGACGCACTCATCATCGACGTGCGCGACAACAGCGGCGGCGCTCCCGAATCGGTAGCGCTGCTGATCAGCTATTTCGTCGACCGCCCCACGCGCCTGAACGACATCTGGTCGCGCGATTCCGGCCGGACGACGCAGACCTGGACCGAAGGCGCACTCGACGGCAGACGCTATGGCGGCAAGAAACCGGTCGTGATCCTGGCCGGCCCACGTACGGCCTCCGCCGGCGAAGACTTCACGTATACAATGCAAGCCTTGAAACGCGCCACCGTGATCGGGGAACGGACGTGGGGCGGTGCCCATCCGATCGCGTTGTATCGCCTCGGCGACCATTTTTATGCCGCCATCCCGCACAGCCGCACCATCAGCCCGATCACGCACACGAACTGGGAAGGTTCGGGGGTCACACCCGATATCGAGGCGCCACCGGCCGATGCACTCGCGGTGGCGAAAGACATGCTGGTGAGGCAGCTCGACCCATGAAAAAATCCGTCAAACTCGTGTTGTTCGCGGCGGCACTGGCGATTCCCCTCCGCGCGCTGTGCTCGTCCGCCTGGGTGAACCGCGCCTTCGTCGGCGCCGGGGACTATGTGCAGATCGACGACGGCGTGTACGCCGCGCGCGACCTGCCGCCCGAGGCGCGCCGGCGTGCCTTGACCGCCCTGCGCGCGGCCCGCGGGCGCATCGCCGGAACGTTCGGCGTGCCGGTGGCGCGGCCGACGACGATCATCGCGGCCGACGACCGGGAAGCGGTGCGCTTCGGCCTGGCGGATGACGTTCCCGGCACCGCATTCATCTCGCCTTTGCGCACCGAGGTGGTCCTGAATCTGGCACACTTCAGCATCGACGTCACGGCCCACGAGCTGGTCCATGCCGAACTGGCGCAGCGGCTCGGCTTCTGGACCCGGACCGTCAAGCTGCCGGTGTGGTTCGACGAAGGCGTCGCCGTGCAGCTCGACCGGCGCGCGCCTTACGCCATCGATTGCGGCGCCGTCGGCGAGCAGCGCATCCGCCAGGTGCGGCAACTGACCACCGTGCGCCGCTTCTGGCATGGCGACCGGGGGCAGATCGTGCAGAACTACCAGGCCGCCAAATGTGCGGCGGCGGAAGTGCTCGAGCGGCATCCCCCGGGCACGCTGTACGCGTCGCTGGCGCGGCTGACGCAGGGCGCCGATTTCGACGACGTGTTCGGGCCCGGGCCGATCACACCCTGAACCCAACGAATGGCTTCCTTCATGCCCCTGCTCCGCATCGCTCTCGCATCGCTCGTCTTCTTCGGCCTCGACCGCCTCTCCAAGATCGTGATCGTCGAGCGGCTCGACCTGGCGTCGATCCAGAAGATCCCCGCATGGCCTCCTTACGTCAATTTCGTGATGGCCTGGAACAAGGGCGTCAATTTCGGCTTCCTGGATGGCTTCGACGCCCGCTGGCTGCTCGTCGCGATCAGCGTGATCGTCTCGGTCGCACTGATGGCATGGGCACGCAGGCGGTCGGGATGGGCGTTGATGCTGGCATGCGGCGCCATCATCGGCGGCGCCCTCGGCAATGCCTACGACCGGATTGTCTACGGTGCGGTGGCCGACTACATCAATGTGAGCTGCTGCGCGATCGACAACCCGTATTCGTTCAACGTCGCCGACGTGTGGATTTTCGGCGGTGCGATTTTCCTCGTCCTGTCGAACGATTTCGCGCAGCGCGGGAAAATTTAGTTATCGATATCATCCACTCCCAACCTGTGCTAGCATTCGTGCTCGTTCATATTTCGACCAAGACGCCGCCATGCAGATGCCACGCCGTTTCTTCGCCGTTCTCGTTCCCGCCCTGTCGCTCGCGCTGGCCGCCCACGCGGCCGCGCCGGAGACGGGCCGGCCCATCGCTTCCCGCTTCAACGCGGACCCGTCGCCGCACTATTTCCCGGACGCGAAGGGTGACAAGTTCTACCTGTACGCGACGGACGACGCGTCGAACACCGGCAAATACTGGGATTCCGTCACGTGGCGCCTGTACACGTCGCCCGACATGAAAACGTGGCGCGACGCCGGCGTGCCGCTCGCCGTCACCGTATTCAAATGGGCGCGGCCCGACGCGAAGGCATGGGCGCCGGAAGCGGCCTACCGCAACGGCAAGTATTACTTCTATGCGCCCGTCGGCGGCGACAAGATCGGCGTGGCCGTATCGGACCGTCCGGACGGCGGCTTCGTCGATGCGCGCAAGGATCCGCTCGTCGACCGGGAGCGCGACGTGAACGCGGGCGACGAGCCGATCGATCCGGCCGTCTTCATCGACAAGGACGGCCAGGCATACATGTACTTCGGCACGCGCGTGCCGAAGGTCGTCAAGCTGAAGCCCGACATGATCTCGCTGGACGGCCCGATCCGCATCGTGAAGATCGACGGCCTGCCTGCATCCGACTCGAAGAAAAAGTACGGCGAAGCGCCGTTCATGCACGAGCATAACGGCGTGTACTACTTCACGTTCTCGTCCGGCTGGCCCGGCCAGATCCTGTACGCGACGGCCAGCTCGCCGATGGGCCCCTTCACGTACCGCGGCGTCATGATCGACTACCTGAAGATCTCGACGAACCACCAGGCCATCCTGGAACACGGCGGCAAGAGCTGGGTGTTCTACCACGACGCCCTGCTGCCGGGCGGTGGCGGCTACCGCCGCTCGATCGCCATCGCGCCGCTGGAATACGGCGCCGATGGGTCGATCAAGCAGGTTGCAGTGAAGCCCGGCCAGCCGAACGACTGACAGGGATCAGATCCTCAAGCCGCCGTCTTGCCCGACAGGCGCTTGAGGCGTTCCAGCGCGCTCTCGCCGGCCGTCTCCGGCTGGCTGACGGACTTGCGGATCGCATCCAGTTCCGCCTGCTGGTCCAGCGGCTTCTGGCCGATGTCGGCGACGATGCGCAGGCCCGACGCTTCGTTCGTCACGGCCTGGGCGCGGCGGGTCAGCGCGGACAGCGCCGTCGAATTGCCGCGCATGCTCGTGAGGCCGTTCAGCTGTTCCTGGCGCTCGATGCGCAGTTCCTGCAGCTCCTTCTGCGCCTTGGCGGAGGCCAGCGCCTGCATCGCTTTCTTGGCCTGGGCGTCGAATTCGGCCAGCTGCGTCGAGAGCGCATCGACGATCTTCTGCAGCTCGTCCATGTAGGCCTTCGCATCCGCCTCTTCCTGGATTTCCTGCGGCAGGCGCGCCTTGTTCGCTTCCAGCTCGTCGCAGAACATCGTCACGGTCGCTTCCGAGATCGTGCCGGCCGCGAGGCGCTCGGCCAGCTTCTCGGCGGCGCGTTCGTCGTTGGCGATCAGGTTCTGCAGGTTCACCACGTCGCCACGCTCCTTGTCGAACGACGCGCGCGACGTTGCCAGCAACTGCGCCGTCTCGCGCAGGGTGGCGACCAGGCGGTCGCGGTCGGCCTCGGTCGCGGTTTCGGGGTCGAAGTTGGCGATGACTTCGGCGATGCGGTTGCCCAGTGCGCCGAAATGCTTCGTGACCAGTCGTGCGGTCAGGCCCCATCCACTAGCGTTGCTCATTGTTGTTCCTTTCTGCGGTGAAGAAAACGGTTCATACGGTTATTGGATGACGATGCGCTCTTGTTCCATCGGGATGCCGATGACGAAGTCGACATGGATCCCGCGCTTGTTCGCATCGCCATCGACGCTTTCCACGATCTCCGTCGTGATCAATAAATATTCGCGGCCGCCATCCGCCAGCTGGCGCACGTACGGCATGAAATACATTTCCTGGCGCAGGCCGCGCTGCCCTTCCGCATCGTCGATACGCGTCTCGCGGCCCTTGAACGGGCTGACGAATTGCGCGTCGGGGCGGCCCGCGTCACGGGTGTAGTCGAGGCGGTCCGACTCGCCGAACACGGTCGCGAGTTCCTGCGCCCCCAGCATGTCGGCCAGCTGTTCGCGCCACAGCGTGTAGCCCGCGTCGCCGAGGCCGTAGCCGGCCACGCCCGTGTAGGCATCCTGGTCGTCGGCCGTCTCCGGGATCACGCGCGCCAGCTGGGTGCAGTACAGCACTTCGGCCACCTTGCCGTCGTCGCCGCAGAACACCTGCAGGAATTTCTCGTCCGCCGCGTCGTCGCCCTTGTCGAGGTACAGGCGGTACAGCTCCGTATCGGGCTGCAGGCGGATCTGCGACACCGCCAGGATGCGCGTGTCCGCGGCGGCCGGCATCGCGATCAGCGAGCCGTTCGTCTGCGCCCGGATGACCGGCGACATCTGGATCTGCACGACGCTGCCGATGCGCGCGCCCAGCGGCACGTCGTCGTCCGCGCGCGCCTCTCCCTTCGTCACGCCCTTGTTCGCGGCCACCGCACGCACGTAGCTGAAGACATCCTTCCAGGCCATTCTCGTCAATTCCTTTCGAACGAATAATTCGGTTTCTTCGCTTCCCGGCCGCGGCGCAGGCGGCGCCACGCGAAGTACAGGCCCCACCCGATCAACGCCAGCATGCACAGGGTCAGGAACACGCCGAGGAACGACATGCCGCCGCCGGCCGGCGCGGGCGCAGTTCCACCCGCATACCCGCCCGGATAACCGTTGTTGTTCGCATGCGCGCCGCGCGACGCGTTCGCGATCATGGCGCCCGCGATCACGTGTCCCAGGCCGCTGTCCTGCCGCACGACGACCGGCGGCTGCTGTTGCTGCACGGGCGGCGGCGCGTACGTCGGTGCGCTCCGTCCCTGCTCGTACCCAGGCACCGGCCGCGTGTCGCGTGCCGCATCGGCCTGCGCCTGCCGGCGCGCGTCCAGCGTGCGCAACGCGTTCGCTTCCGACGTGTTCCTGTCCAGCTTTTGCGACAGCGCGGAATCGGACTTTTGCGGCGCGGCCGACCCGCGGCCGAACGAGCCGAAACCGCCCGACGATTTACTCTGCTGCGGCGCGGCGTCGGGTGGCGCCGAGCGCCGGCTGAACGACCCGAAGCTCGTGCCGCTCGACTTCGCCGACGAGTACGACGGCCTGGACGGCGACGACGAGCGCTGCGACGAAAAGCCGCTCTTGAAGGAGCTCGACGAGGACGGCTTCGCGTCGACGGCGCCGACATGTGCCAGCGGGAGCAGCAGGGCCAGCACGAACGCGACGTTATAAGACTTCAACATGGTCATGGAAGCGATCGAAAGTTAGAATCAGCATAACGACCGCGATGGTCGCATGCACCGGTAAAATTAGCAAAGGAATACCATGACCCGCCGTTACCTCGACATGAACCAGCACGATGCCCTGTACACGGTGGCGCGCAAGTACCCGGGCGGCATCGATGCGCTGGCCCGCGAGCTGGACATGTCCGCCAATGTCTTGCGCAACAAGCTGTCGCCCACGATCGCATCGCACTATCCGTCGTTCGAAGAGGTGTCGCTGATCGTCGAGTGCTGCCACAAGGCGGGCGTGCAGGAAGCGCACCTGCCGCTGCACGCGCTGCTGGTGCGCCACGGGATGGCGGCGTTCGTCGTGCCGCAGCCGGAGCAGGCGCGCCAGGACGACCTGTCGCAGACCGTCTGCCGCGTGATGAGCGACGTGGGCGCCGTGGCCGAGGCGGTGTCGACCGCCCTGCTCGACGGCACCGTCACGCCGGTCGAGGCCGACCTGATCGAACGTAAATTCCATGCCGCGCTGTCCGCCCTGGGCGCCTGGCGCGCACGTCTGCGCCAGGAGACCGAGGCGGGCATCCGCTGATCAGGAACGCAGGCGGCGTTCGGGCGCCGCCGTCGCCGCTTCATCGCGGGCTGCGCTGCGCAAGGAGCGCAGGAACAGGCCCAGGCCGCCGAAGGCCAGCGCGAGGATGCAGATGAGTTCAAAGGCCGACATCGTGCGCAGCGACATGTTCACCGACGCGATGACGCCGAACACGAGTGCCGCGAACGCGCAGATGGCCAGCAGCCAGCCCAGCACGTTGCGGGCGTTGTAGAAGATCATGGCGATGCCGATCACGAGGGGAATGAGGACGATTCCGCCCGTGATGCCGTAGCCGCCCACGCCGAACAGGCGCGTGCCGAGGCCGAAGCTGGAACTCACCACCACGCTGTTGAGCAGCAGGTAGAAGCCCCCGCACATCAGGACCAGCCCCAGGAAGAACTGGCCCGTTCCTCCACTCGTACCGCCCGCACCGTTCATCGTGTCCTCCGTCCTAAGAATTTGTTGCGACGAGGACAACAATACCAGACTTTCCGGTCACATTGCCAGTGTGCCGGGCGGTAAAGCAACGATTGGATTACCGCTTGGCGTCGGCGACCGGTTCGCCGAAATCCGGCATCCCGTCCGCGCGCCAGCGGATGACCTGCGCGCGCGTATGGCGGTTCGGGTCGTGCAGCGAATCGCCCTGGATCTCGCGGTAGTTGCGCGCGTGATAGACCAGCACGTCGGTCTTGCCGTCGGGCGTCGTCGTGAACGAATTGTGGCCCGGGCCCCACTGGCCGTTCTTTTCGCTGCTCCTGAAGACGGGCTCCGGCAGCTTGGTCCAGGATTTCGGGTCGAGCAGGTCCGCGTCCGCCGGCGCGCTGAGCATGCCGAGGCAGTAGCTGGCATCCGTCGCGCTCGCGGAGAACGTGAGGAACACGCGGCCGTGGCTCACCAGCACGGCCGGACCCTCGTCGACGAGGACCTTCACCTTTTCCCACGCGTACTCGGGCTTCGACAACAGCACGGCGGGACCCTTGATCGACAGCGGCGTGTCCATCTTCGCGAGGTAGATGTTCGTGCCCTTGCTGCCGTCCGGCGCCGTCTGCGTCCACGCGAGGTAGCGCTGGCCGCGGTGTTCGAACGTGGTGGCGTCCAGCGAGAACGATTCCCAGCCCGTCTTGATCTGGCCGCGCTCGACCCACTCGCCCGCGAACGGATCGGCGGACGCGTTTTCCAGGGCGTACAACCGGATCTCCCAAGGATGCTCGACGCTGCCGGCCGTGAAATAGATGTACCACTTGCCGTCGATGCGGTGCATTTCCGGCGCCCAGATGTGCGCGCCCATCACGCCGGCCGCGTGCTTGCGCCACACGATCTTCGCGGGCGCGGCGCCCAGGTCGTCGAGCGAACGGGCGCGGCGGATCTCGATGCGGTCGTATTCCGGCACGGTCGCCGTGTAGTAATACCAGCCGTCCGGCTGCAGGCTCACCTGCGGGTCGGCGCGCTGCAGCACGAGGGGATTGTGGAACATGGGTTCGGCGGCATGGGCCGGCGCGAACGCGGCGGCGAGGCACAAGGCAAGCGCCGGCAAGGCGCGTACGGTCAAGCGATACATCGGAGCTCCAAAAAGAACGCAGGCTGGCGGCGATGATCGGATGATAGTCGGGTGGCGTCCACCCGACCAATGATTTTTTTCGCGCGACCGATACGAATTCACCGGGTCCGGCGACGCGGCCTGTCGTCCATCCCCGCCTCGTCGACGTCGGCCGACGTCGACCGCGAACGCTTGTATTCCAGCTCGCCCGCTTCCTCCTGAAGCGCGGGGCCGGCGTACAGCACCGCCACGTCGGCCAGCGCGCTGGCGCGGTCCGTGCCGAAACCGGACAGGGACGTCAGCCGCAGCCAGCGCGCCGTGACGGTCTGCCCGAAGCGCACCGTCTGCGGATCGAACGTCGACAGGAGTGTCGGCCGGGCGACGTCGCGCCACGTCGTGCCGTCGGCGCTGGCCTCGATGCGCCATTCGCGCACGTCGCCTTCGTGATCGCGGTGGTTCTGGCGCGGCATCAGCACGAGGCCGTCGAACGACACGGGCTGCGCGAAGGCTATCGTCAATACCGGCTGCGGGCGCGGCACGTCGCCCTTCACCGCGACGAGGCTATACGTATTCGGATCGCCGTCGACGACGTTCGCCGCATCGGGCCAGCCGCTGGCCACGGCGCCGAGCTTTTTCATCACGCGCGTGTCGAACAGGCTGGCGCGCAGCGCGGCCGCATCGACCGCGACGGCCGGCGCAAAGCGCGGACCGGCCATGTAGTCCAGCAGCGAACGGCGCAGCTGGCGCGCGGCGGGACGCTCGTCCAGCCGGTTCTCGAGGTCGAACGTCGACACCATCAGCCGGCCGGCGCCCACCTTCGCCTCGAACACGGCGCCGAGCCGGTAGTTGCGGTTCCAGTCGTCGATGGGCTGGACGATGGGCCGCAGTCCGGCCGGCAGGCGTTCGACGTTGAACGCGCGGGCGCCCGCCACGAGGTCGCTCCACTGCCAGTCCATGTGGTCGGCCGTGGGGAAGCCCGCCAGCGCAGGGTGCGCGCGGTCGACCCACAGGCCCAGCATGCGCGACCACCCGGGATTCATCAACCGGTTCCAGAACACGGGGACGTCCGCGAGCGGCGGCGACGTCCAGTCCAGGTCCGCCTTGCGCGGCAGGTACAGCACCCTGCCGCCCTGCGCCAGCCGCGCCTCGGCCTCGGGCCACGCGTGCGTCACGAGCACGCCGGCGGGAACGGACGGGTCGACCTCGGCGGGATACAGCCAGAAATTCCAGCCGTTGGCGATGGCCGTGCCGTCCAGCCCCACGACGAGCCGGTAATGCGCGGGCGCCGGCAGTTGCGCCAGGTCCGCGGCGACGCGTCCCAGCGGGATGTTCTTGCCGATCGGGATAGCGCGGGTGGCGAACCGTCCCTGGACCACGGCGCGCCCGGCGTCGTCCTCGATGCGCCACCAGGGCCGCGCGCCGTTCAGCGGCTGCGCGCCATAGTGCGCGATCTCCACGGGCACGTCGAACGCATCGCGCGTCGTCAGCACGGTGCGCGTCAGGCGGGCCAGCGGCACCGTCGCGCCATTGAAGCGCCGGAACGCCTCCGGCGTCGCATAACCTTTCGATTCCCAGAACGTGTCGAGGACGCCGACGAGCGCCGTGCCCTGGCCGAGATAGTCGTGCAGGTCCAGCAGCTGGTAGCCGCTCATGCCGCGCGTGCACAGCGCGGCCTCGATCTCCTCCTTGTAGCAGGCCAACTGCCAGCGGCCGGACGCCAGCGCGAAGTCGCGGTTGCGGTCCAGGACCCCGTGCCGCCGGGCGGACTCGCGGAAGATCTCGTAATTCCCCGGTTGCAGGTAGCCCGTGAACCTGTCGATGATCGAATAATCGGGATAGGCGACCCATTGCCCCGTCTCGTGTCCGATGACGGGCACGCGGATGCCGTCCAGCGACGCCGCGTAGTCGCGCCCGAACCAGCCGGTCTTGTTGCGCAGCGGTTTCGGGCCGATGCGCTGCACGGCCAGGTAATCGACGTCCCTGTCGAGCTCCGGCACGACGGGTTCCGTGTGGCCCGTGCCGTTCGTGTACAGGCGCCGCGGGTCCTCCGCGCGGAAGCGCGCGGTCCACCGTGCGAACACTTCTTTCCAGTGCCCCGACGGCTCGTTGCTGGGGCTGAGAAGCAGGAACGACGGGTGGTTGCCGTAAGCGCGGATCAGGCGCTCGGTCTCGTCGTACAGCGCCTGTTCGATGGGCGAACCGGGCTCGAACCGGTTCCACATGCCGGGCTCCGGCTGCAGGTAGATGCCGACTTCGTCCGCCGCCTGGAATGCCGCTTCCGGCGGCGTGAACGAATGGAAGCGGACGTGGTTGATGCCCCACGCCTTGTTGATGGCGAAGATCTTCTTCCAGTACGCGACGTCCGTCGGCGGATAGCCGGTGAGCGGAAAGTCGCCGCCGTGGTGCGTCCCGCGCAGGAACACGGGCCGGCCGTTGACGAGGATGTCCGTGCCGCGCGCCGCCACCTGCACGAAGCCGAACGACACGTCGCGCGCGTCGTCGGCACCTGGTCCCGCGAGCCGCAGTTTCAGCTTCTGCAGCACGGGGTGGAACTCGTCCCACGTCGGCGCGTCCTTCGGATACTGCACGCTGAACTCGGCACTGCCGCCGTCCGCCGTCCAGCGCACGGGAATGCGCTTTCCGTTGGCCGTGACCGCCCCTGCCCCGGCCTTGCTCCCGCCATTGCCGACCTTGAGCCTTACACGCACGCTGCGGCTGGCCACGTCCGGAAAGACCTGCGCGTCGGCGATGTACACGGGCGACGTCGCTCGCAGCTCGGCCTTGCCGACGATACCGTTCCAGCTCATGCCGAGCGAATCGGAGATGCTGTGCGAGTCCGGCCGGTACGCCATCAGCACGCGCGAATCCACGCGCACCGTGACGCGGTGTTTGCCCGGCGCGAGCGGGCCGAGGTCGTAGTCGTGCGGCGCCACGAGGGAGACATTGGCGCCCAGCGCGCGGTCGTCGATCCACGCGCTGGAACCCCAGCGGGGCCGCTCCAGGTGCAGCACGACGCGCTTTCCGCGCCAGGCGGGCGGCACCTCGACGTCGCGCTGGTACCACGCGGCGCCCAGGTAGTGGCGTGGCGGCTGGCTCAGGAACGGCACTTTCACCTGGCCCGGCTGCGTGAACGCCGCATAGTCCGCGCGCAGGCTCCAGTTCTTGTCGTACAGCGACAGCACCCAGGGCGTCTGCGCCGTGATGGCGTCGCCATAGCCTTGCGCGTTCAGGATGCCGGGAATGCGGATGCGGTCCGGCAGCGCGCGGTTTTCCCAGTGCGCGGCGACGCCTGCGTCCTCGCGGTCGAGCGCGAAACGCCAGTCGCCGGCAAGGTCGATCGTGTCCGCCGCGCCGGCCGATACGGCCCAGGCCAGCGCGGCGGCGCCCAGCAGCCTCCTCATGCGTCAGCCGCCGAAGCGGAAGTCGGCGCCCACCATGATGCGGCGGCCGGCGTAGCTGTAGTCCAGGATGCTCGGCGTGCCGTTCGAGAACGGGACGTAGCCTCCCTGGCTGTTGCTGGTCGCGGCGTTGTTCAGGTTGCGGCCTTCCACGAACACGTCGATCTGCGGCGTGATGCGGTACTGGATCTTCGCATCGACGTAGCGCGTCGCGTCCTTGAAGTTCGGCGAACCCGGGTTGTACGCGGGTGGACGGGTGTTGCCGCTCGCGTTCGGGTAGTTGTTCACGCTGGTGCCGGTCCAGCCCGCGATGTTGGCGAAGCTGCTCGCCACGCCCTGCACCGCGACGCGCGCCATCAGGCGGCCGTCGTCGTACCAGAGCGCCCAGTTGTACTGGAACTTCGATTCGCGCAGCGGCGGCATGGGCGTACCGGTCAGCAGGTCGACGATGTTCTGCGTGGACGTGACGGATCCCAGCTTCGTGTAGTTCGCATCAAGGCCCAGGTAGCGCAGGCGCCACGGCAGGAACGTGAACGCGGTCTTCGAGTTGAACTCCCAGCCCGTGCGGGTGGTCGGCACGCCGTTCTGGTAGGTCGAGAACGAGAACGGCAGGTTGGACAGCACCTGGCCGGTGGTCGGGTCGGTCAGCGACATGCCCAGCGTGCCGTTGGCGGTCTGCACGAGGGCCGGCCCGATGACGCCCTGCTGCTTGAAGTAAGACAGCGAGAACATCGTGTCCTTGCTCGGGTAGTATTCCGCACTCCAGTTCTGGTTCAGGTTCTTCTGCGCCTGCAGGGCCGGGTTGCCGATCTTCGACGTGCAACGCTGGGTGTCGTCGTCGGCCAGGCGCTCGTCGTAGCGGCACAGGCCCTGCGGCAGCAGGTAGGTGACCGGCGGGCGTGCCACGGTGCGGGCGCGGTTGTAGCGCAGCACGAGCTGGTCCGGCACGACCCACAGCGCCAGGTTATAGATCGGCAGGAAGTCGTGGGTGGTTGCGTCGACCGCGGTGTTGGTCGTCACCGTGACGTCGTTGATGCCGGCCGCCGCGCCCGGATTGGCCGGATCGAAGTTCGCGTTCTTCGTGATCGACTGGAACGACATCTGGCCGATGCCGTGCACCTTGGTGCGGATGTAGCGGTAGCCCAGGTTGCCTTCCAGGTCCCAGCCGAACGGCAACGAACGGGTGGTGAACGGGATGTGGTCGACGTGGAAGTCGCCCATGACGTAGACCGCCTCCGAGCGCTCGCTCATGCGCGCGATCGGTTGATCATACGTCTTGCCGTCCGAGCCCACGCAGGAATAGATGCAGTTCAGGTTCGCGTTCGGCACGCCGGACAGCTGGAACACCTTCTGCACGTCGATGTTCGGCCAGTTGGTGAGGGCGCTGCCGAACTGGCCGTTGGCGCCGCTGAAGAACGAACTCTGGCTGATGTTCCCCGCGATCGACTTGCCGACGATGTCCTGGAACTGCTGCGGCGTCACGTACACCGTACCCGAGCCCAGGCGGTTGTAGGCATTGCCCGGCACGAAGCCGTACTGGCACTTGTTGCCGCCCGCGCCCAGCGAGCCCGCCGTGTCCTGGCAACCGACGAGCGAGCTGCGCACGATGGACGGCTGCACCCAGACGTTCGGGTCGGTGCTTGCCTGGTAGCCGTTGCCGTAGTTACCGGGCAGCTTGTAGCGCGTGTCGCGGAAGTTGAAGCCGGTCTTGAAGCGGGTAAAGAACGGGATCGACTCCGGGGTTGCCCACGTCAGATCGGCCTTGGCCGTGCGCTCCTCGGTTTCGACAACCGCAGGGTTGTAGGTCAGCTGCGGCTGCGAGAACGTCAGCAGCGGCTGCTGGTTGACGGAATACGCCGGAATGCTGTTGATGCTCCCGCCGCCGCCCGTGACGGCCTGCGACGCCGCCGGCTGCACCATCTGCACGTAGTTGGCCGGGTTGTACAGGTTGAAGTTCGACCCGGACGGGAAGTTGTAGGCCCACAGGCCCGTCGGCTGTACCGACAGCTGGGCGGCGCCATAGTTGGTGCTGAACGTGGTGCGGAACTGTTCGCTCGTGTACGTCGACTTCGCGTCGCCGACCAGCCACTCCGCCGTCAGGCCGTCGCGCCGCCACTCGCCGCCCGTCTGGAAGTACTTGGTGACGGTCTTGCTCTTCTGGTAGATCTGGTCGACGGTCCCGCTGCCGTCGCTGATGCCGAAGCTCGTCACGTGGTGGCTGGCGTCCACGGTGACGGTGGACGGATCGATGTTCGTGACGGCGCCCTGGACGGCCGGGTTGTTGGCCAGGTAGCTGGCCGTGGTCGGGTACAGGTAGTAGCCGGTCGCGCCGGGGGCGACGGCGCGCACGCCGTTCGTGTCGACGAACGTCTTGGGCAGGTTGGTGTTCATGCCACCCAGGCTGAGGTACGACGTGTTGTTCGTCGTGTCGCGCTTCGAATAGCTGCCCTTCAGGTAGACGGTCAGCTCGCGGTTGACCTTGAAGTCGCCGCGCAGGTCGAGGTTCTGGCGCTTGTCGACCTCCGTCTGCACCTTGTTGCGGATGAGCGAGGGCGTGTAGTCGTTCCACTGGTTCAGGCAGCTGATCAACTCGTTCTGGCGCGCGTTCACCGCATTGTTGCGGTTGGTCGCGCTGAGGTTCTTCAGCGCCGCGTCGGCGGTGGTGATCTGCGGGAAGGCCGCGTAGCACTCGGCCTTGGTCTTGGCCGCGGCCGACCTGGTCAGGATCTCGTACGGCGTGGCCGTCATGTAGTTGCCGGTGCCGCTCGTGTACGGATAAACGCCGACCGCACCAACCGTCGTCCCGGCCGGCGTGGTCGACGCCGTATCGGCCATGTTCAGCGTGGACGGGTTGTATGTGAAGGTCTTCTCCGGCGAGTTGTCGAAGTCGATCGCACGCGCATACCCCGTGTTCGCGCTGGTCGCGACCTGCATCTGGTGCTGCTCGTTGGCCGTCGTCGACTTCGACGCGTTCAGGATCACGCCCAGGCGGTCGTCCATGAACTTGCGCGACAGGATGACGTTGGTGTCCGGCTCCCACTTCTTGCTCAGGTTATTGGTCGTGCCGGCCACGCGCACGGAGGCGAACGGCTCCTTGAAGTCCAGGCCCGTGCGCGTCTTGATGATGATGCCGCCGCCGAGCGAACCTTCGACCATGTCGGCCGTCGAGCCCTTGACCACGTCCACGCTCTTGATCAGGTCCGCGGACAGCTGGCGGAACTCGTTGCCGCGGCCGGTGGAGCCTGGCCCGCCCGTGTTTGCGGACTGCACGGCCATGCCGTCGATCTCCACGCGCGTCAGGTCCGGGCCGTTGCCACGCACGGCGACACTGACGCCCTCGCCGAAGTCGCCGCGGTCGAGCGCCACGCCGGCCATGCGCGAGATCGCCTCGCCGATGTTCCGGTCCGGCAGCGAGCCGACGTCCTCGGCGACGATGGAATCGAGCGCAGTGGCCGCGTTCTTCTTGCGGGCGATCGACGATTGCTGCGACTTGCGCGTCGAGACGACGACCGTCGCGATGCCGCTCGCGACCTCGTGACTGCCCTGCGGCGCGGCGGTGCCGGCGGCGTCGCCCGCGCCGCTGGCCGACGCCTGCGTATTTGTCGCGTCCTGCGGCGGCGGATTGTCCTGCGCGCAGGCGGCCTGGCTGGCGATCAGCGATGCGACCGCCAGCGAGACGGCGTAGGCGAGGCGCGTGGGGCGGATGACCTGTCGGATGTCGTGCATTTTTCTGTCTCCTTGGTGGACCGCTGGGCGGTCTGTTTTTGTCCGGATCGGCTTGAAAACAGTGTAGGGTTGCACGCACCCGCCGTGATATATCAGCAAGAAATACTCATCGACGTGAGCGAAGCGTGTGCGCAAACGACCACACCAACCGCTCATCGCCGCGATTGCGATTCCTTTTTGCCGCGGATTCGCGCGCTTGGCACATCGTTGGTTATCGCAACGCGTCTCTCGCATGCCCGAACGGACGAATCGCTCAATCCCGTGAGCGATTCGTCCGCGCACCCTGCGCTATCCTTGGCGGCACAACGAGGAGACACGATGAAACCGCACATCATCCCTGCCCTGCTGTCCGTCCTGCTGGCGTCGGGCGTCCATGCCCAGACGGACGCAGTGGTCGTGAACGGCGCGCGCGCGCAGGCCGGCGATCGCCATGCGATCAATGCCGCGAAGGACCGCATCCTGAATGGCCGCTCCGCGTCGTCGTGTGCATTCATGGACCCGCACAACCCCGCATACGATCCGGTCACGATCGCGTACATGCGCGACTTCGGCCTGGACGACAGCCTGTCGAACGACATCCCGCGCGCGTCCGACCTGGCGCCGGGGGGCGACGTGTCGAACATGCCGTCCGCCAACGCGCGGGCTACGGGCTGCCGCGGCGCCGACTGGCGCTTCGCGGCCGGCCGCAACCGTATTCTCCGCAACGACAAGACACTCGCGCTGGGCTACGAAGCCTTCGACAACAAGGATTACGCGCGCGCACTCGAGCTATTCTCCACGGGGTGGAAGAAGATCGGCTACGACGACGCGGCGCTGATGCTGGCGCGGATGCACCTGTACGGACTCGGGACCGCGAAGGATTCCGCACAGGCCGTCGCGTGGCTGGAACAGGTAGACCACAAGCCGTACGATCCCGCCCGCTCCGACCTGCTCGCGCCGCGCATCGACGCCGCCTTCATGCTGGCGCGCATCTACGACCGCCCCATCGGCGTGGCGCGCGACGCGGAGAAGGCGCGCGCCTGGTACGAGAAGGCGGCCGGCTACGGCTACGCCCCGGCCCAATTCCTGTTGGGGCGCGCGTACTACACGGGCGACGGCGCGCCGCGCGACCTGAAACGGGCGGGCGCGTACTTCGAGGCCGCGGCGCGCGCCGGCATCCCGGCCGCCCTGTTCGCGGCCGGGCGGATGCACGACCTGGGTGAAGGCGTGCCGGCCAATCCCGCGCAGGCCATCGTGTATTACAAGGAGGCGGCACTGAAGGGCGACCGCGATGCCCGGTTCGCCCTCGGCACCTATTTCTACAGCGGCGAGGTCGTCGGCGAGGACCTCGCCACCGCGCGCCGCTGGTTCGATGCCGCCGCGCGCCAGGGCCAGCCGGACGCCATGTTCAACCTGGGCGTGATGGCCGCGCGCGGCGAAGGCGGTCCAAAGGACCCGGTGACGGCGTACGTCATGCTCGACCTGGCGCGCCAGGCCGGCCACGAAGGCGCGACGGCCGCGCTGGAGGCGCTCGCGCCCACGCTGACCGCCGATGAACGCAGGCGCGCGGACGACGTGCTGCACCCGCCGCGCGCTCAAGCCGGTTCGTAACCCGCCGGCAGCAGCAGGTCGGGAAAGCGCGTGCGCAGCACGTCCAGCGCCTGCAGCGTGCCGGACAGGTGCTGGCGTACGGCGCGCCGCGCGCCGGTCGCGTCGCCCTGCCCGATGCAACGCGCGATCTGGCCGTGCTGCTGCAGGATCGACAAGGCCTTGCCGTTGAGCGGCAGGTGCAGGCGGCGCAGCCGGTCGAGGTTGCCGCTGCACCGGCGCATCATGCCCCACAGGTCGGGCAGCTCGGACGCTTCATACATGCGCATGTGGAAATGCATGTCGATGCGCGTGAAGTTGTCCAGGTCACCCGCCTCCAGGCAGCCACGCTGGCGCGCGACGAGGTCCTGCAGCGCCTTGCCCAGGTCCGGGCGCGGCTGGCGGGCCAGCACCCATGCGATCTCCAGCTCCACCGACAGGCGGAAGAAATGCGCCTGGCGCGCGGCCGCGAGGTCGATGGGCCGCACGCGGGTCTGGTGCTGCGGATAGATGTCGACGAGGCGCTCTTCCTCCAGCCGCAGCAGCGCCTCGCGGATGGGGCTCTGCGACAGCTGGAAGTAGTCGCACAGCGCCGGCCGCGCCAGCACGGCGCCGGGTTTCAGGACGAGGCTCACGATCTGCGCCCGCAGGTGCTCGAACACCTGCACGGTCGCGTTGCGCGAGCGGTCTAGGCGGAACGGGACGTCGATGGCGCTCACCGCTCAGGGCCTTTCGTAGAATTCCGCTTCGACGATGGACAGGGCCGACGTCGACACGCCCTTCGTGCCCGTCGCCGTATTCGCCTGGTTGGCGACCTCCGTCAGCCTGATGCCGCCGCCCTCTTCCGCCTGCCCGGCCAGGACGATGCGCACCGACCGGCCCCGCACGGGCTTCAGCGGCAGCGTCACGTAGCCCAGGCTCTTCGGCGTCAGGCCGCTCCACGCCTCCTGGCCATCCACGTAGACCTCGAGCGGATAGCTGCGGTCGCGCCAGCCCGTCAGCTTCAGTACGACCTCGGCCAGCCGCGCCGGCCGTGCCAGCGTGTACGTGATCGCGGGCGCGGCGCCGGCCTGGCTCGTCCACGCCGTCGTCTCGTCGTCGTCGAACGACTTGTTCCCGTCCGGCGCATCGCTGGCGGTCACCGGCACGGCCACGCGCGACACCGTGAACGATGGCGTGGCGGGCGTCGGTCCGCGGTCCAGATGGTCCGGCGGCGCGGGCGGCAACGCCGCGAGGCCATCCTTCAAGGTCACGGACTTCGACTCGAGCACCACTTCGGCCGGCGCCAGGCCCTGCGCGCGGGCTCGGACGACGATGCGGCCAGGCTGCGGCGTCGTCCGCAACAGCACGCGATTCACGCCGCCCTCCACCGGCAGTGAGCGCGCAAGGATGTAATTGTCCGGTCCCTGCGCGATCCCGCCGCGCCATTCGGCAGGTCCCTGCACGTCGAAGTCGACCATGTCCAGTGCGAGCGGATGGCGGCGGCCGGCGGCGTCCACGACCTCCACCTGTACGAGCGCCATGTCGGCGCCGTCCGCGCGCAGGCCCTGCGGCGAGACGATGGGCGTCAGTTTCAGTGCGGCCGGCGCGCCGGCGGTGGCCAGCGCCGTCTCGCACACGGGTTTGCCGTGCGCGTCGTACCCGACCGCTTTCAGTTCGCCCGGCGCCCACGCCACCTGCTCGAACGTGAACAGGAAGCGCGCGCCCTGCCGCGCGGGGCCGACCTCCTTCCCGTTCAGGAACAGTTTTACGCTGTCCGCACTGGAGACGACGGTGACCGGCTTGACGGTGCCCGCCGGGTAGTTCCAGTGCCCGACGATATGGGCGCGCGGATGCGCCACGTCGACCCAGCCGTCCCACATGACCTGGTGAGCGTAGAACGCATCCTTCGGGATGCGCATGGCGTCGACCTCGCCGCTGCGGCGATAATTCTCGGCGCCGCGGTGGTGCGTGTTCGAGTCGGAAAACACGATGTTCACGCCGCCGCTCGACACGCGCGTGCCGGTGCCGGGACGCTCGCGCCAGTAGTCGTACCAGCGCAAAACGTCCTCGATGGCGAAGCTGTCCTGGTTGCGGTTGTAGACGCTCGCATCCTGGCCCTTGTGCGGCGGGCCGTCGCCGTCCCTGTGGTAGGGCGGGCTCAGTTCATCCCAGTACTTGCGCAATGCCTCGTCGCGCGAATACTCCATCGCCCACATCGGCATGCCCGCGCTCTTGTTTATGTACAGCATTTCGCCGCCGTATTCGGCGATGTGCTGCAGCTCCCGGCTCAGCATCTCGCGGCTGCCGGCTGCGCGGCCGCCGTACGGGTCGAATTCGTCGCGCAGCGCCTTCATCGCGCGCATATGGTCCGCGCTGACGCCCTTGTTGCCGCTCTCGTAGAACACGATGCTGGGATTGTTGCGGTTGTAGACGATGGCGTCGCGCATGACGTCGAGGCGCTGCTCCCAGCGGCGGTCCTTGACGTCCGCTTCGGAATCGCCGGCGGGCATGGCTTCCATCAGGCCCAGGCGGTCGAGCGATTCCACGTCCTGCTTCCACGGCGTCACGTGCATCCAGCGGATCAGGTTCGCATTGCTGGCCAGCGCGAGGCCGTTACTGTAATCGGACAGCCACGGGGGCACGGCGCTGCCCACCGCGGGCCATTCGTTCGTCGTGCGCTGCGCATAGCCGTGCACCTGGATCACGCGGTCGTTCAATGCGATCATCCCGTCGCGGAAGGCCGTCTTGCGAAAGCCCGTGCGGGTCGTGACGGTATCGAGGGGCTTGCCGTCGACCTTCAGCGTCGTCACGACGTCGTACAGATAGCCGTAGCCCCAGCTCCAGAAGTTCAGGCCCGCGACGGGCGCGCCTGCCTTCAGCGTGACGGTGGCGCCGGGCGCGATCGTCCGCGCGGGCGCACCGAAGCCCGCGACCCGCTTGCCGTCCCTGTCGCGCAGCTCGACCTCGTAGGCGACCCTGTGCGGCTGGGTGGAATCGTTGCGCACCTGCGATTCGGCCGTGATGGTGGCCTTGCGGCGCGGGATGTCGAAGTCGCGCGCATACACGTACACCCCCGTGGTGCCGAGGCTCGCGTACAGCGGGAGCGTCTGGTACACGGGTTCCGTCACGTGCAGCCGCACGTTCTTCGGCAGGCCGCCGTAGTTCGCAAAAAAATTCCTGTCGTTCCACTGGAAACGCTGGCCCGTCGCCTGCTCGCGGTAATCCCAGCGGTTGTCCGTGCGGACGGCCACGACGTTGTCGCCGTCGACGAGCGCGCCCGAGATCTCGACGCCGAACGCATTGATGCCGTTCTCGTGCAGCGCCACGCGCCGGCCGTTGACGTACACCTCGGCCGCCTGGCGCGCCCCCTCGAATTCGAGGAACACCTTCTGGCCGGGCTTCAGGCCGGGCACCCTGAAATGCTTGCGATACCAGGCGATGCCCGTCGACAGGTCGGCGATGTCCTTGCGGAAGGCGTCGTCCTCGTTCCACGCGCGCGGCAGGCTGATGGCCTTCCAGCCGCTGTCGTCGAAGCCGGGACGGGCTGCGTCGGCCGGGTCGCCGACTGCCAGCTTCCAGCCGGGATTGAAGTCGTACAGGGCGCGCTCGGCGTGCGCGGGCAACGCAGCGGCAAGCGCCAACATCAGGGCGAGTCGTGGATTCATGGAGGTCCAGGTCGAGGCAGGAGGTCACTGAAATATTAGCAGTCCAGCATTCGACCTTTTCGCGGCCGGGCCAATTACTCAACATGCTGAGCATTCGCCGCACCCCGATTGACGCTCCATCCGATTGAGCAGGTAATGACGGTCCAACAACAACAGCGATCAAGGAGGCGATATGAGATCAACACGGCAGCACCTCGCACGCGGCACGTTCGCGCTGGCGATCCTGTGCGGCGCAGGCGGGGCAGCGGCGGCGACGTATTACGTGGCACCGGCCGGTAGCGACGCCGCCGCGGGCACGCAGGCGGCACCGTGGGCGACGTTCGCAAAGGCCCAGTCGGTGGCCGTGGCCGGCGACACCGTGTACTTCCGCGGCGGCGCCTACGTGTTCCACGGTGGCCTGAACCAGTGCGCCAGCATGACGGACACCGTCAACGTGATCACGCTGAACAAGAGCGGCCAGTCGGGCAAGGCGATCCGCTACTGGGCGTACCCCGGCGAGACGCCCGTGTTCGACTTCTCGCAGATGAAGGACAACTGCCGCGTGAAGGGATTCAACGTGACGGGCAGCTGGATCCACCTGAAAGGCCTGGAAGTGACGGGGGCGCCGCAGCAGCCGGGCAATCTGTTGAACAACGAGTCGTGGGGCGTGTGGAACAGCGGCAGCAACAACACGTTCGAGGCGATCAATACGCACCACCACATGGGTCCCGGCATGTTCATCGCGAAGGGCAGCAACAACCTCGTGCTGAACGTGGATTCGCACCACAACTACGACCCGTACAGCAAGAGCGGCGCGGGCCAGAACGCGGACGGCTTCGGCGTGCACATCGGCGCCAACCAGCCCGGCAACGTGCTGCGCGGCTGCCGCGCATGGGCGAACACGGACGACGGCTACGACTTCATCAACGCCGGTTCCGTCGTCACCGTGGAAAACTCGTGGGCCTGGCGGCACGGCTATTATCCGGGCACGACGACCTCGGTCCCGGCGGGGAACGGCAACGGCTTCAAGGTCGGCGGCTTCGGCGGCGCGTACCAGGCGAATGCGCCGCAGCACATCGCGCGCTTCAACGTCGCGTTCAACAACAAGGCGTCCGGCTTCTATGCGAACCACCATCCCGCCGCGAGCTACTTCTACAACAACACGAGCGTGAACAACCGCCCGGACTTCAACATGCTGGGCGTCGATGCCTCCGGCGCCGCCGTCGCGCTGGGCATCCTGCGCAACAACCTCGCGTGGCAGGGCACGCTGGTATCGAACGTGGCCGGCGCGGACGTCGCCAGCAACAGCTGGAACCTCGCGAACGTATCCGTCACGAGCGCGGACTTCCAGGGCACGTCGCTGGACGGCTGGGACGCGCCGCGCCTGCCGGACGGCAGCCTGCCCCAGCTGCCGCACCTGCGGCTTGCGGCCGGCAGCGACCTGCTGGACAAGGGCGTGAACGTGGGACTGCCCTATTCGGGCGCCGCACCGGACCTGGGCGCGTTCGAAGGCGGCGCGCCCGTCGCGCTGTTCACCGACGCCGGCCCGGCCATGAAGGTGACGCAGTCCGGCCTCACGCTGAACCGCACGACGCAGCAGATGAGCGGTACGATCAGCTTCACGAACCAGTCGACGACGACGTATGACGGGGTGCTGATGCTGCGGCTCGACACGCTGTCCGGCGGCGTCGTGCTGGCGAACCGCAGCGGCAGCCAGGGCGGCGCGCCCACGCTCACGTCGAGCGCGACGCGTCTCGCGCCGGGCCAGACGGTGACGTTCCCGCTCGTGTTTACGAATCCGGCCCGCGTGGCCATCGGCTACACGCCGCGCCTGTTCGCGGGGCAGCCATGAAGCGCCTGTCCGGCGTCCTTGCCCTGCTGTTCGCGTGCGCCACGGCCTGCGCCGGGCCGAGCTATCACGTCGTCGTCGACACGCAGGCGTACGCGGGCCAGTCCGGCTACCTCGACTTCCTGATCCTCGGCCAGGCGGCGGCCAGCCCCATCCACGCGACGCTGACGGGCTTCTCCGGCATCGCCGACGACGGCGGCGGCGCGCCGATCTTCCTCGGCGACGTGGGCGGTTCCGGCACGTCCGGCGTCGTGCTGGGCAATGCCGAAGGCTGGAACGAGTTCGGGCAGTGGACGCGCTTCGGGGGCCACATCGTGTTCGACGTCCGGCTGGACGTCGATCCGCAGCCCGGTGCGGGGAACACACTCGAAGTCGCGCTGCTGGATCGCGACCTGAACTTCCTGCGGGCGGCCGGCGACGCGATCGTGTTCGCCACCCTGCCCGGCCAGGACCCCGTCGTGACGCACACGGACGACGTGCGCCTGCCCGAGGCGCCGGCCCCGGCGCTGTGCGTGACGGGCCTCGCGCTGCTCGGGCTGGCGCGGCGCCGGCGCGCGTGATTCGGCGCGCCCACTGGCCAACGGGACGCGAACGCTGTTAGCATTGCGGCACGCGGGGCTTGCCCCCGTGCCGCTTTTCCCTTCCCGTATCGACGACAACAAATGACGAAACCATTCAAACGCATCCTGTTCACCGGCGCCGCCGGCAACCTGGGCCGCCGCCTGCGCGAGCGCCTGCACGAATTCGCCGACATCGTGCGCCTGTCCGACGTGGCCGACTTCGGCCCCGCCGCGCCGCACGAAGAGATCGTGCTGTGCGACCTGGGCGACCGCGACGCCGTCATGCGCATGTGCGAAGGCGTCGACGCCATCCTGCACTTCGGCGGCATCTCCACCGAAGAAGAATGGGCGCCGATCATGCAGGCCAACATCCTCGGCATGGTCAACCTGTACGAGGCCGTGCACAAGCTGGGCATCCGCCGCGTCGTCTTCGCCAGCACGAACCACACGATGGGCATGTACAAGACGACGGACCTCGTCGACGCCACGATGCCGCCGCGCGCGGACGGCTATTACGGCGTGTCGAAAGTGTTCGGCGAGACGCTGTCGCGCTATTACTGGGACCGTTTCGGCGTGGAGACCGTGTGCATCCGCATCGG
Source organism: Massilia kyonggiensis (assembly GCA_966212285.1). Taxonomy (GTDB): domain Bacteria; phylum Pseudomonadota; class Gammaproteobacteria; order Burkholderiales; family Burkholderiaceae_D; genus Telluria; species Telluria kyonggiensis_A. Next base: position 28,837 of record CBIHQW010000013.1, read on the forward strand.
CTATTGCTGGCCGGAGGCGACGAATTACCGCCAGCTGGTCACGTGGCTGTCCCTCGACGACCTGATCCAGCTGCTGCACCGCTCGCTGACGACGCCGCGCGTGGGCCACACCATCACGTTCGGCATTTCGAACAACGAGGGCCGCTGGTGGGACGACCGTCACGCGTCCTTCCTGCGCTACAAGCCGAAGGACAGCTCGCAGCAGTTCGCGCACAAGCTGCCCGAAGAGGTCCAGTATCCGCCGGCGGACGACATCGCCACGTTCTACCAGGGCGGCGTGTTCCTGCACAACGGGCCGAAATACCGGCCGTAACACGCCCGATTGCGCGCATCGGCACGCCGGATGTCGTCTGACGTCCGATGTCGCACGTTTTTTTGCAAACTTGTCGGACAAGTGAGTCCGCACGGCTATAATCGTAGCCTGGACCCACTGTATACAACGCCCGCATGAACTCGCCGACCGCCCTGCTGCCCGCCCGCAAGAAATACCGCAATCTCGCCCAGGGCGTCGTGGAAGAACTGAGCGCGCGCATCCGCCGCTCCGAATTCAACCCGGGCGACAAGCTGCCGCCGGAAGCGGCCATCATGGAGGAGTACGGCGTGAGCCGCACGGTGGTGCGCGAGGCGATCTCGCAGCTGCAGGCGGGGGGGCTCGTGCAGACGCGCCACGGCATCGGCACCTTCGTGCTGGAGCCGCCGGCGACGACGCTCGGCATCGGCACGGACAGCGTGATGACGGTGCGCGACGTGCTCGCGATCCTCGAACTGCGCATCAGCATGGAGACGGAAGCCGCGTGGCTGGCCGCGTCGCGCCGCACGGAGGAACAGGTGGCGCAGATGGGCCAGGCGCTGGGCGAGATGCAGCGCGCGCTCGAGAACGGCCGCACGTCCGTCGAGGCCGACGTGCGCTTCCACCAGCTCATCGCGGAAGCGACGGACAACCGCTATTTCGTCGAGCTGCTCGGCCAGCTGGGCAGCGCGATCATCCCGCGCGCCCGCCTCAACACCCCCGGCCTCGGCGAAGACAAGCCGGCCGACTACCTCGAGCGCGTGAACCGCGAGCACGAGGACATCTATAAAGCGATCCTGCGCCGCGACCCCGAAGCGGCCCGCGCCGCGATGCGCACCCACCTCTCGAACAGCCGCGAACGGCTGCGGGAAGCGCAGCAGCGGCTGCAGGACCAGCCGCGTACCTGATCAGCGGTACTGCAGCGCCACCACCTGCGCGCTGCGGCGCGGCTTGCCGGCCGGCGCCGGCCGGACGGGCGTCCGTTCCAGCGTAAAGATGCTCACGGCCTGCAGCAGCGCCTGCGCCTGTTCCTTCAGGCTTTCGGCCGCCGCCGCGGCCTCTTCGACGAGCGCCGCGTTCTGCTGCGTGATGCCGTCCATCTGGTGCACGGCGCTGCTCACTTCCGCGATGCCGTGACCCTGTTCCGCGCTGGCGCGGGCGATGTCGCCGAGGATGCCGGACACCTGGCGGATCGCATCCATGATCTCGTCCATCGTGCTGCCCGCTTCGTCGACGAGGCGGCTGCCCGTCTCCACGCTGTGCACCGACGCGTTGATCAGGTCCTTGATCTCCTTCGCCGCGCCGGCGCTGCGCTGGGCCAGCGCGCGCACCTCCGCCGCCACCACCGCGAAGCCGCGGCCCTGTTCGCCGGCCCTCGCCGCTTCCACGGCCGCGTTCAGCGCGAGGATGTTCGTCTGGAAGGCGATGCTGTCGATCACGCCGATGATGTCGGCGATGCGCGCCGAGCCATCCTTGATGTCGCCCATCGTCGACACCACCTGCACCATCACGTCGCCGCCCTTGCCGGCCACGGTCGATGCGCGCGCGGCCAGTTCGTGGGCGCTCTGCGCATTGGCCGCGTTGCGCTGGACGGTGCCGGTCAGCGTTTCCATCGCGCTCGCACTCTCCTCCAGCGACCCGGCCTGCGCCTCCGTGCGGGCCGACAGGTCGGCGTTGCCCGTCGCGATTTCGTCCGTTGCCGTCGCCATGTTCTCCGTGCTCGTGCGAATCCTGGCCAGCATGTCGTGCAGGTTGCCGTTGATGGTGGCGATGGCCTTCATCAGGCGGCCCACCTCGTCGTCGAATTCGACGGCGACCTCGCCCGACAGGTCGCCGGCGGCGATCCGGTCGGCCGCGTCGACGGCCTTGTTCAGGCCGCGCATGATGTAGCGGTAGACCAGGTACAGCGCGGCGGTCGTCGACACGAGCGACAGCACGATCAGCGCGATGGCGGCGGTCGTCGCGGCACCGGTGGCCTCGTGGGCGTCGGCGACGGCGGCGCCGGTACGCTCGTCCAGCAGGCGCAGGAAGTCGTTCAGCGGCACCATGATGCGCGCCTTGTTCCGGTGGTACGCGGCGTCGTGCATGATCGCCCGGGCGAATTCGGGATTCGGCTCGTCCTTGCGTGTAAATCCGCCGCGGCCGTCGTCGAACAGGCCCTTCACGGCGTTCATCGCGGCGACTTCCGTTCTCACCAGCGCGTCGGACACGTCCTGCGCTTCCTTCAGCTTGGCGAATTCCTGCTCGCTGAAGCCGGCCTTGCGCATCAGTTCCTGCAGCGGGACGGTCTGGCTGCTCGCCGGCGGCACGGCGACACCGCCCGCCACGAGGTCCCAGTAGATGCGCTCGTAGTGGTCGGGCCGCGGTTTCGTGCCGTTGCGGATGGCGAGGATGTCCTGGTATTGCTGTTCGTAGCGGCTGTCGCCCGTGACGACGTACGTGCGTGCCAGGCGCGTGAGGTCGTCGGAACTCTGGCGCAGTTCGTCGGCCAGCAGATAGGACCGGTAGCGCGTATCGCTCGCCTCCGTCGCGCGGCTTTGCGCGCCCGACACGCGTTGGAGCGCGGCGAGCATGAGGCCGGCCATGAGCAGGGTCAGGGCCAGCAGGGTGATGAATGTCTGTTTGATCGTAAGATGCCGCATGGTTGTCTCCTCCTCGACATTTACAATCTATCCAAATATCACCTCGCAAAATAGTGGGAAAGCACAAAAATCGGAAATATGTTCTTTATGCGCAACATTTATTGCATTGGATCACCGTCGCTCCCGCGGCTGCGGCAGCGACGGTGAATGCCGTCAGAAGGCCATGCGTACCCCTGCCCGGTACGTGCGGCCGATCACGTCATACAGGGCGGGATTGATGCCGATACTGAGATTCGTCTGCGGCACGAGCACCGGCCCGCGGTCGGCCAGGTTGTCGATCTTGAAGTACAACATCGAGTCCTTCGCGAAGGTGTACGTGGCGCCGAAGTCGATGTAGGTCGCGCCCGGGAGATGGTTGTCGTAGATGGTCGGATGCGCGGCCGTCGGCAGCGGGCAGTTGGTCTGGCACTCGATGTATTCATTGCTGAACACACCGGCGCTGACCCAGCGCTCCGTCAGGCTGAGTCCCAGCTTGCCGTTCTCCCACGACTGGGTCACGAGCGCCTTCCATTTCGGCGTGCTGCCGGCCATGTTGCCGGCGCCTTCGCTCGGCGTCGTGCCCGGCACACCCGGGTCGGACACCGAGTGGATCGTCCGGGTGGCCATGCCGCGCAGCGTGAACGTGCCCGGGAGCCCGTAGTCGCGCAGGTTCGTGCGGTACGCCGTCTCGATGTCCACGCCGCGCGTGTGCAGCGACGCGAAGTTGAAACTCTGCGCGAGCACGTAGTTCGTACCGGCCGGGCCGTTGATCGACACGGCGCCGCACACGTTCTGGTAGCCCGCGTAGCACAGGTCGACCTCCTGCTGGGGACCCAGCGAGTTGATCACGTTCTTGACCTTGATGTCGTAGTAATCGACCGACAGGTTGAAGCCGCGCGCCCAGCCGGGCTGCGAGAGCACGATGCCGAACGAATTGTTGCGGGCGACTTCCGGCTTCAGGTCCGGATTGCCCACGTTGCGCTGCTGGATCTGGATCGACGAGCCCTGGTTGTTGTTGACGGCCTGGTTCGTCACCGTCATCGCGGCATACAGCTCGGACAGGTTCGGCGCGCGCACGTCCTTGGAGCTGACGGCGCGCAGGCGCAGGCCGTCGACCGGCGTCTTCCACGTCGCGCCGATCTTCCACGCGCTGGCGTGGCCCGCCGTGCTGTACTTCTCCTCGCGGTCCGCGATGTTCAGGTTCGCTTCACCCCACGTGGCCGACTTCAGGAACGGGATGTTGAACTCGAGGTAAGCCTCCTTCACGTTGAACGCGCCGCGGCCGTTGTGGTAATTCCCCGCGAACCAGTTGTCGCCGCTCGTCGACAGGGTCGTGTCGAGCGGGTAGTCGGGACCGTAGCGCGACTGCAGGTCCACACCGGCGCCGTACGGGTCGCCGTACACCGAATACTCTTCGCGGCGCCATTCGAGACCGGTCGCCATCGAGACCGGCCCCGCCCAGCCTTCCAGCACATCGCCGTGCACGTTGGCGCTGACCACGTTCTGGCTCGAATCCGTGTGCTGCATCGGCCCGTTCAGCGGCGCGATGTACGACCAGCCGGCCATGTTGATCGGCACGTCGCCGAAGATGTTGATCGGCTGGCAGCCGTTGGCGCGCGCGCTGGCGTCGCGGCAGACGATGTTGCCGCTGGCGTCGCGCACGGCGTCGATCGCATAGTTGTAGCGGCGGTTCAGGGTGATGTCCTGCACGTGGATCACGGTCGTGTTCTCGCCGTGCTCGGCGTAGGCGTCGTACGACCAGTCCTTGCCGAACAGGGAAAAGCGGCCGTCCGCGCCGACGACGAAGCGGCGCTGCGTACGGGTCGGATGCACGCTGATATTGGCGGGGAACTCCGCATTCGCCGTACCGACCTGCATCACGCCGTTCGGATAGCCGGACGCGCAGCCCGCCGCGATCGACGCCGGCAGGTAGGCGTTGTCGCACTTGATGCCGAGGTTGGCCTGCTTGGCCGCGCCCGGATTCGGCGAGAACACGGATTTCACCTGCGCCCAGTTGCCCGTCACGTAGATCTCGTTGTCCGCGTCGAGATCCCACGACACGCGCGTGTACGCGACCTGGCGCTTGAAGTTCATCGCCAGGTTCGTGCCCGCGCCGACACTCCCCGACAGATCGCCGCCCACGCAGAAGTTGCCGACGCAATCGGTCCCGTACTGGAACGGGTGCGGCGTGCCGCCCGGACCAAATGCCGTGCCCCTCAAGGGGCCGTCCGTGATCAGGCCGTATTTCGCATACTGGATGTGCTGCGCGTGCTGGATGCTTTTATAACGCGGCGCGCCGGCGGCCTGCATCGCCTTCGTCGATTCCTGCAGCGCCGGATTCTTGTACCAGCTGCGGCCGTTCGCCCCGACTTCGCCGAAGCCCGGCGAATCGATGCCGTTCTCCTTCGTGAACTCGCCGCTCGCCGTGACGTGCAGGCGGTCGTTCATGAAGCCCCTGCCCCACGCGGCCTGCAGGGTGCCGTTCTTGTCGTCATGGTACTTCGTCATGCCGCCTTCGGCATTGAACTTGAAGCCGCTGAATTTTTTGTCGGTGATGAAGTTCACCACGCCGCCCACCGCATCGGAACCGTACGACGCCGACGCGCCGCCCGTCACGACGTCCACGCGTTTTACCAGCAGTTGCGGGAACTGGCTGACGTCCGTGACGCCCGTGACGTTGGCGCCGACCACGCGCTGGCCGTCCAGCAGGGTCAGGGTGCGGATCGTGCCGAGGCCGCGCAGCGACAGGGACGACAGGCCCTGCACGCCGCTCGACGTGCTGTACGTGAACGTGGTGCGGCCCGTGCTGCCCTGCAGCGCGGGCAGTTCGGCCAGCGTGTTGAACAGGTTCGGCTTGGCGGACTTCGCCAGGTCGTCCGCCGTGAGGGTCGTCGTCGGCGTCGGCTGGTTGAAGCCGCGCGCGGCGATGCGCGAACCGGAGACGACGACGGTGCTGACACCGTCCTGGGCTGCGGCTGGCGGATTGGCGGCGGGCGCGGATGGTGGATCGGCTGGGGCGGTCGTGTTTTCCTGGGCATGGCCCGGGAGGGCCAGTACGCCGCAGGCACTGGCGACGGCGAGGTGGATCAGGGTCTTGCGGAACTGCGTTGGCATGTTGTCTCCGTTTTTTGTTTTATCGGGGTGGTCCGTGTGCGAACCGCGATGCCCGGCAGGGTGCTCTCTTCACCTCATCCCGGTCCGCTGCCTCTGCTTTACGCGGTGATAACGCTATCTGTTACCGCTATCATTGCGTAAAATGCATTTTGAACCGCATCGTAAATACCCGTCCAATAACTTTTTTTAATCGAGCGATGTCAAAACTGATATCGCCGTATATGCAGCTCCAGCGATTTTGTGCTTGCCCTTTTCATGGCTCACTTGTACGATGACTGACAATTGTTGACACATCATCGCGCCCGCGCGTCCTTCCCTGGAGACCCAATGAATCCGCAAGAACTCAAGCAAGTCATGTCGTCCGGCCTGCTGTCCTTCCCCATCACCGACTTCGACGCCGAGGGCAACTTCCGCCCCGACACCTACGCGCAGCGCCTGGAATGGCTGGCCCCGTACGGCGCCACCGCCCTGTTCGCGGCCGGCGGCACCGGTGAATTCTTCTCGCTGACGCATGACGAGTACTCGCAGGTGATCAAGACCGCCGTCGACACGTGCGCCGGCAAGGTGCCCATCCTGGCCGGTGCCGGCGGTCCGACCCGCGCCGCCATCGCGTTCGCGCAGGAAGCCGAGCGCCTGGGCGCGAAAGGCGTGCTGCTGCTGCCGCACTACCTGACGGAAGCGAGCCAGGACGGCCTCGTCGCGCACGTGGAAGCAGTCTGCAAGTCGGTGAACATCGGCGTCGTCGTGTACAACCGCGCGCAATGCCGCCTCACGCCGGATTCGCTGGAAAAGCTGGCCGACCGCTGCCCGAACCTGATCGGCTTCAAGGACGGCATCGGCGACATCGAGCTGATGGTGTCGATCTGGCGCCGCATGGGCGACCGCTTCAGCTACCTGGGCGGCCTGCCGACCGCGGAAGTCTACGCCGCGGCCTACAAGGCACTGGGCGTGCCGGTGTACTCGTCGGCCGTCTTCAACTTCATGCCGAAGCTTGCGATGGAGTTCTACCACGCGATCGCGAAGGACGACCACGCGACGACGAACCGCCTGCTGGACGAATTCTTCCTGCCGTACCTGGCGATCCGCAACCGCAAGGCCGGCTACGCCGTGTCGATCGTGAAGGCGGGCGCCCGCCTCGTCGGCCACGACGGCGGCCCGGTGCGCGCGCCGCTGACCGACCTGACGGCGGAAGAATGCGACATGCTGCACAAGCTGATCGTCGCCCAGGGCGCCCAATAAAATAAAAAGAACGACACCAGCAAGGAGAAAACATGACGATTCAAGGTGAAATGATCATCGGTCGCCGCGCCGTACGCGGCAGCGCCGGCGCCACGCGCGCCTTCAACCCGGCCACCCGTGCCCAGATGGAGCCGGAATTCGGCCTCGCGACGGAAGACGACGTCGTCGCCGCGTGCACGCTCGCGGAACAGGCCTTTGACACCTACCGCAACCTGCCGCTGGAACTGCGCGCCCGCTTCCTGGAAACCATCGCCGACCGCATCATGGACATCGGCCCCGCGCTGATCGAACGCGCGTCCGCCGAATCCGGCCTGCCGACGGCCCGCCTGGAAGGCGAGCGCGGTCGCACGTGCAACCAGCTGCGCCTGTTCGCCAAGGTCGTGCGCGACGGGGTCTTCCTCGAAGCGACGCTCGATTCCGCCCTGCCCCAGCGCACGCCGCCCCGTTCCGACCTGCGCATGCGCAAGATCCCGCTGGGCCCCGTGGCAGTCTTTGGCGCCTCGAACTTCCCGCTCGCATTCTCCGTCGCCGGCGGCGACACCGCGTCCGCGCTGGCGGCCGGCTGCCCCGTCGTCGTGAAGGCGCACAGCGCCCACCTCGGCACGTCGGAACTGGTCGGGAAGGCGGTGCGCCAGGCCGCCGAAGACTGCGGCATGCCGGACGGCGTGTTCTCGATGCTGATCGGCGAAGGCCGCGTGGCCGGCCAGGCGCTGGCCGCGCACCCGGCCATCAAGGCCGTCGGCTTCACCGGCTCGCGCCAGGGCGGCCTCGCCCTCGTGCGCACGGCGAACGCCCGCAAGGAACCGATCCCCGTCTACGCCGAAATGAGCAGCATCAATCCAGTGTTCATGCTGCCGGGCGCCCTCGCCGCGGGCGGCGCGAAGCTGGCCGGCGCATTCGTCGATTCGCTCACGCTGGGCGTCGGCCAGTTCTGCACGAACCCGGGCCTCGTCATCGCCCTCGCCGGCAAGGATCTCGACGCATTCCGCGCCGCCGCCGCCGATGCGCTGGCCGCCAAGGGCGCGGGCACGATGCTCACCGCGGGCATCCACCAGGCCTATGTCGACGCCGTCGGCCGCCGCTCGGGCATCGAAGGCGTGCAACTGGTCGGCCAGGGCAGCGCCCAAGGCACCGGCTGCGCCGCGCAGGCCGCGCTGTACGCCTGCGACGCCGCCACGTACATCGCCAGCCCGGCGCTGGACGAAGAGATCTTCGGCCCGGCGTCGCTGATCATCACGTGCCGCGACGAAGCGGAGATGCTGGCCGTGGCGCGCCACCTGGAAGGCCAGCTGACGGCGACCGTGCACGCCACCGCCGCCGACCGCGAACTGGCCGGCAGCCTGCTGCCGACGCTGGAGCGCAAGGCCGGCCGCGTGCTGTTCAACGGCTTCCCGACCGGCGTCGAAGTGTCGCACGCCATGGTGCACGGCGGCCCGTTCCCGGCCACGTCGGACAGCCGCACGACGTCCGTCGGCGCGACCGCCATCGAGCGCTTCCTGCGTCCAGTGTGCTACCAGGATGTGCCGGCCGAGCTGCTGCCGGAAGCCCTGCGCGACGACAATCCGCTGGGCCTCGCGCGCATGGTCGACGGCACGCTGCAGCTCGCGAAATGATCATGAAGTAGACCGTTGCGGCCGGAGGAGACGCCGGCCGCGCGACCGTCAGCATAATCAAACATAAGGCCTGACCATGACCCGCAACCGCACCGGCGACGCCGCAGTCGCCAGCCCCGCCGCCCGGCCCGCCGGCGGCAACTACCGGTGGACCATCTGCGCCCTGCTGTTCTTCGCCACCACCGTCAACTACCTCGACCGCCAGGTGCTGAGCCTTCTCGCGCCGTCGCTGTCGAAAGAATTCGGCTGGTCCAACACGGACTACGCCAACATCGCCGCCGCCTTCCAGTTCATGTACGCGATCGCCCTGCTGTTCGCGGGCCGCATCGTCGACCGCCTGGGCACCAAGACCGCGTACGTCCTCGCCATCGTCGTGTGGTCCGCTGGCGCTGTCGCCCACGCCTATTCGATCGAACTGGGCAACGGCCTGAAATCGCTGCTCGGCCTCGCCGTGCCGGCGTCCGTCATCGGCTTCATCATCGCGCGCACGATCCTCGCGATCGGCGAGGCGGGCAACTTCCCGGCCGCGATCCGCGCGACGGCGGAATACTTTCCCAAGTCCGAGCGCTCCTTCGCGACAGGCATCTTCAATTCCGGCGCCAACATCGGCGCGATCCTGGCGCCGCTGACGGTGCCGGTGCTCGCGGCGATCTGGGGCTGGCAGGCCGCGTTCATCTGGATCGGCGCCGTCGGCTTCCTGTGGGTCGTGTTCTGGGTCTTCCTGTTCGACGAGCCGGCACGCCAGCGCCGCCTGTCGCGCGCGGAGCTCGAGTACATCCGCAGCGACGACGTCGCCACCGCGCCCGTCGCCGCGACCGGTCCGGCACCAGGCTGGCGCACCTTGCTCGGCCTGCGCCAGACGTGGGCCTTCGTCGTCGGCAAATTCATGACGGACGGCGTGTGGTGGTTCTTCCTGTTCTGGCTCCCGAAATACCTGACCGACAAGTACGGCATGGCGACGTCCGACCTCGTGCTGCCGCTGGCCGTCCTGTACAGCATGACGATGGTCGGCAGCATCGGCGGCGGCGCGCTCCCGTCGCGCTTCATGCGCAAAGGCGCCGCCCCATACGACAGCCGCATGAAGGCCATGCTGCTGATCGCGTTCTTCCCGCTCGTCGTGCTGCTGGCGCAGCCGCTGGGCCACCTGGGCTACTGGGTGCCCGTGATCCTGATCGGCATCGGCGCGTCTGCCCACCAGGCGTGGTCCGCCAACGTGCTGACGATCACGTCGGACCTGTTCCCGCGCCATTGCGTGGCCTCCGTCGTCGGTATCGGCGGCCTCGCGGGCGGCATCGGCGGCGTGCTCGTGACCAAGATCGGCGGCATGCTGTTCGACTACTACGGCGCGCAAGGCCAGATCCAGACGGGCTACATGATCATGTTCGCGTTCTGCGCGCTGGCCTACCTCGCGGCGTGGGGCATCATGAAGATGCTCGTGCCGACGCAGGACATGGTCCGCCTGCCGGAGGAGCTGGCGCATGCCTGAAGCGATCGTCGATCGCGTCCACGGCGTCAGCTGCGCCGTGGGCGAGAGCCCCGTCTGGCACGCGGAGGAACAGGCCTGGTACTGGGTCGACATCCCCGCCCGCCGCATCTGGCGCCTGGACCATGCATCGGGGGCGACGCGCCACTGGACGGCCGCCGAGATGGTCGCCTGCATCGCGCCGCGCGCCCGGGGCGGCCTGATCGCGGGCATGGAGACGGGCATCTTCGCCGTCGACCTGCAGGAGGACGGGAGCGTCCGCGCGGAACGCCTCGCCGCACCGCCCGAACTGGCGCCCGGCATGCGCTTCAACGACGGCCGCACGGACCGGCAAGGCCGCTTCTGGAGCGGCACGATGTGGATGGACATGGCGGCCGCGCTGCCGATCGGGCGGCTGTACCGCTACGACGGCAAGGGCCTGTCCGCGCCGCTCGTGTCCGGCCTCGTCACGCAGAACGGCCTCGCGTGGTCGCCCGACGGACGCACGATGTACCTGTCCGATTCGCACCCGACACGCCGGCGCGTGTGGACCTTCGACTACGACGTCGACGCGGGGGTGCCGCACAACCGGCGCCTGCTCGTCGACATGGTGGCGTATGCGGGCCGGCCGGATGGTGCGGCGATGGACAGCGATGGCTGTTACTGGGTCGCGGGGAATGATGGGTCCAGCCTGCTGCGGTTCACGCCGGCCGGGAAGCTGGATCGGGAACTCGCGCTGCCGGTGGCGAAGCCGTCGATGCCGTGCTTTGGCGGGCCGGATCTGGATACCCTGCTGATCACGTCGATCGTGCAGCCGGGGCATGAGGATGATGCGTTGGCGGGCGCCGTGCTGATGGTACGCCCTGGGGTAACCGGGGTGCCGGAGATCGCATTTGCCGGCTGAACGCGTGGGCACGATGTGCCCACCCTGCCTGTTGGGTACCGCACACGGTCGGTTAGTTGCAGATAGACGTCGCCTGCACGGATGACGCCGATGCGGTATCGTACTTGCATGAACGACATCCACTTCTACGAACCGCGCGCCGGCCACGGCCTGCCGCACGATCCCTTCAACGCCATCGTCGGCCCCCGCCCCATCGGCTGGATCTCGACCAGGAGCCGCGCCGGCGTCCTGAACCTCGCGCCGTACAGCTTCTTCAACGCGTTCAACTACACGCCCCCGATCGTCGGCTTCGCCAGCATCGGCTACAAGGACACCGTCCGCAACGTCGAGGAAACGGGACAGTTCTGCTGGAACCTGGCCACGCGCGCCCTCGCCGACCGCATGAACGCCACCTGCGCGATGGTCCCGCCCGACGTCGACGAGTTCGCGCTGGCCGGCCTGACGCCCGCCGCGTCGCGTCTCGTGGACGTGCCGCGCGTGCTCGAAGCCCCGGTCTCGTTCGAATGCAAACTCACCCAGCTCATCCGCCTGCAGGGCGCGGACGGGCAGCCGGCGCCGAGCTGGCTCGTGCTGGGCGAAGTCGTCGGCGTGCACATAGCCCGGACACTCCTGAAGGACGGCGTCTACGACACGGCACGCGCCGGCCACATCCTGCGCGGCGGTGGCCCCGCCGACTATTTCGAGGTCGGTCCGGAGCAACTGTTTCGCATGTTCAGGCCACAGTGATATACGGAATATCTGGCGAAGTAGGCAACATCGCCCGCGATCACGTATGATCGCGTATCGCCGTGGACACGGCGCCCCGTCCGCGCCCGCGCCAGGAGCGCGCGCACAGCCCCGGCCACCACGCCGTGCGGGCAACGGAGGCGCACCACCACCCGCCGCCGAATCGGGCGCGGCGGATGTCCCGGCCTGCCTCCCCGCACGGTCCCTGCCGTGCGCCGGATGGCCGCAACGAATCCATAACATCGTCCGCGCAAAGCGGCATAGGAGAAATCATGAGTACCGAAAGCAGCCTGAACGAGGCTAAAGACACCCAGTTGCGCGCCGACGCGCTCGAGTACCACCGCAGTCCGGTACGCGGGAAGATCGAGGTCGTCGCCACGAAACCCCTGTCGAACCAGCGCGACCTGTCGCTTGCCTATTCGCCCGGCGTCGCCTACGCCTGCGAGGAAATCGCCGCGGATCCCGCCACCGCCGCCGATTACACCTCGCGCGGCAACCTCGTGGCCGTGATCTCGAACGGCACCGCGGTGCTCGGCCTGGGCAACATCGGTCCGCTGGCATCGAAGCCCGTCATGGAAGGCAAAGGCTGCCTGTTCAAGAAATTTGCCGGCGTCGACGTGTTCGACCTGGAACTGGCCGAGAACGATCCGGATAAACTGGTCGACGCGATCGCGATGCTGGAGCCCACCGTCGGCGGCATCAACCTGGAAGACATCAAGGCGCCCGAGTGCTTCTACATCGAGAAGAAGCTGCGCGAACGGATGAACATCCCCGTCTTCCACGACGACCAGCACGGCACCGCCATCATCTCCAGCGCCGCACTCCTCAACGCGCTGAAGGTCGTCGGCAAGGACATCGGCCAGGTGAAACTGGTGGCGTCCGGTGCGGGCGCGGCGGCCATCGCCTGCCTCGACATGATGGTGAGCCTGGGTATCAAACAGCAGAACGTCTGGGTCACCGACTCGAAGGGCGTGATCTGGCAGGGCCGCGAAGCGAACATGGAAGCGAACAAGGCCAGGTACGCGCAGCAGACCGACGCGCGCACGCTGGCGGACATCGTCGACGGCGCCGACGTGTTCCTCGGCTGCTCGACGGCCGGCGTGCTGACCGCCGACATGGTCAGGACGATGGCCGACCGCCCCATCATCCTCGCGCTCGCGAACCCGGAACCGGAGATCCGTCCGGAAGTGGCGAAGGCCGCGCGTCCGGACTGCATCGTCGCGACCGGCCGTTCGGACTATCCGAACCAGGTCAACAACGTGCTGTGCTTCCCGTACATCTTCCGCGGCGCGCTCGATTGCGGCGCCACCCGCATCACCGACGAGATGAAGCTCGCGTGCGTGAGCGCGATCGCCGACCTGGCCGAGGCGGAAGCGAATGACGCCGTCGCCGCCGCGTACGCCGGCCAGGACCTGAACTTCGGCCCCGACTACATCATCCCGAAACCGTTCGACCCGCGCCTGATGGCCGCCATCGCACCGGCCGTGGCAAAAGCCGCGGAAGCGTCGGGCGTGGCCACGCGTCCGATCGCCGACATGGACGCCTACCGCGACAAGCTGGGCGAGATGATCTACCACACCGGCTTCTTCATGAAGCCCGTGTTCGCGAAGGCCAAGGCCGCGCCGAAGCGCGTCGCGTTCGCGGACGGCAGCGAGCCGCGCGTGCTGCGCGCCGTGCAGACGGTCGTCGACGAGGGCATCGCCAAGCCCGTGCTGATCGGTCGCGCGGCCGACGTCGAGAAGGCCATCAAGCAGTCGGGCCTGCGCCTGAAGGCCGGCGTCGACTACACGCTCGTCGAAGCGGAAGGCGACACCACCTTGCAGGGCGCGCGCCTGCTGAACGCGGGCCAGGTCGACTCGCTCATCTGCGGCATGACGGGCAGCTACGACAGCCACCTGACGCACGTGAAGAACGAGATCGGCCTCGCGCCGGGCGCGGAAGTGCTGGCCGCGATGAACGCGCTCGTGCTGGACAAGATGACCCTGTTCATCACCGACACGTACGTCAACGACAATCCGTCGGCGCAGGAACTGGCCGCGATCACGAAGCTGGCCGCCACCGAGATGCGCCACTTCGGCCTGGAACCGAAGGCGGCGCTCGTGTCGCACTCGATCTTCGGCTCGTCGCAGCGCCCGTCCGCGCAGCGCATGCGCGACGCGCGCGCCCTGCTGGCGCAATCGGCGCCGGAGCTGCCGGTGCTCGGCGAAGTGCATGGCGACGCCGCGCTGTCGGAAGACATCCGCCGCCTGTACCAGCCCGACAGCGACTTCACGGGCAGCGCCAACCTGCTCGTGATGCCGTCGCTGGATGCCGCCAACATCCTGTTCAACGTGCTGAAGGTCACGTCGGGCAAGGGCGTGACGGTCGGCCCGATCCTGCTGGGCGCGGCGAAATCCGTGCACATCCTGAGCCCCAGCGCGACCGTGCGCCGCATCGTCAACATGACGGCATTGGCAGTGGCAGAAGCGTGAGCTTCACGCCGACCGGCCGGCTGCGCGCCGCCATCAACCTGGGCAACCCGATCCTCGCGCATGCCGTGGGTGAAGGCGGCGCGGGCGGCGCGGGGGGCGTGTCTGTCGATCTCGCCCGCGAATTCGCGCGGCGGCTCGGCGTGGACCTCGAGCTCGTCGTCGTCGACACGGCCGGCAAGTCGGTGGATGCCGTCGCCGGCGAACGCGCGGACATCGGCTTCTTCGCCATCGATCCCGCGCGCGGCGCCGGCATCGCGTTCACGGCGCCGTACGTGCTGATCGAGGGCAGCTACCTCGTGAAGGAGGAGTCCCCCATCCGCGCCAACGAGGACGTCGACCGGGCGGCGCACCGCGTCGTCGTCGGCAAGGGCAGTGCGTACGACCTGTTCCTGACCCGAGAGCTGCGGCAGGCGCAGATCGTGCGTGCGCCCTCCTCGCCCACCGTCGTGCCGACGTTCCTCGAACAGGGCGCCGACGTGGCTGCCGGCGTGCGCCAGCAGCTGGAAGCGGACGCTCGCGAAAAACCCGGCCTGCGCCTGCTGGATGGCCGCTTCATGGTCATCCAGCAGGCAATGGGCGTGCCGAAGTCGCGCGGCGAGGAGGCGGCTTCGTACCTCGCCGCGTTCGTCGAAGAGATGAAGGCGGGCGGCTTCGTGGCGGACGCGTTGAAGCGTCACGGGATCGAAGGCGCATCGGTCGCCCCGCCGGGGTGATTCTTTGCTAAGCTGTCGGGCTGAAACCGATTTCACACCCAGCCCGACAGCTTATGCCCACTCCAACCAAATCGATTCTTGCGCTGGCCCTGCCCTGCGCGCTGATGGCCGCCGCACAAGCGGCCGACATTCCCGTCCACACCCTCGACACCGGCAGCGTACGCGCGACCGTCACCGACGCCATCGGCGGCCGGCTGCTGTCGTTCGCGCTGGCGGGGCAACCCAACTTCCTCAAGACGGACCTGGCGGCCGGCGATCCGCATGCCGACATCAAGCCGACCACCGAGAACGTCGGCTGGCTCGGCCACGAGATCTGGGTCGGCCCGCAGAAGGAATGGTGGTCGCACCAGGACGTGAACCCGGCGCGCGCCGGCCTGCCGTGGCCGCCCGATCCGTGGCTGAGCCTCGCCCGCTACAAGGTCGAGGACAAGCGCCCGGACGCTATCACGCTCGCGAGCCCGGCCAGCCCCGTGAACGGCCTGCAGCTGGTGAAACGCTACAGCCTCGTGCCGGGGAAGCCGCACAGCCTGCGCCTGGACGTCGACGCGGCCAACACGCGCAAGACGCAGGTGGCGTGGGACATCTGGTTCAACACGCGTGCCCACGGGGACACGCGCGTGTACGTGCCCGTCGCGCGCCGCGAGGACGTGCGCCAGCAGGCCATCGAACCGAAGCCGGACATGGTGCCGCTCACGTGGACGCTGGCCGACGGCCTGTTCTCGCTGGACGCCTACCCGGCGGGCAAAGGCCAGCCGCACCGCAACGGCAAGATGCTGCTGCAGCCCTCAAGCGGCTGGATGGCGGGTTTTTATAAAGGCCAGGTGCTGGTGATCCAGTTCGCGCACCAGCCGCGCACGGCCATCCATCCGGACCAGGGCCAGATCGAGTTGTACAACGACTGGCAGCCGGAAGCGCCCGAGAAGGGATTGATGGAGATGGAGGTGCACGCGCCGTACGTGACGCTGGCGCCCGGCCGGCACATGCAGGCGTCCGAGCAGTGGACCCTGCTGCCCTACGGCGGGCCGGATACGCGCGCGGCGCAGGTGGCGTTCCTGCGGGCGCATGCGAAAGAACTGGGGCTGGAGGGACTGTAACGTACTACGTGGGCACGGGGTGCCCACCCTACGCTGTCGAATATTCGTAGGGTGGGCTCCCCGAGCCCACGCGGAAGCTGGCTTAGAAGCTGTAACGCATCTTGGCCGTATAACGCGGACCCGACACGAACCATGCGCGGCCCATGAAGCCCGTGCTCTGCTGCATGAGCTGGCGCGCCTTGGAGTCCGTCAGGTTCTGCGCTTCCAGGCCGATCGACAGCCTGTCCGACACGTTGTAGAAGATCGAGCCGTCCAGCTGGCCGTAGCCGTCCGCCCACGTCGGCAGCGCCCAGGCCACGTTGTGCTGGCCGAAGGTCGGGCTGGCCGGGTTGCTGTCGGTGCCGTCGCCGCCGTTGGTGCCGTTGACGTTCACGTTCTGCAGGTTCTTCGAACGCCAGTTCCAGGCCAGGCGCGCCGAGATCTTGCCCTGGTCATACATCAGCGCCAGGTTGTACGACTGGCGCGACAGGCCGATCAGCGGCAGGTCGCCGAACGTGGTGCCGTTGGTGTCGCAGCCGTTCAGGTTCAGGTTGAAGTTCGTCGCCAGGTTGCCGCCCGTGCAGTACACGGAGTGGACCGGCTGGTGCAGCGACGTCTTGCTGTCCACGTACGTGTAGTTCGCCTGGACGCCGAAGCCCGACAACCAGCCCGGCAGGAAGTCGAAGTACTGCTGGAACGCGATCTCCGCGCCGCGCGCATGGCCGTCCGCGCCGTTCACCGGACCCGTGGTCGTGAACGTGTACGACTTGCCGGTATTGTCCGCCAGGTCATAGCCGTACGATTGTTTGATGATGACGTCCTTCAGCTGCTTGTTGAACAGGCCGAAAGTCAGCGAACCGGTCTTGGCGAAATACCATTCGGCCGTCAGGTCCACCTGGTGCGAACGGACCGGACGCAGGTTCGGGTTACCGGTGCCGTTACCCGTGTAAGTGATCAGCCCGCTCGAGTTGTCCACGTTCTGCGACAGCGTCGTGTAGCCCTGCAGGTCGCTGAAGTCCGGGCGCGAGATGCCGGTCGACAGGCCGAAGCGGAACTGCAGCGCGTCGCTCGCCTTCATGCGCAGGTTCAGGCTGGGCAGCACGTTGTTGTAGCTGTTGCTGAAGTCCTGCTTCTGGGAAAACGCCGTGAACTGCGGGATGCCGGCGCCCGTCGACGTGCTCGGGGTGAACACGGTGTAGCCGTGTGCCGTCATGTCGGTCTTCACGTAGCGCAGGCCGATATTGCCGTCGACCGGGTACTTCAGGTCGTCGAAGCCGAAGCGCAGTTGCGAGTACAGCGCGCCGGTCTTCTCCTTCTGGTCGTTGACGCCGGCCGGATCGGTGCCGAACGTGGCCGGGTTCCACGACGTGCAATTGTTGGTGCCGTTATTGCACAGCATGTTCGGATACGTGTGCAGCTGGGCGTACGAACCCGGATAGCCGGTGGCCAGCGCGACGGCCGGGAAGACCAGTGCCGGCACCGACGTGTTGTTGTTGAAGAAGTTGTTGAACGAGTGGACCTGCACCTGGTTGTTGAAGCGCGGATCGCCCAGGTACGCGAGGCTCGACAGCGTGTTGGTCGGACCGACCTGCCACGTCTGGGTAATGGCGGCCCAGTTGTAGCTCGGGTTCGAGTTCTCGTTGCGCGAATCGCGGTCCGTCAGGCGGACGCCGAAGCGGATGTCGCGCAGCACCGGGTGGTCGAAGTCGTACTTCGCGTCCGTGCGCCATGCCCATTCGCCGGCCTTGCTGCGGTCCTGGTGTTCCATCGTGAACGCCCAGTAGTAATTGTTGGGGTTCGCGAGGTAGGCACGGTCGGCGTCGGTGAACGACAGGGTCGGCACGTCGCCGCGCAGGTCGATCGTCTCGCTGGGCATCTGCACGCCGGTGGCCACGGTCGAGTCGAAGCTGCTGGTCGTGGCGCGGATGCGCTGCAGGTCCGTGCTGATGGTCCAGCGGTCGTTCGGACGCCAGCGCAGGTTCCACGACACGTCCGTCGTTTCCGACGTGCGGTCGGCCGAGCGCGTGTCGCCGCCGAAGTTGATGCCGCCATCGGCCGGGTCGGTCAGCGTGCCGGTCAGCAGCGCGCCTTTCGAATTGAACGTCGCATCCTTGCTGACCTGGATATTGTAGGGGCTGGACTGGGCGAAGATCGCCTGCTCGTCCCAATGCATCTTGTAGCGCGACTTGAAGAACGTGAGCGAGGAGCTCAGCGTGCTGTCCTTCTTCCACTGCAGCGCGCCGTAAGTCCCCCGGCGCTTGCGGTCGAATTCCAGCGTGCGCCATTGCGAACCCTTCGGGATCCACACGGTCTTGCCGGCCACGACGTCGCTGCGCGGGTAGTACGGCTCGACCTGGAACGCGTCGGTACGGGTGCCGCTTTCGGAATACGCGAAGTCGACGAGGGCGCCGATCTCGCCGAAGCCCGTCTTCCAGCGGTCCGAGAACATGAACGAAGCGGACGGCTGGCGCTTGCCGCGCTTCAGTTCGGAGTACGTGTCTTCCAGCGACACGGCCAGCTTGCGGCCCTTGAAGTCGAACGGCATCGCCGTGCGC
Organism: Massilia kyonggiensis; assembly: GCA_966212285.1. Taxonomy (GTDB): domain Bacteria; phylum Pseudomonadota; class Gammaproteobacteria; order Burkholderiales; family Burkholderiaceae_D; genus Telluria; species Telluria kyonggiensis_A. The sequence continues at coordinate 47,617 of CBIHQW010000013.1, forward strand.
AGGTTGACGAGACCGCCGACGGCGCCCTCGATCTGCTCGGCCGACGGGTTCTTGTAGACGTCCACGCCGGCCATCAGCTCGGGCGGCACATCTTCGAAGTTCAGCGAACGGCCGCCGTTCGCGGAGAACGAGTCGCGGCCGTTCAGTTCCGAGCGGACGTACGACAAGCCGCGCACGTTCACGCCCGAACCTTCGACCGAGTAGTGTTCCGGGTCGCCCTTCGACATCGTGCGGTCGATCGTCACGCCGACCACGCGCTGCAGCACCTCGGTGACCGAACGGTCCGGCAGCTTGCCGATGTCGTCGGCGACGATCGAATCGACGATCTCGTCCGAGTTCTGCTTGATCTTCTGTGCGGACTGCAGCGCGGCGCGCTGGCCCGTCACGACGACGACGTTGGAACCGGAAGCGCTCTGGCCCGCTTCGGTCTGCGCCAGCGCATAGCCGCTGGCGAGCAGTGCGATCTGACCGGCTGCCACAGCGATCGCGGTTCTCTTGAATCGAATCATGGTGTCTCCTGTGCTCTCTGTTTGATGCTCCGCTTCACGGCGGAGCTGGTTACGACGGCGGATGAAGCGGTCGCCCTGCGGCGGCCGCGAAAACGGTCTGAGATTTACGCTGCGCGGTAACGCGGCGTTGCCGGAACGACGGTCGGAACGGATCGGGAATGGCGCCCGGATCGGAACGAATGAGGACAGCTGGATGAGGTCGGCATTCTTGTCTCCACGCTTTATTGATTGCGTTGGCGATGTAGTCGTTATGGTCTTGTAATCGTTTTCATGAGTGTAGATATTTACTGTGATTTTTGTCAAACCTCATAACATCACTGTTGCACGCTAACATCGAAGGTATGCCTTATTTACAATAAAGTATGCTGAATATTGATAGCTCAGCAATTCGTACGATATCCGCAACAGCCAGTTCGGCTACACCGTCAAATCGTATTGCGCCCGCAACGCCACCGAATGGAACACGATACAAAAGGCCGCCCAGTCCCCGGGGACGCCGCCAGCAGGCCACACCCGCGCCGGCACCGCGGTGCCGATGTTCGCAAATGAGCACAAGATCCCCGACGTTCAACACACGAACTCGGCCGTATGATTCAAGGATAGCTGAGGTAGCGCTATCAAAGAAGTCGATCCTGCTTCTGGAAAGCTCCGTTTCTCCTCTATTTCGCTTAAATGCAACAGCCCCAATCGGCGATACACTTTGGTAGCGCAATCAATTAAATTTTTAAATCACTGAAGAAAACATTTATCCGATCCCATTTCGCATCGGTAAGGGAATGCAGTGGTATCTTGTCGCTATCCGGTCCAGCATTTAGAGTCCATAACATTTATTTCGATACGCGATCCATTTCAAAATGGGAGATCGCAATTAAAGACATGACGGATTTTCAGAAGTTCCAGAAACGTAACCGCCGCGGCGCCCGCCCGGGCTGCCCGGAGGCCGCATGAACGCGCCGGTCGAACCGCCCAAGCGGACCCGGCGCACCAAAGGCGGCCTCACGCTCGTCGACGTGGCGCGCGTGGCCGGCGTGGCGCCGATCACGGTGTCGCGGGTGCTGAACTCGCCGGAAAAGGTGTCGCCCGACCTCGTGCAGAAAGTGCGCGCCGCGATCGAGCGGACGGGTTATGTGCCGAACCTGCTGGCGGGCAGCCTGGCGTCGACGAAGAGCCGCATGGTCGCGGCGATCCTCCCGACCATCGCGGGCTCCGTCTTCATCGATACGGTCCAGGCATTGACTGAGAGCCTGGCCGCCGCCGGCTACCAGCTGATCCTGGGGCAGTCGGGGTACGAGAACTCGCGCGAGGACGAACTGCTGGAAGCGATCATCGGGCGCCGGCCGGACGGCATCGTCCTCGCCGGCATCATGCGCTCGGCGCAGGGCCGGCGCCGGCTGCAGGCGAGCGCCATTCCGCTCGTCGAAACATGGGACCTGACGCCCACGCCGGCCGACATGCTGGTCGGTTTTTCGCACGAGGACATCGGCCAGGCCGTGGCCGAATTCCTGTACCAGCGCGGACGGCGCCGCGTGGCCGTGATCAGCGCGTCGGACGAACGGGCCCAGCGCCGCAACCGCTCCTTCGTGCAGGCGGCCGTGCGGCTGGACATGCAGGGCCCCGACGGCATCATCCCCTTCCACACGATCTCCGCGCCGGGCACGGCGGCAGGCGGGCGCGCGGGACTGCGCGCGCTGCTGGCGGACCATCCCGACATCGACGCCGTGTTCTGCAGCTCTGACATGGTCGCACTGGGCGTGCTCACGGAAGCGCACAAGCTCGGCATCGACATTCCCGGCAGGCTGGCGGTCGTCGGCCTCGGCGACCAGCCGTTCGCGGCCGAGACGTATCCCGCCCTCACGACGGTCCACCTGGACGGCCGCAAGATGGGCCAGATCGCGGCGCAATTCATCATCGACCGCATCGCGGGCAGGCCCATCCCCGAGGTCGTGCGCGACATCGGCTTCACCATCGTCGAACGCGAGAGCGCCTGAAATTCGGGGTCAGAGCACTTTTTCGCGCACTGGCCCTGAAGCATTTTCCAAACACCGGGGGTCAGAGCCCGAATTCAAGAAATTGATCGAAAACGGGGTGCCCCCCCCCCGCGCCTTCGCGTGCCTACCGTACGCCGCCCCTGTCCGCTGGGCGACGCAGCTCTCTGCACGTCGGGACATTGATCGGAAATGTGCTCTGACCCCGAATCTGCATGCCTCGCGCCAAAAAAAAGGGCGCCACGCGGGCGCCCTGAAGTGATATCGAGAGTAAGTAAGTCGAGGCCGTGCTGATGGCCACCACGCCACCGCACGAGTCATCATCGTAACGCGCCGCGACATGCCGCGCCCATCATTTATTCGCCATTTGCTATCGGTTTTTGATATAGCCACGGCGCACCCGGCGCGGCCCTCGCGGCCCATTCCCGGCACGGGCGCCGGCCCGGTGTACAATCCCCTGTTCCAGGAACACGTGCATGGCCGCAATCCGCGCCACTGCCGGGTTCCGGATACCGATCGTGCATCGACTACGAGCTGACATGGCCACCACCGGGACACCACAACGCCGCCACGCGGACCGCGACCGCAGCGCCCGACGCGCGCGGGCGGCCTTTGGCGCGCCCCCGTTGACGCCATCCCCGACGGCGCCGCCGCCCGGCCACAAGCCGGCGCTTCCGGCGTCCACAAGCCGCACGCATGCCGCCCCGACCGCGGGAGCTGCGCAACGCAACCGTACCGCCCTGCCCGGCCCGGCCGCATCCCCACCGGGATGACGCCGCACGCGCCGCCGGCAACCACCTCAACTTCAAGATCCAGAACAACATGCAGACCCACTCGACTGAAGCAGACAACGGCCTCCCCCTCGACATGATCATCTTCGGCGGCATGGGCGACCTTGCCATGCGCAAGCTGCTGCCGGCCCTGTACATGGCCTTCCTGCACGGCAATCTGCCGCCGACGACACGCATCCTGTCCACCGGTCGCCAGGACTTCAACCGCGAAGCCTACCTCGCCCACATCGAGGCGAACTCGCGCTCGTTCATTGCGGCCAGCAACTTCAACGAGAAAACCTGGGACGGCTTCCTCAAACTGCTCGAGTACGTCCGCCTGGACGTGCAGGCCGCGCCGGACTTCTCGGCCCTCGCGCAGGCCTCGCGAGCCGGCGCCCAGCGCGTGTTCTACCTGTCGACCGCGCCGTCGCTGTTCACGACCATCTGCGACAAGCTGGCCGCCAGCAACCTCGTCGACGCCAATGCCCGCGTCGTGCTGGAAAAGCCGCTGGGCACGGACCTCGCGTCCGCGATCGCCATCAACGAAGACGTCGGCCGCCACTTCGCCGAATCGCAGATCTATCGCATCGACCACGACCTGGGCAAGGAGACCGTGCAGAACCTGATGGTGCTGCGCTTCGGTAACTCGATCCTGGAACCGCTGTGGCGCGCGCCGAACATTTCCAGCGTGCAGATCACCGTGGCCGAGGAAGTGGGCGTCGGCAGCCGCGCCGGCTTCTACGACGGCGCCGGCGCAATGCGCGACATGGTGCAGAACCACCTGCTGCAGCTGCTGTGCATCGTCGCGATGGAACCGCCGACCTCGCTGTCGCCGGACGCCGTGCGCGACGAAAAACTGAAAGTGCTGCGCTCGCTGCGCCGCCTGTCGCTGGCCGACATCGCGCGCGACACGATCCGCGGCCAGTACATCCACGGCGTCTCCGGCAACCAGGAAGTGCCGGGTTACCACGAAGAGAAGAACGTTCCGGAGCAAAGCAAGACGGAAACGTTCGTCGCCCTGCGCGCGTTCATCGACACGTGGCGCTGGTCCAAGGTGCCGTTCTACTTGCGCACCGGCAAGCGCATGGCGCGCCGCTCATCGAAGATCGTCGTCGAGTTCGCGAATCCGCCGTTCCCCCTGTTCCCGCAAGCGGCCGGCGCCGTCGCCAACCGCCTCGTCATCGAACTGCAGCCGGAAGAAGCGATCAAGCTGCAGATCATGGCCAAGCAGCCAGGCAGCGGCATGGAGATGCAGCAGGTCGCGCTGAACCTCGACCTGCAGTCGGCGTTCCAGCAACGCCGCGCGGAAGCCTACGAGCGCCTGCTGATCGACGTCGTGCGCGGCCGCCTCACCCACTTCATGCGCCGCGACGAACTGGAAGCGGCGTGGGAATGGGCCGACCCGATCATCGAAGGCTGGCAGACCCTGGACGAGAAACCGCATCCGTACGCGGCCGGCTCGTGGGGTCCGGCGGAATCGTTCGCGCTGCTCGCGCGCGACGGCCACAGCTGGGTCGAGTAAGCGTGTCGGGGGCGGCGCGCCCCGTGCGCCGCCCCCTGTTTTAATCGTGCACAATAGCCCGCTGGCATCGTGCACGTTTCCAGTTTAACGCTCCGCAAACGCGCGTGACTTTCCGGTCGTGCGCGATTGGAGCCGGCGGATTGGTGGCGTAGAGTGCGGTGTCTTCCACTCTGACCTCGGACGAATCGCCATGCAGGCAAGCAACTGGAACTCCGCCATGAGCGCACTCGGCGCAATGGCCCTGAAGGACATGGACCGCCGCCGCAAGGCGCGCGGCGAGATGCTGGAGCGCGTGGGCTACGGCCCGCAGCAGACGCCCTCGACGGTCCTGCACACGGAACCCGGCCTGAACGTGCGCCGCTACGGCGCCCCGGCCGACATCACCCCGAACGACAGCCCCGCGGTGCTGATCGTGCCGGCCCCCATCAAGCGCCCCTACATCTGGGACCTGGCGCCCGACGTCAGCGTCGTGCGGCGCTTCCTGGAGCGCGGCTACCGCGTCTACCTGGCAGAATGGGTCGCGCTGCCCGACACGCATGACCACTTCGGCCTGGACGACTACGGCGACCACCTGCTGGCCGCCTGCCGCCGCGCCATCGCGGCCGACGGCGGGCCGGACCAGGTCGTGGTCGCGGGCCACTCGCTGGGCGGCATCCTGGCCGCCATCCACAGCTGCCTGCACCCGGAGGCCGTGCGCGCGACGATCCTGCTGGAATCGCCGCTGCACTTCACGCCCGCATCGAGCTGTTTCGCGCGCCTGATCGACGCGACGCCGCACGCCCGCCCGATCGCGGACACGTTCCGCCAGGTGCCCGGCGTCTTCCTCAACATGATGAGCGCGATGGCCGAGCCGCAGGCGTTCCAGTGGGAGCGCTGGACGGACCGCATGCTGTCGATGACGGACCCGCAGGCGCTCGTCACGCACATGCGCGTGGAACGGTGGACGCACGACGAGTTCCCGCTGCCGGGCCGCCTGTTCACGGAGATCGTGGAGTCGCTGTACCGGCACGACGCTTTCATGCAAGGCAAGCTTGCGCTCGGTAACCGCACGATCGGCCCGCGCGACCTCACGTCGCCGCTGCTGTCCGTCGTCGACCCGCGCAGCAAGCTGATTCCCCCGGATGCGCTGGTGCCGTTCCACGAGGCGACGGCCAGTCCGCGCAAGAAGCTCCTCCATTACGAGGGCGACGTGGGCGTCAACCTGCAGCACGTGGGCGTGCTGGTGGGACGCAGCGCCCATGCGCGCCTCTGGCCGCAGGTCTTCGATTGGCTGGACGGGAGCGACGTTCCCGCCGCGTAATTGCACCTGCGCGCGGCGGTGACGGCATGCGCCGGCATGTTGCAAAAAGATTACGCCGGCGAATGCCAAAAGAACACAAAGGAGTATTGCCTGGGTATATACTGAAACATCGCCGTCCGATTTCCCATCGGTACGAACATGACTCAGTGGCTTTCCCGTTCGACCAGGATAGGTTACGTCCTGGTCACCCTCCTCGTGCTGGCGACCGCGGTCCTGCTGGTCTGGCAGCACTATGGGATGACGCGCACCGTCGAAATCTCCCCGCAGCATCCGCATGGCGCCCGGGTGACGGATGACCGCGACACGACGCGCGGCAACAGCGCGAACGGCAATTCGGTCGCGTCGCTGACCGTCACGAAGGATGCGTTCATCATGCGCTGCTATCTGGGCGCCGCCGCAACCTACCCGTTCTGCAAGCTGCAATTCCTGATGGGCGACCCGGTCAAGGGCATCGACATGTCCGGGTACGACACGATCGCGTTCGACCTGCGCTATACGGGCCGGGGCTGGCATGTCCTCAAGCTCCACCTGATGAATTTCGAACCGGAGTTTTCCACGCTGGAGGACTGGAATTCGCAGCGGTTCAACGAGTTGCTGATCAACGTGCCCGCCCAGCCCCGATTCACGGCGCCGATGAATGCCGTGCGCACCGCGGACTGGTGGCATTTCTCGCGCCAGATCCCGCTCTCCAAGAGCTATGTCCGCCTCGACCACGTCACGACCGTGGAATTGGCGACGGACAACTATCACGACACGGGACAGGTGGTCACGGTCGAAGTGCGCAAGATCGAGTTCCGCGGCAAATGGATATCGCGGGCGACGCTGATGAGTTGGCTGGTGTCCGTATGGATCGTGTGTGGCGTGATCGGCCTGTCGCTGGGTCTGCTGCACTACCGGTCCGGCCTGCGAGCCAACAAGACCCGCGTGGAGCAACTGGCCGCCATCGACCGCGAACGCAAGGAGGCCGAGGCGGCCCGCGAGACGGCGCTGGCCGAGGCCGTCGCGCTGGCGCGCCAGCGCAGCCAGTTCCTCGCGCAGATGAGCCACGAATTGCGCACGCCGCTCAACGCCATCATCGGCTATGCCGACCTGCTGGGACGCGACCGCGACCACCTGACCGAACGGCTGGCCTCCGGGCTGGCAACCATCCACGAAAGCGGCCAGCATCTGCTTACGCTGATCAACGACATCCTCGACCTGGCGCGGGTGGAAGCCGGCAAGATGGTACTGCACCCGGCGGCCGTGCACCTCGAAACCTTCCTGCAAGTCCTGGCGAACATCATGCGGGTCAAGGCGGAAGAGAAAGGCCTCGGATTCAGCTCCGAGCTCGCTCCCGGCCTGCCGGACGCGGTGACGATCGACGAGACGCGTCTGCGCCAGGTGCTGCTCAACCTGCTGGGCAATGCGGTGAAATTCACCGACACCGGCAAGGTCTCGCTGCGGGTGTTGCCTGCCGCATCCGCCGGTGCGCCGGACACGGCGCGGCTGCGCTTCGAAGTGGCCGACAGCGGCATCGGCATGGACACGCAACAGCTCGGGCGCATCTTCCAGCCCTTCGAACAGGTGGCGGCCGCGCAGCGGCGCGAAGGCGGCACGGGCCTGGGCCTGGCCATCAGCCAGCAACTGGTGCAGCTCATGGGCGGCAAGATAGCCGTCGCCAGCGCCCCGGGTAAAGGCAGCACATTCTCGTTCGAGATCGACGTGCCCGTGGCCGCCGCCGCGCCGGCCGCCGTGGCCCCGCACGAGACCCTGACGGGCTACGAGGGCGAACGCAAGCGGCTGCTCGTCGTGGACGACGTGCCGCAGAACCGCGCGATGCTGCAGGACCTGCTGCAGGAGACCGGCTTCATCGTCGCCGCCGCGACGAACGGCCTCGAATGCCTCGTCCTGCTCGACAGCTTCAGGCCGGACCTGATCCTGATGGACGTGATGATGCCGGTAATGGACGGCAACGAGACGACACGGCAGATACGTCACATGCCGGGCTGGGGCAACGTCCCGATCATTGCCGTGACCGCCAGCGCCAGCCCGGATGACGAACGCAGGAGCCGCGACGCCGGCGCCGACGCCTTCCTCGCCAAGCCGGTCGACCACGACCTTCTGCTGCGCACCATCGGCAGGCTGCTGGCGCTGCAGTGGCTCACCGGACAGCCGGCGCCGGAAGGCGGCGAGGAAGCCGCCATGACCGTCCCGCCGGCGGACGAAATCGAGGCGCTGTGGCAGCTGGCGCAGATCGGCAGCATGCGCGAGATCCGCGAGCGCGCCGCCTACCTGCGCGGGCTCGATCCGGCCTACGCGCCGTTCGCGAACCGGCTCGACACGCTGGCGCAGGGCTACCATTCGAAGCAGCTGGCGGCCCTCGTGGCGCGCTTCCGGACCGGGGACGCGGCCCGCCGGCATGACGATTTCCAATCGATGCGAACATGACTCAGTGGCTCTCCCGTTCGACCAGGATCGGTTATGCCCTGGTCATCCTCCTGGTGCTGGCGACCCCGGTCCTGCTGGTCTGGCAGCACTACGGCATGACGCGCACCCTCGAGATCTCCCCGCAGCATCCGTATGACGCCGTCGTGACCGACGACCGCGTCCTGCCGCGCGGGAACCCGGCGCCGGGCAATTCGGTCGCGTCGCTGGCCGTCACGAAGGATGCGTACATCCTGCATTGCCAGATGGGGACGGCCGCGCGGTATCCGAATTGCGCCATCCGGTTCCAGCTGGGCGACCCGGGCCAGGGCATCGACTTGTCCCGGTACGACACGGTCACGCTCGACGTGCGCTATACGGGCCACGGCCGGCATGTCGTCAAGCTTCACCTGCTGAATTTCGAACCGGAGTTCTACACGCCGGGCCAGTGGGATGCGCAGCGGTTCAACGAAGTGCTGATCGATATTCCGCCGCAGTCCGAAGTCACGATCCCGATGCACGCCTTGCGCACCGCGGACTGGTGGCATTTTGCGCGCCGGATCCCGCTGTCCAAGAGCTATGTCCGTCTCGATCACGTCACGACCGTGGAGCTGCAGGCGGACGACGCCAGTGCCGCCGGTCACACCATCACGGTCGACGTGCGCAAGATCGAGTTCCGTGGAAAATGGATCTCCAGGACGACCCTGCTGACCTGGCTGATGGCCGCATGGATAGGCTGCGGCATGCTTGGCCTGTCGCTGGGTCTGCTGCACTTCCGGTCCGGCATGCAAGCCAGCAAGACGCGCCTGGAACAGCTGGCCGCCATCGACCGCGAACGCAAGGAAGCCGCCGCCGCGCGTGAAGCGGCCCTGGCCGAGGCCGTCGCACTCGCGCGCCAGCGCAGCCAGTTCCTCGCGCAGATGAGCCACGAATTGCGTACGCCGCTCAACGCCATCATCGGCTATGCCCAGCTGCTGGGACGCGACTGCCGCGACCTCACCGAACGCCAGTCCGCCGGCCTGGCGACCATCCATGAAAGCGGCCAGCACCTGCTCACGCTGATCAACGACATCCTCGACCTCGCGCGGGTCGAAGCGGGCAAGATGGTGCTGCACCCGGCCGCCGTGCATCTCGATACGTTTCTCCAGGTTCTGGCCAACATCATGCGCGTCAAGGCCGAGGAAAAAGGCCTCGCGTTCAGTTGTGAGCTCGCCCCCGGCCTGCCGGCCGCGGTGACGGTCGACGAGACGCGTCTGCGCCAGGTACTGCTCAACCTGCTGGGCAACGCGGTGAAATTCACCGACACCGGCAAGGTCGCGCTGCGGGTGCTGCCGGCCGCGCCCTCCGGTGCGCCGGACAGCGCGCGGCTGCGCTTCGAAGTGGCCGACAGCGGCATCGGCATGAACACACAACAGCTCGGACGCATCTTCCAGCCCTTCGAACAGGTGGCGACGGCGCAGCGGCGCGAGGGCGGCACGGGCCTGGGCCTGGCCATCAGCCAGCAACTGGTGCAGCTCATGGGCGGCAAGATAGCCGTCGCCAGCGCCCCGGGTAAAGGCAGCACATTCTCGTTCGAGATCGACGTGCCCGTGGCCGCCGCCGCGCCGGCCGCCGTGGCCCCGCACGAGACCCTGACGGGCTACGAGGGCGAGCGCAAGCGGCTGCTCGTCGTGGACGATGTGCCGCAGAACCGCGCCATGCTGCAGGACCTGCTGCAGGACACCGGCTTCATCGTCGCCGCCGCGGCGAACGGGCTCGAATGCCTGGTCCTGCTCGACAGCTTCAGGCCGGACCTGATCCTGATGGACGTCATGATGCCGGTGATGGATGGGAACGAGACCACGCGGCAGATACGTCACATGCCGGGCTGGGGCGACGTCCCCATCGTCGCCGTGACCGCCAGCGCCAGTGCCGAAGACGAACGCAGGAGCCGCGACGCCGGTGCCAGCGCCTTCCTTGCCAAGCCCATCGATCACGAGCTCCTGCTGCGCACCATCGGCAGGCTGCTGGCGCTGCAGTGGACCACGGGACAGCCGGCGCCGGAGGGCGGCGAGGAAGCCGCCATGACCGTCCCGCCGGCCGACGAGATCGAGACGCTGTGGCAGCTGGCGCAGATCGGCAACATGCGCAAGATCCGCGAGCGGGCCGGCTACCTGCGGGGGCTCGATCCGGCCTATGCGCCGTTCGCGGACCGGCTCGACACGCTGGCGCAGGGCTACCATTCGAAACAACTGGTCGCCTTCGTGGCGCGCTTCCGGAACAATTCCGAAAAAGTGCTGGATGACCGGTCGGTTTAGGTTCCTTTTATCACCACATCATCGTGACGGCGCTTGCAGCGACCCGGCGGATTCTTCATCTTGCCCCTTGAATCGGGCAGGATATATTTGGCCAGGCGCTGGACGATGGCCTGCTGGCAACGTGCACGGCCTGAACGGGAAGGTGCAGGCCGACCACTATCACGCGCGACGGGCACGGGCTGACGGAAAAACCATGACAAGTGTGCAACGCTTGGGTATATACTGAAACGTCCCTACCCGAACTCCGGGGGTGTGCACATGAGTCTGCCGCTCTCTTTTCCGACCAAGATAGGTTACGTCCTGGTCATCCTGCTGTTGCTCGCGACGCCGTCGTTGCTGGTCTGGCAGCACTACGGAATGACCCACACCCTCGAGATCTCCCCGCAGCAGCCACATGGCGTCAAGGTGGTCGACGACCGCGACAAGACACGCGGCTACAACGCGAACGGCAATTCGGTCGGTTCGCTGACGATCACCCCCGATGCCATCGTGATGCGGTGCCACCTGAGATCGGCCGCAACCTATCCGTTCTGCAGCCTGCAGTTCCAGTTGGGCGATCCGGTCAAGGGTATCGACATGACGCGCTACGACACCATGTCGTTGGATCTGCGCTATTCGGGACAAGGCCGCCATGTCATCAAGATTCACCTGATGAACTTCGAGCCCGACATTTCCACGCTGAGCGACTGGAACTCGCAACGGTTCAACGAAGTCCAGCTCCAGCTTCCCCCTCAGCCCAGGTTCGCGATCCCGCTGCACGCCTTGCGCACGGCGGACTGGTGGCGCAGCTCGCGCGAGATCCCGCTGTCAAAGAGCTATGTCCGCCTCGACCACGTCACCGCCGTGGAAGTGGCGACCGACGATGTTCCCAAGGAACAGGTGATCACGATCGAGGTGCGGTCGATCAAGTTCAGCGGCAAATGGATCTCGAAAACGACCCTGCTGACGTGGCTGGTCGTCGCATGGATCGCGTGCGGCGTACTCGGCCTGTCGCTGGGTCTGCTGCATTTCCGCACCAGTCTCGCGGTCACCCGGTTGCGTCTGGAACAGCTGGCCGCGATCGACCGGGAACGCAAGGCGGCGGAGGCGGCGCGCGAGACCGCGCTGGCCGAGGCGGTCGGACTCGCCCGCGAACGGAGCAACTTCCTCGCGCAAATGAGTCACGAATTGCGCACGCCGCTCAACGCCATCATCGGCTACGCCCAGTTGCTGCGGCGCGAGCGGCTGCCGCTGAGCGAACGGCAGGCCGCGGGCCTGGCCACCATCCATGAGAGCGGCCAGCACCTGCTCACCCTCATCAACGACATCCTGGACCTGGCGCGCGTCGAGGCCGGCAAGATGGAATTGCACCCGGCCGCCGTGCATCTCGACACCTTCCTCCGCGTCGTGGTCGACATCATGCGGGTCAAGGCGGAAGAAAAAGGCCTGGCGTTCAATTACGAACTGGCGGCCGGCTTGCCGGACGCGGTGACGATCGACGAGACCCGCTTGCGGCAGGTGCTGCTCAACCTGCTGGGCAACGCGGTGAAATTCACCGACCGCGGTGCGGTCTCCCTGCGGGTGTCGCGGGCGCCGCCCGGTCCGCAGGACGACGAGGGCACCACGCGGCTGCGCTTCGAGGTCGCCGACAGCGGCATCGGCATGGGCGCGCACCAGCTCGGGCGTCTGTTCCAACCCTTCGAACAGGTGGCCGACGCACACCGGCGCGCGGGCGGCACCGGCCTGGGCCTGGCCATCAGCCGGCAATTGGTGCGCCTCATGGGCGGCAACATCGAGGTCGCCAGCGCGCCTCACGAGGGCAGCACGTTCTCGTTCGAACTCGCGGTGCGGGCCGCGGCCGGCAGCCCGGCCTCCGCGCCGTCGCCGGGCCGCATCGTCGGTTACCAGGGCGAGCGCAGGCGCGTGTTGATCGTCGACGACGTGCCGCAGAATCGCGCGATGCTGGTGGACCTGCTGGAGGAGACCGGGTTCGTCGTGGCCGCGGCGTCGAACGGCCTGGAGTGCCTGGTGCTGCTCGACAGCTTCAAGCCGGACCTGATCGTGATGGACGTCATGATGCCGGTCATCGACGGCAACGAGACGACACGGCGGATCCGCCAGATGCCGGGATGGCGCGCAGTCCCGATCGTCGCCGTCACGGCCAGCGTCAGCCCCGACGACGAACGGACATCCCGTGCGGCCGGCGCCAGTGCCTTCCTCGGCAAGCCGGTGGACGTCGACAACCTGCTCGACACCATCGGCAACCTGCTATCACTGCACTGGATCAGCGAACAACGGCCGCCCGAGGCGGAGGGACAGACCCGACTCGTCGTCCCGCCGGCCGGGGAGATCGACATCCTGTGGCAACTGGTCCGGATCGGAAGCATGCGCGAGGTGCGGGAGCGGGCGGACTACCTGCAGGCGCTCGATCCGGCCTATGCGCCGTTCGCGGCGCGCCTGCACGCCCTGGCGCAGGGCTATCATTCGAAGAACCTGGCAGCCTTCGTGGCACGCTACCGGACCGAGGACACGGTGCCGCCGCCGTGACACGATCACTGCTGCGCCGCGTCGTCGTTGTCGTCGCGACCCAGAAGTTCGCTGGACCACTCCTGCCACGTGCAGTTGGGGCAACGCCGCCACAACAGGATCAGGAAAAACGTCGCGCAACCGAATGCCAGCACGATCGCGTGCAACGCGAGATCCGGTTCGAGGCCGTACAGTAAATCCAGCATGGCGCACCTACCTTCCTGGCGGAATCATTCATGGCGATACCGCATGATTCCAATGTAGACCAAGCCGGCGGGCGTGTCCAGCGCGCTTCAGATGGGTTTCAGGAACAGACCGATGGTGAGTGCAATGCCGATGCAGACGATGGCGATGCGCAGCGCCTTCTCGTTGACGCGGTGCAGCGCCCACGCGCCCAGCAAGCCGCCGATGATGGCCCCCGCCGCCAGCACGCCGCACTGCAGCCAGTGCAGGTCGGGCGACGTCAGGAACAGGACGACCGCCGACGCATTCATCACGCCGGCCAGCACATTTTTCGTGGCGCCCGCGTTGCGCGCGGCGAGACCCGCCATCGTCAGCGCGGCCAGCATCAGGATGCCGATGCCGCCACCGAAATAACCGCCGTAGACGGCGATCAGGAATTGCGCGCACGCCGTCGCGACGGGGCCCAGGTGCACGGCGCCGGCCGCACCGGGCTTGCGCAAGAAGCTCCCCCACGTGAACACGGCCGTCGCGAACAGCACGAGCCACGGCACGAGCCGCGCGAACACGGCGGGCGACGTGTGCAGCAACAGCAGCCCGCCCGCCGCGCCGCCGGCGATGCTCAGCACGAACAGCGCCCGGAACGGCAGGCCGCCCGCGCCGCTCACCAGCTTGCGGCCGGCGTATCCGGACGTGATCTGCGCGGGGAACAGCGCGACGGTCGACGTGATGTTGGCGGCGAGCGGCGACATGCCGGAGACGATCAGCGCGGGCAAGGTGACGAACGAGCCGCCGCCCGCCAGCGCGTTCTGCACGCCGGCCCACAGCCCGGCCAGGAAGACGAGCAGCAGCATCATGCTGCCGCTCCATATTGACGTTCGGTGGCGATGGGTGGGCGTGGTGTCGGCATGGCGTGAAGATGAGCGCGCGGAAGCTCATCTTACACCGCCGGCCGCCAGTGGCGGCGGTGCGTGTAGCCCCGGCGCCCCGCACGCACGGTACGCACGGTACGCTGTCACACAGGAGCTGCAATGCGGCTCAGCGCACGAGGGCCGGATACGTGAACGCGACGAAGTGGACGGCGTTCAGCGCGAAGTGCGTGAGGATCGCGCCCTCGATGCGTCCCGAACGCAGGTACGCGCCGGCGTAGCCGAAGCCCGCCAGCGTGGCGAAGGCCACAAGCATCGGGCCGCCGGCCGCGTGCGCGAGCCCGAACAGCAACGTCGAAACGATGACCGCGACGGCCACGCCGTAGCGTCTTCCCTCCATGCCGCGCGCCAGTCCGCCCAGCAGGAAGCCGCGGAAGAATGCCTCCTCGGTCACGCAGGTGATCAGCAGGTTATTGACGAGGAACCAGGATGTCCACGGCAGCCATTTGACGTCCGGCCGAACCACGCCAAGCAGCACGCCCGCGCCGAGTACGACGACGGGCGTCGCCGCCAGCACGGGCAGGGTGCGGCGCAGCATGGGCAGCCAGTCGGCACGCGCGCGGATCGGTGCACAGAACACCCCCATCAGCACGATGCCGGCGATGGCCTTGTCGAAGTTCGCGTACAGCGTGAACGGCGGCGCGCCGGCGGATACCTGCACGTGGTCGACCAGCAGCGGATTGTGGAACCCGGGCAGCCGGTGCAGCGCCAGCAGCAGCGCGCACAGGCCTGTCAGCACGAGCAGCGGGATGCGGAGCCAGGCCCGGTCGCTCGTGCGCGCGCCGAGCGCCAGCGCGAGACAGACCGCGGTGACGGCGACGCCGCGCCAGTCGAGCATCTTCATCGCGAGACCGGCCACGCATGCGACCAGCAACCCGACGCACCAAGCCCCGTCGCGGTTCCCGCGCACGGCCGGCGCCGGGATCCACAACGTGAGTACGGCCAGCGCCAGTGCGCCCAACGCCAATGACGGATTGGGAGCGATCGGCATGGTCACCCGTGCGAACGTTTGTGCATCTGCCTGTGCATGCGGCGCAGGCTCAGCCAGACGAGGCCCGCGACGACGGGCACCAGCGCGCCCGTGAGCATGTCCGGGTTGACCGGCATGCCGAGGCTCTTCAATCCCTTGCCCGCGTAGCCGAGCAGACCCACGACATAGTACGAGATGGCGGCCACCGACAGGCCCTCGACGGCCTGCTGCAGGCGCAGCTGCTGGGCGGCGCGGCGGTCCATCGATTGCAGGATTTGCCGGTTCTGGTTTTCCTGGACGATGGAGACGCGCGTGCGCAGCAGGTCGTTGACGTTGGCGATGCGGCGCGCGAGCGCTTCCTGGCGCGCGCCCGTGGATTCGCATGTGTTCATCGCGGGCGTGAGGCGGCGGTCCATGAATTCCTCGACGGTCGGCACGCCTTCGATGCGCGCCTCGCGCAATTCCTCGATGCGCGCCTTCACGAGGCGGTAGTACGCCTTCGACGCGGAAAAGCGGTAACCGTTGTCGAGCGAGAGCTTTTCCAGGCGCGCCGCCAGCTTCGTGATCTGTGCCAGCAGGTCCTGGTCGCCCGCGACGGCCTCGCCCGCAACCATGCGTTCGGCGAGCGTGGCCAGTTCGGCCTCGATGTCGTCCAGTGCATTGGACACCGTGCGCGCGGCCGGCAGGCCGAGCAGCGCCATCATCCGGTACGTGTCGATCTCCAGCACGCGCTGCGCGAGGCGGCCGGCCTGCTGCGCGCGCATCTCGACGTCGCGCAGCACGAAGCGCGAAAAGCCGTCGGACTGGATCGCGAAATCCGTCCAGACTTCCCCGCCCTGCATGACGCGCGAGCCGACCAGGTTATTGCTGGCGAAGCCGTCCTGCAGCGCGGCCGGATCGGCGGCGCCGCGCTCCAGCAGCACGTGCGCGGCCGACATCAGGCGGCCGTGCAGGCCGAGGATCCACGACTGCGGCAGGTGCGCGAGCGGCATGCGCGCGAACGCCCCGGCAATCGGCAGCCCCGGCGCGATCTTCTCCGTGAACGTGTAGGTCGCGAACTCCGTGTGCCGTTCCCACTTGAGGCGGAAGCGGCCGAAGTCGTGATAGAAGTGATTGGCCGTCACGTTCGGCGCCGCAACGCCGAAGTGCCCGCACAGCGCGGCGAGCAGCGCATGCTGGTTGGGACCATGCTCGCTGCGCGATCCGGACTCGCTGGCGCGGTACACGGCCAGGTGGGTGATGGCTTCGGGCGCTTCCAGCCGGAGGAAGGGACGGGAATGGATTTCGGCGGCCAGCGGAATGCGCTGGGCGTGGCTCAGGCTCGGGTAAGCGGTCGTCATGGTTCGATTGGTCGGCTCGGCAATATTTTCAATTGTACATGCGTATGCACAGCGCCGGAACGGCGTCGACTCCAACCTTGGCCGAATAAAGTTCAGCGCGCGGCAAAACCACTAACGCAGTCAGCCCAAATGACCGTTTTGGTCTGACCACTTGCAACATTATCCCGACCAAACTAAGATGCGATCTTGGCAATCGCCTCCACTTTTTCCTGGACTGAAACAATGAGAAAAATGCCCGCGCCACCCGATGCGATTGCGAGCGAGCCGCGACTGTATCGCGTGGTGTCGAGCCGGATCGAAGCGTTGATCCGCGAAGAGAACATCAGGCCGGGCGAACGCCTGCCCGCCGAGCGCGACCTGGCCACGAAGCTGGGCGTCTCGCGCACGTCGCTGCGCGAAGCGCTGATCGCGCTGGAACTGGGCGGCGTCGTCGAGGTGCGCGGCGGCTCCGGCGTGTACGTCAGCGAACAGGCGGCGCCGAAGACGACGCGGCCGGCGGCCGGTCCCGGTCCGTTCGAGGTGCTGGCCGCGCGCCGCATGATCGAGGTCGAGGTCGCGGCGCTGGCCGCGAAGAACGCGACGCCGGCGGCCGTCGATGCGATCCTCGTCGCCGTCGAACAGATGGAGCAGAACCAGGACAACCTGGGCGAGAACGAATCGGCCGACCGCAACTTCCACCTCGCGATCGCGCGCGCGGCCGGCAACAGCGCCCTCGTCGGCGTGATCGAATACCTGTGGGCGCAGCGCGGCAGCCTGTGGCACAAGCTGACGGAGCACTTCCAGACCGAGGAACTGCGCCAGCTGACGCTCCTCGACCACCGCGCGATCCTGGCCGCCATCGCCTCGCACGACGTGGCCGGCGCCCGCTCGGCCATGCGCGCGCACCTCGACCGCGTCACCCGCACCTTCTCGCGCGGGTGAGCATGGAGATCTGGGTCGACGCCGATGCCTGCCCGGCCGTCATCAAGGACATCCTGTTCCGCGTGGCCGACCGTGTGCAGCTGAACGTCACGCTCGTGGCCAACCAGTTGATCCGCGTGCCCGGCTCGCGCTTCATCCGCGCGCTGCAGGTGCCTGCCGGCGCGGACGCCGCCGACGCGGAAATCGTCGCGCGCGTGCAGCCCGGCGACATCGTCGTGACGGGCGACATTCCCCTCGCCGCCCTCGTGCTGGACAAGGGCGGCATGCCCCTCAATCCGCGCGGCGAGTGGTACACCAGGGACACCATCGCACAGCAGCTGACGATGCGCGCCTTCATGGACGAACTACGCTCGAGCGGCGTCGACACGGGCGGGCCGAGCGCGTTCAGCCAGGCGGACCGGCAGCGGTTCGCGAATGCGCTCGACCGCGAACTCGCGAAGCGCCAGCACAAGCCATGACCGGCCCCGTACTCGCCGCCGCCCAATGCAGCGCCGTGGCGGGCGACATCGCCGCCAACGTCGGCCGGCACCTGGACTTCATCGATGCGGCGCACCGAGAAGGCGTGAACATCCTCGTCTTCCCCGAACTGTCGCTGACGGGCTATGAGCCGACGCTGGCCGGCCGTCTTGCACAGGCGGCGGACACCGACTGCATCGCGCCGTTGCGTGCGCGTGCGCGGGAAACCGGGATGACGGTCATCGCCGGCCTGCCGCTGCGGTCCGGCAGCGCGGAAAAGCCCTGCATCGCCGCCTTCATCCTGCACCCGGACGGCACCTCGACCGTGCAGACGAAGCGGCACCTGCACACGGGCGAGGAACGGTATTTCAGCGCGGGCACCGGCGGGCCGCTGCTCGACGCCGCCGGCATGCCGCTGGCGCTGGCGATCTGCGCGGACTTCTGCCAGCCCGCGCATGCGGCCGCCGCGGCGTCCGCGGGCGCGCGCATCTACGCCGCGAGCGCCCTGGTCGGCGAGACCGGGTATCCGGTCGACAGCGACCTGCTGCAGGGCCATGCGCGGCGCCACCGCATGGCCGTCCTGCTCGCGAACCACGGCGGGCCGACGGGCGGCTGGACGCCGGTTGGACGCAGCGCGTTCTGGGACGAAGAGGGCCGGCTGGTCGCGGCGACGCCCGGGCCGGGCGACTGCCTGCTCGTCGTCAGGGCGGGCGCCGACGGGTGGGTGGCCTGATCACAGGAAGCCGAACAGCTTCTTGCCCGCGTTCGGGCGGCGCGCATCGATCATGTCGCCGATCTTCTTCTTGTCGAAGCGCTCCAGCAGTGTCTCGGCCCCGGCGCGCAGCTTCAACGCCAGTTCCTCCTTGTAGAGCGGTACGATCGCGAAGAATGCGATCTCCTTGTCGCCGTCGATGCGCAGCCGGTGGAATTCATCCGGCACGCTGATGGACGGCAGCAGGATGCAGCCGTCGAAGCGGACGTCCGCCGCGTACGGCTCCGCGGGGTCGCCGTTCGGCACCGTATGCCCCCAGCCCAGCCACGTCCCGTACTTGTGCGGCAGCCGGGCGAGCGTCTTGATCAGCCGGACGGGCCAGTACCAGCGCTCGTCCTCGAACGATTCCTTGTCGAGCTTCCAGTCCGGCGGCAGGGTGATCATCAACTCCGCGTGGCGCGGGACGTCGGCGTCCGGCGGCGTCGACATCGGCAGGTCGCTCATGCCGGACGTGACCAGCCGGATGAAGGGATACTCGTCCGTCGGCTTGACGATGTGGACGTCGATGTGGACCGTGTCGGACACCAGTTCGTGGAACACGCAGTCGACGGGCCCGAGGTGCCGGTCGATGTGGTCCGAAATCTGCTGCAGGCAGATCTCGCCCTGCGGCGGCGCCCACGGCGTGCTCTCCGTGTGGTGATAGATCGGATCGCCGTGCAAGGACACGACGTTGCTGGCTCGGTATGCGCTCATCGCGGCCCCCTCGAATGCTGACCCGGTGAGTCTAGCAGCGCGGGGGGCGCGAAAATGCGCGCTTTTCCACTACGCGAAGACTTCCGGTTGCCGCAGCGTGCCGACCGCCTGCGCCACCGACGACGCGTGCGCGCACATCGTCCCGGCCGCATCGGCGCTCTGCTCGACCAGTTCGGCCGTCTGCCGCGTCGTCTGTTCGATCTCGCGGATCGATGCGCGCACCTGTTCGATGCCGTCGCGCTGTTCCTGGCTCGCGCCCGAGATGGCGGTCATGATGTCGGCCACGCGCTGGACCGAGCCGACGATCTGGTGCATCGCCTGCCCCGCTTCGTCCACGAGCCGGCCGCCCGCGTCCACGCGCACGACGGAATCGCCGATCAGCTGCCGGACTTCCCTCGCCGCCTGCGCGCTGCGCTGGGCGAGACTCCGCACTTCGCCCGCCACGACGGCGAAGCCGCGTCCCTGCTCGCCCGCGCGCGCCGCTTCGACGGCCGCGTTGAGGGCCAGGATGTTCGTCTGGAAGGCGATGCCGTCGATGACATTGACGATGTCCTGCACTTCGCGCGAGCTGGAACGGATAGCCTCCATCGTCTGCACGACGTCCGCGACCACGTCGCCGCCCTTCACGGCCAGCGCGGACGCCGACGCGACCAGTTCGTCGGCCAGCGCCGCGTGATCGACGTTGCGCTTGACGGTTGCCGTCAGGTGATCCACCGCGACGGCCGCCTGTTCCAGCCGCGTGGCCTGCGCCGCGGCCCGCTCGGACAGGTCGGCGCTGCCCGCCGCCACCGCGCCGGACGTCTGCGTGATCAGGTCCATGTCGCGCGCCACCTGGTCCGCGCTGCAGCGCATCGCCCGCAAGGTGTCGCGCAGGGTGGCGGCGCTGGCCGCGACGGCCGTCGTCTCGCGCTGCAGGCGGACCGCCAGGTACGACAGCACGGCCGCCTCGACGACGACGTACACGGCATGCAGCAGCACGATGCCGATGCCGGGATGCGTGAAGCACATGGTCGGATAACCCCACGCCTGCAGGTAATTGAACGTGAGGTGGTGGACGGCGGCCGTGGCGGCGGCGGCGACGATCACGCGCCAGTCCTGGTAACAGACGAGGAAGGCGAGCAGGACGAAGATCCCGAAATGCAGCTCCGTCATGCCGTGCGCCTGGTGGATGTTCAGGGCGCAGAACAGCATCAAGGCGACGGCCACGGACAGCCGCGCGGCGAGCCGGCCCGGCGCGGCCGCGATCAAACCACTCGGCACGAGGGCAAGCGGCAGGCCGGCGGCGAGCGCCAGCACCAGCGAGTCGTACACGGCGCCCAGCGCCAGCGACGTGGCGAAGAGCGCCCACAGGACGGCGAGGAACAGTTTATCGGCGTTGTTGGCATGGTCGGTGGTGGAGCCGGATGAGATCGGATTCATTTTGTGATTTCCCTAGTTATTTATCCGTAACACATTGATTTTTAACGTCTATCGAAGCGGCAACGTTTTATGATATTGGGAAATTTTTATTGGATTCTTGCAGATTGTCACAACCGCGCGACTGTGCTCCGAGCGGTGTGCCGCTTTCCCTCATCAATACGCGGAAAAACAACAAGACCTGCCCGCGGCCCGGGTTTAGCCTTGAACCCATGAAAAAAATCTCGATCATCGACTCCCATACGGGCGGCGAGCCGACCCGGCTCATCGTGGACGGCGGCCCGGATCTTGGCGACGGCCCCCTGTCCGAACGGCTCGCGCGCATGCGCGCCGGGCACGACCACATCCGCACGGGCACCGTATGCGAACCGCGCGGTTCGGACGTCCTCGTGGGCGCGCTGCTGTGCGAGCCGCATGCGCCGGACTGCGCGGCGGGCGTCATCTTTTTCAATAATGTGGGCTACCTCGGCATGTGCGGCCACGGCACGATCGGCCTCGTCGTGTCGCTGGCCCATCTCGGCCGCATCAAGGCCGGACGCCACCGCATCGATACGCCCGTCGGCGTCGTGACGGCCGAGCTGCACGAGGACGGTTCCGTGAGCATCGACAACGTGCCGTCGTACCGGACGCGCAAGGACGTCCACGTCGATGTCGCGGGCCACGGCAGCGTGCGCGGCGACGTGGCGTGGGGCGGCAACTGGTTCTTCCTCATCAAGCACCATGCGTTCGACATCGTCCCGGCCAACATCCCCGCGCTGACCGCGTTTGCGCAAGCCGTCATGGCCGCACTGGCCGCACAAGGCATCACCGGCGATGGCGGCGCGCCGATCGACCACGTGGAACTGTTCGCCCCATCGCTCATCGCGGACAGCCGCAACTTCGTACTGTGCCCCGGCAAAGCGTACGACCGCTCGCCCTGCGGCACGGGCACGAGCGCGAAACTGGCTTGCCTGGCCGCGGACGGCAAGCTGGAACAAGGCGCCGTCTGGCGCCAGGAGAGCATCATCGGCAGCGTGTTCGAAGGCAGCTACCGCCGCGCGGGCGATACCGTCGCGCCGACGATCCGCGGCACGGCCTGGGTCAGCGCCGAGTCCACCTTGCTGTTCGACGACGGCGATCCGTTCGTGTGGGGCATCCCGGCTTAGGATGTCTTCATCTGCAGCCCATCTGCAGGCCATAAGCGCTCGGGCTCATGCCCACGTACGATTTGAACTGGCGGCTGAACGCGCTGTGGTCCGTGTAGCCGCACTCGTACGCGATCTCCGCGATCTTCGCACCCGGATTCTGCTCGATCAGGGTGCGCGCGGCCGTCAGCCGGCATTGCACGAGCAGCTGCCGGGGCGAGTGCTGGAACACTTTCTGGAACAGCCGCTCCACCCGCGACAGCGACAACCCCGCTTCCTCCGCCAGTGCCTTGAGCGAGATATTGTCCCGATAGTTCTCGCTGATGTGCTGCGCGATCCGGGCGATCTGCCGGTACGCCGGGTGCAGGTCGTCGAGCAGCCCGAGGTCCTGCGACGTGCCGATCAGGCCGACCACGCCGCCATCCTTGCCGAACAGCGGAATCTTCTTGGTGATGCACCACCCGCGGCTGCGGCCGGGGTAGATGTGCAGTTCGAGCTGCTTGTCGATCGGGGTGCCGCTGGCGATGACCTGCCGGTCCTGCGCGAGATACGTCTCGGCCAGCGCGCGCGGGAACAGTTCCAGCGCCGTCTTGCCGAGCACATCCTTCTTGTGCCGAACTCCGCAGCGCCGCACCATCGTGCGGTTGATGCTCACATAGCGTCCGTCCCGGTCCTTGACGAAGAATGCGACGTCGCCGAGCGCGTCGAAGATCGCCTCGACGGCCTGCATGCCGATGGTGTCGATGGCCTGGATGGTGGTGTCGTCGATCATGGTGTCCTCCAGGACGTGAATATAGGCGCGTTGCACCCGCATGGCAAACGGCGCCCGGCTATTGTGCCGATTTCGGCCTCCCCGCCGCCCGCTTCGCGCAAGACCCTGCCGGCAAACAGGCCTAGCATGGATGCTTTCAAAAGGAGACTAACCCATGTGGAAAGGTGTTCTGCCCGCCGTCACCACCAAGTTCAACGAGGACGGCTCGCTCGACCATGACGAAATGCTGCGCTGCTTCGGCGTCCAGATGGACGCCGGCGTGGATGGCCTCATCGCCTGCGGTTCGCTCGGCGAGGGCCCGATGCTGTCGCACGACGAGCGCATCCAGGTCCTCAGGCTGTGCAAGGAGGCGGCCGGCCCGAAACCCGCGCTGCTGACGGTCGCCGAAGCGTCCACGCGGGATGCGTGCGCGCTGGCGCAAAAGGCGGCAAAGGCGGGCGCGGACGGCCTGATGGTCGTCCCCAGCACGATCTACCACACGGATCCGCGCGAGACGGTGGCGACCCTGCGCGCCATCGCGCAGGCGGGCGACCTGCCGGTCATGATCTATTCGAACCGCCTCGCCTACCGCGTCGACGTGACCGTCGAGATCATGGAGGAGCTGGCGGACGACGCGCGCTTCGTCGCCGTCAAGGAATCGTCGGACGACATCCGCCGCAGCACCGACATCATCAACCGCTTCGGCGACCGCTTCGACCTGCTGACGGGCGTCGACAACCTCGCGTTCGAAGCGCTCATGGTCGGCGCCCAGGGCTGGGTGGCCGGCGTGGGCCTCGCCTTCCCGCAGGAGACGGTGGCGATCTGGCGGCTCGTGCAGGCCAAACGCTACGACGAGGCGCTGCGCATCTACCGCTGGTTCCGCCCCCTGCTGGACCTGGACGTCTCCACGTACCTCGTCCAGAACATCAAGCTCGCGGAAGCGATCGCCATCGGCTCGAACGAGCGCGTGCGCGCGCCTCGGCTGCCGCTGGCCGGCGAGCGCCGCGCGCAGGTGGAGCGGACGATCCGCGCCGCCATCGCCAACCGACCCACCCTGCCTGCGCTCGCGTGAAACGGCCGGACGTGATCGTCGTGGGCGCCGGCATCGTCGGCGCCGCGTGCGCGGCGGAGCTGCAGGCGCTCGGGCGCGGCGTGCTGCTCGTCGATGCGAACCACCCGGGCTGCGGCGCGACGGCGGCCGGCATGGGCCACCTCGTCGCCCTCGACGAGACGGACGATGAACTCGACCTGTGCCTGCTGTCGCTGGCGCGCTGGGACAACTGGCTGTCCGCCCACGCAGGGCTCGCGGAACACGTCCGCTGCGGCACGCTGTGGGTCGCCGGGGACGATGCGCAGATGGCCCATGCGCGCATGCGCGCCGAACGGCTGGGCCGGCGGGGGTGGGATGCCGTCGGAGTCTCTGGCGACGAGCTCGCGCGCATGGAGCCCGCACTGCGCGCCGGCCTCGCGGGGGGCGTGCGCGTCGCGCGCGACGGCGTCGTGTATCCGCCCGCCGTCGCGCGCGAGCTGGCCGGCACGCTCGTCGCGCTGGGCGGGCGGACGCGGTTCGGCACGGCCGTCGCCCGCATCGACGATGGCGGTGTCACGCTGGCCGACGGTGAGCGCATCGACGCCGGCGACGTCGTCGTCGCGACGGGGACCGCCGTGACGCGCCTGCTGCCGGACATCCCGATCTTTCCGCGCAAGGGCCACCTCGCCATCACGGCCCGCTACCCGCGCCGGTTGTCCCACCAGGTCGTGAGCATGGCTTATGGGCAAACTGAGGGCCAGACGGAAGCCGGCAGCGCCGCCCTCGCCGTCGCCGCGAACGTCCAGCCGCGCATCACGGGCCAATGGCTGATCGGGTCGTGCCGCCAGGACGGCATCCGGCATGCCGACGTCGATCCGCGCGTGCTGGCGCACGTGCTGCGCTCGGCCATCGCGCTGCTGCCCTGCCTGGCCGACATGAAGATCATCCGCAGCTGGACCGGCATGCGGCCCGCCACGTACGACGGGCGTCCCGTTATCGGACGCCACCCGACGTTCGATCGCGTGTGGCTCGCCGCCGGCCACGAAGGTCTCGGCGTGACGACCGCGTTCGGCACCGCGCAACTGCTGGCCGACCTGATGCTGGACCGCCCCGCTTCCATCGCCGCCGCACCATATTCACCGTCGAGGTTTGCCCATGCCCCAGCCTGATTCCCCGAGCCGTGTACTGGTCGACGGCGTCGCGGTCGACGTCCCGTGCGGCGTCACCGTCGCGGCGGCGCTCGTCGCCGCCAGTTCACTGTGCACGCGCCGCTCCGTCACGGGCCAGCGCCGGTTCGCGTTCTGCGGCATCGGCCAGTGCCAGGAATGCCGCGTCACCGTCGACGGCTGCATCAACCAGCTGGCATGCAGGACGATCTGCGCGGACGGCATGGCCATCGATACGGGAGGCGACTGGTGAAGAACGTATTGCACATCGTCGGCAGCGGTCCGGCGGGACTGAGCGCGGCGCGAACCGCCCTCGACGCCGGCGCAAGAATCTGCCTGATCGACGATAATCATGCCCCGGGCGGCCAGATCTGGCGCGGCGGACCGGCGCGCTGGACCGACGCCCGCGCAAGCGACGCGTGGAACACGGTGCGCGCCCATCCGGATTGCACGGTGATGCAGGATGCCCAGGTCATCGGCTGCGTGGACGCCAGCACGCTGCTCGTGGAAACGGGCGGCCGCGGCGTCGCCGTCCCGTTCGAGCGGCTCGTGCTCTGTGCGGGCAGCCGCGAGCTGGCGCTGCCGTTCCCCGGCTGGACGCTCCCCGGCGTCACGGGCGCGGGCGGGCTGCAGGCGCTGATCAAGGGCGGCATGAACGTGTGCGGACGCCGCGTCGTGATCGCCGGCACCGGCCCGCTGCTGCTGGCGACGGCATCCACGGCGCTGCGGGCGGGCGCGCAGGTGGCGGCCATCGTCGAGCACCAGCCGTGGTCGCGCCTGTCGGTCTTCGGCCTCGGGCTGCTGTCGCGGCATGGGAAAAAATTCCTGCAGGCGGCGTCGCTGTTCGCCGAGCTGCGCGGCATCCCGTACGTGACGGGTGCGCGGCTGGTCGAGGCGACAGGTGACGACGTGCTGCGCAGCGTCGTCGTCCGGGCCGGGAACAGGGACGTCGAGCATGCGTGCGACTTCCTGGCGGCGGGCTTCGGCCTCGTCCCGAACACGGACCTCGCGCGGGCACTCCACTGCGATCTCGCCGACGGCGCGGTCCGGGTCGACGACGCGCAGCGGACGAGCCGCGCGGACATCTGGGCCGCGGGCGAATGCACGGGCATCGGCGGCGTGGACAAGGCGGTCGCCGAGGGACGCATCGCGGCGCTGGACGCCCTTGGCCTGGCCCCGTCCGGGCGCGACCTGCCGTTGCGGCGCACGGCGCACGCGTTCGCCGCGCTGCTCGCGCGCACGTTCGCGCCGGACCCGTCGCTGCGGGCGATGTGCGGGCCGGACACGATCGTGTGCCGCTGCGAGGACGTGACGCGGGCGCGCCTGCTGCTGCACCGGGATTGGCGCGAAGCGAAACTGGCGACGCGCGTCGGCATGGGGCCCTGCCAGGGCAAGACCTGCGGCGCGGCGTGCGCCTTCCTGTTCGGGTGGTCCCACGAGGATGCCCGGACGCCCATCATGCCCGCGACCGCGCGGGCGCTGTCAGACCTGGAATGAAGCAAGGAGAATCATGAACATTGGCGGTACCGACAAACAGGCTGCACTCGACGCCTTGACCGACATGACGGCAGGTGCCGTGCCGATCACGCCGGCCGAGCATCGGGCGCGAATCGCACGCGCGCAGGACTACATGGCCGCGCAGGGCATCGCCGCCGTCTACCTCAACGCCGGCAGCAACCTGACGTATTTCACGGGCACGAAGTGGAACCCGAGCGAACGCATGGTGGGCGCCATCCTGCCGGCGCGCGGTGACCTCGTCTACATCGCCCCCGCGTTCGAGGAAAGCACGATCCGCGACTTCATGGTCGTGGAAGGCGACATCGCCGTCTGGGACGAACACGAAAAACCCGCCGCGCGCCTGCGCGCCGTGCTGGAGCGGCGCGGTATCGCGCCGGGCAGCGTGCTCGCCATCGACGAGAGCACGCCCCTGTTCCTGTTCGACGCGATCCGCGGCGCGACCGACGGCTACACGCTGCAGAACGCCCACCCGGTGACGTCGCACTGCCGCAGCCGCAAGTCGGACGCGGAGATCGCCCTGATCCAGCGCGCGATGGACATGACCCTGGCCGTGCACGTGGCGGCGGCGGCTATCCTCCACGAAGGCATCACGACCAAGGACGTCGAGGAATTCATCCACCTCGCGCACCGCAAGGTCGGCGCGAGCGGCTCGTACTTCTGCATCGTGCTGTTCGGCGAAGCGACGGCGTACCCGCACGGCGTGAGCTACGTGCAGACGCTGAAACGGGGCGACACGGTGCTGATCGACACGGGCTGCAAGGTCCACAACTACATCTCCGACATCACGCGCACGTACGTGTACGGCGAACCGTCCGAACGCCAGCGCTTCGTGTGGAATGCGGAAAAGGCGGCGCAGCGGGCGGCGTTCGACGCGGCGCAGTTGGGCGTGCCGTGCGAAGACGTCGACAGGGCCGCGCGCCGCTCGCTCGAGGCGAACGGTTTCGGCCCCGGCTACAAGCTGCCCGGCCTGCCGCACCGCACGGGCCACGGCATCGGCCTCGACATTCACGAAGGCCCCTACCTCGTCGGCGGCGAGACCCGCGCGCTGGAGCCGGGCATGTGCTTCTCGAATGAGCCGATGATCTGCGTGCCGGGCGAATTCGGGGTCCGCCTCGAAGACCATTTCTACATGACGGCGAACGGACCGAAGTGGTTCACGCAGCCGGCGGCGAGCCTGGAAAATCCGTTCGCGGCGGGATGACTTCGCGCAGGAAGGCATCCGCCGCCTCCACCGTCGGCGCCAGCCACGGATCGAACAGCCAAAAGCTGTGGGGCGTATCGGGCACGGGCACGACCCGGTTCGGTACGCCCAATGCCCGCAGCCGTTCGACCATCTCTTCGCGCCCCAGGCTGAAGCGCCGCTGCGCGCTGACGATGAACAGCATGGGCGGCGCGCCCTTCTTCACGTGATACAGCGGCGACGCGTCGCGCCACAGCGCCGCCTTTTCCGCATAGCGGCCGCCGAACCACGCGCCCGCGGATGACGGCCGCTTGGCGGGGTCGTCCTCGTATTTTCTCGCTTCCTCGGAGGTGAAATCCGACAGCCCGTCAATGTTGACGATTGCCTGCACATCACTCGACACGGGACCTCCGTCCGGATCGAAGCGGCGCTCGCCGTTCGTCACCCCGGTCAGCGCCGCGATCTGGCCGCCCGCCGAGCCGCCCGCGATGGCGATGCGGCCCGGATCGATGCCGTACTCTCCCGCGTGCGCCCGCACCCAGCGCACGGCCGCCTTGGCGTCAAGGATGGCCGCCGGGTACAAAGCTTCCGGCGACAGGCGATAGCTGATGGTGGCGGCCACGTAGCCCCGTTCCGCCATCCGGATCGCCATCGGCGCGAAGTTCGCGCGCACGCCCGCGCGCCACCCGCCGCCGTGCACGAACACGATGGCCGGGCGCGGCGCGGCGCCGCTTGCCGCGGGCAAGTACAAGTCCAGCTTCAGGTCGTTCGCACCCCGGCGTACGTACGTGATGTCCGTGACGGCGCGCACGGAGGGAGGCATGGCGCGGCTCGCGATGCCGATGAAGGGATACGTGGGCGCGAGCTTCGCGTACGTCGTCTCCGCCGTGTAGCTCTCCGGCGCGGGGGCCTTCAGCGTCTGCGCCGAGCATCCGGCCACCAGCACCATCCAACACATCATCGCCCGCATTCCTGCCTCCGTTCATCCTGGAAAGCCAGTATGCCACCGAAAAACGCACCCCGGCTAGTCCACCTTGCAAAAGTGGCCAGACCAACCTAGAATGGTCTGGCCAAATAAAGGACGAGAATCGTCCATCATACAAAAACGACCGGAGACTACACGGTGCCGCCAACCAGATTGCTCGCCTTCCTGGCCGCTTTCGCGTGCCTTGCCGCCCCTGCGCACGCCGAAGGGCCTTATCGCAACCCCGACAACAAGAACCCGAACGATGCGGCCGAAGGCACCTATCCGGTGCCGTACAGGAAGCCCGTCGTCGCCGAGATCGCGGCATCGCTGCAGCGCATCCGCGGCTATGTCGACAGCCAGACGCCCACCCGTATCGTCCATAAGGGCAGCGGCGCGCCGGTCACGGATTTCCGTACCCCGGTCGCGGACGCGGTCGTCGCGAGGGGCGACGCCGACTTCGGCCTTCAGGCCTATGAAATGGGTGTCGTGCACGCCGGCCTGCTGAAGGCCACGGCCGCCACCGGCGACAAGAGTTATACCGCCCTCACGAACCGGCACCTGCAGTTCTTCGCCGACCGTCTTCCGTATTTCCGCGCGCAGGAACAGCGCTTCCACCTGGAGCGCGCCAACAGCTTCGCCCACTTCCTCGACCCGCGCGCGCTCGACGACGCGGGCTCGATGTGCGCCGCGATGATGCGCGCGCGCCAGGCCGGCATCGGGCCCGATCTCGCCGC
Organism: Massilia kyonggiensis; assembly: GCA_966212285.1. Classification (GTDB taxonomy): domain Bacteria; phylum Pseudomonadota; class Gammaproteobacteria; order Burkholderiales; family Burkholderiaceae_D; genus Telluria; species Telluria kyonggiensis_A. Next base: position 77,055 of record CBIHQW010000013.1, read on the forward strand.
GCAGATCAAGGTGTGCGGCGACTGGGTGGCGAAGCGCCAGTTCCGCCTCCCGGACGGCACCCTCGCGCGCCAGCGCCCGCAGGCCGTGTCGCTGTGGGCCGACGACATGTACATGGGCATCCCGGCGCTGGCGGAACTGGGCCGCATGACGGGCGACCGCGCCTACTTCGACGACGCGGTGAAGAACGTCCTGCAGATGACGGACTACCTGTTCGACCCGCAGCGGAACCTGTACACGCACGGCTGGAACGCGAACAACCCGGACGCCCCGCGCTTCTACTGGGCGCGCGCGAACGGCTGGGCCGTGCTCGCGATGTCGGACGTCCTCGACGTGCTGCCGAAGGACCATCCCGGCTACCCGAAGGTGATGGCGCAGCTGAAGAAGACGCTGCGCGGCGTCGCCGAGCGCCAGTCCGGCGCGGGCCTGTGGCACCAGATGATCGACCGCGACGATTCGTACCTGGAGACGTCGGCCAGCGCCATGTTCGTGTACGTGCTCGCGCACGCCGTCAACGAAGGCTGGATCAGCCCGACGACGTACGGCTCGATCGCGCAGGCCGGCTGGAACGCGCTGTCCGCGCGCATCGACGCGCAGGGCCGCGTGGAAGGGACATGCGTAGGCACCACGTTCGCGAGCGACCAGGTCTATTACTACAACCGTCCGACCAGCACGGCGGCGATGCACGGCTACGGCCCGATGCTGCTGGCCGGCGCCGAGATGATCCGGCTGCTGAACAACCCGGCGGTCGACATCCAGTTCCGCGTCCGCACGTATCACTATGTGCCGAAGGACGGCGGGCAGACCAGCTACCGCGAACATCCCTGACACCTCTTCGATGAAAGCCTAGAGCATGCAAGCGAAAACCCTGTTTTGCGCCGCAGGCCTCGTGCTGTGCGCAACCTCCCAGGCCGCCGGCCGCCTCACCGTCACCGTCACCCACGACCTCGACGCGGCACGTCCGTCCGAAACGATCGTCATCCCGTGGCGGGACGTGAATGCCGCGCTTCCGGGCGCGCTGATCCAGCACCTCGTCGTGAAGGACGGCGCCGGCCGCGCGCTGCCCTACCAGGTGACGAACGTCGCACCGCTGGCCAAGGACCCGCAAGCCGTCGGCGCCGCCTACGGCGAACTCCTGTTCCAGCACGACTTCAAGCCCGGCGAAACGACGGCGACGTTCGTCGTCGAACAAAGCGACGCCCTGACGCCGCCGTTCGCGCCGAAGGCGTTCGCCCGCTACGTGCCGGAACGCCTGGACGATTTCGCGTGGGAGAACGACGTGATCGGCCACCGCACCTACGGCCCCGCCCTCGCCGCACCCGCGGCGCCGGGCAGCGGCAAGGAAGTGCTGGAGACGAGCGGCCTCGATATCTGGTTCAAGCGCGTGGACTATCCGATCGTCGACCGCTGGTACAACAAGGGCCACGACCACTACCACAAGGACGAGGGCGAAGGCATGGACATGTACAACGTCGGCCGCTCGCGCGGGGCCGGCGGGACGGGCGTGTGGGACGGCAAGCAGCTCTACACGAGCAGCAACTGGGCCGGCTGGAAGGTGCTGGCCAATGGCCCGATCCGCGCCGTCTTCGAACTGTCGTACGCCGCATGGAATGCGGCCGGCACCCAGGTCACGGAAACCAAGCGCTTCACCGTCGACGCCGGCCGTCAGCTCGACCAGGTCGACAGCACGTTCACCTTTACCGGGCCGGCTGCGCTGACCGTGGCCGTGGGCCTGAACAAGACACCGTCCGACAAGAAGCAGGAACCGCGCATCGCGCTCGTCAAGGATGACGCGAACCGCGCGCTGCTGCAATGGGTCGAGCAGGCGTCGAACGGCGCATTCGGCACGGCCGTCGTGCTGCCGGCGTCCACCGGCTTCGCGGAAGACGCGCTCAACGACCTCGTACTGGCCCGCGTCGAATCGGGCAAGCCGCTGCGCTACTGGGTCGGCGCCGCATGGGACCGCGCCGGCCGCATCACGTCGAAAGCGGCGTGGCAGACGTACGTGGCGGCCGAGGCCAAACGCGCCGCGCACCCGGTGCGTATCGCGCTGAAAGCTGGCACAAACTGAGATCAGTCATCATATGTGTTGCTTTTCCAGCACATACTCATCATAATCCGGTCAGACCACATTGATCTTGTGGTCTGACCAATCTAGAATGATTCCATCAACGACCCCCACGCGAAGTACGTGAGGGCCCGACCACGCCAGGCAAGTTTTGCAAGAAGCATCATCGGCGCCGCTTCCCCCGGCGGATGCCGACACGTCATCGACATAAAAACAGGAGACAGCTTCATGAAATACCCCCGCAGCACCCAGCCCCGCCATTTCGTCATGTCCTCGATCGCGCTCGCGGTCCTTTCCCTCGCCCAGCAGGCGCAGGCCCAGCAGACCGACGCGCCGATCCAGCGCGTGGAAGTCACCGGCTCCAGCATCAAGCGCCTGGCCGCCGAGGAAGCCCTGCCCGTCACGACCATCAAGGCCGAGGAACTGGTCAAGCAGGGCATGACCACGCTGGCCGACGTGATGATGGCGCTGCCGCAGTCGGCGTCGCTGCAGCCGTCCAACGCCGGCTCGGGCACCAACATCAACCTGCGCGGGCTGGGCGTGAACCGCACCCTCGTGCTGCTGAACGGCCGCCGCCTCGCCAACGAGGCCATCGCCGACGGCTACGCCAACCTCGACGTCATCCCGATCAGCGCGCTGCAACGCGTCGAGATCCTGCGCGACGGCGCGTCGTCGATCTACGGGTCGGATGCGATCGGCGGCGTCGTCAACTTCATCACCAAGCGCGAAGTCCAGGGCGGCAACGTGACCGTGCAGCTCGTGCAGCCGCAGCGCCGCGGCGGCGGCGACGAGCAGCGCATCCAGGCCACGTTCGGCAAGGGCAACCTGGAACGCGACGGCTGGAACGTCTACGGCACCGTCGACTTCCACCAGCGCAGCCGCCTCGCGCTGTCGGACCGCGCCGGCTTCGTCCCGGACGACGCCGCGATGGCCGCCATCGGCCTGCCCAGGACCACCGCCAGCGGCGGTTACGCCACGCCCGCCAACTTCACCAGTTCCGCCAACAAGAACGCGGCGAACCCGTACTACGCGAGCGGCTGCCTGAATCCGTATTCGGTCCAGGGCGGGAAGAACACCTGCATCCTGAACGACGACAACTACGGCACCGCGCTGCACCCGAACAGGCAGCTGACGATGTACGCCAAGGCGACGAAAAAGATCGACGCCGACAACACCGTCACCGTGGAATACACGCGCGGCGACGAATCCATCTTCGGCTACAAGAATCCGACCCAGGCACTGGCCGTGGGTTCGCGCGCGGCGATCCTGCCATCGAGCAGCAAGTGGTACCCGGGCAAGAGCGGCGGCGTGCCGGCCGTCGCCGGCATCACGAACCAGCCGCTGACCGTCTCGTGGGCGGTGGCCGACTTCGGCCCGGCCGTCACGCGCGACAACCAGATCAACCAGCGCCTGCTGCTGTCCGCCGACGGCCACCTGGGCAACTGGGACTACAAGGCCGGCATGAGCTATGGCCTGTCGCTGCGCAAGGGCTACTACAAGTCCGGCTACTTCTCGGGCACCGGCCTGCTGAACGGCCTCGCGAACGGCACCCTGAACCCGTTCGGCCTGCAGGACCAGGCCGGCCTCGACTACCTCGAGTCGATCGCCGCGGACGGCATGCAGAACCGCAGCTCGAAGAGCGCCTATTACGGCTTCGACGGCACGATCAGCCGTTCGCTGATGGCACTGCCGGGCGGCGACCTCGCGTTCGCGCTGGGTGCCGACCTGCACCGCGACACCAACGAAGACACGAAGCTGGCGCAGGCGGCCGACATCACGTACGCCAAGAGCGTGCCCGCGCACGGCGAAAGCGCGCGCAACGTGGCCGGCATCTACACCGAGATCGACGCGCCCGTCACCAAGACCCTCGACCTGAACGCCGCCCTGCGCGTCGACAAGTACAGCGACGTCGGGTCGACCGTCACGCCGAAGATCAGCTTCCGCTGGCAGCCGGTGAAGAGCGTCATGTTCCGCGGCTCGTTCAACACGGGCTTCCGCGCGCCGACCCTGTTCGACCGCTACGGCTACCGCACCACCGTCGCCAACACGACGACGGCCGGCCGCTGGGACGATCCGGTCCTGTGCCCGGGCCCGACGCCGACCATTCCCGGCACCGGCACGGCCGTCGCCGGCGCCAACGCGGCCGACGTCTGCAACGCCAAGCTGAACAAGCTGACCGGCTCGAACAACACGCTGCAGCCGGAACGCTCGAAGGGCGGCACGCTGGGCGTCGTGTTCGAACCGAGCCGCAACTTCACGGCGTCGTTCGACTACTGGCAGGTCAACATGAAGGACATGCTGGCCAACCTGCCGGAGAATGTCTACTTCACGAACTACGCCGACTACAAGAACCTGTTCGTGCGTAACGCCGACGGCTCGCTCGCGTACATCAACAACACGACGATGAACCTGGGCGGCCAGATCGCCGGCGGCGTCGACGTGTCGGCCAACTGGGAGATCGCGCGCAATTCGTACGGCACCTTTGGCGCCGCCATCGACGGCACGTACCTGACCCGCTTCGACAACCAGCTCGTGCCGGGTGGCCCGTGGATGTCCAACGTCGGCCAGTTCGGCTGGGCCAGCAACGGCACCACGTCCAGCTTCCCGATCATCACCTTCAAATGGAAGCACAACCTGCGCCTGTCGTGGCAGAGCGGCGACTACTCGGCCCAGCTGACGAACAACTTCAACAGCAAGTACCGCGACGCCAACACGGCCGTCACGTCGCAGTACTACCGCGACATCCCGTCGTTCTCGACGTGGAACCTGACCGGCTCGATCCGCGTGCAGAAGCAGGTGCGCATCACGGCGGGCGTCACGAACCTGTTCGGCAAGGCGCCGCCGATCACCAACAACACGATCTACGGCAGCGGCTACCTGAGCAGCGTGTCGAATCCGGTTGGCCGCGCGTGGAACCTGCGCGTCAGCTACGACTTCGAGTGATCGCGATGCGCGCGGTACTGTTGCAACGTATCGTCCTGGCCGGGCTTGTCCTGGCCGGCCAGGCCGGCGCCGCCGAGGCGCCGATCCGCGTGATCCTCGTCGGCGATTCGACGATGGCCAGCAAGAGCGGCTACGGCGACGCCTTCTGCGCCCGCTTCACGGCGGACGTTTCCTGCGTCAACCTCGCACGCGGCGGCCGCAGCACGAGCAGCTTCCGCGCGGAGGGCCGCTGGGACGAGGTCCAGCGCATGCTGAAGGACGGCGCGTCGTTCAAGGCGACCTATGTGCTCGTGCAGTTCGGCCACAACGACCAGCCGGGCAAGCCGGGCCGCTCCACGGACCTCGTCACCCAGTTCCCCGTCAACATGGCGCGCTATGCGCAGGAAACGCGGGAGCTGGGCGGCGTGCCGGTGCTCGTCACCCCGCTCACCCGGCGCACGTTCAAGGGCGCGTATCTCGGCAACGACCTCGCGCCATGGGCCGAGGCCACGCGCCGCGCGGCCGCGCAGGAACATGCGGTGCTGCTGGACCTGAACCGGGACAGCGTCGCTGCCGTCCAGGCGATGGGCCAGGACGAGGCGGATACGCTGGCCGTGGTCCCGCGTCCGCCGGGCTATGGCCTGGCCTCGCCGGCCGCCCCCGACCCGAACAAGGTCGAACCGGCCGGCGCCGCGAAGACCGCGTTCGACCGGACGCACCTCGGCACCAAGGGCGCGGACTTGTTCGCGCGGATGGTCGAGCGGGAGCTGGTGGCCGCAAGGCCGGAGACGGCCGCGTACTTCAAGGACGGGGGCAAGCCTTGAGGCGATTGGTGTTGTTCTTCTGCGCGCTCGCCTCTGCGGGCGCGCAGGCGCAGGACACGCGCGCCGTGCGCGAGCCCGTCGTGCCGCCGGCTTGCGCGGTGCTGATCGGCGAGACGACTAACACGGGCCACGACGATGCCGCGCGCATCCAGGCGGCCATCGACAAATGCACGTCCGGGCACGCCGTGGTGCTCGCGGCGAGCAACGATCGCCGCAGCTTCGTCGCCGGGCCCCTTGCGTTGCGCGATGGCGTGACGCTGCTCGTCGACAAAGGCGTCACGCTCTACGCCAGCACCGACCCGCGCCTGTTCGACCGCGGCGCCGGCACGTGCGGCACGAACGACGCATCGGGCCGCGGCTGCCGGCCGTTCATCACGCTCGACGGCGTGCGCAACGCCGGCATCATGGGCGGGGGCACCATCGACGGCCAGGGCGGACAGCGCATCGCCGGCAAGGAAGAGACGTGGTGGCAGATCGCCCGCCGCGCGCAGAAGGAGAAGACCCGCCAGAACGTGCCCCGCCTGATCCAGGCCGACAAGGCCCGCGACGTCACGCTGTACCGCATCACCCTCAAGAATTCTCCCAATTTCCACGTCACGCTGAACAACGTGGACGGCTTCACGGCGTGGGGCGTTACCATCGACACGCCGCACGACGCGCGCAACACGGACGGCATCGACCCGATCTCGTCGCGCAACGTCACCATCGCGCACAGCATCATCCGCACGGGCGACGACAACGTCGCGATCAAGGCTGGCGGCAACGGGCCGACGGAAAACGTGTCGATCCTGCACAACCGCTTCTACAGCGGCCACGGCATGTCCATCGGCAGCGAGACGAACGGCGGCGTGCATCGCGTCCTCGTCGACGACCTGACGATGGACGGCACGACGTCCGGCCTGCGCATCAAGAGCAACGACATGCGCGGCGGGAAGGTCGACGGCATCGTCTACCGCGACGTCTGCCTGCGGGGCATCCGCTCGCCCATCGAGATCACGACGCATTACGAGCAGCCCGCGCAGCCGGGCGGGCTCGTCCCGGACTATGCCGACATCCGCATGGAACGGGTGCGCAGCGCGACGCCGGGGCGCATCCTACTGCAGGGGTATGACGACGCGCATCCGCTCGTGCTGGCGTTGCAGGATGTCGCGATTGGCGCCGGCTCGGACATCAAACAGGAACATGCGCGCGTGCAGGGTGCGTTCGGCGCCTCGGCCGATTGCACGGGGAGGTTCCTGCCGTTCCCCGAGCCCGCGGTGCGTTCTCCGCGCCCGCAGCTGACGGCCGGGCAGGCCCGCGCCTACGACTACCGCGAGGTGTTGAAGTACGTCGGCCCCGTCGGCAACGAACGCGTCGAGCCGTGGGATCCGCTGGTCGATCCGCTCGCGGGCAAGGCCGAGCTGAAGGCCGACTACACGGTCGATGCGCGCGCGCCGGCCGACGGCACGACACGTTTCGCCACCGTGCAGGCCGCAGTCAGCCGCGCCGTGGCGGCGGGCGGCACGCGCCGCATCGTCATCCGCATCGCGCCGGGCACGTACGATGAACTCGTCTACGTGCCGCCGGGTGCGCCGCCGGTCACGCTGCTCGGCGCGGGAGACGATCCGCAGGCCGTGCGCATCACGGCCGCGCTGGATGCGTCGACGACGGGCGCCACCTACCGCAGCCGCTACGCCGCCCGATTCGAGCACGCGGCGCCGGGCGTGCGCGCGATGTACGACGCGCTGAAGGATTTGCCCGCCCTGCAGACGACGGGCTCCGCGACCGTGTGGGTCCGCGCGGACGGCTTCCAGGCCCGCAACCTGACGATCGAGAACGCGTACAACCGCGACAAGTCGGTGACGCATCCGGAGTGCAGCGGCGACAACTGCCCGGACACGACGGGCGGCAGCCGCGTGCACCACCAGGCCGTCGCGCTGCGCGTCGACGGCGCCGACAAGGCGCAGTTCGAACGGGTGCGCCTCCTCGGGCTGCAGGACACGCTGTTCCTCAGCTCGAAGGATGGCACGGAAACGGTGCGCAGCTTCTTCCACGATACGCACATCGAGGGCGACGTCGATTTCATCTTCGGCGACACCATCGCCGTGTTCAAGGATTGCGACATCCACGCCATCGGCGGGCGGTCCGCGTCGTATGTCGCGGCGCCGGACACGAACCGCCGGGCGAAGTACGGCTTCGTGTTCGACGGCTGCCGCTTCACGAGCGACGCGCCGGGCGCGGCCCGCACGCAGTTTTATTTCGCGCGCCAGTGGTTCCATAACGAACGCTGCACGCCGTATGGCTTCATCCCCGTCGACGGCTATACGTGCAGCCTGGGCGATGTCGACGTGTACAAGGCGCCCAACGGCACGATCCGCAGGCGCACGCTGGAGACGGTCGGCAAGGCCGTGATCCTGCGCTCGCGCATCGGCCCGCATTTCGAAAGGACGGCGCCGTGGTCGGAATGGAACCGCAACGGCACGCTGGCGCACCGTCCCGCGCAATTCAGTTCCGACGATTACTGGGACAACCTGGCCGGCACGCCGTTCGCACCGCAGGGTCCACGGCCGGTCCCCGCCGACGTCTACCTCGGCGAATATGACAACATCCTTGAATGACGGAGACACCATGAACCAATCATTCGACGCCCGCCGCGGCTTTTTGAAAACCGCGACCGTCGCCGGACTCGCGCTGTCCGGACCCGCCCGCGCGCTGGCCGCCGCCGTTCCCGATCCGTGGAAAGCCGCGGCCGGCATCGCGCAACGCCTCGCCAATCCCGTCAAGTTCCGCAAGGCCGACTACCTCGTCACCGACTTCGGCGCGGCGCCCTGCAAGCTCGTAACCGTGAAGGCCTGGGTATCGTTCGAGGACCAGGCTGACCTGCCGACGCCCGCGCCGGGCGCGAAGGACTGCTACGCCGCGATCCGGGCCGCCATCGAGAAATGCCACGCCGAGGGCGGCGGCCGCGTCGTGATCCCGAAAGGCGACTGGTTCTGCGCCGGCCCGATCGTGCTGCTGTCGAACGTGAACGTGCACCTCGCGAGCGGCGCCCACGTCTACTTCAGCAACGATCCGGCCGACTACGCGAAATACGGCGACGTCGATTGCGGCCCGAACGGCAAGCTGGTCGTCTCGCGCTGGCAGAGCAACGACTGCCTGAACTTCTCGCCGATGGTCTATGCGCACAACCAGGACAACATCGCCCTCACCGGCGACGACTGGACGGCCATCCTCGACGGCCAGGGCGGCGTGCCGTTCGCGGGCCGCGCCGATTGCTGGTGGACGTGGAAGGGCAAGAACGCGACGATCAATTCCGTCGCCCAGGACAAGTCGCCGAACTACGTGCCCGGCAAGCTGGCGCAGAACCGGGTCAACGAGCTGAATCCGAAGTCGCTGGCCGAAGTGGCGCCCAATCTGCCGGAAGCAAGACGCCTGCTGATCCAGGGCGAAGGCGACAAGTGGCGCGCGGACGACGCGTACCTGCCCGCCCTGTCGGAAGCGGGCGTGCCGCTCGCGAAGCGCGTGTTCGGCCTGGGCCACTACCTGCGTCCACCGATGATCCAGCTGATCGGGTGCACGAACGTGCTGCTGGAAGGCTACCAGGTCGTTCACACGCCGTTCTGGCAGCACCACCCCGTCGCGTGCCGCAACCTCACGATCCGCAAGGTGCATGCGAACAGCCTGGGGCCGAACAGCGACGGCTTCGATCCGGAAGCGTGCGACACGGTGCTCGTGGAAGGCTGCCAGTTCAACACGGGCGACGACTGTATCGCCATCAAGGCCGGCAAGAATCTCGACACCCAGTACGGCCCGTCGCAGAACATCGTCATCCAGAAGTGCACGATGCAGAGCGGCCACGGCGCCGTCACGCTGGGCAGCGAGATGGCGGGCGGCATCCAGAACGTGTACGCGCAGGATCTCGTGTTCGAGAACATGAACTGGGCAACGAACCCGCTGAACACGGCCATCCGCCTGAAGACGAACATGAACCGCGGCGGCTTCCTCCGCAATTTTTATGTCCGCAACGTGAGCATCCCGAACGGGGTGCAGACGTCGCCGTCGTTCTATGCGTCGCTGCCCGGCTCCCCGATCGCATCGAAGACGGTCGCCACGGCTGCCGGCGCCGTCGTCACGTTCGACTGCGACTACACGCCGCGGGCGGACAACGTGCGCGTACGGCCGCCCGAGGTGCGCAACGTGCACATCTCGAAGGTCAAGGTGGGCAACGTGACGACGAAGGACGGGGCGCAGGCGTCGTGCTTCCAGGCGTTCGTCATCCTCGGTCCGGTGGCGTCCGACTACAACGGCCCGGCGCCGGCGCCGGCCGTGCTGCCCGTGCGCGACGTGACGATCACGGACTGCGACTTCGGCGCGCCCGTCAACGCGGCGCAGCCGTGGTACACGTATAACGTGCGCGGGTTGAAGCTGGCGAACGTGACGATCGGGGGCAAGCGGTACGACACTACACTGTCTGCATGACGTCATAGTCATGCTCTACAATGCCGTCACCTCTGGCTTGCATGGAATGGATGATGGCGACACCGGCGTTCAACTACGGTTCCGATGTGACGGGGCTGGTCTGGGGCTTCCTGATGGGGAGCGTCGCGCCGGCCGCATCCATCGACGCAAGGGAAGCCGAGGCCTGGTTGCACGCCCCCGCGCCCGGACAGTTCGTCTGGCTGCACTTCAACCTCTCGAACGCGGCCAGCGAGCGCTGGCTGCGCGCCCACGCCGGCCTGCCCGAGGAATTCTACGAGACCCTGCACCAGGGCTCGCGCTCCACCCGCATCGAGGTGGCGGACGATGCCCTGATCGCCGTCGTCAACGACGTGCTGCATAATTTCACGGTCGACGCAGCCGAGATCTCGACCTTGTGGGTCCACGTGACGCCGCATGGCGTGATCACGGCGCGGCGCAAGCCGCTGGAATCCATCGAACGGCTGCGCCAGGACGTGCTGAACGGCGCGCCGCTGCGTTCCTCCGTCGAGCTGCTCGTCCATTTGCTGCGCGACCAGGCCGACGTCCTCGTCAACATCGTGCGCGACGCCGTCGCGCGGGTCGACACCGCCGAGGACCAGTTGCTGGCCGGTCGCCTCACACGCCGGCGCGAAGACCTGGGCGCGCTGCGCCGGGTGCTCGTGCGGCTGCAGCGGCTGCTGGCGCCGGAACCGGCCGCCCTCTTCCGCCTGCTGCAGCGGCCCCCGTCCTGGGTCGCGCCGGAAGACCGCCAGGAGCTGCGCCAGTCGACGGAAGAGTTCACGGTCGTGCTGTCCGACCTCGCGGCGCTGCAGGAACGCATCAAACTGTTGCAGGAAGAGATCGCGGCCCGGGTCAACGAGGACAACAACCGCAGCCTGTTCCTGCTGACCATCGTGACGGTGATGGCGCTCCCGATCAACCTGATCGCGGGCCTGCTGGGCATGAACGTGGGCGGCGTGCCGCTGTCCCAGCATCCGCACGGTTTCTGGCTCGTGCTGGGCTTTACCGCCCTCGTCACGGGGGCCATTGCGTGGTTGTTGCTACGTTTGCAACGGACTCATTAACCGTTTGCCATATAAAAACAGGATATTTGCCCTTGCATTGGGTATAACTCCTTTCCGCGCATCCCGTTAAGCTTCTTGCCTCAGGAAAAGTCCGCACGCCTGTGCAGCCGTGCGCGGCGCGACCGACGGTAGAATGGGCCCAGACACCGGCGCCAGGCTCTGCTTCCATCGGCCGCGGCTTTTCGAGCATCCTATTTCCGAATCGCAGAAGAAGACCATGTTCAATCCATCCGACCATCCGCACCGCCGTTACAACCCGCTGCAAGGCGACTGGGTCCTCGTCTCGCCGCACCGCGCCAAGCGTCCGTGGCAGGGGCAGCAGGAAGCCGTCGACCGCTCGGCCAAGCCGTCGCACGATCCGACCTGCTACCTGTGCCCGGGCAATACCCGCGTCAACGGCGAAAAGAACCCCGACTACACGGGCACCTATGTGTTCGAGAACGACTTCGCCGCGCTGATGCCGGACACCCCGGAAGCCGGCGCGGACGCCGACCCGCTGTTCCAGTCGATGAGCGCGCGCGGCACGAGCCGCGTGATCTGCTTCTCGCCGGACCACGCCAAGTCGCTGCCCCAGCTGTCGCTGCCGGCGCTGGAAGGCGTCATCGACACGTGGTGCGCGCAGGCCGCCGAACTGGGCGCCAAATACCGCTGGGTCCAGGTGTTCGAGAACAAGGGCGCCGTGATGGGCTGCTCGAACCCGCACCCGCACGGCCAGGTCTGGGCCACGAGCTACGTACCGAACCTGCCCGCGGCCGAAGACCGCCAGCAGAAGGCCTACCACGCCGAACAGGGCCGCCGCCTGCTGCTGGACGTGGCCGAGCGCGAGATCGCGGCCGCCGAACGCGTCGTCGTGCAGACCGAACACTGGGTCGCCGTCGTCCCGTACTGGGCCGCGTGGCCGTTCGAGACGCTGGTGCTGCCCCGCTTCGCCGTGCGCCGCCTGGAAGAGCTGCAGCCGGCCCAGCGCGCCGACCTGGCCGTCCTGCTGAAGCGCCTGACGACCCGCTACGACAACCTGTTCCAGACCTCGTTCCCGTACTCGATGGGCTGGCACGGTGCCCCGTACGGCATTCCCGACGCAGACGCGGAAGGCTGGCAGTTGCACGCGCACTTCTACCCGCCGCTGCTCCGCTCCGCGTCGGTGCGCAAGTTCATGGTCGGCTTCGAGATGCTGGCCGAAGCCCAGCGCGACCTGACCCCGGAACAGGCGGCCGAACGCCTGCGCGCGCAATCCGAAGTGCACTACCTCGACACCGAATCCAATCAAACGACCTGACATGCAAGATAACCGCCTCTCCCGTACCGCCGCCGCCTTCGAAACCGCGTTCGGCACCGCTCCCACGCTGTTCGTCCAGGCCCCGGGCCGCGTCAACCTGATCGGCGAGCACACCGATTACAACGACGGCCTCGTGCTCCCCTGCGCCATCGACTACCGCACCGCCATCGCCGCGAAGCCGCGCAGCGACCGCAAGGTGCGCGTCGTGGCGGCCGACTACGGCGACGCCCTCGACGAATACGACCTCGACGCCCCGATCGGCCGCGTGGACCAGCCGATGTGGGCCAACTACGTACGCGGCGTCGTCGAGCAGTTCGTGAAGCGCGGCCTGCCCGTGCAGGGCATGGACATGGCCATCGCGGGCGACGTGCCGCAGGGCGCGGGCCTGTCGTCGTCGGCGTCGCTGTCGGTCGCCGTGGGCCGCCTGTTCGCCACCCTGCCCGGCTTCGAGGCGCTGTCGCCGATCGACATCGCCCTGATCGCGCAGGCGTCGGAAAACGACTTCGTCGGCACCAAGTGCGGCAACATGGACCAGATCAGCTCCGCCTGCGGCGTCGAAGGCCACGCGCTGATGATCGACTGCCGCTCGCTGGAAGTGAAACCCGTGCCGGTGCCGGACAACGCCGCCATCATGATCTTCAACTCGAACGTGACGCGCGGCCTCGTCGACAGCGCCTACAACGTGCGCCGCGAACAATGCGAAGCGGCCGCCCGCCACTTCGGCATCCCGGCCCTGCGCGACCTCGACATGGCCACCCTGGAAGCCCGCGCGGCCGAGCTGGACCCGGTCGTGCTGCGCCGCGCGCGCCACGTGGTGACGGAAGACGACCGCGTGCTGGCCGCCGCCGGCGCGCTGGAATCCGGCGACCTGGAACGCCTGGGCGAACTGATGGCCGCGTCGCACGCATCGATGCGCGACGATTTCGAAATCACCGTGCCCGCGATCGACAACCTCGTCGACATCGTCAAGAACGTGATCGGCACCCAGGGCGGCGTGCGCATGACGGGCGGCGGCTTCGGCGGCTGCGTGGTCGCCGTCGTGCCGCACGCGCTGGTCGACGCGGCCCGTGCCGCCGTCGGGCGCGAGTACCGCTCGCCGGACGGCAAGCCGGCCACGATCTACGTCTGCAAGCCGGCTGCGGGCGCGGGTAAGGTCACGCCGTGACGTACGAGGCGGCGGCCGGACGCTATGGCAGCATGCCTTATCCGCACTGCGGCCGCAGCGGCCTGCGGCTGTCCGCCGTGTCGCTGGGGTTGTGGCACAACTTCGGCGCGCATGACGACTTCGAACGCCAGCGCGAGATCGTGCGCACGGCGTTCGACCACGGCGTCACGTGCTACGACCTCGCCAACAACTACGGCCCGCCGCCGGGGTCGGCCGAGGAAAACTTCGGCCGCATCCTCGCGCAGGACCTGAAAGCCTACCGCGACGAGATCGTCGTGTGCACGAAGGCCGGCTACACGATGTGGCCGGGCCCGTACGGCGACTGGGGCAGCCGCAAATACCTCGTCGCGAGCCTGGACCAGAGCCTCAGGCGCATGGGCCTTGACTACGTCGACGTCTTTTACCACCACCGTCCCGATCCCGACACGCCGCTCGAGGAAACGATGGCGGCGCTCGATTACATCGTGCGCAGCGGGCGCGCGCTGTACGCGGGCATCTCGAACTACAACGGCGAACGCACGGCCGCCGCCGCGGCGGAACTGCGCCGCCTGGGCACGCCGTTCGTCATCCACCAGATGCGCTACAGCATGCTGGTGCGCACGCCCGAGGCGGACCTGTTCCCCGTGCTGGAGCGCGAAGGCATCGGCGGCATCGCGTTCTCGCCGCTGGCGCAGGGCATTCTAACGGACCGCTATCTCGGCGGCGCGCTGCCGGCCGATTCGCGCGCGGCCGGCAAGGTCGGCTTCCTGAAGCCGGAGCACATCACGCCGGAGCGCCTGCGCATCATCGAGGCGCTGAACGAGGTCGCGCAGACCGGTGGCCGCACGCTGGCGCAGCTGGCACTCGGCTGGGTGCGCCGTCAGCCGGCCATCGCGTCGGTGCTGATCGGCGCGAGCAGGCCGCAGCAGGTGCTGGATGCCGTGCGCGCGGTGGAGATGGCGCCGCTGGCGGGCGACGAGATCGCGGCCGTCGAGGCGATCCTGGCGTCGCAGTAATCGTCTTCAGCACCAGTTCTTGTCGGGCTTCATGTCGAGGCGGTGCGCCGCGTCGATCACGTCCTGCAGTTCCACCGGGTCGCTGAACGGGTCTTCGTCCAGCGCGGTGACGCGGTTCAGCTCCTTCTGCCAGCGCCGCAACTCGTCGACATACGCCTGGTCAGGGACCCGTCCCAGGTCGCCGTCTCGCGGGACGAGGTCGTGGATCCCGTTGTGCACCCATTCGCCGGTATGCCAGTCCGGCATGTCGATGCCGGGGAACAGGCAGATGCCCTGCAGGTCGATCCCACGGCGCACCGCGGCGAGCGATTCGCACATCACGTCGTGCAGCCAGCTCGCGCGACCGCGACCGAGGCCGCTCGTCTCGCCGATGATCATCGGCCGGCCGTACCGTTTCCACACCGTTTCCAGCATGTCGCACAGGGGCGCGATGCGGTCGTCGTCGGGCGCCAGCGGCGCATGCGGGCCGTGCTCGCGGTATTCCATCTGCCCGAACGAATACGAATTCGCGCCGACGATGTCCAGCACCTCGGGCGCGCCGCCGAATTCGGGATGCTCGCGGCCGTACAGGATATCCCAGGCGAGGAAGGTATCGACTTCCGTTTCATGGCGCGCGGCGTCGACCTGGTCGGGACGGTCGCGCGGTGCCACCACGCGTACCAGTGGGTCCACGTGCACCATGCGCGCGTCCGGGTCGACCTCGCGGATCGCCTTCACGCCCGCGATCGCCGCGCGGCACAACGCGAGGCGCAGTTCCATTCGGTCGTCGCGCGTGCAGCGGTACGGCGCCGCCCAGCCCCATTCGCCGGCGCAGAACGAGAAGAAGGTGATCTCGTTGATGGGCGTGAAGAAGTGCGGACCGCGCACCTTCGGTACGACGTAGTCGGCGGCCGCGCGGCAGTATGCGGCGAACCTGTCCACGAAGGCATCGGAGAACGGATCGAGATCGTCCGGGTAGCCGTAGTGACACAGGTCCCAGATCGGGATGACCTTCGCGGCGTTCATCGCGGCGATGTACGGATCGAGACCGGAAAAATCGTAGCGGCCGCCCTTGTCCACCATGGGCCACGGGATGCCTTCACGGACGACGGCAATGCCGAGACGCGCGAGGCGGGCGTAATCCTCGGCCGCATGACGGTCATGCCCCGTTTCCGCCACGAGGTTGCGGCGCACGCGCGCCTCCCCCCACAGGAAGGTGGAACATTCGAATCCGGACAGGAAAAAGGTGGGAAAGATTCCGGGACGTCGGGCCACGCGGCTCTCCTTTCGATTGTCGGGCGGAGCCGAGTATAGCCCGGTAGCGCCTACCGGCCTTGCACGTTTGCCGCGGGACTACTTGTCGTCCCTGCGGGCAAACCACGTGGCGAGCGCGGACCCGGACAGGTTGTGCCACACGCTGAACAATGCACTCGGCACGGCCGCCAGCGGACTGAAATGCGCGGCCGCCAGCGCGGCGCCGAGGCCGGAGTTCTGCATGCCTGTCTCGAACATCACGGCCTTGCGCTTGGCGAGGTCCATGCCGAACAACCGCGCGAACAGATAGCCCAGCGCGAAGCCGAGCAGGTTGTGCAGGATGACGGCGGCGAACATCAGCAGGCCGTTCGTCAGCAGCTTGGCCTGATTGAGCGCGACGATGATCGCGATGATCAGCACGATGGCCACCGTCGAGACGAGCGGCAGCGCCTTCACGCTGGCCGCCGCCTGGCGGCGGAACAGGGTCTTCGCCACGATGCCCAGCGCGATCGGGAGGATCACGACCTGCACGATGTCCATGAACAGCGACGTCGTATTAATGTGCATCCACGCGCCCGCAAGCAGCGACACGAGTGCCGGCGTCGCGAACGGTGCGATCAGGGTGGACACCGCGCCGATCGACACGCCGAGCGCCACGTCCCCCCGGGACAGGAACGTCATCACATTGGACGCCGTGCCGCTCGGGCAGCAGCCGACGAGGATCACGCCGACCGCGATTTCCGGCGGCAGGCGCAACGCGACGGCGAGCACGTACGCAATGCCGGGCATGATGAGGTAGTGCCCGACGACGCCGATGGCGACGTCCTTCGGCCGCCGGAACACGTCGCGGAAGTCTTCCGTCGACAGGGTCAGGCCCATGCCGAACATGACGATGCCCAGCAGCGGCGCGATCCACGTCTTATAGCCGACGAACGCCTGCGGCGCGAAGAAACCCAGGGCGGCGAACAGGAGCACCCACAACGAGAAGGTCTTGCCGACGAAGGCGCTGGCTTTTTCGATTGGGTTCACGCGGGATTCTCCTGGTCTGATGGGTCCGACATTATATGTCCCCCACCCCTGACCAATGGCCGGTGCATCGCGGCGCGAATCGCGTTAGCATGGGCCCATCATGACCGCTACCTCACCCATCCGCCTGCCGATCGGCTCCCATGACGGCGTCCTGTTCGATGTCGTCGCCTGGGGCCCGTCCCACGCCGACGTCGACTTCAGCGTGGCCTGCATGTTCGAGCATGAACTCGGCGGCGGCATGGCCGGCGGCCTGCTGGCGCTGGACCAGGCGTTCGGCGGCCAGTTGTCGGGCCTGCGCGCGGCGGGCGCGTTCCGCGCGCAGCCACTGGAGACGCTGCTCATCACGTCGCCGCCGCCGGCCGTGGTGCCGCGCGCCGTGCTCGTGATCGGCATGGGCGACCCGGCGCAACTGGACGGCGAGATGCTGCGCCGCGCCTGCCGCGTCGCGATGCGCGAGGCGATCCGCTTCGGCGCCGTGTCGATGGCGTTCGCGCCCAGCGTGCTCGATGCGGGGCACACGGACAACGCGGCGCTCGACATGCAGGACGTGATGCTGGACGTGATGCTGGACGGGATGCTGGGCGCGCTGCGCGCCGAGCACATGCTGGCGGAGGCCGGCCTCGCGGCGGCGCCGGCGCTGCGTCATTGCACGTTCGACGTCGGGGCGCCGCGGGCGGAGGCCGCGGGGCGGGCGTTCGGGGAAGCGTTCGTGCGGCTGGCCGGGAACATCTGAAGCAACCGTTCGACATACCGCCACCGGAGCGCCAGCAGCTCATTATCCAACTTGGCGTAGCCAGCTGAAATATCGGCAATAAGTCTTCCGCATTGCGCTATGTAATTACCGGCATGCGCTCGATCGGTGCATATGTGTCCGCAAGACTGGCAACAAGCAGATAGAACGGACTCAGGCCACAACAATGTTTCATTTATCCAGCCATTGGGACATTGCTGACGAGGTCCCTGCAAAGGAAAATATTGCAAATGCAATAAATATTCCAAAAAACGACGATTTCGCATGGAAAGTTATCGCGTAGCTTTTGTACGGAAGCAGCATACGCGAGTACTGGTAGCGTGCCACCCACAAGGTCAAGATTATAAGTTCAGCATGGGCCCTTGGCACACATCATCCAATCGAAAAACGGCAACATTACAATGAAAATCAGCTATGGAAGGCAAATGGGCGATTGGAGTTTCGGTGAGGAACACAGCAACATGCAAGAAATTGTTTGCCCACTTCGATCAGGGAAAGGGAAGACACCATGAGAACATATGCCTACGTTCTTTCACTGGCCGCCGGGACTTTTTCTACTGACGCGATGGCACAACAGGTATGCGTCGAGTTGGCAAAAGACATTGTATATAACCAGACCCGCTCGTTTTCGTACGACGAATTGCAGGACATAAATCAGGCGAATCTATGTACGGAGCAATATAAGCACAACGCCAGCACGGCTTCGTTAAAAATTGAGGCATCGTACAAATTTTTTAACGGTGAAGTAGCAGGAACAGAAACCGAAATTCAGAATGCTCAGACTAAACGATGCGAAGGAAAATTCGGAGATTTCTGGAGCAAGAAGATTAGGAGTGCCAACGCAAGAACCGCGAACGCCGATTCATTGAAGGTCATTAGAGATTGTTTAAATTTGAACGCGATTGGGATGTTTCCAAAAATGGATATGTCGACCGCTGGCGACAATTTCACCTTCACTCTGGCATGGCATCCGCAAGTCCCTATAGACCTCCGCCTCGACTACGCGGGCCCAACCAATTTTAAAGGCTATCAATGTTCGGCTCAATCTGGACCGCAGGGCGCGTTCAAGCCAGTCAGTTCTGCTAGCGACGTAAAAACAGTCGTACCAAATAGCGGTTCGTTCATGCTTACCTGCGAAAGGCCAGTTGTCACCAAACAGGTCGATGGGGAGACTCTCACTTGCTATCGAGAAACCTTGCTCAATGTGGCGACGAACGGCCCCACTGCGGTCCTCAAGATTCCAGAAACATGCACGCCGTCGATGCCCGGTACCCGCGTGAACGCAATTGAGCAGCGATTGGCTGCATTAGACGATCAACTGAAGCTGACCAAGGGCGCAATCTCCGCACTTGGATCGCCGACGACCGCCAATGCGAATAGCTGTTCAGTCATAGGCGCACTTCAGATCTGTTGGGGGTCCGCTGTGTTAGCACCAAATCCAAGTGCCCCACATACCGCGCAGTTCGATTTCACATTCCCGCGTCCGTTCTCAGCGGTGCCAACAGTAACCAACGGCATAAACTTCAACGGCTCAGGGCAAAATGCAGGCGTGTATGCTTTTCAATTGACGAATCAACACTACCAAGGGGCAGTGAATAATGTTTTCGCAGGCGCCCCCTTTAGCGGCACCACAATCACTATGCAGTACATGGCCATCGGAACTGCCAAGTAATCCGGCGTCTGGCTGTGCTACGGAGTTACATGGCAAAAGCGGGACCTTTTATGAAATAGAAGGTCGACACGCGAAGCGACTCTCTGAGTGCCGGCATTGCCCCGGTTCCTGCGCAAGAGCTCGGCGTTGAAATTTAGCGACTGCTATGGACGGATAGTTTATCCGCTTCCGGTGCACTGCCAACCTGAGCGGCAAATAAGTCGCCGCCTTTCATCAACTGTTCCTATTCCTTGTCGCTAAAAAATATAGGCCCGTACAAACGCAAATTAATCCCGCCAAGCTCAGGCCGGCTTGTGAAAGACCGGTCCAAAACAACGATTGGCTCGGGGCTTGAGTCAATAACGGCTCAAGCTTGAAAGGAATGCGCCAATTGCTAGAAGCATCTAGCCTTGCACGGCTCGTGGAGTCCTGAATCGATTCAGCAGAGCAGGTTAGCGAGGCGGACAAATCAGAGAGCGCAACCAATGGACGCAACCGCCCTGAAGCGTGGGAAGTTTCAAAATGGTTTTTGCCGGGCGGGTTCGCGGCGCAACAAAACGGCCGGAAGCCTTAACGCGTCAACCCTGGCCCCGGAGCGCCAGATCCGCCACCAGCGCCAGCCCCAGCCCGAACGACACCGCCTTCCAGAACAGCACCGGACTCCGCTCGATCAGCGGCGTGCGCCTGCGTTCGGCAAAAGCGCTGTTCGGATGGTGCAGGTCGTACACGAATTCCGCGACGTCCTCGTAGCGCCGGCGCGGATCGATCTGCAGCGCCTTGTGCAGCGCCGCGTCGACCCAGGCCGGAATCGCCGGGTCGTGCTCGCGCGCGGGCGTGTACGCGAGCCTGCGCTGCGCCGCCCGCCCGGACGCGCGGGGGATCTCCACGCCGTACGGCAGCTCGCCCGTCAGCATGAAGTACGTGAGCACGCCCAGCGCGAACACGTCCGAGCGCACGGTCCCGCGCTCGCCGAGGAAGTACTCCGGTGCGGCGTACAGCGCGGCGCCCTGCAGGGTCCACGCCTCGTCATGCGCCGCCATCTCGACGACGCCGGCCACGCTCACGGATCCGAAATCAATGATGCGCGCGTTGCCGGCCGCGTCGATCATGACGTTTTCCGGCCGGACGTCCTGGTGCAGCATCTCGAGCCGGTGAAACGCGCGCAGGCCCTTCGCCACCTGGTCGATGATGCGCCGCACGGCGTCCAGTCCGGGGCGCGGCTGGCTGCGCAGCCACTGCGCCAGCGTCACGCCCTCGATGTATTCGGCCGCGACATAGACATGGCTGCGGCGCCGCGCCGGCGCCGGCTTGACGACGTGCGGGCTGCGCACGCGTCCCATGATCCACTCCTCCATCACGAACCGCTCCATATAGGCGCGGTCGCCGGCGAGATCGATGGACGGCATCTTGAGGATGACGTGCGCGCCGCTGTCCGGGTCCTCGGCGAGATAGACGTGACTGCGGCTGCTGCCGTGCACTTCGCGCACGATGCGGTAGCCGTCGAGCTCCGCGCGCGGCGCCAGCAGCGGCGGCAGCGGCAGGTCCGCCATCTGGCGCAGCAGCTCGGAGGCCTCGCGCGCCTGCAGCGATTCGATACGCACGAGCTGCACGGTGAGATTGTCCGCGCTGCCGTTGGCGAGCGCGCGCTCCACGAGGCGGCACGCGGCCGCATCGAGGTCGGGCGCGCCCTGCAGCGCGGCGTGCACGTCGGCGCCCGACACGTGCTCGTACACGCCGTCCGTCGCCAGCATGAACAGGTCACCGGCTTCCAGTGCGACGGCGCGGTAGTCGATCTCGACCCGGTCCTGCACGCCCAGCGCGCGGCTCAGGTAGCTGCGTTCGGGCGAGACCCACACGCGGTGGTCGGTCGTCAGCTGTTCCAGGCTGGCGCCCTGCGCGCCCGCGTGGACGCGGTAGATGCGCGCGTCGCCCACGTGGAACAGGTGGGCCGTGTTCGACTTGATGACGAGCGCGGAAAACGTGCAGACGTGGCCGCAGTCCTGGTCGGTGCGGTCCTGGCCCTGCCGCGTGTGGGCGTACAGCCAGGCATTGACCGCGGTGAGCACCTTCTCGGCCGATGTCCGTACCGACCATGCGTCGGCCGTGGCGTAGTAATCGTCGAGGAAGGCCGCGACGGCGGTGGCGCTGGCGACGTGGCTGACGGCACTGCTGCTGATGCCGTCCGCCAGCGCGAGCGCCGCCCCCTTCGTCGACGCGAGCGGCGCGCGGGGCATCACCGCGCCATGGCAATCCTGGTTGACGTCCTTGCGGCCCCGGTCCGTGTGCTGGCCGACGGACAGCGTCAATGGCTGCGACATGAGCTGTAAAGCGGCGACGCCGGCGCGCGCGTCGTCAGACTTTGGTGAACGAGCGCTTCGGCGCCGTCTTCACGTGCGTGGAGTACAGCGTCAGGCCGGTGAACGCGAGACCGCCGACAAGGTTGCCCAGCACGGTCGGGATCTCGTTCCAGATCAGGTAATCGACGAAGGTGAAGTGCGCGCCGGTCAGGATCCCGAACGGGAACAGGAACATGTTCACCACCGAGTGCTCGAACGCCATCGCGAAGAACAGCATCACGGGCATCCACATGGCGATGACCTTGCCGCCGACGGTCGTCGAGATCATGGCGCCGACGACACCCGTCGACACCATCCAGTTGCACAGCATGCCGCGGATGAACAGGGTGACCATGCCGGCGAAGCCGTATTCCGCGTAGCCGAGCGTGCGCTTTTCGCCGATCGTGCCGATGGCCTTGGCCAGTACGCCGCCGTCCGTGTGAAAGCCGAACGTGAAAATGTACGCCATCAGGAAGGCCACGGTGAACGCGCCGAGGAAGTTACCTGCGAAGACGATGCCCCAGTGCTTGATCACGCGCGGCAGCGTGACGCCGGGGCGCCTGTCGATCAGCGCCAGCGGCGTCAGCACGAACACGCCGGTCAGCAGGTCGAAGCCGAGCAGGTACAGCATGCAGAAACCGACCGGGAACAGCAGCGCGCCGATGAGCGGCACGCCGGTGGCGACCGAGCAGCTGACGGCGAACACCGCCGACAACGCGAGGATGGCGCCAGCCATGTAGGCGCGGATCAGCGCATCGCGCGTGGACATGTAGATCTTGGATTCGCCCGCGTCGACCATCTTGGTCACGAATTCAGAAGGCACCAGATAGGCCATGAAACTTCTCCCTAGGGGCCGCCGTGAGGCGGCGTGATTGATCGGTGATCCGGCGTCGATTGCGCCGTCATGGGGAGTTATGCAAGAAGCGGGCCCGCATCAGGCCGGAGCGATTCTCACGGGCCCGCGCACCGCGATCGTGCCGGCGCTGCCTGCTGGTGCAGCGGCGCACCATTTGTGGCAAGGCCGCTCACGCGCGCGCGCAAGAACGATGCAGGCCAGCCGGCGTGGTGCGCCTGCTGCACCGGTCAGGCCCCGAACCAGTCCGCGCAGGCGGCGCGCAGGCCGTCCGCACCGCCGTCGCCGGCCCACGCTACGTAGCCGTCAGGCCGCACGAGCACTGCGGAAGGCAGCGGTACCACGCCGACGACGGGCAATTCACACACCCCATGGAATGTCGCGTCGACCCGTCTCACGCGGTCGTCGGCATGGTTCGCGGCGAAGTTCAGCAGCACCGGCCGCGCATCGTGCAGCAGCGCGTCGCGCCGAAACGCTTGCGCGGTTCGTCCATCGCGAGCATCTCCGCGACGAATTCGCCCAGCACCGGCATGCGGTCGTCCGGACGCCGCAGGACGCCCTGTGCGATCGTGTTGCGCAGCACGCGCGCCGCGGCGGGATGGCGCTCGGCCTGGTAGGTGTCGAGCAGCGACGCGGGCGAGATGCCCTTCACCACCTGCGCCAGCTTCCACCCGAGGTTGACGGCATCCTGCACGCCGAGATTGAGGCCCTGCCCGCCCAGCGGCGGATGGATGTGCGCGGCGTCGCCGGCCAGCAGGATGAGGTCCTGGCGATAGCGGTCCGCCTGGCGCACGGCGTCGCTGAAGCGGGACAGCCACGTGGGAGAATGGACGCCGAAGTCGGTTCCGTAGATGGCTTTCAGGCCCGCGGCGAGTTCCTCGAGGGTCGGCTCGCCGGCCGCCTGCGGGTCGCGTCCCGCCAGCACGACGCCGACCGTCTCGCCGTCGTCCGTCACGGACATCGCATGGCGGCCGGACGCGTCCTCGTGGAAGCCGGGCACCGGCTTTTCCTTGATCCTGACTTCGGCGATGATCCAGCAGGATCTCGTTTGCCTTGCGCAGCTCGCGCACTTCACGCTCCAGCGCCTTGATACGCTCTTCTTCGGCAGTGGTTGGCCCGGGATGCTGGCCAGTATCACGCCCTTGCTGGCGTACCCAGCGACGCAGCGTTTCAGGTGTACAGCCGATCTTGGCGGCTATCGATTCGATCGCTGCCCACTGCGAGCTGTATTCGCTGGCAGCATCAGTGACCATGCGCACGGTGCGCTTAATGACTTCGGGGGAATACTTGGGTTGCTTCTTCATGATTCCATTTTTGACCCGGCCTACCGCCAATGTAGGTATATTGACAATATTAACCATCACAGCGTAAGCTGGCCGCTCTGGCTGTGGCGCTGCGTATGTCGCGGCATCTCTGCAAAGGAATCCGAATGGACAGCGCCGAACAGGCTTGGCTGCGCCCGTTTGAAGGGGAACGACAGCAACTCAAGCGTGAGCTGATCGTTTTTCTTGCGCTATCGTCGCTCCTCTCCTGGCCACTGCCGTTCATGGTGCTGTGGCAAGTTGACTTCACCTATCAGGTCTACGACGAAGCCACGGTGCGCCACCTTTTCGGTAACATTCCGGAGTTGTTCGGATGTGGCCCGATGTTAGCGGCAATCGCCGTGACGTGTCTGTATCGTGGCAAGGCTGGGCTGACAACGCTGCTGAAGACGGTGGTGAAGTGGAAAGTGCCGCTGCGATGGTATGGTTGGGCGCTACTGCTTCCAGTGCTGGCCCAATGGGCGGGACTGTTCGCCTGGGCGGCGTACAGCGGGTCGGACGTGACCCTGCCCCCGCCTGCCGCCTATCTATCGACCTGGCTGCAGATCACGCTGTTCAGCGCCCTCTACTACGTAACCGAAGAACTTGGCTGGCGCGGCTTCATGCTGCCGCGTTTTCTGGTGCAGGCAGGCTGGGTCCGGTCATCCCTGTTGCTCGGCCTGGTCTGGAGCTTCTGGCATTACCCCCTTTGGTTCTTGTCCGGCTTGTTGACCTCCGGCTCGATACCGATCGCTGTCACCATGCTGGCTGCTTCCACCCTGTTCACCATCGCGGTGTCGGTCATCGTGACTTGGATAGTCAAAGGGGCGAACGGCAGCGTGTTGCTCGCCATGTTGTTCCACGGCGCAAGCCAGGCGAACTTGACGAAGATGCACGCTGCCGCCGGCCTCGTATCGCTCACCGATCCCGGGTTCGGGCTCGTCCAGGCCGTGGCGCTCGCCGGCGTCGCTTTGCTCTTGGTACTGGCCGCCAGTCGGCGGTGGCGAACGAAGGGCTTGCCCGCATAGCCCACGCGCCGGGCAGATTGGACTTCCCCCAGTTCAGTCGACAAATCCGAACCTCACGCTGAGGCGCGTTCAAAGGCCTCGGGGCTGACACCGCCCAGATGGCTGTGGCGCCTGGTTCGATTGTAAAAGACTTCGATGCAATCAAAGTTATCGGCTCGGGCCAAATCCCGGGTTTTGTAGATGCGTTTGCGGATGCGTTCCTTTTTCAGGCTGCTAAAGAACGATTCGGCCACGGCGTTATCCCGACATTTTCCACGACGGCTCATGCTTGGCTCAAGATTGTTGGCCTTGCAGAAGCGGCGCCAGTCATCGCTGCCATATTGACTGCCTTGGCCCGAATGCACGAGCACAGGATTCTTGCGTTTGCGTCGCCAGACTGCCATTAGCAAGGCATCAATCGCCAGCTCGCGCGTCAGGGTCGGCTTCATCGACCATCCAACGACCTTGCGTGCAAAAGGGTCGACCACGACTGCCAGGTAAATTCCCGATTCAGCCGGTTGGGGGCGATGATCGAAGGGCGCCCCGCAATCTTTCTGGGCGCTTTATAACCGCGCACTGCCAAACGTTCCTGCCGACAAGGTACTAAGCCACGTCCCCGGAAAAGTCCATTTGGCTGTTCCCTAACAAGCGGCATCAGCAATAAAAAACGGCGCGCCGCCCGAAGGCAAGCGCGCCGGAGGTAACGACCGGACGGCACCGCCGTGCCGCCCCGTCTTCCTTAGAAGTGATACTCCACCTTGACCATCGGCGTACTGGCCGAGGCGCCCGGCACGCGCTTGCTGTCGTTGCCGAACTTGTTGTGCCAGTACTGATAGGCGACGCCGGCGCGGAAGGTCTTCGGCTTGGCGCCCAGCAGCGGGCCCAGGTCGTACAGCAGCTGCATGTCGATGTTCGTTTCCGGCGCCGTCTGGTTGCCAAATTCGTCCTTGCCCTTCGACGCGATCCAGTTCGCGAAGCCTTCCCACGACCAGCCGGAGGCGCCCAACGGGAATGCCCACACGGCGCCCAGCATCGGGTGCGTGTCGTAGCGGTAGCGCGAGACGCTGGTCTGCGTGAACTCGTTGTTCGGCGCGTTGCTCTCCCACAGGCCGTAGATACCCACGTTCAGCAGGCCGGGCACCTTGAAGGCCAGGGTCGGGCCGACGACCAGCATGCGCTTCTTCGAGTTGTAGCCGGCATCGTCCTTCGTGTTGGCGTCGAAGCCGAGCGTCAGGCCCACGTCGCTCACGGGACCGTACGCGAATTCCTTGCCGCTCACCTTGCCGAGCGAGACCGTGTTGCGGTACACGAGGTAGAACTCCTGCGCGCCCGAGCTGGCGCCCGGTGCCGACGGATCGGTCTTGTTCGACAGCAGGACATCCAGGTTGAAGAAGTTCGTGCCGTAGGCATAACCGCTCACGTGGTTGATGTCGATGATGTCCTTGCGGATCTCGTCGGCGTTGAACGGCTCGCGGAAACGGCTGCCGGTGCGGTAGCCGATCGACGTGTCGCTCCATTCGGCGGCCTGGACGGACGTTGCCGCGCATGCGCACAGCGCCATGGTCAGGACGGTTTTTTTCATGCTTTGCTCCCTTGGGCGATAGGTGGGTGGTTGTTGGTGGCGCCCGCGTCTCCGTGGTTCTCGGCCGGGATGTCGCGGGTACCGTTGAAGAAGAGGTTCAAAGCGACCGCGGCGACGGCGGTCAGCAGGATGCCCGACTCCAGCAACGGATGCAGGCTGTGGGCCATCTGTTGGGCCCAGCGGGGTGCCACCAGCGGGATCAGGCCGAAGCCGATCGACAGGGCGACAATATACAGGTTGTAGCGGTTGTTCCGGAAGTCCACACGCGTCAGGATGCGGATGCCTGCTGCGGCAACCATACCGAACATGACAAGACCCGCGCCGCCCAGCACGAACTGCGGGATCGCTTCCACGAGCGCCGCCATCTTCGGCAGCATGCCCAGCACGATCATGATGCAGCCGCCGGCCACGCACACCCAACGGCTCTTGACGCCCGTGACGGCGACGAGGCCCACGTTCTGCGAAAAGCTCGTGTGCGGGAAGGTGTTCAGCAGGCCGCCGAGCAAGGTGCCCAGGCCGTCCGTGCGCAGGCCGGCGGCGAGCTGCTTCCGGTCGACGTCCTTGCCCGTCAGTTCCGACAGCGCGAGGAACATGCCGGCCGACTCGATCATCACGACGATCATGACGACGGCGAACGTGACGATCATGACAAGGTCGAACGTGGGCGTGCCGAACGCCAGCGGCGTCACGAGCTGGAACCAGGCGGCATTGCCCACTTTGTCGAAGTTCATCTCGCCCAGCGCGAACGTGACGACGCAGCCGGCCACGATGCCCAGCAGGACGGAGATATTGGCCAGGAAGCCGCGGCAGAACCGGACGAGGCACAGCACGACGGCCAGCACGAACGCGGCGATGCCCAGGTGGTCCAGCGCGCCGTAGTTCGGGTTCGGCGTCATCGGCACGGGGCCGGCCAGTTTCAGCGCAGGCGCTTCGGCTCCCGGCGGCAGCGCGGCAGCCGCCTGCGCGGCGGTGGCGCGCGCCGCGTCGACCATCGCCGCCAGCTTCACGGTGTCGACGCTCTGCGCCGTGTTCTCCGGACCGCCCATCGCCCAGCCCACGCCGACACGCATCAGGGTCACGCCGATGATCAGGATGATGGTGCCCGTGACCACGGGCGGGAAGAACCGCAGCAACCGGCTCATGAGCGGCGCGAGCAGCAGCGCCACGGCACCGGCGCCGATGCCGGCGCCGAAGATCGCACGGGCCCCGTCGACGCCGGGGACCGCGTTCGCGATGGCGACCATCGGGCCGACGGCCGCGAAGGTCACGCCCATCATCACGGGCAGGCGGATGCCGAACCACGATGTCAGGCCAAGGGATTGGATGAGTGTCACGATCCCGCAGCAGAACAGGTCTGCCGAGATCAGCATGCTGACCTGTTCGGGAGGAAGTTTCAGCGCGCGTCCCACGATGAGGGGGACGGCGATGGCGCCGGCGTACATGACGAGGACGTGCTGCAACCCGAGCGCACCGAGGCGCGCGAGCGGCAGCCGTTCGTCCACCGAATGGCGGGACGGCTGGGTCATGCTTGTCTCCTAAATGTTTTTATGAACAACAAACAGCATGCCGCCCGCCACGCGCCGGCTGCCTTGGCCGGGCGCGCGAGCGTGTCCGCCGGCCCGCTGTAGGGGCCGGCGGACAGGGTACAACGGGTCAGTTGATGGGGGCGCCCTCTTCGTACCAGCGCTTGATGAGATTGCGCTCATCCGGCGTGATCTGGGTGGCGTTATTCAGGGGCATCTGCTTGGTCACGACGGCCTGCTGGTACATCTGCTGGGCGTGACGCTTAATCGCGTCGGGCGAATCGAACGAGATGCCCTTGCTCGGCATGGCGGCCGAGTGGCACATCGCGCAGCGCTGGGCGACGACGCCCTTCACCTGGTCGAAGCTGACGTTCTGCGCGGTGGCGCCGGCGGCTGCGGCGGTGGTCGGCGCTGCCGACGCGATGACCGGCAGGTCGGCCTCGGGTTTCGGGGTCAGGTAGACGACGAGACCCAGCATGGCGGCCACGCCGAATCCGGCGAATTCCCACGGCACGCGCTTGCCGTGCACCAGCGCCTTGTGGCGGGCGACGAAGCTTTGGCGGATCAGGGCGCCCGTCAGCATCATGAGGACCAGCACGACCCAGTTGTGCTCACCCGAGTACAGCCAGCCGTAGTGGTTCGACAGCATGGCGAACAGCACCGGCAACGTGAAATAGGTGTTGTGGACGCTGCGCTGCTTTGCGCGCCAGCCGTAGATCGGGTCGACGGGCTGGCCTGCCTTCAGCTGCGCGACGACCTTGCGCTGGCCCGGGATGATCCAGAAGAACACGTTGGCGCTCATCGACGTGGCCAGCATGGCGCCGACCAGCAGGAAGGCGGCACGGCCGGCGTACAGCTGGCACGCGAGCCACGATGCGAACACGACGAACGCGAAAATGATCGCGCCGACGATGGCGTCGCCGTTCTTCTTGCGGCCGAACGTGCGGCAGATGGTGTCGTAGACGAGCCAGAACGCGACCAGGAAGCCCAGCGCGGTACCGACGGCGGCGCCGGCCGTCCAGTCGTGCACCTGCTTGTCGACCATGAAGGTGCCGGCATTGAACAGGTACAGGACGGTGAAGAGACCGAAACCGGACAGCCACGTGGCGTAGCTCTCCCAATAGAACCAGTGCAGGCCCTCGGGCATCTGTTTCGGGGCGACGAGGTATTTCTGCGGATGGTAGAAGCCCCCGCCGTGCACGGCCCACAGCTCGCCGTCGACGCCTTTTTCGACGAGGTCGGGCGCCGTCGGCTTGGTGAGCGAGTTATCGAGGAAGACGAAGTAGAACGATGCGCCGATCCAGGCGATCGCGGTGATGACGTGGGTCCAGCGCAACAGCAGATTCACCCAGTCGAGCAAATAGGATTCCATGAGAGCCTCTAATACAAAGGAAGCATGGCGCAAACGACGCACCAGGCTGTCCCATCACCACAGCGGGCTCTGTGAGGGGCAAATCATCGCAACCACCGGCGAGGGGCTGGGCCCTGCTGCCGATGCGCTCCGCGGCGACACAACAACTGTATACGATCTTTTTGAAAAAGGGTACGACTTTATGAGAAAAACAACGCTCCGTGCTTACGAGCCACGGTACGTGGAATACGACCACGGGCTGACGAGCAGCGGCACGTGGTAGTGACCGGCCGCGTCGGCGATGCCGAATTCCAGCGGCACGACGTCGAGGAACGCCGGCTCGGGCAGGTTCACGCCCTTCTCGCGGAAGTACGCCGCCACATGGAACGTGAGGCGGTAGCGGCCGACCGCCATCGTCTCGGCATTCAGCAGCGGGCCGCCGTCGTTGCGGCCGTCGCTGTTCAGGGTGAGGGTCTTGATCGTGCGCGCGCCACCGTTGGCGTCGAGCGCTTCCAGAGTGACGCGCATGCCGGCGGCCGGGCAGCCGTTCATCGTGTCGAGCACGTGGGTGCTGAGGTGTCCCATTTGTTTCCTTTCTTGATCAGGGTAAAAAATTGCATACACTTTGTGTTTTCTTTTTTTTGAAAAGTGTATACACTTCAGACACGATGTCAATCACTTATTGTTTTCCGTGACCATGAGCCGAGCCCGCACACCCCTGAAGATCGTCCCCCTGACCGACGAAGTCCATGATACGCCCGCAGCCGCGCCGTCCGGCAGCGCCACGCAGCGCATCGTGGACTCCATCACCACCGCGATCGCCGAACGCCGCCTGATGCCGGGTACCAAGCTGTCCGAACAGAAGATCGGCGACATCTTCAAGGTGTCGCGCACCGTCGTGCGCCAGGCGTTCAACCAGCTGTCGCGCGACCGACTCGTCGTGCTGGAGCCGGCGCGCGGCGCCTTCGTCGCCACCCCGACGGCCGAGGAAGCGAACGACGTGTTCAAAGTGCGCGCGATCCTCGAGACGGCCGTCACGAAGCAGCTGTGCGCGACGATCACGGACGCGCAGATCAAACAGCTGCGCGACCACCTGGAGCTGGAACGCGCCGCCGTCAACAACGCCGAGGTACCGGGCCGCACGCGCCTGCTGGGCGACTTCCACCTCGTGCTGGCGCAGATGCTCGGCAACCAGGTGCTCGTGCAGATGCTCTCCGAACTGCTGACGCGTTCCTCGCTGATCGCGCTGATGCGCCAGTCGTCGCAATCGGCGGAAGAATCCCTCGACGAGCACGTGGCCATCGTCGACGCCTTCGAAAAGCGCGACGTCAAGGCGGCCGTGCGCCTCGTCTCGAAACACCTGGCCAACGTCCAGCACAACCTGCACCTCGATCCGCAGCGCGTGGACCTGGCCGACATCCTTCACCCGTAATCCTAAAGAACAAGCCATCATGACCCAGCACTATCCACGTGACCTCGCCGGCTACGGCCGCGAGCAACCGTACGCCGACTGGCCGGGCCGCGCCCGCGTCGCCGTGCAGTTCGTCCTGAACTATGAGGAAGGCGGCGAGAACAGCGTGCTGCACGGCGACGCCGGCAGCGAGCAGTTCCTGTCCGAGATGTTCAACCCGGCGTCGTTCCCGGCCCGGCACCTGTCGATGGAAAGCATCTACGAGTACGGCTCGCGCGTGGGCGTCTG
Source organism: Massilia kyonggiensis (assembly GCA_966212285.1). GTDB lineage: Bacteria > Pseudomonadota > Gammaproteobacteria > Burkholderiales > Burkholderiaceae_D > Telluria > Telluria kyonggiensis_A. The sequence goes on from CBIHQW010000013.1 coordinate 108,141, forward strand.
GCGCATCCTGCGCGAATTCGAAAAGCGCGGCCTGCCGCTTACGATCTTCGGCGTCGGGATGGCGCTGGAACGCTCGCCCGACGTGACGGCCGCGTTCAAGGAACTGGGCCACGAGATCGCCTGCCACGGCCACCGCTGGATCAGCTACCAGAACGTCGACGAGGCGACGGAGCGCGCGGACATGGCGCGCGGCATGGAAACCATCGAGCGCCTGACGGGTGAACGGGCGCTGGGCTGGTACACGGGCCGCGACAGCCCCAACACGCGGCGCCTCGTCGCCGACTACGGCGGCTTCGAATACGACAGCGACTATTACGGCGACGACCTGCCGTTCTGGCTGAAGGTGCGCAAGACGGACGGCACCCAGGCGCCGCAACTGGTCGTGCCGTACACGCTGGACGCGAACGACATGCGTTTCGCCCTGCCCCAGGGATTCTCGCACGGCGACCCGTTCCTCTCGTACCTGCGCGACGCGTTCGACGTGCACTACCAGGAAGGTGGCGAGCGCCCGTCCATCCTCAGCATCGGCATGCACTGCCGCCTGCTGGGCCGCCCGGGCCGCTTCCGCGCGCTGCAGCGCTTCCTGGACTACATCGAACAGCACGACCGCGTGTGGGTCACGCGCCGCATCGACATCGCGCGCCACTGGAAGAGCGTGCATCCCTATAACCCCGACACCGCATTCGCGTGGGAGTAATCACAATGTTAACGCTGGAGACACTCAACGCCGCCGACGAAGCGGGCTTCACTGCCCTGCTGGACGGCGTGTACGAACACTCGCCCTGGATCGCGGCGCGCGCCTGGGCAAAGCGCCCGTTCGCGACGCTGGCGCAACTGAAGCGCGGCCTCGTGGAAGCCGTGCGCGACGCGTCGCGTGAAGAACAACTGGGCCTGATCCGCGCCCACCCTGAGCTCGCCGGCAAGGCCATGGTCAGCAAGACGCTGACGGCCGAATCGACGAACGAGCAGAACAAGGCCGGCCTGACGAATTGCACGCCGGAGGAATTCGCGACCATTCAAAAGCTCAACGCCGACTACAACGCCAAGTTCGGATTCCCGTTCATCCTCGCCGTGCGCGGCCCGCGCGGCCTGGGCCTGCCAAAGGCCGAGATCATCGCCACGTTCGCGCGCCGCCTCGCCAATGGTCCGGACTTCGAGTTCGCGGAAGCGCTGCGCAACATCCACCGCATCGCCGAGATCCGCCTGGACGACAAGTTCGACCAGCACCCCGCCCTGGGCAACCTCGTGTGGGACTGGCACGAGCAGCTGGCCGCCCACAGCGAACCCGGTTACGCCGAGCGCGGCGAACTGTGCGTGACGTACCTGACGGACGCGCACCGCGCGGCCGCCGCCCAGCTGGCGGCCTGGATGCGCGAAGACTGCGGTTTCGACGACGTCACCATCGACGCCGTCGGTAACGTGGTCGGCATCTATCATGGCGCCGATCCGTCGGCGAAACGCCTGTTGACCGGCTCGCACTACGACACCGTGCGCAACGGCGGCAAATACGACGGCCGCCTGGGCATCCTCGTGCCGATGGCCTGCGTGCGCGAACTGCACCGCCAGGGCAAGCGCCTGTCGTACGGCATCGAAGTCGTCGGCTTCGCGGAAGAAGAAGGCCAGCGTTATAAAGCCGTGTTCCTCGGGTCGGGTGCGCTGTGCGGCGGTTTCGACGCGAACTGGCTCGATCAACAGGATGCGAACGGCATCACGATGCGCGCCGCCATCGCCAACGCGGGCCTGAACGTGGACGACATCGCGGCGCTGAAGCGCGATCCGTCGAAGTACCTCGGCTTCGTCGAGACGCACATCGAACAAGGCCCGGTACTGAACGACCTCGACCTGCCGCTGGGCGTCGTCACGTCGATCAACGGCAGCGTGCGATTTGTCGGCGAGATCGTCGGCGTCGCCAGCCACGCGGGCACCACGCCGATGACGATGCGCCGCGACGCGGCAGCCGCCGCCGCCGAACTGGTGTTGTTCGCGGAGAAGCGCGGCGGCGCCGTGCCGGATCTCGTCGCCACCGTGGGCATGCTGGAGGTGCCGAACGGTTCGATCAACGTCGTGCCGGGCCGCTGCCGCTTCTCGCTGGACGTGCGCGCCACGACGAACGAGGTGCGCGACGCCGCCGCCGCCGACATCCAGGCCGAACTGGCCGCGATCTGCGCCCGCCGCGGCCTGCAGTTCTCGCTGGAAGAGACGATGCGCGCCGCCGCCGCGCCCTGCGCGACCGCATGGCGCCAGCGCTGGGAACGCGCCGTCGAGACGCTGGGCCTGCCCGTGTTCCGCATGCCCAGCGGCGCCGGCCACGACGCGATGAAGATCCACGACATCCTGCCGCAGGCCATGCTGTTCCTGCGCGGGCTGAACGCCGGCATCAGCCACAACCCGCTCGAATCCATCACCAACGACGACACCGAACTGTGCGTCCGGGCTTTCCAAACCCTTCTCGACCAACTCGCCACGGAATTCTGACATGACCACGACCGATAAAACCGCCGCCCCCTACGAGGCCCTCGACGCCTGGATCGACGCCCACTTCGACGAGGAGGTGCGCTTCCTGCAGGAGCTCGTGCGCGTGCCGACCGACACCCCGCCGGGCAACAACGCGCCGCACGCGGAGCGCACGGCCGACCTGCTGAAGGCCTTCGGTTTCGAGGCCGAGAAGCACTCGGTCCCGGCGCCGACCGTCAAGGCCGCCGGTCTGGAGACGATCACGAACCTCATCGTGCGCCGCAAGTACGGCCCGGGCCGCACCGTCGCCATGAACGCACACGGCGACGTGGTGCCGCCGGGCGAAGGCTGGACGCACGATCCGTACGGCGGCGAAGTCGTCGACGGCCAGCTGTTCGGCCGCGCCGCCGCCGTCAGCAAATGCGATTTCGCCACGTTCACGTTCGCGACGCGCGCGCTGGAAGCGCTGGGCGCCCCGCTGAAGGGCGGCGTCGAGCTGTACTTCACCTACGACGAGGAATTCGGCGGCGAACTGGGCCCGGGCTGGCTGCTGCAGCAAGGCCTCGTCAAGCCGGACCTGCTGATCGCGGCGGGCTTCAGCTACCAGGTGGTCACGGCGCACAACGGTTGCCTGCAGATGGAAGTGACGGTCCACGGCAAGATGGGCCACGCCGCCGTGCCGGAAACGGGCGTCGACGCGTTGCAGGCCGCGACCCGCATCCTCGTCGCGCTGTACGACCAGAACACGCAATATAAAAAGGTGAAGAGCCAGGTCAAGGGCATCAACCACCCGTACCTGAACGTGGGCCTGATCGAGGGCGGCACCAACACGAACGTCGTACCGGGCAAGGTCGTGCTGAAGCTGGACCGCCGCATGATCCCCGAAGAGAATCCGGCGGAAGTGGAAGCGACGATCCGCAAGGTGATCCAGGACGCCGTCGCCGACAGCGCCGGCATCACCATCGAGATCAAGCGCATGCTGCTGGCGAACGCATTGCAGCCGCTGGACGGCAACCGGCCGCTGGTCGACGCCCTGTCGCGCCACGCCACCGCCGTGTTCGACGAAGAGATCGGCGCGGCCGGCACACCGCTGTACACGGACGCGCGCCTGTTCGGCGAAGCTGGCGTCCCGGCCGTGCTGTACGGCTGCGGTCCGCGCACGGTCGGCGAGAGCAACGCCAAGCGCGCCGACGAGCACATCGACCTGGAAGACCTGCGCCGCGCGACCAAAGTCGTCGCGCGCACGCTGTTCGACCTGCTCGACTAAGACTGCCTCCAAGCCGTCGTGGCGGACGGGCGCTCCGGCGCCCGTTTTCATCGGCCTGCGAACGTCGCGAGATAGCGTCCCGGTATGTCGACGGGCACGACGCTCCCCATCAGCGTGGCCACGATCAGCCCCGCGACGACGATCCCGATCGCGGAAAAGCCCGCGACCACGGCCCTCCCCCGCCGCAGCGCGCATCCCAGATGCATGAACAGCGCTGCCACGGCCAGAAAGTAATAAGGCACGAAAAACAGCGCGAACGGCCACACGTGCAACCCGGCCGCCGCGAAATGGAAATTCGTATCGAGCCCGCTCGCCCGTCCCGCCAGCACGGCCCCCACGTGGATCGCCAGGAACAGCGCGATATACGCGCCCGATCCCGCCTGCAACCACGGGAGCGCGCCGCGCCGCCGCCGGCCCGTCCACAGCATGCGCAGGCCGCTCGCCGCCTGCAGCACCACGCACAGCAGCAGGACTGCTTCCACGACCGGCTGGCGGTACACGCGGCGCGCGGCGTCCATGAAGCGGATATGTGCATCGACGCCCGCCAGTGCCGCCAGGTGATTGGCGACGTGGACGGTGACGAACACCGCGAGGAGCGCCCCGCCGGCCCGGTGCAGCCGACGCGGCGCGATCATCGGGTGCGCGCCGTCAACCGCAGCGTCAGCGGCGTCTCCGGCCTCAGCGTGATGTTGAAGACGGGCTTCGGCGGCGCCATCCCGGCCGGGACGTCGACCTGGTACCGCTGCAGGAACATGGCGGCAAGCAGGGTCATCTCCGCCAGCGCCAGATGCTGGCCCAGGCACACGCGTGGGCCCGTCCCGAACGGCATGAACGCGCCGCGCGGGATAGCCGGCGCGCCAGGCGCGAAGCGTTCGGGACGGAACGCGTCCGGCTCCGGAAACCAGCGGGCGTCATGGTGCATCAGGTGCAGCGGTATGCCGAACATCGTCCGGGCCGGCAGTTGCCAGCCGCCCAGCGTGATCGGCCGTATCGAGCGGCGCGTGATGAGGATGGGCGCGGCGGGATACAGGCGCAAGGTCTCCTGCAAGGTGCGGCCCAGGTACGCCAGTGCGGGCAGGTCGGCGGCCGTGGGGCTTCTTCCCTGCAGGACCGCGTCGACCTCCGCGCGGGCGGCCGCCTGCGCGGACGGATTCGCGGCCATGCACCACGACCACCACGTCAGGGTCGCGGCCGTCGTCTCGTGGCCCGCCAGGAACGCCGACATGCACTCGTCGCGCACGGCCTTGCGGGGCCACGTGGGGGGATCCTCGACGTGCAGCGCCAGCAGGCGCGTGAGCAGGTCCTGCGGCCATTCGGCCTGCGGCATGGCCATGCGCGCCCGCACGTGGCCGTCGATCAGCCGGTCGAGCGTGGCGAGCGCGCGGCGCTTCTTCGCCTTCCACGGCATCCAGTCGGGCCAGCTCCTGGGCCAGTACATCTCGGCAGCCCCCTCGACGCTCAGCTGGTGCACGGCCCATTCGGCATCGCGCGTGTCGGCCGTCGCCCCGCTGGAAAACGTCATCCGCATGATCACGTCCATGCCCAGCGACGTGAAGGCGCTCTCGATCGGCCACGCGCCGTCGGCTTGCGGCCAGCGCGCGTATGCCGCGTCGGCGGCGGCGGCCATCGCGGGCACGAACGCCTGCACGGCCTTGGGCGTAAAGGCGGGCTGCAGCGCGTGGCGCTTCGTGCGCCATGCGTCGCGTTCGGACGTGAGCGTACTGTGGCCATGCACCTGCGCGAACACCTCGATGGCGCGCTCCCAGCGGGTCAGCGCGTCGTGATGGTCGACGAGCAGTTCGCGCACCCGTTCGGGGTCGGTGACGACGATCTGGTGCTCGGGCCAGATCCGCAGATGCACCATGCCGCCGTACGCGTCGCGCCAGCCGGACAATGCGCCGAGCAGGTCCCGCGACATCGCGCGCAGGAAGCGCCAGCCCGTCAGGCCGGACGGCGGTCCGGGAGGCCAGGTGCCGGGTGGATGGGAAGCCGGCGCACTGCTCGCAGCGCCGGCATGGAAGGGGCAGGATGGGGGCGTGGTCGTTTTCATGCCTGGCATTCTCGATCGGGTGCGCGGCGCGGTATTGAACGGAAACGACATCGACGATGAGTCGTCACGCCGGACTGACACCTTTTATACTGTCGGGAATGACGTGCATCTTTCGACCGGTCGCACGGCAGCTGGACGGCCCGCGCAGGTGCGCCGTCGACCATCACGGGCATCGCGCAGACGGCCCCGATCGCGTATGCCTGACCACCCTCGAAAGGATAACGACGTGGATACCGCACCATTTCCCCACTGCGTGTGGCACAACGAACCGCCCGTCCACCGGGTCGACGGCGGCACGCTCTCCGTCGTCACCGGCGACCACACGGATTTCTGGCGGATCACGAGCTATGGCTTCATCCGCGACAACGGCCACTTCTTCGGCGCCCCCGCCGCCGACGGGTTCACGGCGCAGGTGCGCGTGCGCGCGGCGTTCTCGGCACTGTACGACCAGGCCGGCCTCATGGTCCGCATCGACGAAACGCGCTGGATCAAGGTAGGCGTCGAGTTCTCGGACGGGCAGCCGCTGCTCAGCACCGTGCTGACCAACGGGACGTCCGACTGGGCCGTCGCGCCGGCCCCGCGGTTCGACGACGGTTTCTGGTTGCGCGTGACGGTCGGCGCCGGCGTCATCCGCGTCCAGTATTCGGCGGACGGCGTCACCTGGCCGATGCTGCGCCTCGCGCCCTTCCCGGCCGCACCGCGCTATCTCGTGGGACCGATGTGCTGCACGCCGCAGCGCGCCGGGCTGGCAGTGGACTTCAGCGAATTCACGCTCGGGCCGGCCCTCGGCAAGGACCTGCACGACCTCAGCTGACTATTTCGGAAACATCAGCCGCAACAGGTCGTCCGCCACGGCTTCCAGTTGCGCGACGTCGCGGTACACGCGCTCCAGCACGACCATGCCGCGCGTCGTCGTCGCGATGAGGCGCGCGGCCGCGGCGGGCGGCAGCGCGAGCCTGCCGGCGGCGTCCGGCTGCGCCAGCCGGTCCGCCAGGGCCTGCTGCGCGTCGTCCAGCAGGCCGCGCAACGCGGCCCGAATCGCGTCGTCCATCGCCGTCTCGTCCGTCGCGGTCTTGGTCGTCAGGCAGCCCCGGCTCACCTCGTCGTCGCCGACGGCCGTCACCATATCGATCGCCAGACGCAGATAGCGCCGCAGCGCTTCCTCGGCCGTGGGCGCGGCCAGCGCCTCGCGCAGGCTGTCCAGGTAGCGCGTGCGGTAACGCCCGAACACGCGCAGGAACAACGCCTGCTTGTCGCCGTACGCGTGGTACAGCGAACCGCGCAGGACACCGGTCGCCTGGGCGACGTCCTGCATCGACGTGGCGCCGAAACCGCGCCGCCAGAACAGCAGCAACGCGCGGTCGAGCACCTCGTCTTCATCGAATTGTTTTGTGCCTGCCATGGCCCGGATTATCGCCATCCTTGACAGCCCTGTCAAGTTTGACTAACCTGTCAAACATGAGCCAAGAACAAGGATCCCGCATGGACACCACCCTCGACCGCGCCGCCGCCACCCGCGCCATCCTCGCCGGCCTGTGCGCCAGCCTGGTCGGCATCGGCCTCGCGCGCTTTGCCTACACGCCACTCATTCCGCCGCTGATCGAGGCGCACTGGTTCGCCGCGCAGGACGTCGTGTTCCTCGGCGCCGCCAACCTGGTCGGCTACCTGGCCGGCGCCCTCGCGGGCCGGCCGCTCGCCGCGCGGCTGGGCAGCCGGCGCACCCTGCAGCTGATGATGGCGCTCGCGTCGCTCGCGTTCTTCGCGTGCGCCCTGCCCCTGTCCGTCGCGTGGTTCTTCGGCTGGCGCTTCCTCTCCGGCCTCTCGGGCGGCATCATCATGGTGCTGGCCGCACTGAGCATCCTGCCGCAGGTGCCGCCGGAGCGCCGCGGCGTGGCCAGCGGCGCGATCTTCCTGGGCCTCGGGCTCGGCATCGCGGCGTCGGGCACGGTCGTGCCGCTGTTGCTGAACGAGGGCCTGGCCGCCACCTGGGCCGGGCTCGGTGTCCTGTCGCTGCTGCTGACCGTCGTCAGCTGGCGCTGGTGGCCGCAAGCGTCGGCCGCCGCACCCGCGGCCAACGGCGGCCGCGCACCGGCGCACGCCGGCTTCGCGCTGAAGCTGATCTATGCACAGTACGCACTGAAGGCCGTCGGCCTCGTGCCGATGATGGTGTTCCTCGTCGACTACGTGGCGCGCGGCCTCCACATGGGCACGCACACGGCGGCGCTGTTCTGGGTCGTCTACGGCATCGGCGCGACGGCGGGGCCGATGCTGTACGGCGTGCTGGGCGACCGCCTCGGCATCGGCACCGCGACGCGCATCGCGCTGGCCCTGCAGATCCTCGCCGCGGCCGTGCTGGTGCTCGTGCACGATCTCGCCGGCCTGCTCGCGGCCACGTTCGTCATCGGCACCTACCCGCCCGGCATCGTGCCGCTGACCCTCGGCCGCATCCGCCACACCTTGCCGCAGGACGTGCCCGCGCAAGGCGCCGCATGGAGCCGTGCGACGACGATCTTCGCCCTGTTCCAGGCGCTCGCGGGCTACGCCTATTCCTGGCTGTTCGCGGCGACCGGGGGCGACCACCGCGTGCTGATGGAGATCGGCGCGGCCGCACTCGCCGTCGCGCTGGTGTCGGACCTGCTGCTGGCGCGCGCGGCGTGGGCGGCCGTCGCCGGCGCGACGGATCAGGCGGCGCGCTTCTCGACCGCGCCGGCGGCGCGCAGCACGCGCGGCGGCACGCACGACGGCCGCGCGAGGTAAAAACCCTGCACGTGGTCGATGCCGAGTTCGCGCACGGCCGCCAGTTCCCCTTCCGTCTCGACGCCTTCGGCGATCACCCGCGTGCCGCAGGCGCGGGCGATGTCGCGGATCGCGGCCAGGAACGCCTGCCGGACCGGGTCGCGGTCGATGCCGCGCACGAACACCATGTCGATCTTGACCCAGGCCGGCCGCAATTCGAGCCACAGGCGCAGCGACGCATACCCGGCGCCCAGGTCGTCGATCGCGAGCGTGAAGCCATGGCGGCCGAGCCGGCGCGCCACCCGGCGCAGGCGGGCGTAATCGCCCACCGCCTGTTCCTCCGTGAGTTCGATGGCGACCCGGCTGCCGTCGATGCCGAGACCGGCCAGTTCGCCGATGAGCGCGCGCGGCGCCAGCAGGGTCGCCGCGCTGGTGTTCGCGAACAGCCGGCCGGGCAGCGCGAGCGCGGCGAACCGCGACCAGATCGTGCGCAGGCAGGCCCGTTCCAGGTCGGCCTGGCGGCCGGCGGCGCGCGCGGCGGCGAACAGCGCCGCCGGCGTCTCCAGGGACGAGCCGGCCGGGCCCCGGATCAGGCCCTCGTACCCGACGATGTCGAGGTCGTGGCTGGCGGCGATCGGCTGGAACACGGCCGTGAGCCGTTCGCCGCGCAGTATGTCGTCAAGGGAGTCGTTGGTCATGGAATGTCCGTGGAGTGAAAGAATGCGTAACCGGCCCCGCCGGCCTGCTTGGCGCGGTACATGGCCGTGTCGGCGTGCCGGACCAGGGTGCGCGCATCGTCACCGTCGTCCGGGAAGACGCTGACGCCGATGCTGCACGCGGCGGCGGCCGGCGCGCGCACGACGCGGTCGAGGATGGCGGCGATGTCCGCGCGGGTGGCGACGTCGGACAGCACGATCACGAATTCGTCGCCGCCGATGCGCGCGACCATGTCCTCGCCCCGCACCTGGCTCCTGAGCTGGCGCGCCAGCTCGACCAGCGCCGCGTCGCCCGCCTCGTGGCCTTGCGTGTCGTTGATCTGTTTGAGCTTGTCCATGTCGACGAACGCGACGCCCACGGGCAGGCCGGCGGCGCGCGCGGCGCGCAGGGCGCCGTCCAGGTGGTGCTGCAGGCCGGTTCGGTTGGGCAGGCCCGTCATCGCGTCATGCGTGGCCAGGTATCGGATCCGGCGTTCCGACCGCTTGCGTTCCGTGATGTCTTCCACCATCGCGATGAAGTACTGGGGATCGCCGTCGCCGCCGCGCGCGAGCGAGCTGTGGACGCTGACCCAGACGGGCGTCCCGTCCTTCCTCACGTAACGCTTCTCGCGGGTGGTGTATGGAATCTCACCGTCCAGCAGGCGCCGGTACGCGACCGCGTCGCTGCCGTTGTCGTCGGGATGGGTCGTCTGCCGCACCGTCATGGCGAGCAGCTCGTCTTCCGTGTAGCCGACAATGGCCGCGAGACGCGCGTTCACGCGGCTCCAGCGGCCGTCCAGGGTCACGTGGGCGAGGCCGATCGCGGCCTGGCTGAACGTGATGCCGCACCGGGTGCTGGCAGCACCCAGTTCGCTGGCCGTGCGCGCCCGCGCGCTCGCGTCGCGCAGCGTCACGACGAGCAGGTCGCGCCCCGCCACGCGCGCGCGGGTGGCCCGCAGCGCAACCGGCACCGCGGTCCCATCGGCTCGCACATGGTGATACGCACCGTCCTCGGGTGGCGCCAGCAGCAGCGTCGCGGGCGTCGGCGTGCTGCCGTCCTCGGTGCGCAGGCGGCGGCAGATGGCGTCGAAGCCGATGCCCGGCAGGGCCGCGTCGTCGAGGTCGAACATGACGAGCGCCGGCGCGTTGATCTGGCGTACCCGCCAGTTCCTCGCGTCGACCACCACCACGGCCTCGGCGCTGCCGTCCAGGGCCGCACGGGCGATCGCGAGCTCATCTTCCAGTCGGGCAAGCCGTCCCACCCCATCGGAAGCCATGGTTGAGCTTGAAAAAATTGCTACGGATGATGTCGACATGGTATGTTCATTGAGCTGAATCAAAAAAGGCCATAGTGAGGATTATTGGTCACCTTGCCGTCATAAAACAGGTTCAGTTGCAGCCAGTTTTTCCATATCAGTTGCAGACAAAAGGGATCCAATGAAGCGTTACGAGCTCCTGGCGGAAGAGATCGCCGTGTCGATCAGGAGCGGCATGCTGGACGTCGGCGACCGCCTGCCGTCGGTGCGCCAGATCAGTACGAGCCGGGGCGTGTCGGTGTCGACCGTGTTCGAGGCCTATTACCTGCTCGAGGCGCGGGGCCTGATCCGGGCGCGCGAGCGGTCCGGCTATTACGTGACCGCAGGCAACACGAGCCTGCCGCCCGAACCGCTCATCCACAGCAATTGCAGCACCGGTGCCCATCCGGTGCGCGTCAATGACCTCGTGTTTTCGATCCTGGAATCGGCCAGGTCGCGCGACGTCGTGCCGTTGGCTTCGGCCTTTCCCAGTCCGTTGCTGTATCCCCTGCCGCGCCTGGCCCGTTCTCTGGCGCGGGGCGCGGAAACGATGGACCCGTGGTCCACGGTGGACGACATCACGCCCGGCAGCGCCACCCTGCGCCGCCAGATCGCGACACGCTACCTGGCCGACGGGGCGGTGGTCCAGCCGGACGACGTCGTCATCACGAACGGCGCGCTGGAAGCGCTCAACCTGTGCCTGCAGGCGGTGACGCAGCCCGGCGCCGCCGTGATCGTCGAATCGCCCACGTTCTACGGCGCCCTGCAGGCGCTGGAAAACCTGGGATTGCGCGCCATCGAGGTGCCGTCCTGCCCGCGCGACGGCATCTGCCTGGACCGCCTGGCCCAGGCCCTGGCCGCCGACAAGCCTGCCGCCTGCTGGATCATGACGAACTTCCAGAACCCGCTCGGCAGCCTGATGCCCGACGAGAAGAAGCGCGCCCTCGTCGACCTGCTGGCCGCGCACGGGGTGCCGCTGATCGAGGACGACGTGTACGGCGAACTGTATTCCGGACCGCGCCGTCCGCTCCCGGCCAAGGCCTTCGACCAGGAAGGGCTCGTGCTGCACTGTTCTTCGTTCTCGAAATGCCTGGCCCCCGGCTACCGCCTGGGCTGGGCCCTGCCCGGCCGGTACCGCGACCAGGTGGCGCGCCTGAAACTCACGCGCACGCTGGCCGTGGCGGCGCCGGTGCAGGAAGGCCTGTCCGATTACCTGGCGCGCGGCGGCTACGACCGCCACCTGCGCCAGCTGCGCCACACGCTGGCGCTGCAGCAGACCGCGATGTCGGCCGCCGTGCTGCGCCATTTCCCGCCCGGAACCAGGGCGAGCCGGCCGGAAGGCGGCTACTTCCTCTGGGTAGAGTTTCCGGCGGGCGTAGACGCGCTGGTGCTGCAGCGGGAAGCGTGCCTGCGCAACATCGGCGTGGCGCCGGGCCCGATGTTTTCCGCGCGGGGCGAGTTCCGCAACTGCATCCGCCTGAACTTCGGCCACCACTGGGATGCGAAGGTCGAAGGGGCGATCGCCACGCTCGGCGCGCTGGCCGCGGCACAGCTCGGGAGCCCGCGTGCGGCGCCCGCCATCGAGGAGCCGGGCCTGTCGGCACTGGGCGTATGACGGTGGCCTGCCCCGATCCGCTGGTGCGCGCACCGCGGGCCGCGCCCGACGGCCCGCCGACCGACTGGCTGCGCCTGCCCCCGGCGTCGCTGCAGGGCGCACTCGTCGCCGTCGTCGGGCGCGACGTCCGCAACGTGACGTTGAACGACGCCCAGCGCCTGTCGCACTTCCCGTCGTCGCAGCTCGTGTCGCTGTCGTGGTACCGCGACATCGACGCGGGCCAGGTCTGCATGGAGGGCGGCGTCCCCGTGTGGCGTCCGTTCGGCACGGCGTGCGTCGTCGCCGGCACCCAGGCGCATCCCACCACGTCGTGGGCGCCGACGGCGGGCCGCGGCTGCATGGCCCTGTTCCAGGCGGATGCCGCGCACGCGCTGTTCGGCCTGGACCTCGCGCGCGTGCAGGACCGCTTCGTGCCCGCCGCCGACGTCATGGGCCCCGAGTGGACGCCGCTGTGGGACGCGCTGCTGACGAGCCGCGACGAGGACATGGTCGGCGTGTTCGAACACCACCTCGCGCGGCGCTGGCAGGCGCTGTCCGGCCGCGCCACGGACCAGCCGTCGCTGCGCCAGCTCGGCCGCAACTGGGTCGAGCGTCTCGCGTGGCAGGCGCACGAATGGCGGCGCGAGCACAGTCCGCGCCACGTGGAGCGCCGCATCAAGTCGTTCAGCGGCCGCTCGCTGCGCGAATGGCAGTCCATCGTGCGCACGGAAGGCCTGTTCTTCGCGGCGCGCGACCGCCACGACGCCGGCCAGCCGTTCGACTGGGCCACCATGGCGCTGGACGAAGGTTTTGCAGACCAGGCCCACATGACGCGGGCCGTGCGCCGCATCACCGGCTTCACGCCGGCGGAGTTCGCGCGGCGCTTCGCCGAGGACGAATCGTTCTGGATGTACCGGCTGTGGGTCTGAGCCGTCAGTCAAGCGTGTAGCGAACGCCGACGCGCACCGTGCGCGGGGCGCCCGGCGCATAGAACGTCGAGTGCACGCGGTCCTGCGCGACGAACGAGCCGTCGGCGTCGAAGCCGGTCGTGCCGAGCTGGGATGCCGTCGCGTAGCGGCGGTCGAACAGGTTGTCGACCTGGACGAACACGCGCAGGCGCGGCGTCGCCTGGAAGGCCGTGCCGAAGTCGAACACGGCATGGCCCGCCGTGGCGCCGCGGCCCAGGTAAGCCGTGCCGTCCGGCCGGTGCAGGCCGTTCTCGTTGCCGCGCGCGGTCGAATCGGAGACCGCCATCACGCCCAGCTCCGCCGACCACGCCGGCAGGATCTGCCATTCCGCGCGCGCCTTGAACACGTGGCGCGGGATGAGCGGGATGCGGTCGCCGGGCCGGATCGCGATATTGCCGTCGGCATCCGCGCTGCTGTTGCCCTCCCCGCCCACGGTCTCGCCGCTCGCGAACGTCGCGTGCAGATACGTGTAGTGCGCCGACACGGACACCGGCCCGGCGCGGCCGTCGACACCCAGTTCGACGCCCTGGCGCCGCGTCCGGCCGAAATTGCGGAAGTAGCCGAAGCCCGCCGCATCGTCCGCGACGAACAGGATGTCGTCGTCGTTCGTCGCGCGGAACACGCCGGCGTTCCAGTGCATCCGGCCGGCCGTGCCGCGCACGCCGGCTTCCCACGTCCGCGTGACGACCTGCCGCAACGGCGGATCGCCCGCCATCGCGTTCGGCAGCTTGCAGGGATTCGCCGGATCGGCGCAGCCCAGCTCCACGACCGTCGGCGTGCGGCTTCCCTCGTCGTAGCCCGCATAGGCGCTGAACGTGCGCGCCGGCGACCAGGTGACGCCCAGCGCCGGATTGAAGCGGGCGTAATGGTGGTCGCCGTCGAGCGAGCCGCTGCCGCCGCCCGGCGTGATGCGGTCGCGGTTGTGGACCGAAGTCCGGTTGTAGCGCCCGGACAGCGTCACGTGCAGGTCGTCGCGGAGGTCGATCGTATCGGTGGCGAAGACGCTCCACGTGCGCGTGCGGCCGACGAGGTCGACGGCCATGTCGTCATCGACGGCGTTCACCGGCGTGACGCTGCGGTCGGCATTCAAGTCGCCATATTGCGCATTCTGGCGGAAGTCCGCGCGGCTGGCGTCGTACGCCGCGCCGACCGTCAGGCGGCCGGAGAACCCGGCCTGTCCGCTGAATCCATGGTTCGTCTGCGTGCTCGCGGTGCGGTTGACGATGCCGGCGAACGGCCCGTCGTCGTCATCGTTCAAATCGCCGTTGAACGTCGTCGTGCGGATGTGGCGATACCAGGCGTTCCCCGACAACAGCACGTCGCCGGCCACCCTGCGGCTGCCCGTCAGGTTGAGCAGCACGGCGCGGTTGCGCGTCACGTCCGGCTTCGTGTAGACGCTCGCGTAGTCCCGCTCGAGCATCTGCCGCTCCTGCAGCCCGTTGCCGGTCAGGCGGCTGCCGGACAGCGCGATGCTTGCCGCCACGTCCGTGACGCCATCGTGCCAGCCCACCTTGCCGAACATCTGGCCGAGGCGCGTGGGCGAGTCGTCGCGCCAGCCGCCGTCGCGGAATGCCGTGCCGGTGACGTACCAATGCAGGCCGCGATCGTCGCGGCCGCCGTGCTCGAACACGAGCTCCCCGCGGCCGTAACTGCCCGTCTGCGCCTGCACGGCGCTGCCCGCATCGTGCAGGCCATCCTTGGTGCGGACGGCGAGCGCCCCGCCCAGCGTGTTCAGGCCGAACAGCGGATTCGAGCCCGGCATCAGGCTCAGCGTGGAGATGGCCGCGCGCGGGATCAGGTCCCAGCTGACGACGTCGCCGAACGGCTGGTTCATGCGCACGCCGTCCACGTAGACGGACAGCCCCTGGGGCGTGCCGAGCAGCGGCGACGCCGTGAAGCCGCGGTAGCTGACGTCCGGCTGGAATGGATTGCCCTGGATCTCGTTGACGAACACGCTACCGAGGCGGCGGTTCAGGGCGGCCGGCAGCGTCGCGGCGGCCGGGTCGTTCATGTCCTCGCCGTCGAACGCCTGCACGTTCGCGGGAATCCGTTCGCGCGCGACGCCGAGCCCCTGCAGCGGCGTCGTGCCGACGATTTCCACGATGGCGGGCGCCGGCTCGGCGGCGGCGATGCCGTGACAGAGCGCCGCGACGGCGGCGGCGAGTGCGGTCCTGGTCATATCGATGTCTCCTCGTGTTGTCTTTTGCACGAACTATTCCAGCGCCGCGGCGGCGGCGACAGGGAAAAATTCCCGACTGGTATGGAAGTTGCGTACACCCAGGCAAACAACCACAACGAGGAGACCATGGACCTGCGCCGCCGTCTCATCGGCTCGCTCGGCCTGCTGTTGGGCAGCCTGCTGGCCATGACCACGCTGATACAACTGTATTCGCTCCGGAGCGACATCCGTGCCGAGGTGGACGCGTCCACGCGCCTCGTGAACGTGCTCGTGGCGGCCGGCAGCACCGGCGCAAGCGACGCGGGCGCCATGCGCGCCCTGCTCGCCGGCGCCGGCCTGCGCCACCTGAGCATCCGCACGGCGGACGAACCGCCGCCGCAGCGCGCCGCGCACCCGCTGCCCGCCTGGCTGGGGTTCGCGCCGCCGGACAGCAGCGAGCGGGCCATCCGCATCGGCGGGCAACTGCTCTACATCGCGCCGAATCCCGAATCGGAAATCGGCGAGCGCCTGCACGACACTGTGCAAATCTGGATCACCCTGTTGTTCTTTTCCGGTACAACCCTGATCGTGACGTGGTGGTGCGCCGACCGGGCGCTGTCGCCCGTGCGCGCGCTGGAGGCAGGCCTGCATCGCCTGGCGCGCGGCGAGCCCGACCCCGCCCTGCCCCCGTTCGCCCTGCGCGAATTCCGCCGCGTGGCCGACGCCATCGCCCACCTGGCGCGCACATTGGCGGACGCGCGCGCCGCCCAGCACGCGCTGGCACGCCAGCTGATCACGGTGCAGGAAGACGAGCGGCGCGTGCTGGCACGCGAGCTGCACGACGAGATGGGGCAGACGCTGACGGCGCTGAACGTCACCGCCACCCACCTCGCGCGCCATGCGAACATGCTGACGCGCGCCGCGGTGGCCGAATGCGCGGCCGACCTGCGGCGCGAGATCCGCACGTGCGGCGAACAGTTGCGCGCGATGCTCAAGACATTGCGGCCGCACGGCCTGCACGCGGCCGGCCTCCCGCAGACCTTGCGCGAACTCGTGCTGGGCTGGCGCGCGCGCCACACCGACATCGATTTCGAGCTCGACCTGCCCACGCAGCTGCCGGACGTGGGCGAGCTGTTGTCGCTGACGGTCTACCGCGTCGTCCAGGAAGCCGTCACGAACGTCGTGCGCCACAGCGGCGCGTCGCTGTGCGTCGTGCGCCTCGCCGTGCGCACGGGAGGACTCGTGCTGGAAGTGCGCGACGACGGCCGCGGCCTGCCGCAGGATGGCGCGACGTGGCACGGCGGCCTGCTCGGGATCACGGAACGCATCGCCATGGCGGGCGGCCAGCTGCGGCTCGTGGCCGGTCCGGCGGGCGGCCTGCGCCTGCTGGCGACACTGCCGCTGCCGGCCACGGCATCGGTGGAGGTGCCGGCATGATCCGCATCGTCCTCGTCGACGACCATGCCGTCGTGCGCAGCGGCTACCGCCGGCTCTTGTCCGCCGAACCCGATTTCGACGTCGTCGGCGAAGCGGCCAGCGCGCCGGAAGCGAACGCGCTTGTCCAGCAGGTGCGTCCGGACGTCGCCATCGTCGACCTGAGCCTGAAAGGCAGCAGCGGCCTGGAAGCCATCGCGGGCATGCGCGCCCGTCGGCCCGGCCTGCGGGTGCTGGTGCTGTCGATGCACGACAGCGCCGGCCACGTCGCGCAGGCGCTGAAGGCCGGCGCGCACGGCTACCTCACCAAGCGCAGCGAGCCGGAAGAACTCATCACGGGCATTCGCGCCGTGATGAACGGGACGCGCGTGCTGTCGTCCGACGTGGCGGCCATCGCGGCACCCGCGCCGCTGGACGGCCTGACCCCGCGCGAGTTCGACATGCTGCGCCTGCTCGTGCACGGCGAATCCGTGCAGGCCATCGCGACCCAGCTGACCATCAGTCCGAAGACGGTGCTGAACACCCTCACGTCCGTGCGCCAGAAGCTGGGGGCGGACAATGATTTCAGGTTGATGCACCTGGCGGCGCGGCTGGGGATCGTGGAGTTCGGGACCGTCGCTACCGCGTGAACACGCGGTTCAGCTCAGCCGCCGGCATCGCCTGGTCCGCATACGCGAAGGTGCCCTGCTCCAGCACCTCGCGCGCATCGCGCACGAGCGCGCCGTACGCGGACCGCGCGAGCGACGCGCCCAGGCTCACGCGCGTGACGCCCAGCCCCGCCAGCGCCGCGACGGAGAGCCCCAGGCCCGGCGCGCCGGCCATGAAGTTCACGGGGCGGTCGACGGCGCGCACGACGGCCGCGATGTCTTCCTTCTTCGCGATGCCCGGCGCGAACAGCACGTCGGCGCCCGCTTCCTGGTAAGCCTGCAGGCGGCGGATGGTGTCGGCGAGATCCGGACGGCCGACGCGGAAGTTTTCCGCCCGGGCCGTCAGCATGAACTTGAAGGGGAGTCCACGGGCCGCCTCCACGGCCGCGCGGATGCGGTCGGCGGCGAGGCCGATGTCGTACAGCGGGTGGTCGGGGTCGTCGGTCGCATCCTCGATGGAACCGCCGACGATGCCCGTCGCTGCCGCCTCGACGATCGTGCGTGCCGCGTCTTCCGGCGCATCGCCGAAGCCCGACTGCAGGTCGGCGGACAGCGGCAGGTCCGTCGCGGCCGCCAGTTCGGCCAGGTGCGGCAACATCTCCGCGATGGTGATCGTCGGGTCCGTCTTGGCCTTGGAGAACGCAAAGCCGGCGCTGGTGCCCGCCAGCGCCTCGTAGCCCAGATGTTCTAACAGCTTCGCCGAGCCCGCGTCCCACGGGTTCGGGATGACGAAGCAGTTGCCGCGGCGGTGCAGCTCGACGAACGCCTGCGCTTTTTCCAGCTGGGTCTTCATGCGTTTCTCCTGAGTGGACAAAACGCTACGTTACCAGATCATCACACAGCCGGTTCCTCGCCCACGCGCACGACATGCAGCAGGTTCGTGCGGCCTGGACGTCCGGACGGGAAGCCCGCCACCACGACCACGTCGTCGCCCGCGTCGGCCAGGCCGTGGAAGCGCGCGGCCGCGACGCCGTCCGCCACCATGCGGTCGAAGCCCTCCGCTTCCTCGAACGGCACCGGATGCACGCCCCACACGAGCGCCAGCCGGCGCGCGATGGCCTTCCGCGGGGTCAGCGCGAGGATCGGCGCGGTGGGCCGCTCGCGGCTCGCGCGCAGGCATGTCGCGCCGCTCGCCGTGTACGTCACGGTGGCGGCCGGCGCGAGCAGGTTCGTCACGCGGCGCAGCGCGCAGCAGATGGCGTCCGCAGTCGTCTTGTCGGCCGGCTTGTGGCTCGCGTCCAGGCCTTCGCGCCACCGCGGGTCCTGCTCCACTTCGCGGATCACGTTGTCCATCACGGCCACCGACTGCACCGGATACTGGCCCGATGCCGATTCGGCCGACAGCATGACGGCGTCCGCGCCCTCGTAGATGGCGGTGGCGACGTCGGACACTTCCGCCCGCGTGGGCACCGGCGCGGCCGTCATCGATTCCAGCATCTGCGTGGCGACGACGACCGGGCGCCCGGCCGCGCGCGCCGCGTGCACGATCCGGCGCTGCAGCACAGGCACCTGTTGCGGCGGGAGTTCCACGCCCAGGTCGCCCCGTGCGACCATGATGCCGTCTGCCAGCGCCACGATGCCGTCCAGCGCGTCGATGGCGGCCGGCTTTTCCAGCTTGGCCATGATCCATGCGCGCTCGCCGATCAGGCTCCTCGCCTCGACGATGTCTTCCGGTCGTTGCACGAACGACAGCGCGACCCAGTCCACGCCCAGTTCCAGGCCGAACGCGAGGTCGGCGCGGTCCTTGGGCGTCAATGGAGAAATGGGCAGCACGACGCCGGGCACGTTGACGCCCTTGCGGTCGGACAGCACGCCGCCCGCCATCACGGTCGTCTCGGCGAAGTCGGGACCGCAGGCGTCCACGCGCAGGCGCAGCTTGCCGTCGTCCAGCAGCAGGTCGGTGCCGGGGCGCAGCGCGGCGAAGATCTCGGGATGCGGCATGCCGGCGCGCGTTGCATCGCCGTCCGTGGCGTCGAGGTCGAGGCGGAAGCGGCTGCCCGTTTCGAGCATCGCCTTGCCGCCGGCCATGCGGCCGACGCGCAGCTTCGGTCCCTGCAGGTCCATCAGAATGCCGATTGGGCGGCCGATGTCGCGCTCGACGCTGCGGATGATGTTGTAGCGCATGGCGTGGTCGTCGTGGCTGCCGTGGCTGAAATTGAGGCGGAAGACGTCGGCGCCGGCCAGTGCCAGCGCGTAGATCTGATCGGGGGTGGAGCTGGAGGGGCCGAGGGTGGCCAGGATGCGGGCACGGCGTTGGCGTAGCATGAGTTAATCCTTAAAAAAAACGGGTACGCCGCCGCCGCGGCGCACCCGCTAAAGGGAAGTCTTTTTTCTTACGCGATGTAGATGGCGCGGAAATCGTTCACGTTGGTCAAGGTCGGACCCGTGATGAGCGAATCGCCCAACGCACGGAAGAACGTGTGCGCATCGTTGTTCTCGAGGCTCGCGCGCGGCGGCAGGCCGCGTTCCCAGCCGCGCGCCAGCGTGTCCGGCGTGACGAATGCGCCGGCGATTTCCTCGGCGCCGTCGACGCCGTCGGTATCCCCGGCCAGCGCGTGGATATCCGGTGCACCGTCCAGCGCGACGGCGAGGGCCAGCAGGAATTCGACGTTGCGGCCGCCGCGGCCGTTGCCGCGGATGGTGACCGTGGTCTCGCCGCCGGACAGCAGCACGCACGGTCCCGCCACCGGCTGGCCGTGGCGACGCGCCTGCAGGGCGATGCCGGCCATGACCTTGGCCACGTCGCGCGCCTCGCCTTCGATGCTGTCGCCGAGGATCAGCGGCGTGACGCCGGCCTTGCGGGCGACGTCCGCCGCGGCTTCCAGCGCCATCTGCGGCGACGCGACGATGTGCGTGTCGACGTGTTCCAGGCGGCGGTTGCCCGGCTTGACGGTTTCGCCGTCGCCGGATTCCAGCAGGCGGCGCGCGCCTGCCGGCAGGTCGATGCCGTAGCGGCGCACGACTTCCAGCGCATCCGCGCAGGTCGTCGGGTCGGCCACCGTGGGACCGGAGGCGATGTCCATCGGGTTGTCGCCCGGGACGTCGGAAATCAGGAGGTTGACCACGCGCGCCGGGTGGCAGGCCGCGGCCAGCCGGCCGCCCTTGATGGCGGACAGGTGCCGGCGCACGCAGTTCATTTCGGTGATGCTGGCGCCGGAAGCGAGCAGCGCGCGGTTGATCGCCTGCTTGTCTTCCAGCGTGACGCCCTCGCCCGGCAGCGGCAACAGCGCGGAGCCGCCGCCGGAGATCAGGCAGATCACGAGGTCGTCCGCCGACAGGCCGCGCACGGTGCGCAGCATGCGCTGGGCGGCTTCGCGGCCGGCGGCGTCCGGGACCGGATGGGCGGCTTCGACGATCTCGATGCGTTCGCACGGCACGGCATAGCCGTAGCGCGTGACGACGAGGCCCGACAGCGGCCCGGGCCAGCTGCGTTCCAGCGCCTGCGCCATCGCGGCGGACGCCTTGCCGGCGCCGATCACCACCGTGCGGCCTTTCGGCGGCGCCGGCAGGTTGCGCGGGATGACTAGCTGCGGCTGGGCCGCGTCGACGGCGGCGGTGAACATGCTGGCGAGCAGTTCGCGGGGGTTCATCGTGGTCATCGTAGTCTCCTGTCCGGTCGCCGTCATTACTGCTGCTTCTGGCCGATCTCGAAGTTCGACATGATCTCCAGCGCGCGCACCATCGCGGAGTGGTCCCAGCTGCCGCCTTCATGCGCAGCGCAGGTGTTGAACAGTTCCTGCGCGGTGGCGGTGTTCGGCAGCGCCACGCCCAGCTGGCGGCCGGTGGTCAGCGCCAGGTTCAGGTCCTTGCGGTGCAGGTCGATGCGGAAGCCCGGCGCGAACGTGCGCTTGACCATGCGCTCGCCATGCACTTCGAGGATGCGCGACGCCGCGAAACCGCCCATCAGCGCCTCGCGGACGCGGGCCGGATCGGCGCCGGCCTTCGCGGCCAGCAGCAGCGCCTCGCCGACCGCTTCGATCGTCAGCGCCACGATGATCTGGTTGGCGACCTTGGTGATCTGGCCGTCGCCGTTGCCGCCGACGAGCGTGATGTTCTTGCCCATCTTGTCGAACAGCGGCTTCACTTTCGCGAAGGCGGCCTCGCTGCCGCCGACCATGATGGTCAGGCTTGCGGCCTTGGCGCCCACTTCGCCGCCCGACACCGGCGCATCCAGGTATTCGCAGCCCAGCGCGTTGATCCGCCTGGCGAAATCCTTGGTGGCGACCGGGGAGATCGAGCTCATGTCGACGACGATCTTGCCGGCGGTCAGAGCCGACGCAACGCCGTCGTTGCCGAACAGGACCTCGTCCACCTGCGGGGTGTCCGGGACCATGATGAAGACGATGTCCGCCTGCGACGCCACTTCGGCGCCGTTCAGGCATACGCGGGCGCCCGCTTCGACGAGGGCCGACGGGGTCGGGCCGACGGTGTTCGTGAACAGCGTGTGGCCGTCGTTGATGAGGTGTCCCGCCATCGGGGCACCCATGATGCCCAGGCCGATGAATCCGATGTTTGCCATGATGTGTCTCCTTACGTTTTCTGATTAACCAGCCAGCTTGGCGATCCAGTCCAGGCCCGCGCGGGTGTCGGCGGCAGGCTTGTATTCGCAGCCGATCCAGCCGTCGTAGCCGATGCGGTCCAGATGCCTGAACAGGAACGGGTAGTTGATCTCGCCCGTGCCCGGCTCGTTGCGGCCCGGGTTGTCCGCGACCTGGATGTGCGCGATGCGGGCCAGGTGCTTCTCGACCGTCTTCGCCAGCTCGCCTTCCGTGCGCTGGGCGTGGTAGACGTCGTACTGGACGAACAGGTTGTCCGCGCCCACCGAGTCGATCAGGTCGAGGGCCTGCCGCGTCGTGTTCAGGTAGAAGCCCGGGATGTCGTACGTGTTGATCGGCTCGATCAGCAGGCGGATGCCCGCCTGCTTCAGTTGCGTCGCCGCGTAGCGCAAATTCTCGACGAGCGTACGGCGCACGGTGCCTTCATCGACGCCGGCCGGGGCGATGCCGACCAGGCAGTTCAGCTGGCGGCAGTTCAGCGCCTTCGCGTAATCGATGGCGCGGGCGACGCCTTCGCGGAACTCGGCCTCGCGGCCCGGCAGCACGGCGATGCCGCGCTCGCCTTTTTCCCAGTCGCCGGCCGGCAGGTTGTGCAGGACCTGCGTGAGGCCGAACTCCTGCAGGCGTTCGGCCAGCGCTTCCTTCTCGAACCCGTACGGGAACAGGTATTCGACGCCCTTGAACCCCGCGTCACGGGCCGCTTCGAAGCGGTCGAGGAACGGCAGTTCGTTGAACAGCATCGTCAGGTTGGCAGCAAATCTAGGCATGTCGTTCTCCTTTCAGGCGCGAATCGCGGTCGGCGCATCGCCCGGATGGTCGGCCAGCGGCTCGAATTCGTTGATGGCGTCGATCTCCAGGCCCATCGCAATATTGGTCACACGTTCCAGGATGATCTCGACGATCACCGGCACGCGGTGCTCCGCCATCAGCTTGCGCGCCTCGGCGAACGCGGGCTGGATGTCGTCCACGTTGCGCACGCGGATCGCCTTGCAGCCCAGGCCTTCGGCCACGGCCACGTGGTCGACACCGTAGGAACCGAGCTCCGGGGCATTGATGTTCTCGAACGCCAGCTGGACGCAGTAATCCATGTCGAAGCCGCGCTGCGCCTGGCGGATCAGGCCGAGGTACGCGTTGTTCACGACGACGTGCAGGTACGGCAGCTTGAACTGCGCGCCGACGGCCAGTTCCTCGATCATGAACTGGAAGTCGTAGTCGCCGGAGATCGCGACGACGTCCGTCTTCGCGCCGGACGCGACGACACCCAGTGCGGCCGGCACGGTCCAGCCCAGCGGGCCCGCCTGGCCGCAGTTGATCCAGTTGCGCTCCTTGTACACGTGCAGGAACTGCGCGGCGGCGATTTGCGACAGGCCGATCGTGCTGACGTAGGTCGTGTCCTTGCCGAAGGCACGGTTCATCTCTTCGTACACGCGCTGCGGCTTGATCGGGTTGTTCTCGAAGTGCGTCTTGCGCAGCAGCGTGCGCTTGCGTTCCTGGCACTGCGCGACCCAGGCGCTCCTGTCCGGCAGGCCGCCGATGGAATCCATGCCGCGGGCCACGTCGATCAAGAGGTCCAGCGCGGCGCCGGCGTCGGAGACGATGCCCAGGTCCGGCCCGAACACGCGGCCGATCTGGGTCGGTTCGATGTCGATGTGGACGAACTTGCGGCCCTTCTTGTAGACGTCCACGGAACCCGTGTGGCGGTTCGCCCAGCGGTTGCCGATGCCGATCACGAAGTCCGATTCCAGCAGCGTCGCGTTGCCGTAGCGGTGCGACGTCTGCAGGCCGACCATGCCGGCCATCAGCGGGTGGTCGTCGGGGATCGCGCCCCAGCCCATCAGCGTGGGGATCACGGGCACGCCGACGATCTCGGCGAATTCCTGCAGGCGGGCGGCGGCATCGGCATTGAACACGCCGCCGCCGCAGACGATCAGCGGACGCTCGGCGGCGTTCAGCATCGCCAGCGCCTTTTCGGCCTGGGCACGGGTCGCGGCGGGCTTATAAACCGGAAGCGGTTCGTAGGTGTCGACGTCGAATTCGATCTCGGCGACCTGTACGTCGAACGGCAGGTCGATCAGCACGGGGCCCGGACGGCCGGACCGCATCAGGTGGAAGGCCTGCTGGACGACGCGCGGCAGCAGGTCGGGCTCGCGCACGGTGACGGCCCACTTGGTGACCGGCTTGGCGATCGACTCGATGTCGACGGCCTGGAAGTCTTCCTTGTACAGGCGGGCACGCGGGGCCTGGCCCGTAATGCATAGGATAGGTATCGAATCGGCCCAGGCGGAGTACAGGCCCGTGATCATGTCGGTGCCGGCCGGACCGGACGTGCCGATGCAGACGCCGATGTTGCCGGCCTTGGCGCGGGTATAGCCCTCGGCCATGTGCGAGGCACCTTCCACGTGGCGGGCGAGCACGTGCTCGAAGCCGCCGTTCTTCTTCATCGCCGAGTAAAACGGGTTGATCGCGGCGCCGGGCACGCCGAACACCGTACTCACACCTTCCTTGCGCAGCACTTCCGCCGCCGCGTCGATTGCTCTCATTCGGGCCATGTTCTCCTCCGTTGCTATGGTTAGTCTTGGACTGATGACCCAGCATAGCCATAACCCACGGCAAGTTGAATTGCTGCTATTATCGGCTCTGTCGATACTTTAAGTATTGAATGGGATAAAAGGCATGGACCGCTACACCGAAATACGCAGCTTCGTACTCATCACCGAAAAAGGCAGTTTCGCCGGCGCCGCGCTGGCGGAAGGCGTGACGCCCGTCGTCATGGGCCGCCGCCTGGACGGCCTCGAAAAACGCCTCGGCGTGCGCCTGATGCACCGCTCGACGCGCGGCCTGACGCTGACGGCGCTGGGCGAACAATTCATCGAACCGTGCCGCCAGCTGCTGCGCGATTTCGACATCACGGAAAACAGCATCAGCGCGGGCCGCAGCACGGTGCGCGGCCACCTGGTGGTGTCGGCGCCGGCGGCGTTCGGCCGCAAGCACGTGGCGCCGCACGCGCCGGCCTTCCGCGCCATCCACACGGAACTCAAGATGTCGTTCAACTTCACGGACAGCGTCGTCGACCTCGTGCGCGAAGGCTACGACATGTCCATCCGCATCGGCGAGGTGACGGACCCGAACTACGTGGCGATTCCGCTTTTCCCGAACCGGCGCGTCGTGTGCGGCACGCCCGACTACTTCGAGCGCAACGGCGTGCCGCGGGCGCCCGAAGACCTGGCGCGCCACAACTGCCTCGCCTTCAACCTGCAGGGCGGCCAGCAGCGCGGCTGGACGTTCCAGCGCGACGGCAAGCTGTTCGCCGTGCGCGTGGACGGCGACCTCGCGTGCAACGACGGCGAGCTGCTGTTCGACTGGGTGAAACAGGGACTGGGCATCGGCTGGCGCTCCACGTGGGAGATCCAGGCCGAGCTGAAACGGGGAGAGCTCGTGACGGTGCTGGACGAATACGCGGTCGGAAATTACCCGATCCAGGCCGTGTTCCCGCAGCAGCGCTACCTGCCGGCGAAGATCCGGCACTTCATCGATCACCTGAAGGCGGTGTACAACACGGCGGGCTATTGGGAGTCGTGACGACGACGGTCAGGCGGCCGCCCGGACCGGCGCTGCGGCCGGTCCCGTGACGGTCGCCAGCGCGAGTATGCCGTCCGCGGCCGCCCGCGCCAGGTCCGCATCCGCCGCGGCGATCACGTGCGGCGCCAGCACGGCGGCGTCCAGGATGCCCACCGCCCGGTTGCGCCCTCCCTGCTTGGCCGCGTACAGGCACAGGTCGGTGAGGTGGACCAGTTGCTCCCAGTCCGGATCGACGTCGCCGGGGTGCAGGGACTTGGGACAGAAGCCGATGGAGATCGTCACGTCGAGCGCGCGGTCGTCGAGGGCGATCGGCGTGCCGCCCACGGCCGCCAGCACGCGCGCGCACACCTGGCGCGCCTCGTCCGTGCCGATGCCGGGCAGGTAGGCGAGGAATTCCTCGCCGCCCCAGCGCACCAGCACGTCCTGTTCGCGCAAGGTGGCCGCGAGGCGCGCCGCGACGTTCTTCAGCACGACGTCGCCGGCGCCATGGCCCAGGGTGTCGTTGATCGACTTGAAGCGGTCGACGTCCATCAGCAGGAACACGCCGCCCGTGCGCCCTTCCGCGCCGGCGCGCCGCTCGAACGCGGGACCCGCCTTGCGGTGATGGCGCGGCACGACCTGCTCGTAGAAATAATGCCGGTTGAAGAGCCCCGTCAGCGAATCGCGCGTACTTTGCAGGAACAGCTGCTCGTTCTTCTGCTGCAGCGCCTTGTTGGCCTTCGCCACGCGGCGGTACAGCAGCGCGATCAGGACGACGGCGATGCAGGTCGTCGCGCTGAGCGCCACCCACAGGCCGCGCTGGCGCCGGGCGTTCTGCAATTCCGCGACTTTCAGCACGCTCTCGTGGTGGAGCGCGGCGAGCTCCGTCTGTTTCTTCTGGTTGTCGCGGGCACGCTGGAGCGCCTCGAAGGACAGCTGCTTTTCCTTGCGCCACGCGGCCAGCGAGACGGAACCGGCTTTCTCGTAGATCGTGAGCGCCTCTTCGCCGAATCCGACCTGGCCCAGCGCGTGCCCGTAATTGAGCAGCATCCGCACGTACTGGTCGTCGCTCTTCAGGGCCTCCAATGCCTTGTCGGCCATGGCCCGGCCCTCGGCGATATTGCGGAAATAGATTTGCGTGAGTCCCAGTTCGAACGTGGCGAGCCTGATGCCGTAGTCGTCGCCGACCGCGCGCGAGATGCGCAGCGCCTTCGTCGCCGCCCGCTCCGCCTCGCCGTAGCGCCGGCTCTGCATGTAGAGTTCCGCCAGGTTCGCCAGCGGCACCGCCAGCCGTTCCTGCGCATCGAGCTTCTCGAGCAGTTCCACCGCGGCCCGCAGCGCGCTTTCCGCACGCTTCGGATTCCCGGCGCGGGCGGCCGTCGCGTATTCGGACAGCCTTGCATGCGCGAGCTGCCCAGCGATGCCGCGCGCCCGGGCGACGGCGAGCATCTCGTCGGTGCGCGCCAGCGCTTCCGTGTACTTGCCGACGGCGGCCAGGAGTCGTGCCTGTTCGCGCAACGCCATCTGCAAGGCGTCCGGGTCGTCGCCCGCGCGCGCGCCGTCGACCGCGCGGGTCACGAGCTCGATGCCGCCAGCCGTGTCGCCGTCTTCTTCCGCCAGCAACCCCTGCGTGACGAGCGCCTGGGTCTTCAGATAAAGGTCGGACGTGTCGTCCGCAAGCCGGGCGGCACCCTGGATCAGGCGGCGGGCCGCTTCCTGGTCGTGCACGTACATGGACAGGGCATACGCATGGCTCAGCATCGCCCTGGCCAGCAGATCGTCGTCGTGCAGCTCGCGGCCGAGCCGTTCCGCCCCGAGGGCGGCGTCGACGGCACGGTCCTGGTCCTTGAGCCACCAATAGGCGCGGCTCGTCACCACGAGCACCTGGCCGAGTTCACGTCCCGCGTGCCCCTGCCCGAGCACGTCGAGCCGGCGCAATGCGTCGCGCGGCATGACGTAGGCCACTTCGCGGATGACGGTCAGGTCGCGCGTGAAGTCGTCGTGCGGAGCGCCGGCATGGGCCAAGGCAGCCCGGCACAGGAACAGCAGGCCCAGCAGGAACCGGTGCGCAAACATGTTGTCTCCAGGAATCAATCCTGAATAGTAACATCGAGAAACACCAAATTCCACAATTCAACTCGAGTCGTATCTTATCCGCACCGGCCTCATAGTTTCGTCAATACAACAGAAAGTGATAATTCGTGATTTTTAGTTCCCTGCGGAAAATATTGGACAGTAAATGTGATTAAACTGACGGAACGGCACCTCGACTACGACAGTTACACCTGGAGACATCATGAATTTCCTCAAACGCATCGGAATCGCGACCCAGTTGTACGTCGCCTTCGCCCTGATCCTGTCGGTCACGCTCATCGTGTCCGTCCTCTCCGTCACCCGGGTCAACAGCATCGACGGCGCCATGCAAAAGGCGAACGCCGTACGCAACAGCGAACTCGAACCGCTGTACGCGGCGCGCGAGGCGCTCGCCCAGACCGGCATCGCGGCCCGCAACGCCTTCGTGTTCAAGGACGACGCCGCGGCCGCGCGCGAACTGGCCCTCGTCGACAGCTTCAAGGCCGACTACCTGGCCGCCCTCGGCAAGCTGGATGCCGTGCTGGCCAACGATGCGCAATACGCCAAGGTCAAGGCGGGCATGATGAAAATGGCGACCGAACTGGAACGGCCGCGCGCCTACCGCACCGCCGGCAACATGGACGGCTATGGCCAGTTCCTCGTGCAGGAATGCAGCCCGCTGCGCCGCCAGATCGTGGCGGACATGGACGTGCTGCTCAAGCGCATCCAGCAGGACAACGCGGCCACGAGCGCCGCCGCGAGCGTCGAGGCGAAAGGCGCGCGCTGGTGGATCACGGTGCTGAGCGTGGTGTCGGTCGTGCTGTGCGCCGCCGTCGGCGTCGTGATCGTGCGCAGCCTCATTGGCCAGCTGGGCGGCGAGCCCGCCCAGGCCACGGAAGTGGCGCACGCCATCGCCAGCGGCCAGTTGACGTGCCACGTGGACGTCTCGCGCGCCGGGCCGTCGAGCATGATCCACGCGATGAACGCGATGCGCCACGGCCTGTCGGACATCGTCGCGAAGGTCAGGACGGGCACCGAGACGATCGCGTCGGCCTCCTCCCAGATCGCGACCGGGAACAACGACCTGTCCAGCCGGACGGAGACGCAGGCGGCGACGCTGCAGCAGGTCACGGGCGCGATGGCGCAGCTGGTCGCGTCCGTCCACCAGAACGCGGACTACGCGCGCCAGGCCAGCACGCTGGCCACCACGGCATCGACCGTGTCGGTGGAAGGCGGCGCCGCGGTCGACCAGGTGGTCGCCACGATGCACCTGATCGAGGAATCGTCGCGCAAGATCGTCGACATCATTTCCGTCATCGACGGCATCGCCTTCCAGACGAACATCCTTGCATTGAACGCGGCGGTGGAAGCGGCGCGGGCCGGCGAGCAGGGGCGCGGCTTCGCCGTCGTCGCGGGCGAAGTGCGCAACCTCGCGCACCGTTCGGCGGCCGCGGCGAAAGAGATCAAGGCCCTGATCGAGGATTCGGTGGCGAAGGTCGGCGCCGGCACCTCGCTCGTCGGCCACGCGGGCGACACCATCCGCAAGGTCGTGGACGGCGTCCAGCGCGTCAGCGAGATCATGGACCGCATCAGCGGCGCGACCAAGTCGCAGCAGGCCGACATCGGCCGCGTGGACGGCGCGATCTCGCACCTGGACGAGATGACGATGCAGAACGCGTCGCTGGTCGAGGAAGCGGCGGCCGCCGCGGAATCGCTGCGGATGCAGGCGGTCGAGCTCTCTGCGGTCGTGAACATCTTCCAGATCGAGGAAGCCGCGCCCAACCGCCAGCGCCGGCTGGCCGCCTGATCATGGATCCCGTCAGGCGGGCACTGTCTCCCCGGCCCGCAAGGTCAGCACGCGCACGCCGTTGCCCGTCACGGCCACGGTATGCTCGAACTGCGCGGACAGCGCGCCGTCGCACGTACGCACCGTCCAGCCGTCGTCCTCCGTGCGCACGGCATGGCGGCCCGCGTTGAGCATCGGCTCGATCGTGAACACCATCCCTTCGCGCAGCACGAGGCCCGTCCGCGGGCGGCCCCAGTGCAGCACCTGGGGCGGCTCGTGCATCTCGCGCCCGATGCCGTGCCCGCAGTACTCGCGCACGACGGTATAGCCGTGGCGGCGCGCATGGCGCTCGATGGCGTGGCCGACGTCGCCCAGCCGCGCGCCCGGACGCACGGCGCGGATGCCCTTCCACATCGCCTCGTACGTCACCTGCACGAGCTTCTTCGCCGGCGCCGCCACCGCGCCGACGAGGTACGTCTTGCTGGAGTCGGCGATGTAGCCGTTCTTTTCCAGCGTGATGTCGAAGTTGACGATGTCCCCGCTCTGCAGGATCTCCGCCGGCGACGGCACGCCGTGGCACACGACGTCGTTGCGTGAGGCGTTCAGCGCGAACGCATAGCCGTATTGCCCTTTGCTTGCGGGACGCGCGCCGAGCGTGTTGACGATGAAGTCGTCGACCAGGTCGTTGACCTGCATGGTCGACATGCCGGCGAGATCCAGCCGGTCGAGCTGCGCGAACACGTCCGCCAGCAGCTTGCCGGCCGCCGCCATCAATGCCACTTCTTCCGGCCGCTTCGTCATGACGCCACCTTGAGCGCCTGCGGCACCACGCCCGCCGCGCGCAGCTCGCGCGCCATGATCTCGTTGAAGCTCTGCGTCGGATTCAGCTCGCACAGCATGCCGATCCGGACCCAGAACGCGGCCTGCGCATTGATCGAGCGGCACGAGACCGTGCTCGCCTTGCGGATCTGGTCATGCAGTTCGTCTTCGATATTCACGATGCCCATCATATGCTCCATATATGATTCGTATACGCAGTATATACACGCGTTAGTTGTCCGGCAAGCTATTTGTTTACATAACATACAGAGACCGTGTCACAATCGTTCCCGGCCGTGCACGGGCATGGCTCACGCGGGAAAGGACTGTCCATGTCGATTCGCTCCGTCGCGCTGGCTGCCGCCGGCCTCCTCTTCGCCCTGCACGCCGGTGCCGAGCCGGCCGGGTCCGTCGCCGCCTCGGCTTCCGATGCGATCCAGAGCATCACCGTGACGTCCCAGCGGAACCCGTCGAAATGGTTCCGCGCGGAGAGCCAGCACGTGATCCTGTATTCCGACACCAGCCAGGACGAAGCGCAGCGCCTGCTCGACAACCTGGAGCGGCTGGACGACCTGCTGCGCATCTACACGAAGGGCTACGCCAGGACCGGCGGGCCGGAAGGCAAGATCACGCTCTACTACACGGCGCGCTTCGACGATCTCGCCCGACTGGGCGCCGAGCTTGGTTCGCCGACGCCGGAAACCGTCGGCGTCTACAGCAGCTGCAACGACGGTGTCGCAGGATTCGGTGCGCAGCTGGAGACCATCGGCACGCTCGACAACGACAACCTGGCCAGGTATCCGTTGAACGTCAGCCTGTCCTTCCTGTTCGAGGCGTATGCGCGGCATTTCCTGTACCGCCACACCGACCTGCGCGCCCCGACCTGGTTCATCGACGGTTTCGCGCACTATTTTTCGACCGTGCGCTTCACGGACAACCGGATGGCGGTCGGCCGCTGGCCGACCATCCTGGGCCGCTACTTCAGCCTGCTGGACGGGGAAATGGGAACCTACGCCCTGTACTACCGCGACGTGCTGGAGCAGAACGAGAACGCCGGCCTGGGCGGCGACGGCATGTCGCGCCAGCAGGTCGAGTACGCGGCGCGCTCCTGGCTGCTCGTCCACTACGCCCTGTCGTCGGAAGACAACCGGCGCCGCCTGGGCGCCTACCTCAAGGCATTCTACGACGGCGTGCCGTCCGTGCAGGCGTTCGAGCGGAGCTTCGGCATCCGCGTGGGCGACCTGTCGGCGGCGATGTGGCGCTACCGCCTGAAAGGCTTGCAGGTGCTGCACGTCGACCGGCCGGGGCTGACGCGCGCCGCCGTCAACGTCGACGTCCTGCCGGAAGCGTCGTCCGACTACCTGCTGGCCGAGGCCGCGCTGAAATCGTGCCCGTCCGCCGCGGCCCAGCAGGCGACGATCTCACGGGTGCTCGACGGTGCGCCGCCACCGGGTCCGTCCGTGAGCGTGCTGGTGCAGCGCACGGTGGCCCGCGCGCTGATCTACGCCGGCCGGCCCGCCGACGCGCTGCCCTACCTCGACGCGGCGCTGCGCAAGGACGACGCCGACGCGGACCTGCACGTGCTGGCGGGCCTGGCCCACCTGCGCCTGGCCAGAAGCGGCGCCGCCGACAGGACATCCGGGCTGGCCGAGGCGCGGCGGCGTTTCGCGCGCGCGGTCGAACTCAACCCCGCGTTGCCGGCCGCCGCACTCGGCAAGCTGTGCGTCGACATCGTCGCCGGCGGCGAGCCCGGCCAGGACGCCATCGACGACGTCCTGGCGGCCTGGCGCAGCAGCCGCGACGTTGGCGGCCTCGGCCGTACTGCGGCGCTCGTCTACGCCTGGCGCGGCGACGGCATCCGCGCCGCAAACCTGCTGCGTTCGATGGCCAGCAACCGGCGCGACCCGTTCACCGCCGCATGGGCAACCGACTGGCAGCGGCGGCTCGACGCCGGCCTGACCCGCGATGCGATCCGCGCCGGCCTGGCCGCGTTCCCCTGGTCCGGTCCGGCGTTCCGCGAATGGACCATCGATGCGACCGTGAACATCGACAAGATCGAACTGAGCGCCGGCCTGCAGAAGGTCGGGAAGCTGTTCTTCGCCCCGCCCCAGCCATTTCCATTCAAGTGACGTCCATCAGGCGGGGTCGCGGCGCGGCCACGCCAGGTTTTCCAGCTCGTCCGAAATGACCTGCTGGCCGTGCTCCACCATGAATTCGTGGAACGACGCGGCCACGGTCGGAATCGCGCGCGCCGCCTTGTGCATCACGTGCCACTCGCCCTGCACGACGACGCCCGGCACCGGCAGGACGCTGAGCAGCCGGTTGCGCACCTCGAGCGTGCACGCGTGGACGGACAGGAAGGCGACGCCGAGACCGGCCGCCGTCATCTGCTTGATCGCCTCGTTGCTCGACAGCTCAGAGCCGATCGCCAGCGCCACGCCTTCTTCCTCGTAGCGCCGCTCGATCGCCGCGCGCGTGCCCGACCCGCGTTCGCGCACGAGCAGGTTGTGGGCGGCGATGTCGGCCAGGGTCACGCCATCCTTCTCCAGCAGCGGGTGGCCCGGCGCGACGAAGAACGCCATCGGGTGCCGCGCGAAGCGGCTCGCGCTGGTCGGGAATTCACGTGGCGGCGTGCCCATGATGGCGAGGTCGATCTCGTCGCGCGACAGCATGCCGATCACCTCCGGGCGCGAACCCACCTGCAGCTTGATGCGCACGTGCGGGCGGCCCGTCGTGAAGCGCACGAGCATCGGCGGCAGCAGGTGCTCCGCCGTCATCACGGCGCCGATGCGCAAGGTACCGGAGGTGACGCCCTTCAGGGCCGCGATCTCGTCGCCCGCCTCTTCCCACAGGCCCAGGATGCGCTCCGCGTAGCCCACCAGCAGCTCGCCCGCGGCCGTCATCTGGATGTTGCGGCCCTGGCGGCGCGTGAGCGGCACGCCGGCCGTGTCTTCCAGCTGTTTCAGGTGCAGCGACACGGCCGGCTGCGTGACGTGCATCGCCTCGGCCGCGCGCGATACGCTCTGGTGGCGCGCGACGAGCATCAACGCCTGCAGTTGTTTGAAGCTGGCTGGATACATAAGCTCTACCTTATCGAATTCTAAAAAAGATTTATTTTTATTTTATCCCGCCCAGCCGTATAGTAAAAACAATTCAAGCGACAACGACCTGCAAAAGGAGATCATCATGACGGCACAAGCGTTCATCTTCGACTTATCCGCATTCCGGGGGACACAAGCGGCCGAGGCCGCAGGAAACCTCCCGGCCGACGCCGAGCGCCTGCTCGACCAGGCGATCGAAGACGGCCTGCCGTGTGCCCTGATCTCCGAACTGCCGCACCAGCAGGCCGGCGAACAGCTGCGCCGCCGCTTCGGCGACGCCGCGCACCACATCTTTTCCGTCGTGCTGACGGGCGCCGACTTCGAAGCGCGCGGCCACAAGGCCCCGTATTCCGTCGTGCTGGATCAGTTGGGCGTACAACCGGACGAAGCGCTTGCCGTGACGACGTCGCCGCGCGCCATCGCCGCCGCCCGCACCGCGCACATCGGCGTACGCACGCCAAAGGCGGTCGTCATGCGCAAAAGCATGGGCAAACTCGCAATGCAGGCCACGGCCCACTGAAGCAGTCTTCCCGGCATCCGCGGGCGCTGCTCCCGCCGGATGCGCGAACAGCGCGGCGCGGGGAGCCCCCGGTGCCGCATCGATTCGAAAAAAGAAGGGAGCACACCATGCAGTCCATCGTCATCGTCGGAGGCGGCGTCGCCGGCCTCGAACTCGCCACCCGCCTGGGTCGCCGCCTCGGCGAGCGCAACAAGGATCGCGTGATCCTCATCGACAGCGCGCCCACCCACTTCTGGAAACCCCTGCTGCACGCGGTCGCCGCCGGCACCATCGATCCGGCCGACCACATGATCGACTATGCGCGCCAGGCCATCGACAACCATTTCACGTTCGTCTGCGGCGAGGTAACCCACGTCGACCGTGCCCGCCGCACGCTCACCGTGCGCAGCCGGTTCGACGATGCGCCGGACGCGCACACGACGATCGATTACGAGCGTCTCGTGCTGGCCTACGGCTCCGTCACGAACTTCTTCGGCATCCCCGGCGCGCAGGAACACTGCCTGGCGCTCGACAGCGTCAAGGGCGCCGAAGCCTTCCGCCAGCGCTTCCTCGGCCTGTGCGCCCAGGCCGGACGGCGCCGCAATGCCCGCACCGACGCCGGCGCGCCGTTGCTGGACATCGTCATCGTCGGCGCCGGCCCGACCGGCATCGAACTCGCGGCGGACCTGCGCCACACGGTCGACACGCTGGCCCACTACGGCCTCGCGGGACTGGAGTCGCCGCACCAGGTGCACATCCGCATCGTCGAGCGCGGCCCGCAGGTGCTGCCGTCGCTGGATGCCGAGGCATCGAACCTGGCCGTGCGCAAGCTGCGCGCGATGGGTATCGAGATCTGCACCGACACCGCGATCGCGGAAGTGCGCGAGGACGAAGTGACGACGATGGACGGCCGCGTGTTCCCCGCCGCGATCACCGTGTGGGCGGCCGGCGTGAAGGGCCCGCGCTTCAGCACGGGCCTGAACGTGGCGCTGAACCGCAACGACCAGGTCGTCGTCGACGCGCGCCTGCGCAGCGTGACGGACCCGGAAATCCACGCGATGGGCGATTGCTGCACCCTGCTCAATCCGGACAAGACGGCGATGGCGCCGCCCAGCGCCCAGGCCGCGCGCCAGCAGGCCATCTACCTGGCGACGCTGCTGGCGCACAAGGCGCCGGACACCCTGCCGGGCTTCCAGTACCGCGACTACGGCACGCTGGTGTCGCTGGGACAGGCGGGCGCGGTGGGCATCCTGCGTCGCGCGATCGGCAACCGCCACCTGCATGTGAAAGGGCCGTTCGCGCTGGCGATGTACGGCCTCACGTACCAGCGCCACGTGATGGGCCACCTCGGCCTGGTGCGGATGTGCGGCAACCTGCTGGCGCGGTGGTTCCGGTCGAAGATGCTGATGCCTGTGCGCTGGCACTAAATTGGTCCGGGGGACCAACTAAATTGGTCCGGGGGACCAATTTAGAAACTTGATCCGGGCGAACACGCACCATGTTCGCCCTCCCTACACTGGGCCGGTTGCCCATCAACCGGAGAAGCATCATGGCCCAGAACATCGCCATTCTCGGCGGCGGCGCCGGCGCGCTGGCCGCCGCCTTTTATCTCAGCGCGAAGCCCGGCTGGCGCGAGCGCTACGCCATCACCGTCTACCAGCAGGGCTGGCGCCTCGGCGGCAAGGGCGCGAGCGGGCGCAATGCGCAGCTGGGCCAGCGCATCGAGGAACACGGCCTGCATATCTGGTTCGGCTGTTATGCGAACGCCTTCGCCCTGATCCGCGCCGTGTATGCCGAACTGGAACGCCCGGCCGGGGCGCCCCTGGCCCGCTGGGACCAGGCATTCCGGCCGCATGACTACGTGGCGCTGGCCGAGGACGTCGACGGCGGCTGGCGGCCGTGGCACCTCGTGCTGCCGCGCCGTCCCGGCGAACCGGGCACCGGGCTCGATCCCGTCACGCCGTGGCAACTGGCGCTGGCCGCCATCGAATGGCTGCCCCGCTGGCACAGCGAATTGCGGGCCGCCGCGCCGGGACAGGTCGCGCCCGACGTCGACGCGTCCATCGCCGCCCTGGTCGCGCAGGCCCGCGCCTTGCCCGCGGACGCCCACGCACACGAGGACGCCGACCTGCGCCGCCTGCGCCAGGCGCTGGAACGGGTGGAGCAGCGCGTGCAGCCGTGCGCATTCGCCGGTGTCGTCGAGGACGATGGATTGCGCCGCGCCCTGACCGCCCTGAACGTCACGACCACGATCCTGCGCGGCATGCTGGCCGACGGCGTCTTCACGCGCGGCTTCGACGCGGTGAACGGCGAGGATTTCCGCGCCTGGCTGCTGCGCCATGGCGGCGACCAGGCGTTATGCGTGAACGCGGCGCCCGTGCTGGGCATGTATTCGCTGCTGTTCGCGTTCGAGGACGGCGACCCGGCGCGCCCCAGCCTGGAAGCCGGCACGGCGCTGCGCGCCATGTTGCGCATGGGCTTCGCCTACCGGGGCAGCGTCATGTACCGCATGCAGACGGGGATGGGCGACGCCGTGTTCGCGCCGATGGTCGAGTTGCTCGCGCGGCGCGGCGTGCGCTTCGCGTTCTTCCATCGCGTCGAGGAGATCGTGCCCGATGGTGCCGGCGTCGCGTCCATCCGCATGACGGTGCAGGCCGACGTGCCGGGCGGCGACTACCGGCCGCTCGTCGACGTGAAAGGCTTGCCGTGCTGGCCGAACCGGCCGGACTACGGCCAGCTCGATCCGGCCCAGGCCGCGCTGCTGCAGGCGCACGGCGTCGACCTGGAATCGTGGTGGAGCGACTGGCCCGCGCTGTTCCGGGCGGAGACCGGCAAGGACTTGCCCGACAAGACGCTGCTGCGCGGCCGCGACTTCGACCACGTGATCTCGGGCCTGCCCGTCGACGCGCTCGCGCTGGCCGCGCCCGCCCTGCTGGACGTGAGCCTCCCGCTGCGCGCCACGGTCGCGACCTTGCGCACGGTCGCGACCCAGGCCTGCCAGGTCTGGCTGAACCACGACACGCGGGCCCTCGGCTGGACGGTAGCGCCGAACGGCCAGGAACCGATCCTGACGACGTTCGCGAAGCCTTATGACACGTGGGCCGGCATGACCCAGGTGCTGGCCAGCGAGGCGTGGCCGCCCGAGGCTGCCCCCGCCAGCGTGCAGTATTTCTGCGGACCGATGCCGCAGGCCGGACTGCCGCCCCGCTCCGACACCGGCTTCCCGGCTCGCGCCGCCGCCCGCGCGCACGACGACGGCGTGACGCTGCTGCGCGACCGCATCCAGGCGCTGTGGCCGGCGGCGGCCGGCGGTTTTCCGTGGCACTGGCTCGTCGATCCGGCCAATGCCGAGGGGCCGGCGCGCTTCGACCGCCAGTACTGGCGCGCCAACGTCGATCCCGCCGAGCGCTACGTCCTGTCCGTGCCGGGCAGCACGGCGCGGCGCCTCGTCACGCACGGCACGGGTCTCGCGAACCTGTACCTGGCCGGCGACTGGCTGAAGACGGGGCTGGACTGCGGCTGCGTGGAGGCGGCCGTGATGGGCGGCATGCAGGCGGCGCGGGCGATTTCCGGGTACCCGGAGACCATCCCCGGTGACAGCGACGGGGTGTAAAGCCTAGAGCCGCGCCAGCCGCGCGCCGTCGACCCGCAGCGAGGCGCCGTCGACGAAGCGGGCTTCGTCCGTGAGCAGGAACGCGATGGCGGCGGCGAGGTCCTCGGGCGCGCCCACGTCGGCCTTGTCGATCACTTCGACGCCGGCCTTCACGTTCGGGTTATCCCACAACATGGGCGTGTCGACGGCGCCCGGCAGCACCGCATTCACGCGGATGCCCTTCGCCTTGCCCTCCAGCGCGGCCGAGCGCGTGAGGGACAGCAGCGCCGCCTTCGCGGCCGCATACGGCGCGACGAGGGGCTCCGTTTCCACCGCGTGCACGCTGGAGACGTTCACGATCGCCCCGCCCCGGCGCATGCGCAGGAAGGCCTGCTTGGTGAAGAAGAAGGCGCCGAGCAGGTCGACGTCGAGGATGCCGCGCCAGTCCTGCTCCGTCTGTTCCTCGATCGGCTTGAAGAGCATCGTGCCGGCGTTGTTGACGACGTAGTCCCAGCCGCCGAACTGCCGGATCGTGGCATCCACGGCGGCGATGACCTGGTCTTCGCGCGACACGTCGCAGGCGACGGTGGCCATGCGCGCGGGATCGAACTCGCGGCCCAGGTCGGCGCGGGTGGCGTCGAGGCGGTCCAGGTGCAGGCCTGCCAGCATCACGCCGGCTCCGTCCTGCAACAGGCGCCGCACGGTGGCCCGGCCGATGCCGCCGGACGCGCCGGTGACGATGGCGATGCGCTGGTCGAAAGCCATGGTTCCCTCCTGTGCATGTCCCTGATCCGGGACGACGATACCACGGGCGGCCGGATGGGCGCGCATCGATCACACATCGGTCATAATTGCGGTCGCCCCAACCAAAGCCCAGGACATCCATGTTCGAGATCAGCCAGCTCCGCTGCTTCGTCGCCGTCGCCGAGGAATTGCATTTCAGCCGCGCAGCGGAACGCCTCAACATGACGCAGCCCCCGCTGAGCCGCCAGATCCGCCTGCTGGAACACCACGTCGGCGCCCAGCTCCTGGAGCGCAACAGCCGCACGGTCAGGCTGACGGCCGCCGGCAAGGCCTTCTTTCCGGAAGCGGCGCGCATCCTGCGCATCGCCGAGGAAGCGATGTTCGCCGCCCGCCGGGCCGCGAAGGGCGAACAGGGCGGCCTCGCCATCGGCTTCACGTCGGCGTCCGGCTACAGTCTGCTGCCGGAAGTCGTCCGCCGCCTGCGCGAGCGCTCGCCGGGCGTGTCGCTGACGTTGAAGGAACTCGTCAGCACCATGCAGGTGGAAGCGCTGAACGCGGGCGAGCTGGACCTGGGCCTGATGCGCCCGCATCCCGTCAGCGGGGACCTGGACAGCCAGCTGATCGCGACGGAAGCCCTGATGCTGGCCATCCACGAGAGCGACGCCGACCAGTGGCCCCTGGAACCCACGCTGGCCGACCTGCACGGCCGCCCGTTCGTCATGTATTCGCCCTACGAGGCGCGGCCCTTCTACCAGATGCTGAGCGAGCGCTTCGCCCGCGCCGGCGTCGTGCCGGACGTCGTCGAGCACATCGGCCAGGTGCACACCATGCTGGCACTGGTCCGCGCGGGGATCGGCGCTGCCCTCATCGCGGAGGGCGCGGCCCGGCTGAAATTCGACGGCATCGTCATGCGCCGGGTGGCCACCGAGCCCGTCGACACGGTGTGTACCTATCGCCGCAACCACGACAATCCGGTGCTGCAACTCTTCCTCGACGACGTGCTGCCGACCTTCCGGGCGCAATAGATTCATTTTTTGAATACTTGCCATCCCAATTTGGTTTGCTGCTGAATCGATCGAAAGATATCATAGGGAACGATTTGTCCTTACCGATACAGCCATATGACCACCATCGTTACCAGCGCCCCTGTCGTCACCGAACTGCGCGTCGTCCCCGTCGCCGGCCAGGACAGCATGCTGCTGAACCTCTCCGGCGCGCACGGTCCCTGGTTCACCCGCAACATCGTCATCCTCAAGGACAGCGCGGGCAACACGGGCCTCGGCGAGGTGCCGGGCGGCGAAAAGATCCGCCGGACCATCGAAGATGCGCGCCCCCTCGTCGTCGGCAAGACGCTGGGCGAGTACAACAACGTGCTGAACGCGATGCGCAGCGCCTTCGCCGACCGCGACGCGGGCGGCCGTGGCCAGCAGACCTTCGACCTGCGCACGACCATCCACGCCGTCACGGCCGTCGAATCCGCGCTGCTCGACCTGCTGGGCCAGTTCATGGGCGTGCCCGTCGCCGCGCTGCTGGGCGAAGGCATGCAGCGCAACGCCGTCGAGATGCTGGGCTATCTGTTCTACGTGGGCGACCGCAACCGGACGGACCTCGCCTACCGCAGCGAGCCGGATGCGGACAACGACTGGTTCCGCCTCCGTAACGAGGAAGCGCTGACGCCGGACGCCGTCGTGCGCCTGTGCGAGGCCGCGCGCGAGCGCTACGGCTTCAACGATTTCAAGCTGAAGGGCGGCGTGCTGCCGGCCGACGACGAGATGGATGCGGTCATCGCGATGCACGAGCGCTTCCCGGACGCGCGCATCACGCTCGATCCGAACGGTGCCTGGTCGCTGATTGATGCGATCCGCGTGTGCCGCGACAAGCACGGCATCCTCGCGTACGCGGAAGATCCGTGCGGCGCGGAAAACGGCTTCTCGGGCCGCGAAGTAATGGCCGAGTTCCGCCGCGCCACCGGCCTGCCGACCGCGACGAACATGATTGCGACGGACTGGCGCCAGATGGCGCACTCGATCCAGCTGCAGTCCGTCGACATCCCGCTCGCGGACCCGCACTTCTGGACCATGCAGGGCTCCGTGCGCGTGGCGCAGCTGTGCCAGATGTTCGGCCTGACGTGGGGCTCACACTCGAACAACCACTTCGACATCTCGCTCGCCATGTTCACGCACGTGGGCGCAGCGGCGCCGGGCAAGGTCACGGCGATCGACACGCACTGGATCTGGCAGGACGGCCAGCGCCTGACGAAGGCACCCCTGAAGATCGAAGGCGGCCTCGTGCACGTCCCGGCGCAACCGGGCCTCGGCATCGAACTGGACGAGGCCGAACTGGAAAAAGCGCACCAGGCCTACAGGAACATGGGCCTGGGCGCGCGCGACGACGCCGTCGCGATGCAATTCCTGATCCCCGGCTGGAAGTTCGACAACAAGCGCCCCTGCCTGGTGCGCTGACCGACGGTTCGGGCAAATGAGCGGCAAGCCCTACGCGGCATAGGGCTTGCCGTTGACGACGACGTTCTCCACCACCGGCTTGCCCGCGTCCTTCACCTGCAGCCGCTCGTCGGTTAGTTGCACATCAAAATTCCGCAACACGATCCCGCCGATCTCGGTCTGGCCCGGATTCGGCGCGACGATGCCGAAGGCGCCGAAGCGGCCGCGGATACCGTCCAGCACGAGGCCCCGCACGATGGAGCGCGGCGGCGCCTCGCCCTTCAGGTCGAAGTACTGGCTCCACGGCCGGATCGCCACGATCTCGCCCTTGCCCGACTCCAGCACGAGGTCGCGGAACGCGATGTCCTCGTAGCGCTGCGGCGTGTCCGGCCGCAGCTTCAGGTGCGCGATGGCGCCCACGTCCTGCACGCGGCAATGCTCGACGACGACGTCGCGTACGACCGTCGCCTCGCTCCCGCACGTGAACAGCGCGTGGCCGCGCCGGAACGTACAGTTGCGCACACGGATCCGTTCCGTCGGCGGGCTGTCCTTGTCCTCGAGCGCATGCGGGCCCTTCGTGCCCTTCGCGGCGATGCAATCGTCCGTCACGGAGAACCGGCAGCCGTCGACGAGCACGTCCTGGCAGCTGTCGATGTCGATGCCGTCCGTGCTGGGCGCCTGCTTGTAGTCGTCCGGCACCTCGAAGGCGGCGTTCCTGACGACCACGTCGCGGCAGCGGTACAGGTGCAGGTTCCAGAACTGCGAATCCTTGAACGTAATGCCATCGATGGTCACGCCGCGCGAGCCTTCGATGATGGCGAGGCGCGCCCGCGGCACGTCGAGGTTGCGGAAGTTGCCCTTGTCCTTCGCTGCATTGCGCAGTGTCCAGAACTGGTCCCAGATCGGGCGGCCGGCGCCGTCGAGCGTGCCTTCGCCCGTGATCGCCAGGCCGTCGCACCCGGACGCGTTGACCAGGCCCGGGTTGAACCGCTCTTCGAAGTGGCCCTCGATGCGCGTGCGCTGGACGGGGAAGTGCCGCATGTCCGTCGAGCAGCGCAGCACGGCGCCCTTGTCGAGGTGCAGGTGGACACGCGGCTTGAGGAACAGTGCCCCGCTGACGAACACCCCAGCGGGCACGACGACGGTGCCGCCGCCCTGCCCGGCCAGGCGGTCGACCGCGGCCTGGATGGCGCGCGTGTTGACCGTGGCGCCGTCGGCGACGGCGCCGGTGTCGAGGATGGACAGGCGCCGGCCGCCCGGCGCGGCATGGCTCCAGAGCGGAACGGTCAATAACGACAGGGCGAAACGGCGGCGCGAGGAAGAAGAAGGCAGTGGCATGGTGTCCGGATCGAGGTCAGATCCGGTTCATGCTAAAGCAGCCGCGCCGTTTGCGCGGCTCATTTCGCTGATCGTTTCGCTGATCGTTTCGCTGATCGATTCGCCCGAACAGCGATTCAGCCGAACAAAGATCTAAAGGCCCACACGATCGTCTTCGCGACGAATTGCGCGAACGGCAGGGCCAGCACGACCAGCAGGATGATCTGCGCCACGCGCAGCACGGGCTCGAATGCATGCCAGTCGCGGTGGACGTGCGGCATGTGGAAATGCGGGCGGTGGATGTGCGACAGGTGCAGGTGAGCTTTTACGCGGCCGGGTGCGATTCCGAATTTCATCTTTGTCTCCGCTATATGTATATGCAAGTAAAGCATATGCCTGTGCGGCGCGCTCTGCCGATGATTTTTTCGATCGCGCGGCGGTACAGCATTGACAGAATCAATTTGCCGTTCCGCCGGCCTGAACTATTCTTAAAAGTTCAGCTTAGAAGCGATACGCGACGTTC
Source organism: Massilia kyonggiensis (assembly GCA_966212285.1). Classification (GTDB taxonomy): domain Bacteria; phylum Pseudomonadota; class Gammaproteobacteria; order Burkholderiales; family Burkholderiaceae_D; genus Telluria; species Telluria kyonggiensis_A. Next base: position 150,448 of record CBIHQW010000013.1, read on the forward strand.
GCCAGCACGGCCGGCGAATGCGTCGAGTCGTCCGTCTGCGACGCGCCGCCGTGCGAACGCCAGGCCACCGTGACGCCGGCCGTCCACGCATCGCGCGCATAGCGCAGGCCGATGCCGCCGCCGCCCAGGGAACGGTGGTTGTCCAGCGTGTTCCATGGCGACTTGTTCAAGGTGACGCGGCCCGCGTCGTAGAACAGGTAAGGCACGACGGCGCCCACCGCATAGCGGACTTCCGTCTGTGCCACCCAGCCCATGTCGCCATAGCCTTCGCCGTTCGGATACGCGCGCACGCCGTTCACGCCGCCGAGACCCAGCTTTTCCGACGAATCGAGGTTATGCCCCGTCCACTGCGCCGACACGCGGGCATACACGTCCAGGCGATCGTTGATCGACTGGATGCGCGCCAGGTCCAGGTTGAACCGGTTGAAGCTGCCCGCCGAACGGGCGCTCGCCGCGTCGATGGCCTGCGTGTCGCCATTCATGTTCAGCTTGCCGCGGGTCCAGCTCAGCGCGCCGAACGTGATGCCGGCGTGGAGGAACTGGTCGCGCACGTCGAACGACAGCGTGACGGGGACGACGGTGCTGGATTTCTGCGTGTCCGTGGCGGTGGCGTCCTGGCGGTCGTGCAGGCGCTTGTGGTCGACGCTGGCCGACAGGATCAGGTTGCGCACCTGCGAACGCACGATCGGGTACGACAGTCCCACGCTGGCCACGTCCGCCGTGCCGCGCGCGCCCAGCGCGGCAAAGCTGCCGGCCAGGTCGTAGTAGGAATGCGTGTAGCTGGCGCGGCCGCGCAGGCCGCGGTAGCCCAGCGGCGCCGAGTACGCGAGGGAGCCGAACCACATGCCCTCTTCCGTGTACAGCGCCTGCGCGGCGATCTGGTCGCCCAGCATGAACGGGCTGTCCACGTCCACGCTCGCGTGCGCGCGCATGCGCCCGGTCGCGCGGGTGCCGTAGTTGTCCAGGCCCGCCTCGCCCTTGTAGCGGTGGTCGCGCTGCACCTCGACGAGCAGGTCGCCCGTGCCCACTTCCGTGCCCGGCCGCACGAGCGGCACCGTGCGCGCGCCCGGCTGGTCGTCCAGCAGCAGCGTGACGCGTTCCAGGCGGCCGCTTTCGATGATGTCGCCATGCGGCAGCGCGGACAGGAAGCCTTGCGCGCCGTGGATGAACGCCGGCTCGCCGTGCGCGGCGACCTTGCCGTAGCGGCCTTCCAGCACTTCCACGCGCAGCTCGCCGGACGACAGGTCCTGCTGCGGCAGGTAGGCGCGGGCGAACGGATAGCCGGCTTTCTGGTAATACGCGGTCACGCGCGCGGCCAGCGCCGCGAGGCCCGCGAAGTCGAACGACTTGCCTGCCACGGGACCGATGGCCGCCAGCAGCGCGTCGCTGCCGATGCGCGTATTGCCGGTGATGACGACGCCGCGCAGCAGGACTTGCTGGCCGCCCGCCCGCATGGGTGCGGCGGCGGGCGCCGGCTGCACGGCGGGCGCGGTGCCCATGCGGGGCTGCGGCAGTTGCCGCGCGTTTTCCTGCAGCGACGGCTGCTGCGCCAGTGCCGGCAGGGAGGCCGCGACCAGCAGGGCCAGCGGCAGGAGTTTCAGGTTGTAGGTCATGCGTAGTCTATGTTCGTTACGGGTTCGTGGCGTCCTTGCCGCCCGCCTGGTCGTTGCCGGCGCCCGGCATGCGGATGCCGCCGGAGACGACGAGCACGTTCAGGAATTTGACGTCGCGGCCGGCGGCCAGCGCCTGGCTGGACGACTGGCGGCGGTTGGTCGCGCTGACGGTCGAATCACCGCCGCCCTGCCCGTCCGCGGCCGCCGCCCCGCCGCCGCTCGCCGCGCCGGCTTCCGGGACGGCCAGGTAGGCGAGGCCGCCGACGGCCGGCGCCGGCAGCACGGGCGCGAGGCCCAGCGACTGCGGTGCGATCGTCGCAGCCACCACCGAGGCGGTCGCGGGGACCGGCGCCGGTGCCGGGGTCGGGGTCGGTGCCGGCGCCGGGGTCGGCGGCGGCGTCACGACGACGGGCGGCGGTGCCGGCGTCGGCACCACCACGACCGGCGGCGGCTCAGGTGTCGGTGTCGGCGTCGGCGTCGGCGTCGGCGTTGGCGTCGGGGTCGGGACCGGCGTCGGCGTCGGGATCGGGGTCGGGGTCGGGACCGGCACCGGCGTCGCCGCCGCGGTGATGGTGCCCGTCGTCGCCGTGCGGCCTTCGAACGCGTAGTTGCCCGCGTCCGTGCCGGTCAGCACGAGGCCGTTCACGTCCACCGCGATGCCGGCGCCGGCCGTCGCCTGCGCGAACTGCGCGGTCGCCCCGCTGCCGCTCACGGCCACGCTGTCGCCCGCGATCGCGCCCACGGGCGTGCCGGGCGCCGTCAGGGTTGCCGTCCTCGTGCCGTCCGCCGTCTTGCCGGCGACGGCCGCACCGGTCACGCTCAGGGTCTTGCGCGCGATGTCCGCCGTCGTCGTGCGCTGGATGTCGGCCGCGTAGTTGGCCGCGTCCGCGCCGCCCAGGGTGCCGGCCAGGTCGACGGTCTTGCCGTTGCCCGCATTGCGGTCGGCAAAGGCGCCGGTCGCGGCAAGCGTCACCGTGTCGCCGGCCACGAGGCCCGCCAGCGTCGCGTTGGCGCTGCTGACCGTGGCGGCCGTCGTGCCGTCGTAGGTCTTGTTGTCCGCGCTGATGCCGGACACCGTCAATGCCTTCGGCGTGATGGCGGCGACGGCCGTGGACTGGCCCGTGATCGCGTAGTTGCCGACGTCCGCACCGTCGAACGTGTTCGCCAGCGTCACCGTCTTGCCGCTGCCCGCGTTCTTGTCCGCGAACGTGCCGGTGGCACCGACGCGCACGTCGTCGCCCGCGACGACGCCCTGGATGACCGCGCCGCCCGTGGACACCGCGGCTGCCGTCGTGCCGTCGTAGACTTTATCGGACGCCGCGATGCCCGTCACGGTCGCGGCCTTTTGGCCGATCGACGCCGTCACGGCACCCGGCAGCGCCAGGGTGTAGTTGGCCGCGCGGCCCGTACCGTCGGTGAGCAGGCCGCCGCTGACCGTCACAGTCCTGGCATAGCCCGCGTTCTTGTCCGCGAACGTGCCCGCCAGGCCCGTCATGTCCAGCGTCTCGCCGCCTACCAGGCCGACGAGCGTGCCGCCCGTCAGCGCGGCGGCCGTCGTGCCGTCGTACGTCTTGTCCGCGGCCGTCACGCCAGCGAGCGTCAGTGCCTTCGGCGTGATCGCCGCCTGCGTCGACGCCTGGCCCGCGATCGCGTAGTTGCCCGCGTCCGCGCCGCCGTACGTGGCGGTGAGCGCGACCGTCTTGCCGTTGCCCGCGTTGGCGTCGGCAAAGGCGCCGGTCGCGCCCACGGTGACGGTGTCGCCCGCCACGAGGCCGGCCAACTGCGCCTGCGCCGTCGACACCGTGGCCGCCGTCGTGCCGTCGTAGACCTTGTCGCCCGCCGTCATGCCGGACACCGTCAGGGCCTTCGGTGTGATGGTTGCCGCGAGGCCCGCGGGCGTGGCGATCGCGTAGTTCGACGCGAGGCCGGTGCCGTCCGTGACGGTGCCGGACACGGTCACTGCCTTGTTCGTGCCGGCGTTCTTGTCCGCGAACGCGCCCGCCAGGCCGCCGAGGTTCAGCGTCTCGCCGCCGACCATGCCGGACAGCGTGCCGCCCGACAGCTGCGCCGCCGTCGTGCCGTCGTAGACCTTGTCGGCGGCCGTCAGGCCCGACAGCGTCAGCGCCTTCGGCGTGATGGCGGCCGTGGTGGACGCCTGGTCCGTGATCGCATAATTGCCCGCGTCCGTGCCGCCGTGGGTGCTCGCCAGCGTGACCGTCTTGTTGCTGCCCGCGTTGGCGTCCGCGAACGTGCCGGTCGCGCCCACGGTCACGTGATCGCCCGCCACGAGGCCTTGCAACGTCGCGCCGCCAGTGGAGACGGTGGCGGCCGTCGTGCCGTCGTAGGCCTTGTCGGCCGCCGTGATGCCGGAGACGGTCAGGGCCTTCGGGGTGATGGCGGCTTGCGCCGTCGCCTGGCCGCCGAGCGTGTAGTTGGCCGCGTCCTGGCCGGACAGGCCCGTGCTCAAGGTCACCGTCTTGCCGGTGCCGGCGTTCTTGTCGGCGAACGCGCCGGTCGCGCCCAGGCCGACGTCGTCGCCGGCGATCGCGCCGGCGAGCGTCGCCGCGCCGGTCGACACCGTGGCCGCCGTCGTACCGTCGTAGACCTTGTCGGCTGCCGTGATGCCGGACGCGGTCAGCGCCTTCGGCGTGATGGTGCCGGCGACGCTGGCCGGCACGGTGAGGCTGTAGTTCGCGGCCCGGCCCGTGCCGTCGGCCAGCGCACCGCCCGACACCGTCACCGTCTTGCCGGTGCCCGCGTTCCTGTCCGCGAACACGCCGGCGAGGCCGGACAGGTTCAAGGTCTCGCCGCCCACGAGGCCGGACAGCGTACCGCCGGTCAGCGTCGCGCCCGTCGTGCCGTCGTACGTCTTCGTCGCGGCGCCGAGGCCCGCGATCGTCAGGGCCTTCGGCGTGATCGTGGCCGTCGTGGAGGCCTGGTCCGTGATCGTATAGTTGCCCGCGTCCGCGCCGCCGTGGGTGCTGGACAGCGTGACCGTCTTGTTCGTGCCCGCGTCCGCGTCGGCGAACGTGCCCGTCGCGCCGACGGTGACCGCGTCGCCGGCGACGAGGCCCTGCAGGGTCGCGCCGGTCGTGGACACGGTGGCCGCCGTCGTGCCGTCGTACGTCTTGCCGGATGCGGTGATGCCGGACACCGTCAGCGCTTTCGGCGTGATGGCCGCGGTGACGCCCGCCGGCTGCGCCAGCGTGTAGTTCGATGCGCGGCCGCCCGTGCCGTCGGCGAGCGTGGCGCCGGCCAGCGCCACGGCCTTGCCGGTACCGACGTTCCGGTCCGCGAAGCTGCCGGTCAGGTTCGACACGGTCACGGACTCGCTGCCCACGAGGCCGGACAGCGTGCCGCCCGTCAGCTGGGCCGCCGTCGTGCCGTCATAGACTTTGTCGGAGGCCGTCAGGCCCGCCAGGGCCAGCGCCTTCGGCGTAATCGTGGCCGTGTTGGAGGTGCCGGCCGCCGTGAGGCCCGGCAGCCGGTAATTGCCCGCCAGGCCCGCGGTGCCGTCGGCCAGCGTGGCGGCGCTGACGTACCGCGCGTCCGCGACGTCGGCGCTGTTGGCCGCAATGCCTGACGCGACGAGGTCTTCGCCCGCCACGAGGTTGCCGAGGCTGGCGGTCGAGAAGTTGGCGGAGCCGTCATACGTCTTGCTCGCGTTCAGCGTGACCGTGCGTTGCGTGATGCTGGCCGTGGCGCTGGCCGAGTTCCCGGACAGCGTGTAGTTCGCCGCGTCCGCGCCGCCCAGCACGATGTTGCTGATGCCGACCGAGTAGGTGCCCACGTTCTTCGACGCGAAGTTGCCGGTGCCGCTGGCCGTGAGGTCGTCGCCCGCGATGGCGCCGGCCATCGCCACGGCCGCCGTCGTCGTGCCGTCATAGACCTTGTTCGCGGCGCTGGGCGTCAGCGACTTCTGCGTGATCGTGTAGTTCCCGTTGTAGAAATAGCCGACCGCGTACGTGGTGCCGCCCGACGTGACGTTGCGCGGATTGGCCGCGCCCGGCGTCAGCGTGCCGTACGTGCCCACGTTCTTGCTGCTCGTATTGAACACGGGCGTGGGCGCCAGGTTGGCCGCCGTGAAGCCGGCGGGACCGCCGACCGACGAGAAGTTCATGCCCGTCGCGAGCGTGGTGCCGTCGTAGACCTTGGTGCCGGTGCTCGATCCGAGCACGTAGATCGGCTGCGTCGACATGTCGACGGCCTGGTAGCTCGCGTACAGGTAGCTGTTGTTCGTGCCGCTGACGACGAGGTAGCCGCAGTTGGGATACGGATTCAGGCAGCCGGACAGCTGCGGCGCCTGCGTGTACGCGGACGGCTTCGGCGCGCCGTTGATGTAGACCAGCCACGCCGCGACCGACGGTCCCTGGAACGTGATCTGTTCGCGGCTGCCGTAGTTGACCATGCCGATCGCGCCCGCGTCGCGGTCGTCGTTCGTGATGTTGTTGCCGGTGGCCGTGTTGACGGCATTGATCAGCACCGTGCCGGCGCCCGGCGCGCTGCCGACGGTCGTCAGGGTGCCGGAGCCGCCCTGGAAGCCGATGCCGAATTCCTTGACGCCGGTATCGCTCTGGCCCGTCATCATCAGGTTGCCGCTGCCGGCCAGGATCGTCGCGCCCTTCCTGATGTAGATGCCGGCCTTGGTGGCGTCCACGCTGCCGCTGTTCGAACCGAGGTTCGTCCGGCCGTTGATCGTGATGTTGCCGCCCGTCGACAGGATCCTGGCGCCCTGCTCCACCGTGACGGCCGCCGAACTGGCGTCCGCGTTGCGCGCGAAGTTGATGCCGCCGGACGCGCTGCCGCTGCCGCCGCCGATCAGGATCGTGCCGCCGTTCGACAGCAGGTTGGTGCCCACGTACACGCCGCCGACCGTGGCGCCCGCCGCGTTCGCCGACGACAGGGTCACGTTCAGCTTTCCGCCCGTCGACGTGATGGGATTGTTGACGAAGATGTTGCGGTCCGCGAGCAAGGTGAGGGTCGCGTCGGCGCCCCCCGTCTTGGTGATGGGGCTGCCCACGGTGATGTCGCCGCTGCCCGGGGCCACCGTGCCGTAGCCGGTGCTGCTGGACTGCGTCGTCACCGTCACGCTCGTGCCCTGGTTCAGCGCATTCGAGATCGTGGTGGCGCCGGCCGCGTTGATCGTGTAGTCGTACGGATCGACGAGCCACTCGCCGCCCTTGCCCGCGGCTGCTGCCGCAGTCACGTTCAGGCCCGGCAGGGTCGTCACGTGCGCGGCCGACGTCTCGATGTTGCCGCCGTTGCCGCCCGCCGGCGCGCTCGCGTCGAAGGTGCCGCCCACGTTGGCGGTGCCGGTCTGCATGTCGCCCAGCAGCAGGATCCGGCCTTGCGCACCCGTCGCCAGCGTGCGCGCCTGCACGATGCCGCTGTTGTTGATGACGGCGCCGGACAGTTCGCCGGCCGACTTCGCCGTCATCAGCACCGTGCCGCCGTCCGCGCGGATGGCGCCGCCGTTGTCGACGAGCGCGTCCAGCGCGCCCTTTTGCACCCGCAGCTTGACGGGACCGCCGAAGTCGACGACGACGTCGCTGCCGGCGCCGAGCAGCGCGTTGCCCCCGTTGGTCCCTGCCCTGGCCGCGATCTCGCCCGTGTTGACGACGCGCGCCGCCACCAGCGCGACATTGCCGCCGCTAAGCACCCCCTCGTTCTGGACGGCCTGCGCGCTGCCGCCTTGCAGGTGGTAGCGCCCGGCCAGGAAATCGTCGTTGCTCATCGCCAGCGTGGACGCCAGCAGGCCGCCCACGTTGACCTGGGCCGTCGGGCTGAACAGCACGCCGTTCGGGTTCAGCAGGAACACGTGGCCGTTGGCGTTCAGGGTGCCCTGGATCATCGACGCATCCGCGCCGAGCACGCGGTTCAGCGCGACGGCGTTGCCGGAAGGCTGGACGAAGTTGACGGCGTGCCCCTGCCCGACCGAAAAGCCGGTCCAGTCGATCGCGGCCTTGTTGCTGCCCTGGTTGACGGTGAGCGTCTTGCCCGCATAGTTCAGCGTCGCCTGCCCGGCCGTGACGTGGCCGCCCGTGGGCAGCGGATCCGCCGCATGCGCACCCGCCGCGGCGGCGGCCAGCGCCATCAGCGCCAGCCGGCGGCGCCGGCGCGCGCGTCCGGTCGACGATTTGGTCCGTTTGGCGCCGAGTTCCGATACGACTTGCCAAATGTTTTTTGCTGCATTCCAGACGATGCGGTAAATGCGATTCACGTGAATTCCGGGCGACTAATGAGAATCCGCGTAGTGTAGGATATTTCCCACAGGGAAATCGAAAACTTCAATAATTTGTTCGTTATCAGTCGCGCCCGGACAACGAATTAACGAAAAGAATTATCGCAAAGATATGAAACAGGATGATCCGCGACGATCGCCCCGTATTCCCGGAATTTTCCCATCAATTCAACCAGTTACGCCAACATCAGGAAAGCGTCAAATGACGATCTTCATACAAGTAAATATGATGCATAGTCGAATTTATTTATACACAAAAGTATTTCGGCAAATATATATGCCGACTATCAAATTGCGATAATAGGCGATAAAACATTGAATATGGATGAGCGTTATTTATTTAAATCCGATTTGATTTGAATCAAACGAATTTCTGACGCGGGCGTCGTCACGGCATACCCTATCTGCATGCCATCACGACCGCCATGATCAAGACCATCCTCATGCATGTGGACGGCAGCCCGGCGCAGGACAACCGCCTGCGCGCCGCCGCCCTGCTCGCCAGCACCTTCGATGCCCACCTCGTCGGCAGCGCCGACACCGGCATCGGCTGGCCCGACTACGCCATCATCGCGGGCGCCGTGGCCGCCACGACGGCGGGCACGGACTTCCAGGACCTGCGCGCCGCCGCCCGCGCGCGCCTGGACGCGTTCGACGCCGCGGCACGCCTCCTGGGCGTGGCGTCCGTCGAGTCCCGCCTGGTCGAGGACGACGCCCGCTACGCCCTGCTGCTGCAGTCGCGCTATGCGGACCTCGTCGTGCTGAGCCGCGACGCCCGGACCGGTGCCGCGCTGCCCCCGCGCCCCCGCGCGCTGCCGGAATACGTGACGCTGCACGGCGCCCGTCCCGTGCTGGTGGTGCCGCCGGATGGCGCGGACCAGCCCCTGCCCGGCACGGCGGTCGTCGGCTGGGACGGCAGCATGCAGGCCATCGCCGCCATCGGCGCGGCGCTGCCGCTGCTGGTGCGCGCCGACAGCGTCCGGCTGGTCCTCGTCAATCCGAACTCGCTGCAGGACCTGCACGGCGAGCAGCCGGGCGCCGACATGGCGCTGTACCTGGCCCGCCACGGCGCACGGGTGGACGTGGTGGTCGAGCGCACCCACGGCACGGTCGGCACGGCGTTGCTGGGCCTGGCACGCGACTGCGGCGCGGGGCTGATCGTGACGGGCGCGTATGGCCACAGCCGCTATCGCGAATGGATGGTCGGCGGGGCCACGCGCGAGCTGCTGGAAAGGTCCCGCGTGCCGCTACTGCTCGCGCACTGACACGGTGCGGCGCGGATTTATCGCGGACGGAATCCGTGGCTTTTGAGGCAGATCAAACAATAAACCGCCCGTCGCCCAGACACTGCTCGTCATCATCGACGAGAGTGAGGTAGATCATGCATTTCCATCATCCCGACGCCGACCCGCTCGCGGCTTGCGCGGCCCTGCGCACGAGCCGTGCCCGCCTGTGCGCACGCGTCGCCGCCCTGCAAGCGCAGCCGGACGAGGTCTTCGTCCAGGATTTCCCGGCCGTCGTGGCTGCCGTCGAAGCCGATTTCCGCCGCGAGGAAGCGCTGCTGGAACGCCTCGGCGACGCCGCGCTGCACCCGCGCCGGGCCGACTATGCCGTCCTGCTGTGCGCCCTGCACCGCACGCTGCCCCAGATCGAAGGCGGCGACATCAGCCTGGGCCGCCAGGTCGCCGATGCGCTGGAGGCCGTGCTGTCGCTGCCGTGGGATGCCGGCACGGAAGTCGCCGCCGCCACGCGCTCCGCACCGCCGCGGAGCACGCAGCCACAGCGCGTACCGGTCCTCCTGCATTGAAACAATGGTGACCTCGGTGTCGACGCCCAACCACCGCCCCTGCTGATCTGCGGCAGCGTCCGGGCCGGTCAGCGCAGCGCGAGATTGCGCACCTCCGATGCCACGACGGCAAAGCCGCGGCCCTGCTCGCCGGCGCGCGCCGACAGGTCCAGGTTGCCGCTCGCGATCTGGCCCGAAGCCGAGGCGATGGTACCGGTGGACGTGCGCACGCGGCCCACGATGCGCGCGTTCATCTCGTTCAGCGCGCGCATCAGTTGACCCGTCTCGCCGCGGCCGCCGACGGGATGTCCTGGGTCAGGCCGCCATCCGCGACGGCGCCGGCGATGCGCACGGCCTTGTCCAGCGGAAGCACGATGCTCCTGATCAGCATGGCGCCCACGAAGCCGGTTGTTGTCCCGCCGTGGCCAACCTGCAACGAAGCGTTGCCAGATTAGCCACGCCTGCGCAGCGATCAGCGCAGGTTGCCGGTGTGGCCCAGCGAATAGCGGCCGGGCTGCGGCCAGACCGTCAGGCCGTGCGGTTCGCCGCCGACCTTCACCTTCTGCATGTCGCCCGTCTTCGTGTCGATGCGGTAGACGACGTCGTCGAAGCGGCCCGACAGCCACAGCCACTTGCCGTCCGCGCTGACGTTGCCCATGTCGGGGCTGCCGCCGCCCGGCACCGGCCAGTTCGCGACGATCCTGCCCGTGGCGAAATCCAGCACGGCCACGCTGCCCTTGCCCTTCGGCTTGCCGTGGATGCGGTGCGTGCCGCGGCTCGCGATGTACAGGAATTTGCCGTCGCGGCTCGGGTACAGGCCGTGCGTGCCCAAGCCGACGGGGATGAACCCGATCTGCTTCAGGTTGTCGCCGTCGACGACGTGCACGCCGTCCGCATCCATGTCCGCGACGTAGTAGCGCTTGCCGTCCGGGGAAATGCGCACGTCCTGCGGCATGCCCTTCTTCGACGTGCAGATCTCGCTGGCGCCCGGCGCCGTCGGGTCGACGCCTTCGCGGAAGCGCGTGGACGGCATCGTCAGCTTCAGGTAGCCGAGCACCTTGCGCTCCACCAGGTCGATCTTCGCGAGGCTGCCGTCGAATTCGCACGTGAACAGCGCATAGCGGCCGTCGATCGAGAACTCGGCATGGTTGATGCCGCCGCACTTCGGCACCTCGATCGCGTACTGCATCGCCATCGTGTGGGGATCGCGGAAGTCGAGGCGGTGGCGCGCCTCGGCCACGACGATCGCCGACTTGCCGTCCGGCGTGAAGTACATGTTGTACGGATCGTCGACCGGGACGTTCGCGCCCGGCTTGCCGGTGCGCGGATCGATGGGCGTCAGGCTGCCGTCGCCGGTGCGTTCGGCATTGTTCGCGACCCACAGGGTGCGCAGGTCCCACGACGGGATCACGTGCTGCGGGCTCTTGCCGACCTTGAAGCGGTCGACGACCTTCAGCGTCGCCGGATCGATCACGCTGACGTCGTTCGAACGCAGGTTCGGCACGTACACGCGTTCCAGGTCGCCTTTGACGGCGGGGCTCAGGTGCGTGATCTCGCTGTAGACGTTGTCCGGGTCGGCGACGCGCGGCATGCCGGGCACCGTGACGACGGCCGCGGCGGCAGCGGGTTTCGACGCGGGTGCGGATGCGGGCGCGGTGGCGGTCGCGTCGACGACACGGGAGACGACGACGCCGCCCGCGAGGACGCCCAGGACCAGGACGGCACCAATGGTGGTTTTGGATGACACGATGGCTTCTTACTTTCGATGGGAGGAATTGAGGTTCTGGCCGCGCGCCGCGCGGATCGCGGCGACGGACGCATCGACGATGCGCTCGACGCCGATGCGGCCGAGGTCCGCCGTGGCGCGGGCCGGATCGCCATGCACGCCCGCGCGCACGCCCCCGCGGCTGCCCGCCGCGATCTGCGCGGACCGCACGAGCGCCGGGTCGACGGCCAGCGACAGCGCCGTGTCCGCGAGGCCCGCGTGCGTGCCGATCTCGGCGTCCGTGAAGCCGTGCTGTTTCAGGTCGGCGTTGAAGGTGGTCGTGGCGGCATCGTAATAGGCGCCCAGCGCATGGGCGCGGCAACCGCCGGTACGGTTCACGCGCGCGGCGGCCTTCGCTTCATTCGTTTGATAGCCGCCGTGGTCGCCCAGGAAGAACACGTCGCGGATGCCGTGCCGGCACAGGCTCTGCGCGGTGGATTCCAGCAGCGCCTCGAACGCGGCGTCCGGGATCGAGATCGTGCCGGCAAAGCGCATGTGCGCGGCCGGCGGCGTGATCGCTCCTTCCGGCACGTAGGCGACGACGGGCGCGACGACGGCGTCGCCGAGCTTCGCGGCGATGCGTCCCGCCAGTACGCGGGCGCGGACGTTGTGCTTGCCGAGGACGATGTGCGGGCCGCTCTGCTCGGTGCCGCCGATGGGCACGAGGGCCGTCGTGGTGCCGGCCGCGATGCGGTCGCGCAGCTCCGGCGACGTCATCTCTTCGAGGTAGACGCCGGGAGATGCGGCCCCTGCCAGCGGCAGGGCCAGGCCCGCGATCGCCAGCGCGCGGCGGACGACCGATGTGTGCAGGTGAAGCATGTGATCCGTGTTCCTGACGCTTTGCAACTATTGTAGAGCATCCTCACGCACGGGGCGGAACGCGGACCCGGTATTTTTTATTACCGGAGCATTACAGATGGCTTATCCGTCACGGCGGCTGGTGCCCCGGTCCGCCGTCGACGCGGCATCGTCCGGCGTCTGCGCCGCATCGCTCTGGCGGTTGCCCCGGTCGACGCCGGGGATGGGTTCCGTGGCGCTGCCGTGGCTGCTCTGCGGCGCGCCCGGCGGATTCACGTTGCTTTCTGGCGACGCGGCCGGGAAATTCGTATGGCGGCCGGACGACGCACTCTGGCGGTCGGCGCCGTCCTGGGCGGGTGCGTCGGATGGGTTGCGCTTGTGCTCGTTCATCGTCGTCTCCTGGCTGGTTTCATGCCCTGCATATGGGTCCGGCGCCGGCCACCGCCAATCGGACAACGTGAACGAAACACGTAGGACCAGGACTATCACTTCTATTAGTCATGAAATCCTTTTCATATGTTCAATTTCTCGTTAAGCTCCCGGCTCGACCATTACATAATTACGTAATACAACAAGGAGACCTAATGAGCACCACGGAAATCTTCCTGCTCGCGATGCTGATCATCTTCATCGTGCCCTACGCCATCTGGCGCCTGTTCCGCACTGATTACGTCGCGCCGCTCGTCATCGTCCAGATCATCATGGGGGTCGTACTGGGCCCCGGCGTGCTGGGCGCGGCCTTCCCGGACTACCACCGGTTCGTGTTCAACCCGGACGTCGTGAAGACCCTGAACGGCATCGCCCAATGGGGCGTCATGCTGTTCGTGATGCTGGCCGGCATCGAGCTCGACCTCAAGAAGGTCTGGACCTACCGCCGCGAGAGCGCGACGACGGCCGGCCTGGCGCTGGGCACGCCGCTGCTGTTCGGCTGTGCGGCCGCCGTGCTGCTGATGGCCTATCCGGGGTGGATGGGCGCGAAGGCCGCGCCGTGGCAGTTCACGCTGGGCACGGGCATGGCCTGCGCCGTGACCGCGCTGCCGATCCTCGTGCTGCTGATGCAAAAGCTCGACATCCTGCGCCTGCCGATGGGCCAGCGCATCCTGCGCTACGGCAGCCTGGACGATGTCGCGATCTGGGGCGTCCTTGCTCTCATCCTGCTGGACTGGGAGCGCATCGGACGCCAGCTCGGCTTCCTCGCCGCGTTCGCCGTGCTGACGTTCGTGTTCCGCCGCCTGATGGCGCGCCTCGGCCAGAACGACCGCTGGTACGTGGCGATGATCTGGCTGATCGCCTGCGCGTTCGGCGCCGACTGGGCCGGCCTGCATTTCATGGTGGGCGCGTTCCTGGCGGGCGTCGTGATGGACGCGGACTGGTTCAGGCAGGACCACCTGGACACGCTCTTCGAGAACGTATTGCTCGTCCTGATGCCCGTGTTCTTCCTCAGCACCGGCCTGCGCACCAAGTGGGACCTGGGCGGCTATGCCGTGTTCTTCGCGGCCGGCCTGCTGCTGTTCGCCTCCGTCGCGGGCAAGCTGGCCGGCGCCCACATCGCCGGGAAGGTCCTGAAGTGGAAGGACGGCGAAGCGTCGATCATCGGCTGGCTGCTGCAGACGAAGGGTCTCATCGAGATCATCTTCGCCAACATCCTGCTCGACAAGCAGATCATCACGAGCGAGACGTTCACGGCGCTCCTTTTGATGGCCGTCGGCAGTACAATGCTGACCGTCCCGGTCGTGCATCCGAAACTGAATCGCGTGCAGCACCGCGGACTGGTGAATCAGGCCAGTTCCTGATCGGATTCGACGAAGTGGAGTATTCATGGCGCGCAGCGGACTCACGAAATCACAGGTCAGGGAAGCCCGCGACCGGCTGCTGGCGGAGGGCCGTCACCCCTCCGTCGACGCGGTGCGCCATGCGCTGGGCGACAGCGGCTCCAAGTCGACCATCCACAAATACCTCAAGGAGCTGCGCGCCGAAGACGGCAGCGCGGACGCCGTGCCCGGCATGCGCCGCGAAGACACGGGCCGCGCCCTGCACGCCCTCGTCGACGAACTGGTCGACCGCCTGCACGCCGACTTCGACGAGCGCCTGCGCCTGCTGCGCGCCACCCACGACCAGGCCCTCCTCGAGCGCGACCGCGAACTGGCGGAACTGCGCGGCACCGTCGCCACCCTGACCGCCCGTGTGAAACAACTGGAACTGGAAGCGCAGTTCGGCGTCGACGAGACGCCGCTGCGCCACTGGAACGACCGCCCTGGCGTGCCCGGCGGTTTCGGCCACTTCGACAACAGCCTGCTGAACTCGCGTTCCACCGTGCGCGACATCTCCCCCTTCGACCTGATCCGCGCCGCCGCCCGTTCGTGATCGCCACCGCACGGACGCGCCGCAGCGGACGTGCTACAAAGTGGCAGACGATAGCCGTGGAGGACGAGCGATGCTAAAACTGGACAACATGGACCGCGCGCGGGTCGACCGCCTCGGCGCACTGACGGCGCACGTCGTCGAACACGCACTGGCCTCCGGCCTCGCGTGGGACGAAGCGATCCTCGCCTTCGGCATCGCCGCCAGGGCGATGGCGATGAAGGCGTCCGACCAGGGCGCCGGCACGCCCGAACAATGCGCCGCGCAGGCCGAGCGCCGCCTGAAATCCGGCATGACGCAAAGCGCGGACGTGCTGCGCGCGTGGCTGGGTTGAGCGCGGCGGCCCTGTTGTCCGCACGCGATCTGCGTTCGCCGTTCGGCGGACCGTTCACGTTCGACTTGCACGCGGGCGAATGCATCGCGATCCAGGGCCCGTCCGGCGCGGGTAAAAGCGTCCTGCTGCGCATGCTGGCCGATCTCGACCCGCACGAGGGCGACGCCCTGCTGGACGGCCGGCCGGCTTCGTCCATGTCCGCGCCCGACTGGCGCGCAGCCGTCGTCTACCAGGCGGCCGAACCGGCCTGGTGGGAAGACACGGCCGGCGCGCACTTCGCCGACGCCGACCGCGACGTCGTGGACGCCACGCTGGCCGCGCTGGGCCTCGCGCCGGCACTGCTGGACACCGACATCGGGCGCCTGTCGACGGGCGAACGCCAGCGCCTCGCCCTCGTCCGCTCGCTGGCCCGGCGCCCGCGCGTGCTGCTGCTGGACGAACCGACGGCCGCCCTCGACCCCGACGCCGTCGCGCGCGTGGAGACGCTGCTGCGCGCACGGCTCGCGGACGGCATGGCCCTGCTGATCGTCACGCACGCGGGAGAGCAGGCGCGCCGCCTCGCGCAGCGCATCTTCCGGCTCGAGCAGGGAAGACTGGCCGCGACATGAATGCGATCCACCTGGGCACCTGGGACCTGGTCGCGGCCGCGATCCTGATCGTCCTGGACGCCGCGCTGTCGCTCGCGCTGGGCCTCGGGCTGCACCGCCAGATCCTCGTCGCGGCCGTGCGCATGGTGGCGCAGCTGACGATCGTCGGCCTCGTGCTGCGCCACGTGTTCGCCACGAGCTCCGCGGCGGCCACCCTGGCCGTCGTCGTGTTCATGATCGCCGCCGCCGCGCGCGAGGTCGCGACACGCCCGAAGCAGCGCCTGAAGCGCCACATGAATTACCGGATCAGCGCCGCCGTCGTGTCCTGCGCCGGCGTCGCGACCGTGCTGCTGGCGCTGACGACCGCCGTGCGCCCGACGCCGTGGTACGAACCGCGCTACGCGATCCCGCTGATGGGCATCGTCCTCGGCAGCGTGCTGAACGCCGCCAGCCTCGCGCTGGACGGCATCCTCGACGGGGTCGTGCGCGAGCGCGCCCGCATCGAGGCGCGGCTCGCCCTCGGCACGCCGCTGCGCGAGGCGATCGGCCCGCTCGTGCGCAACGCCACGCGGCGCGGCATGATCCCCGTCGCGAACCAGATGTCGGCCGCCGGCATCATCACCCTGCCCGGCATCATGACGGGCCAGCTGCTGGCCGGCATGGACCCGATCGAGGCCGTCAAATACCAGATCCTGCTGATGTTCCTGCTGGCCGGCGCGAGCGGCCTTGCGTCCGTCGGCGCCGCGCTGCTGGCCGTGCGCGCCCTCAGCGACGACCGCCAGCGGCCGCGGGTCGATCGCCTCCGGCTTTAAACCGGACGGGCGACGATCAGCGCGGTGTCCACCGTGAAGCTGCCGTCGTCCCCGATCTGGAAATAATCCTTCACCTCGCCCGATGCGCGCGCGTGCAGCGAACGGATCGCGGCGACGTGGACGTCGGGCGTGCGCATCCGCGCGATCCACGAACCGAATTCCAGGCGCAGCTTGTACATGACCACATCGTCGACCGCGAAACCGACGGCCGCCAGCGTCGTCGTCCACTCTTCCACGGACGCGTTGCGCACGTGGGACGGATCGCGCAACAACTCCAGCGTCTGCAGCCACGTATCCAGCAGCGCCACGCCGGGCGAAACGACGTCCATGAACAACGCGAGGCCGTCCGGCTTCGTTACGCGTCGCATCTGCGCGAGCCCGTCGCGGAACGCGCCCCAGTGATGCGCGCTGTAGCGGGTGGCGACGACGTCGAACGACGCATCCGGACACGGCAGCGCCTCGGCCGCGCCCTGCTTCGTGACGACATTGTCCAGGCCCCGCCGGCGGGCTTCGGCCGCGACCGTGTCCAGCATCGCGGCGGACAGGTCGCACGCGACCACCTTGCCGACCTGGCCCGCCATGCGGAACGCCACGTGGCCGCCGCCGCAGCCCATGTCCAGCGCGACGGCATCCGGGCGGTGGCCGATCAGTTCCGCCATCCGGTCCAGGTCCGCGCCGGCGGCGTGCACGGCACTGGCGAGATATGCTTCGGCGCGGGAATCGTATTGTTCGAGGACGGTGGCGTCGTGGTTCTGCATGTTCGCTCCTTGTTGTTGGGTGTGGAATCATTGTCGGCGAGGCGTTTTCCTGTTACAAGGAGCCTGTTTATCCTAGTATCAGGAGCACCATGACGGACACGCACCAGCGCCAGCTGCTCGGCGCCTTCATCCGCGCGCACCGCGCACGCCTGACGCCCGCCAGGCCGGGCACGCGCCGCCGTACGCCCGGCCTGCGCCGCGAAGAGCTGGCCGACGCCGCCGGCCTCGGCGTCACGTGGATCACGTGGCTGGAACAGGGCCGCGACGTGCAGCCGTCCGTGGCGGCGCTGTCGCGCCTGGCCGAGGCGCTGCAACTGTCTGCGGCCGAGCGGGCATCGCTGTTCGACCTCGCCGGCAAGAAAGACCCGCGCGCCCTCCCCGACCACGTCGACGACCTGTCCCCGGCCCTGCTGGCGCTGCCGGGCCTGGTGTCCGCGCCGGCCTACCTGCTCGACCACACATGGACCGCCCGCGCGTGGAACGCTGCCGCCGCCGCGCTGTTCGTCGGCTGGCTGGACGCGGACGCGCCCGACCGCAACCTGCTCCGCTACGTCTTCCTGCATCCCGCGGCACGTGAGCTCATCGTGGACTGGGACAAGCGGGCCCGGCGGCTGGCGGCGGAATTCCGGGCCGACTTCCACCGGCGGCCGGCGGATGGGGACATGCAGTCTCTCGTCGAGCAGTTGTGCCGGGACAGCGCGCTGTTCGCGCAGTGCTGGGACAGGCAGGACGTGCTGCACCGGGAAGGCGGGGAGCGTCGGTTCAGGCATCCCGTCAGGGGGGAGCTGGGGTTCGTGCAGACCACGTTGCTGGTGGCGTTGCAGATGGAGATCAAGCTGGTGTGCCTGGCGGGGGAACCTCTGCCGTCCAAGCCGGTCGATACCTGGATGTGACCGACGTCCGGGAGAATACCCATGGATGGCTACGCCACGGATGCCTTCGACGTTGCCGCGCTGGTGCCCGGCTTCCGGCCCCCGCCGCAACCCACACCGGGCCTGGACGACGCACAACTGGCCGCGGCCGACGCGCGCATGCGGCACTGGCGCGATCCGCACGTGGGTCCGCTCGTCCCCGGCTCGGACGTCCACGGCGACGCCACGTGCCGCATGTTCCGCGACACGTTCAACCCCTACCGGCCCGCCGTGCTGGACTGGCCCAGGCTGGAACCCGAAGTGCGCGACCGCATCGTCGGGCTGCCGATCTGGGACATCGCCGTCCAGACGGAAGGCAAGGCACGCCTGCGCATGGCGGCCTATGCCGGTACGCTGCGCGATCCCGCCATGCGCGATGCCCTCGCGCTGAACGCGTGGGAAGAACAGCGTCACAAGGACGTGCTCGCGCGCATGGTGGCGGCGTACGGCATCGACCTCGCTCCCGAACCCGTCCAGCGCCCGCCCCGGGATCCGGAATGGGCCTACCTCGTCACGGGCTACAGCGAATGCATCGACAGCTTTTTCGCCTTCGGCCTGTTCGAACTGGCGCGGCGTTCCGGCCTGTTTCCGCCGGCGCTCGTCGACACCTTCGAGCCAGTGATGCAGGAAGAGTGCCGGCACATCCTGCTGTTCGCCAACTGGGCCGCCTGGCACCGCGCACGCCTGTCCTTCCTGCGCCGCGTGCGCTTCGAAGCGAAGGTCGCCGCCGTGTGGGTATTCCTCGGGTGGGAGAGGATCGGCCTCGCGCGGGCCATCGACGCGGACGGAGGCGCGCGCCCGCAGGACAATAATTTCACGCTGCACGGCGCGCAATCGGTGGCGGAGGACGGCGTCGGCGTGCGCGACCTGCTCGCACTCTGTCTTGCGGAAAACCAACGGCGCTTTGCGGGGTATGACGAACGCCTGCTGCGCCCCCGCACGGTGCCGCGCCTGGCCCGGCTCGTATTGTGGCTGGCCAGGCCGTTCCGACGTGGGCGCTGAACCTCGGCGCCCGGCACGGCCCCATCGACAACGGCTCGCGCCGCGGCGTCCCTAGTCGAGATACCCTTCCCGCCCGAACCACGCGACCGCCGCCCGCACGCCGGCAACGTACGGCCCGGGCCGGTAGCCGAGCTCCCGCTCCGCCTTGTCCGACGAAAAAAACATCCGGTTGCGCGACATCTTCAAACCGTCCACCGTCAGGAACGGCTCGCGCCCGCGCAGGTGAGCGACCGCCTCGGCCGCGTGCGCCAGCGGCACCAGCGGGCCGGCCGGCAACCTGACGCGCGGCGGACTGCGCCCGACGAGTTGCGCAATCTCGCCCAACAGCTCGCGCAGCATCACGTTCTGCCCGCCGAGGATGTAGCGCTCGCCCACGCGCCCACGCGTAAGGGCGAGCACATGTCCACGCGCCACGTCCTCGACGTCGACGACGTTCAGCCCCGTCTCGACGAACGCCGGCATCCGTCCACGGGCCGCCTCGACGATGATGCGCCCCGTCGGCGTCGGGCGCACGTCGCGCGCGCCGACCGGCGTGGACGGGTTGACGATCACGGCCGGCAAGCCGTCCTGCACGACCATGCGCTCGACGAGGCGTTCGGCCGCCACCTTGCTGCGCTTGTACACGCCGATCGCGTCGTGTTCCTCCAACGGTTCGCCTTCCGTGGCCGCCACGGTCGACGGGCCCACACGCAACGTGGCCACGCTGCTGGTGACGACGACCCGCTCGACGCCGGCCGCCAGCGCCGCCCGCATCACGGTCGCCGTGCCTTCCAGGTTGTTGCGCATGATCTCGCCCGGATCGGGCGCCCACAACCGGTAGTCCGCTGCGACATGCAGCAGGAAGCGCACCCCGGCCAGCGCTCGCCCGACCGCGGCCGCGTCGCGCATGTCGCCAGCGGCCACCTCGGCGTCGAGTCCCGTCAGATTGCGGCGCGGGCTGCTCGGGCGCACCAGGGCACGGACGGCATACCCCTCTGCCAGCGCCGCGCGCGCCACGGCGGCACCGACGAACCCGGCCGCGCCCGTGACCAGCACCAGGCCGCTCTCCGCCACCATGGCCCCCTTCCGGCATCCATCTGCAGCGCATTCTAATCAGATATGCAGGACGCATACGCATCTGGATCAAACGCGGTGTGCGAACTTGCGCGCCGGCGCGGACTCCAATCTGCACCGAACGGAAAGCACCGCAGAGAACCGTCATGCATGTGATCCTTGCCCAGCCGCGCGGGTTTTGCGCGGGCGTCGTCAGAGCCATCGAGATCGTCGAGCGCGCGCTCGAACGGCATGGTGCGCCCGTGTATGTGCGCCACGAAATTGTCCACAACAAGGCCGTCGTCAACGGCCTGCGCGCCAAGGGCGCCGTGTTCGTCGAGGACCTGGACGAAGTGCCGCCGCAGGCAGTGACGGTCTTCAGCGCGCACGGCGTGGCGCGCACGGTCGAGGCCGATGCCGACGCGCGCGCCCTGCGGGTGCTGGACGCGACCTGCCCGCTCGTCGCCAAGGTCCACATCCAGGGCCGCCATTACGCGGCCGGCGGCCGCACGGTGATCCTGATCGGCCATCCCGGCCACCCGGAGGTCGAGGGGACGATGGGACAGATCGACGGCCGCGTGCTGCTGGTGCGCGACGAGCGCGAGGCCGAGGCCCTCGAGCTGCCGCCCGACACGCCGGTCGCCTACGTGACGCAGACGACGCTCAGCGTGGACGACACGCGCGGCGTCATCGCGGCCCTGCGCCGGCGCTTCACGGACATCGTCGGGCCCGACGTCCGCGACATCTGTTATGCCACGCAGAACCGCCAGCGCGCCGTGCGCGACCTGTGCCGCCAGGTCGACGTGCTGCTCGTCGTCGGCGCGCCGAACAGTTCGAATTCGAACCGGCTGCGCGAGATCGGCGCGGAAACCGGCACCCCGACCTGGCTGCTGGCGGACGGCGGCGAACTCGATCCCGCCTGGGTGGCCGGCGCGGCGGTGGTCGGGATCACGGCCGGCGCGTCCGCGCCCGAGGCCATGGTCGAGCACGTGATCGGTGCCCTGCGCGCGCTCGGGCCCGTCGAGGTGTCGACGATGGACGGGATCGAGGAACACATCGAGTTCCGGCTGCCGCGCGCACTCGCGGACGGGCCACGCGATGCGGGCACGCAGTGACCACGGAGGCACCGCATGGCCATCCCGTTCCTGCAAAAAGCCCTCGTCGGCGCCTACGTGCTGCGCAAGCACCTGAGCGGCCAGCGGCGCTATCCGCTCGCGCTGATGCTCGAGCCGCTGTTCCGCTGCAACCTGGCGTGCGCCGGCTGCGGCAAGATCGATTATCCGGGCGAGATCCTCGACCAGCGCCTGTCGCTGGACGACTGCCTGGGCGCCGTCGACGAATGCGGGGCACCCGTCGTCTCGATCGCGGGGGGCGAACCGTTGCTGCACAGGGACATGCCGGCGATCGTCGCCGGCATCGTCGCACGCCGCAAGTTCGTCTACCTGTGCACGAACGCGCTGCTGCTGGAACGGCAGCTCGGCCAGTATCGCCCGAGTCCGTTCTTCACCTGGTCCGTGCACCTCGACGGCGACGAGGCCATGCACGACCGCTCGGTCTGCCGCCCGGGCGTGTACCGGCGCGCCGTCGCCGCGATCCGGCGCGCCAAGGCGGCGGGTTTCCACGTCAACGTCAACTGCACGCTGTTCGACGATGCCCGCCCGGAGCGGGTGGCGCGCTTCTTCGACATGCTGAAGGAGATCGAGGTCGACGGCATTACCGTGTCACCCGGCTATGCCTATGAACGGGCGCCGGAACAGCAGCATTTCCTCGCGCGCAACCGGACGAGGCAATTGTTCCGGGATATATTCGCACGTGGCGAAGGCGGACGGCGCTGGTCGTTCAGCCAGTCCAGCCTGTTCCTCGACTTCCTTGCCGGGAACCAGACCTATCATTGCACGCCGTGGGGCAATCCGACGCGGACGGTATTCGGCTGGCAGCGCCCGTGCTACCTGCTCGGCGAAGGCTATGCCGCATCGTTCCGGGAGTTGATGGAAGAAACGGATTGGGAGGCCTACGGTACGGGCCGCTACGAGAAATGCGCGGACTGCATGGTGCATAGCGGCTACGAGGCAAGCGCCGTGCGGGATACGCTCGCCCGTCCCCTCGCCGCCGCCCGCGTCGCGCTGCGGGGCGTCGCCACCGACGGGCCGATGGCACCCGACATTCCGCTGGGCGGACAGCGGCCCGCGCAACACGTGCATGCGCAGCAGGTCGCCATCCGTCTCGAGGAGATCCGGGGCCGCAAAGCCGGGCTGAAGGGAGGCGTTCGGTGATGCCGGCGTTCTTCACGCTGGCCGGCGCGACGCTGACGGTGCTGGCCACGCTCTACGCGCTGGCGGCCCTGATCTGTCGTGGGCGCATCCCCGTCGTGCGCGTGGACAGGCCGTCCGGCCGCACGCCCGTCACCGTGCTCAAGCCCCTGTGCGGCGCCGAGCCCCGGCTCGAAGAAAATCTCGCCGGGCTGTGCACGCAGACGCATCCGCATTACCAGATCGTGTTCGGGGTCCGCGATCCGGACGACCCGGCCATCGCGGTCGTCGAACGGCTGGCCCGGCGCTTCCCCGCCGTCGACATGCGGCTCGTCGTCGACCCGCACATCCACGGCAGCAACCTCAAGGTGAGCAACCTCATCAACATGATGCACGCGGCACGCCATCCGTGGCTGGTGCTGGCCGACAGCGACGTCACCGTCGGGCCCGATTACCTGGCGCGCGTGACGGCGCCGCTGGCCGAGCCCCGCGTCGGCATCGTCACTTGCCTGTACCATGGCCGGCCACTGGACGGGTGCTGGCCGCGGCTCGGCGCGCTCTTCATCGACACGTGGTTCGCACCGTCCGTGCGGGTCGCGAGCAGCGGCGGCAGCTGTGCCTTCGCGTTCGGCGCGACGATCGCCGTGCGCGCCGCGACACTCAGGGCCATCGGCGGGGTCGAGGTGCTGAAGAACCGCCTCGCCGACGACTACCGGCTCGGCGAACTCGTCCGCGGTCTTGGCCTGGAGACGGTGCTGTCCGACGTCAACGTGGGTACGGACGTGACCGAAGACAGCCTGCGCGCGCTGTGGTCAAGGGAGCGGCGCTGGATGCAGACGATCCGCTCGCTCAATCCGCTCGGCTACGCGTTGTCCTTCATCACCTTCACCCTGCCGATGCTGGCGCTCGGCGTGTGGCTCGCGCCGACGGCGTGGAACGCCGCACTGGCACTCTGCGGCGCGGCGGCGCGCTTCGGCCTGCACTGGCGCCGGCCGGCCCCGGGCATCCCCGCTCCCGGCCATGCCTGGCAGGCCCCGCTGCGCGACTGCCTGCTGATGCTGGAGTGGGCAAGCGCCTTTGCGGGTACGACGGCGCGCTGGCGGCAACACCGCCTGCACATCGATACGGGACGGGCGGCGGCACCGGACCGGACTTACGGCGGGCCCGCTTCGCACGACCGGCCGTCCTGGCGATAACGATCATGGGCACAACCGCAATGACTACCACAATGCTGAAGACCCTGTTCCTGCAGGCGCCCTCGTTCGACGGCTTCGACGGCGGCGCCGGCTCGCGCTACCAGGCAAAGCGCGAGATCCGCTCGTTCTGGTATCCGACCTGGCTGGCCCAGCCCGCGGCCCTGGTGCCCGGCAGCCGGCTGCTCGACGCCCCCGCGGACGGCCTCACCGTCGCGCAGGCGCTCGACATCGCCCGCCACTACGACCTCGTGATCATCCACACGAGCACGCCCTCGTTTCCGGGCGACGTGCGCTTCGCCGGGATGCTCAAGGACATGCATGCCGCGGTATGCATCGGCATGGTGGGCGCCAGGGTCGCCGTCGATCCCGCCGGGTCGCTGCGGGCGGGCAGCGCCATCGACTTCGTCGCCCGCGAGGAATTCGACTACACCTGCCAGGACGTCGCGGCGGGCCGGCCGCTGGCGGCCGTCGACGGCATCAGCTGGCGCGACGCCGGCGGCGCGATCCGCCACAACCCGCCGCGCGCGATCATCGAAGACATGGACGCGCTGCCGTTCGTCGCGCCCGTGTACCGGCGCGACCTGAACATCCGCAATTATTTCATCGGCTACCTGGGCTACCCGTACGTATCGCTGTACACGGGACGCGGATGCCGCTCGCGCTGCACGTTCTGCCTGTGGCCACAGACCGTGGGCGGGCACCGCTACCGCACCCGCTCGGCGGAAAACGTGCTCGCCGAGGTCCGCTGGATCAAGGACAACATGCCGGAAGTGAAGGAAATCATGTTCGACGACGACACGTTCACCGACGTCCGCCCACGTGCCGAGGAGATCGCACGGGGCCTCGGCAAGCTGGGCGTGACGTGGTCGTGCAATGCGAAAGCGAACGTGCCCTATTCCACGCTCAAGATCATGAAGGAAAACGGCTTGCGGCTACTGCTCGTGGGCTACGAGTCCGGCGACGACCAGATCCTCCTGAACATCAGGAAGGGCTTGCGGACCGACATCGCACGGCGCTTCGCCGCCGACTGCCGCGCGCTCGGGATCACCGTGCACGGGACGTTCATCCTCGGCTTGCCGGGCGAAACGCGGGAGACGATCGCGAAATCGATCGCGTTCGCCAAGGAGATCAACCCGCACACGATCCAGGTCTCGCTGGCGGCCCCGTACCCGGGCACCCGGCTGTACGAACAGGCGCTACAAAACGACTGGATACCGTCCCACAAGACCATTCCGCTCGTCGACGGCAGTGGCGTGCAACTGGCCGCGCTCAGCTATCCGCACCTGTCGAGCGACGAGATCTATCACGGCGTGGAGCAGTTTTACCGCAGCTTTTATTTCCGTCCTTCGAAGATCTGGGAAATCGTCAGCGAGATGCTGCAAAGCTGGGAAATGACCCGGCGCCGCCTGCGCGAAGGCGTCGAATTCTTCCACTTCCTGCGCGCCCACGGCGCTTCCCATTCATGAACGCGCCGCGTGGACGGGGTCTCATCGTCACCGCCGACGACTTCGGCCTGCACCCGAGCGTGAACGCGGCCGTCGAGCGCGCGCACCGGGACGGCATCCTGACCGCGGCCAGCCTGATGGTGGGCGCACCGGCCGCCCAGGATGCGATCGCCCGCGCGCATGCGTTGCCGGGACTGCGGGTGGGCCTGCACATCGTCCTGGCCGATGGCCCGTCCGTGCTGCCGCCGCGGGTCATCCCCGACCTCGTCGACGCGCACGGCCGCTTCGGTGCGTGCCTGGCACGCGACGGCGCGCGTTTCTTCTGCCTGCCGCGCGTACGCCGCCAGCTGGCGCTGGAGATCCGCGCCCAGTTCGAAGCGTTCGCCGCCAGTGGCTTGCCGCTCGACCACGTCAACGCGCACAAGCATTTCCATCTGCATCCGACGATCCTGTCCCTCATCATCCATACCGGCCGCGCGTTCGGGCTGCACGCCATCAGGCTGCCGCGCGAAACGGGGCCGCCCGGGCAATCGCCCCCGGGATGGTTGCGGCCCTGGCTGGCGCTGCTCGAAGCCAGGCTGGACGCGGCCGGCATCGGCCACAACGACTACGTGGCCGGCATCCGCCAGTCGGGGCGCTTCGACGAGAGGGCCCTGCTGGATGCACTGTGCAGCCTGCCGACGTCCGGCATCGGCGAGCTGTACCTGCATCCGGCGCTCGATTCCGGCGTGGCGATCGCGCCATCGATGCGCGGGTACCGCCACGCCGACGAGTTCGCGGCACTCGTCTCGCCACACGTGCGTGCGGTATGTGGCGCCCTGCGCGCGCAAGGCTGGCGCTTCGGTGGATTTGCCGACCTTGTCGCCGCTGATGGCGCCAGGCGTGGCAATCGCGCCGCCCTTGCCGCCGCGACAGGCGACGCGTCCGCCACACGGGTCGACCGTGCCGACACAGGCGCCGCCGCAACGGAATCGGCAGCCGATGCAGACGTCCCGCCGGGCCCCCACCCGGCCGACGGGCCGCCACACCTGCGCGCGCACGCCGGCACGGCCGGTCGTGCCGGCGACAGCCGCGGCGGCCCATGAGCCGCGCCCGCGCGATGGGCCGGCTGGCCTGGACGGCATCCATCGCCGGGCTCGGGCTGGTGGCCGCGCTCGTCGTCGCCGAAGGCTGGTCCGGTATCGTGGCCGCGTTCGAGCGGGCCGGCTGGGCGTTGCTGCTCGTCGTGCCGGCCCGCATCGTCACGCAGGCGTTCGATGCCCGCGCATGGCGCGTGCTGCTGGCGCCGTTCGATCCCGGGCGCGCGGCGGGCCCGCTGTTCCTGTTGTGGGTCGCGTTCGTACGCGAGGCCGTCAACCGGCTGCTGCCGGTGGCGAACATCGGCGGCGAGGTGGCCGGGGTGCGGCTCGCGGGCCTGCGGGTGCCCGACACGGCGGGCGTCGCGGCCAGCGTCGTCGTGGAAGTGTTGCTGACGATCGTCGTACTGTACCTGTTCTGCGGTGCCGGTGCCCTGCTGATGCTGACGCTGGCGGCCGGGCCCGGCCTAGTCGGCATCGTCGCGGCTGCGCTGTTGCTGTCGCTGCCATTGCCCGTGCTCGCCTGGTGGCTCCTCCGCCACGGCGCGCCGTTCGCGCGGCTGGAGCGGTGGGTGTTGCGCGTGCTGGGGCCGCAGAACGTCATCGCACTGCACCTGGACGGCGCGGGCATCGACGCGGCCGTCGTCCGCCTGTTCCGGCAACGCGCCCGCCTCGCACGCGCGGGAGCGTGGTCGCTGCTGGCCTACGCGCTCGGCACGTTCGAGACGTGGTATGCGCTGGCCCTGCTCGGCCACCCCGTCGGCTTGCAGGCCGCGCTCGCCATCGAGGCGCTGACGCAAGCCGTGCGCCACGCCGGCTTCATGGTACCCGCCGGTTTGGGCGTGCAGGAAGCCGCCGTGCTGCTGTTCGGCCAGCTGGCCGGCGTGGGCGGGGACGTGGCGCTGTCGCTCGCGCTCGTCAAGCGGATGCGCGAGGTCGCGACAGGCGTGCCCGCCCTTCTCTCATGGCATTGGCTCGAAGTGCGCCGCTTGCGTCCTCTCAGGGAGCGCGCTCAGGGACCGCGATTATGAGCCGCCAGGTAGCTGATGAGGCCGTCGATGCCCTCCGTCGCCAGCCGGGCCGCGAACTGCTGGCGGTACACCTGGATCATCCACGCGCCCATCATGTTGATGTCGTAGATCTTCCAGCCGGCGGCGGTCCTGCGCATCCGGTAGTCGATCGGCATCGTGTCGCCGCCCGTGATCACGGTCGTCTTCACGACGGCATCGGTGGCGTTCGCGGCGGGACGGCCCGCTGGCGCGTAGCGGAATTGCGTGTTCTCCTGCTGGATCTGCGTCAGCTGGATGGCGTAGGTGCGCGCCAGCAGCGTCTGGAATTCGCGGAACAGCGCGTCGCGCTGGGCCGGCGTCGCCTGCGCCCATGCGCTGCCCACCGCATACTGCGTCGTCAGCATGAAGTCGGTGGACGGCAGGAAATCACGGCGGACGATCTCGAGCGTCCGCTCGGGGTCGCCGGCGCGCGCGCCGGGGTCGCCGCGGATCGCGGTCATGACCTTGTCGATCGTGCTCTTCAACATTTGTTCCGGCGTATGCTCGGCCACCTGCCGGGCGCAGGCAGGTGCCGGCATGGAACAGACCAGCGCAAGCAGAAATAAGGATGATTTCATGGGCTCCTCGATCGGCACATCCATATGACCGTCGTCCGGCCGTCCATGTTCCCGCGCACCGCTGCGCCAGATCATACGGCCACCCGCACCGCATCCGTTCTAATGGATGCACCATGCTGACCCACCAGATAGCCAGGCTCGTCCACCTGTCATGCCGCCACCCATGGGCGGTGCTCGGGGCATTCGCCGTGCTGGTACTTGCATCCGGGCTTTATGTGGCGCGCCATTTCGCGATCAATACGGACGTCGGGCAGTTGATCGACGCGAATGCCCCGTGGGCACGGCGCGACGCCGCCATCGCCGCCGCGTTCCCCAGCCGGGGCGACACGACCCTGGCGGTCGTCCGTGCGCCCGCGCCCGAGTTCGCGGCGCAGGCGGCCCGTGAACTGGCCGACCGCCTGCGCCGGCAGCCCGGCCTGTTCCGCGCGGTGGACCTCGGCGCGGGCGCCGATTTCTTCCGCCGCAACGGCCTGCTGTACCTCGACGTGCACGCCGTTCGCGACCTGACGGCGCGCCTTGTCGATGCGCGGCGCCTGCTCGACGCGCTCGCGCGCGACCCGTCGCTGCGGGGCGTCGCGAACCTGCTGGCGGTCACGCTGGGTACGCCATTGCTGACGGGCCAGGTCACGCTCGCGCAGATGGCCCCGCTGCTGGCGCGCAGCGCCGCCACGGTCGAGGACGTCCTCGCCGGACGGCACGCCGCCCTATCGTGGCAGGCGCTCGCCGACGCCGGGGCGGCGGCGGAACCCGGTCTCGTGGAAGTCCGGCCCGTGCTCGACTACGCCGCCCTGCTGCCGGGCGCCGCATCCAGCGACGCGATCCGCGCCGCCGCCGCCGACCTGCGCCTGGCCGAACGCTACGGCGCGCACGTTACGCTGACGGGACCCGTGCCGCTGTCGGACGACGAGTTCGCGTCGCTGCAGGAAGGGTCGCCGCTCGTCGGCAGCATCCCCGTCGCGATCGTGCTCGTGCTGCTGTGGCGCGCGGTGCGTTCGACCCCGCTCGTGCTGGCGCTGTGCATCACGATGCTGGGCGGCCTCGCGCTCACGGCCGCGCTGGGACTCATGATGGTGGGGGCGCTGAACCTGATCTCCATCGCGTTCGCGATCCTGTTCGTCGGGCTCGGCATCG
>CBIHQW010000014.1:0-177670 GCA_966212285.1 Massilia kyonggiensis
GGCTAGTTATTAAGAAAAGCCCGCTCAGTATGCACTGAGCGGGCTTTTTGCTTTCCAGGTGCCGTGCAGCGGTTCAGGCTTGGGACAGCGGCGCCGGATCCTGCGCCACGGCCGTCGCCGTCTTGCTCTTCGTGATGCTCTCGCCATCGTCGCGGCGCAGGCGCGCGAAGACGAGGGACGACAGCATCGTCATCACGGCCAGCGTGATGAACGCGTGGTGCAGCGCCCTGGTGACCATCACCTGGTCCGTCTGCGGCACGCGGCCCAGGAACCACGCCGTCACGATCGAACCGGCGGCGAGGCCGAAGCTCATCGACAGCTGCTGGAATGACGATGCGATCGTGCTGGCCATGCTGGAGTCTTTCGATTCCACATCGGCATACGCGAGCGTGTTCATGCTCGAGAATTGCAGCGAATTGAAAAAGCCCTGCAGCAAGCCGATGCCGGCGATGGCGTACCACGGCGTGGATGCGTCGACGAGCGCGAACAGGCCGATCGTCAGGCCGATGCAGATCGTGTTGAACATGAGTACCTGGCGGTAGCCGAAGCGTGCAAGGACTTTCGGCGCGATCAGCTTCATGCCCATCGCGGCAGCGGCCGTCGGCATCATCAACAGGCCCGACTGCCACGGCGCGAGCTTGAGGCCCAGCTGGTACAGCAGCGGCAACAGGAAGGGCAGGCCGCCGATGCCGAGGCGCGTGATGAAGCCGCCCAGCACCGAGATGCGGAACGTGCGCACCTTGAACAACGCGAGGCGCAGCAGCGGGAACTGGGCCTCGTTCGCATGCCAGACGTAGGCGGCGAGCAGGGCGATGGAGAGCGCCAGCATCAGGCCGGCCGTCATGGGGTCGAGCGTGTGTTCGCCGAAGACTTCCAGCAGCCAGGACAGGATCGCCGTACCCGAGCTGAACAGGATCAGCCCGATCACGTCCAGCGGACGCGGCTCGGCGCCGTGGTAATCCGGCATGTGGCGCCAGACGAGGTACAGGGCGAGCAGCCCGACGGGCACGTTGACGAAGAAGATGGCGCGCCATGAAACCCAGTGCACGATCAGGCCGCCGACGGTCGGGCCCAGCAGTGGTCCGATCAGCGCCGGCAGGATCACGAAGTTCATCGCGCCCAGCAACTCATTCTTGGGAAACGTGCGAATGATCGACAGGCGTCCCACCGGCATCATCATCGCGCCGCCGAGGCCTTGCAACAGGCGGGCCGCGACCATCATGGGTGCGTTCAGCGACAGTCCGCACAGCACGGACGCCACCGTGAAGATCGCGATCGCCGTGAAGAACACGCGGCGAGTGCCGAAGCGGTCGGCCATCCACCCGCTCACCGGGATGCCCACGGCCAGGCTGAGGATGTAACTGGTGACGACGGATTTGAGGCTGAGCGGCGTGACTTGCAGGCTGGCCGCGATGCTGGGGACTGCGGTGTTGACGATGGTGGCGTCGAGCTGCTCCATGAACAGGGCAGTTGCCACCAGCCACGGCAGATAGCGTTTGATGGTGTCGGTATCGGTCATCGGATAAATTCTTACATAAATCCGATAACCGAGTCGCAACCAGGTCAGTAGTGGTAGGCCGCCTTCAGCAGCAGCAGGTTCACGCCGCCGTTCGGTTTCTTGATGCCGCCGTTCGAGTAGTGCTGCAGGCGCGCGCCCAGTTCCCATTTATTGGCGAACACATAGCCGACGCCCACGTGGTCGGCGAATTCGAACGCGGTCGACAGCTGGCGGTGCGTGTTGCGGTACACGCTCGAGAAGACCGCGGCGCCGATGCCGGCGTCGGCGTAGAAGCCCAGCTTGTTGTCGGCTTCCCAGCGGAACACCGGCGTGATGCCGACGACGGCCAGGTCCTTCGTGTTGCCCGGCTGGTCGAGCCACTGGTTGGCGCGCCAGTAGGCGACGTTCGCGTCCCAGTAGCCGTTCAGGTGGTAGCCGCTGGTCGGCAGCCAGTTCTTGTTCCAGTCTTTCTGGACCGCGAGACGGACGACCTGCACGTGTTCGCCGCCGCCGGCTTCCACCGACGACGAATCGAAATAACCGTCGGCGGCATGGCCCGCCGCTGCGGCCGACAACGCGGCCACGGCGGCCAGGGAACGCATCATTTTTTTCATGGAGAACATTGCCTTTGCTGTGAATGGGAGCCGTGCAAGCAACAGTCACGGCCAAACCGCTATTGTAGCGAGGTCGTTGGAAGGGCGTGGTCGACCTGCCAATTGTTACAATATGGTCAATGGATAATCGAGAGGACGCAATGACGTTACCGACTGTGGCATTTCTCGGCATCGGCCTGATGGGCAAGCCGATGGCGACCCGGCTGGCGCAGGCCGGCTATCCCCTGTGCGTGTGGAACCGCACGGCCGCCAAGGCCGAGGCGCTGCGCGACACGGGGGCCCAACCGCATGCCGACCTGATGGATGCCGTGCGCGGTGCCGACATCGTGATCTCGATCCTGGAAGCGGGGCCGATCGTCGGCCAGGTCATCGACGATGCCCTGCCGGCACTTACTCAAGGCATGCTGTGGATCGACATGAGCTCCACGCGCCAGGACGAAGCCGTGAATTTCGCCGCGCGCCTGCGCCAGGCCGGCTGCCGTTTCGTCGATGCGCCCGTGTCCGGCGGCGTGGGCGGCGCGGAAGCGGGGCAGCTCGCGATCATGGCCGGCGCCGACGCGGCCGACTATGCCCAGGCCGAGCCCGTACTGCGCGTGATGGGCTCTCCGAAAGCCGTCGGTCCCGTCGGCAGCGGCCAGGTGGCCAAGCTGTGCAACCAGTTGATCGTCGGCGCGACGATCAACGTTGTCGCGGAAGCGCTGCTGCTGGCGGAAGCGGCCGGTGCCGATCCGGCTGCCGTGCGCGAGGCGATCCGCGGCGGCTTTGCCGGCAGCCGCGTACTGGAAGTGCATGGCCAGCGCATGCTGGAGCGGAATTTCATGCCCGGCGGCCAGGTCAAGACGCAGTTGAAGGACCAGCGCAATATCCTGGCGGCAGCCAGCAACGCCGGCGTCACCTTGCCCGTGACGGAACTGGTGACACGGCAGTTCGACAGCATCGCGGGCGACATCCCGTCCGCCGACCATGCGGCCGGCCTCATCGCGCTGGAGCGGATGAATCCCGGCAAGCGGCTGGGCAGCGGACCAGACAAAATGCCATAACGTTTGCGCTATCAATACAAGTCCGTATAATTCTCAGAGGTATTACGTCGTTACGTAATCCACGGAGAGGACAGGGGCGGCATGGATAATCTGGAAAGCAGCTTCCGCACGCGGCGGCAGCTGTTGAAACTGGCGTCGGCAATGGCTTTGCCATCCTTTCTCACGGCGTGTTCGTCGGAGAAGAAAAGCGCATCGTTGGTGGTCGGCGGCTTGCCGGTGACGTGCAACCTGACCCTGCCCGTCGCGTGTGCTGCAAAAGAGGCCGAGATCGCCGCAACCAAGCCGGCGAACCCGCTCGGCTTCGAGTACAGCAAATACAGCGGCTTCCCCGAACTGAAGGAATCGCTGATGTCGGGCCGTATCCAGGCGGCCTACGTGCTGGCGCCAATGGTCATGGACCTCGTGTCCAGCAATATCCCCGTCAAGGTCGTGTCGCTGGGCCACCGTTCCGGCGCCGTCATCATGGTGCGCACGGATGCCGGCTACAAAAAATTCCGCGACCTGCAGGGCAAGCGCGTCGCCATTCCGAGCCGTTTCGCCGTCGACCTGCTCTTCCTGCGCAAGATGCTGGCGGCAGAGGGCATGAGCATCAAGGACGTCGAACTGGTCGAGATGCCCCCGCCGGACATGCCCGCCGCCCTGTATGCGAAAGCCATCGATGCCTATTGCACGGGCGAGCCGTTCGGCGCTTCCGCCCAGATGGCCGGTTACGCGACCCCGCTGCGCATGACGCGCAACGAATGGCCGAATTACATCTGCTGCGTGCTCACCGTGCGTGAAGACCTGATCGCGAATAACCGCGCCGCCGTGCAGGACCTCGTCAATTACGTCCAGGCGGCCGGCAGCTGGATGGATGCGGATGCCGCGCACCGCGACCGCGCCATCGCGATTGCCGCGACCAAGAAATACTTCAACCAGGATCCGAAGATCCTGAAATTCGTGATGACGAATCCGAGCGACCGCGTCACGTATGGCGACCTGCGCATCATCCCGAAGGAATTCGACGAATTGATGCAGATGTCGCTGGATGCGGGCACGCTGAAGAAGCCCATCCAGTTCAACCAGTACGTGGACGAGAGCTTTTTCAAGGCCGTCCGCCCCGTCACGATCACGCTATGAAACGCCTCGCCGCAGCACTGCTGGTGCTTGCCTTGCCATTGGCCGCGAGCGCGGACGCCTTGAAATCCGGTGAATTCTCGCCGCCCCGCATGGCGCCCGATTTCACGCTGCAGGGTTCGACCGGCAAGCCGCTTAAACTGTCCGATTACCGCGGGAAGGTCGTGGCGCTGGGTTTTGGCTTTACATCCTGCCCGGCCGTCTGCCCGACGACGCTTGCGGAACTCGCGGCCGTGAAAACGAAGCTGGGTGCGCAGGGCAAGGACTTCCAGGTCGTCTACGTGACCGTCGATCCGGAGCGCGACACGGCGGAGCGCATGCGCGCCTATCTGACGGCATTCGATCCGACATTCGTGGGCGCGACCGGCCCTGCGGCGCAATTGGCCGAGGTGCGCAAGGAATACGGCGTCACGTCCACCAGGACGGGCAGCGGTGCCAATTACGGTTTCAATCATTCGTCCTTCGTCTACCTGATCGACCGGTCCGGCAAGCTGCGCGCATTGAGTCCGTACGGCCGCGCGGTGGATGACGTCGTGCACGACGTGCGCGTCCTGCTGAATCAATGACACGTTCCCGCATCCTGATGCTGGCCGCGGCGGCGCTGGCCATCGCGGCGCTGTGGGCCATGTATGCGCCGATCCCCGCCGGCTCGCGCGAGCAGCTGTTCGAGATTCCCGCGGGGACGTACGCGCGGCGCGCGTCGGGCGACAAGGTCGAGATCCTGCCGACGTCGATCCGGCTCACGCTGGGCGTGAAGGACATCCTCGTACTGAAGAATCTCGACAACGTGCCGCAGACGTTCGGCCCCGTCCTGATCATGCCGGGGCAGAGTTTCAGGATGCCGTTCGGCGTCGCGGGGGACGTGCAATTCGAATGCACGGCGCACGCGAGCGGGCAGATGCGCATCGTCGTCGATCCGGCGCCCGATGCGGGCTGGCGCCGGCTTGTGTGGCGCACACGACATTGGATGCAACCATAAGAGGGAGACAAGACGCTGTGAAAAAGAAGAGTTTTTTTGCACGGAAGCGGGCGCGGATCATCGCACCTGCCATCGTGCTGGCATTGCTGATCGCGGTCTGGTGGGTCATCGTCGTCCAGACCAACAGCGCGATCTTCCCGACGCCGGGGCAGGTCGTCACGGGCACGTGGGAACTCGTGCAGGACGGTACGCTGTGGGACCACATCGGCTCCTCGCTGATGCGCGTCGGTACCGGCTTTTTGCTGGCGATCGCCGTCGCCATTCCGCTGGGCCTCTGGATCGGCCGCATGGAGGGGGCCTGGGTCACGCTGAATCCGCTGTTCCAGCTGCTGCGTCCGATCTCTCCGATCGCGTGGATCCCGCTCGCGATCCTGTGGTTCGGCGTGGGTAACGCGTCGCCGATCTTCCTGATCTTCATTGCATCCGTGTTCCCGATGATCGTGCAGACCGCGGCCGGCGTGCACACGATCGAGCGGCGCTACCTGCGCGCGGCGGAGAACTTCGGTGTCTCGCGCGCCAAGCTGTATCGTCAGGTGATCATCCCGGCCGTGCTGCCGGAGATCATCGTGGGCATGCGCATCACGCTGGGTGTCGCGTGGCTGGTCGTCGTGGCGGCGGAAATGATCGCGCTGCGCTCGGGCCTCGGCTACCTGATCATGGATTCGCGCAACGCGGGCAACCGCTACGACCTGGTCATCGCCGCCATGATCATCATCGGCATCATCGGTCTCATGCTGGACGGGATCACCCGTCTCCTGGAACGTCTCAAATCGGTAAGGTGGCGTTATGGACGCTAAGGTGAACTACAAGGTCGCGGACAAGATCGTCGTCGACGACATCCGCAGAAGCTTCGACACGCGCAAGGGCACGCTGCCGGTCGTCGGCGGCATCAGCCTCACGATCCGCGACGGCGAATTCGTCGCCATCGTCGGTCCGTCCGGCTGCGGCAAATCGACGTTGATGAAGATGCTGTGCGGCTTCGATCAACCGGACGAAGGCCGCGTCCTGATCGACGGCCAGGTGCGGCACGGTCCGAGCCCGAAAGGCATCCTCATTTCCCAGCACGGCTCCGTGTTCCCGTGGCTCACGGTGCAGCAGAACCTGATGTTCGGCCTGGACGGCATCAGCGAGGCCGAGAAGGCGGAACTCGCCGACCACTACACGGCGATGGTGGGATTGAAAGGTTTCGAAAAAAGCTATTCGCACGAACTGTCCGGCGGCATGCTGAAACGCGTGGAGATCGCGCGGGCGCTCGTGATGAAGCCCGAGATCCTCTACATGGACGAGCCGTTCTCCGCGCTCGACGCGCTCATGAACCTCAAGATGCGCATGGAACTGCTGCGCATCCTGGAGGAGGAGCGCCACACGGTCCTGCTGATCACGCACGACGTCGAGGAAGCCGTGCACCTGGCGGACCGCATCGTCGTGCTGTCGCCGCGGCCCACGACGATCCAGGCCACCTTCGAGGTGAACATCCCGCATCCGCGCAAGATGTCCAGCCCCGAAGCGCAGGACCTCAAGGAAGCCGTGTTGAAGGAGCTGGGGCTGTAAGGCTCATCTCGACCAGCCGCGCCCAGAAGCTGGCGCCGATCGGCAGCAGGTGGTCGTTGAAGTCGTAGCTGCCGTTGTGCAGCTGGCACGGTCCGAGGCCGTGGCCGCGGCTTCGATGATCGCCGTCGCCGTTGCCGATGAAGACATAGCAGCCCGGTTTTTCCTGCAGCATGAAGGCGAAGTCCTCGGCACCCATCGTCGGTTCGACGTTCGTGTCGACATTCTCCGCACCCACCACGGCGCGCATCGCTTCGATGGCGAACGCCGTCTGTTCCGGATGGTTGATCAGGGGCGGGTAATTGCGCTTGAACGAGAAATCGACGGTGGCGCCGAAGCTGGCCGCGAGGCCGTTCGCGATCTCGTTCATGCGCCGCTCGATCAGGTCCAGCACGCTTGTGGAGAACGTGCGCACGGTGCCGATCATGACGGCTTCGTCCGGGATGACGTTGGTGGCGCTGCCGGCGTGGATCTGCGTGATCGACAGCACGGCCGTATCGAGCGGGTTCTTTTCGCGCGAGATGATCGTCTGCCAGGCTTGCGCGATCTGCACGGCGACCATCACCGGATCGATGCCGCGGTGCGGTTGCGCGGCGTGCGCGCCCTTGCCTTTGACGACGACGCGGAACTCGTTACTGGATGCCATCATCGGCCCAGCGACGACGCCGAAGCTGCCCGTCTTGATGCCCGGCCAATTGTGCATGCCGTACACGGCTTCCATCGGAAAACGTTCGAACAAACCGTCGTCCATCATGCGGCGCGCGCCGGCGCCGCCTTCTTCGGCCGGCTGGAAGATCAGGTACACGGTACCGTCGAAGTTGCGGTTCTGCGACAGATAGTGGGCTGCACCCAACAGCATCGTTGTGTGCCCGTCATGACCACAAGCATGCATCTTGCCGGCGTGGCGCGACGCGTGATCAAATGTGTTGAGCTCCTGCATCGGCAGGGCGTCCATGTCGGCACGCAGCCCGATGGCGCGGTCCGAGGTGCCGTTCTTGATGATGCCGACGACACCCGTCACGCCCAGCCCGCGGACGATGGGGATGCCCCATTCGGTGAGGCGCGCGGCCACCACGTCGGCCGTGCGTTGTTCTTCGTAGCAGAGTTCGGGATGGGCGTGGATGTCGCGCCGGATCGTTTCGAGCTCGGATTGGTAAGCGAGAATAGGTTCGACCAGTCTCATTGTTTCTCTCCGTATGCTGTGATGCCTCGTAGGCATGCATCTATTGAACTATTGTAGCCCTTCCATCATGCGGAAGGCCAGAGCCCCAACGGCTGCCACCGGAATCGTATAAAGTACTGGTTTATCGACGTTTTTCTGGATGAATCCGATGACCAAGACCATCGTCCGCGGCGCCTGTCCGCATGACTGCCCCGATACCTGCGCGCTGCTCGTGACCGTGGAGGACGGCGTGGCCACGGAGGTCAAGGGCGATCCGGATCATCCGACGACGGCCGGTGTGCTGTGCACCAAGGTCTCGCGCTACGTCGAACGCACGTATCACCCCGACCGCCTGTTGTACCCGATGCGCCGCACCGGCAAAAAGGGAGAGGGCAAGTTCGAACGCATCACGTGGGAGCAGGCGCTCGACGAGATTGCATCCCGCCTGCAACCCATCGCCGCGCGCGACCCGCAGGCGATCCTGCCGTACAGCTATTGCGGCACGATGGGCCTCGTGCAGGGCGAGGCGATGGCCATGCGCTTCTTCAACACGCTGGGGGCTTCCCTGCTCGACCGCACCGTGTGCGCGAACGCCGGTGCCACGGGCTACAAATACACGATCGGTGGTTCGATCGGCACGGATACCGAACAGTTCCAGGATGCGAAGCTGGTCTTGATCTGGGGCGGCAATCCCATCGCGTCGAACCTGCATCTGTGGACGCGTTTGCAGGAAGCCAAGCGCCGCGGCGCGAAGCTGATCGCCATCGATCCGTATCGCTCGCTGACCGCAGAGAAATGCCACCAGCACATCGCGCTGATGCCCGGCACGGACGCCGCGCTGGCGCTGGGCATGATGCACGTTCTCGTGAAGGAGAACCTGCTCGACCACGACTACATCGAGAAACACACGTTCGGCTTCGCACAACTCAAGGACCGCGTGGCCGAATGGACGCCGGAGCGCACGGCTGCAACCTGCGGCATCACGGTGGAAGAAGTCGTCGACCTGGCCCGCGCATACGGCCGCACGGCGCGCGCGGGCGAGCCGGTCGCGATCCGCATGAACTACGGCCTGCAGCGCGTGCAC
Organism: Massilia kyonggiensis; assembly: GCA_966212285.1. Lineage (GTDB taxonomy): Bacteria > Pseudomonadota > Gammaproteobacteria > Burkholderiales > Burkholderiaceae_D > Telluria > Telluria kyonggiensis_A. The sequence goes on from CBIHQW010000014.1 coordinate 9,042, forward strand.
GGCGGCGGCATGGCCGTGCGCACCATCGCGTGCCTGCCGGCGCTCGTGGGCGCGTGGCGCCATGCGGCCGGCGGCGTGCAGCTGTCGACGTCGGGCACGTTCCCGGCCAACAAGACCGTCCTGCAACGCCCGGACCTGTTGCGCGGCAAGCTCCCGCGCACGATCAACATGAACACCATCGGCGCCGACCTGCAGAAGGACGCGTCGCCCGACTTCGGCCCGAAGATCGAAGCCGTCATCGTGTACAACGCGAACCCGCTCGCGATCGCGCCGGATTCGGCGCAGGTGCAGCGCGGCTTCGAGCGCGAAGACCTGTTCACCGTGGTGCTGGAACACTTCCAGACCGATACCGCCGACTACGCGGACATCCTGCTCCCGGCCACCACGCAGCTGGAACACGTCGACGCGCACCTCGCGTATGGCCATTTGTACATGATGGCGAATAATGCGGCGATTTCTCCGCTGGGCGAATCGAAGCCGAACACGGAAATCTTCCGCCTGATCGCGAAGCGCATGGGCATGAACGACCCGGTCTTCGACGAGACGGACGACGAACTGGCCGCCCAGGCCTTCGACACGAAACACGAGCGCGCCGTGCACTTCGACTGGTCGTCGCTGAAGCGCACGGGCTGGCAAAAGCTGAACATGCCGGCCGCGCCGTTCGCCGAAGGCGGTTTCCCCACGCCGTCCGGCAAGTGCGAGTTTTATTCGGCATCGATGGAGGCCGATGGCCTCGATCCGCTGCCGACCTATATTCCGAACTACGAGTCGGTCGCCTCCAACCCCGAACTGGCAGAGAAATATCCGTTGGCGATGATTTCTCCGCCGGCCAGGAACTTCCTCAACTCAACCTTTGTCAATGTCCAGAGCCTCCGCGCAACGGAAGGTGAACCTCACCTGGACATCCATCCCGCCGACGCTGCTTCACGCGGCATCGCGGACGGCGAGATGGTGCGCATCTTCAACGACCGGGGCGCCTTCGTCGCGCGCGCCCGGGTCACCGCCAAGGCGCGGGCCGGCCTCGTCGTCGGCCTGTCGATCTGGTGGAAGAAGCTCGCCAGCGACGGCAAGAACGCCAACGAAGTCACCAGTCAGCGCCTGACCGACATGGGCCGGGCGCCCACCTTTTACGACACGCTGGTGCAGGTTGAAAAGGCCGCACCATGATCTGGAAATATGAAACTCACACGGATTACCCCGTGGCTCCGCCCCGTGCTCATCGCCGGCACGGCAGCGGGGCTGCTGGCCAGCTGCTCCACGCTGAACTACTACACCCAGGCGGCCCAAGGGCAGCTTGAACTCCTGTCGGACGCCCGTCCGATCGACGACTGGATCGCCGACCCCGGCACCAGTACCAAACTGCGCCATCGCCTCGAGACGGCGCGCCAGATCCGCCGCTTCGCAGTTGCCGAAATGGCTTTACCCGACAACAACAGTTACAAGAACTACGCGGCCCTGAAGCGGCAATACGTGTTGTGGAACGTCGTCGCCACGCCCGAGCTGTCGCTGCGGCCCCTGCAATGGTGCTTCCCCGTGGCCGGCTGCGTGAATTACCGCGGCTATTACAGCAAGGCGGCGGCGGAATCGTACGCGAAGGAATTGCGCGACGCGGGCGACGACGTCGAGGTCGGCGGCGTGGCCGCGTATTCGACCTTGGGCTGGTTCAGCGATCCGCTGATCTCCACGTTCATCAACTACCCGGACGGAGAACTGGCCCGCATGATCTTCCACGAACTGGCGCACCAGATCGTGTACGTGCAGGGCGATTCGCAATTCAACGAATCGTTCGCGTCGACGGTGGAAGAGGTCGGCGTCGAGCGCTGGATGGAACGCTTCGGCAACCAGCAGATGCGCGACGCCTACGCGCGCTACCGGAGCCGCAAGAAGGATTTCCTCGGCTTGCTGATGAAGTACCGCAAGGCGCTCGAGCAGAATTACGCGCTCGTCGACCGCAGCGATGCCCAGAAGCGGGCCGTCAAGGCGCGTTTGTTCCAGGAGCTCAAGGACGAATACCAGGTCTTGAAGGGCAACTGGGGCGGTTATGCGGGGTATGATCGGTTCTTCGAGCAGCCGTTGTCGAATGCCCACCTGGCATCGATCGCGACCTACGAGGATTTCGTGCCCGCGTTCCGTGCGCTGTTGCAACGCGAGGGCAGCTTCCCGAAATTTTATAACGCCGTTAAAAAGCTGGCCGACATGGACCGTGCCGACCGTCACCGCGTGCTGAATGCCCTGGTGCCGCCGCTCATGGCGGCGCCGTTGATGGTGCAGCGCAGCGACATACGTTCATAGCCATTTTGGTCAAACGTCGATAGGGTACGTCGAAAAACCTGCTGCGCGTTGCATTGTCGTCCTGCGATGCTCGCTGTACTCTTCGTACAGCTGCGCGCCTCGAACGACACTGCGGCCGCTCGCGACGGTTTTTCGAGGTACCCGATAGAGTCGTTGTTCGAAAAGCGCAAAAGTGCTTGCGTCCACGCGCGCTGCCCGATAGCATCTTGTTTAATAATATCAGCACGACCGTGCGATTTTTTTTGGGCCGCGCTCAGAACGATAACGATACTGGAGACAGAGGCACCCATGGACAAGATTTGGCTCAAGGCTTACCCGCCCGGCGTGCCGGCGGAAATCGATCCCGACCAGTATGGTTCGCTGGTGCAAATGCTGGAGGAATCGTTCCGCAAGTATGCGGCGAATAACGCGTACGTCTGCATGGACAAGTTCCTCACCTACGGGGAACTGGACAACATGTCGAAGCGCCTGGCGGCCTGGCTGCAGAGCCGCGGGATGAAGCCGGGCGCGCGCGTCGCGGTGATGATGCCGAACGTGCTGCAATACCCGGTGGCGCTGGCCGCCATCCTGCGTGCGGGCTATACCGTCGTCAACGTCAATCCGCTGTACACGCCGCGCGAGCTGGAACACCAGCTGAAGGATTCCGGCAGCGAAGCCATCATCGTGCTCGAGAACTTTGCGCACACGGTCGAGCAGGTGCTGAGTAAAACGCTGGTACGCCACGTCGTCGTGGCCAGCATGGGCGAACTGCTGGGCGGTGCCAAGGGCATGCTCGTCAACTTCGTCGTCCGCAACATCAAGAAGATGGTGCCGGACTTTACGATCCCGCACATGGTGCGCTTCAAGGACGCGCTGGCGCAGGGCGCGAAGATGCCGTTCCAGCCGGCGCAGCTGAAGAGCAGCGACGTCGCGTTCCTGCAATACACGGGCGGCACGACGGGCGTGTCGAAGGGCGCGACGCTTACGCACCGCAACGTCATCGCCAACATCCTGCAGACGGAGGCGTGGTCGAAGCCGGCGATGAGCCAGCCGCCGCTCGTCGAATTCCCGACTATCGTGTGCGCGCTGCCGCTGTACCACATCTTCGCGCTGACGGCGTGCGCGCTGTGGGGCATGCGCGTGGGCGCGCTGAATATCCTGATCCCGAACCCGCGCGACATCCCCGGGTTCATCAAGGAGCTCAAGAAGTACCGCATCAACATGCTCCCGGCCGTGAACACCTTGTACAACGCGCTGGTGAACCACCCCGATTTCAAGGACGTCGACTTCAGCGCGCTGAAGGTTTCCAATGGCGGCGGCATGGCCGTGCAGCAGGCCGTCAACGACAAGTGGAAGTCGCTCACGGGCACCAACATCATCGAAGGCTACGGCCTGTCGGAGACGTCGCCCGTGGCCACGTGCAACCGCTGCGACGTCCCCGGTTTCACCGGCACGATCGGGCTGCCGGTGCCGTCGACGGACATCGCCATCGTCGACGACGACGGCCGCCCGCTGCCGGTCGGCAGCATCGGCGAGATCGCGATCCGCGGTCCGCAGGTGATGGCCGGCTACTGGAACCTTCCGGACGAGACGGCGAAGGTCATGACGGCGGATGGCTTCTTCAAGTCGGGCGACGTGGGCATCATGGACGACAACGGCTATGTGAAGATCGTCGACCGCAAGAAGGACATGATCCTCGTGTCGGGCTTCAACGTGTACCCGAACGAACTGGAAGCGGTGATCGCCGCGCATCCGGGCGTGCTGGAATGCGCCGTGGTCGGCGTGCCGGACGAGCATTCCGGCGAAGCCGTGAAAGTGTTCGTCGTGCGCAAGGATCCGAACCTGACGGCCGAGCAGCTGATGGAGTACTGCAAGCGCGAGCTCACCGGTTACAAGAAGCCCAAGTACATCGAATTCCGCACCGAGCTGCCGAAGACGAACGTCGGCAAGATCCTGCGCCGCGCGCTGCGCGAGGAAAAGCAGGCGGCGTAGCATCGAGGGCAGCGAGCATGAACCGCCCGTTTGCCGGGCGGTTTTTTTGCGCATACGATTTATATGATTGAGAACAAGCGAGGCAATGACATGGACAAATTCTGGCTGAAGTCGTACGAGGCGGGCGTGCCGGCCGAGATCGACTGGACGCAGTACCGCTCCCTCACGCACCTGCTGGAGGATTCCTTCCGCAAGTACGCCAACCGCGACGCCTTTGCGTGCATGGGCAAGTCCATGACGTTCGCGGAGCTGGACAAGTTGTCCGGCGCGATGGCTGCGTGGCTGCAGCAGAAGGGCCTGGCGCCGGGCGCGCGCGTGGCGATCATGCTGCCGAACGTGCTGCAGTATCCGGTGGCGATGGCCGCCATCCTGCGCGCCGGCTACACCATCGTCAACGTCAACCCGCTGTACACGGCGCGCGAGCTGCAGCACCAGCTGAACGATTCGGGCGCGGAAGCCATCGTCGTGCTGGAAAACTTCGCGCACACCGTCGCCGAAGTGGCGCACAACACGAAGCTCAAGCACGTCATCGTCGCCACCATGGGCGACCTGCTGGGCGTGAAGGGGCTGCTCGTCAACTTCGTCGTCCGCACCGTCAAGAAGATGGTGCCGGCGTGGTCGCTGCCGTCCGCCGTGCCGTTCAAGCGCATGCTGGCCGAAGGCGCGCGCCTGTCGCGCAAGAGCGTCGAGTGCGGCCATGAAGACGTCGCATTCCTGCAGTACACGGGCGGCACCACGGGCGTGTCGAAGGGCGCGGTGCTGAAGCACAGGAACGTGATCGCCAACGTGCTGCAGAACGAAGCGTGGTTCGCGCCGACGCTGGCGAAGATCCCGGCCGGCGAGACGCCGCTGTTCGTGTGCGCGCTGCCGCTGTACCACATCTATGCGCTGACCGTGTGCGCCCTGATGGGCCTGCGCGCGGGCGGCACGAACCTCCTCATCCCGAACCCGCGCGACATCGGCGGCTTCATCAAGGAGCTCAGGAAGGTCCGCATGAACGTCTTCCCGGCCGTGAACACGCTGTACAACGGCCTGCTGAACCATCCGGACTTTGCGAGCCTGGATTTCTCCGGCCTGAAGGTGTGCCCGGGCGGTGGCATGGCCGTGCAGAAGGCCGTCGCCGACAAATGGCTCGCGGTGACGGGGGCGCCGATCGTCGAAGGCTACGGCCTGTCGGAGACGTCGCCGGTGGTCGCCGCCAACCGCTGCGACATCACCGAATTCACGGGCACCATCGGCTATCCGCTGCCGTCGACGGAGCTGCGCATCATCGACGAATCCGACAACGAAGTCCCGTTCGGCACGGCCGGCGAGATCGCCGTGCGCGGCCCGCAGGTGATGGCCGGCTACTGGCAGCGTCCGGACGAGACGGCGAAGGTCATGACGCGCGACGGCTTCTTCAAGACCGGCGACATCGGCGTGATGAACGCCACCGGCGCCGTGAAGATCGTCGACCGCAAGAAGGACATGATCCTCGTCTCGGGCTTCAACGTGTACCCGAACGAAGTGGAAGACGTCGTCGCCGCGCACCCGGGCGTGCTGGAAGTGGCATGCGTGGGCGTGCCGGACCAGCATTCGGGCGAGGCCGTCAAGCTGTACGTCGTCAAGAAAGACAAGACGCTGACCAAGGACGACCTGCTGGCCTTCTGCAAGGAGCAGCTGACGGGCTACAAGCGGCCCAAGTACGTCGAGTTCCGCGACAGCCTGCCCAAGACGAACGTCGGCAAGATCCTGCGGCGCGAGCTGCGGGATGAGAAGCAGACGGCGTGATTCTGGCGTTTGGACGATAAAGAAAAGCCACCTATACGGTGGCTTTTCACATGTGGCGAATGATTCTTTACCTGCAGGTGAGCTTAGCTGTCACGTTCTCCCGCACCTTGTCTTTAACGACTAGCCTGCACTGACTAAAGTTGTCGTCCAGCTTTATTGACCACTTGTGCTCGTAGCGTTTTCCATAAACGCAGACGAAGTGTTTCTGACCTGCCGGAAGGGCAAAATCAACAGTTCTTCCGCCCTTGAACTCTCGTATGTCGCCCTGCAAGTCCCCGCCGCCGTCGACATCACCCGCAGTCACGCCAGCACTGATTAAACGGGCTTCCGGGACGTTTTCTTTCCCGTTTGAAGGGTAGAGCTTGGGACATTCCAGAGCCTCACCGTAAGCCGTTGAGCAGAACAGCAGTAAGGCTGTGTATGCAAAGATTTTCATGGGACCATCACTACGTAAAATTGGTCTGCGTCGTCGGCTGGGGCTGGGTGACGAGCCTTGATTTCTTCCTTTGTCCAAGCCCGTTTGTAACGCTTCCCGGCAGGCATCCCCGTCCACTGGTCAACTACCCATATGCGCCAGTAGCCGCCGCCCGGTTTTGGCTCACCGAACCCGACAAAGATAGCAGCATGGTAGCGATGCATGTTAGGGAAACGAGCCTTCCCGTGCTCAAACATAAAGTTCGCAATGACGGTTCCTGATTGTAGCGTTTTGAGATCCACGACCCGCTCACCTGGTTGCCATCGGCTCGTGTGTCCAACGCTGGTGAGGAACTGGGGCAGGGCTACGCACTGCTGGTCACGTCCAATGAACGTGCCAGTCTTGTCCTTGATTAGCTCTTCCAGGTTTCCTCGATAGATAACGGGGCGCGGCATGTGCGCCTCAAGCGGGGATCTTGTTGGCGGCGGCATCCCACCCGCCCGAGGTGTTGCCACCAGCCCCGCCAGCCACTTTCTGTTGGGTGTATTTCCACTTGATTTTGCTGAACGCCAGCGAGACGAGCTCAGTGACCGTTCCACCATCGCCGCTGTCAGGATGCACACTGGAAATCATGACGTTTTCCAGCTCTACCGTGTAGTAGTTGATGGGCTTACCGTCGCCGTCCGCGCGCATGAATTCAATCTTCGCCTTCGGTATCGTCTTGCCGGCCGCGCAGGTCTGTTGAAGGATGGGGGAGCTCAAGTCAGCCAGTTTTTTGAAGCTGAGTTCGGACAGTTCCGCACGGCCGCTCGTGTGACCGCCAGCAGTGGATACCACCGCGGCCCTTGGCTGGTGGACATGCCACGAGACGTGAGACACCTCGATCCAGTCCTTATGCTTGTCGTCTTGCGATTCGCCTTTGATGCCTTCAATTTGCAGGTAGACGTCGAGTGCCATGATGTGAGCTCGTAGAAGTCGGGAGAGCTTCATTTTTGCGGCAGGACGCGTGCCTACCGTTGGCAGCAATCAAGGGGCATCGAGCGTAGGGTCAACCGTTGTTACAAGCGACGCGCGGGTTAGATCGCCGTAATTTCCGCCCCCGGCTTCCCATCCTCGACCCGGAAGGCCGCCAGCTCCCGCTGGATGGTCTTCGGGTCCCGCACCTCGTCCAGCCCCATGAAGCGCGTGCGCGTCTCGGACGGGGTGATCTCCATGAGCATGTACCCGCGCTTGTCGCTGCGCCCGAACCTGATGTGCGGGTTCATCGCCACGTACTGCGACGTGCGCTGCTGCGGGCGCGAATTCGACGTGACCGACGTGCCGACGAATTCAGTCGCCACGACCGGATTCGCCTTCGACACGGGCCGGTTGAAATCGCGCCGCAGCTCCGTCGCGTAGAACGTGTGCACGTCGCCGCCCAGCACGAGCGGGTTCGCGGCGCGCGTGTCCACGAGCGTGTCGAGCAGGCGCCGGCGCGCGACCGGATAACCGTCCCAGCCGTCCGTCCAGAAGCGGCCGCCGTCGACACTCCCCACGGGGATCTGTGACGACTGCGCCATCAGCGTCTGCTGCGCGAGGACGTTCCAGCGCGCCTTCGACGACGCCAGCCCGGCCTTCAGCCACGCTTCCTGTTCGGGCCCCAGCATCGACCGGCGCGGGTCGAGCAGGGTGGGGCAGGCGCGCGGCGTCACGGAATTCGAGCCGCCGATGCCCGGATGCGAGCACGCTTCCCACGCGCGGTACTGCCGGTCGTCGAGCACGTGGAAGCGCGCGAGGCGTCCCCAGTCGTAGCGCTGGAACATGCGCACGCTCGCAAAGCTCCTCGGTGCGGGCAGGCGCAGTGGCATGTGCTCGTAAAAGGCCTGGTAGGCGGCCGCGCGGCGCTGCACGAAGTTCGGCGACAGGCGCTCGTCGCGGTCCGCCGCGTAGTCGTTCGCGACCTCGTGGTCGTCCCACGTGACGATCCACGGCGCGATCAGGTGCGCGGCCTGCAGGTCCGGGTCCGTCTTGTATTGCGCGTAGCGGCGGCGGTAGTCCGCGAGGGTGAACGATTCGTCCTGGCGCACGATCCGCACGCCCGGCGCCGGATGCTGCAGGCGGTACGCGCCCCATTCGTAGATGTAGTCGCCGAGGAAGGCGACGAGGTCCGGGTTCGCCTGCGCCAGGTAGCGGTGCGCCGCATAGCTGCCGAACTCCCAGTGCTGGCACGACGCGACGGCCAGTTTCAGGCTGTCCGGCATGCTGTCCGGCGCGGGCGCCGTGCGCGTACGGCCGACGGGGCTGACGGCGTCGCCCAGCATGAAGCGGTACCAGTACCAGCGCCCGGGTTCCAGGCCGCGCACGTCGACGCGCACGCTGTGCGCCAGTTCCGGCGTCGCGACGGCGGTGCCCTTCGCGGCGATCTTGCGGAACGCGCCGTCGTGCGCCACTTCCCAGCGCAGGGTGAGGGCGAGGGGCGGCGTCTTGGTCGCATCGAGCGGGTCGGGCGCGACGCGCGTCCACAGGATCACGGAATCGGGCAATGGAGAGCCCGACGCGACGCCGAGGCTGAACGGATACCCGGCCGCGTTCGACGGCCTGGCGAGCAGCAGGGACGATGACGCCGCAGCCAGCCGCGCGGCGTTCAGCAGGAACAGGCGGCGCGGCCAGGTCATCGGGTGGCGCTTATTGCGCGATCAGCGATTCCAGCGGCGGCAACTGGCGCGGCTTGCGGTCCGGACCTGTGGCGACATAGGTCAGCGTCGCTTCCGTCACCTTGACGACGTCCGTCTGCAGGCGGTTGCGCTCCGCATAGACCTCGACGTAGACGGTGATCGACGTATTGCCGACCTTGACGATGTCGGCGTAGAACGACAGCAGGTCGCCGACGAACACGGGATTCTTGAACACGAAGGAATTCACGGCGATGGTGGCGACGCGGCCGTTCGCGCGGCGCACGGCCGGCAGCGAGCCGGCGACGTCGACCTGGGCCATGATCCAGCCGCCGAACACGTCCCCGTACACGTTGGCATCGGACGGGGCGGGCATCATCCGCAATACAGGCATCTTTCCTTCAGGCAGGCGGGTGATGGACGGGGTGGTATTTTCGGGCTGGGTCATCTTGAATTTTCGGTAGAAGCTACAATCGTCTTGAATTGAACCATAAATCGACAAGCCCCGCCATGCGACGCTCCTCTCCTGATTCCTTGCCGCCCGCAGCCGATCCGAACGCCAAGCGGAACGACTGGGCTACCATCGGCACCCTGCTGCCCTATCTGTGGGTCTACAAATGGCGCGTGCTGGCCGCACTGATCTGCCTCGTCGGTGCCAAGATGGCCAACGTGGGCGTGCCGCTCGTGCTGAAAAAGCTCATCGACGCGCTGACGATCAGCCCGACGGATCCGCACGCGCTGCTCGTGCTGCCGCTCGGCGCGCTGGTCGCCTACGGTGCGCTGCGCTTTTCGACGACACTGTTCACCGAGCTGCGCGAATTTTTATTCGCGCGCGTGACGCAGCGCGCCGTGCGCACGATTGCCCTGAAAGTGTTCCGGCACCTGCATGCGCTGTCGCTGCGCTTCCACCTGAACCGCCAGACGGGCGGCATGACGCGCGACATCGAGCGCGGCACGCGCGGCGTCAGTTCGCTCGTCTCGTATTCCCTGTTCTCGATCCTGCCGACGCTCGTCGAGATCACGCTGGTGCTGGGCTACCTCGGCACGCACTACGATGCCTGGTTCGCGGGCATCACCGCCATCGCGCTCGTCACGTACATCACGTTCACCGTCACCGTGACGGAATGGCGCACGCACTTCCGCCGCACGATGAACGAGCTGGATTCGAAGGCGAACACGAAGGCGATCGATTCGCTGATCAACTACGAGACCGTGAAATACTTCGGTAACGAGGATTACGAGGCGAAGCGCTACGACGAGGGCCTGCAGAAGTACGAGCAGGCCGCCGTGCGCTCGCAGACGTCGCTGTCGTTCCTGAATACGGGCCAGTCGCTGATCATCGCGGCGGCCGTCACGGCGATCCTGTGGCGCGCGACGCAGGGCGTGATCGACAAGACGATGACTCTCGGCGACCTCGTGCTCGTGAACTCCTTCATGATCCAGCTGTACATCCCCCTGAACTTCCTCGGCGTGATCTACCGTGAGATCAAGCAGAGCCTCGCCGACATGGAGCGCTTGTTCGGCCTCCTCGATCAGAACCGCGAAGTGGCCGATTCGCCCGATGCGCGACCGCTCGTCACGCATGGCGCGAAAGTCGAGTTCTCGCACGTGGAATTCAGCTACGACCCGAAACGCCAGATCCTGTTCGACGTCGACTTCACGATCCCGCCCGGCACGACGACGGCCGTCGTGGGCCACAGCGGCTCGGGCAAGTCGACCCTGTCGCGCCTCTTGTTCCGCTTCTACGACGTGCAGCAGGGCGCCATCCGCATCGACGGCCAGGACGTCAGGAAGGTGACGCAGGATTCGCTGCGCCACGCGATCGGCATCGTCCCGCAGGACACGGTGCTGTTCAACGACACCATCGAATACAACATCGCCTACGGCCGCCCGGGCGCGAGCCGCGCGGACATCGTGGCGGCGGCGCGCGCGGCGTCGATCCACGACTTCATCGAAAGCCTGCCGGACGGCTATGCGACAATGGTGGGTGAACGCGGCCTCAAACTGTCGGGCGGCGAGAAGCAGCGGGTGGCCATCGCGCGCACCCTGCTGAAGAATCCCGCGATCCTGATCTTCGACGAAGCCACGTCGGCGCTCGATTCGAAGTCGGAGCAGGCGATCCAGGCGCAGCTGAAGGAAATCGCGAAACAGCGCACGACGCTCGTCATCGCGCACCGCCTGTCGACCATCGCGGACGCCCACCAGATCCTCGTGCTCGACCACGGCCGCATCGTCGAACGGGGCACGCATGCCGCGCTGATCGCGGCGGATGGCCTGTACAGGCAGATGTGGGACCGCCAGCAGGCCAGGCAGGACGAGGACCTGGCGTCACCGCCGGTCGAAGTGGTACAAGATTAAGGATTGAACAGGATGGAAAAACAGATCGTCGAGATCGACATGGCCGACGTCGGCCACGGCAACCCGGCCTGGATCGCCGCGCTGGAAGCGGGCAAGGTGCTGTACTTCCCCAACTTCGCCCAGCACGGCTTCGCGCCGCAGAAGGAAGAGCTGGCGCTGTTCCGCGAAGACATCCGCGACCCCAAGATCCGCAACATCAGCCTCTCGACGGCCGGCGACCTGAAAGGCGTGGTCGGCGACGATGCGACGAAGGCGCTGATGGCCGGGATGATCGGCCGCTTCCGCGCCGAAGCCGAAGGCCTGCTCGCGAACCTCGTGCCGCGCTACGGCGAACACCTGCGCCGCGGCGCGACGAGCTTCCGGCCGTCGGTCGTGCAGAACCGCGTGCAATCGTGGCGCGCCGACGACCGCCGCATGCACGTGGACGCGTTCCCGTCGCGCCCGAACTACGGCGAGCGCCTGCTGCGCGTGTTCACCAACGTGAACCTGGAAGGCGAACCGCGCGTGTGGCGCGTGGGCGAGCCGTTCGAGGACGTGGCGCGCCGCTTCCTGCCGAAGGTGAAGCCGTATTCGGCGTGGCAGGCGAAGGTGCTCAACGCGCTGCACGTGACGAAGTCGCTGCGCAGCGAATACGACCACATCATGCTGCAGCTGCACGACGCGATGAAGTCGGACCTCGACTACCAGAAGAACGCGCCGCAGGTCACGTTCAACTTCCCGCCGGGCTGCGCGTGGGTGTGCTTCTCGGACCAGACGTCGCACGCCGTGATGGCGGGGCAGTACATGATGGAGCACACGCTGCAGCTGTCGCCCATGCACCAGTACGACAAGGAGGCGAGTCCGCTGGCGATCCTGACCAGGATGCAGGGACACGCCTTGGTTTGACGCGAAGTGCGCGGAGCCCTACCAATGCGCGGGCTTGCGGATCGGCTTCTTCCTGGTAGGGACGATGTCTGGTAACTGCGCCGCGGCGAGTACATCGTCGCTCAGGTGAGAGAGCGTCCAGTCAGCCTGCTTGGCCAATGATCCGCTCGGCCGGCGATGTGCCGCGACGCCTGAAACCACGGGACGAATCGGCATCACGACCCCGCGCATGATGTGCGGGAAATCCGAACGCAATGCTTCGAGAGCGGGTTCAGCGTCACTGTCGTTCGATACCAGGATCATTCGATCGTAAAGCCCTTTGCATGCGTCGCGGTACATGTGCAGCGCAAGGTTCACATCGGTTTTCTTCTCTTCAAGCTTCCACACGCGCGTGCGCTGTGTTCGATCGAACGGCTGGCCGGATACGTAGACAGGCAGCAGCGTGCCGTTTTTATCGAACGAGTGAGTGCCGTAGATCGCTTCAAAGCGGTCGCCGTACTTTGCTTTTAATGCGCGATGGTAGGCGGACTGCGCTTCAACCGATGCGTTGCCATGACTGGCGAACGTAGCCAGCGCCGGGGCGGTGAACAGATAAACTTTGGCCAGCTTTTCCGCGCAACCTGCCGTAGTACAGGTTGTAGCCATCGACATAGACGGCTGTGTTTCTTGGAGAGGTAGAGTTCGACGTCACGTCGCAGATCTTCAGATGTGAAAAAGCCGCCCCGAAGAGCGGCTGTTTCGTCCCAAACGAGAGCCAACTGAATGACACCGCAAGGGAGGAGTGGTGAGAGTATGGTTACAGATCCCCCAAACGCTGTCAAGGACGTTCAGTAACCATCCATCTCAATACGTGTAGAACATCCGCTGGATCTCCCTGGTGCTGTTCGTCCTGGTCAGCGCCAGCATCAGCAGGATGCGCGCCTTCTGCGGATTCAAGGTATCGGCCACGACGAAGTCCAGCTGGTCGTCATTCGCTTCGCCATTGCGCGCCACGATGCCCTGGCCCACGCGGCTCGCGCGCACGATGATCACGCCTTTTTCGCGCGCGGCCGACAGCGCCGGGCGCACCTTGTTCGGCAGGCTGCCGTCACCGACACCCGCGTGGATCAGGCCCTTGGCGCCGGCGGCGACCAGCGCGTTGACGGCGGTCGGGCCCACGTTCGCGTAGGTGTAGGCGATGTCGACCTGCGGCAGCGCCGCCAGGTTGCTCACGTCGAATTCCGTGTCGACGGTGTGCTTGCGGGTCGAGGCGCGGTAGAAGTGCGCCTTGTTGCCCACCACGTAGCCCAGCAGGCCCAGTTCCGTCGCCTTGAACGTGTCCGTGGTCGTCGTGTTGGTCTTGCTGACGTCGCGCGCGGCGTTGATCTGGTCGTTCAGCACGACGAGCACGCCCTTGCCCACGGCATCCGGGCTGCCGGCCGTCAGCACGGCGTTGTACAGGTTGATCGGGCCGTCGGCCGAGATCGCGGTCGACGGACGCATCGCGCCCACCACCACCACCGGCTTTTTGCTCTTGACGACGAGGTCGAGGAAATACGCGGTTTCCTCGATCGTGTCGGTGCCGTGCGTGATGACGATGCCGTCCACGTCCGGCTTGGCCAGCAGCGCGTTGACGCGCTTGGCCAAGGTGAGCCAGTGGTCGTTGCTCATGTTTTCGCTGGCGATCTGGAAGACCTGTTCGCCCGTCACGTTGGCGACCTGCTTCAGTTCCGGGACGGCCTTGATCAGGTCATCGACGCCGACCTTGGCGGCCGTGTAGCCGACCGTCGTCGTGCTGGTGGCGCCGGTACCGGCGATGGTGCCGCCGGTGGCGAGGATCATGATGTTGGGCAGGCGGGCCGCCGTCTGGGCCTGCGCGGTGGCGGCCAGCAGCGTCATGAGGCACAGTGCGAACCACGTGCGTACAACTTTTAAGAACATACGATCTCCTTTTTTAACAATTTTTGGAAGGCAAAAAAAAGGCTCCTTGGGAGGAGCCTGGTTCGGGGTGCCGGTCAGCGCAACGGCGCTGTGGCGATGTCCTTGTCCGCGAGTGTGGGATCGGTGAGATCCCCCTCCCACTTCGCGACGACCGCGGTGGCGATGCCGTTGCCGATCACGTTCGTGGCCGAGCGGCCCATGTCGAGGAAGTGGTCGATGCCGAGCAGCAGCAGCAGGCCGGCTTCGGGGATGTGGAACTGGTTCAGCGTGGCGGCGATGACGACGAGCGAGGCGCGCGGTACGCCGGCCATGCCTTTCGACGTCAGCATCAGCACGAGCATCATCGTCAGCTGCGTGGACAGCGGCAGTTCGATGCCGTAGGCCTGGGCGATGAAGACGGTGGCGAACGTGCAGTACATCATCGAGCCGTCCAGGTTGAACGAGTAACCGATCGGCAGCACGAACGCGGCGAGGCGGTTCTTCACGCCGAAGCGTTCCAGGCCTTCCAGCGTCTTCGGATACGCGGCTTCCGACGACGCGCAGGTGAACGCGAGGATGGTCGGCTCGCGCAGCAGGCCGAGGAGCTTGAAGAGACGGGGGCCGACGAACAGCACGCCGATCGCGATCAGGATCGCCCACAGCAGCGCGATGCCGAGGTAGAACTCGCCCATGAACTTGCCGTAGGTGCCGAGCACGCCGACGCCGCTCGTGGCGACGACGCCCGCGACGGCCGCGAACACGGCGAACGGCGCGAAGTTCATCACATAGCCCGTCACTTTCAGCATCACGTGCGCGGCGCCGTCGATGGCAGCGATCATCGGCGCGGCGCGATCGCCGATGGCGGCGGCGCCGGTGCCGAAGAAGATCGAGAAGATCACGATCTGCAGGATCTCGTTCTTGGCCATGCCGTCGAAGATCGACGTCGGCACGAGGTGGGTGATGAAGTCCTTCAGCGTGAGGCCCGACGCGGTGATACCCGACGAGGCGCCGGCCGCCGGCAGGGTGCCGGACAAGGCCATCGCGTCGCCCGGACGGAACAGGTTGACGAGGACCAGGCCGAGCGTGAGCGACAGGAGGGAAGCGATGATGAACCAGCCCAGCGCCTTGACGCCGATGCGGCCGACTTCCGCCGCGTCGCCCATCTTGGCGATGCCCACGACCAGCGTGGAGAACACGAGCGGCGCGATGATCATCTTGATCAGGCGGAGGAACAGGGTCGTGACCAGCGACATCGTGTCGGCGAAGCCCTTGGGATCGGCGAGACTGGTGTGCGCGATGTAGCCGGTGGCGATGCCGAGGACCAGGCCCACGAGGATCCAGGTGGTGAGGCGGTTTCTTTTGTTCATAAGTTTCCTCTAGGTGGCGGATGGCGGGGCAGGGGAGATCGTCCGTCCTGTCCAGCTGCCGTGGCACAATCTCGTGCAAGATCAGGGAGTTGCCGGGTGCCTGGTGCTGCGATATTGACAAGTCCCGGCAGTATCCTAGGCGTTGATGGTACTGTCAAGCAAACCCAAATCGGACGAAAACAAATGATAGAAATCGACAACGTCAGCAAGTGGTACGGCCCCGTCCAGGTCCTGCGCGAGTGCACGACACGCGTCGCGCGCGGCGACGTGGTCGTCGTGTGCGGGCCGTCCGGTTCCGGTAAGTCGACGCTCATCAAGACCGTCAACGGCCTCGAACCCTTCCAGCAGGGGACGATCAAGGTGGACGGCACGTCCGTCGGCGACCCGGCCACGCGCCTGCCGGCGCTGCGCGCGCGCATCGGCATGGTGTTCCAGAATTTCGAGCTGTTCCCGCACCTGTCCGTCCGCGACAACCTGACCCTCGCGCAGGTCAAGGTGCTGAAGCGTTCGCGCGATGAGGCGACGGCCAACGGTCTGAAATACCTGGAGCGCGTGGGCCTGCTGGCGCACCAGGACAGGTTCCCGGCCCAGCTGTCGGGCGGCCAGCAGCAGCGCGTGGCGATCGCGCGGGCGCTGGCGATGGACCCGGTCGCGATGCTGTTCGACGAACCCACGTCCGCGCTCGATCCGGAAATGGTGGGCGAAGTGCTCGACGTGATGACGGGCCTGGCCCAGGAGGGCATGACGATGATGGTCGTGACCCACGAAATGGGCTTTGCGCGGCGCGTGGCGGACCGCGTCGTGTTCATGGACGAGGGACGGATCGTGGAGGACAGCGTGGGGGATGCGTTCTTCGCGGCGCCGCAATCGGCGCGGGCGCGGGAGTTCCTGGCCCGGATCATCCATTGATTACACGTTCCGCAACACGAGGCTGATCCCGCCCGCAATCAGCACCACCCACACCGCCTGCTTGATCCGCTCCGCCGGCAGCCACTGGTGCAGCCGGTTTCCGGCATACAGCCCGCCGAGGGCGAACGGCAGCAGTACCCCCGCCAGCAGCGGCAGCGTCGGATCGCGATACAGCCCGGCGCCCGTGAACAGCACCAGCCGCGCGACGGCGCTGAAGAACAACACGCCGCTGATGGTAGCGCGCAGGGTCAGCTTGTCGTGCAGGCGGCGCGTGAGGAAGATCGTGTAGAACGGCCCGCCCGTGCCGAACAGCGCCGTGAACATGCCGCCGACGACGCCGAACGGCCCGGCCCACACGGGCGCCAGCGGCTGCGGTTTGGCGCGCACGAGCAGGCTCCAGGCCGAATAGCACAGGATGAACAGGCCGAGCACGACGAGGAGCAGCCGCTCCGGCGCCCGCACGAGGGCGAGCACGCCGATGGCCATCCCGGCCATCATGAACGGGATGAGCCGCAGGGCTTCGCGCCTGTCGATGAAGCGGCGGTTCTTCAAACCCAGCAGCAGGCCGGAGACGAGGTCGAACACGAGCATCAGCGGCACCGCCATGCGTAGCGGGATCAAGAGCACGAGCAGCGGCATCGCCGTCACGGACGAGCCGAACCCGGTCAGGCCGAAGACCGTGTAACCGAACACGATGATGAGCGCCAGCTGGGCCAGCGTGAGCAGATCGTACGTCATGCCGCGATTCTAGCCCCAACGGGTGATTTCGTTCTGTATTGCAATGTATCGTGCGTAGCAAACAACGCGTGCCGGCAACTTGGCCTGCTAGTAAAATGTCGGGGTTCGCAATCCGAGAGCCGCCATGTCCATCATCGAATCCCCCGACACCCTCACCATCACCCGCCCCGACGACTGGCACCTGCACCTGCGCGACGGCGCGGCCATGGCCAGCGTCCTGCCGCACAGCGCGCGCCAGTTCGCCCGCGCCATCGTCATGCCGAACCTGAAGCCGCCCGTCACGACGGCCGCGCTGGCTGCCGAATACCGCGCGCGCATCCTCGCCGCGCTGCCGGCCGGCATGAGCTTCGAGCCGCTGATGACGCTGTATCTTACTGACAACACCGAGCCGGACGAGATCCGCCGCGCGCGCGACACCGGCTTCATCCACGGCGTGAAGCTGTACCCGGCCGGCGCGACGACGAATTCCGCCGCCGGCGTGACCGACCTGCGCAAGTGCTATAAAACGCTGGAAGTGATGCAGGAACTGGACATGCCGCTGCTGACGCACGGTGAAGTCACGGACCAGCACATCGACCTGTTCGACCGCGAAGCCGTGTTCATCGAGCGCGTGATGCGTCCGCTGCGCCGCGACTTCCCGGAACTGCCGATCGTGTTCGAACACATCACGACGAAGGACGCGGCCGAGTACGTGGCCGAGGCCGAGGGCCCGATCGCGGCGACGATCACGGCGCACCACCTGCTGTACAACCGCAACGAGATCTTCCGCGGCGGCATCCGCCCGCACTATTACTGCCTGCCGGTCCTGAAGCGCGAAGAACACCGCCTGGCGCTGGTGACGGCGGCCACGAGCGGCGACGAGCGCTTCTTCCTCGGCACCGACTCCGCGCCGCACGCCGTGCACACGAAGGAAGCCAGCTGCGGCTGCGCCGGCTGCTACACCGCGCTGCACGCGATGGAGCTGTACGCCGCCGCCTTCGAACAGGCCGGCGCCCTGGATAAACTGGAAGCGTTCGCGAGCCTGAACGGCCCGGCCTTCTACGGCCTGCCGGTCAACGAGGGCACCATCACCCTGAAGCGCGAGGCGTGGACCCTGCCGGCGACCGTGCCGATGGGCGAGCAGGAACTCGTCCCGCTGAACGCGGGCGAACAGATCGGCTGGAAGATGCTGTAACGGGATGTTCCTCGAGATCGACTGGACGCGTCCGTGGTACGACACGGTGCGTCCCGCCTTCGACAGCCTGCCTCCCGGACCCTTCATCCCCGCGTTCAACGCCAACGCGGCGCGGCTCGGGCTCGTCAACGACCAGGGGCAGCCGATCCGCTTCGTGCCCCAGGCCGACCTGCCGGAAGGCGTGGCGTACGAAGCCTTCATCGGCGCCACGGGTGGCGTGCCCACGCGCGAGAACCTGCACGATTTCTTCAACGGCCTCGTGTGGCAGACCTTCCCGCGCATCAAGCGGGAACTGAACGCGCTGCAGGCCGTGCAGATCGCGCAGGCGGGCGTCGGCAAATCGCGCGGACCGGCACGCGACGCCGCCACCATTTTCGATGAGAATGCGGCGCTGCTCGTCGTCCGCGACGATGCGGCCGGCCATGCACTCGTCGACGACCTGCGCGCGCACCAGTGGCGCTCGGCCCTGTTCGACAGGCGCGCCATGTTCGGGCGCGACGCGGAGCTGTGGCTGTTCGGGCATGCGCTGATGGAAAAGCTCGTCGCGCCGCGCAAGGCGATCACGGCCCATGTACGCGTCGTGTTCGCTACCGACGATTTTTTTGCGTTCGGCCGCGAGGGACGCCGCGACTGGATCGATGGCGCGGTGTCCAAGGAGATAGCGGCCGAGGGCCTGTCCACGGCCGGCTTCACCCCGCTGCCCGTGCTGGGCGTACCGGGCTGGTGGCCGGACCAGGACGAAGCCTTCTATCTCGACCACACCGTGTTCCGGCCCAGGCGGCCGGCCAGCAACATCTAAGGAGGACGTCATGACCGACAAAGTACGTTGGGGCATCCTTGGCACGGGCAAGATTGCCAAGGCCTTTGCCACCGCATTGAAGGACACGCCGGACGCGCAGCTTGCCGGCGTCGGCTCGCGCAACCTGGCCAGCGCCGAATTCTTCACGCGCGAATTCGGCGGCACGGCCTACGCGTCGTACGAAGACCTCGTGCATGCGCCCGACGTGGACATCGTCTACGTCGGCACGCCGCACCCCATGCATTACGAGAACGTACGTTTGGCGCTGGAAACCGGCAAGGGCGTCCTGTGCGAAAAGGCGTTTACCGTCAACCGCGGGCAGGCCGAGGAACTCGTCCAGCTTGCGCGCGAAAAAAACCTGTTCCTGATGGAGGCGATGTGGACGCGCTTCCTGCCCGCGCTGGCGGAGGTGCGCCGCATCGTCGACTCGGGCGAGATCGGCACCGTGCGCCAGGTGAACGCGGACCTCGGCTTCAAGGCCGACGTCGGACCGGAACACCGTTTGTTCAATCCCTTGCTGGGTGGCGGCGCGCTGCTCGACCTGGGCATTTATCCGCTGTCGATCGCCGTGGCGCTGCTGGGGCCTGTCGACACCGTACTGGCCCACGCCGACATCGGCCCGACCGGCGTCGACGAGCAGACGGGCGTCCTGCTGCGTCACGGCGGCGGCGGCATGTCCGTGTGCAGCTGCTCGCTGCGCGCGCGCCTGCCGAGCGAACTGACGATCGCCGGCGAACGCGGCCACGTGCGCATGAACACGATGTTCCACCGCACGCAGACGGTGACGGTGGCGCGCGCCGACGGCATTTCCCGCACCGTGCCCACGCCGTACATCGGCAACGGCTACGTGCACGAAGTGATCGAGGCGCAGCGCTGCTGGCGCGCGGGCCTGATTGAAAGTCCCGGCATGACGCATGCGGACACGCTGGCGCTGATGGGCGTGATGGACGAGATCCGGCGCCAGATCGGCCTGACCTATGACGCCGACGACCGGCATACAACCAAGGAGAATCCATGAAACGCGACCCCCGCTCGACCAGCCGCATGCGGCGCCTGAAGCCTCGCCAGCGCAAGAAGCTGCGCGTCGGCGAATTCCAGGAACACTGCTTCGACGTCGAACTGGTCTTCCACAACCCGATGCGCGGCGAGCCGTATCACGACTTCATCAACGACTTCTTCGGCGCGCTGGAAGAGCGGGGCCTGCTGGGCGGCGGCTTCGGCGGCCGCGAGCCGTTCAGCGAGACGGAAGGCGTCGTCGCCCGCATCGAGCGCGGTTCGCCGTCCGAAGAAGACCGCGAAGCCGTGATCGCGTGGCTGCGCGCCCGCCCGGAAGTCGTCGACGCGCGCGCCAAGGACTTCAAGGATGCGTGGCACGGTTACGGGTTTTAAAACGGTCGAGTTGTAAGGATCTGTCAGCACGGTAACCGTTTGTAAAGCCCGTCAACAGGCGAGCGAACGGCCGCGTTTTAGGGACAAGTGCAGCGCAAAACGACGTGCACCGAACCCCAAAAACTCTGAGGACCCTTCATCATGAAAAAGACCATTGCTACCCTGATCGCCGGCCTGTTCGCAACCGCTGCCTTCGCCCAGGCGCCCGCGCCTGCCGCCACCACGCCGGCCGCGGCCAAGGTCGAAGCCAAGCAGGAGAAGCAGGCCGCCAAGGCTGAAGTGAAGGAAACGAAAGCCGCCGCGAAAGCCGACGTCAAGGAAGCCAAGAAGGAAGCCAAGGCCGACGTGAAGGAAGCCAAGGTTGACGCCAAGGCCGACGTCAAGGAAGCCAAGGCCGACGTGAAGGAAGCGAAAGCCGACGCCAAGCATGCCAAGGCCGAGCACAAGGCCGAAGTGAAGGCCGAACACAAGGCCGCGACCGTCGCCGCCGCGACCAAGTAACCGGTTCGTTACGCCGTCAGAAAGCCCGCACGATGCGGGCTTTTTTATTCACGCAGGTGCGCCTTGCGGGCGCAGTGGCGCATACGTGGCCCGGTAGCTCTTCGGGCCGACGAACGGCAGCAGCAGGTTCCGGATGGCCGCCGGCAGGCGGGCCGCCTTCGACATCTTGTCCGTCATCGCCTGCACGTGGGCGACACGTTCACGCCGGGCCGCTTCGAAGCGTGCCGCCGCCTGCGACCAGTCGGTACTACCCGCGAGGATGGCGGACAATGCGTTCGCATCCTCGAATGCCAGTGCCCCGCCCTGGGCCCAGACGGGCGCCGTGGCGTGGGCGGCATCGCCGATCAGCACGACGCGCTCGTTGCCCCACGACGGAATCCGGACTTCCTCGAGCGGCGAATGGTGGACGCTGTCGGGATGCGCGTCGAGGAAGCCGGCCGTACGCCGCACCTCGGGCGGGAACTGACGGAACACCTCCGCGAGGCCGTGACCGGCGTCGATGTCGCTGCTGGCCCAACCATAGACTTCGCCGTTCCCCAGCGGGATCAGCAGGAAGAGCCCGGACGGCCCGGCCCACACCGTCCAGCAATCGATGCCGGGATCGGGCGCGAGGAAACGCCAGCTCGATGGCGATAGCATGGCGGCGCGCGTGGCCGCATCGGGAAACACGAGTGCCCGCGTGCGCGAATGCACGCCGTCCGCGCCGATCGCGATCCGGCCGGTGAACGCCTCCTGGCCGGAGGTCGTCACGGACACTCCAGACGCATCCATGGCAATGCCCTCGACCTGGCTCGACATGCGGAATACCGTGTCGGGAAGACCCTCGCGCAGCATATCCATCAACGCGTTCCGCTTCACGCAGCGGGGCCGGTGCGCCTGTCCCCAGAACGCGTCCTCGTCGATGTCGAACAGGATCCGGCCGCGATGGTCACGGTATTCGCGCCGCTTCGTCGGGCGGCCCAGCGTGGCGATCCTTTCGCCCAATCCCATTTCATCCAGCGCTGCGATCGCGTTACCGGGAAGGTTGATCGCGAACCCTTCGTTCGCAAATGCCGCGCGCCGTTCGAGCGTGACGACGTCGATGCCTGCCTTGTGCAATTGCCGGCTGATCGCCAGGCCGGCGATGCCGCCGCCCACGACGACCGCATCGGTATGATGACTTGAGTTCATGTTGTACGGACGGGTAAATCCGTGATCATGCCACAGGTGCCGCCCGCTTCTCGCGAAAGAGGTCCCACGCCGCTTCCAGGTGGTGCGGGTGACGCTCGTCCTCGCGCGCGGGTCGCTGACCGGAAGCCGCACCACATCCGGCGTGTCCGGCATCCCCGCCAGCACGGCCGAGAATGCGACCAACCGGTGCGGGAGCCGGCATCGGCGTCCTTAGTTGGCAATGGGAAATCGTTGCATCGCTTGTAAGTATCTGTCAACCACGTAACCGTTTGTAAAGTTCGTCAACACACGGACGGCAGGGCTCGTTGATGGCATAAGTCACACACAACGATGTGCATATTGACCGACAACCAAGAGGACCCTTCATCATGAAAAAAACCATCGCTACCCTGATCGCCGGCCTGTTCGCCACCGCAGCTTTCGCCCAGGCGCCTGCTCCCAAGCAAGCGGTGCTGGTCGACAACGCCAATGTGAAGGCAACGAAGACCGAGACGAAGGCAGCACCGGCTGAAGCCAGGGCCGCGCAAGCCGACGTGAAGGAAGCGCACGCCGATGCAAAGACGGCCAAGACCCACGCCAAGGAAGCAAAAGCCAGCGCCAAGCATGCCAAAGCCAAGACGAAGCATGCCGTGAAAGAAGACACGGCCGCCACGACGGCACCGGCGCCCGCCGATGCAGCGGCTCCGGCCACGCCGGCTACCCCGGCCGCTCCGGCCTCGTCGGCTGCCGTGGGCAGCTCGGGTACCTCGGGCACGTCGGACGCCTCGGCTGCTCCGGCGACCCCGGCTGCTCCTGCCACGCCGGCTACCCCGGCACCGGAAGCTGCACCGGCCGCACCGGTTACCCAGTAACTTTGTAGCCCTCCTTACGAAGCCCGCGCGATGCGGGCTTTTTTATTCCGCCTGCATCGCACGAAACAGCCCCGGGCTGACACCGAACCGGCGCGCGAACGCTTTCGACAGCTGGCCCGGCGTCGCGTAGCCCGCCTGCGCGGCCACCGTCTTCAGCGCCATGGACGTCTGCAACAGCGCACGCGAGTGGTCGAGGCGCAGCGTCTCGACGAAGCGCGCGGGCGTTTCGCCCAGCGCGTCCGTGAAGCGGCGGTGGAAGGTGCGCGGCGACATGCCCGCGCGCGCCGCCAGGCTGGCCACGTCGAGTTCTCCGTCCAGGTGCGTGCGGATCCAGTCGACGAGGTCCGCGAACGGGCTGTCCGCTTTTTCCTGCGCCGCCAGCACGGTGCTGAACTGCGACTGGTAGCCGGGCCGGCGCGCATACAGCACGAGCCGGCGCGCGATGGCGTTGGCGACGCCGTCGCCCAGGTCGCGCGCGACGAGCGCCAGGCACATGTCGATGCCGGTGGTGACGCCGGCCGACGTCCACACGCGGCCATCCTCCACGTACAGCGCGTTCGCGTCGACCTCGACGCCGGGATGGTTGCGCCCGAGGATGTTCGTCGCTTCCCAATGCGTGGCGACGCGCTTGCCGTCCAGCAGGCCGCACGCGGCCAGCGCGAAAGCGCCCGTGCACACGGAGCCGTAGCGGCGCGCGCGGGCGCAGGCGCGGTGCAGCCACGCCTGCGCGGCCGCGTCCCGTGCGAGCGCCTGCAGGCCGCGCTTGCTCCCGCCGGCCATCAGCACGGTGTCCATGGCGCCCGGTTTCACGCTGGCCAGCGGCTTTGTCACGACCGCGAGGCCGCAGTTGCTCGTCACGTGGCCGCCTTGCGGCGACAGGATATGCACGCGGTAAAACGTGCGGCCGGCGGCGTCGTTGGCGGCGCCGAACACGGCGGCGGGCCCGGTGACGTCGAGCACCTGGACGTCGTCGAACGTGATCAGTGCAACCTGGCGCGATGTGGAAGGCATGGCAGGAATCGACACAAGTTTGACATTGCTGCCAATGGTAGCCGGTTCCTAGAATGACGTCATCTTCAACGACAACGGAGCCTGCCATGACCACTACCCTGCACATCGGATTCCTGCTGTTCCCGCGCGTGACCCAGCTCGACCTGACCGGTCCCGCCCAGATCCTGAGCCGCGTCCCCGGCGCCCAGGTGCACCTCGTGTGGAAGACGCGCGACCCGGTGCCGACCGACGTCGGCTTCACGATCAACCCGACCACGACGTTCGACGACTGCCCGCCGCTGGACGTGCTGTGCGTGCCGGGCGGCTTCGGCATCGAGGACCTGTTCGGCGATGCCGCCACGCTGGCCTTCCTGCGCCGCCAGGGAGAACACGCACACTACGTTACGTCCGTGTGCAACGGCTCGCTCGTGCTGGGCGCGGCCGGGCTGCTCGACGGCTACCGGTCTGCCTGTCACTGGATCTGGTTGCCGTTCCTGACGCGTTTCGGCGCCGTACCCGTCGCGGAGCGGATCGTGCGCGACCGCAACCGGATCTCGGGCGGCGGCGTGACGGCGGGGATCGACTTCGGCCTCGCGCTGGCGGCCGAGCTGGCGGGCGAAGACGCCGCGCGCACGATCCAGCTGGCGCTCGAATACGATCCGCAGCCGCCGTTCGATGCAGGCTCGCCGCAGGGCGCCGGGGCGGAGCTCGTGGCGCGCTACCGCGAGATGGTGGCGCCGCGGCTGGCGCGGATCGAGGCGGTGCTGGCGCAAACGGCCGAGCTGTAAGTGTTTGTAAATCGCGTCAACAGCGGGGCGGGGTGGGGCGTTTTCAGGCACAAGTGAGACGCAAACGTGCATCACTGACCACCCGAAACCACGAGGACCCTTCATCATGAAAAAGACCATCGCCACCCTGATCGCCGGCCTGTTCGCCACCGCAGCTTTCGCCCAGACGCCGGCCCCGGCCCAGACGACCACGCCGGATTCGGCCACGCCGCCCGCCGTCGCCAAGGCCGAAGCGACGCACGAGAAGCAGGAAGCGAAGAAGACCACGAAGCACGTGAAGAAGACCAGGCACGCGAAGAAGGCCGAAACGAAGGAAGCCGCGAAGGATGCGGCGGCCGATACGACGGCGCCGGCAGCGACGAAGTAATCCGCCTGTTACACCTTTAAAAACTCCTCGCGCCCGCCCAGCCAGCGCTGCAGGTGCGCATCGACGATCGCATCAAGCTCGGGGCGGTCGGACTCGAGCAGCCACGCCGCCACGTCGCGCGCCTGCTCGACGATCCACTGGTCCGTCTCCAGGTTCGCGAAGCGCAGCATCGCCTGGCCGGACTGGCGCGCGCCGAGGAATTCGCCGGGGCCGCGGATTTCCAGGTCGCGCCGCGCGATCTCGAAGCCGTCCGTCGTCTCGCGCATCGTCATCAAGCGTTGCTTGGCGACGGGCCCCAGCGGGCTCTGATACAGCAGCAGGCACACGCTGGCGGCCGAACCGCGGCCCACGCGGCCGCGCAACTGGTGCAGCTGCGACAGGCCGAAACGCTCGGCGTGCTCGATCACCATCAGCGACGCATTGGGCACGTCCACGCCCACCTCGATCACCGTCGTCGCCACGAGCACGTGAACCTCGCCCGCGGAAAACGCATCCATGATCACCTGTTTTTCCGCCGGCTTCATGCGGCCATGCACGAGGCCGACGACGAGGTCGGGCAGGGCTTCCGCCAGTGTCTCGTACGTCTCCGTGGCCGTCTGCAGCTGCAGCGCTTCCGATTCCTCGATCAGCGGACAGACCCAGTAGACCTGCCGGCCTTCCTGCGCGGCCGCGTGCACGCGTTCGATCACTTCGTCGCGCCGGTTCTGGTCGATCGCGCGCGTGACGATCGGCGTGCGGCCGGGCGGCAGTTCGTCGATGACGGAGACTTCCAGGTCGGCGTAGTACGTCATCGCCAGCGTGCGCGGGATCGGCGTCGCGGACATCATCAGCTGGTGCGGGACCAGGCCGTCGGAGCCCTTGTTGCGCAGGGTGAGGCGCTGGCCGACGCCGAAGCGGTGCTGTTCGTCGACGAGCACGAGGCCCAGCTTCGCAAACTGCACCGTGTCCTGGATCAGGGCATGCGTGCCGATCACGAGCTGCGCTTCGCCCGATTCCGCCATCTCGCTGGCCGCCGTCTTTTCCTTCTTTTTCAGGCTGCCCGTCAGCCACGCGACCTTCACGCCCAGCGGTTCCATCCACGCGGCGATCTTGCGGAAGTGCTGCTCGGCCAGGATCTCCGTCGGTGCCATCAGCGCGGCCTGGAAGCCGCTGTCGATGGCCTGCGCGGCCGCGAGCGCCGCGACGACCGTCTTGCCGCTGCCGACGTCGCCCTGCAGCAGGCGCTGCATCGGGTAGTCCTCGCGCAGGTCGCGGCGGATCTCTTCGACCACGCGCTGCTGCGCATTGGTCAGCTTGAACGGCAAGGCTTCCAGAAACGACGACGACAATGCGCCGACCGCGCCCAGCACCGGCGCGCCTTTTTCGCGCCGGGCCTGCTGCGCGCGTTTCAGCGACAGCTGCTGCGCGAGCAGTTCGTCGAACTTCACGCGCGTCCAGGCAGGGTGGCTGCGTTCCGTCAGCGCGTGTTCGTCGACGTCCGGCGGCGGGTAGTGCAGCAGGCGCACGGCCGGCTGGAACTCGGCCAGGTTCAGTTTCTCGCGCACGGCGCGCGGCACGGTGTCGGTCCAGTCCACGCGCTTCATCGCGTCGGCGATCGCGCGCCGCAATATCGTCTGCGACAGGCCTTCGCCGGCCGGGTACACGGGCGTGAGGGAGTTCGGGAGCGGCGCGCCCTCGTTGACGATCTTGTACACCGGGTGGACCATTTCGGCGCCGAAGAAGCCGTGCCGGACCTCGCTGCGGGCGCGCACGCGCGTGCCCTCGGCCAACTGTTTCACCTGGCTGCCGTAGAAATTCATGAAGCGCAGCTGGATGTCGGACGTGTCGTCGGCGATGGTCACCAGCAGCTGGCGCCGCGGTTTATAGGCGATTTCGTTCTTCGTGACGACGCCCTCGACCTGCGACACGTGGCCGCCGCGCAGGCAGGCTTCGCGGATGGGGACGATCTGCGTCTCGTCCTCGTAGCGCATGGGGAGGTGCAGGACGAGGTCCATGTCCGTGCGCAGGCCGAGCTTGGCGAGCTTGCTCTCGATGCTTTTTGCTGCGGGTTTGGCTGCGGCTTTGGCCGCCGGTTTGGCATTCGTGGCTGGCATGGCGGTTCGTTGGCGCGTGTTGTCGGCTTATCAGGATTTGGGCATAACGGTTATGGCCTGCGCCCGCCGGCCGGAATCCGGGTGTAAAATAATGGGTTCGCCGCACGCTGTAGCCCATATTGTAAGGCGGCTCGACGAGTTTTTCCCAGATGAGCAAAACGTACTCCCTCTCCGACTTCGATTTCGACCTGCCGCCCGAGCGCATCGCCCAGGTGCCGCTGCCCGACCGCAGCGCGTCGCGCCTGCTGCAGCTGGACGGCGACCGCATCACCGACCGTCAATTCTCCGGCATCGTCGACCAATTGCAGGCCGGCGACACGCTCGTGATGAACAACACCCGGGTGCTGAAGGCGCGCTTCTTCGGCCAGAAGGATACCGGCGGCCAGGTCGAGGTGCTCGTCGAGCGCGTGCTCGACCCGCGCACGGTGCTCGCTCAGGTGCGCGCGTCGAAGTCGCCGAAGCCCGGTTCGCGCATCCGCCTGGCCGACGCGTTCGAGGTCGGCGTCGGCGAGCGCGCCGGCGAATTCTTCACGCTGCGCTTCGACGGCGACGTGTTCGAGCTGATCGAGGCCCACGGCCGCCTGCCGCTGCCGCCGTACATCGAGCATGACGCCGACGATTTCGACGAGCAGCGTTACCAGACCGTCTATTCGAAGGAACCGGGCGCCGTCGCCGCGCCGACCGCCGGCCTGCACTTCGACCAGGCGCTGCTCGACAAGGTCGCGGCCAAGGGCGTGCGCATCGCGTACGTGACGCTGCACGTGGGCGCCGGCACGTTCCAGCCCGTGCGTGTCGAGAATCTCGCGGAGCACAAGATGCACAGCGAGTGGTACACGATCCCGCAAGAGACCGTCGACGCCGTGCGCGCCGCGCAGGCAGCCGGCCGTGACGTCGTCGCCGTCGGCACGACGTCGCTGCGCGCGCTGGAATCGGCGTCGCAGTCGGGCGCCCTCGCGGCCGGCAGCGGCGACACCAACCTGTTCATCACGCCGGGTTACCTGTTCAAGACGGTAACCCGCCTGATCACCAACTTCCACCTGCCCAAGTCGACGCTGATGATGCTTGTCTCGGCCTTCGCCGGCTACGACGAGATCCGCAAGGCATACGCGCACGCGATCGCCAGCGAATACCGCTTCTTCAGCTATGGCGACGCGATGCTGCTCACGACGCCATCACGCGCCACCAGGAATTGAACCATGCTCGAATTTACCCTTCTTAAAAAAGACACGAGCGGCCTGTCGCACGCGCGCCGCGGCCGTCTGAAACTGAACCACGGCACCATCGAGACGCCGATCTTCATGCCCGTCGGGACCTATGGCTCCGTCAAGGCGATGGCGCCGAACGAGCTGAAGGAAGTGGGCTCGCAGATCATCCTCGGCAACACGTTCCACCTGTGGCTGCGCCCGGGCACGGACGTCATGGACAAGTTCGGCGGCCTGCATGGCTTCATGGGCTGGGACAAGCCGATCCTGACCGACTCCGGCGGCTTCCAGGTGTTTTCGCTGGACGCGATGCGCAAGATCACGGAAGAGGGCGTGAAGTTCGCGTCGCCCATCGACGGCTCGCGCCTGTTCCTGTCGCCCGAGATCTCGATGCAGATCCAGCGCTCGCTGAATTCCGACATCGTCATGCAGTTCGACGAGTGCACGCCGTACGAGATCGACGGCCGCCCGGCCACGGCCGAGGAAGCGGCCAAGTCGATGCGCATGTCGCTGCGCTGGGCCCAGCGCTCGATGAACGAATTTAACAAGGGCGAGAACCCGAACGCGCTGTTCGGCATCGTCCAGGGCGGCATGTACGAGCGCCTGCGCGACGAATCGCTCGCGGGCCTGGAAGAGATCGACTTCCCGGGTCTCGCC
This sequence comes from Massilia kyonggiensis, assembly GCA_966212285.1. Lineage (GTDB taxonomy): Bacteria > Pseudomonadota > Gammaproteobacteria > Burkholderiales > Burkholderiaceae_D > Telluria > Telluria kyonggiensis_A. The sequence continues at coordinate 38,257 of CBIHQW010000014.1, forward strand.
ATCGGCGGCCTGTCGGTGGGCGAGCCGAAGGAAGACATGATGCGCGTGCTGCAGCACGTCGGCCCGCGCCTGCCGGAAAACAAGCCGCACTACCTGATGGGCGTCGGCACGCCGGAAGATCTCGTGGAAGGCGTGGCGAACGGCGTCGACATGTTCGACTGCGTGATGCCGACCCGGAACGCGCGCAACGGCTGGCTGTTCACCCGCTTCGGCGACCTCAAGATCAAGAATGCCCGCTACAAGGACGACCAGTCGCCGCTGGACGAGTCGTGCTCGTGCTACTGCTGCAAGAATTTCTCGCGCGCCTACCTGCACCACCTGCACCGCTCCAAGGAAATCCTGGGCGCGCGCCTGAACACCATCCACAACCTGCATTACTACCTGAACCTCATGCAGGAGATCCGCGACGCCATCGATGCGGACCGGTTCCACGCCTTCCGCCTGCAGTTCAACGCGGACCGCGCCCGCGGCGTGTAAAGCATTAAATTTCCGATAACATCTTGCAATTTGGCATGCCAGTTCCCACATGGCGGGAAACTGGCTGTTGCCAGTTTGCCGGTGCTAGAATACAGCGCTTGTTTTTTCATCTCATAATCGGAGTCCTTGTGTTCATTTCCAACGCTTACGCGCAAACCGCCGGTGCAGCCGATCCGGGTCTGATGGGTAACCTCACCACGTTCGCCCCGCTGATCCTGATGTTCGTGGTCATGTACTTCCTCATGATCCGTCCGCAGCAGAAGCGCCAGAAAGAACTGAAAACCATGATGGACGCGCTGGCCAAGGGCGACGAAGTCATCACGGTCGGCGGCATGCTGGGCCGCGTCGTCAAGGTGACCGACACGTACGTGACCGTCGAAGTGGCGGCCGGCACCGAAGTGGTCGTGCAGAAGAACGCCGTGACCGCGCTGCTGCCGAAGGGCACGCTGAAGTCCCTGTAATCCGGCCGCGCGGCCAGAACGCCGCGCTTCCCGCCCGATCCTGAACGCTGGAACATCATGAATCGTTACCCCCTCTGGAAGTACATACTGATCCTCGTGACAGTGCTGATTGGCCTGCTGTACACGGCGCCCAACTATTTCGTCGATTCGCCGGCCCTGCAGGTGACGACCTCCAAGGCGACAGTCAAGGTCAACAGCGACACGGCCGCCCGGGTTGCCGAAGCGCTCAAGCGCGACGGTATCCCTGCCGACGCCGTGGGTCTGGAAGGCTCGGGCGACAGCGCTTCGGTGCGCGCGCGCTTCGCGTCCCCCGATATCCAGTTCAAGGCAAAGGCGGCGCTGGAGCGCGACCTGAACCGTGACCCGGCCGACCCCGATTACATCGTCACCGTCAACCTGGTCAAGAACACGCCGGCCTGGATGCAGGCCATCAATGCCAAGCCGCTGAACCTGGGCCTCGACCTGCGCGGCGGCGTGCACTTCCTGCTGCAGGTGGATTCCAAGGCCGTGCAGGAAACCCGCATCAAGAGCGTCCTGTCCAGCGTCCGCAGCGAGCTGCGCGACAAGAACATCCGCCACGCCGGCATCGACCGCGTCGGCAACAACGTCGAGGTCAAGTTCCGCGACGAAGCCACCCGCACGCAGGCGCGCAACGCGCTGGGCGCCCAGAATGCCGACCTGGCGTTCTCGGATGCTGCCGACGGTTCCGACCTGAAGCTGATCGTCACCCTGAAACCGGCCGCGCTGCAGCGCGTGGTGGAAGAGGGCGTCAAGCAGAACATCGCCGCGCTGAGCAAGCGTATCAACGAACTGGGCGTGAGCGAGCCCGTGATCCAGCAACAGGGCCGCGACCGCATCGTCGTCCAGCTGCCGGGCGTGCAGGACGTCGCCCACGCGAAGGACATCATCGGCCGCACCGCCACGCTGGAATTCCGCGTGACCGACGATACCGTCACCCCGGGCACCGAGCTGTCCGCCGCGATCCCGCTGAATTCGGAACTGTTCACCGAAGGCGCCGGCGCGCCGGTCGTCGTGTCGAAGGACGTTCTCGTGAGCGGCGACTCGGTCATCAACGCCGTCGCCGGCTTCGACCAGAACCAGCGTCCGGCCGTGAACATCGAGCTGAACGCCGAAGGCGGCCGCAAGATGCGCGCCATGACGCGCGAGCGCGTCGGCAAGCGCATGGCCACCTTGCTGAAGGAAAAAGGCAAGTACAACGTGCTGCAGGTCGCGACCATCCAGAGCGAATTCGGCGCGAACTTCCAGACCACCGGCATGGCCAGCCCGCAAGCCGCCGCCGAGCTGGCGCTGCTGCTGCGCTCCGGCGCGCTGTCGGCTCCGATGGAATTCGTCGAGGAACGCGTCGTCGGTCCGCAGCTGGGCGCCGAGAACATCGCCAAGGGCCTGCATTCCACGCTGTGGGGCTTCGTGGCGATCGCGATCTTCATGATCATCTACTACCAACTGTTCGGCTTCTTCAGCGTCGTGGCGCTGGCCTGCAACCTGCTGTTCCTGCTGGCCCTGCTGTCGATGCTGGGCGCAACCTTGACCCTGCCGGGTATCGCGGCAATCGCGCTGGCGCTGGGTATGGCGATCGACGCCAACGTGCTGATCAACGAACGCATCCGCGAGGAGCTGCGTGCGGGTAACACACCGCAGGCGGCCATCTCGGCCGGCTTCAGCCATGCGTGGGCGACCATTCTCGACTCGAACGTGACGACCCTCATCGTCGGCCTGGCGCTGCTGGTGTTCGGCTCGGGCGCCGTGCGCGGCTTCGCCGTCGTGCACTGCCTGGGCATCCTGACGTCGATGTTCTCGGCCGTGTTCCTGTCGCGCGGCGTCGTGAACCTGTGGTACGGCCGCAAGAAAAAGCTCGGCAAGATCGCCATCGGCACCGTGTGGAACGCGGATGCCGCCGCGGCCAAGGCGGCCGTCAAGAAAGGATAACCGGGGTAGACCATGGAATTTTTCAAGATTAAACGGGACATCCCGTTCATGCGCCACGCGTTGATCTTCAACGTGATCTCGGCGCTGACCTTCGTCGCCGCGGTGTTCTTCCTGGTGACCAAGCACCTGCACTTCTCGGTCGAGTTCACGGGCGGTACCGTGATGGAACTGCGCTACCCGCACGCGGCCGACCAGGAAAAGATCCGCCGCAGCCTTGAAAAGCTGGGCTTCGAGCAGCCGGAAGTGGCCACGTTCGGCACCGCGCAGGACATCATGCTGCGCCTGCCGATCCGCCAGGGTACCCCCGGTTCGAGCACGTCGGCCACGGTGTTCAACGCATTGTGCGCGGCGGAAGCCGGTACGCCGAAGCAGATCGAGCAGACCACCGACAAGGGCGAGAAAGTCGCCCGCACCAGTTGCGTCAACGCGGCGGGCGCGGAAGTGCTGAGCCAGCAGCGCGTCGAATTCGTCGGCCCGCAGGTCGGCGACGAGCTGGCGCAGAACGGCCTGAACGCCCTGATCATGGTCGTCGTCGGCGTGATGATCTACCTGGCCGTGCGCTTCGAATGGAAGTTCGCGGTGGCCGCGATCGTCGCCAACCTGCACGACGTCGTCATCATCCTGGGCTTCTTCGCCTTCTTCCAGTGGGAATTCTCGCTGACCGTGCTGGCCGCCGTGCTGGCCGTGCTGGGTTACTCCGTGAACGAATCGGTCGTGATCTTCGACCGGATCCGCGAGACCTTCCGCAAGGAGCGCAAGCTGACCGTGACCCAGGTCATCGACCACGCGATCACGAGCACGATCTCGCGTACGATCATCACCCACGGCTGTACCGAGATGATGGTCCTGTCGATGCTGTTCTTCGGCGGCCAGACGCTGCACTACTTCGCGATCGCGCTGACCATCGGTATCCTGTTCGGTATCTACTCGTCCGTGTTCGTGGCGGCCGCCATCGCCATGTGGCTGGGCGTCAAGCGCGAAGACCTGATCAAGCCGATCAAGGCCAAGGACGAAACGGACGGCGCCGTCGTGTAACTACGCGTCGTCTCCGAAACAGTAAAAGCCGCCCGGCCTGGCCGTGGCGGCTTTTGTTTTTTTACTTTGTGTGAAACAGCGCACAGAGCGCCGACATAAGGCGGCCGTAAGATGGACTCGTCTCTTTCAGGACATCCCTAGTTTTGGACTTCACCCGCTCCCGCAAGGAGCGGGTTTTTTTTTGTCAGGCCGGCGGCGGCAGCGGGATTCCTTCCGCGCGCGCCAGCCGCTCCAGCGCCGCCTCGAGGATCATGCGGGCCTGGCCGGCGGACTGGTGGAGGTCCAGGTGCACGTGCGCATCCGCGCTGTTGCGCGACGCGCACTGGGCGCTGTAGCGCTCGAAGCTGCCGATCATCAGCAGCAGTTCCGCCATGTGGCGCGGGCATTCGCAGGCCAGCGCGCTGCTGGCGCCCGTGATGCCGGCCAGCGTCTCTTCGTCGAAGCGCGGCCCCGCGGGCGGGCAACCGGCGGCGCGGGCGGGCAGATGCTGTCCTTCCAGCGCCTGCCGGCACAGCGGCACCAGCTCACCCATCTCGGATGGCACGCGCGCCACCAGCCAGCCCTGGGCCCGCAGTGCGCGGATGGCCGCGCTCGGGCTGAAGCGGTACAGCACGACGACGGCCGCCGCGTGCAGGGCATCGCTGGCCGCCTGGATCATCGGGATCGCGTGTTCGTCGAGCTCGGACAATTCCACCAGCAGCACCTCGGTGCGCAGGTCCGGCCCCAGGCAGTCGGCTGGTTCGAAACGCGAGCAACTGGCCTGTACGTTCAGCAGCAGGGTGTCGCGCGGACTCGCGGCGATCCGGCGCGCGAGGCCCAGGCCGATGACGACGACGTCGACGGGCCGCACAAGCACCCCGTCGCGCGGCGCGCCGCCGCCGCCCAGCGTGCGTAATTCGTCCGTGGACAAATGGGCCAGCTGGCCGATGGGATGGCCGCGGTCGACCAGCTGTTTCAGCAGGCCCAGGCGCTGCACCTGGTCCGCGGTGTACAGCCGCTGGCCGCTGGCCGAGCGGCGCGTGCCCGACAGGTCGTAGCGCCGTTCCCATACGCGCAGGGTTTCCACCGACAGGCCCGCCAGGCGCGCCGCCACACCGCTGCGGTAGGTCAAGTCATTGGCATTGACCTGGGATTGCTCGTGTATTGTGTCCATGCGAACCGAGATTGAACTGGAAAGTTCGGATTGTATCGGTTCAATCCAACCAGGCTGGCTCGGTCCTTTTGCGATGAGCCACAAATTAGTCAAAATATTTAACAAATGTGTGTTAACGCACAGAGTGCCCGGGCCAGGGGAACTAAGATGGACTCGTCTCTTTCAGGACATCCCTAGTTTTGGACTTTGCCCGCTCCCTGGAGCGGGCATTTTTTTTGCCCATTTTGCAAATAAAAAACGTCGTCCATGCTTGCGCAGGGACGACGCCGGTGCAGCAGACCCGTTGCCGGGTCCGGGGAGGGAGATTAGAAACCGTATTTCAGGCCGACGGTGTAGACGTCGGCCTTGGCGCCGAACGCCTTGTCCTTGCCGTAGCGCTCGTACTCGGCGTTCAGGGCCAGGTTCTGGTTCAGCTTGTACTCGACGCCGACGCCGCCGTACAGGCCGGTGTCGTAGCTGTTGACCTGACCCAGCGTGCTGCTGCTGTACTTGCGCTCGTTGTACGACACGCCCAGCTTGCCGTAGCCGGTAAAGCGCTCGCCCAGCGGCATGCTGTACTTGCCGGCGACATAGGTGCCGGAACCTTTTACGTTGCCGATGGAAGTGTCCTGCTTGTCGAAGTTCGTGTAGCCGGCTTCGACGCCCCAGTTCTGGTCGAATTCATAGCCGCCGTAGATCTTGGCGCTCGTGTGGTAGTCGTCGGTCGACTTGTTGTCCGCGGTGGCGGCGCCGATGCCGACGTAGGCGTGCGGCGCGGTGGTCTGGGCTTGGGCGGCGCCGGCGACGGCGGACGTGGCGATCAGTGCGAGCAGCAGTTTTTTCATGGTTTCACTCCTTGGGTGTTCTCGGGCTCGCGATTCGTCGTGAATCGCAATATGGCCAAGATAGCACCATGTTTCCCTAAGAGAAGTTCTTAAACGGTAAGGAATGTAACAAGATGAAAGTAAGTGACTCGAAAGTCATCATGCACGAAACGACGCCGGCCGCATGCAGCGGCCGGTATCCATGTGAGGAACAGGGATCAGGCCAGGGCGGCCGTCAGGCTGTGAACTTCGTCCTCCGATTCCTGGAGGATGGTTTTCAGCGTGCCTTCGCCGACGGCGAAGTCGATGGTGGCGCTGACCTGCATGCCGGACACGCCGGGATCGCGTTCCAGCAGCGGCGACCCGACGGGAGACAGGTCGTTCGCCAGCAGCAGCGTGTCGCCCAGCGTTTCCGGCGGCAGGGCGCGCATGCCGTTCCACAGCGCTTCGATCGCACCCATCACGGGGGCCGGCACGCCGAGCTTGAGCAGGACGCCGCGGCCGATGGCCGTTTCGCCATGCTCGATCCATTCGTCGGCGCCGCCGTCCAGCAGGCCCGGGAACTCGGGCGCGCGCGACAGCAAATAAAAGCCGCCGACCTCGTGCACGATGCCGGCGAACATGGCCGTTTCCGGATCGACGAACGATACGCGCCGCGCGATCACCTGCGACAGCGCGGCCACGTGGGTCGAGTGCAGCCAGAGCTGATCGGCCTTGGCGCGCAGTTCGGGGTCGTGGATTTCGCTCGCGAGCTGGCGCACGATGACGGCGGCAGCGAGCGCGCCCAGCGTCCGGAAGCCCACGCGCTGCACGGCCGCCTTGACGTTGGTGATGTCGTTGCCGAAGCGGTTATAGGCGGCCGAGTTGGCGATGGCGACGGTGCGCGCGGCCAGCAGCGGCTCCGTCTGCACGAGGCGCGCCGCTTCGTCGATGTGGCAATCCGGGTCGGTCAGCGCGCGCTGCAGCTTGAGCGTCGCGTCGACGTGCGTAGGGAAGTGGAGGTCGCCGCGCCCGGCCTGCGCGGCAATGCTCTTGAGGGCGTCGATTCTGTCCATGGGAAAAAATTATACCCCCCGGCTTTCCTCAAGGTTCGCTGAAAATGGCGTCGCAGCCGTCTTTCGGTTCCTCGGTGTCCTGCAGCTCATCAATCAGGCCGAGGTCGAACAATTCCTCGACCGCGTTCATGAAGCTGTTCAGGGTGGCGGCGCCGATCAGGCGGTAGATCTCGCCGTCATCGTTGCGCACGCCGATCACCATCGGTTCCTCGCGCACTTCGGCGGGCGATGCCACGTCCAGCAGCAGGTTGCCGATGATGTGCTTGTCGAAATGAGGCGGCTTTTTGCCTTCCAGTAGTGCTGTATTCATATCATCCTTCGTTGGCGGGAACATGCCCGCCCGGTGTGACCAGGTCCGGCGCATCGAGCCGGGTGCGCAGGCGGCGCAGCGCGTGGTCAAGTTGTTCGAAATCGCCGTCGCCATAATCGGCGAACAGCTGCTTGCCGTGTGCAACCACGGCCGGAAACACGTTGCGGAACAGGGTATCCCCATCCGCCGTCAGGCGCACGAGGAACGAGCGCTTGTCGTCGCAATTGCGCGCGCGTTCCACGAGTCCTTTCTGCTCGAGGCGGTCGATGACGCCGGTCAGCGTCCCCTTCGTGATCAGGGTCCGCTCGCCCAGTTCCTTGTAAGTCATGCCGGGCGTGTTGCCGAGGGTGGCGATGATGTCGAATTGCGGATGCGTCAGCCCATGCCGGCGCACCGGTTCGGCGACGAAGCGCTCGAACCCTTGCAGGCATTCGGCCAGCAGGCGCACACTCTTCAGATATCGTTCACCCATGAAACGATTATAGCCGCCAGCGCGGACTGGCCCCAGTCTTCGTCGTTGCGGCCGCGTCCGTTACCATAGCAATCTTGCCAGACTTTTTTCACACCCATGACCCAGCATCTGCGCGGCATCCTTGCTCTCGTCGTCGTCGTCCTCGTGTGGGGGACGACATTTCCCGCGATGAAGGAACTGACGGCATACTTTTCTCCCGTCTGGATCATTCTGACCCGTTTCGCCATCGCGACGGTGCTCTTGTCGCCGTTCCTGTGGCGCGCACGCCGCACGGACGTGATGCTGGGCGGCATACTCGGCTTGCTGCTGTTCTTCTGCTACCTGTTCCAGGTGGAAGGTCTCGCGCTGACGACCTCGAACCGCAATGCCTTCATCTGCGGCCTGAACGTGCTCGTCGTGCCACTGCTGGGCCTGCTCGGCGGACGCCTGCCGGAGCGCCGCATCGTCATCGCGCTGCTGCTCGCGATCGCGGGACTCGTCTCGCTGTGCTGGGATGGCGGCGGCGGCTGGGGCCGCGGCGACACGCTCGCGCTGCTGGCCGCGCTCACGTTCGGCGCCTACATCAAGGTCATGGAAGCCTATACCCGGCGTGCCGACCGGCTGATGACCGTGACGGCCGCGCAGATCGGGACCGTCGCCCTGTGCGCGGCGCTGTGGCTGTTCGCGCGCGAGGTGCCGCGGGGCGCGCTCGGCGTCGAAGATGCGGCGAATTACTGGACCTACATCGGCCATGGGTTACTGCAGTATTCGCCGAATTTCGCCTATCTCGGCGTGCTGTGCACGGCCGCCATCATCTCGATGCAGGCCTGGGGCCAGGCGCGCACGAGCGCCAACGAGGCGGCCGTCATCTATGCGTTCGAGCCCGGCGGCGCCGCGTTCTTCGCGTATTTCTGGCTGGGCGAGGCTATGGGCGGCCGGGGCTGGCTCGGCGCGGCTTTGTTGATCTCCGGTATGATAGTCAGTCAATGGAATGCCGAAAGCCGGCCGGCCGCCGCGCTCGCCCCCGAGTGATGATCCCTCATTGTCCCGCTCATTTTCCCCATGCAGCAAGTTGAATTATCCCGTCTCGCGCAGGAGGCGCCGCTGCGCGTGCTGCTCGTGCATGCGGGCGAGCCGGATTCGCTGACGTGGTCCGGCCTCGTGCAGCCGCTGCGCCTCGCTGCCAAGGTGCTGGGGCCGGAACGCCTGCACGTGGACGTGCGCACCCCCGACAAATTCGCGGCCGACCAGCGCCACTGGCATCTCGTGCTCCTTGTCGCCGACGAGGCCGAGGCCGGCTTGCGTCCCGCCAACCTGCGCACGGTCATCGCCCGCTGCCGGGCGGCGCCGTGCTGGGGCGGCGTCGGCGCCGGGGTGCTGTGGCTGGCGGAGGCGGGCGCGCTGAACGGTGCGCGCGCCGCGTTGCCGTGGTCGCTGTATCCCGACGTCGACATGCGCGCCGACCAGGCCCTGCTGAGCCCGCACCTGTACGAGATCGACGGCGCCCGCCTGACGAGCTGCGGCGGCGCGGCCAGCATCGACTTCGCGCTGACCCTCGTCGACGTGCTGTTCGGCGCGACGGTGCAGGCACAGGTGAAGGAAATCCTGTGCGTCGACCGCGTGCGCGGCCCGGACGAGCGCCAGCGCGTCGCGCTGCAAGCCCGCTTCGGCGTGTTGCAGCCCAAGCTGACGGAAGCCGTGACATTGATGGAAGCGAACATCGAGGAACCGCTGTCGACCGACGACATCGCCCAGCTGGCGGGCGTGTCCCGCCGCCAGCTGGAGCGGCTGTTCAAGCAATACCTGGGCAGCCTGCCGTCGCGCTACTACCTCGAACTGCGCCTGCAACGGGCGCGCCAGCTGCTGCGCGACACCAACTACTCCATCGTGCAGGTGGGGCTGATGTGCGGCTTCTCGTCCGGCTCCCACTTCTCCACCGCCTTCGGCGCCCTGTTCGGCAATACCCCCCGCGAAGAACGCCAACGCAAGCTCAGCCAATAAATTCGGGGTCAGAGCGCATTATTTTTACGATGTCGCCGATGTTGGCCGACATAGGCCGAGCATCGCCGCTGCTTGGCCGAAGTTTGAAAAGAAATGGGACCTGACCCCGAATTGGAGCAATTGTTGCTCGTCCAAAAATGAAAATGCCTGTCGCAGTTTGGAAAGAACGGCAATCATTGGCTTCTCTATAATGAGTCGCTCGGCGCGGCTGCTGGAGTCCGCGCAATCTTTTATTTGGATGAGGAAAACGTCATGAATGCTAAGCTCGACTCGGGTGTCGCCACGCGGCCTGTCACACGCCAGACTTTCGACGAGGTGCTCGTCCCGACCTACGCACCCGCCGCGATGGTACCCGTGCGCGCGTCGGGCCTGGACGTCTGGGACCAGGACGGCAAGCATTACCTCGACTTCACCTCCGGCATCGCCGTCTCGAGCCTGGGTCATTGCAACCCGGTCGTCGTCGAGGCGCTGACCCGCCAGGCCAACACGCTCTGGCACGTCGGCAACGGCTACACGAACGAGCCGGTGCTGCGCCTGGCGTCGGCCCTGATCGAGGCGACGTTCGCCGAGCGCTGCTTCTTCGCCAACTCCGGCGCGGAAGCCAACGAAGCGGCCCTGAAGCTGGCGCGCAAGTACGCGCACGGCAAGTTCGGCCCGCACAAGTCGCGCATCGTGTCGTGCTACTCGTCGTTCCACGGCCGCACGCTGTTCACCGTGTCGGTCGGCGGCCAGTCGAAGTACACCGAAGGTTTCGAGCCGCTGCCGCCGGAAATCAACCACATCAACTACAACGACATCGAGTCCGCACGCGCCGCCATCACCGATGACGTGGCCGCCGTGATCGTCGAGCCGATCCAGGGCGAAGGTGGCGTGATCCCGGGCGACATCGAATTCCTCAAAACGCTGCGCGAACTGTGCGACAAGACCGGCGCCCTGCTGGTCTTCGACGAAGTGCAGTCGGGCGTGGGCCGTACCGGCACCTTCTACGACTACATGAACGTGGGCGTGACCCCGGACGTGCTGACCTCGGCCAAGGCGCTGGGCAACGGCTACCCGATCGGCGCGATGCTGACCACCAACGAGATCGCCCAGTACCTGGCCGTCGGCAGCCACGGCACGACGTACGGCGGCAACCCGCTGGCGACGTCGGTGGCGCTGGCCGTGATCGAGCAGATCAACCAGCCGGCCTTCCTGGCGCGCGTGCGCGAGGCGAGCGGCAAGGTGGTCGCGAACCTGGAAAAGCTGGCCGCCGACTACCCGCAGCTGTTCACCAAGCCGCGCGGCAAGGGCCTGCTGCTCGGCCTGCCGATGGCCGACGGCTACAAGGGCAAGTCGAAGGACTACACCAAGGTCGCGGAAAAACTGGGCCTGATGCTGCTGATCGCCGGTCCGGACGTCGTCCGCCTGGCACCGGCGCTGGTCGTCTCGGACGAGCAGATCGCGGAAGCCGACCGCATCATGCGCCAGGCCGCCGACGCGTTCCTCGCCGGCTGACCACCGCACCACCCGGCCGGAAGGGGGGACACCCCAGCCCGGCCGGCTCCGTGAGTTCGATGCCTTTGTCGGGAGAATCCATGTACGTAGTTCGTCCGGTAGAACCAGCGGATGTCGGCGCCCTCGAGACGCTGCTTGCCGCGTCCACGCCGGGAGTGCACACCCTGCCGCGCACGCGCGAGAAAATCGCCGCGTTCGTGGAGCGATCGGTGGCGTCGTTCGCCGCCCACGTCGACATTCCCAGCGAAGAGTCCTACCTGTTCGTGCTCGAAGACGTCGACAGCCGTGAGCTGGTCGGCACCGCCGCGATCCACGCGTCGGCCGGCTCGAACGGCACCTATTTCGCGTTTCGCAACGATGTGATCCAGCAGGTCTCGCGCGACCTGAACATCAGCCACAGCGTGCACGCGCTGACCCTGTGCTCGGAACTGACTGCGTATTCGCAGCTGTCCGGCTTCTACATCCGCCACCGCGACACGGCCGGCCGCGAAGCCGCGCTGCTGTCGCGTGCCCGTCTGCTGTATGCCGTGCTGGCGCCGCACCGCTTCGGCGACCGCTTCTTCGTGCCGCTGGCCGGCGTCACCGACGAGGGTGGCCAGTCGCCGTTCTGGGATGCGCTGGGCCGCAAGTTCTTCAAGATGGACTTCCTCGATGCGGAGCGCACGATCGGCGGCGCCCGTAACCGCACGCTGATCGTCGAGCTGATGCCGCACTACCCCGTGTACGTGCCGCTGCTGCCCGGTCCCGCGCAGGCCGTGATGGGCCAGATCCACCCGAGCGGCGAGCTCGCGTTCGACCTGCTGACGGAAGAGGGCTTCGAAGCCGACGAATACATCGACATCTTCGACGGCGGCCCGATCCTGCAGGCGCACAAGCACGCGCTGCGGTCGTTCTCCGGTTCGATGGTGAAGAAGGTCGCGAACGCCGAGCTGCAGCCGCCCACGCGCGGCGGCAAGGCCGCGATGGTGAATTACGCGGTGGCCAGCAGCGAACGCAAGTTCCGCGCGATCGTGCTGCCGTGCGACCCGGCCGAAAGCTCGGAAGCCATCTGCCTGCCGCCCGCGGCACGCGAGGCACTCGGCGTCGCGACCGGCGACAGCGTCATCTGCGTACGCATCTGATGCACAACCATGAGGAACCCATGCTCGTAATCCGCGCAATCACCCTGAACGACATCGATCCGCTGATCGAGATGGCGCGCCAGGTCGGCAGCGGCATGACCACGCTGAAGCCGGACCGCGCCATGCTGGGCGAGCGCGTCGAGACCGCGGTGGCATCGTTCGCGCAGACGATCCCGCCCGAGGAACGCGACTACATGTTCGTGATGGAAGATACGTCCAACGGCCGCCTGGCCGGCGTGTGCGCCATCAAGGCCGCCGTCGGCCTCACGGAGCCGTTTTATAACTACCGCATCGGCACGCTGGTGCACTCCAGCCGCGAACTGGGCGTGTTTACGCGCATGGACACGTTGTACCTGTCCAACGACCTGACCGGTTCCACGGAACTGTGCTCGCTGTTCCTGATGCCGGAATACCGCACGGGCTACAACGGCAAGTGGCTGTCCAAGAGCCGCTTCCTGTTCATGGCCCAGTTCCAGCACCTGTTCACGGAAAAGATCATCGCCGAGATGCGCGGCTACCAGGCGGAGGACGGCACGTCGCCGTTCTACGAAGGCCTCGGCCGCCACTTCTTCAAGATGGATTTCAACCACGTCGACGGCCTCACGGCGCTCGGCAAGAAGTCTTTCATCGCGGAGCTCATGCCGCGCCAGCCGCTGTACGTCGCGTACCTGCCGGAAGACGCGCAGGCCGTGATCGGCCAGGTGCACCGCTCCACGCTGCCGGCGAGGAAGCTGCTGGAGCAGGAAGGCATGCACTACGAGGGCTACGTCGACATCTTCGACGCGGGCCCCGTGCTGCAGGGTCGCGTGGCCGAGCTGCGCGCCGTGCGCGACAGCGTGCTCTCGACGGCCGAGGAAGGCCAACCGGAAGGGGAGTGCGAAGTCACCCTCGTCTCCAACACGAAGCTCGACGATTTTCGCATGGTCCTTACCCAGGCCTGCGACGGCGGCCGCAAGGTCGCGCTATCCGTGCGCGAACTCCAACTGCTGCATTGCCAGCCGGGCGATCCGATCCGCTCGCTGGCCCTCAACGTAAGGAAGAACAATGGCTAATGTCTCCAACTTTATCGGCGGCGAATGGCTGGCCGGTTCCGGTCCGCAGCTCGACACGATCGACCCGTCCACCGGCCGCCAGACCTGGACCAGCAACGAATCCACGGCAGAGGATGTGGACCGCGCCGTGAAAGCCGCGCGCGCCGCGTTCGAAGACTGGGCGCTGACGCCGCTCGAACAACGCATCGCCATCTGCCAGCGCTTCCGCGACCTCCTGAAGGAGCACAACGAGGAACTCGCCGCGATCATCGCCGAGGAAGTGGGCAAGCCGCTGTGGGAAGCCCGCACGGAAGTGACGACGATGGCCAACAAGGTCGACATCTCCGTGCAGTCGCATGCCGCGCGCACGGGAGAAACCGCCGCCAGGGTCGCCGACGGCAACGCCGTGCTGCGCCACCGTCCGCATGGCGTGTTCGGTGTCTTCGGACCCTATAACTTCCCCGGCCACCTGCCGAACGGCCACATCGTGCCGGCGCTGATCGCGGGGAACACGCTCGTGTTCAAGCCGAGCGAATACGCGCCGCGCACCGCCGTGCGTACCGTGCAGCTGTGGGAACAGGCCGGCCTGCCCAAGGGTGTGCTGAACCTCGTGAACGGCGGCCGCGCGACCGGCGTGGCGCTGTCGCAGCACCCGGACGTGGACGGCATCCTGTTCACGGGCAGCAGCCAGACAGGCGTCGCGCTGCATAAGCAGTTCGGCGGCCAGCCGGGCAAGATGCTGGCGCTGGAAATGGGCGGCAACAACCCGCTCGTCGTGTGGGACGTGCAGAACGTGGACGCGGCCGTGCATCATGCGGTGATGTCCGCGTTCATCTCGGCCGGCCAGCGCTGCACGTGCGCGCGCCGCCTGATCGTGCAGGATGGCCCGCAGGGACAGGCATTCATCGACCGCCTCGTGGAAGTCGCCGCCAGGCTGGCCGTCGGCCCGTCGAATGCGGAGCCGCAGCCGTTCATGGGTCCTGTCGTCTCGGCCGCCGTGGCGAAACGCCTCGTGCAGGCGCAGGAGATGATGGAAGCGCAGGGCGGCAAAGTGCTGCTGCGCATGCGCCAGCTCGACCCGAACGCGGGCTTCGTCACCGCCGGCATCGTCGACGTGACGGGTGCGAAGGGCATCCCGGACGAAGAGTGGTTCGGACCGCTGCTGCAGATCGTGCGCGTGGCCGATTTCGACCGCGCCATCGACGCCGCCAACGCGACGGAATACGGTCTCGCCGCCGCGCTGCTGTCGCCGTCGGAAGACCTGTGGAAGCGCTTCGCCATCAAGGCGCGCGCGGGTGTCGTCAACTGGAACCGTCCGACGACGGGCGCCGCCAGCTCCGCGCCGTTCGGCGGCGTGGGCAAGTCCGGCAACCATCGTCCGAGCGCGTATTACGCGGCCGATTACTGCGCGTACCCGGTCGCGTCCATCGAAACCTCCGAACTGGACATGCCGGCCAAGCTGTCGCCCGGCCTCACCTTCTGATCGATATGCGCAACGCACGCGAATTCAATTTCGACGGCCTCGTGGGCCCGTCGCACAACTACGCCGGCCTCTCGTTCGGCAACGTCGCCTCGTTCAACAATGTGCGCAGCGCGTCGAATCCGCGCCAGGCGGCGTTGCAGGGCCTCGCCAAGATGCGCGCGCTGGCCGCGCGCGGCTTCGCGCAAGGCCTGCTGCCGCCGCAGGCGCGTCCGAATTTCCGCCTGCTGCGCCGTCTCGGCTTTTCCGGCACGGACGCCGACGTGCTGGCGCAGGCCTACCGCGAATCGCCCGTGATCCTCGCGTGCGCGTACTCCGCATCGCCGATGTGGACGGCGAACGCCGCCACCGTCAGCCCGTCGGCCGACACGGCGGACGGCCGCGTGCACTTCACCGCCGCGAACCTGAACAACAAGCTGCACCGCGCGGAAGAACACGTGCAGGCGACGCGCACCCTGCGCGCCCTGTTCGCAAACACGGACCGCTTCGTCGTGCACGACCCGCTCCCGTCGACGCCCGCGTTCGGCGACGAAGGCGCCGCCAACCACACGCGCTTCGCCAGCGCCCACGGTGCGTCCGGCGTCGAGTTTTTTGTCTACGGCCGCGTCGAGTTCGACCCGTCCGCACCGGCACCTGTGAAATACCCGGCGCGCCAGACGCTGGAAGCGTCGCAGGCCGTCGCCCGCCTGCACGGCCTGGACGCGGCACGCACCGTGTTCGCGTCGCAGAATCCGGCCGTGATCGACCAGGGCGTGTTTCACAATGACGTGATCGCGGTCGGTAACGGCAACGTGCTGTTCTACCACGAGCAGGCCTTTGCCGACGAAGCCTCCACGCTGGAAGCGCTGCGCCGTGCGCTGGGCGTCACCGGCACCGATTTGCGCGCCGTGCGCGTGGACACGGGCTTTGTTCCCGTCGCCGACGCCGTCGCCAGCTACCTGTTCAACAGCCAGTTGCTGTCGAAGCCGGACGGCGGCATGGCGCTCGTCGTCCCGCACGAATGCCGCGAGGTCGCGACCGTGGCCCGCTACCTGGAGCAGCTGGTGGCATCCGGAAGGTCGGGAAACGGCGCGATCGACGAGTTGATCGAATTCGACCTGCGCCAGAGCATGCGCAACGGCGGCGGCCCCGCGTGCCTGCGCCTGCGCGTGGTGCTCACGGACGAGGAAGCGGCCGCAATGCACCAGGGCGTGCTGATGACGGAAGACCTGTACGCGCGCCTCGTGCCGTGGGTCGAGCGTCATTACCGCGACCGCGTGGAGCCGAAGGACCTGGCCGACCCGCAGCTGGCCATCGAGTGCGCGGCCGCGCTGGAAGACCTGGAACGCATCCTGGGCTTGCCCGGTCTTTACGACCTTTCATGATTTAATAGCGAATCGTTTCCGGGAACAGGAAGCTTAAATAAGAGATCTGGACGGGACAACCCTGTCCGTACCAGCCGGGAACATGTGGCCACAAGCCGCGCCGAACCCGGCGCAACAACCAGCTTTTGGAGAAGCTAAAAATGAACAAAGACATGCCTCACGACCTGCGCACGCAAACCCTCGCGTTGGTCAATGAGAACAAGCCAGCCGACGCCTCCGAACAAGTGGGCGCGCTGATTGGCGCCTGGATCGGCGCGCTGGACGAGGACGACCTCGCCGGCATCGATCCCCGCAACCTCGCCGCCATCCTGTGGGATGCCTTCGCCCAGGTGGCGCAGCGCACGACGGACGGCTGCCAGATCGCGGAGAATCGCTATGCCGACGGGCGCTGCGGCATGTCGACGTCACTGCTGATCCTGAACGAGGACATGCCCTACCTCGTCGACTCGTTCGTGATGGCGCTGCGTCGCCAGCGCGTCGTCGCGTCGGGCGTCATGAATGCCGTGCTGCCTGTGCGCCGCGACGACGCGGGCCGCGTGGTCGCCGTCGGCGAAACCGGCGCACCGCTGGAATCGTATGTCCTGTGCCTGCTGGCGGAAGACCTGCCGCAGGACGAACTCTCCGAATTGATCGGCCGCATCCAGATGGTCGCGCGCGACGCCGCCATCGTGCACCGCGACGCCGTCGCCATGGCGGACCGCATGACCGCCGTTGCCGCGGCAGCCGCTGCGCAAGGCACGCCCTCCGGCCAGGAAGTCGCCGCGTTCCTCGAATGGGCGAAGAACGAAGGCTTCGAGCCGTTCGGCTACGCCTATTACTTCGTGAAGCCGGGCGTGCGCGAACTCGAACGCGACATCCCGAGCCGCATCGGCGTGCTGCAGGATACGTCGCACCCCGTCTACGGCACCTGCCTGCAGAACATCCCGGGCGACTTCGAGATCCTGTCCAAGCGCGAAGAGACGCTGTCGATCGTGAAGGCCGACGTGGCCGGCACGCTGCACCGCGACCAGCCGCTGGACTTCATCGGCGTGCGCGACACAGACACGCAGGGCAACACGATCGGCGAACACTGCTTCGTCGGCCTGTTCACCCGGGCCGCCACGTCGACGCCGCTGGCGCGCCTGCCGTTCGCGCGCGGCCGCGTCGCGAAAGTGCTGTCCATCGCCGGCGTGCGCCAGGAAGGCTTCCGCGCCGAAAAATTCCTCGAGATCCTGGAATCGCTGCCGCGCACGGAAGCGCTGGAAGCGGATCCGGACTGGCTCGCCCAGGTGTGCAGCTCCGTCGTCTCGCTGTACAAGCAGCCGCGCGCGAAAGTCTTCGCCCGCCGCGACGTCTATCAACGCCACCTGAACGTCCTCGTCTACCTGCCGCGCGAGCGCTACAGCGCCGCCGTCGTGGCCGCGCTGGCGCAGGCGCTGAAGGACAGCTCGGGCGCCGTCGACGTGCGCACGCAGACCCTCGTCGCCGACGGTCCGTTGGCCCGCGTCTACCTGATCGCCCAGGCCGCACGTTATCCGCTCGACCTGGAATCCGACATCCAGAAACCGCTGCTGTCCGTGCTGGACGGCTGGCACGACCGCTACACGGCGCTGACCGACACGGTCGAAGACGTCCCGACCCGCAACGCGCTGCGCAAGATCCTGCCGACGCTGCCGGTGAACTACGTGGCCGCGACGGCGCCGGAAATCGCCTTCCGCGACGTGAACGCGATCATCGCGAACGGCCAGCAGGGCCACGTCTCGGTCCGCATCGAGACGGATGAAGCGGGCGTCACGTCGCTGCGCCTGTACTCGACGAACACGATGCCGTCGCTGTCGCGCATCCTGCCCGCGCTGCAGAACGCCGGCGTCGCCATCGACCGCGAACAAAGCTTCTGGATCGACACGGCCGACGGCACCCGCCGCTACATCACGAGCCTGATCGTCGACGCGGATTCCGCCGCCAAGCTGGCCAGGCCGGGCGTCGCGGAGGTCGCGGGCGAACTGTTCGCCGCGCTGTTCAACGACGAAGCGGAAGACGGCCGCCTGAACGGCCTCACCATCGAAGGCGGACTGTCGATGCGCGAGGTGCAGCTCGTGCGCGCCTACATCAGCTACTGGCGCCAGGCCGGCAGCAAGTTCTCGACCCGCTACATGGCCGAGACGCTGCGCCCGCGCGCGAACCTCGTCAAGGAACTGGTCGAAGGTTTCGAGCTGCGCTTCGATCCGAAACGCAGCGCCGAAGAACGCGCCGAGGGCGATGCGAAGCTGGCCGCGCTGAAGGCGGGCCTGGCCAAGGTCAACCATGCCGATACCGAAGAGATCATGGCCGCGCTGGTCGACCTCGTGATGGCGACCGTGCGCACCAACTACTACCAGAACGACGGCGAGAAGATCATCTTCAAGCTCGACACGAGCCACCTGGCGCTCGTGCCGGAACCGCGTCCGTTCCGCGAGATCTACGTGTTCTCGCGCCGCTTCGAAGGCGTGCACCTGCGCGGCGGCCCGGTCGCCCGCGGCGGCCTGCGCTGGTCCGATCGCATGGAAGACTACCGCACCGAAGTGCTGGGCCTCGTGAAGGCGCAGATGGTCAAGAACGCCGTCATCGTGCCGGCCGGCTCGAAGGGCGGCTTCGTCTGCAAGCAGATGCCGAAGGATGCGGCGCGTGACGTCGTGGCAGCCGAAGGCGAAGCCGTCTACCGCCTGTTCATCGCAAGCCTGCTGGAAGTGACGGACAACCGCGTGCGCGGCGAGATCGTGCCCCCTAACGACACCGTGCGCTACGACCAGGACGACCCGTACCTCGTCGTCGCCGCCGACAAGGGCACCGCGACGTTCTCCGACATCGCCAACAGCATCGCCGTCTCGCGCGGCTTCTGGCTGGGCGATGCGTTCGCCTCGGGCGGTTCGAACGGCTACGACCACAAGAAGATGGGCATCACGGCGAAGGGCGCGTTCGAAGCCGTGAAACGCCACTTCTACGAGATGGGCCACGACATGAACACGACCCCGGTGACGATGGTCGGCGTGGGCGACATGTCGGGCGACGTGTTCGGCAACGGCGTGCTGCTGTCGCGCCAGCTGAAAGTGCTGGCCGCATTTGACCACCGCCACATCTTCCTCGACCCGAACCCGGACGTCGTCGTGTCGTTCAACGAGCGCAAGCGCATGTTCGCGCTGCCGCGTTCGTCGTGGGACGACTACAACAAGGAACTGATCTCGGAAGGCGGCGGCGTGTTCCCGCGCACCGCCCGCCACATCGAGCTGTCGCCGCAGGTGCGCGCCGCGCTGGCCATCGAAGAGACGTCGCTCACGCCGGAAGAGCTGATGCACCGCATCCTGCTGGCGCCGGTCGACCTGTTCTACAACGGCGGCATCGGCACCTACATCAAGGCCTCCACGGAGACCCACGCGCAGGTGAAGGACCGCGCCAACGACAACATCCGCGTCAACGGTAACGAGCTGCGCGTGAAGGTTGTCGCGGAAGGCGGCAACCTGGGCGCCACGCAGGCCGGCCGCATCGAATTCGCGCTGGCCGGCGGCCGCATCTTCACGGATGCGATCGACAACTCGGCCGGCGTGGACTGCTCCGACCACGAAGTCAACGTCAAGATCTGGCTCGACACCGAAGTCAACGCGGGCCAGCTGGACGAGGGCGAGCGCAACCGCCTGCTGACCGAGATGACGGGCGATATCGAAAAGCTGGTCCTGCGCGACAACACGCTGCAGACGCACCTGCTGGTGCGCGAGGCACAGGCGCAATCGAACGGCGCCGTCGTCGACGGCTACGCTGCCCTGATCGCGAGCCTGGAGGCGGAAGGCGCCGTGTCGCGCGAGCTCGAACAGCTGCCGGGCGAGACGGAACTGCAGCGCCGCAAGGCACTGGGCCTGGGCTTGAGCACGCCGGAACTGGCCGTCGTCGTCGCCAACGTCAAGAACCGCTTCAAGCGCGTCCTGGCCGCGCTGCCGCTGACGGAACAGCCGTGGGCCGAGACGATCCTGCGCCCGTACTTCCCGGCGCAGCTGGTCGCCACGCGCGATCCGCTGGCGCACCCGCTGGCCAATGCGATCCTTGCGACCGTGCTGGCCAACGAGTCGGTCAACCGCTGCGGTCCGCTGATGCTGCGCGACCTGGCGCTGGAACACCGCATCGACGACGCCGAAATCGTGAAAGCGTGGGGCCAGGCGTGGGCCGCGCTGCACCTGGCGCCCGTGTTCGAGGCACTGGACCATGACGCGCTGGTCGTGCCGCGCGACGTGTCGCAGACGGTCGACGTCCGCACCCGCGTGATGCTGCGCACCGTGATCGAGGGTGTGCTGTCGCTGCCGGCGGAACAGGCCGGTGCCGGCGGCATGGAAGAGCTGTCGAACCTGTTCGCCCAGCCGGAACAACTGCGCCAGCTGATGCCGGCGAAGCTTGACGCGGACAGCCACGCCGGCCTGTCGTCGTCGTTCGTGCAGGCGTGGAAGGCCGTCGATACGGTCGAATCGCTGGCGGCGTTCCTGTTCGCGGCCGTCTCCGTCCAGCGTCCGCAAGGCATGTCGCTGGCCGAGTTCCTGCGCGTCGGCATGCTGCTGCGCGAGCAGGCGGGCATCGACACGCTGGAACGCGGCCTCAAGCTGCCGGCCACCAGCAAGTCGCAGGAACAGCTGCGCAACTACGCGCTGCAGGCCCTGCGCCGCACGCAGCAACGCCTGCTGCTGGAAGTGCTGGAAGGAAGCCGTCGTACCGGCGACATGCAGTCGGCCGTGGGCGAACTGACCGCGGCGATGGGCCTGTCGGCCGGCTACGTCCAGCCGACGGACCTGGAGCAGGCGATGCTGGCCGTGTGGTCGCTGTCGGAAGGTTCGAGCCCGGACCGCATCGCGTCGGGCACCGCGGCGACGACCGTCGCCACCACCGTCGCGAACCTGGCGTAAGCGATGGCGGCCACCTTACCGAAGGAAATCCGGGCGCTGGCCGAAGGCGACTTCGGCGAGGTCGCCGCCCGCTTCGCGCAAGCCGGCTTCGTGGTGGCGCAACCTGCGAAGGGTGTGCTGACCGTGAAGGCGGCCGCGCCGTCGCCGGATCGTCCCGCCGTGCTGCTGTCGGTGGGCGTGCATGGCGACGAGACGGGGCCGATCGAGATGGTCGCCTACGCCATCGAGGCCCTGTCGCGCACGCCGGGCGAGCTCGCGGTGGACCTGATGCTGTGCGTTGGGAACATCGATGCGATCGCGGCGGGCAAGCGTTTCATCGACGCGGACCTGAACCGCATGTTCCGCGACCAGCGCGGCGACCTGGCCGGCACGTTCGAAGCCGGCCGGGCGGACACGCTGATCGCGGCCACAAGCGCGTTCTTCGAAGGCAGCGGTCCGCGCCGCTGGCACCTCGACCTGCACACGGCGATCCGCGGATCGCGCTATCCGCGTTTCGCCATCGTGCCGGAATTGATCGCGGAGACGCCCCGGCGCGAACTGATCGCGTGGCTGGGCGTCGGCGGCATCGAGGCCGTCATCATGAACCCGGCGTCCGCGGGCACGTACAGTTACTGGACGGCCGAGCGGCACGGTGCCGCGGGCACCACCGTCGAGTTGGGGCGCATCGGCACGCTGGGGCAGAACGATCTGTCGCAGTTCGCGGCGATGGCCTCGGCCCTGCACGGCCTGCTGCGCGGGCAAGCGCAGGCGGGCGGCAACAAGCCGATCGTGTTCAACACGGCCCAGTCGATCACCAAGCTGTCCGATGCCTTCACCATGAGCTTCGGGCGCGATACGGAAAACTTCACGCCGCTGAAAAAGGGGGACGTGATCGCGCGCGACGGCGATACCGTTTATACCGTTCAGCACGACGAGGAGTGCGTCGTGTTTCCGAATCCCGATGTGCGCGTGGGGTTGCGCGCGGGGATCATGGTAGTGCGCGCCGGCTGAAAATACGCGTTTCCCTCATGCGCGCTAGACTGTCTCTTTGACCGCAAAGGGGAGTGTCTACCCATGAGCAAGCTCTTTTCTCCGATCAAGCTCGGCCCGCTCGAGCTGGCCAACCGGATCGCCATCGCGCCGATGTGCCAATACTCGGCCGAACAAGGCTATGCCACCGACTGGCACATGATCCACCTCGGCCACCTCGCGCTGTCCGGTGCCGGTCTGCTCATCATCGAAGCGACCGCCGTGACGGAGGAGGGGCGCATCACCTATGCCGACCTGGGCCTCTGGTCCGACGAGCACGCGGCCGCGCTGGAGCCCGTCGTCAATGCGATGCGCAGGTACGCACCCATCAAGATCGCGATCCAGCTCGCGCACGCGGGCCGCAAGGCGTCGAGCGAAGTGCCGTGGCACGGCGGCGCGAATCTTCCGGTGGGGGACTCCCGCGGCTGGCAGACCGTGGCGCCGTCCGCGATCCCGCATGCGGAAGGCGAGACCGTGCCGCTGGCGCTGGATGCGGCGGGCCTGCAGCGCGTGAAGGACGGTTTTGTTGCCGCCGCGCGCCGCGCCGATGCGCTGGGCCTGGACGCCATCGAACTGCACGGTGCCCACGGCTATCTGCTGCACCAGTTCCTGTCGCCGGTGTCGAACCAGCGGGACGATCAATACGGCGGCTCGCTCGAGAACCGCATGCGCTTTCCGCTCGACGTATTCCAGGCCGTGCGCGCGGCCGTGTCGCCCGAGATGGTGGTCGGCATGCGCATCTCGGCCAGCGACTGGGTCGACGGCGGCTGGGACCTGGAGCAGAGCCTCGTGCTGACGCAGGAACTGGAACGGCTGGGCTGCCAGTTCATCCACGTGTCGAGCGGCGGGCTGTCGCCGCACCAGAAGATCCCCGTCGGCCCGGGTTACCAGATCGAGTTCGCCGCGCGCATCAAGGCGCAGACGTCCATGCCGGTCATCGGCGTGGGCCTGATCACGGAAGCGAAGCAGGCCGAGACCATCGTGCAGACGGGCCAGGCCGACCTGGTGGCGCTGGCGCGCGCGATGCTGTACGACCCGCGCTGGCCGTGGCATGCGGCGGCGGAGCTGGGGGCGACGGTCAGCGCGCCGCCGCAGTACTGGCGCTCGCAGCCGCACGAACACAAGCATTTGTTCGGCGATACGCACCTGGGCCAGCGCTGACGGTCATCGCTGGTTTTCCCCCGTTCGTTCCGCGTTTTGCGCCGTCCGTCGCACGCGGGCGGACGGCACCGGATGCCCTTGCTACAGTGGCATGGTCAATCACAATCATAACAAGGCCATCCACCATGCGTACTCCGCTCGCCATCGCCATCACCTGCGCCATCCTCGGCGGCTGCGCCATCATCGTCGCGCCGGGCGCCGATGGCGATTACCAGGTCCGCACGCCGTTCTCCAGCGATTCCGTCGAAGGCAATGGCGTGCACGCGCGCGACGAGCGCACGATCGCCACCGTGCCGGCGCTGGAGGTGAACGGCACGATCACGGTCGACGTGCGTGTGGGGCCGGCGACCTCGCTCGTGGTGGAGGCGGACAGCAACCTGCTGCCGTTCATCCGCACGGAGCTGCGCGGCGACCGCCTCGTCATCGAGAAGGAGCGTTCGTTCCGCACCAACAATCCCGTGCGCGTGACCTATACCGTGCCGCGGCTCACCAGCGTGCGCCACGACGGGTCCGGCCACCTGTCCGTGCAGGACCTGAACGGCGGACCGCTGGTGGTGGAAGGGCGGGGATCGGGATCCGTGCTGCTGACGGGACGCGTGTCCAGCCTGGACGTGACGCAGAACGGCTCGGGCAGCATCGACGCGACGACCTTGCAGAGCGGCGGCGGCAACCTGTCCCTGAACGGTTCCGGACGCGTGGTCGCGGGCCGCATGCAGGGCGACCGCGTGGCGGCGAACCTGAACGGCTCGGGCCAGCTGCGCGTGACGGGCGCCGTGCGCAGCCTGGCCGCGCGCTCCAACGGCTCCGGTCACCTGGACCTGGCGGACCTCGTCAGCGAGCAGGCGGACCTGTCGTCGACGGGGTCGGGCGGCATGACGGCGAACGTGCGGCAGTCGCTCGTCGCGCAGAGCGGCGGCTCCGGCGGCATCCGCGTGTACGGCAATCCGTCGCAGCGGACCGTGAGCGGGAAGCTCGTCCAGGTCGTGAACTGAAAAACGCCGGCGCGCAGGCCGGCGTTGTCGATTACAGCAGGTGGTCGAGCAGCTCCGGCCCGAACACTTCGCGGTGCAGGCGGCCGGCCGGCACGCCCGCGTTCAGGAGACCCAGCCACTGCACCTGCATGAACTTGTGCGGACCGCACAGGTACACCTCGGCCTCTTCAACCGGCCATGCCGGCAGCTTCGCCACGTCCATGCGGCCTTCGATCACGCCGGCGCGATTTTTCTCATCCTTCTGTGCATCTTCGTGGAAGGACACCACCGACAGGTTGGGCATCGCGGCCCGCAGCGCGTCGACTTCCGCGCGCAGCGCGTGGTGGCCCGCGTCGCGTGCGGCGTGCGCGAAGATCACGCGGCGCTGCGGATTCACCTGTGCCACGCGCTTCAGGCTTGATACCATCGGCGTGATGCCGACGCCGGCCGACAGCAGCACGAGCGGCGCGTCGCCTTCCGTCTCCGGCAGGAACTCGCCGAACGGGTGCGACACCTGCAGCGTGGCGCCGACCTTCACGTTGGCGTGCAGCCAGTTCGACACTTCACCGGCCGGCGTATCGTCCACGCCGTCTTCGCGCTTCACCGAGATGCGCAGGTTTTCGCCATTCGGCGCGTCCGACAGGCTGTACTGGCGCAGCTGGTGACGGCCGCCCGGCAGGTCGACGGCGACACTGACGTACTGGCCCGGCTTGAACGCGGGGACCGGCTTGCCGTCGGCGGGGACGAAGCGGATCGACAGCACGTTGACGGATTCCGTCCTGACTTCCACGACGCGCATTGGACGGGTCTCGCCCGGCTGGATGCCGGCCGTGCTGTACAGGTTCGCTTCCGCTTCGATCAGGAGCTTGGCGAGCGAGTTGTAGGCTTCCTTCCACGCGTCCAGCAGCGGTTCCGTGGCGGCGTCGCCCAGCGTGGCGGCGATGGATTCCAGCAGGTGCTTGCCGACGATCGGGTAGTGCTCGGCGCGGATGCCGACCGACACGTGCTTGTGCACGATGCGCTCGACGACGGGACCCAGCGCGCCCGGATTGCCGATGTTGGCCGCGTACGCGAACACCGCCGATGCCAGCGATTGCTGCTGCGCCCCACTGGCCTGGTTCCCCATGTTGAAGATGCGGGTCAGTTCGGGATGCGCGCCCAGCATGTTCGTGTAGAACAGCTTGGTGATCGTCAGGCCGTGCTGGCGCAGGACGGGGACGCTGGCATCGATGTAGGGGCGGGAAGCTTCCGAAATCATGGTGGTTCCTTTAATTATGCATTTAAAATGCAGATTTAAGATTCAAAAAAAGGCCCGCACGGCGGGCTGGCCATCAATACTGAAGTTAATCCTCACTCACCGGCTCGGGCAGGACCACGGCGGATTTCGTCGCCGCGCCATCCCAGAACATGCGGTGCATGCGCACGACCTGTTCGCCCGTGTTGCCGGCGGTGGCGTGGGCCAGAGTATAGCGGTCCATCGCCTCGTAGAACGCCCGCATGCCGGCGCGCAGCATGCCGCGCAGCTGGCAATCCATCTTCAGCGCGCAGTCCGTGCCTTCGCAGTCGACCAGCTCGTCTTCTTCGCCTTCCAGCTTGCGCAGCACCTGGCCGATCGTGAGCGTGGCGGGATCGGCGGCGAGGCGCAGGCCGCCGTTGCGTCCGCGTGTCGCCTGCACCCAGCCCAGCTTGGCCAGTTGCCCGACCACTTTGACGAGGTGGTTCAGCGGGATGTCGAATTGCTTGCCGATCTCGGCCACCGTCACCGGATGCGGACGTTCTCCCGCCCGTTCCAGATAGATCAGGACACGCAGGCCAATATCGGAGAATCGGGTGAGTCGCATCGGATAAGCTCAGTGGTTACGAGCGTATTCTAACTCCATGGGCGTATTCTACCTAAATCTGCATTAAAAATGCATATTTAACGGAAGTATTTTTTTCCCGCAGTGAAAGCGGTGCCGGGAACTGGCCCTATAATCGCGGACTTTGGACAAGACAACAGCGCTACCCGCGCCAAGAGGACGACGACGTGAACCAGACACTGGGCCAAAAGCTCTTTCGTACCAAGACGTCCGAGCACAAGCTCGATGACGGCCATGCCCACGCCCTGGGCCGCTCGCTGGGCCTGTTTCCCCTGACGATGATCGGCGTCGGCGCCACCATCGGCACCGGTATCTTCTTCACGATGGTGGAAGCCGTGCCGAAGGCCGGTCCGGCCGTCGTGCTGTCGTTCCTGATGGCCGCCATCACCGCGGGCCTCACCGCGCTGTGCTACGCCGAGCTGGCCAACCGCGTGCCGGCCGCCGGTTCCTCGTATTCGTTCGCCTACGCCACCGTCGGCGAGTTCGCCGCCTTCATCGTCGCGGCCTGCCTGCTGCTGGAGTATGGCCTGGCCGCCAGCGCGACGGCCATCGGCTGGTCGGATTACCTGAATAACTTCCTGCAGAACGCACTGGGCTGGCAGATCCCCGACGCGCTGCGTTCGCCCCTGGTCGTCGCGGGAAAGAACGGCGGCGTCGAATTCCACACGGGGCACATCAACCTGCCGCCGATCCTGCTCGTCGTGCTGTGCTGCGTCCTGCTGATCCGCGGCACGAAGGAATCGGCGACGACGAACGCCATCATGGTGCTGATCAAGCTGGCGATCCTCGTGTTCTTTTCCGCGATCGCGCTGTCCGGCTTCGACATCAACAACTTCCACCCGTTCGTCTGGCCGGCGGACGGCAAGGGCGTCGGCGGCCTGGCCGGCGTGACGGCGGCCGCGGGCACCGTGTTCTTTTCGTTCATCGGCCTGGACACCATCGCCACGGCCGGCGAAGAGGTCAAGGACCCGACGCGCGACGTCCCGGTCGGCATCCTGGCCGCCCTCGGCATCGTCACGGTGTTCTACATGCTGGTCGCGATCGCGGCCCTCGGCGCCCAGCCGGCGTCGATGTTCGCGGGCCAGGAAGCGGGCCTCGCCGTGATCCTGCAGAACGTGACCGGTAAAGCGTGGCCGGCGCTCGTGCTGTCGGCCGGCGCCGTCATCTCCGTGTTCTCCGTGACGCTGGTGACGATCTACGGCCAGACGCGCATCCTGTACGCCATCGCCAAGGACGGCCTCGTGCCGAACGCCTTCCGCAAAGTCAATCCGCGCACGCAGTCGCCGGTGACGAACACGCTGATCGTCAGCATCGCCGTGGGCGCCGTGGCGGGCCTCGTCGACTCCACCTTCCTGTGGGACATGGTGAGCATGGGCACGCTGGTCGCGTTCATGGTCGTGTCGATCGCCGTGCCGGTCATCCGCCGCAAGCAGGGCGACACGGGCCGCAAGGGCTTTCGCGTGCCGTTCGGGCCTTACCTCGTGCCGGGGCTGTCGATCCTCGCGTGCCTGTATCTCGTCGGTGGGTTGTCCAGCACGACATATACCGTGTTCACCATCTGGATGGCCGTCGCCGTTCTCACGTACTTCGGTTACGGGATGCGCAACAGCCGGTTGAACAAGGTAGACGTTCAACACACGGAATTGACGCACTAAAGCTTGGATTAAACGTAGGGTGGGCACCCTGTGCTAAACAGGGAGCCCACCCTACTTCGCGAGCGGGCGCACGTACGTCAGCAGGCTGACCAGCGTCTTCCCCGGTTCCTCCCACGGCACCATGTGCGCCGACCGCTCGAACCACACGGCCTGCTTCGACGGCGCCTTCACCTGCTTCAGCCACGCCTCGGTTGGCGCCGTCGGCGTCGTGTAATCGTGCCGCCCCAGGAACATCACCACCGGGATCGGGAAACTTTTCACGTTCGAAAAATCCACCTGCAGGTACTCCGGCAGGATGCGCCCCAGCGTGAGCAGGCTGCCCTGGTCGATGTCCTTCACCTGCTTCGCATCGTATTCCGGCGACAGGCGCGGGCCGTCGAAGTAGTAGGCCGACTCGCTGCGGTACGCGCTCAGGCCCCCGTAGTACTGCGGCCACTTGCGCGCGACGATGATGCGTTCGCGCGTGATCGGCTGGTTGCCGGGGTAGGGCGCGATCGACTGCAGGTCGCGCAGCGCCTCGTCGTTCTTGTGCTGTTTCGCCTGTTCCAGCGCGTAGTCGAAGCTGATGCGTTCGTTCTCGCGCACGCTGATCACCTGGCCGATGCCGACGTAGGCGTAGAACAGGTCCGGACGCTTCAGCGCCGCCTTCATGCCCACGATGGTGCCCCAGCTGTGGCCCATCAGGATCAGCTTCTTCTTGCCGTAGCGCTGGCGCAGGTGCTCCGCGACTTCGATGGCGTCGTCGACGTAGCGGTCGATGTGGACCGTGTCCGCCACCTCGCCTGGCGCCGTCTCGCCGTACGTCTTGCCGGCGCCGCGCTGGTCCCAGTTCGCGATGGTGAAGTATTCCTCGAGCGGGCGCTCGAACTGCCACAGGGTCGGCGTGACGGGCGACGCGGGACCGCCGTGCACGAACAGGATCATCGGATTGTCGCGCTCCTGGCCACGCACGGTGAGCCACTGGTCGATGCCGCCGACGCGCGTCTTGTACGACTCCTGCACGCCGTGCGGCGCGACGATTTTATCGAGGTCCGCGACGATCGCGCGCGCCTGCTTCCATGCGTCGTCCTGCGCGCGCACGTCCGCACAGGCGATGCCGAGCAGGGCCCAGCACCCGATCCAGATCTGTTTCATTGCCGCTCCTTGTTATCGAGACCCGGCCAGTGTAGCGCGCATGAGATACACTTGCTCGACTGCCAACACACTCGAGACACCGCATGAACAACCACAGCCTCCAGCCGTCGACCAGCAACGACATCCTCCCGCCCCACGTGGACCATCTCAGCGCCATCCTGCCGGACGATCCCCTGCTGATGATGGGCGCCGGTCCGGTGCCGATCCCCAGTGCAGTCGCCCGCGCGAATTCGCTGGTCATCAACCACCTGGGCGAGACCATGGCGAAGATCATCACCCAGGTGAAGGACATGGCGCGCTACGTCTTCCAGACCCGCTCCAACTGGGTGCTGGGCGTGGCCGGTCCCGGTTCGGCCGCGATGGAAATGGCGATCTGCAATCTGGTGTGGCCCGGCACGCGCGTGCTCTCGATCTGCAATGGCTTCTTCAGCGGCCGGATGGCGGAAATGAGCCGCCGCGCGGGGGCGGACGTCGTCACCATGAACGAGATCTTCCCGCACTCGATGTCGCTGGACAGGCTGGAAGCGCTGCTGGACGAACACCGGCCGCACTGCCTGACGCTCGTCCAGGGCGAAACGTCCAACACCACGTTCAACAGCGACGTGAAGAACATCGCGCGGCTGGCGAAGGCGCGCGGCTGCCTCGTCATCGTCGATGCCGTCTGCACGCTCAGCACGACGCCGTTCGAGATGGACGACTGGCAGGTGGATGCCGTGATCACGGGCGGCCAGAAAGGGCTGTCGTCAATCCCCGGCGTCTCGCTGCTCGCGTTCTCCGACGCCGCGTGGAGCCGCATCCGCGAACGGCCCACGCCCAATACGCACTGGTGCCTGGACGCCCTGCTGGCGGAGAATTTCTGGCACAAGGCGTCGTACCACTACACGGCGCCCGTCTCGGGCGTGCTGGCGCTGCACGAAGCCCTGCGCCTCGTGTGCGAGGAAACGCTTCCGGTGAGGTTTGCGCGCCACCTGCGCTGCTCGACCGCGCTGCAGGACAGCATCGAGGCGATGGGCCTGTCCCTGTTCGCGCCCGCGGAATCGCGGCTCAATTCGGTGGTCGGGATCAACCTGCCGGAGGGCCTTACCAACCAGGCCGTGTGCGCCACGATCTCGAGCCGCTACCAGGTCGAGATCTCGGGCTCCTTCGGGCTGCCGATCGTCAGGATCGGACAGATGGGCGAACAGTGCCGCGCGCACCATCTGTTCCGCACCGTGCACGCGCTGGGCAGCACGATGCGCGACCTGGGCGCGACCGTGGACCTGCCGGCCGGCATGGCGGAACTCGAAAACTCCCTGCAGCGGTCCAAGGTCAGCGCGACCGACTGACGCCCATCTCCTCGAGAAGGTTGTCCGCATGGTCGACCTTCTCCATGTTCCACAGGATGTAGCGGACGTCGACCTGGATGTCGCGCGTGGCGCGCGGGTCGAAATCCCAGTCGGAGATGATGGAATCGAGCGTGCCGTCGAACGCGAGGCCCACCAGTTCGCCGCGCGCGTTCAGCGCTGCGGAACCGGAATTCCCGCCCGTGATATCCAGCGTGGCGAGGAAGTCGACGGGCACGGTCTTCAGCTTCGGATCGGCCCAGCGGCCGAAATCCTTCGCGCGGATCGCGGCCAGCTGGCGCTCGGGCGCATTGAACTCGCCTTCGCCCGTGTGCTTGGCGACGACGCCCTTCACGGTCGTGAACGCGGTCCATGAGCCGGTGCCGTCGGCGCCGTAGTCGCGGCCCTTCACGTTGCCGTACGTGACGCGCAGCGTGCTGTTCGCATCCGGGTACACGGCGCGTCCCTTGCCGTTCATGTACGCGATCTTGGCCTTCATGGTGCTCGCGTAGGCCTTCTGGATGCTCCCCGCGAGTTCGTCCTCTTCCGCCTCGTGCTTCATGTCGGCGTCGTACATGGAGACGGCGGCCTTGATGAAGCTGTCGTTGCTGGCCCTGAACTCCTGCGGGGTCTTCGCCAGCCACGCCGCGCGGACGTCCTTGTCCTGCAGGCGCGAACCCGCGTAGATGCGGTCCAGCGCCATTTTCAGTTCGGCCTCGCTCATGCCCGGCCGGATGCCCAGCGCGCTGTCGAACGCGGCGTCGTGCTGGTCGGCCGGTTGCGCGTTGTACTGCTTCAGGAAATTCAGCACGAGGGCCTTGTCGACCTTCTCGTCGTACGTGCGGTCCTGGCCGCCGATGACGGACGCCAGGCGCGGCATATCGCGTTCCTGGTAGCCGGACTTGCGCTCGATGTCCGGCTTCGTGCGCTCGTTGGCCAGGCGATAGAGGGTGCGGGCCGAGTTCAGGAAGCGCGGCACCGAATACCCGAGGAAGAACTCGCGCCGCGAGTCGGCGTCGCGCCGGGCGATCAGCTTCTCGACCGCCTCGATGTCCGCGCCGAATTCGGCCTTGCGCCGCGGGTCCGCATCGACCCAGGCCTTCAGCGCATTGTGCTCGGCCGTCTTGCGCGCGAGGATGTCGCTGCCTGCGTAGCTGGCGATCATGCCCTTGCGGTTCTTGTAGTAGTTGTTGACGCTCGCGATCTGGCCCGCGTACTTCAGGCGCGCGGCGGGATCGTTCTTCGTTTCGCGCTCGATGACGGCCAGCGTTTCGCCGGACGCCTTCACGAACGCCGGATAGTTCCAGTCGAAGGTGAACGCCACTTCCGACGGCAGGCGGTGCCGGTTCGTGCGGCCCGGGTAGCCGAGGGCCATGACGAAATCGCCTTCCTTCACGCCATCCTGCGCGATTTTCAGCCACAGCTTCGGACGGTAGGGGACGTTGTCCTTCGCGTAGTCCGCGGCCTTGCCCTCCTTGCTCACGTAGGCGCGATAAAAGCCGTAGTCGCCCGTGTGGCGCGGCCACATCCAGTTATCGGTATCGCCGCCGAACTTGCCGATGCCGATCGGGGGCGCGTGCACGAGGCGCACGTCGCGGATCTCGAGCTGCTTGATGCGGTAGAACTCGAGGCCGCCATAGAAGCTCGCCACGGTGCAGCGGTAGCCGGCGTCCTTCTCGCATTCCGCGACGAGTGTTTTCTGGTTCTTCTCCATCGCATCCAGGCGCGCCTTGCCCGTCAGCTTCGCGACGTCCGGCGTGATCACGCGGGTGCTGACGTTCGCGACTTCCTCCGTGACGAACACGCGGCTGCCCGGCGCGGCCGGCAGTTCCTCCGCCATCGTGTGCGCGAGGAAGCCGTCGGCGAGCAGGTCGCGCTGCGGCGTGGCGTTCACGGCCACGCTGTTGTACACGCAGTGGTGGTTCGTGATCACGAGGCCTTGCGGCGACACGAACGATGCCGAGCAGCCGCCCAGGCTCACGACGGCGCCCATCGGGAACGCGGTCAGCCTGGTCAGCGCCGCCGGATCAAGTTTGAGGCCGGCGGTCTTGAGTTGCTTCGCGATCTGCGGCAGCTGTTGCGGCATCCACATGCCCTCGTCGGCCTTTGCGAAAAACGAGGCGAAAATCGCGAGCGAAATGAAGGTCTGTTTCATGGTGAGTCCTTTACAGCTGCGCCCCGATCAGGTCGGCCAGCTTGCCGCCGATTTTTTCCATGAACGGGCGGTTCTGCCACGCCTGCAAGGTGACGGGACGCGCGTGTTTCCAGTCGTCTTCGAAGACAGCTTCTTGCTGTTTGGCAAAGTCAGGATCGAGCACGTTCAGGTTGGCCTCGTCGTTGAGGATGAACGAGCGGTTGTCGAAATTGGTGGAGCCGACGGAGACGAGCAGCGAATCGACGACCAGCGCCTTCACGTGGTACATCGTCGGCTGGTACTCGGCCATCTTGATGCCGGCTTCCAGCAATTCGCCCCAGCGCTCGCGCGACGCGGCGCGCACGACGTCGGAATCGATGATGGAACCGGGCGTGATGATGCGCACGTCCACGCCCCGCTTCGCCGCCGCGACGAGCGCCTTCACGGCCAGCTCGTCCGGCACGAAGTACGAGTTCGACAGGTGAATCGTGCGGCGCGCGGCCGTGATGGCCAGCAGGTACATCAGGTGCATGCTCTCGCTGCCGCCCGTGGGCGAGCTGGAGAACATCTGCGCGGGCATGTCGCCCTGCGCGACGAGCGCGGGGAAGTAGGCGGGGCCGTCGAGCACGGCACCTGTCGCCTTGGTCCAGTTGTCGTTGAACACGGCCTGCATCTGGCCCACGACCGGACCTTCCACGCGGAAATGCGAATCGCGCCAGTGTTCGGGATCCTGCGCGTTGCCACGCCATTTGTCCGCGATGCCGACGCCGCCCGTGAAGCCGACCTTGCCGTCGACGATCAGGAGCTTTCTATGCGTGCGGTTGTTCAGGCGCGCCAGCTTCCACCAGACGGGCTTGTGGTAGCGGTGCAGTTCGACGCCGGCGCGGCGCATCTCGTCGAGCGACTTGTCGTCGATCTTCATGCTGCCGATCCAGTCGAGCAGCACGTGCACCTTGACGCCGGCGCGCGCCCGTTCCGACAGCGCGTCCGTGAATTCGCGGCCGATCGTGCCTTCCCAGTAGATATAGGTTTCGAAGCTGATGGACTTCTGCGCCGAGCGGATCGCGTCCAGCATGGCGGGAAAAATCTTGTCGCCGTTGAGCAGCACCTCGGCCTTGTTGCCCTCGATGATGGGCGGGCCCAGCAGCACGCCCAGCGAGCGGCGGAATTGCGGATCGTCCGTGTCGTACAGGCGCGTGAGCTGCGTGTCGATCTTCTTTTCGCCGGGCGCAAAGTTCAGCACGAGCAGGCCCGCCACGAGGGTGGCGATGCAAGTGATGAGGACGATGATGGGACGCTTGATACGCATGAGCTCGACTTTAAGACGTAAAAAAACCAACGCCAGCCGACGTTGGTTTTCAAAGTGGGGTTTGCACCTGCTTAGCGGACGCGGCCGCGACGCAGCAGATTCACGATTGCGAGCAGGATCACAGCGCCCAGGAACGAGACCAGCAGCGACGACACACTGAAGTCATCGGAGTTGATGGTGCCACTACCAAACAATGGGGACAGCAGCCAGCCGCCCAGGAAGGCTCCCACGATACCGACCACGACATTGAGAATCATGCCTTGCTCAGCATCCGTCTTCATGACCATGCTGGCGAGCCAGCCGAGCACACCACCAACAACGATCCAGATAATGAATAACATGTTGAGTCCTCCTCAAGTTGGAAAAAACATACTCCAGGCCAATTGAATGCCGAGGCCATGTGCAAAGTCTAGTGATGCACACAGTTCGGGGTCGGTGCGTTGCCGAACGTTAGACGCGCAAACTGCGTCGGTGTTCTCTTGTGGTGCGGAATGTCCTCAACTGGGTGCGTCACCGAACAGAAGCGGCTTGCTCGGCAGGCATATCGTTCAATCACTTTGCATTGAATGAAAACCGTAACACCCCGGACCGCTTCGATTACTGAAAGGAACGCATCATGGCTATTTTCGACAACACGACGACTGAGCAGAACAAGCAGAACCGTATGGTGACCGGGCTGTTCCCCGACCGCGCCAGCGCGGAGCGCGCCTACAGCGCGATCTCCACCCGCGGCTATACGAAAGACGACGTCAACCTGATGATGTCGGATACCACCCGCAAGACCCATTTCTCCGATACGGAAACTGAGCTGGGCAGCAAGGCCGCTGAAGGCGCCGCTGCCGGTGCCGGTATCGGCGGCACCATCGGCGCCGTGCTGGCCGGCGTGGCCGCCATCGGCACCTCGCTCGTGATCCCGGGCGCAGGCCTCGTCGTCGCCGGTCCGCTGGCGGCAGCCCTGGCCGGCGCGGGCGCCGGCGGCATCACCGGCGGCCTGATCGGCGCGCTGATCGGTGCCGGCATTCCGGAAGAACGCGTCAAGCACTATGAAGAAGGCATCAACAAGGGCGGCATCGTGATGGGCGTGACGCCGCGTTCGGACGAGGACGTTGCCTACCTGAACCAGACCTTCACCGATAACGGCGGCTCGCACGTGATCGGCACCGGGATCGGCGCCGCCGCGGGTGCCGCCACCGGCGCCGCACTGGGCGCGGCCGGCGGTCCGATCGGCATGGCGGCAGGTGCTGCGATCGGCGGCATCGCCGGCGGCATGGCCGGCAAGGGCGTGGGCGAAGTCGTCAACCCGAAACCGGGCGACGACCTGGGCGAACACTACCTGGCCAAGGGCACGGGCGCGGGTGCCGGCGCTGCGATGGGCGCGGCTGCGGGTTCCGTGGCCGGTCCGGTCGGTGCGCTGGCAGGTGCCGCGATCGGCGGCCTGGCCGGCGGCGCAGCGGGCCGCGGTGCGGGCGAAGTGGTCAATCCGCATTCGGAAGACCGCCTGCATGAACACAACCTGGCCCAGGGCACCGGTGCCGGCGCGGGCGCACTGACCGGTGCGGCCGTGGGCAGCGCGGCGGGTCCGATCGGCACCGTCGCGGGCGCAGCCATCGGCGGTATCGCGGGCGGCATGGCCGGCAAGGGCGCGGGCGAAGTCGTGAACCCGAAACCGGGCGACGACCTGCATGAGCATAACCTGGCAGGCGGCGTCGGCGCGGGCGGCGGTGCTGCAGCCGGTGCCGCACTGGGTGCCGTGGGCGGCCCGGTCGGCATGGCGGCAGGTGCCGCGATCGGCGGCATCGCGGGCGGCATGGTCGGCAAGGGCGCCGGCCACCTCGTGAACCCGACGGTGGAGGATGCCTACTGGCGTTCGAACTACCAGACCCAGCCGTACTACACCACGGGCTACACGTACGACGATTATTCGCCGGCCTATGCACTGGGCTACAACAACGCCCGCCGCTTCCCGTCCTACGACCTGGCCGAGCCGCACATGGCCGACGAGTGGGATCGCGTGAAGGGCCATTCGCGCTTGTCGTGGGAGCAGGCCAAGTCGGCCAGCCGCGCCGCGTGGGACCGCGTGGAGCGTGCGATTCCCGGTGATTCGGACCGCGACGGCCGCTAATCCATTGCACCAATGAAAAAAGCCCCGCAGCGCGGGGCTTTTTCTTTGCTGTCGAGGATTACTGCTTGACGGCCTCGACCTGGATCGCCAGCTTGACTTCCGGCTTGAAGCCCATCTTGATGCCGTAGTCCACGCCGAAGTCCGCACGGTTGAACGTGGCCGACGCATCGGCGCCGCACACTTCGCGCTTCAGCATCGGGTGCTGGATGCACTTGAACGAGTTGATCTGCAGGGTGACCGGCTTGGTCACGCCGTGCAGGGTCAGCTCGCCGTTGACGGATGCCGGCACGTCGCCCTTGAACACGATCTTGCCCTTGTAGTTGGCGGTCGGGTACTTGGCCACGTCGAACATGTCCGGACCTTTCGCATGCTCGTTCATCTTGGCGTGGCCGAAGTCCAGGCTGTTCGCGTCGATGGTGATGTCGACGGTGCCCGTCTTGGCCGCGCGGTCGACGACGATGGTGCCTTCCGTCTTCTCGAACTTGCCGCGCCAGTTCGACAGGCCGCCGAAGTGGTCGGCCTCGAAGCTCGGGTAGGTGTGGTTCGAGTCGATCTTGTAGGTATCGGCGGCGAAGGCGGCGCTGGAAGCGAAGGCGACGGCCAGGAGGGCGAGGTGCTTGAGTTTCATGTAGGGCGATCCTTTAACGATTAATGATGCTTATTGTCCCGCTGCGACGCGGAATTTGATGACGACTTCGTCGGCGACCATGCTCGTGTCCTTCCACTCGCCTTCGCCGATGTTGAAGGCCAGCCGCCTGATCGGCAGCTGCCCTTCGAAAACCTGTTTGCCGCCTTCCGGCTTGATCGTGACCGGGAACGTGACGTCCTGGGTCCGGCCCTTGATGGTCAGCTTGCCCGAGACGGAGAGCTTGCCCGCGCCAGCCGGCTTGATGGCGGACGACACGAAGGTCGCCTTCGGAAACTTGGCCGCGTTGAACCAGTCCTTGCCGGCCACTTCCTTGTTGTACTCGGCCTCGCCGATGTCGAAGCTGGCCGTGTCGATGTCCACGCGCGCCGTCGCTTTTTCCGGGTGCGCGGCGTCGTAGTCGATCTGCGCATTGAAGCTCTTGAACTTCGATTCGACCGGCACGTTCATCTGCTTGAACACGGCCGAGACGCTGCTGTGCGCGACATCCGTTTTCAGAGGTACGGCGCTGGCAATCAGCGTCACGCCAGCCAATACGGCAGCCAGGCCGCCACGGGTGAATTTCATGGTTTTCTCCTTCAGTGGGAACGACCGGGCAGCATGCGTCCGAGCGTGCCGTCGCGGTCGACGAATTGGTGCTTCAGGGCGGCGACCACGTGCAGGCCGACGAGGCCGGCCATGATCATGTTCAGCCAGTAATGGATCGGCTTCAGCGTCTCGGCCAGCGCCGGGTTCTTGGCGATGAACACCGGCAGCTGGAACAGGCCAAAGTAGACGACCGGGAAGCCGGCCGCCAGCGTGTAGAAATAACCGGACAGCGGCACGGCGAAGATCAGCACGTACAGCAGGTGGTGCAGGCCGTGGGCGGCGCCGCGCTGCCACGCGGGCATCGTGGCGGGCAGCTCGGGCGGGCGGTTCTTCAGGCGCCACAGCAGGCGGATCGTGGCGAGCAGCAGCACGGTCACGCCGGCCCATTTATGCCACGAAAAATACTTCAGCTTGGTGGGCGAGATGCCGGGGATGTCCGTCATCACGAGACCCAGCGTGAACGCACCGATGATCAGTACGGCGATCAGCCAGTGAAGCACGATGGCGGTCGTGGTGTAGCGCTGCATGACAGGTCTCCGATGAATTAGTACGAATTAGAACTAAATATTACCAAACTACCAGCACACTAGCATGAGTTGCGGGTAGGCGTGGATTTGCAATAGGGATACTTTAACGGTTCCAAATATTGCGCGGAAGCTATCCGTACGGATAACTTTGTTCAGCCGATGGGACAATCCGTGGTGCATACGCCATGTTGACGTACGTGCGCCCCGGGCAACGCATGCTGTAAAGGTAAAATGTTAAAAAAATGGATTTATAAAACATAATGACCTACACGCCCGGTCTGCCCCTGTTACTGGCGGCGCTGTTGCTGACCTTGCCGGCGCATGCCGACGAAGCGGCACGACGCGCCGAATTTGCCGACCTGTCGATCGAAGAACTGGCCAACATCGACGTCACGTCCGTGTCGCGCCGGCCCGAGCGCCTGCAGGATGCGCCGGCCTCCGTGTTCGTGATCACGGCCGAAGACATCCGCCGCTCGGGCGCCCGCAACCTCGTCGAGGCGCTGAACCTCGCACCGAACCTGCAGGTCGCGCGCAGCAGCAACGCCAACGCGTTCATCTCGGCGCGCGGCATGAACGGGACGAGCAACAGCCCGGCCAACAAGCTCCTCGTGATGATCGACGGCCGCTCGGTGTATTCGCCCCTGTTCTCCGGCATGTTCTGGGACGAGCCGGACGTGATGCTGGAAGACGTCGAGCGCATCGAGGTGATCAGCGGTCCGGGCGGCACCTTGTGGGGCGTGAATGCCGTCAACGGCGTCATCAGCATCACGACCCGCCACGCGCGCGACACCCAGGGAGATTTGCTCGTGCTGCGCGCCGACGACAACGGCGCGCAGGCCGCGTTCCGCCACGGCGGAACGATGGACAATGGTGCGTGGCGCGCCTACGGCAAGGTGTTCGGGGTGGGGCACGGCGAACTCGCCTCCGGCCGCGCGCTCGACGACGACTGGACGCAGGGCCAGGTCGGCTGGCGCGGCGACTGGGAGCGGGGCGCGGAGCGCTTCAGCGTCAACGCCAATGCCTGGCGCGGACGCGAGGGCCAGCCGGCGCCGGGCGTCATCGCGGCGCCGGGCGCAAGCAGGGGCCTGGATGACATCCAGCTGCACGGCGCGAACGTCACGGGACGCTGGGAACACGTGATCGACGGCGGCGGCAGCGTGACCGCGCAGGCGTATTACGACTACCGCTACCGCAAGGTGCCGCCCACGTTCACGGACGCCGTCGACATCCTCGACCTGCAATTGCAGCACGCGCTGCCCGCGCATGGCCGGCACCGCATCGTGTGGGGCGGCGAATACCGCACCAGCCGGGACCACGTGGACAACAGCCGCTTCGTCGCCTTCCTGCCCGCGCGCGATACGCAGACCTGGGCCAGCCTGTTCGCCCAGGACGAGGTGGCCTTGCGCGACGACCTGCGCCTGACGGCCGGTGTGCGCTGGGAGCGCAATCCGTACACGGGCACGGAATTCCTGCCGAACCTGCGCCTGTCCTGGCGCGCCACGCCCGCGCATGCGTTCTGGGCGGCCGTGTCGCGCACCGTGCGCGCGCCGTCGCGGCTGGACGTGGACGCCTATGTGCCCGGTGCGCCGCCTTACCTGCTGGCGGGCGGCCCGGCCGTGCGCGCCGAGACCGCGCGCGTGCTCGAACTGGGCTACCGCGGCCAGGCGGGGCAGATCGTCTCGTATTCCGTGACGGCCTTCCGCAACCTGTACGACCACCTGCGCACACAGGACGTCACGCCTGCCGGGCAGATCGTGTTCGGCAACCTGATGGAAGGCCAGGCACGCGGCCTGGAGGCGTGGGGCAATGTGCAGATGACGCAGGCGTGGCGCCTGTCCGCGGGCGCCACCTTGCTGCACGAGGAATTCGCATTGAAGCCGGGCAGCCGCGACCAGGGCAGCCTCATGACGACGGGCCGCGACCCGGCCTACACGGCCCAGCTGCGCTCCAGTTACGCGATCGACGCGGCGCGCGAACTGGAGCTGGCCGTGCGCCGCAGCGGTGCGCTGGGATTCCCGTACGTGCCGGCTTACTGGGCCGTCGACGCGCGTTTTGGTTGGCGCTTTGCGCCGGGGATGGCGTTGTCGGTGATCGGGACCAACCTGAATGGCGGCCACGCGGAATATGGCGTGGCGTCCGTGCGTACCGAGGTGCCCAGGACGGTGGGCGTCAAGTTCACGTGGCAGCGATGAAAAAAACCGGGGACGCGCCCCGGTTCCCGATCAGATGGCCTTGGCCAGCTGCGCCGCCAGGCCGGTGTAATTCGCCGGCGTCATCGCGAGCAGCAGGTCCTTGGCATCCTGCGGAATCGCCAGCTTGCCGATGAATTCCTGCAGCGCGTCGCGGGTGATGCCCTTGCCGCGCGTGAGTTCCTTCAGCTGCTCGTACGGGTTCTCGATGCCGTAGCGGCGCATCACGGTCTGCACCGGCTCGGCCAGCACTTCCCAGTTCGCGTCCAGGTCCTGCTCCAGGCGCGCCGGGTTCACTTCCAGCTTGTTCAGGCCGCGCAGGCAGCTGTCGTACGCGAGCAGCGCATAGCCGAAGCCGACGCCGATGTTGCGCAGGACCGTCGAGTCGGTCAGGTCGCGCTGCATGCGCGAGACCGGCAGTTTATCCGCCATGTGGCGCAGCACGGCGTTGGCCAGGCCCAGGTTGCCTTCCGAGTTCTCGAAGTCGATCGGGTTCACCTTGTGCGGCATCGTCGACGAACCGATCTCGCCCGCCTTCAGTTTCTGCTTGAAGTAGCCGAGGGAGACGTAGGTCCAGATGTCGCGGTTCAGGTCGAGCAGGATCGTGTTCGTGCGCGAGATCGCGTCGAACAGCTCGGCCATGTAGTCGTGCGGTTCGATCTGGATGGTGTACGGGTTGAACGTCAGGCCCAGGCGCTGTTCGATGACGTTCTTCGAGAACGCCGGCCAGTCGAAGCCCGGATACGCGGACAGGTGCGCGTTGTAGTTGCCGACGGCGCCGTTCATCTTGCCGAGGATTTCCACGTCGGCGATGCGCTTCACCGCGCGCTGCAGGCGGGCGACGACGTTGGCGAATTCCTTGCCGAGCGTGGTCGGGCTGGCGGTCTGGCCGTGCGTGCGCGACAGCATCGGCAGGTCGGCGTTCGTGTGCGCGATGTCCGTCAGCTTCGCGATGACGGCCTGCAGCGACGGCAGCAGCACGCCGTCACGGGCCGCCTTCAGCATCATGCCGTGCGACGTGTTGTTGATGTCTTCCGACGTGCACGCGAAGTGGATGAATTCGGACGCCGCCACCAGCTCCGGCACGTCCTTCACTTGTTCCTTCAGCCAGTACTCGACGGCCTTCACGTCGTGGTTGGTGACGGCCTCGATTTCCTTGATGCGGGCGGCGTCGGCGTCCGAGAAGTCGGCGGCCAGCTTGTCCAGCAGGGCGGATGCGTCGGCGGAGAACGGTTTCAGTTCGGCGAAGCCGGCCTGCGACAGTGCCTGCAGCCAGGCGATCTCCACTTTCACGCGGTGGTGCATGAAGCCGGCTTCCGACAGGATCGGGCGCAGCTTGTCGGTCTTGGCGGCGTAGCGGCCGTCCAGCGGGGACAGGGCCGACAGGGTCGAGGAGGATGCTGTAGAGGTCATGGGAGGAGGGAGGCGGTGAGTGCAAAAACGAGATTCTACCATCGGCAGGCTGGGGTTGGCCGCTTTGTCAAGTCTCATTTGGCCACCGTTGCAGGCGTTTCCCCGGCGTTCGGCGGGCGATAGGCCGATGCTATACTGTCTGCCAATTCCCATTACTGAGCATCTATGAAACTCATCGGTTCCTTCACCAGTGCCTATGTGCGCAAGGCGCGCGTCGTCCTGGCAGAAAAAAAGCTCGACTATCAGTTCGAGCTGGAAAACGTCTGGGCGCCGGAAACGAAGATCGCTGCGTCGAACCCGCTGGGCAAGGTGCCGTGCCTCGTGATGGAAGACGGCAGCGCGATGTACGACTCGCGCGTGATCGCGGAATACCTCGACACGCTGACGCCCGTGTGCAAGCTGCTCCCCGCGAACAGCCGCGACCGCGCCAACGTCAAGGTGTGGGAAGCGCTCGCGGACGGCGTGCTGGACGCGGCCGTGCTGGCCTACCTGGAGCGCAACTGGCGCCCGGCCGACCAGCAGAGCCAGGCCTGGTTCGACCGCCAGATGGGCAAGGTGCACGGCGGTCTTGCCGTGATGTCCGAGAACCTGGGCGAGCAGCCGTTCTGCATGGGGATCCATTACACGCTGGCCGACGTCGCCGTCGGCTGCACGCTCGGCTGGCTGTCGTTCCGCTTCCCGGACATCGACTGGCGCAGCCCCTACCCGAACCTGGCGCGCCTGTTCGACAAGCTGTCGGAGCGGCCGTCGTTCAAGGACACCGTCCCGCACTGACGCAATGTCCACGTCGTCCCGGCGCCTGCAAATGGCCGACA
Organism: Massilia kyonggiensis; assembly: GCA_966212285.1. Taxonomy (GTDB): domain Bacteria; phylum Pseudomonadota; class Gammaproteobacteria; order Burkholderiales; family Burkholderiaceae_D; genus Telluria; species Telluria kyonggiensis_A. The sequence goes on from CBIHQW010000014.1 coordinate 80,191, forward strand.
TCGCGCGCCTCGCGGGCGTGTCGACGTCGACCGTCTCGCGTGCGCTCAGCCACAGCCCCCTCGTCAACCAGGAAACGCGCGACCGCATCCTCGACCTCGCGCGCTCGCTGAACTACACGATCAACATCGGCGCGCAAAACCTGCGGCTGCAGCAGAACCGCACGGTGGCCGTCGTCATCCCGATCGAGCAGGCCACGCGCCAGCAGCTGTCCGACCCGTTCTTCCTGTCGATGCTGGGCAGCCTCGCGGACGCGCTCAGCGACCAGGGCTTCGACATCCTCGTCTCGCGCGTGGATGCCGACCAGGTCGACGCCGCCGCCGCGCCGTTCGACGGCGGCCGCGCCATCGGCGTGATCCTCATCGGCCAGGGGCGCCACCACGACCAGCTCAACAAAATGGCCGCGCGCGGCGTGCCGTTCGTCGTCTGGGGCGCGCAACTGCCGCAGCAGCTGTACACGACGGTCGGCGGCGACAACGTCACGGGCGGCCGGCTCGCGACGGAACGCCTGCTGGCCCAGGGCCGGCGCCGCATCGCCTTCTTCGGCGACACGAGCCTGCCCGAAGTCGAGCAGCGCCACCGCGGGTACGTGCAGGCGCTGGCCGCGCACGGTCTCTCTCCCGATCCGCAACTGCACGTGGCGTCGTCGTTCCTGCCCGAGAGCGGCGGCCAGGCCGTCGCGGAACTGGCCCGGCGCGGCGTCGCGTACGATGCCCTGTTCGCCAGCAGCGACCTGCTCGCGATGAAATCCATCCACGCCATGCGCGCGCAGGGCAAGGACGTGCCGGCCGACGTGGCCGTCGTCGGCTACGACGACATCGAGCTGTCCAGTTACTTCCACCCGCCGCTCACCACCGTCGCCCAGCCGCGCGACGTGGCCGCCCGCGCGCTCGTCGAAGCGCTGCTCGTCCTCGTCGACGGCCGCAGTGCGCCTTCCGTCCAGCTTTCCACCGAACTGATCGTCCGCGCCAGCGCCTGACCGGGCCAGGCCCGGCGAGCCACCGCACGTTTGCTGCAAGTCGAATTGCAAACGTTTGCAAAAGACGCCTCTGATACCGCTAACTGGCCGACAATCCCGCATGACAGGCTGATTGCAGCGTTTTTGCAACGTTACTGCAATCGTTTGCAATTTTCCGAAAATAGGGAAATAATGGCCGCGTGCCTGACAAGGTGCCAACAAATCGAATACAAACGGAGGAGACATGGAAGTTCGCATGAAGCACACGGCGCGTGCCGTGGCGCTGGCCTTGCTGCACCTGGGTGCCGCGTCCGCACAGGAAGCCGCCGCGCCGGCATCGGCTACCGATGGCCTGAAGATGGAACGCGTCGTCGTCACCGGCACGCCGATCGGTTCGAGCAAGATGAAGTCGAGCGTCTCGGTCAGCACGCTGGAAGCGGACGCCATCCAGAATCTCGCGCCGACCAGCGCCGCCGAAGTGCTGCGTTCGATCCCGGGCGTGCGCTCGGAATCGTCGGGCGGCGAAGGCAATGCCAACATCACCGTGCGCGGCGTGCCCATCTCCGCGGGCGGCGCACGCTACGTGCAGATGCAGGAAGACGGCCTGCCGGTGCTGCAGTTCGGCGACTTCAACTTCATCACCCCCGACAGCTACATCAAGATTGACGGCACCCTCGACCACGTGGAAGCCGTGCGCGGCGGTTCCGCATCGACGCTGGCCACCAACTCGCCCGGCGGCATCATCAACTTCATTTCCAAGGACGGTGCGCAGCAGGGCGGCAGCATCGGCCTGTCGCGCGGGCTCGATTACGACAGCACGCGCGTCGACTTCGACTACGGCGCGCCGATTTCCGAGCGCGACCGCTTCTTCGTCGGCGGCTTCTACCGCCGCGGCGAAGGCATCCGCAACGCGGCCGGCAAGGACGAGCGGGGCGGCCAGCTGCGCGCGAACTTCACGCACGACTTCGACGGCGGCTACGTGCGCGTCTCGCTCAAGCACCTCGACGACCAGAGCCCGACGGCGCTGCCGGTGCCGGTCCTCGTCAACAACGGCCACATCTCGGAAATCGCCGGCATCGACCCGCGCTACGCGTCGTTCTATTCGCCGTACTGGGTCCAGGACGTCTCGCTCACCAAGGGCAACGGCCACGTGTCGAGCGACGTCAACGACGGCCTGTCCGTGAAGAGCAATGCGATCGGCCTGGAAGGCTCGTTCGACCTGGGCAACGGCTGGACCGTGACCGACAAATTCCGCAAGGCGTCCAACAGCGGCCGCTTCGTGGGCGTCTTCCCGGCCGACAGCGGCACGGTGGGTAGCTACAATTTCGCGACGGGACCGAATGCCGGCCAGGCCTATAACGGTCGCGCCTTCAACGCCGTCGTCTTCAACACGTCCATCGACGACGCGGGCAACACGCTGAACGACGCGCGCCTGACGAAGACTTTTAAAATCGACGGCGCGAAGCTGAATGTGACGGCCGGCTGGTACTCGTCGCTGCAGAAGCTGGGCCTGACGTGGAACTTCAACCAGTACCTGATGCAGGCGACCGGCGACAATCCGGCGCTGCTGAAGACCGCGAGCGCGACCCCGGGCTACGTGGGCCCCGCGTTTGGCGCCTGCTGCTCGCGCGCCGTCGATGTCGAATACCGCACCAACTCGCCGTACGCGAACATCGGCTGGGAACAGGGCACCGTCAACGTCGACGCCAGCGTGCGCCGCGACCGCCAGCATGCCGGCGGCAGCGCCAACATCGCCACCAATGCCGCCAGCTACCTGCCGGGCACCGTGCAGCACGTCGACTACGACATCGGCCACACGTCGTATTCGGTGGGCGGCAACTGGAGAATCACGCCGTCGCTGGCGCTGTTCGCCCGCACGAGCGAAGGCGTCGCGTTCAACGCCGACCGCATCCTGTTCGGCACCCCGCTGGACGGCAGCGCGCCGGTCAGCATCAACACGGTGAAACAGCTGGAAGGCGGCGTGAAATGGCGCAGCGGCGGTCTGTCCACGTTCCTGACGCTGTTCCATGCCAAGACCCGCGAGAGCAACTACGAAGCGACGACGCAGCTGTCGACCGCGAACAGCTACGACGCGAAAGGCGCCGAACTGGAAGCGGCCTACCACGTGGGCGACTTCCGCGTCACGGGCGGCCTCACCTTGACCAATGCGAAGATCACCGCGACGGCACCGGGCGGCGAAGCCACCATTGGCCACACGCCGCGCCGCCAGGCGCACGCCGTGTACCAGCTGGCGCCGAGCTACGACCTGGGCGCGGCCAACTTCGGCCTGGCCGTCGTCGGCACGGGTAAAAGCTGGGGCGACGATGCCAACACGCTCGTCCTGCCCGGCTACACCGTCGTGCATGCGTTCCTGAACTACCAGTTGACGCCGAAGGTGCAGCTGTCCGTGAACGCCAACAACCTGTTCAACCGCATCGGCTACACCGAGATCGAAGGCGACGGCCACGCCGCCCGCTCGATCACGGGCCGCGCCGTGAAGGCCAGCGTCAAGTACGCGTTCTGACGCCCCCCGGGCCGGCTTCGAAGCCGGCCTTTTATTTTCGATTCCCAGAGATCCATGACGATGTCCCATTCCCTGCGCCGCCTGATCGAGGCGCTGCCGGCCGGCCGCCACGCCGATGCGCAGCGCCGTTTCGCGCGCCACGAGGCCGTGCTGGCCGACCGCCTGCACCGCCTGTACGGCCATCTGCCCGGCCACGCCGCCTGGTTCGACAACCTGCTGGCCGGGATCGGGCAGCTGATGGCCGCGCGCCCGGCCGCGCTGCAGGCGCTCGACGCCGCCCGCGAGGACGACCCGCGCTGGTTCTGCGCGCCGACGATGCTGGGCTATAGCGCGTACGTCGACCAGTTCGGCGGTAACCTGCGCGGCGTGAAGGAACGCATCCCGCACCTGCGCGACCTCGGCGTTACGTACCTGCACCTGCTGCCGTTCCTGCGTCCGCGCGCCGGCGAGAACGATGGCGGCTTCGCCGTCGCGAGCTTCGACGAAGTGGACCCGCGCTTCGGCACGATGGCCGACCTGGAAGACCTGACGGCGGCGCTGCGCGAAGCGGGCATCAGCCTGTGCTCCGACCTGATCCTGAACCACGTGGCCGACGACCATCCGTGGGCGCAGGGCGCCCTGACCGGCGACACCGCCATGCGCGCCTTCTTCCACGTGGTGGACGAGGACAAGGCGAAAGCCTATGAACGCACGCTGGGCCAGGTGTTCCCGCAGGCGGCGCCCGGCAATTTCACGCACGTCGATGCGATGGGCGGCTGGGTGTGGACGACGTTCTATCCGTTCCAGTGGGACCTGAACTACGCCAACCCGGCCGTGTTCGAAGCCGTGGCGGCGGCACTGCTGCGCCTCGCGAACCGCGGCATCGACGTGTTCCGCCTGGACTCGACGGCCTTCCTGTGGAAGCGCCTCGGCACCGACTGCATGAACCAGCCGGAAGCGCACCTGCTGCTGCAGGCGCTGCGCGCCATCGTCGACATCGCCGCGCCCGGGGTGCTGATGAAGGCCGAGGCGATCGTGCCGACGCGCGAACTGCCCGCGTACTTCGGCGACGCCGCCGCGCCCGAATGCCACCTCGCTTACCACAGCACCCTCATGACAGCCGGCTGGGCCGCGCTGGCGGAGGAAGACGCGAGTCTCGTGCGCGCGGTCGCCGCCGCCACGCCGCCGCTGCCGTCGGGCGCGAGCTGGCTGACCTATGTGCGCTGCCACGACGACATCGGCTGGAAGCACCTGCTGGCGGAAGCGGGTGGTATCGACCGCCTGGCCGCAGTCGCGCGTTTTTATAACGACGGCCCTGGCATCGGCTTCCAGGGCGGCCTCGCGACCAACGGCACGGCCGCGGCGCTCTCCGGCGCAGACGGATCCGAGGCAGGCTTGCGCCGCCTGCTGCTCGTGCACGGCGTCGCGCTGTGCTTCGGCGGCCTGCCCGTGCTGTACATGGGCGACGAGCTGGCGATGGCCAACGACGACAGCTATCTCGCCGACCCGGCAAAAGCGCACGACAGCCGCTGGATCCAGCGGGCGCCGTTCGACGAAGCGCGTTACGCGCAGCGCGACGATGCCGCGACGCCGGCCGGCCGCGCGTACGCGGGCCTGCGCCGCCTGATCCGGCAGCGCCGCGAAACGCCCGATCTTGCGGCCGGCGCGCCCAGCACGGTGCTGCCCGCCGGCGATCCGGCCCTGCTGGCGCTGGCGCGCGGCGAGCGTTTCCTGGGCCTCTTCAACTTTTCCGGCCGCACGCTCACCGTCGACCTGGCCGCGTACGGCCGCGCCGGCACGGTGACGCTGGCGCCGTGGGATCAGGTGTGGCTATGATGACGCAACGTGTAATGGGAACCGTCGCCGTGTTCGGCGAAGCGCTGGTCGACGATTTCGGCGACCGCCAGGTGATCGGCGGCGCGCCGTTCAACGTGGCGCGCCACCTGGCCGCGCTGGGACAGGACGCCCTGATGCTGACCCGCGTGGGCCTGGACGAGAACGGCGCCCGCATGCGCGCGGAGTTCGAGCGCTTCGGCCTGCCGATGGCCGGCCTGCAGGTGGATGCGGCCTTGCCGACGGGCCGGGTGAGCGTGGAACGCCACAGCGACGGCGGCCACCGCTTCACGATCCTGCCGCACCAGGCTTATGATGCCATCGAGGCGGAGGCCGCCGTGGCAGCCATGACGGCCGCCGCGCCCGCGACGCTGTATTTCGGCACGCTGGCCCAGCGCGAGCCGGCATCGCGCGACGCGCTGGGGCGGCTGCTGGCGGCGACCGATGCCTGCCGCTACCTGGACCTGAACGTGAGGACAGGGCAGGTGACGGAGCGGTGCGTGTTCGCATCGCTGCACGCGGCCGATATCGTCAAGGTCAACGAAGAGGAGTTGCAGGATTTGTTCGGCTGGTACACCCACATGCGGCTCCCGACGGACGACATGGCTAGCGCCGACGTGCGCCACGCATGCGCGACCTTGCTGCGCGTGTTCAACCTGACAGGCCTGATCGTGACGCTGGGTCCGCGCGGCGCCGTCTACTTCGGTGCCGACGGCGCATATCACTCGACCCCGGCGCCGAGCGTACCCGTGCAACTGGCGGATACCGTGGGCGCGGGCGACGCGTTCTCCGCCGTGTTCCTGCTGGGCCGCGCGCGGGGCTGGCCGCTCGACGTGATGCTGGCCCGCGCCAACGCATTCGCCGGCGCCGTATGCGGCATCGTCGGCGCCGTCCCGGACGACCGCGCCTTCTACCGTCCATTCATCGAACGCTGGGAGATATGATGGCCAAGCCGCGCATGACGTTCTGGCAGATCGTCAACATGAACATCGGATTCTTCGGCATCCAGTTCAGCTTCGGTCTGCAGCAGAGCAGCATGAGTCCCATCTACAAATACCTCGGCGCCGACGAGGCGAGCCTGCCGTATCTGTGGCTTGCGGGGCCCGTCACGGGCCTGCTCGTGCAGCCGCTGGTGGGCGCGATGAGCGACCGCACCGTCAGCCGCTGGGGGAGGCGTACGCCGTACTTCCTGATCGGCGCGATCCTGTGCAGCCTCGGCCTGCTGGCGATGCCGTACAGCCCGACCTTGTGGATGGCCGCAAGCCTGCTGTGGATCCTCGACTCGGCGAACAACGTGACGATGGAGCCGTACCGCGCCTTCGTCAGCGACAAGCTGCCCGCGAGCCAGCACTCGCTCGGCTTCCTCACGCAGAGCGCGTTCACGGGACTCGGCCAGACGCTGGCCTACCTGACGCCGTCGCTGCTCGTGTGGATCGGGATGGACAAGGACGCCGTCAACGGCAGCCATATCCCGCAGGTGGTCGTGGCCGCGTTCCTGATCGGCGCCGTGTGCTCGCTCGTCTCCGTGCTGTGGTCCGTGAAGACGACGCCGGAAGACCCGCTGCCGCCGCACGCGCTGGCTGCGCTGCGCGCGACGCCCGGCGGCTGGCGGCATACGCTGGCGGAGATCGGCGCGGCCGTGCGCGACATGCCGGTGACGATGAAGCAGCTGGCCCTCGTGAAGCTGTTCCAGTGGTATGCGATGTTCTGCTATTGGCAATTCATCACGCTGTCGCTGGCGCGCACGCTGTTCGGCACGAGCGATGCGGCGTCGCCCGGCTTTCGCGACGCGGGCCTGCTGAACGGCCAGATCGGCGCGTTCTACAACTTCATCGCCTTCCTCGCCGCGTTCGCGCTGGTGCCGTTCGCGCGCCGCCACGGGCCGCATGTCGTGCACGCCGTGTGCCTGCTGCTGGCCGGCGCCGGCATGCTCGCGATCCCGCACATCCACACGCCGGTGCTGCTGCTCGTGCCGATGGTGGGCATCGGCCTCGCGTGGGCCAGCATCATGGGCAATCCGTACGTGATCCTCGCGTCCAGCCTGCCGCCGGAACGCACGGGGGTCTATATGGGGATCTTCAACATGTTCATCGTGATCCCGATGATCATCCAGATCTTCACGCTGCCGCTGTACTACCACAGCTGGCTGGGCGGAAACCCGGAAAACGTGATCCGCCTGGCTGGCGCGCTGCTCGTTTGTGCCGCTTTCGCGATGCGTCTGGTGCGCTACAATGCCCCGGGTGCGATCGAACGGACGGAGATGGCGTATGGTGAAGTGGAACGGGATGGCGGTGGTGTTCGGCGAGGTGCTCGTTGAGGAAGGCGCGGGCGCCCCGGTCGTGGGCGGCGCCCCGTTCAACGTGGCGCGCCACCTGGCCGCCTTCATGGCACCGCCCCTCCTGATCACCCGCGTCGGCGACGACCGCAACGGCGCCGCCGTACGCGCCGAGTTCGAGCGCTTCGTGATTCCGGAAACGGGCCTGCAGATCGACACGATGGAAGAAACGGGCCGCGCCGTCGTCGAGCGCCAGGGCGCCACTCACCGTCTCACCTTGCTGCCGCGCCAGGCCTACGATTTCATCGACCCGTCCCTTGCCGCCGCGAGTGTTTCCGGCGGCGCGTACGACACCGTATATTTCGGCACGCTGGCCCAACGCGAAGAACGCTCGCGCCTCGCGCTGGCGGCCGTGCTGGACGCGACGCCGGCGGCCAAGCGCTTCCTCGACCTCAACCTGCGCGCCGGCCACGCGACCGAGCCTGGCGTCACGAAGGCGCTGACGGCGGCCGACGTCGTCAAGGTCAACGAGGAAGAATTGCAGGCGTTGTTCCAGTGGTATTTCCAGATCGGCCCGAACGATGCGGCGCTGTCGACGGAAGAAGTGCATGCCGCCTGCCGCGCGCTGATGGACCGCTTCGCGCTGGAAGCGCTGATCGTCACGCTGGGCCACCGCGGCTCCGTGTACTTCGGCGCGGACGGCAGCTACATCGCCACGCGCGACAACCCGGTGCCGCCGTTCGTGATCGATACGGCGGGTGCGGGCGACGCGTTCGCCGCCATCTTCATCCTGGGCCGCGCGCGCGGCTGGCCACTGGAACTGGTGCTGGCACGCGCCAATGAATTCGCGGGCGCGATCTGTGCGGTCAGCGGGGCGGTGCCCGGTGACATAGGCTTCTATGACAAATGGGTCGCGCGCTGGCGCGACCCGGCTTGATCATTCGCCCATCTGGCTTTGTAGATAATTCTGGATGCCGACCTTGACGATGAGGTCGAGCTGCGTCTCCAGCCACTCGATGTGTTCCTCGGTGTCTTCGAGGATTTCCAGCAGCAGGTCGCGCGACACGTAGTCGTGCGCCACCTCGGCGGCGGCGATGCCTTCCTTGACCGTGACCTGGGCCGCGCGTTCCAGCTTCAGGTCGCATTCCAGCATTTCCTGCACCGATTCGCCGATCAGCAGCTTGTGCAGCGCCTGCAGGTTCGGCAGACCGTCCAGCATGAGAATGCGGTCGATCAGGCGGTCGGCGTGTTTCATTTCGCCGATCGACTCGTCGTATTCCTTTTTGCCCAGCTTGGTGAAGCCCCAGTGCCTGTACATGCGTGCATGCAGGAAGTACTGGTTGATCGCGGTGAGCTCGTTGGTCAGCTGTGCGTTGAGCAGCCGGATGATGTTGGGATCGCCCTTCATGGATTGCCTTTTCGTGCGGTTGTCGTCATAGCATCATAGCAAACCGCGAGGCAGGCGGGCAGGGGCATACGAAGAGGTTGATCATATCGCCGCCAGTGCCAGGCCGCCCGCCGCCAGCAGCGACACGGCCCCGATCACGATGCCCACCGTGCGCCGCCGGTTGGTAAGCGACCACAGCACGACGCCGGACAGCGACAGCAGGATGATGGAACCGGCCAGCGTGTCCACGAGCAGGATCCATGCGGCACTCATGCCTACGCCCTTGTGCAGGTTGACGAGGGTGCCGAAAACATTGTTCTCGGCGCGCTTGACGGTGACATAGCTGTTGCCGACCCAATACTCGGCCTGGACATTGCCCGACGGCGAAGTAAAACTGGCGCTCCAGCGCGCGGGCTGGATCAGCGACTTGTCGCCCCACGCGACGGGGCGCGCCGCCTCGGCTTTGACGCGCCCGGGCTCCGGCTCCAGACGTAGCGAGCGCTTGAGCCATGTCGCCAGCGCCTGCGGACTGCCAGGGGCCGGACTCGGCAAGGGAACCTGGACCGTGGCCTCCTGCGCCTGGACGGCGGGAATTTTCATCACGGCACGGTGGTTAAGGAGAATGCCGGTGCTGCCGAACAACAGGCCGAGCACGGCGCCCCAGAGACCGATCCAGCCATGCGTCTTGCGCAGCCACTTGACGATGACGGCGCGGCGCGTCGGCTGCGGAGGCGGCTGGACCGTAAACGGCGCTTGGGGTGGGCGGAACGGGATTACGGGCATGGGAGTGAAATCCGGATGCGTCGGAAGTCACATATTACCAAGACCGGATCGCGCATGGTCGGGTGCACGTGCGATTGTGCATAGCAACATCGACGGCGCAGTGGCCGCCAAGAAGGGATCAGGCCACGACCCCGTCAGCCGGTGCGCGACGCAGCTCGGTGACGACGGTCTTGCTTTCCAGGTGTTCGTGCATCACTTCGCGCGCATAGCTGACGCATTTGCCGCAGCAGGTGCCGACGCCCAGTTCCTTGTACAGGTCGGCCATCGACGTGAGGCCGAGGTCGACCGCCTGGCGGATTTCGCGGTCGGAGATGTTATTGCAGACACAGACGATCATGGACGGTTCCGGTGGTGGATGCATCACAGGCCGTTGCTACTTGGTCTATAATGCGAATCATTCTCATTACCCTTCGTATTCTGCTCAAGTTGGATCGCGAATGCAAGCGTTTTTGTTGCGTTGTTGCGTTAAATGAAGGCTGAGAGAGCGGAAGTAGATAAACCGCAAATAGAAATAATTCGCATTTAGGTTTATGATGTACCCATCCGTTACTGCATCGCACCGTTGATTGGAAGCGACACCATGACTCTTGCTCCTACCCTGACCACGCTCGACAGCCTCAAGGCCGGCCAGAGCGGCACCGTGATCCATCTCGCGCCGAACGCGGTCGGCAGCCGCGACGGTGGCATCGACGTGTCGCGCCGCCTGATGGAACTGGGTTTCGTGCCGGGCGAGCGCATCCGCATGCTCAAGCGCGGCCTGCCCGGCGGTCCGCTGGCGGTCAAGGTCGGCCAGTCGACGTTCGCCCTGCGCCGTTTCGAGGCGGCGCTGGTCTCGATCCAGCCGGAGTAATGGAACAGACATGGGAGCAGTAGATCAGCAGGTCCAGGCGGCCGCAAAAACGCCGCTCATCGCCCTGCTGGGTAATCCGAACTGTGGCAAGACTGCCCTGTTCAACCGCCTGACCGGCGCGCGCCAGAAGGTCGCGAACTATGCCGGCGTCACCATCGAACGCAAGGAAGGCAGCTTCACGCTGCCGGGCGGCCGCGCATTGCGCGTGCTCGACCTGCCGGGCGCCTACAGCCTGAACGCCCACACGCCCGACGAAGCGATCACGCGCGACGTCGTCGCCGGCCTGCGCGCCGGCGAGCAGACGCCGGATGCCGTCGTCTGCGTCGTCAACGCCACCAATCTGCGCCTGAACCTGCGCCTCGTGCTGGAGATCAAGCGCCTGGGCCTGCCGATGGTGCTGGCGCTGAACATGGTCGACGTGGCGAAGAAGCGCGGCATCGAGATCGACACGGCGCGCCTGTCGAAAGAGCTGGGCATGCCCGTCATCGAGACCGTGGCCGTGCAGGCCGGCGGCGAGAAGGGCCTGCTGGCGGCGCTGGAAGCCATGCCGTTCGAGCTGCACGTCAAACCGAATCCGCTGTCCGCCATCGACGCCGTCCCGGTCGAGGAGACCCAGCGCGAAGTGCGCCGCATCATCGACGCGACGGTCAGCTTCGACAACGACAAGGGCAACCTGAGCGAGCAGATCGACCACGTCGTGCTGCACCCGGTGATCGGCCCGGTCATCCTCGCGGCCACGATGTTCCTGATTTTCCAGGCCGTGTTCAGCTGGGCCGCCGTGCCGATGGATCTTATCAAGGACGGCGTCGACGGTATCGGACTATGGGTCGGCGGCGCCATGGGCGAGGGCCCGCTGCGCAGCCTGATCGTGGAGGGTATCCTGGGCGGCGTCGGCAGCGTGCTCGTGTTCCTGCCGCAGATCCTGATCCTGTTCTTCTTCATCCTCGTGCTGGAGGATTGCGGCTACCTGCCGCGCGCCGCGTTCCTGCTCGACCGCATGATGGGCGGCGTGGGCCTGTCGGGCCGCGCGTTCATCCCGCTGCTGTCGTCGTTCGCCTGCGCGATCCCCGGCGTGATGGCCGCGCGCACGATCCAGAATCCGCGCGACCGCCTCGTCACGATCATGATCGCGCCCTTGATGACGTGTTCCGCGCGCCTGCCCGTGTACGCGCTCGTGATCGCGGCGTTCATCCCGAACCGCGAACTGGCCGGCGGCGTCAACCTGCAAGGGCTTGTGTTGTTCCTGCTGTACGCGGCCGGTATCGTCAGCGCGATGGCCGTCGCGTACGTGTTCAAGCGTACGATGGGCGCCAAGGGCCACCAGCCGCTGATGCTGGAACTGCCCGCTTATCACTGGCCGCACATGCACAACCTGGCGCTGGGCCTGTGGGAACGCGCACGCATCTTCCTGACCCGCGTGGGCACCGTGATCCTGACCCTGATGGTGCTCGTGTGGTTCCTGTCCAGCTTCCCGGGCGCACCGGAAGGCGCGACGCATCCGCCGATCTACTACAGCATCGCCGGCATGCTGGGCCGCGCGTTGTCCGTCGTGTTCGAGCCGATCGGCTTCGGCTGGCAGATCTGCATTGCGCTCGTGCCCGGCATGGCGGCGCGTGAAGTGGCTGTCGGCGCGCTGGGTACGGTGTACGCGCTGTCGGGCGGCGGCGATGACGTCGCCAGCTCGCTGACCCCGATCATCGCCGCATCGTGGGGCCTGCCGACGGCGCTGTCGCTGCTCGCGTGGTACGTGTTCGCGCCGCAGTGCCTGTCGACGCTGTCCGTCGTGCGCCGCGAAACGGGCAACGTGCGCTACGCGTTCCTGATGGCCGGCTACATGTTCGCACTCGCGTACACGGCGTCGTTCCTCACCTTCCACATCGCACGGGCCGTACTGGGGAGCTGATCATGCTGCAATACCTGATCGTCGCTGTCATCGTCGCCTTCGCCGCGCTGTATGCGGCGGTCAAATACCTGCCGAAGGCATGGCGCGAGAAGCTCGTCTACAAGCTGTCGGGTGGCACCGGCCGTGGCCGCATCGTGCAGTGGCTCGGCACGGATTCGAGCTGCGGCAGCGGGTGCGATACGTGCGGCACGTGCGAGACCGAACCGCTGCCCGAGAAGGATGCGCAGGGCCGCAAGGTCATCCAGGTGCACGTCCAGCGCTAATTTGGCTCCATCATTTCGATCAGGCGCTTCGCATCGAACGGCGCCCTGACCTTGATGTCGTTGTCGAAGTAGCAGTACACATCCCCATTCTCCGCCCATGCGCGGATCCGCGCGGCCCAGCGCTCCAGCGATTCGTCCTCGTACCCGCTCGCATACAACTCATGCTCGCCGTGCAGGCGGATGTAGACGAAGTCCGCCGTCACGTCATCGACCTCCAGCCATTTGCCGGCTGTATCGGCCACGACGAGAGCCGCGTTGTACTTGCGCAGCAGCGCGAGGAAGGCCGGATCGCGGAAGCTTTCGTGGCGCACTTCGACGGCGTGGCGCAGCGGGCGCACGGCGTCGATCTCCAGCAGCGCGCGGCCCGCCAGCTTCTCGTCGTGGCCGCGGGCGATGGCGAGCGCGTGGCCCGTGTCGTGCGGCAGCAGGGACAGGAAGTGTTCGACCTTGTCCGCATCGAAGCGCAGCTGCGGCGGGAACTGCCACAGGAAGGGCCCGAGTTTCTCGCGCAGCGCGAACACGCCCGAGGCGAGCACGTTGGCGAGCGGCGTCTCGATGCCGCGCAGCTTGAGCATGTGGGTGAGGAAGCGGTTGCCCTTCACGGCGAACACGAAGCCGGGCGGCGTCGCGTCGTACCACGCCGCGTAGCTGGACGGGCGCTGCAGCGAGTAGAACGAGCCGTTGATCTCGATGGTGGGCAGGAAGCGCGACGCGTATTCGAGTTCGCGCGCCTGCGCGAGGCCGGGCGGGTAGAACACCCCGCGCCATGGTTCGTAACGCCAGCCCGAGATGCCGATGTAGATTGCGCCCATGCCGGCAGTCTAGGGCAAACCGCGGAAATCAGGCGCGCCGTCGGCGCCACAGCCCGATGCCGCCCACGCCCGCCAGCAGCATCGCCCACGCGGGCGCTTCCGGCACGGCCGGCACCGATTCCGTACCCGGGAGGACGGACGACATGGACAACGTCGTGGCGTCCGTCCACAGCAGATGGTGTTCCGAGCCGCCGTACGGAGCGAACTGGTAGTCGTAGACCATCTGGCCCGTCGTGACGAAGTGGCCGCCGCCGTACAGGCCTTCCGGATCGCTGGAATACTCGCTGACGCTGAACGACAGGCCGCTCTCCGCGGAGAAGCGGAAGCTGTCGGCGTCGCAGTGGTAATTCGCATTGCCGCCCGCGGCGCAGGCCACGTAGTCCTTCGCATCGACCAGCAGCGACGTCAGCTCGCCCCGTTCGAGGACGCCGTCGCCGTCGGCATCGACGCCGGTGAACGAACCGTCGATGCGCAGGTCGGGCAGGAAGGCGGCGGCTTCCTGGTCGTGGAAGCCGGTGTAGCTGAAGGCCCAGTGGGACGTCTGGGCATGGGCGAACGTGCTGGCCAGCAGCAGCGCGCCGGCGGTGACGGGGAACTTCATGGCAGGACCTCGGGAATCAACAAGCGCGACAAAGGACAGCCTACCTTGCCGTCCTTGAAAGTCCTACGGATTTAACATATGTGTCGCCGCTCAGCCACAGTGCATGAGCCGCAATGTGAGCGTCACCACGATTTGCGTCTCACCAATTTGGTCTGATCCGCTGGGAACCAGAATGGCAGCTCGTCCGTACTTCGCTGGAGGTATCATGCCATTTCGCTACTGGGCCTGGTTTACGTTGAATGAGATGCAGAAGGTGGACACGGGCGAGTGTGTCCGCCTCGTCCAGATGTACATCCCGGGGATCGGCCACACCAGTACGTGGAAGCCGGGTGAGCGTGTGGTCGACGTGCTGGCGCGCGGCGGGAAAATTGAGCCCGGAACGGCGGTTGCCACGTTCGTGAAAGGACGATACCCGTCTTCCGGTCACCGTCATGCGGCGTTCTACGAGGGGCCCGTACGCAGCGTCAGCGGCAACATCATGGGGATTATCCTGCTGGACCAATGGAATCCGCCGCCGGGTCGTGCAGACAGGCCTCTGATCAAGCGCCGCACGGTCGAGCGACGAGGAAAGATGCGCGAGGACGGGACGTTTCCCTTCATCTCCGACAACGCCGAAGCCTTCTACGTGATCGAAAAATGAAGCATTCGAGCGACATCAACCGATTTACTGCTGCTGCAGCGATAGCCGTTTTGCTGGCCCTGCGTCCTTCATCGGCAAACGCCGAACAGCACGTCGCCTGTCCGGCATCGGCCAGTCTGCTCGATGGTGCGGAACCGGTCCTTGGTCCGCTGGATGCGCCGTGGGGCGAGTTGCATGAGGCGGAGTCGATCCGGCGTAAGGATGGGGCTTACGTCAACCGATACGACCTGACCGGCGGCGTAGCCCCGCGATCGGAGAAGTGGCTGATTTGCCGCTACCGGGACGACAGCCATCGCGCCATCAAGCTGCCCGTCACGACGAAAGCGTGTACGGTGACGACCCGGCAGGATGGGGCCGTCGATCCCGCGACGAAAAGACCGTATTACCGCGTTCTTGACATCTCGTGCCGATAGGCCAGCCCCGCCGGCCCGAGCGCGGCGATCACTGCCCTGCCTGCACCACCGGCAGCTCGATCGCGCTCTCCAGCCCCGGCGCGTGATAGACGCGCTGCGTCGCCTTGCGATAATCGCCCGGCTTGGCATAGAAGATGTTCGGCACGAACGTCTGCGGGTTGCGGTCGTACAGCGGGAACCAGCTGGACTGGATCTGCACCATGATGCGGTGGCCCGGCAGGAACACGTGGTCGACGTTCGGCAGCGCGAAGCGATAGCGCTCGGCCTTGTTCGCGGGGATCGCGGCCGGCTTGTCCAGGCCCTGGTAGTAGCGGCCGCGGAAGATGTCCATCGCGATCGGCAGCTGGTAGCCGCCCATCTCCGGCTGGGCCGCCACTTCGTCCGGATACACGTCGATCAGCTTGACGACCCAGTCGCTGTCCGTGCCCGACGTCGACGCGTACAGGTCGACCATCGGCTGGCCCGCCAGTTGCAGCGGCGCGGTGAGCGGGGCGGTCGTGTAGGTCAGCACGTCCGGGCGGTCCGAGTAGCTGCGCTGGTCCGTCACGAGCCACGGCTTCCACACGTTGGCGTCGGTCATGTGCACGGGGCGTGGAATGAACGGCACCGGTTTCGCCGGATCCGACACGTATTCGTCGAACGCGGCCGTCTTGTCGGCCTTGCCCTGCGCCTTCTCGAAGGCCAGGCCGAAGCCCGGCTTCAGGTACAGCGGCGTGGCGGCCGGCACGAGCGGCCACTGGTCGAGACGGCGCCAGCGATTGACGCCGGTCTGGTACGACCACACGGGCGGCGTGTCGAACGCGGGCGCGCCATCCTTCAGGTACTGGTTGAAGAACGGGAGCATGACCTCGCGGCGGAATTCGCGCGCGGTGTCGCCCGTGAATTTCAGCGCGCCCAGCGTCGAGCCTTCGTAGTTGACGCCGCTGTGGCGCCACGGGCCCACCACCAGCGAATTCAGTTTATTGGTCTTGTCCTGCGGTTCGACCGCGGCGTAGGTCGCGTAGGCGCCGTAGATGTCTTCCTGGTCCCAGCGGCCGACGACGGTCATCGTGGGCACGTTCAAGGGACGCTTGGCGAGGATCCTGTCGAGCGCCTGTTCCTGCCAGTAGCTGTCGTAGGCCGGATGCTCGAACAGCTTCTTCGTGAAGTTCAGCTGGTCGACGCCGTAGAGGTGCGCGAAGTCGGACGCGGAGCCCGCGCGCAGCCAGGCCTCGTAGTCGTCGTTGATGCCGGTGACGATCTTCTCGCCTTCGCCGCGCGCCGCGTTCTGGCTGGCGATGTACGCGAGGTTGGGGTTGCGGAACGCGCCGTTGTGGAACCAGTCGTCGCCACGCCAGCCGTCGACCATGGGGCTCATCGGCACGGCGGCCTTCAGCGCCGGGTGCGGGTCGACGAGGGCCATCAGCACGGTAAAACCTTCGTACGACGAGCCGACCATGCCGACCTTGCCGTTCGATTGCGGGATGTTCTTGACCAGCCAGTCGATCGTGTCGTACGCGTCGGTCGTGTGGTCGACGGCCGTGTTGTTCAGCGGGCCGCGCACGGGGCGCGTCATCACGTAGTCGCCTTCGGAACCGTACTTGCCGCGCACGTCCTGGAACACGCGGATGTAGCCGTTCTCGATGAAGGCGTCGTCACCGTCGCCGAGGATCGACGTGATGTGCGGGCTCTTCATGCGGCCCGCGCGGCCGGACGCGTTGTACGGCGTGCGCGTCAGCATGATCGGCGCCTTGCCTGCCATGATGCTCTTCGGGATCACGATCACGGTGTGCAGCTTGACGCCGTCGCGCATCGGGATCATGACGTCCTGTTTGACGTAGTCGGCGTTCGGGACCGTCGTCTCGAACTTCCCGGCCGGGATGTCCAGCGCCATCGGCGACGTCTGGGCCTGCGCGGCGCTGGCGAAGGCGGCGGCAAGCACGAGGGAAAGGACGGACAGGGACGGCAGGCGGTAACGCGGCATCGGATTGGTCTCCACGGGACGGTTGAGTAAGCAACCTTGGATAAAGATTGCAACAGAGCATGGTACCGAACCGTGGAAAAGTCTGCAAACGCGCCACCAAAATTCGGGGTCAGAGCACGTTTTGCTTGGAATTCGGGGTCAGAGCACTTTTTCAGGCACGGTCTTCAGAGCAAGCTTTTGCGCTAGCCGTCGCTTGCCTGATTCTGCGCGCAGCGACAAGAGACGACGCCATGTGCGCATCCGGGAGAGAGAATGTCCATCTGGACATTGACCCAAAATGTGCTCTGACCCCGAATTTGCGCCGAAATGTGCTCTGACCCCGAATTGACCCCGAATTGGGGAGGTTCAGGCAGACAGGAGCTTGCGGCCTGCCGGTGCCGCGAGCGCGGGCGTGCTTGCGGCCAGCTTGAACGTGCTGACGACGGCATCCAGCTCGCGCGCCTGTTCCTGCAGCGCGGCCGCGGCGGCGGCGGCTTCTTCGACGAGGGCCGCGTTCTGCTGGGTCGCGTCGTCCATCTGTGCGATCGCCTGGTTGACTTGCGCGATGCCCATGCTCTGTTCCTGGCTCGAGGCGGCGATGTCGCGCATCAGGACTTCCGCGCGGCGCACGGACGCGACGATCGCTTCCATCGCCTGGCCGGCACCGTCGGCCAGCGCGCTGCCCGCGTCGACCTTGGCGACGGAGTCCAGGATCAGCTGGCGGATCTCTTTCGATGCGGCCGCCGAGCGCTGCGCCAGCGTGCGTACTTCGCCGGCCACGACGGCGAAGCCGCGGCCCTGTTCGCCCGCACGCGCCGCTTCCACGGCCGCGTTCAGCGCGAGGATGTTGGTCTGGAAGGC
This sequence comes from Massilia kyonggiensis, assembly GCA_966212285.1. GTDB lineage: Bacteria > Pseudomonadota > Gammaproteobacteria > Burkholderiales > Burkholderiaceae_D > Telluria > Telluria kyonggiensis_A. Next base: position 98,213 of record CBIHQW010000014.1, read on the forward strand.
GATGCCGTCGATGACGCCGATGATCTCGGAAATCTTGCGCGAGCTTGCCGAGATGGCGCCCATCGTGCGCACGACTTCCGCCACGACGGCGCCGCCTTTCTCGGCCGACTGCGCCGTCTCGGACACGAGGCGGTTCGCCTCCATCGCGTGCTCCGCGTTGTGGCGCACGGTGGTCGTCAGTTCTTCCATCGCGGCCGCCGTCTCTTCGATGCTCGACGCCTGCGCTTCCGTGCGCGCGGACAGGTCCAGGTTGCCGCGCGCGATTTCGTCGGTGGCGCCGGCGATCACGGTGCTGCTGTCGCGCACCTTGCCGATCGTGCCGCTGAGCGAGCCGACGAAGCGGTTGAACGCCTGCGCCAGCTTGCCGACTTCGTCCTCGCCGTCCGCTTGCAGACGACGGCTGAGGTCGCCTTCACCATCGGCGATCTCGCCCAGCATGCCGGCCGCGCCCATCACCGGCGCCGAAATGGCGCCCGCGACGAACCAGATCGCAGCGAGACCCACGGCACCGCCGACGAGGGCCGCAACGATGGCGGACACCGCCGCCGTCTGGCCGATGTTACCGAGCACTTCGGCCTCCGGCACCTCGGCGACGACGTACAGGTTCAGTTCCGGCACGTACGACGAGGCGACGAACTGGCGGCCCGCCGGCGCGTCGTAGCGGCTCGATGCGAATGCCTGCTTGCCCAGCAGCGAACGTACGAGTTCGGGCGTGAAGCCGGGCTGCTTGTCGAGGGTGTGGTGGCCGTCGAGCAGGCTGCGGTCGCGGTGGACCAGCAGCGTGCCGTCGTTGCTCACCAGGTAGACGTAGCCGGATTTGCCGAGGCGATAGTCGCGGATGCTGTTCGCGAGCGCTTCGGCGGACAGGCCCAGTCCGGCGATCGCCAGCTTGCCGCCCGGCGTCTGCACGCGCGAGTCGATGAACAGCATGTAGACGCCCGTGGTGCCATCCTTGTCCAGGTTGAGCGAATAGGACACACCGCTGTCGAGGAATTTCTTGAACCACGCATCCTTGTCCGACTTCTTGTCGATCATGCGGTCGAACCCTTTTTCGGTGAAGTATTTCGAAGTGGTGTCCGATACCCAGAACACGGTGGCCGCACGGTTGGCCTCTTGCAGGCGCTTGGCCTGCGCGGTCCACGCGGCAAGGCCATCGTCCGCATTGCCGGCGTCTTCCCACGCCTGCAGGAAAGTGCTGTTCGCGAGTGTCTGCGAAATCGCGGCGGGTTCCGCGATCTGGCGCTGGATGTCGTTGCGGATCGCGCCGACCTGGGCCGGCAATTCGTTGTCGACGACGCGCTCGCGCATCTGCGCGCTCGTCATCGAAATGGACAGGGTGGAGGAGATGGCGATGAAGACGAGCAGGCACACGCCCATGCTGAGCATGAGCTTGCTGCGGATGCCGAGATGACGGAAGTTCATGAACGTGAATTGTTTCGTGGAAAGGTCTGTTGAGTGTAATCAGGGATGCGTTGGATGACGCCCGTAATTAGTGTTTTCCCTCAAAATTCGGACCTTGACGCGGCATCTCTACAACGTTCTTTTATAGTCTTGTAAATGTTCAGGCCGCTGATCTGGCCGGCGATATACGGGGTATCTTTCCTCGAGTATGTTGTCGGTTTGCTTCTGGTAGGCACGCAAGAATGCTAAGCTACCGCCTTTCTCACGCTGGTAAACATCATCGATGATCATCGTCCATCACCTGAACAACTCGCGCTCCCAGCGCATCCTGTGGCTGCTGGAAGAACTGGGCCTGGACTACGAGATCAGGAAGTACCAGCGCGATCCGAAGACGATGCTGGCGCCGCCCGAACTGCGTGCCGTGCACCCGCTCGGCAAGTCGCCCGTGATCCAGGACGGCGACACGATTGTCGCGGAGTCGGGCGCGATCGTCGAATACCTCGTCGACCGTTACGGCCCCGCGCTGGCGCCCAGGCCCGGCACGCCCGAGCGGCTGCGCTACACGTATTTCCTGCACTACGCGGAAGGTTCGGCGATGCCGCCGCTGCTGCTGAAACTCGTGTTCGACCAGGTCGAGAAGAGCCCGGCGCCGTTCTTCGTACGGCCGATCGCAAAAGCCATCTCGAACAAGGTCAGGAACAGCTACGTGCTGCCGCAGATCCGCCAGCACCTGGCCTACCTGGAGGGAGAGCTGGGCAAGCACGCGTGGTTCGTGGGCGACGATTTTTCCGCCGCCGACATCCAGCTGAGCTTTCCGCTGGAAGCGGCGGCATCGCGCGCCGGATTGGGAGGAGAATATCCGAACCTCGTTGCGTTCCTCGACAAGATCCACGCGCGCCCGGCCTACAAGCGGGCGCTCGAACGGGGCGGGCAATACGATTTCATCAAATGAGTCTGAAGTAAGAGATACATGGCGAAGCTGCTGGCCATCGACGGCCTGAACATCGTGCGGCGCGTGTACGAGGCGAGTCCCGAGCCGGACTCCGACCTCAAGGCGAGCATCGCGCTGCGCCACGCGTTTTCGTCGTTCCGCAACCTGCTCGAAGCGCACGCGCCCACGCACGTGCTGGCCGCGTTCGACTACGGCGGCCCCACGTGGCGGCACGCGCTGTATCCGCGCTACCGCGAAGGCCGCGCGCCGATGCCGGGCGTGCTGCGCGAGGCGCTGCCGGAATTCCACGACCGCCTGCGCAGCGTCGGCCTGCACGTGCTGATGCTGCCCGAGGTCGAGGCCGACGACGTGATCGGCACGGGCGTCATGCGCTGGCTGGCGGATGGGCGCGGCGACGCCGTCGTCGCCACGACGGACAAGGACCTGCACCCGCTGATCGCGCACGGCGCGCTCGTGTGGGATCATTTCAAGGGCGAGTGGCACGACGACGCGTGGGTGCGCAACAAGTTCGGCGTCGCGCCGGAGCGCCTGCACGACCTGCTGGCGCTGATGGGCGACCCGACGGACGGCGTGCCGGGCGTGTCGAAGGTCGGCATGAAGACGGCGGCGCGGCTGCTCAACGCGTATGGCGACCTGGACGCCGTCATGGCCGGTGCGGGCATCCTCAAGACGCCGCTGGGCGAACGCCTGCGCGCGGAACGCGAGATCCTCGAGGTGTCGCGCAAGCTGGTGCAACTGAAAACCGACGTGCGGCTGGGCGTCACGTGGAACATGCTGGCCTACGAGTCAGACTGAAGAAAGGAAACCGATGCTCAAGGCGATCATCGTCGACGGCAGCGCCGTAGCGCGCGGCCTCCTCAACACGGTGCTGACGGACGGCGGCTACGACGTCGCCGGCCAGGCCCATACGGCGGCGGCCGGCTTCGCGCTCGCGCTCAAGCACCAGCCGCACATCTTCTGCGTCGCGCGCGAACAGTTCGAGGATGGCCGGGAAGCCGTCGACCAGCTGCGCGCGCAACTGCCCAAGACGCTGATCTTCATGGTCTCCGGCTCGCTCGACGCGCCCGCCATCCAGGCCGCGGTCGCGGCCGGCGTGCACGGCTTCATCGTCAAGCCGTTCAAGGCCGACACGGTGCTGCGCACGATCCGCAATACCGTCATCTCCATCGTCAAGAAACACCGGGGGCCTTGACCTTCAGGTTCGGCGCCGCAGCTCCTCCACGGCGATGGCCGCCAGTTCCTGCAATGCCTTGATCTCGCGCGCGCGCAGCCGGCGCGGCTCGCGGTCCAGCACGCACAGCGTGCCGAGCGCATGGCCGCCCGCGTCGACCAGCGGCACGCCGCCGTAGAAGCGCACGTGCAGCGGTCCCGTGACGAGCGGGTTGGCGGCAAAGCGTGCATCGCGCGACGCATCTTCCACCATCAACGGTTTTTCCTGCACGATCGCGTGACTGCAGAACGCCCAGTCGCGCGGCGTTTCCGCGAGGTCGACGCCGACGCGCGACTTGAACCATTGGCGGCGCGACGTCAGCACCGTGATCAGCGCCATCGGGCAATCCGTCACCTGCGTGGCGAGCCACGTCAGGCGGTCGAACACGGGCTCCGGCGCCGAGTCCACGAGGCCGCTCGCCGCGACGGCGGCCAGGCGCGCCGTTTCGTCTTGCGGCACCCGGTGGTCCGGCGCGGCCTGTGTTTGCGGCGGCTGCCCGGCCTCGGCGGCCAACAGGCGCGTCACGGCGGACAGGCGCACGCGCCGGTGGCCGCCCGGCGTCTTCCACGAGGGCAGGGCGCCGCTCTCGAGCCACAACTGGGTCGTGCTGACGGCCACGCCAAGGAGCCGCGCGGCGGCGGCCGTGGTGAGGACGGGATCGTCGGAATCGTCGATGCGGGGTGTCGGCATGGTCACGGCATTCTACTTGCATGTGTGGCACTCATCAACAGAATTGACGGATTTGAGTTGTTGCTTTCCCGGGTATCCGGCAAGTATTTGATTATATGATCGAAGTATTTATTGACTGCTGGAAATTTGACGCTCAGAATTCAATAAATTAGTCAAATTCGTCAAATCGCGTAAGGTAACCATGCCCCTGTCCCACCTCCGCCCGCGCGGCGAAGCCGCCCGTCTCGACGTGTTGCGCAAGCTGAACCTGCTCGACACGCCCCCGAGCGAGGCCTTCGACCGCATCACCCGCATGGCCGCCCAGTTGTTCGGGCTGCCCATCGCGGCCGTGTCGCTGACGGACAGCAACCGCCAGTGGTTCAAGTCGCGCGTGGGCGTCGAGCACGACTCGATCCCGCGCATGAAGGCGCCATGCGGGCAGGTGGCCGACGAGCGTGCGATGCTGGTCATCGAAGACCTGCAGCTGGATGCGTGCTATCACGACAGCACCCTGGCCGCGTCGGGCGTGCGCTTCTACGCGGGTGCACCGCTCGTCACGCACGATGGCTGGTGCCTGGGTGCGATGTGCGTGCTCGGCACGAGGCCGCGCGCGATCACGGACGCCGAGCGCGTGGCGCTGACCGACCTCGCGGCGATGGTGATGGAGCAGATCGAGCTGCAGCACGCGCTGGGCCGCGTCGATGCCGTCAGCGGCCTGCCGAACCGCACGCAATTCGTCGACGATTTCAAGGACCTCACCATGGACAGCCCGCGCGGCGAACACCGCCTCGCCGCGCTCGTGAACCTGGCGAGTCCGGAGCAGCTGGGCAACGCGATGCGGGCGATGGGCGCGGCCTACCTCGACGAGATCGTCGGCGAGGCCGTGCGCATGCTGGACGCGACGATCGGCAAGACGAGCACCGTGTACCACATCGGCGCGACGGAATTCGCCTTCGTCGCGCCGGCCGGCAGCGAGCTGGATGCGTTCTGCGCGGACCTGGAAGAGTGGCTGCGCCGGCGTGCGCAATCGGTGACGTCGCGCTTCGTGACGACGGCGACGGTGGGCATCGTGCCGTTCCATCTCGGCCCCACGGCGTGCGCGGACCTGCTGCGCAACCTGCACTCGGCGGCGCGCCATGCGTTCGAGATGGACCGCGGCGTGTCCGTGTTCTCGTGGGAGCAGGATGCCGTGTACCGGCGCCGCTTCTGGCTCATCAACGAATTCGGCGCGGCGCTCGAGAGCAGCGGCCAGCTGCGCCTCGTGTACCAGCCCAAAGTCGACCTGGACAGCGGTGCGTGCATCGGCGCGGAAGCGCTGCTGCGCTGGACGCATCCGACATTCGGCGACGTGTCGCCGGCCGAGTTCATCCCCATCGTCGAACAGACGTCGATGGTGCGCGCGACCACGCACTGGGTCGTGGAGACGGCGCTGCGCCAGCTGGCGGCGTGGTGGGAAGCGGGTATCGAACTGCAGGTGGCCGTGAACGTGTCGGCCGTGAACCTGCTGGAGCCGGACTTTTGCGAGCGCATCGTCGACGGCCTGCGCCGCCACGGCCTGCCGGCATCGAGCCTCGCGCTGGAGATCACGGAGAGCGCGCTGATGAAGAACCCGCGGCTCGCCGAGGCCACCTTGTATGCGCTGGATGCGGCCGGCGTAAAGCTCGCGATCGACGATTTCGGCACGGGCTACAGCAGCCTGGCCTATCTGCAAAGCCTGCCGGCGCAGGTGGTCAAGATCGACCAGTCGTTCGTGCTCGGGATCGAACGCGACGAGCGCAAGCGCTCACTGGTGGCGGCGATGATCAAGCTGTCGCACGACCTGGGGCACCGCGTGGTGGCGGAAGGGGTGGAGACGGCGGACGTCGTGGACGTGCTGAAGGCGGCGGACTGCGACGAAGCGCAGGGCTATCTGTATGCGCGGCCGCTGGCGCCGCAGGCGTTCGTGCAGTGGGTGGAGAAGAGAGGGGCGGTCGCCGCCTGACGCCGCCCCGTTGGATCAGGCCGCGTCTTTCGCAGCGGCCAGCAACCCCATTTCTTCCGACCCGAGCAGCTTGTCGATATCGAGCAGGATCAGCATGCGCTCGTCGACGGTGCCCAGCCCGCGCAGGTATTCGCCCGACACGGTGGCGCCCAGGTCCGGCGCCGGCTTGATCTGGTCCGGCGTCAGCGTGACGACGTCCGAGACGCTGTCCACCACCATGCCGATCGTGTGGTTGTTGATGTTCAGGACGATCACGACGGTGAACGCGTCATAGGTCGGCGCGCCGACGTTGAACTTGATGCGCATGTCGACGATCGGCACGATGCTGCCGCGCAGGTTGACGACGCCCTTCAGGTACTCGGGCGCGTTGGCGATGCGCGTGACGGCGTCGTAGCCGCGGATTTCCTGGACCTTCAGGATGCTGATCGCGTATTCCTCGCCGCCCAGGCGGAACGACAGCACTTCGGTCGCGTCGTTGATGATCTCTTCAGCCATTACTATCCCTCGCTAATTTCTGTGTGGAAATATACCGAAAGATTACGACATTTTTGTGTCCGATACGATGGTCAAATGACAATCACGCACAAAAATGCCGTGGCTGCGCGATGAACGCAACAATCAGACGGCGCTTGCCGTGTCGATGATGCCGCCGCCCAGGCACACGTCGCCGTCGTACAGCACGGCCGACTGGCCCGGCGTCACGGCCCATTGCGGGTCGGTGAAGTCCAGCGTGAGGCGGTCAAGACCTTCCGGCGTCACCGTGCACGGCACGTCGGCCTGGCGGTAGCGGGTCTTGGCCGACAAGGCACGGGGCTGGGGCGGTTCGCCCGCGATCCAGCTGGCCTGGCCGGCGCCGAGACGCGCCGACAGCAGCCACGGGTGATCGTGGCCCTGCACGATGTACAGCGTGTTGCTGGCGATGTCCTTGCGCGCCACGAACCACGGCTCGCTCGTGCCGTCGGCGTTCTTGTGCGACTTCAGGCCGCCGATGCCGATGCCCTTGCGCTGGCCCAGCGTGTAGAACGACAGGCCCACGTGCTCGCCCACCGTCTGGCCGTTATCGAGCTTCATCGGGCCGGGCTTGTGCTGCAGGTAGCGGCCGAGGAATTCGCGGAACGGGCGCTCGCCGATGAAGCAGATGCCGGTCGAGTCCTTCTTGGCCGCGTTGGGCAGGTTCAGCTTTTCCGCGATCTTGCGCACTTCCGTCTTGGCGATCTCGCCCAGCGGGAACAGCGATTTCGACAACTGCGCCTGGTTCAGGCGGTGCAGGAAGTAGCTCTGGTCCTTGGTCGAATCCAGCGCTTTCAATAATTCGAATTTTCCGGTCGAGCCGTTCTGGCGCACGCGCGCATAGTGCCCGGTCGCGATCAGGTCGGCGCCCAGCTTCATCGCGTGGTCGAGGAAGGCCTTGAACTTGATTTCGGCGTTGCACAGCACGTCCGGGTTCGGCGTGCGGCCGGCCTGGTATTCGCGCAGGAATTCCGCGAACACGCGGTCCTTGTATTCGGCGGCGAAGTTGACCGCCTCGATGTCCACGCCCACGACGTCGGCCACGCTGGCCGCGTCGATCCAGTCCTGGCGCGTGGAACAGTATTCGGAATCGTCGTCGTCTTCCCAGTTCTTCATGAACAGGCCGACGACTTCATAGCCCTGTTCCTTCAACATCCAGGCCGCGACCGAGGAGTCGACGCCGCCCGACATCCCGATCACGACTTTCTTTTTGTGCATAGCTTCAGGTTACGTCCGGTTTGATGGTTAGCCCGCTGTTATACACCGAGTGGTCCGTGTACAGCAGTTCGAGCGGGGTGCGCTTGCCCGCCAGGTAATCGTCCACGCACCGCAGCACGATGGGGCTGCGGTGGCGCTCCTGGCACGCGGCCAGTTCGTCGCGCGTGAGCCACAGCGTGCGCAGGATGCCGTGGTCCAGCGCCTGGTCGAACTGCCTGCCGGCCTTGCCGCAGAACGTGAAGCGCAAATACGTCACGTCGTGCCCGCGCGACCTGGAGTGGTAGCGCGACAGATACATGCCGACGAGGGCTTCCGGGATGAACTCGTGCGCGGTCTCTTCCATCGCCTCGCGGATCACCGCCTGTTCGAGCGATTCGTGCGGGTCGAGGTGGCCGGCGGGCTGGTTCAGGCGGATGCCGTCGCTGGTTTCTTCTTCGATCAACAGAAAGCGGCCATCGCGCTCGATGATCGCGGCGACGGTGACTGACGGTCTGAAGGTATGGGTCATGCGCGTCCTTGTAGTGAGCCGACATTCTACCTTGATGGAACGTGCGTTGCTCGGGCGCACGCTGCGGTGCAACAGTTCCGGACAGGTCTGAATATTGATACGCAACAAAAAGCTTGAGACTTTATCTAGGTTCTCAGGCTCTTGGCCACGAAAATTGCCGATCTGTTGACGAAAAACCACTCATCTGTATTGATCGGGGGCATTACATGCTAGATTGTAGACAGTTTATCAATTATACGGAGGCATCATGAGAATTGGTGTGCCGGCCGAAACGAGGCCGGGCGAGACACGTGTCGCAGCGACTCCCGAAACCGTCAAGAAGCTGGCCGCCCAGCACGAAGTGATCGTGCAATCGGGCGCCGGCGTGCACGCTGCCGCGATCGATGATGCCTACGTCGCGGCCGGCGCCCGCATAGTCACGGCGGAAGAAGCACTCGGGGCCGACCTCGTCCTGAAAGTGCGCAGCCCGGACGCCGGGGAGCGCGCGCTGATGAAACCGGGCGCCGCCCTCGTCGGCATCCTCAACCCGTTCGATACCGACAACCTGGCCGCGCTGGCCCAGCAGCGCATCACGGCGTTCGCGCTCGAAGCCGCGCCCCGGATCACGCGTGCCCAGTCGATGGACGTGCTGTCGTCCCAGGCCAACATCGCGGGCTATAAAGCCGTGATCATGGCGGCGAATGCGTATCAACGCTTCATGCCGATGCTGATGACGGCCGCCGGCACCGTGAAAGCGGCGCGCGTGCTGATCATGGGCGTCGGCGTCGCCGGCCTGCAGGCCATCGCGACCGCGAAGCGCCTGGGCGCCGTCATCGAGGCGTCCGACGTGCGTCCGCCCGTGAAGGAGCAGGTGGAATCGCTGGGCGCCAAGTTCATCGACGTGCCGTTCCTCACGGACGAGGAACGCGAGATCGCCAAGGGCGTGGGCGGCTATGCGCGCCCGATGCCGGTCGACTGGATGCGGCGCCAGGCGGAACTCGTGCACGAGCGCGCGAAGCTGGCGGACATCGTCATCACGACCGCCCTGATCCCCGGCCGCAAGGCGCCCGTGCTCATCGCGGAAGAGACGGTGCGCGCGATGAAACCGGGGTCCGTGATCGTCGACATGGCCATCGAACAGGGCGGCAACTGCCCGCTGACGGAGCTTGGCAAGACGGTCGTCAAGCACGGCGTGACGATCATCGGCGAGCCGAACCTGCCGGCGCTCGTTGCGGCCGACGCGTCGGCCCTGTATGCCCGCAACGTGCTGGACTTTTTGAAACTCGTGATCGACAAGGACGGGAAGCTCGTCATCGACCGCGAGGACGAGATCGTGCGCGCGGTGCTCGTCGCCATCGACGGCGACGTACTGCGCAAAGCGGCGTAAATCAAGGAGACGCGTCATGGAAATCAGCCATACCATCATCAACCTGATCATCTTCGTGCTGGCGATCTATGTCGGCTACCACGTCGTGTGGACCGTCACGCCCGCGCTGCACACGCCGCTGATGGCGGTGACGAACGCCGTGTCGGCCATCATCATCGTCGGCGCCATGCTGGCGGCCGGCCTGACGGAAGGCCTGACGGGGCAAGTTGCCGGCACCATCGCGGTCGCGCTGGCCGCCGTGAACGTGTTCGGCGGCTTCCTCGTCACCCAGCGCATGCTGGAGATGTTCAAGAAGAAGGAGCCGAAAGCGAAGCCGGCGCCGAACGCCAAGGATGCCGCCGGCGCCGTCCATGCCAAGGAGGCCGCATGAACATGATCAGCATGAACGTCGTGACGCTCCTGTACCTGGTGGCGTCCGTGTGCTTCATCCAGGCCTTGAAGGGCCTGTCCTCGCCGTCGACCGCGCGCATGGGCAACGCGTTCGGCATGACGGGCATGGGCATCGCCGTCCTCACGACCATCGCCCTGATGTTCAAGCTGAAGGCGCAGATGCAGACGGGCGGCATGGGCTTTGGCCTCGTCCTGCTCGGCGTGGTCGTCGGCGGCGCCATCGGTGCCATCGCGGCGAAGCGCGTCGAGATGACCAAGATGCCGGAACTGGTGGCCGCCATGCACTCGCTGATCGGCCTCGCGGCCGTGTGCATCGCCATCGCGGCAGTGTCCGAGCCATGGGCTTTCAACATCGCCGCGCGCGGCGAAGGGCTCCCGTTCGGCAACCGCCTCGAACTGTTCATCGGCACGTTCGTCGGCGCCGTCACGTTCTCCGGTTCCGTGATCGCGTTCGGCAAGCTGGCCGGCAAATATAAATTCCGGCTGTTCCAGGGCGCGCCCGTGCGCTACCCGGGCCAGCACATGATCAACCTGATCGTCGCCATCGCCATCATCGGCCTGGGCCTGGTGTTCTGCTTTTCAAGCGGCGCCGCGCCGGCATGGACGCCGTACATCGTGATGACCGTGCTGTCGTTCGCGCTGGGCGTGCTGATCATCATCCCGATCGGCGGCGCGGACATGCCCGTCGTCGTGTCGATGCTGAACTCCTATTCCGGCTGGGCGGCTGCGGGCATCGGCTTCTCGCTGAACAACTCGATGCTGATCATCGCGGGCTCGCTCGTGGGTTCGTCGGGCGCGATCCTGTCGTACATCATGTGCAAGGCGATGAACCGCTCGTTCTTCAACGTGATCCTGGGCGGCTTCGGCGGCGAGGCAGCTGCCAGCGACAGCGGCGGCGCGAAGGAACAGCGCCCCGTCAAATCGGGCTCGCCGGAAGACGCGGCGTTCATCCTGCAGAACGCGGAATCCGTCATCATCGTGCCGGGCTACGGCCTCGCGGTGGCGCGTGCCCAGCACACGGTGAAGGAACTGGTCGACAAGCTGACGGAACACGGCGTGCAGGTGCGCTATGCGATCCACCCGGTGGCGGGCCGCATGCCAGGCCACATGAACGTGCTGCTGGCGGAAGCGGAAGTCCCGTACGACCAGGTGGCGGAAATGGAAGACATCAACGGCGAATTCGGCCAGACGGACGTGGTGCTCGTGCTGGGCGCGAACGACGTCGTGAACCCGGCCGCGAAGGATCCGAAGTCGCCGATCGCGGGGATGCCGATTCTCGAGGCCTATAAAGCCAAGAGCATCATCGTCAACAAGCGGTCGATGGCGTCCGGGTATGCGGGGCTGGACAACGATCTCTTCTATCAGCCGAACACGATGATGGTGTTCGGCGATGCGAAGAAGGTCATTGAATCGATGGTGAAAGCCGTCGAGTAACGCCTACCGGCGGCCGAACATCATCAACTCGGCGAGCAGCATGCGCGCCGGTTTGACGGTGTCCAGCGCCGCCAGCGCGAGCCCGAACAGGGGCTGCAGCGGCCCCGTGTTCGCGAACACGCGCGCCATCGCATCCGTCGTGCGAATGATGGCGCCGCGGTCGCGCGCACGTTCTTCCGCAAAGCGGGCCAGCGCGTCCGCGATGCCGCCGCCGTCATCGTAATTCTGGTCGATCCCCCGTGCCAGCAGGCGCGCCAGCACGGCCGCATCGCGCAGGCCGAGATTCAAACCTTGTCCCGCGACGGGGTGCAGCGTTTGCGCCGCATTGCCGATGGCGACCGTGCGCGCCGAGAACCGCGGATCGGCATTCAGCCCGAGCGGAAACGCCGCCCGCGCCGATGCGCGGGTAAAGGTGCCGAGACGTTCGCCGAACGCGTCGCCCAGCTGGCGCAGGAATTCAGGCTCGCCCAGGTCCAGCAGCTGCTGCGCGCGTTCCGGCCGCACGCACCACACGAGCGCGTACTGGTGGCCGTCCGCGCCGTCCTGCGGCAGCAGCGCGAGCGGGCCTTCGTCCGTGAAGCGTTCGAAGGCGCGGTGCGGGAGCGGCTGGCTCGTCGACACGCGCGCGATGACGGCCGTCTGCGCGTAGTCGCGCCGCTGGGTGCGTTCCGCCTGCTCGCCGAACACGCCGCCCTCGGCCTGCACGGTCACCTTCGCATGGAGCTTGCGGCCGTCGTCCAGGTCGAGCACGACGCCGTCGCGGTCTTCATGGAGCGCCGCCACGCGCACGGGGCGCAAGGTCTGCACGCCCGCGCGGTCGCAGGCGCGCACCAGCGCGTCGACGACGTCGCCGTAGCGCGCCACGTAACCCAGCGCGTCGAGATCATGTTCGGCACGGTCCATCATGCTGCGGCCCAGGTGGCCGCGGCGCGACACGTGGATCTGGTGGATCGGCGTCGCGTGCGGCTGCACGTTGGCCCAGGCGCCCACGTCGACGAGCAGCTGGCGGCTGCCCCACGAGAGCGCGATCGAGCGCGGGTCCGAGATCGCCTGGCCCAGCGCCTTCGCATCGACGAGCGCGATGCGCCCGGCGTCCACGCCGCGGCGTGCCATCAGCGCGGCCAGCGCGAGGCCGACCGGGCCGGCGCCGCAGATTGCAACGTCGACGGACAGCGTGTCTTCAGCCATGCGCCGTCCCCACGATCGCTTCGATCTCGGCCACCGTCTTCGGCGCGGACGCCGTCAGCAGCCGGTAGCCTTCCTTCGTCACGACGACGTCGTCCTCGATGCGGATGCCGATGTGCCAGAAGCGCTCCGGCACGCCGTCGGCCGGGCGCACGTAGATGCCCGGTTCGACCGTCACCACCATGCCCTCTTGCAGCGGACGGGAAGGCTTCTCGGCCTGCGTGACGTCGCGGTACGCACCCACGTCGTGCACGTCCATGCCGAGCCAGTGGCCCGTGCCGTGCATGTAGAACGGGACGTGGGCCTTGTTTGCGATGGCGTCGTCGACGCTGGCATAGTCCGATATCAGGCCCAGGTCCAGCATGCCCTGCACGAGCACGCGCAGCGCCGCTTCGTGGAACGCGCTGTACGGCCGGCCCGGCGCGATGGCCTTGAAGGCCGCGTCCTGCGCCGCCAGGACGAGCTCGTAGAGTGTCCTCTGGGCGTCGGTAAAGCGGCCGCCGACGGGGAACGTGCGGGTGATGTCGGAGGCGTATCCATCCAGTTCGCAGCCGGCGTCGATCAGCACGAGGTCGCCGTCCTGCATCTGCCGGTCATTGACGTTGTAGTGCAGGATGCAGGCGTTCGGGCCGGACGCCACGATGGGCGTGTAGGCCGGGAACTGGGCGCCGTGCTTGCGGAAGGCGTACAGCAGTTCCGCTTCCAGCTCGTACTCGAACATGCCGGGCTTCGCCGCGCGCATCGCGCGTGCGTGCGCGCCGCCGGAGATCTCGCCGGCGCGCAGCATCACCGCCTGTTCGTCGGCGTCTTTTATCAAACGCATCTCGTCCAGCAGCGGCAGCAGGTTGACGAACGTGCCGGGCGCCGTCGTGCCGGTGCGGCCTTGCGCGCGCACGGCCTTGATCCAACCGGTCACCTGCGCGTCGAGCGCCGCGTTCGATGCCACCGCGTAGTACAGCGCGGGCGCGTTGGCGAGGATGCGCGCCATGTGCGTATCCAGTTCGCCGATGGGGTAGGCGTCGTCGACGCCGAACGCCGTGCGCGCCGCTTCCGGGCCGTGGCGGTAGCCGTCCCAGATCTCGCGTTCGACGTTCTTCTCGCGGCAGAACAGGATCGAACGGGCCGGCCTGTCGCCCGTCGCGGCGACGAGTACCAGCACGCTTTCCGGTTCCGTGAAGCCGGTCAGGTAGTAGAAGGAACTGTCGTGGCGGTAGGGGTAGTCGCTGTCGCCGTTGCGCAGCACCTCCGGCGCGGTGGGCAGCACGGCGACGGCGCCCGGCTGCATCTGCGCGGCCAGGCGCGCGCGTCGTGCGGCGTAATCCATCAGGCGCCCGCCTTCGAGACGGAGCCTGGCGGCGCGTTGAGTTCTTCGAGCTGGCGCACGGTGCCCACGTTGACCCATTCACCGCTGTAGATCTCGCCGCCCACGCGACCCTGATCAATGAACTTGCGCATCAGCGGGCCGAATTTCAGGAACTCGCCAGCCTTGATCCCGTCAAACATCTCAGGACGATACACACCGATGCCGGCGAAATTCCATTTCGGGCTGCCGTCGTTGGACAGTGTGTACATCGTCAGGCCGAAGTCGCCCTCCGGGTTGTGCCACGGGTTCGGCGTCAGGTACAGCCAGGCGATGTCGCGCTTCTCGGTCGGAATGAGCTGACCGACGGCGTCGTGGTCCTTGAGCACGTCGAGGACTTGCTCGAAGTCGAAGTAGGGCGCGTAGATGTCGCCGGAGACGGCCAGGAACGGTTCGTCGCCGAGCAGGTGCAGCGCGTTGACGATGCCGCCGGCCGTTTCCAGCGGCGTCGGCTCGTGCGAGTAGACGATGCGCGCGCCGTAGCGGCTGCCGTCGCCCAGCGCTTCCTCGATCATGTGGCCGAGGTGGGAGTGGTTGATGACGATGTCCTTGATACCGGCGCGCACGAGGTTCAGCACGTGCCAGGTGATGAGGGGGCGGCCCCGCACCTTGAGCAGGGGCTTGGGGCAGGTGTCGGTCAGCGGACGCATCCGCTCGCCGCGGCCCGCGGCGAAGATCATGGCTTTCATCGGCGGGTCTTCAGAAGGTGTAGCCGACCTGCGGCGCCTTGTCCTCGAGCGCGTCGAGCAGGCGCAGGAGCGGCTTGAGTTCGGTGTAGCGGTTGGCGGTCTTGCGCACGTAGTCCATCAACGTGGGCAGGTCGCCCAGGTAGTGGGATTTGCCGTCGCGGTAGTTCAGGCGGCAGAAGATGCCGAGGATTTTCAGGTGACGCTGCAGGGCCATGTATTCGAAGTCGCGGTAGAACGCGTCGATGTCCGGATTGACGGGCAGGCCGACCTGCTTCGCGCTTTGCCAGTAACGCACGACCCAGTCCAGCACGAATTCCTCGTCCCACTGGATGTAGGCGTCGCGCAGCAGCGAGGCCAGGTCGTAGGTGACGGGGCCGTAGACGGCGTCCTGGAAATCCAGCACCCCCGGGTTGCCCTGGTCGAGGAACATCAGGTTGCGCGAATGGAAATCGCGGTGCATGTACACCTGCTGCTGCGCCAGCACGTTCGCCGTGATCGCCTCGAACACTTTATCGAGCTGGGCGCGCTGGATGTCGTTCAGCTTCGCGCCCAGGTGGCGCTCGATGAACCACTCGGGGAACAGGTTCAGCTCGCGCAGCACGAACGCGCGGTCGAATTCCGGCAGCACGCCGGCCTGGCTCGCCATCTGGAACTTGATGAGGGCGTCGATGGCGTCCGAGTACATGAACGGGGCGTTGTCGACGTCCAGGCGTTGCAGGTACGTCGTCGTGCCGAGGTCGGACAGCAGCAGGAAGCCGGCTTCCACGTTGCGGGCCACGATGGCGGGCACGGTGACGCCGGCGTCGCGCAGCAGGCCGTCGACGTGGATGAAGGCCGGCACGTTTTCGCGCTCCGGCGGGGCGTCCATGGCGATGAGCGTGTCACCCAGTTTGTCGCGTAGCGCCGGCACAACGTCGAGGCGGAAGTAACGGCGGAAACTCGCATCGGCCGACGCGGGACGCAGGCTGGCGACGTCGACCAGGTCCAGCGAGACGAGCCATTCCGTCAGCTGGGCGAGGCGGGCATCCTTGTCAGAGGGGGAGGGAGCGTGTTGAGACTGAGAAGACATGAAGCGTCCCGGTGAACGGGTTGGTGACAGGAGTTGTAGGTTTGCCCATGCATTCCGGCAGGGGCGGTTCGGGTGTAATGATACGCCATTTCCCCGTGCACCGGACCACCCGAGCCCGCGACGAGAAAGTTCGCATTGTTAAAATTGTATCTATCGGTAAAAATCATTTCCCTTTGAAAATCAAAGAGTTATGGTCCACCGTCGCGCTTGCGGATCATTACCGCTGGACCGACTAACGCGACCGTGCCGCACGAATTCCCCTATAATAAGGGATTCAATCCAAACAATCGCCCTCCATGGTGCAACGCGATCTTTCATGAGCTGGATGACGGCCCTACCTTTCCCGCCGCGGCGAATTGCCGCCGCTGTGTCTGCCCTCGTGGCCGTGGCCACGGGACCGCTGTATGCTCAGACGGCGGCACCGGCGTCCCCCCGCCCCGACGAGCAGGACCTGCCGATCACGATGCGCGCCGAGTCGTTCAGCGGCCGCCCGGACCGCATCCTGAACATGGAACGCAACGTGGAGATCACGCGCGGCGCCACCGGCGTCACGGCGGACACCGCGTGTTACCGCCGCGTCGAGGACGAGGTCACGGCGGAAGGCCACATCACGATGTGGCGCTTCGGCGACCGCTACAAGGGCGACGCCCTGCAGCTGAACCTGGAAACGGGTAAAGGCTGGGTGCTGCATCCGGAATACCGCCTGGCCATGAACAATGCGCAGGGCAAGGCGCAGCGCATCAACTTCCTGGGCGAGGACCAGGCCGTCGTCGTCGACGGCACGTACAGCACGTGCGAAGGGCCCGATCCGGACTGGTATCTTAAATCCAGCACGTTGCGCCTGGACCAGGGCCGCGACGTCGGCACGGCCGGCAAGACGATCATCTATTTCAAGGACGTGCCCATCATCGGCACGCCGGCGCTGTCGTTCTCGCTGTCGGGCGCGCGCCGCTCCGGCTGGCTGCCGCCCACGATCGGCGTCGGCTCCAAGGGCTCGGCCGAGCTGATGGTGCCGTACTACGTGAACATCGCGCCCAACCGCGACCTGACGCTGTTCCCGCGCTACATCTTCGCGCGCGGGCTGCAGCTGGGCGCGACGGGGCGCTACCTGGGCGAGACGGAGCGCGGCTCGTACCACGGCGAGACGCACCTGGAATACCTCGCGAACGACCGCCTGGCGCACCGCGACCGCTGGTGGGTCGACACGCTGCACAGCCAGTTCCTGGCGCCCAACTGGACGTTCGGGTGGAATGCGCACGCGGCGTCCGACAACGAATACCCGTCCGACTTCTCGCGCACCGTCGCCGCCAGTGCGGAACGCCAGCTGCTGCGCGAGCTGCGCACCGACTACTACGGCCAGTACTGGAATTTGACGGCGCGCGTGCAGAGCTACCAGGTGCTGCAGGATCCGGGCGCCGTCGCGAATCCGGATCTGACCGTGGCCACGCCGTACAACCGCCTGCCGACGATTAATTTCCACGCTGGGCGCTACGACGTGCTGGGCGGTTTCGACTGGGCGGTGGACGCGGAAGCCACGCGCTTCACGCACCCGGACGACAAACAGGTGCAGGGCGACCGCGCCAACATGGTGGCACAGGTGAGCTATCCGTGGGTGCATCCGGGCTGGTTCGTCACGCCCAAGCTGATGCTGCACGCGACGCAGTACAACCTCACGCATAACGTCGACACCGACGACAAGATCTCGCGCGTGCTCCCCACGTTCTCGCTGGACAGCGGTCTCGTGTTCGAGCGCAAGTCGTCGCTGTTCAGTCCGGACGGCACGCAGACGCTGGAACCGCGCCTGTTCTACGTGCGCACGCCGTACAAGAACCAGGACGACATCCCCAACTTCGACACGGGGGTGGCAGGCTTCAACTACGCCCAGCTGTTCACGGAAAACCGCTTCGTCGGCGCCGACAAGGTGTCGGATGCGAACCAGCTGACGGCGGCGATCGTGTCGCGCTTCATCGAGGCCAACGGCGCCGAGCGCCTGCGCCTCGCGGTCGGCAGCCGCTATTACTTCACCGATCCGCGCGTGCGCCTGAACTCGAACGAGCAAAGCAACCAGACCCGCTCGGACGCGCTGGTGGCGGCGTCGGGCCGCATCTCGGAGTCGTGGACCTTC
Source organism: Massilia kyonggiensis (assembly GCA_966212285.1). Classification (GTDB taxonomy): domain Bacteria; phylum Pseudomonadota; class Gammaproteobacteria; order Burkholderiales; family Burkholderiaceae_D; genus Telluria; species Telluria kyonggiensis_A. Next base: position 116,280 of record CBIHQW010000014.1, read on the forward strand.
GACAGCGGCGTACAATACGATGCACAGGCGCGCAGCCTGTACAGCTCGAACGTCGGGGTGCAGTGGCAGCCGGCCCCGATGAAGGTGTTGAACGTCGAATACCGCTTCCAGCGCGACACCTTCGGCATCGCCAACGGCTTCCGCAACGCCGACGTCTCCGGCCAGTGGCCGCTGTCGCAGCGGTGGTACGGTGTGACCCGGGTCAGCTACTCGGTGCGCGACCGCAAGCTGCTCGAGAGCCTCGTGGGGCTCGAGTACAAGGCGGATTGCTGGGTGTTCCGCATGGGTGCACAGCGTTTCGTGACCGCCGCGCAGAACGTCTCGACGACCAGCTTCTTCCAGCTCGAGCTGAACGGCCTGTCGCGCTTGGGCTTCGGTAACCCGCTGGAGACTTTCAACAAGAGCATTCCCGGCTACACCCGGCTGAACACCAACGTCGGCCGCCCCTGACCGGGCCATGGACAACTAGATACCTGAAATGAGTGCTTTCCTGAATATGCGTACTACCCGTCTGTCTCCGCTCCGTCCGCACCAGCTCAAGCTCGCGGCGGTGCTGCTGTGCGCCCTCGCCACCGGCGATGTCCTGGCCCAGGCCAAGCCGGCCGCACCCGCGGCGGCCGCTCCGTCAACGAAGCCGGGCTCCGGCTTCCTGCCGCCGGCGTCGAGCAACGCCCACGTCATCGATTCCGTGTACGTGATCGTCAACGACGAAGTCATCACCAAGCGCGAAGTCGACCAGCGCATGGCCGAGATCGCCCAGCGCCTGAAGGCGCAGGGCGCGCAGATGCCGGCCGAGGAAGACCTGCGCCGCCAGGTCGTCGAAGCGATGATCACCGAACGCGCCCAGCTCCAGCTGGCCAAGGAAATGGGCGTCCGCGTCGACGACACGACGCTCGACCGCGCCATCGGCCGCATCGCCGAGAACCAGAAGATGACCGTGCAGGACATGCGCAATGCGATGGAAAAGGACGGCCTGCCGTTCTCCCAGTTCCGCGAGCAGATCCGCAACGAGATCATGATGCAGCGCCTGATCGAGCATGAAGTCGACAGCAAGATCCAGGTGACCGACGCCGAGATCGACACGTATATGGCCGCCGAGAAGGCCGCCGCCGCCGACCGCGTGGAGATGGACATCTCGCAGATCCTCGTGCGCATCCCGGAAAACGCGTCGCCGGAACAGATCGCCGCCCGCAAGGCGCGCGCCGACGAAGTGGCGCGCCAGCTGCGCACGGGCGCGGACTTCGCCAAGATGGCCGCCACGTATTCCGATTCGCCGGACGCGCTGAAAGGCGGCTCCGTCGGCTGGCGTGACCCGGACCGCCTGCCCCCGATCTTCGCGAGCGAACTGCACAAGCTGAAGCCGGGCCAGGTGACGCCGGTGATCCGCACGAACGTCGGCTTCCACATCATCAAGCTCGTCGACCAGCGCAAGCTGGCCGAAGCGCAGAAGGCCGACCAGGCCGTCGTGCAGCAGACGCACGCGCGCCACATCCTGCTGAAGATCACGCCGACGCAGAGCGAGGACGACGCCCGCAAGAAGCTCGCCGAGATCAAACAGAAGATCGAGAGCAAGCAGGCGACCTTCGAAGACATGGCGCGCCAGTACTCGAACGACGGCTCGGCCTCGAAGGGCGGCGACCTGGGCTGGCTGTTCCCGGGCGACGCGATGCCGGAATTCGAGAACCCGATGAACGCGCTGAAGCCGGGTGAAGTGTCGGACATCATCAAGACTCCGCTCGGCCTGCACCTCGTCCAGGTCATCGAGCGCAAGTCGGAAGACGTGTCGAAGGAGAAGGAACGCTCGGCCGCGCGCCAGGTCCTCACCGACCGCAAGCGCCAGGAAGCGCTGGAAGACTGGAGCCGCCAGGTCCGCGACCGCGCCTACGTCGAGTTCCGCGAGGACAAGTAATGGTGGTGCGCCCACGTCCCACGCTGGCGGTCACGGTCGGCGAGCCGGCCGGCATCGGTCCGGAGATCTCGATCCGCGCCGCGTGGGCGCTGCGCGGCGAGGCCCGCTGCGTGCTCGTGGGCGACGCCGCCTTTTTATCCCTCACGGCGAGCCTGATCGACCCGGCCATCCGCCTGTCCGCGATCTCCACGCTGGCGCTGCGCCACAGCGGCCTGCCGCATTTCGGCCCGGACGTGATCCCCGTCGTCGACGTGCCGCTCGACGCGCACGTCGTGCCGGGCAAGCTGGACGCCGCCAACGGCCGCGCCGTGCTCGCCACGCTCGATCTCGCGATCGAGGGTACGCAAGCCGGCTGGTGGGATGCCATCGTCACGGCACCGCTGCAGAAGAGCACCATCAACGATGCGGGCGTCGCGTTTTCCGGCCACACGGAATACCTGGCCGAAAAGACGGGCACGCCGAAAGTCGTCATGATGCTCGCCGGCTCACCGGGTGCCGGCCAGCCTTACCTGCGCGTGGCGCTGGCCACGACGCACCTGCCCTTGAAAGACGTGCCGGCGGCGCTCACGCGCGACACCCTCACGCAGGTGCTGGACATCCTGCACGCTGACCTCGTGCGCAAGTTCGGCATCGCGGCGCCGCGGATCTTCGTGACGGGCCTGAACCCGCACGCGGGCGAGAACGGCTATCTCGGCCGCGAAGAGATCGACGTCATCACGCCCGTGCTGGAAGACGCGCGCACGCGCGGCATCGACGCGCGCGGCCCGTATCCGGCCGACACGCTGTTCCAGCCGAAGTACCTGCAGGACGCCGATGCCGTACTGGCCATGTACCACGACCAGGGCCTGCCCGTGCTCAAGCACGCGACGTTCGGCCGCGGCGTCAACATCACCCTCGGCCTGCCGCTGATCCGCACGTCCGTCGACCACGGCACGGCGCTCGATCTCGCTGCCCAAGGCCTCGGCCAGGCCGATTGCGGCAGCATGGAAGAGGCGATCCGCGTCGCGCTCTCCATGGTGCGCGCGCAACAGCAACAATCCGCATAAGACCATGAAACACGTAGCCCGCAAGCGCTTCGGCCAGAACTTCCTGACCGACGACCACGTCCTCCACAACATCATCGAAGGCATCGACCCCCGCCGCGGCGACACCATGGTCGAAATCGGCCCGGGCCTGGCCGCGATGACGGCGCTGCTGCTCAAGGAGCTCGACCACATGCACGTGGTGGAGCTGGACCGCGACCTCGTCGCGCGCCTGGAAAAAGCGTATCCGCGCGAGCGGCTGACCATCCACTCGGGCGACGCGCTGAAATTCGATTTCGGCAGCATCCCGGTCCCGGAAGGGAAGAAGCTGCGCGTGGTGGGCAACCTGCCGTACAACATCTCCAGCCCGCTGCTGTTCCACCTGGCCGACTTCGCCCACCTCGTCGAGGACCAGCACTTCATGCTGCAGAAAGAGGTCGTGGAACGCATGGTGGCGGAGCCGGGCACGAAAGCGTATAGCCGCCTGTCCGTGATGCTGCAGTGGCGCTACGACATGGCGATGCTGTTCGTCGTGCCGCCGACGGCGTTCGATCCGCCGCCGCAAGTCGATTCCGCCATCGTGCGCATGGTGCCGACGAAGCGCCAGCTGCCGGCCGACGCGGCCACGCTTGGCGCCGTCGTGCAGAAGGCGTTCTCGCAACGCCGCAAGGTGATCCGCAACTGCGTGGCCGGCATGTTCACCGAACAGCAGCTCGTCGATGCGGGCATCGATCCGGGCGCGCGTCCGGAAGCCGTGGGGCTCGAGCAGTACGTGGCGCTGGCCAACATCCTCAAGCCGCAGGCCTGATCAACGCGCGCTCATTACTGGATTCCCTTCCAACCGCGCGCCCGCGCCGCTTCTTCTCCCGCCGCGTCGAGCGGCTTGTCCGCGATGCGCGCGTCGATCGCATCCAGCACGGCCGGCGGCAACGCGCTGCCGGCCTGGCGGTAGCCGCCCGCCGCTTCCTTTTCCGCCTCGGCCAGCACGGGAATCTTCCACTGTCCGCCTTCACGGCACGCGAGGCCGGCGGACGCGCCCATGACGAAGCTCCGGCAATACCGATTGTCGCGGGCGGCGAAGCTGACGCCGACCTGCACCGCGCCATCCGTCCTGCCGCCGACCTGGCGGTCGAGCGCGGACGCCAGTTCCCCGCGTGCCACCACCTGGTTGCCGTTGCCGGCGATGGCGGGGCCGCCGCCGGGGATCATCTTCCCGGCCAGGACGCCGACGACGAGCGTGGCCGCCAGCGCGCCCCATTCCGGCCACGACCAGCGCCGGCGTTTTTCACGCACGGCTTCGAGCGATACCACGTTCGCGGGCGCCGCCGGCTGCAGCCGCGCGGGCACGGGCTCGTCGAGGATGCCGGCAAAGGCGGCGGCCACGTCCGCGCGCAGCGCGCTGTGGCGCTCCACGGCGGCGGCGATGGCGGGATCGGTGCGCATCGCCTGTTCGATCGCGGCCCGTTCGGCGGGATCGAGTTCGCCGTCGGCATAGGCCATCAGGGTCTCGTCGGAATAAGTCATGGTGTCCTTCGTGTCGGGTCGGCGAGCAACTGCTGCAGGGCGTCGCGGGCGCGCGCGAGGCGGCTGGTGAGCGTCCCCACGGGGATCTCCAGCACGTCGGCCGCTTCCTTGTACGGCAGGCCGTCCACGAGCACGAGGCCGACGACGAGCCGGTGCTCCTCGGACAGCAGGCTGATCGCCTTCTGCAGCGCGAGCCGCTGCTGGTGCGCCTGCGCCGTATCGTCGCCCACGTGTTCGCCTTCCTCCTCGGGCGCGAACAACTCCGCGCGCCGCGTCCGGCTGCGCACTTCGTCGATCCACGCGTTCTTGATGATCCGGAACAGCCAGCTGTCGAGCCGCGTGCCCGGTTCCCATTGTTCGCTGCGGCCGAGCGCGCGCTCCATCGCGATCTGGACGAGGTCGTCCGCGTCTTCGCGATGAAAGGTCAGCGCCCGCGCGAAGCGGCGCATGCGGGGCAGCAGGGCGGCGATCTCGTCGGCAAGCATGGTGTCTCTTCAGGTAAACGATCCGCGCAGGGATTTTCTTCCCTGCGCCGTTCGTTGATCAGGTATTCCGTCTCATCATATATGATCTTTCCATGAAATTCCCTTCCGTAAATATGCGTGCTGTCCTTGCCGTGGCGCTGTTGTGCGGGACGGCCTCCGCGCACGCGCAGCTGGGTTTGCCGTCGCTGCCGCTGCCTGGCCGCATCGGCCCGCTGGGGCTGGACGGAGTGCGCCGGCCGGTCGACCGGTTGCTCGACCGGGCGCCGTTGCCGGATCTCGGCAGCCTGCGCCTCGACACCGTCCGGCGCCTGCTGCGCGACCATCCGGACCAGGTCGAGGCCGACCCGCGCGGCGAACCCGCCTTGCGCGGTGAGGTGCTGGCCGGATCGCCATCGGAGGCGGCCTTGCAGGCGGCGCGCGACGCGGGCGCGGCGGTCGTGCGCGACGAAGTGCTGCCCGGGCTGGAGGAGCGCATCGTGGTGCTGCGCCTGCCGGCCGGCGCGTCGACGGCGGCCATGGTCGAGCGGCTGCGCGCCATCGATCCGGCAGGCAGCTACGATTTCAATCATGTCTACACGGGCAGCGGGGCGGCGGGCGGTGTGCCGGCCGGCGAGGCGCGCGCCGTGCGCATCGGCCTCGTCGACAGCGGCGTCGACGGCGCCCACCCCGTGTTCGAGGATGCCGTCATCACGCGCTGGGGCTGCGGCGGCCAGGCGCTGCCCGCGCCGCACGGCACGGCGGTGGCGGCGCTGATGGTCGGGCGCTCCGACTACCTGCGCGGCGCCGCACCCGGGGCCAGCCTGTACGCGGCCGACGTGTACTGCGGCAGCCCGGTGGGCGGCGCGGCCGACCGCATCGCCGCGGCGCTGGGCTGGCTGGACCAGCAGGACGTCGGCGTCGTGAACATCAGCCTCGTCGGGCCGGCGAATGCGTTGCTGGCGCGCGCCGTCGCCGCCATGCAGGCGCGGGGGCACCTGCTCGTGGCCGCCGTCGGCAACGACGGGCCGGCGGCCCCGCCGCTGTATCCGGCCAGTTATCCCGGCGTCGTCGGCGTGACGGGCGTCGACCGGCGCGGCCGGCCGCTGCCGGAAGCGGCGCGGGGGCCGCAGGTGAAATTCGCCGCGCCGGGCAGCCAGATGGTCAGTGCGGCGCCGGGCACGCCGCCGTACCGCCAGGTGCGCGGCACGTCGTTCGCGGCGCCCATCGTCGCTGCCCTGCTGGCACAGCGCCTGCCCCGGCCGGATCGGGCCGCCGCCGCGCACGCCGTGGATGCGCTGGCGCGCGAGGCCGGCGGGGGCGTCGCGAACGAGGAAACCGGGTATGGCGTGGTCGGCGCCAACCTGCGCACGGATCCGGCGGAGCTGCGGTAAAAATTTTTTTGAAGCGGATGGAAGAAATCGGCGAGCCCATCCGTTTTCCTTGTATCGGCGGTGACATCCACCGCCCCATCACAAGGAGAACTTCATGAAAGCCAAATACCTCGCCCTCGTCATCGCCCTCGGTATCGCGACCCAGGCCAACGCGCAACTGCTCGGCGGCTCGCTCGGCGGCTCGCTCGGCGGCTCGCTCGGCGGCTCCATCGGCGGCCTGGGCGGAATGAGCGGGATGAACGACATGGGCCGCATGCACACGATGGGTGGCACGTTGCGCGACGAGACAGCTGGCCGCGCGAGCCGCGCCACCACCCAGCCGGCAGCCGAGAGCGCACCCGCGCAGCGGCCGGGCCTGCTCGCCGGTGCCGGTAGCCTGGCCGGGAATGCGGGCGGCGGCAGCTCGGCCCGTGCGGACGGATCCGGCTCGGCCAGCGTGGACGGCGGTGCGGTCACCGGGGCACTCGGCGGTGCCGCGGGCGCGGCAGGGCAGGCACGCGACCGTGTGGCGGGCGCCGGCAGCGAAGCGGCAGGCACGGCCCGCGGTGCCGTCGGTTCCGTCCGCGACACGGCATCGTCCATGAACGGCAGCGTGGCCGTCGAGGGCAGCGCAAACGGCTCGGCGACGGGCAGCGCGGGCGGTTCGGGCACGGGCGCGAGCCAGGCATCGGGTACCGCGTCGCGTCCGTAAGAGGGGTTACAGCCGTCCCTGCCAGTAGCGGCGCGCCTTGTCGAACACGCGCGCGCCGATCTTTCTTCCCGCTTCCTGGCCCGGCCCCGGTCCGGCTTGCCGGGCCACGTCCGTGAACGTGGCCCCATCCAGCCTGTCGCAGCCCGTGAAGCGGCGCAGCACCTCGGCGGCCGCAAAGGCGGCGCAAACGCCATCGCGCGCGGCGTCGTCGGCGTCGGCCAGCGCATTGGCCAGCACGAAAAACATCAGCACGTCGCGGTCGTCGTCATGGCCGTCGCGGATGGACACGCGCTGCGCCACGTCGCACCAGACCGCGGCGAGCGCCAGCGGCTGTGCGGCGGCGGCCGGGCGGATCTCGGCCGGCATCAGCGCGAACGGCTGGTCACGGTGGCGGACGTCGAGCAGCGCCGCCGCCTGCACGCGTCCGATGCCCTCCGGCGTGAACAGACCGGCATCCGTACTCGGCCCGGCGTCCCGGCCGGCGAGGATGGCATGGGCCGCATGACCCATTGCGGCGGCCTTGCCGGCGGCATCGCGCGCGGCATGCGGCAGCCGCACGGCCACGCCGTGCGCGGTCTGGCGGGCGTTATCGTCGTACGCCGCCCACGCGTTGTACATGCAGGTATGCACGAGGGCGAGCGCACGCGCGGGCGGCTCGGCGCCGAGCGTCCGTAGTGCCAGCGCATTCCAGGCCCGCACCGTCGCCAGGGGCCTTTCAGTCCCGTTTGCCCCAAGTTCCAGGATGTTCAGCCGATCCATGTAGCCCCCTTTGTGCCCTCGATGAGTATCGCCAGCGAATCCGGCCCGGCTGTTGAGCGTCCTCATGCGTCGGCTGCTCATGCCGCAACGCACCATCCGCTTTTTGGACCCTTCATCCTGCTTTTTTTACGTTTCGTCGCACGCCGCTGGAAGGGAAGGGGGCGTGCGCCTAAAGTGACACCATCAACGAAACGAACCTTTCAAGGAGAAGCAAAATGAACGTCCTCAAACACATGGAAGCCATCTTCCTCGCCGCCGCCGTCCTCGTGGGTGTCACCAGCGCCGCACACGCCGCCAGCATCGCCAAGCACGAGCGCTACGACGCGCAGGTGACGATCGAAGGCCAGCAGATGGCCGTCGTCAAAGTGACCGCGAAGCGCCTCGGCACCATCTGAACACGTCAGGGAGAACGCAAATGAACATCATCAAGAACATGGAAGCCATCTTCCTCGCCGCCGCCGTCCTCGTGGGCGTCACCAGCGCCGCGCACGCCGCCAGCGTCGCCAAGCACGAGCGCTACGATGCGCAGGTGACGATCGAAGGCCAGCAGATGGCCGTCGTCAAAGTGACCGCGAAGCGCCTGTAACACCGTATTGGAAACCGCTGCCGCCCGGCAGTGAAGACGAAGAACGCGCAGCTCGAGAGCGCCGTTCGGACCAGGCCCCAGAGGCCGATCGCACCAGACCCTACCGGCACCTCCGCCGGCATCCCGCAGACCTGGACCAGCCGCGACGCCATGCCGCCGCAGGGACGCTTGTTGCCGTATGGGCGAAAAAAAAAGCCCGCTGTTGAGGCGGGCTTAAATCCAATTCTTTCTGAGGAGAGTTGGAGGAGACAGGTGCATTATGCTGCGCTACAGCATATCAATCCAATTTTTGTTTCGCATATTCGTTATAAGAAATTGCGATATCTCAACCAATCTCCCTGGGCTTAGTTATTGACGCAGGTCACGACCAGGTTGGTCACACCCTGGGGTTGGGCCGCTTCCGCCGCATCGTCCATCGTGCCGCCGCCCGTGCCGTTGGCGCCGCCGGTGACCTTGCAGGTCTGGGCGGGGTTCGTGGGCTGCGTCAGGACGGTCACGCCATAGGTCGTGTTGTACGGCACCGGATTCATGATGAGGGTCACGTCGGCGCCGGTCGGTTTCTGGTTGGCGTCCAGGGCGGGGCTGACGGGGATGGTGCCCGTCGTGCTGCCGTTCGCCAGGACGAGGCCGGTACCGGTCAGGCCCTTGACGGTGCCGGTGAGCTGGTAGGTGTTGATCGAGCAGAGATAACGGATGTCGATCTTGGCCAGCTGGCCGGCCGTGCCGTATGCCGGGAACAGGTTCGGCGAGCAGGTCTGGTGTTTCGGCTGCGAGCCGCCCGAGTAGGCGTGGTTGGAGATGGTCGCGCCTTTCGGCGTCACTTCATAGATCTGGCCGTACTCGATCTGGTTCGGGAAGGTCAGGACGACGTCCTGGCCGGCCGTGGCCGGCGGGTTGACGGTCAGGTCCTGGCCGTTCGTATTCAGGACCAGGCCCGGGTATTGCAGGTTGCTGACCGTGACATTGATCGGGAACGTGGCCTTGCCGCCACCGCCGCAGGCGGCCAGCGTGGCCAGGACCGCGAAGGCGAGGGCCGGGCGCGCGAGGGAAAACTTCATGTGGGTCTCTCCAGTTAAGCGCAGGTGACGGTGACGGTGGTGGTTTCGGTCGCGCCCATGATGCCCGAGCCGTTGCCGCTGCTGCCGCCGCTGACGGTGCAGGTCTGGCCGGTCGGCTGGGTCAGGACGGTGACGCCGTAGGCGCCGTCTTCGTTCACCGACGCCATCGGCCAGGTTGTCGTGCCGGCCGGGATGGTCTGCTTGTCGGCACCGTTGATGAGCACGAGGCCGCTGGTCGTCAGGTTGTTGATCGTCGCCGTCAGCGCACGCTTGCGGATCGTGCAGGTCACGCTGATCTGTGCGATCGTGTAATAGTTGGCGCGCGCCTTGCCGTTGTTCACCGTGCAATCGTCGAGCTTCGCGACGTTCGACGGCACGGCCTTGACCTTGATGTCGAACTGGTCGTCGGTCGAGATGCGGTTGTTGAACTGGAACGAGGTATAGGGCGTCGTCACGGCCAGGTCTTCGCCGTTATTCGTCAGCACCAGACCGTCCTTGGTGACATTGTAGACCGCACCGGTCAGGTACAGGTCGCCGCTCCCGCCGCCGCAGGCGGACAGGCCCAGCGCGCATGCCAGTGCTACAACGCCGGCACGCAGGATCGAGCTCTTCATAAAATCTCCACAGTGGAATGGGTGGCGCGCGGACGCTGCGCCGGTACGGCTGAATAGAAAAATGCCCATCATTTTAGTGCATTTGGCAAGCCGCGGCCCCATTTGGCTTTGTATCACGGTGTAACCATGAGCCCGTGTCCCGGGCGGCATTGCTTTTCGGCGCCGCCCTCGTTATGCTTGGACCGCTCCTTTCCACTCTCCAAGCTTCGTTTCCGGAGCCGCAATCCCGACCATGAACCCGCGCCGTGCCTGGCCCAAAGCCATCCTGTTCGACCTCGACGACACGCTGTGGCCCATCGCCCCCGTGATCCTGCAGGCCGAAGAGAAGCTGTTCGCCTGGCTGCGCGAGCACGCGCCGCGCGTGGCCGAGCGCTTCACGATCGACACGTTGCGCCAGGCCCGCCTGGAACTGCTGGCGCGCAAGCCCGAATTCCAGCTCGACCTCGGCAAGCTGCGCCATGCCGGCCTCGTCGACGCCTTCCAGCAGGCGGGCGAGGACGCGGCCAAGGTCGAACGCGCGATGGCGCAGTTCTTCGCGGCGCGCAATGCCGTGATCCCGTACGACGACGTGCTGCCGGGCCTCCTGAAACTGAAGAACCGCGTGCTGATCGGCTCGATCTCGAACGGCAACGCCGACCTGCGCACGATCGGCCTGTCGCACCACTTCAAGGTGTCGGTGGCGGCGTCCCAGTTCGGCGTGGCCAAGCCGGATGCGGCGATCTTCCTGGCCGCCTGCGAGGAGCTGGGCGTGGCGCCCGAGGATGCGGTCTACGTCGGCGACGACGTGCTGCTCGACGTGCAGGGCGCCCAGCGCGCCGGCCTGCGCGCCGTGTGGATGAACCGTACGGGATCCACGAAGCACCTGGAGCACGAGGTGGTGCCGGATGCCATCGTAAGCGACTTCGACGGGCTGCTGGACTGGCTCAAACAAGAGCACGGTTAAGCACAAGCCTTGACCGAACGTGCATAATGACATAAATGAAACGAAATCCTGGCTAGACCATGCAACTCGATAACCGTGCACAAACCCTGTTGAAGGCCCTGGTCGAGCGCTACATCGCCGACGGCCAGCCGGTCGGTTCGCGCGCGCTGTCGAAGATCTCCGGCCTTGATCTCTCCCCGGCCACGATCCGCAACATCATGGCCGACCTCGAGGAAATGGGCTACGTCGCCAGTCCGCACACGTCGGCCGGCCGCATTCCGACGCCGCGCGGCTACCGCCTGTTCGTCGACACGCTGCTCACCGTGCAGCAGATCGACGAGAATGCGGTGGAAGCCGGCATGCGCCTGCCTGCGCACCAGCCGCAGAAGGTGATCGCCAACGCGGCCCAGATGCTGTCGTCGCTGTCGCAGTTCGCCGGCGTCGTGCAGAGCCCGCGGCGCGAATCGGCGTTCCAGCAGATCGAATTCCTGCGCCTGTCGGAAAAGCGCATCCTGCTCGTCATCGTCGACCCGCGCGGGGACGTGCAGAACCGGCTGCTGCTGACCGACGTCGATTATTCGCCGGCGCAGCTGATCCAGTCCGCGAATTACCTGAACCAGCATTTCGCCGGCCTGTCGTTCGACCAGGTGCGCGCGCGCCTGACGGGCGAATTGCGCCAGCTGCGCGACGACATGGGCCGCCTGATGCAGGCCGCGGTGGAGGCGGGCAGCGAAGCGCTGGCCGAGACGGACGACATGATCATCGCGGGCGAGCGCAATTTATTGTCCGTGGCCGACCTGTCGTCGAACATGAGCTCGCTGCGCCAGATGTTCGAGATGTTCGAGCAGAAGACGGGCCTCATGCAACTGCTCGACGTGTCCAGCAAGGCCGGCGGCGTGCAGATTTTCATTGGCGGCGAATCGAAGCTCGTGCCGATGGACGAGATGAGCGTCGTCACCGCGCCGTACGAAGTGAACGGCAAGATCGTCGGCACCCTCGGCGTGATCGGACCCACGCGCATGGCCTATGAACGCGTGATCCCGATCGTCGACATCACGGCCAAGCTGCTGTCGAATGCGCTGAGTCAGCCCTGAGAGGTGGCCATGACGGTCAGTGCCGGTGCGGGCAGTCCGTCTTCTGGCAGTGGCCGTAGATGGCCAGCGCGTGCTCGGCGATCTTGAAGCCGCGTTCGCTGGCGATCTTCTGCTGGCGGCTTTCGATCTCGTCGTCGTAGAACTCTTCCACGTGGCCGCAGTCAAGACACACGAGGTGGTCGTGGTGCGAGCCGGCGTTCAGCTCGTAGATCGCCTTGCCGGTTTCAAAGTGGTTGCGGTTCAGGAGTCCGGCCTGTTCGAACTGGGTCAGCACCCGGTAGACAGTCGCCAGGCCCACGTCCATGTTTTCGTTCAGCAGGGTCTTGTAGACGTCTTCCGCCGTCAGGTGCCGCACCGCGCTGTTCTGGAAAATTTCCAGGATTTTCAGCCGAGGCAAGGTCGCTTTCAGGCCGCTGGCTTTCAGGTCGGTTGGATTGTTGCTCATGTTTTGTTACTCGGATATGGGCGGAGTGCTTTATGATATAGCGTTTTACAAGCTCCCGCCTCATCGATTTTAAGGTCAGATATGCGCACTAAAGCCGTTTTCCATCGTTCCCACGCACGGGCAGCGCTCGTGGCCGGCCTCGCCTGCATGACGCTGGCGCTGTCCGGCTGTGCCGCCTGGCGTAACCAGACCAAGCCGGCCGAGCCGGTGAGCACCGCCCCTGCCGCGGTCGCCGCCGATGCCGGCAAGTCGGCGGCAATCGCGAATTCGGGCGCGCAGACGACGACCGTCACCAAGCTGCAGAAATTCCTCTGGATCTTCTCGCCATACCGTCCTGACATCCAGCAGGGCAATTTCGTGTCGCAGGAGATGCTGAACCAGCTGAAGGTCGGCCAGACCCGCGACCAGGTGAAATTCATCCTCGGCACCCCGCTGCTGCAGGACGCCTTCCACAAGGACCGCTGGGATTACCCGTTCTACCTTGCGCGCGGTAACGGCGAGCTGACCACCAGCCGCGTCACCGTCTATTTTAAAGACGACAAGGTCGACCACTTCGACGGCGGCAACCTGCCGACGGAACGCGACTACATCAACCGCCTGATCGGCATCTCGAAATACGAAGAAAAATCCGAGCAGGAGTCGCTGGACGAGCTGAAGCGCAAGCGCGACGAGGCTGCGAAAGGCGGCGGAGGACAATAACATGACCCAACTGAAAATCGCCGTTGCCGGCGCCAGCGGCCGCATGGGCCGCATGCTGATCGAAGCCATCGCCGCCGCACCGGACGCCGTCCTGGCCGGCGCCCTCGACCGCGAAGGCAACCCGTTCATCAATTCGGACGCCGGCGCGTTTTCCGGCCAGCTGACCGGCGTCGTGATCCAGTCCGACCTGGACAAGGGCCTGGCGGACGCCGACTTCCTGATCGACTTCACGCGCCCGGAAGGCACGCTGCACCACCTGGAATACTGCGCCGCGCACGGCATCAAGATGATCATCGGCACCACCGGTTTCGATGACGCCGGCAAGGCCGCCATCCGCGCCGCCGCCGAAAAGACCGCGATCGTGTTCGCCCCGAACATGAGCATTGGCGTGAACGTCACGCTGAAGCTGCTGGAAATGGCGGCCAAGAATTTCTCGGAGGGCTATGACATCGAGATCATCGAAGCCCACCACCGCCACAAGGTCGACGCCCCGTCCGGCACCGCGCTGAAGATGGGCGAGGTGATCGCCGACGCCCTCGGCCGCGACCTGAAGGAATGTGCCGTCTACGGCCGCGAAGGCGTGACGGGCGAGCGCGACCCGTCGACGATCGGCTTCGCCACCGTGCGCGGCGGCGACATCGTGGGCGACCACACCGTGCTGTTCGCCGGCATCGGCGAGCGCATCGAGATCAGCCACAAATCGAGCAGCCGCGTCAGCTACGCCCAGGGCTCCCTGCGCGCCGCGCGTTATATTGCCGACAAGGCAACGGGTCTGTACGACATGCAGGACGTGCTCGGCCTGAAGGCCTGAGCGCGCACGCCCGCCGAACTGGACGGCTTTGCCGGCAATCTGCTGGCATACTGTCCACAAGGCGGGCTTTTTTTCGCCCATTCATTTCAGATATTGCAGGAGAAACCCCATGGCCACCGTCGAGCTCAACGGCGCCGCGATTACCGACGCGGAAAGCTTCCACGTCGAGAGCCAGCGCGCATTCGGCTTCCCCGATTCGTATGCGCACACGATGGATTCCTGGGTCGATTGCCTGAGCTACCTGCGCGACGAAGACGGCATGAGCAGCGTCCGCCTGAAGAAGGACGAGGTGCTGCACATCGTCGTGACGCACTCGGAAGCCCTGCGCGAGCGGGCGCCGGACGTGCTGGAAGAGATGGCGTTCTGCATCATCGGCATCAATGAGCGCTACGAGGACTATGGCGAGAAGGCGGCGCTGGAGCTCGAACTGCGGTAGGTCGCTTGTCATGTGACACGATATAATGTTCTGCTCACCTCTCTCAGTCCGCAGAACATCATGCAAGAAAAATATAGTCCAGCCGAAGTCGAACAGGCCGCGCAGGCCTACTGGAAGTCGATCGACGCGTATAAAGCCGTCGAGAACGACCCGCGTTTCCCGAAAGGCAAGTATTACGCCTGCTCGATGCTGCCCTATCCGTCGGGCAAGCTGCACATGGGTCACGTGCGCAACTATACGATCAATGACGTGATGTACCGCTACCTGCGGATGAACGGCTACAACGTGCTGATGCCGATGGGCTGGGACGCCTTCGGCATGCCCGCCGAGAACGCGGCGATGGCGAACAACGTGCCGCCGGCCCAGTGGACCTATTCGAACATCGCCCACATGCGCGGCCAGATGGAGTCGATGGGTCTCGCGATCGACTGGTCGCGCGAAATGACCGCGTGCAAGCCGGACTACTACAAGTGGAACCAGTGGATGTTCCTCAAGATGCTCGAGAAGGGCATCATCTACCAGAAGACCGGCACCGTGAACTGGGACCCGGTCGACCAGACCGTGCTCGCGAACGAGCAGGTCATCGACGGCAAGGGCTGGCGCTCGGGCGCGGTCGTGGAAAAGCGCGAGATCCCGATGTACTACGTGCGCATCACGGACTACGCCGACGAACTGCTGGACCACGTCGAGAACAAGCTGCCGGGCTGGCCGGAGCGCGTGCGCATCATGCAGGCGAACTGGATCGGCAAGTCGACCGGCGTGCGCTTCGCGTTCCCGCACGTGATCATGGACGAGCAGGGTGAGCTCATCAACGAGGGCAAGCTGTACGTCTTCACGACGCGCGCCGACACGATCATGGGCGTGACCTTCTGCGCCGTCGCGCCGGAACACGCGCTGGCCCAGCACGCGGCCAAGGACAATCCGGAACTGCAGGCGTTCATCGCCGAGTGCAAGCAGGGGTCCGTCATCGAAGCCGACATGGCGACGATGGAAAAGAAGGGCATGCCCACGGGCCTGTTCGTCACGCACCCGATCTCCGGCGAGCAGGTGCCGGTCTGGGTCGGCAACTACGTGCTGATCACGTACGGCGACGGCGCCGTGATGGGCGTGCCGGCCCACGACGAGCGCGACTTCGGCTTCGCGAAAAAATACGACCTGCCGATCAAGCAGGTGGTGGCGGTGGAAGGCGAGACGTTCTCGCTGGACGGCTGGCAGGAGTGGTATGGCGACAAGGAGAAGGGCGTCGTCATCAATTCGGGCAAGTACGACGGCCTGGATTACACGGCGGCCGTCAACGCCGTCGCGGGCGACCTCGCGAACCTGGAGCTGGGCGACAAGAAGGTCACGTTCCGCCTGCGCGACTGGGGCATCTCGCGCCAGCGCTACTGGGGCACGCCGATCCCGATGATCCACTGCGAAAAGTGCGGCACGGTGCCGGTCCCCGAGAAGGACCTGCCGGTCGTGCTGCCGGAAGACTGCGTCCCGGACGGCTCCGGCAACCCGCTGAAGAAACACGAGGCGTTCCTGAAGGTCGACTGCCCGTGCTGCGGCGCGCCGGCGCGCCGCGAGACGGACACGATGGACACGTTCATCGACTCGTCCTGGTACTACATGCGCTATACGTCGCCGGGCTCGAACGACGCGATGGTCGACCCGGCCCGCAACGATTACTGGATGCCGATGGACCAGTACATCGGCGGCATCGAACACGCCGTGCTGCACCTGCTGTACGCGCGCTTCTGGACGAAGGTCATGCGCGACTTCGGCCTCGTGAAATTCGACGAACCGTTCGTCAACCTGCTCACGCAGGGCATGGTGCTGAACGAAACGTACTACCGCGAAGACGCCTCCGGCAAGAAGACGTGGTACAACCCGGCCGACGTCAGCCTGACGTTCGATGAGCGCGGCCGTCCGCAATCGGCGGTGCTGAAGGACGACGGCCAGCCGGTCATCATCGGCGGCACCGAGAAGATGTCGAAGTCGAAGAACAACGGCATCGACCCGCAGGCACAGATCGAGCAGTACGGCGCGGATACCGCCCGCTTGTTCACGATGTTCGCCGCGCCGCCTGAGCAGACGCTCGAGTGGTCGGAGTCGGGCGTGGAAGGCGCGAGCCGCTTCCTGCGCCGCGTCTGGGCCTTCGGTTATGCCCAGCGCGAGCGTGTGGCCAGCGCGCTGGCCGCCCAGCAGCAAGGCACCCTGGATGAAGACCAGAAGACGCTGCGCCGCGAAGTGCACAAGGTGCTGCAGCAGGCCGACTACGACTTCAAGCGCATCCAGTACAACACGGTCGTCTCGGCGTGCATGAAGATGCTCAATACGCTGGAGTCGGCCAAGCTGTCCGAAGGCGCGGCCAGCGACGCCGTGATCACGGAAGGCCTGTCGATCTTCCTGCGCATGCTGAACCCGGTCGCGCCGCACATCACGCACGCGCTGTGGCAGGAACTCGGCTACGCCGGCAAGTACGGCGACATCCTGAACGTGGCCTGGCCCGAAGTGGATCCGGCCGCGCTGGAACAGGCCGAGGTCGAGCTGATGATCCAGGTGAACGGCAAGCTGCGCGGTTCGGTGAAGGTGCCGAAGGAGGCCGACAAGGCCGCCATCGAAGCCGCCGCGCTGGCGTCGGAAGCCGCACAGAAGTTCGTCGAAGGCACGCCGAAGAAGGTCATCGTCGTCCCCGGCAAACTGATCAACATCGTGGTGTAAGCCATGCGCGCCCTGACCCGGAAGTTGGCGGTGCGCGCGGTTGCGGCCCTGCTGGTGGCGTCTGCCACCGCAGGCTGCGGCTTCCAGCTGCGCGGTTCGAACGGCAGCTACACGATGCCGTTCCACAGCATCTATCTCGGCTTCCCGGACACGTCCGCGCTGGGTACGGAACTCAAGCGCAACCTGCGGGCGACCGACCAGGTGGTCATCGCCGACAAGGCGGCGGATGCCGAGGCGCAGTTCGTGCTGCTGGGCGAGTCGCGCAACAAGTCGATCCTGTCGCTGAACAGCCTGGGCCGCGTGCGCGAATACCTGCTGACGTACACGATGTCGTTCACCGTGCGCGACGCGAAGGGCGTGGAACTGGTGCCGCCCACCCAGATCTCGCTGCGCCGGAACATGGCGTTCGACGAGACCCAGGTGCTGGCCAAGGAATCGGAAGAAGCGCTGCTGTACCGCGACATGCAGGCGGACCTCGTGCAGCAGATCATGCGCCGCCTCGCTTCGATCAAACCAGCGACTTAACGAAAAAGGAACACCATGCAGTTGCGGCCTGAGGCGCTCGACGGGCACCTCGCCAAGGGGCTCGCGCTCCTGTACGTGATCACCAGCGACGAGCACCTGCTCGCGCTGGAGGCGGCGGACAAGATCCGCCGTGCCGCGCGCGCGCAAGGGTATTCCGAGCGCGACGTGCTCACGGTCGAGCGCAACTTCAAATGGGGCGAACTGCTGGCCGCCAACCAGGCCATGTCGCTGTTCGGCGACAAGAAGCTGATCGAGCTGCGCATCCCCGGCGGCAAGCCGGGCAAGGACGGCAGCGCGGCCCTGCAGAACTACGCGAAGGACCTGAACCCCGACAACCTCACGCTGATCACCCTGCCGAAGCTGGACTGGCAGACGGCCAAGGCGTCGTGGGTGGGGGCGCTGCAGCAGGCGGCGGTGTACGTCGAGATCCCGAACGTGGAACGCGCGCAGCTGCCGGGCTGGATCGGCATGCGCCTGTCCGCGCAAAACCAGAGCGCGGACCGCCAGAGCCTGGACTTCATCGCCGACCGCGTCGAGGGCAATTTGCTGGCGGCGCACCAGGAAATCCAGAAGCTCGGCCTGCTGTACGAACCGGGCAAGCTGGCGTACGAGCAGGTGCACGACGCCGTGCTGAACGTGGCGCGCTACGACGTCTTCAAACTGTCGGAAGCGATGCTGGCCGGCGATCCGGCGCGCCTCGTGCGCATGCTGGAAGGTTTGAAGGGCGAGGGCGAGGCGTTGCCGCTGGTTTTATGGGCCGTCTCCGAAGAAATCCGCACGCTGCTAAAATTAAAGGCAGGGATGGCGCAGGGACGCCCGCTGGGCGCGCTGCTGAAGGAATACCGCATCTGGGGCCCGCGCGAGCGCATGATGGAACCGGCGCTGCGCCGGATCTCGTTGCCGACGCTGGAAGCGGCGCTGCAGCAGGCGGCGCAGGTCGACAGGATGGTCAAGGGCCTGCGCGCGAAGCAGTTCGCGGGCGATGCGTGGGATGCGATGCTGCAGCTGGCGTTGAAAGTCGCATCGTAATAACGAATACACAGGAACGAAGCAGATGGACATCACCGAGTACATGCAAACAATCGGCCGCCAGGCCCGCGCGGCTTCGCGCGGCATGGCGCGCGCGGACAGCGCCACCCGCAACCAGGCCTTGCTGCTGATCGCCGCCGCCATCGAGCGCGACGCCGACGCCCTGCGTGCCGCCAACGCGCGCGACATGGAAGCGGCGGCCGCCGCCGGCCTGGAGCCGGCGCTGCTGGACCGCCTCGCGTTGTCCGACAAGGCGATCGCCACGATGGTCGACGGCCTGCGCCAGATCGTCGCGCTGCCCGATCCGATCGGCGAGATCACCGACCTGAAATTCCGCCCGACGGGCATCCAGGTGGGCCGCATGCGCGTGCCGCTGGGCGTGATCGGCATCATCTACGAAGCGCGTCCGAACGTGACGGTCGACGCGGCCGGCCTGTGCATCAAGAGCGGCAACGCCGCCATCCTGCGCGGCGGCTCGGAAGCCATCCACTGCAACCGCGCGCTGGCCGCATTGGTCGCCGAAGGCCTGCGCGGCGCCGGCCTGCCGGAGCACGGCGTGCAGGTCGTCGAGACGACGGACCGCGCCGCGGTCGGCGCCCTCATCACGATGCCGGAATTCGTGGACGTCATCGTCCCGCGCGGCGGCAAGGGCCTCATCGCGCGCCTGATGAAGGAATCCACCGTCCCGATGATCAAGCACCTGGACGGCATCTGCCACGTCTACATCGACGCGAAGGCGGATATCGCCAAGGCGTTGCCGATCGCGATGAACGCCAAGACGCACCGCTACGGCACGTGCAACACGATGGAGACGCTGCTCGTCGCCCGCGCCATCGCGCCGACGGTGCTGCCGCAACTGGCCGAACTGTACGCGACGAAGGAAGTGGAACTGCGCGCGGATACGGAAGCGCTGGCGATCCTGCAGGGCTATCCGCACCTCGTTCCCGCGACCGAAGAAGACTGGAGCACGGAATACCTGGCGCCGATCCTCGCCGTGAAGATCGTGGACGGCATCGACGCGGCCATCGAGCACATCAACACGTATTCGTCGAAGCACACGGACGCCATCGTCACCGAGGACTACACGGACGCGATGCGCTTCCTGCGCGAAGTCGATTCGGCCTCCGTGATGATCAACGCGTCGACGCGCTTCGCCGACGGCTTCGAATACGGCCTGGGCGCGGAGATCGGCATCTCGAACGACAAGCTGCATGCGCGCGGGCCGGTTGGGCTGGAAGGCCTGACGTCGCTGAAATACGTAGTGTTCGGCCACGGCGAAATACGTAAATAATCGGGGTCAGAGCACGGTTTTCCCGGGTGTGCTCTGACCCCGACTGACTGTAAATTCGGGGTCAGAGCACATTTTCCGGAAAATTCGGGGTCAGAGCACATTTGAGAACAATTGTTCCAACGTGCCTCCAATTGCGGCAGATTGCATCCGCGCGGCGTGGAAGAGGGACTTTGTCGATCTCTTGGCGCCCGTTGATTCTCTAGAGCCATTGCACAAAAAAGTGCTCTGACCCCGAATTTTTGCGAAAAAGTGCTCTGACCCCGAATTGGAGCTCTTGAATAAAGGAACTGCATGTACCTCTGGATCAAAGCGCTGCACATCGTCTTCGTCGCGTCGTGGTTTGCCGGCCTCTTTTACCTGCCGCGCATCTACGTGAACCTGGCCCAGGAAAGCAACCCGGCCGTTGTCGAGCGCCTGCTCGGCATGGGCCGCCGCCTGTACCGTTTCACGACGATCCTGATGGTGCCGGCGCTGTTGCTGGGCCTGTGGCTGTGGCTGGGCTTCGGCATCAAGGGCGGCTGGCTGCACGCAAAACTGGCGCTCGTGATCCTCGTGATCGGCTACCATCACGCGTGCGGTTCGCTGCTGAAAAAATTCGAACGCGGCATCAATACGCGCAGCCATAAGTGGTTCCGCGTGTTCAACGAAGTGCCGGTCTTGTTGCTGCTGGCGATCGTGATCCTGGTCGTGGTGAAGCCGTTCTGACCTGAAGATTCAAATTCGCAATTGGCGGCCGGGCCTTCATCCCGGCCGTTTCGTTTTTAACTACGGATAAAGGGTACCCCTATGACTTCCTACTTCTGCCCCTGCCCGCGCGGCATGGAACAGGCGCTGGCCGACGAGCTGGCCGAAATCGCACAAACCACCGGCAGCACGTCGCTGAAGGTGCACAACCAGGTGCCGGGCGGCGTCCACTGCTCGGGCACGGACACCGACGCGTACCGCATCAACCTGCATTCGCGCATCGCGTCGCGCGTGCTGCTGCGCATCGCCAACCGCACGTACGCGAACGAGAACGACATCTACGACCTCGTGCTGGAACAGCCGTGGGAAGACTGGTTCAGCGTCGACCACACGATCCGCGTCGACATCACCGCGATCAAGTCGCCGCTGACGAGCCTCGAGTTCACGACCTTGAAGATCAAGGATGCCGTGTGCGACCGCTTCCGCGACCAGTTCGGCCGCCGCCCGTCCGTCAACACGCGCACGCCGGACATGCGCATCATGGGCTTCCTCGACCAGCGCAACTTCACGATCTACCTCGACACGTCCGGCGAAGCGCTGTTCAAGCGCGGCTGGCGCGAGGAGACGGGCGACGCGCCGCTGCGCGAAAACCTGGCCGCCGGCCTGCTGCGCGTGGCCGGATGGAAGCCGGGCATGACGCTGTTCGATCCGATGTGCGGCTCGGGCACGATCCTGATCGAGGCGGCGCAGATGGTGCAGGGTATCCCGCCCGGCGCGCGGCGCCGCTTCGCGTTCGAGAAATTCAGGAACTTCAATGCCAAGGCCTGGCAGGAGATGAAGACGGCGATCAAGCCGAACCCGCTGCCGGAGACGCCGACGATCTTCGGCTCCGACATCTCCGGCGACATGGTCGCGATGACGCGTCATAACCTGCGCTCGGCCGGCATCCTGTTCGAGGTGCCGCTGAAGCAGATCGAGGCGCAGCAGGTGCAGCCGCCCACCAGCGAGCCCGGCCTGCTGGTGACGAATCCCCCGTACGGCGAGCGGATCGGCGTGCGCGGCGATTCGACCATTCCGCAGGACGAGATGGCCGTCGGCTTCTACCAGCAGCTCTCCGCCACCCTGAAGCAGCGCTTCGCCGGCTGGACGGTGTATCTGTTCACGGCCGACCTGGGCCTGCCGAAGATGCTGCGCCTGAAGGAATCGCGCAAGACCCCGTTCTTCAACGGCGCCCTCGAATGCCGCCTGTTCCGCTTCGACATGGTCGCCGGCTTCAACCGACGCGACGCAGCCAAACCCAAAGACGACCAGTAAATGCTACCCGAACCCGAACCGGACAATCTACCGAAAGACCCCGTCACCCCCGTCCCGCTGCCGGCGCCGCACAAGATCAAGATGCTGTCCGCGGGCGGCCTCGCCACCCTGCTGGCCGCGCTGTCGATGCTCGGCCCGTTCTCCGTCGACGCCTACCTGCCCGCATTCCCGGCCATCCAGGCGTCGCTGCACGCGACCGGGCTGGAAGTGCAGCAGACGCTGACGGCGTACATGCTGGCCTTCGCCGCGATGTCGCTGTGGCATGGCGCACTGTCGGATGCGTTCGGGCGGCGCAACGTGGTCCTCGTCGGATTGATCGTGTTCGCGGTCGGGACGCTCGGCTGCGCGTCCGCGCATTCCGTGCACTACCTGTGGATCTTCCGCATCATGCAGGGCGTCTCCGCCGGGGCGGGCGTCGTCGTGGGCCGGGCGATCATCCGCGACCTGTATTCGGATGCGCCGGCCGCGCGGCTGCTGTCGATGGTGACGATGATCTTCTCGATCGCGCCGGCCATCGCGCCCGTGCTGGGCGGCTGGGTCGTGGCCGCGTTCGACTGGCGTTCGATCTTCCTCGGCCTGCTGGCCTTTTCCGTGATCCTGTGGTGGGTGTGCTGGCAGCACCTGCCCGAGACGATGCCCGTGGAGCGCCGCCAGCCGTTCAATCCGCGCTTCCTCGCGCGCAGCTATTCGGACATCTTCAGCTCCGTGCTGTTCCAGATGAAGTCCGGGATCGTCGCGTTCAATTTCGGCGGCATGTTCCTGTTCATCGCGGGCGCGCCCGTGCTGCTGCCCGTGCACCTGCACCTGGGGCCGTCGGACTTCGCGTGGCTGTTCGTGCCGGCCGTGAGCGGCATCTTCCTGGGCGCGCTGGCCGCCAACCGGCTGGCGGGCAAGATGACGTTCTCGCGCCAGATCGCGATCGGCTACGCGTTGATGCTGGCGGCCGTCACCGGCTCCGTCGCGTACCACGCCGTGCTGCCGCCGGCGCTGCCGTGGACCGTGCTGCCGATGTTCTTCTATAACTTCGGCAGCTCGATCATCAACCCCAGCGCGACTCTGCTGGCGCTCGACCTGTTCCCGCACATCCGCGGCACGGTCGCGTCATGCCAGTCCTTCGTGACCACGTTGATGGGCGCACTGGTGGCCGGCATCATCGCGCCGGCGCTGACCCATTCCGTGCTGGCGATGGCGCTCGGCCAGGCTGCGTTCGCGCTGGCGTCGCTGGCGTGCTGGATGACGTCGCGCCAGTATCGCCGGTACAAGGCGCTGGCCTGACGCGTCAGTTGGCTTTCGCGCCGCCGGTATAGCTCAGCGTGCCGAGTTCTTTCTGTGCCTCGTCCGGGCCGACCAGTTCCGGCACCACGTGCCCGGCCATCAGGCCCATCGACACCTTGGTGCGCACGTACTTGACCTCGCCCTTGTCGAGGGCGAAGCTGAGTTTGTTGCTGACTTCCGTGCTGGTGACGGCTTCGTGGCTGCCGGGTGCGGCGTCCACATAAAAATAGCCGCCCGGCTGCGATTTGCCGACGGTCGCGCCGTCGAGCATGACCTGCGGCTGGATCGCTGCGCCCAGCATGCTGTCGGTGCGGTAGAAATAGACGCGGCCCTGCTCGGCGCCCAGCTTGGGCGTGCTCGCTTCCTGCTGGGCGAACTTGCGCCGCATACGCCGTCAGCGTCAGTGCAAGGAGCAGGCAAAGAGATCGGGCGCCGGGAAATTTCATGACGCGACGGTAATGGTTGTTTCTTGCGTAAATACTCACACAAAGTCACGATGGCAATATAATTTCCCTTCGTGTGCGCTTTGATGAGCAAGCATGATGTTGAGCAATCGTCATTCGCGATAAGTTTGTTTTTTGTCAATACGAATAACTGGAAGCATGACTCTAAAACGCGTCACTTTTGTTGGAAAATGTTGTTCCCGGATAGAAATGTATATATGCTAAGATAAGTTTTTCATGCTTGGAATAACGATGTAAGAATTGCTTTGTTCCAGGGACCGCAAGAACAAACGCTGTGGCAGCCCCCGCAGGGGAGAGCGGCCATCACCCAAAAACCAAGTTGGCGGCCGTGCTTGAATCCATGCATCAACCAGACCAGGACATCCGCAATCGCCTGCTGATCGCGCGCTTGCCGGCCATGCCCCAGATCCTCATCAAGCTGCTTGCGCACCTGCAGGCGGACGATCTGGGCATGCCCGAACTGGCCGCGCTGGTTGCCAAGGATGCCGGCATGACGGGCAAGATCCTCACCGTCGCCAACAGCTCCGCGTACCATCGCAACAGCCGCCAGCCGAACCTCGAACAGGCGATGGTGGCGCTGGGCACGGACATGATCAAGACGCTGGTCATCAGCGACTCCGTCTTCCAGACCTTCAACAGCTTCCCGAATTCCGGCGCCACCGACCTGCGCGCGTTCTGGAAGAATTCGTTGACGGCCGCCGTGCTGGCGCGCGAAGTCGCGCGCCGCATCGATTATGCGCAGCCGGAAGAAGCGTATCTCGCCGGCCTGCTGCACAACGTCGGCCGCCTCGCGCTGCTCGCGACGGCGCCGAAGGAATACGCGTTCAACTTCACGGCGCGCGACGACGAAGACCTGTGCGCCGTCGAACAGCGCACCCTGCAGATCACCCACGCGGAAGCGGGCGCCTGGCTGATCGAGCGCTGGCAGCTCGATTCCTTCCTGGCCGACTCCGTGCTGTACCACCACGAGCCGAGCGAGCGCCTGGAAGCGGCGCATCCCCTGATCCGCATCGTGCGCGTGGCCCACGTGCTGTCCAGCCATGCGCACGACGACGCCCTCGTGGACGAGGCGCGCGCGCTGTGCGGCCTCGGCCCGGACGCCCCGGACGAATTGCTGGGCCTCGCCGCGCGCCAGGTCGAGAAGGCCGCGATCCACCTCGGCATTGACCTTGCTGGGGCCGACGACCTGCCCGTGCCGGCCGCGTTCGCGCCGCCGCCGCCCGTCGATCCCGTGCAGCAGCGCCTGTCCGAGGAAGTGCGCAACCTGGTGCTCGTGTCCGAAGTCGGCCAGACCTTCGCGCGCCAGCAGGGAGAGTCCGGCCTGCTGGAAGCGATGACGCGTTCGGCGCGCATCCTGTTCGATTTCGAGAACGCCGTCGTGCTGCTGGAGAATCCGACCGGCCAGGCCCTCATCGGCGCGCCCACCGCGAACCAGCAGCGCATCGCGGAGTTTACGGTGCCGCTGGCGAAGGGCGGCGCCGTCGCGCAGGCCGCGCTGGACCGGCGACTCGGCTTCATCCGCCGCGACGGTCGTCCGCTCGGCCTCGCGGAAGAACAGCTGCTGCGCATGCTGGGCACGGAATCGCTCGTGTGCCTGCCGCTCGTCGCGGGCGCGCGCTGCCTCGGCGTGATGATCGGCGGCGTCGCGGCCTGGCAGCTGCCGGCGTGCCAGAAGCGCGAGCGCTTCCTGCAGGCGTTCGGCGCGCAGGCCGCGGGCGCGCTGGAGACGGCAATGTCGGAACGGGGCCACGCGCGCCGCCAGCTCGCCCACGTGGCCGAGGAATACCGCGAAGCGTCGCGGCGCGTCGTGCACGAAGTGAACAACCCGCTGTCGATCATCAAGAACTACCTGTCGGTCCTGGACAGCAAGCTGGAACGCCAGGAACCCGTCAGCGCCGAGCTGTCGATCCTGAACGAGGAGATCGACCGCGTGGGCCAGCTGGTGGGCAGCCTGACGGAAATCCAACCCAAAGTGGACAGTACGCCGGCGGCCGACGTGGCCCGCGTCGTGGACGACGTTCTGCGCCTGTTCCGCACCACGAATTTCATTCCGGCGAACGTCGAAATCGTCGTGAGCATGGCGGACGCCGAGAGCCGCATCGAGGGCGATCCGGACATCCTCAAGCAGATCCTCGTGAACCTCGTCAAGAACGCGATCGAGGCGCTGTCCGGCAGCGGCGGCCGCATCGAGATCGCCAACCGCGGCCACGTGAACCGCGAGCGCCGGCTGTACCTGGAACTGGTCGTCTCCGACACCGGTCCGGGCCTGTCGCGCGAGGTGCTGGCCAACTTGTTCTCGGCCGTGAAGAGCACCAAGGAAGGGCCGCACCACGGTCTCGGCCTGTCAATCGTGCACAGCCTGGTCAAGAAGCTGAACGGGCATATCGCCTGCCGCAGCGGCACGACCGGCACCAGTTTTGAAATCCTGCTGCCGGCGCATGCCGGCGCCGGCGCCCCGGCCACATCGCCGGTGCGCGCGCTTGGATCCGTATAAGGTAACAATGAATCCATTCTCCGCCAGCGCCACGTCGTCCAGCCCCCACGACACGCAATCCTCGCTCGGCATCGACCAGCCCCGACTCCTGCTCGTCGACGATGAACCGCGCCTGCTCACCTCCCTGTACGAACTGCTGCAGGGCCGCGGTTACCAGCTCGTCACGGCCGCCACCGGAGGAGAAGCCCTCGCGCACCTGTCGCGCCTGCGCTTCGACCTCGTGCTGCTCGACCTGCGCCTGCCCGACATCGGCGGCCACGAGATCATGGACTTCATCAACGAGATGGGCATCGATGCCGACGTGATCGTGATGAGCGGCGAGGTCGGCATCGACGCCGCCATCGGCGCGCTGAAACGCAACGCCTACGATTACCTGCGCAAGCCGTACAGCCGCGAGGAACTGCTCAAGACCGTCGCGAACGCACTGAAGCAGCGCCGCCTGCAGGAAGCCAACGCGCGCATCGCGAGCCAGCTGGAAAACTCGGAAAAGATGTACCGCTACCTGGTCGACAGCTCGCCGGACATCATCTACACGCTGAACCACGAAGGCAGGTTCACCTTCATCAACGACCGCGCCTACCAGCTGCTCGGCTACAAGCGCGAAGAACTCATCGGCCAGCATTACTCGATCCTCGTGCACGACGAAGACCTGGAGCGCGCGCGCTACGTCTTCAACGAGCGCCGCGTCGACGAGCGTGCCTCGCGCAACGTCGAGCTGCGCCTGAAGTGCCACGCGGGCGCGAACCAGGAGCGCACGTTCAACAACACGTTGATGACGATCTCGCTGAACGCCATCGGCATGCACGTGCCCGACCAGGAAGTGAAGCGGCTCGAGTTCTACGGCACGTATGGCGTCGCGCGCGACATCACGGACCGCAAGCGCGCCGAGGAAGTCATCTCGTACCAGGCCTACCACGACATCCTGACCGACCTCCCGAACCGCATCCTGTTCAAGGACCGCCTCGGCCTCGCCGTCATCCAGGCCAAGAGAAAGCAGACGGAACTCGCCGTCATGTTCATCGACCTCGATCGCTTCAAGCTCGTGAACGACACGCTCGGCCACGTGAAGGGCGACGAACTGCTGCAGCAGGCCGCGGGCCGCCTGAAGGAATGCCTGCGCAAGGGCGACACGCTCGCGCGCCAGGGCGGCGACGAATTCACCATCGTGCTGCCGGAACTGCGCGACCGCGACGACGCGCGCATGGTCGCCGACAAATTCCTCGAAGTGCTGCAGGAGCCGTTCGACCTGGACGGCCACGCCGTGCACATCTCCGCGTCGATCGGCATCGCCGTCTATCCGGCCCACGGCGAATCGATCGACGAGCTGCTGCGCCACGCCGACATCGCCATGTACCAGATCAAGGGGCAGGGCAAGAACGGCCACGCGTTCTACGACCCGGCGATGCAGGACGTGTCGCACCAGAAGATCGCGCTGGAACAGAGCCTGCGCCGCGCGCTCGAGAACAACGAGCTGGAGATGTACTACCAGCCGCAGATCGACGCCATCAGCGGCCGCATCGTCGGCGCCGAGGCGCTGATGCGCTGGAACCACCCGACGCGCGGCATCGTGTCGCCGGGCGAATTCCTGCCGTTCGCCGAAGAGAATGGCCTGATGCTGCCGATCTCGGACTGGATGATCGGCGCGCTGTGCCGCGACATGCTGCAGTGGAAGAACATCGGCGGCAACCAGGTGCGGCTGTCGCTGAACCTGTCGCCGCAATACCTCGACCGGGGGGACTTCTTCGAAAAGATGCGCGGCGCGCTCCTGCGTTACGGGATCGCGCCGAGCCAGATCGAAGTCGAAATCACCGAGAACATCTGCATCCGCAACCCGCAGCACGCGATCGAGCAGCTCAACAAACTCGGCCAGCTGGGCGTGTCCGTCGCGATCGACGACTTCGGCACCGGCTATTCGTCGCTGGCCTACCTGCACCGTTTCCCGGTCCACACGATCAAGATCGACCAGTCGTTCGTCAAGGAGATCCACGACGAGCACGGACACTATCCGGTCGTCCTGGCCATCATCTCGATCGCGCGCGGCCTGGGATTGAACCTGATCGCGGAAGGCGTCGAGACGGACTCGCAGGCCCGCTACCTGCGCGCGAACGGCTGCCTGACGATGCAGGGCTACCTGTACCACCGCCCGATGCCGCTCGGCCGCTTCATCGACGTGCTGCGCGGGCAGTCGCTGCCGGCGGGCGCCTCGAACGTGCTTGCCTTCCAGGCCTGATGCGCCATGCCCCACAGCGAGACCGACGCTCGCCACACCGCTGAGTTCTTGCGGGTAAAAGCGCTCGCGGAGCGCGGCGTGGCCTCGGCCCAGCACAGCCTCGGCTTCATGTACGTGAACGGCCAGGGCGTGCCGCGCAACGACGAACTGGCCGTCGCGTGGTACCGCATGGCCGCCAGCAGCGGCCTCGAACAGGCGCAATACAACCTCGGCGTGATGTACCAGAAGGGCCAGGGCGTGGCGCAGGACCTGGGCCAGGCGCTGTACTGGTATCGCCAGGCGGCAGAACAGGGCTACGTGCAGGCCCAGTACAACCTGGGTTGGCTGTATGCGAAGGGTCAGGGTACGCCGGCCGACGTGCACGAGGCGCTGCACTGGTTCGGCAAGGCCGCCGCACAGGGCGACCCCGGCGCCCAGCACAATCTCGGCATGATGTACGAGGGCGGCAAGGGCGTCGCGCAGGACGTCGC
Source organism: Massilia kyonggiensis (assembly GCA_966212285.1). GTDB lineage: Bacteria > Pseudomonadota > Gammaproteobacteria > Burkholderiales > Burkholderiaceae_D > Telluria > Telluria kyonggiensis_A. Next base: position 145,187 of record CBIHQW010000014.1, read on the forward strand.
GCAGGCCGTCGAGTGGTACCGCAAGGCGGCCGAACAGAATTACGCGCGCTCGCAGTTCAATCTCGCACTCAGATACGACAGTGGCCAGGGCATCGCGCGCGACGTGCAGCAGGCCATCCACTGGTTCCGCAAGGCCGCGGAGCAGGGCTATGCACCGGCCCAGTTCAACCTGGGCCTCCGCTACGACAAGGGCCAGGACCTGCCTCAGGACAGCGAGAAGGCGATCCTGTGGTACGGCCGCGCGGGCGAGCAGGGCCACGCCAGTTCGCAGTTCAACCTCGCGCTGATCCACGATGCGGGCCACGGCGTCGCGCGCGATCCGCAGCTGGCGCTGGCCTGGTTCCGGCGCGCGGCCGAGCAGGGGCATGCGGGTGCGCAGGACAATCTTGGCCTGCGTTATGAACATGGCCAGGGCGTCGAGCAGGATTACGCGCAGGCCGCGCACTGGTACGCCCTCGCGGCGGAACAGGGCTTCGCCGGCGCGCAGTACCACCTCGGCCAGTTATACGATGCGGGCCACGGCGTGGCGCAGGATCCGTCCGTTGCGCTGGACTGGTATCGCAAGGCCGCGGAACAGGGCCACCTGCGCGCGCAGTTCGATCTCGCCCTGCGCTACGAGAGCGGCAACGGCGTCGCGCAGGACGAGCGCGAAGCCGCGTACTGGTACCGCAAGGCGGCCGACCAGGAGTACGCGCCCGCGCAGTACGCGCTGGGCCAGCTGCTGGACCGCGACGACACGGGCACGGTCGATCCGCGCCAGGCGACGATGTGGTACCGCAAGGCGGCCGAGCAGGGCCACGCGCTCGCGCAGTTCGCGCTGGGCCTGCGCCACGACAGCGGCCACGGCGCCGAACGCGATTACGAGGCGGCGCACTTCTGGTACCTGTGCGCCGCGCGCCAGGGCCACGCGCGCGCCCAGTTCAACCTCGGCGTGATGTATGCGGCGGGGCAGGGCGTGCCGCTCGATCTCGTCGAAGCCTATGCGTGGCTGCACCGCGCGGGCGCCGCCGGCATCCTGCCTGCCGCGAACTACATCCGGCGCGTGGCCGCACGCATGGAACCTGCGCTGCTGGCGCAGGCCAACGGCTACATCGGCGCCGCGTAGCGGAGTGTCCGCGCGAGGAACGTATCCATCGCGACCGAGCTGGCCGTCGGCGCGCTCAGGTGCGGGCAGTGGCCCACGTTGTCGATGACTTTCAGCGTGCTGTGCGCCAGGTGGCGGTGCAGCCATTCTCCCACTTCGCGCGGCACGATCAGGTCGTCGCTGCATTGCAGGATCAGGGCGGGGACGGTGGCGCGCGCCACCTCTGCGCGGATGTCGGCCTGGAAGGTCACGCGCGCGAAATGCTTGGCGATGGCGGGATCGTTGCGGCAGAAGCTGCGCGTCAGTTCCTCGCCCAGGTCCGGACGATTGGGCGCGCCCATGATCGCAGGCGCCATCTTGCGCGACCAGTCGAGGAAATTCGTCTCCATCGCCTGCAGCAGGCCGTCGATGTCTTCGCGGTTGAAGCCGCCGATGTAGTCGCCGTCATTGACGTAGCAGGGAGAAGGGCCGACGAGGACCTGGGCCAGGAAGCGCTCCGGTGCCGCCACCGTCGCCAGCAGCGCGATCGACGCGCCGACCGAGTGGCCGACGACGACGGTCGGACCGGCCGCGCAGGCGTCGAGGACCTCCAGCAGGTCCGTCACGTGGCCTTGCAGGTTCGCGTACTTCGTGCGGTCGTACGCCTCCCAGTCGGAACGGCCGCTGCCCGTCAGGTCGTACAGCACGACGCGGAAGCGCTCCGCGTACGCCGGCGCCACGTAGCGCCACATGGTCTGGTCGCAACCGAAACCGTGCACGAACACCATGGTCACCGGCCCCGAGCCGGTCACGTGGACGTTGTTGCGAAACTGTACAGACATGGTGAATCCTGGCCGAAGCGTGGTGCGATCCTCCGATATTAACATTGTGAAATAACTGTTGGGGACGGGTTCCACGGTGCGTTCGCGCACGGCACGGCGGGGACGATTCGCGATATACTGTTCATATATACAGTATTTATTCGCGATGGAACTCAAAGACAAGCTCGAGATCCTGGCCGACGCGGCCAAGTACGATGCCTCCTGCGCCAGCAGCGGTGCGCCGAAGCGCGACTCCGTCGACAAGGACGGCCTGGGCGCCACGAACGGCATGGGCATCTGTCACAGCTATACGCCGGACGGACGCTGCGTCTCGCTGCTCAAGATCCTGCTGACGAACTTCTGCGTCTACGATTGCCAGTACTGCGTGAACCGGCGCACGTCGAACGTGCCGCGCGCCCGTTTCTCCGTCGACGAGGTCGTGAAGCTCACGCGCGATTTTTACCTGCGCAACTACATCGACGGCCTGTTCCTCAGCTCGGGCATCATCCGGTCGAGCGACTACACGATGGAGCAACTGGTCGAGGTCGCGCGCCGCCTGCGCGAAGAGCACCAGTTCCGCGGCTACATCCACCTCAAGACGATTCCCGATGCAGACCCGCGCCTCATCGAGCTGGCGGGCCGCTATGCCGACCGCCTGTCGGTGAACATCGAGCTGCCCACGCAGGACAGCGTGACGAAGCTCGCGCCCGAAAAGAGCGTCCACACGATCAAGCTGGCGATGGGTTCCATCCGCACGAAGCTGGACGAAAAGGACGACCACCCCAAGGCGCCCGTGTTCGCGCCGGCGGGGCAGAGCACGCAGATGATCGTCGGCGCGGACGCCAGCGACGACCAGACGATCCTGAATACCGCGCAGACGCTGTACGGCAGCTACAAGCTGAAACGCGTGTACTACTCCGCGTTCAGCCCGATCCCGCAGAGCCCGACCAGCGTGCCGTCCGCGCCGCCGCCCCTGCTGCGCGAGCACCGTTTATACCAGGCCGACTTCCTGCTGCGCGGCTACGGTTTTACGGCGAAGGAGCTGATGCCGCAGGCCGGCAACCTGGCGCTGGACATCGACCCCAAGCTGGGCTGGGCGCTCGCGAACCGCGACCATTTTCCGCTCGACCTGAACCGCGCCGACGAAAGCATGATCGCGCGCGTGCCGGGCATCGGGCTGCGCACGGCGAAGCGTTTGATCGACCTGCGGCGGTTGCGGCGCATCCGCTGGGAAGACCTGTCGCGCCTGCGCTGCAGCCTGAAAAAGCTGGCGCCGTTCGTGATCACGGCGGACTACAAGCCGGCGCAGGGCACCGCGTCGTCCGACCTGCTGCGGCGTAACCTGGCCGACGCCCCGCAGCAGATGAACCTGTGGCCGGAACTGCAGGCGGCGTGATGGCTGCGGATGCGCTGGTCCGGGCAGGACAACCGGTGCAGGTCGAGACGTTCGCGGAATGGCGCGAGGCCGCGCGCGAGCTGCTCGTCCACGACATCCGGCCCGACCAGGTGACGTGGGGCGCGCCGCACACGGGCGACCTGCTGGCGGGCGGCGACCTGTTCACGGGTGCGCCGGCCGCCGCCGAGGCACCGCATAATCCCGCCATACCGCCGACCGGCACGCAGGACGAGCCACTACGGCCCGCGCCGCACATCCCGCGCTCGCTGATGGAGATGCTGCAGTCGGCCGCCTGCTGCCGCGTGCCGGACCGCTGGGCCTTCCTGTACCGCGTGATCTGGCGCTGGCAGCAGGGCGAGCACGACGTGCAGTCGCCGGCCGACGAGGACGGCGCACGGCTGCATGCGATGGTGAAGGCGGTCCACCGCGAGGAACACGACATGCATGCCTACATCCGCTTCCGCGAGCGCCCGGAAGAAGCCGGCCCGCCGCGCTTCGTCGCCTGGTACGAGCCGCGCCACGACGTGCTGCCCCAGGTGGCCGAGCATTTTATTTCCCGCATGGGCAAGGTCAGCTGGATGATCGCCACGCCGGAGGCGAGCGTCCTGTGGGATGGCCATACGCTGCACAATACCGGACCCCTCGTGCGTGATGCTGCCGATCTCGAAGATACCGGCGAGGCCCTGTGGCTGACGTACTACCGCAGCGTGTTCAACCCGGCCCGCCTGAACACGGACGTCATGCACCAGCACATCCCGTCGCACCGCTGGAAGAACCTGCCGGAGGCGAAGATCGTGCCGCACATGGTCAGCGAAGCGGCGCTGGGCGCGCGCAAGGTGGGCCAGTACGAGGCCGTCGGCCAGCGCAAGGGCACGACGATCCCGATCGCCCCCGAGGATGCGCAACCGGAACGCCAGCAGCCGTCGAAGCTGGACGAATGCCGGCGCTGCGAGCTGTGGCAGTTCGCCACCCAGGCCGTCGGCGGCGAGGGCCCGAAGCGGGCGCAGATCATGTTCGTCGGCGAGCAGCCGGGCGACCAGGAAGACCTGGCCGGCCAACCGTTCGTCGGCCCGGCCGGCAAGCTGCTGGACCGCGTGTGCGAGGCCGCCGGCGTCGACCGCGACACGATCTACGTCACCAACGCCGTCAAGCATTTCAAATGGGAGCCGCGCGGCAAGCGCCGCCTGCACAAGACGCCGGTGCAGCGCGAGATCGAGGCCTGCCACTACTGGCTCGACAAGGAACTGGCGAGCGTCAGGCCGACCGTCATCGTGGCCCTGGGCGCCACCGCGCTCAAATCCGTGCTGCGCACCGCCAACGTCACCCTCAAGAATTCGCTCGGCAAACCGCTGCGCCACGAAGGGCGCTGGGTCGTCACGACGTACCACCCGTCGTACGTGCTGCGCGTGCCGGGCGAGGACGCGAAGCGCGAGGCCTTCAACACGATGGTCGAGGGCCTGAAACTGGCGCACGACCTGCTCAACCGCCCGGTCGACGCACCCGACGCATAAACATTGCCCTGCTGACATATGCATGTCAAACTTGTAACACTTCGTTGCCCCGATAGGCTAAGCTCATCCGTGGCGCTAAGCTTTTGCGCACACAACAACAACGATGGGATGCCCGATGAGCAAACGCTATGCATGTGCGCTTTACCTGAGTTTCCTGACCCTGCCGGTTCTGGCCCAGACCACGCCCCAGCCTGAACCCGCACCGACGGCCGAGCCCGCGGCCGTCGTGGACGCCGATGCCGTCCCCGCCACCGTCGTCGTCGAAGGCCGCCGGCCCGGTCCCGGCGTGTGGAAAGTGTCGAAGGGCGATCACGTGATGTGGGTGTTCGGCGTGTATTCCCCGCTGCCGCAGAAGATGGAGTGGGATGCAGCGCGCGTGGAACGCCTCGTCGGCAAGTCGCAGGAAGTGTTGACGCGGCCGGGTGCCCGCATGGAGGTCGGCTTCTTCCGGGGCCTGACCCTGCTGCCGACCGCGATCGGCATCGACAAGAATCCGGACGGCGCCACACTGCACGATGTGCTCCCGGCGGACGTGTATGCGCGTTGGCAGGTATTGAAGGGCAAGTATATCGGCGAGGACGACGGCATCGAGCGGCGGCGCCCGATCTTCGTCGCCGACACGCTGCTGAGCAGGGGCCTGTCGAAAAGCGGCCTGACGCAAAATACCGGCGTGGAAGAGCAGATCGAAAAGGCGGCCAAGCGCGACAAGATCAAGATCACGTCGACCACGCTCAGCATGGAGGTCGACGATCCCCGTGCCCTGATGAAGGAGTTCAAGAAGTCGCAGGTGGAAGACGTGGCCTGCTTCACCAAGACCCTGGAGCGCCTGGAAAGCGATATCGATGCCATGCGCGTGCGCGCGAACGCCTGGGCCAATGGCAATATCGCCGAGATGTCGAGCCTCGATTATGCCGAGCGCGACAAGGCATGCAACGACGCCATCTTCAACAGCCAGTTCGCCAGGAATTCTCCCGCACTCCAGCATCTTCCCGAACGCATCCGTGCCAACTGGATGAAGGCGGCCGAGAAAGCATTGGCCGACAACACGTCGACGTTTGCCCTGCTGCCGATGAAGAACGTCATCGGCCCGGACGGCTACCTCGCCGACCTGCAGGCAAAAGGCTATACGGTCGAGAACCCGAAATAATGATCGCGCCATGAAGAAGACATTCAACTGGTCTGTGTTCGCGTTGGCTCTGCTCGCCCCGCCGGCGTTCGCGCAGACCGTGGAGCAGGCCGTCGACCCGAACGCCATCCCGGCGACCGTCGTCATCGAGGGCCGCCGTCCCGGCCCCGGTGTGTGGAAGGTGTCGAAGGGAACGCACGTGATGTGGGTCTTCGGCACCTATTCTCCGCTGCCGCGGAAGATGGAATGGGATGCGTCGCGCGTCGAGCGCCTCGTGGCGAAGTCGCAGGAAGTCCTGATGCCGCCCGTCGCGAAAGCCCACATCGGTTTCTTCAGCGGGTTGACGGCCTTGCCGAGCCTCATCGGCATCAAGCGCAATCCGGACGATGCGGTCCTGCACGACGTCGTCCCGGCCGACGTCTACGCGCACTGGACGGTGCTCAAGGCCAAGTACATCGGCGACGACGACGGCATCGAACACTACCGGCCCGTCTTCGCGGGCGAGGAATTGCTGCTCGCCGGCCTCAAGAAGAGCGGCCTCTCCTATGGCGGCGAAGTACTCGGCAAGATCGAGGACATCGCGAAAAAGAACAAGGTCAAAATGACCGACTCGGGCTACGACGTGATGGTCGACGACCCGCGCAAGCTCGTGCGCGACTTCAAGAATTCGCAGGTCGACGACCTCGTCTGCTTCACCAGGACGCTCGACACCCTGGACACCGATCTCGAAACGATGCGCGTGCGCGCGAATGCCTGGGCCAACGGCGACATCGCCGAGATCCGCGGGCTGAATTTCGCGGAGCGCCGGGATGCGTGCCTGGATGCCGTCATGAACAGCTCGATCGCGAAAGACGCCGCGGCCCTGCGCCAGGTGCGCCAGCGTCTGCGCACCTCGTGGCTCAAGGCGGCGGAAACGGCGCTGGCCAGCAATGCCACCACCTTCGCCGTGCTGGAGATCCAGGACATCGTCGGCCCGACGAGCTACCTCGCCGGGCTGCAGGCCAGGGGTTACGCGGTCGAAAGTCCCAGATAACTACGTGGATTCGCCCGGCACCCCCGTGTCGTCCTCGCGCGACGCGGCCTGGGCCACGCGGGCACCCGGCGGCACGTCGTGCGTCAGCCAGACATTGCCGCCGATGACGGCGCCCTTGCCGATCGTGATGCGGCCCAGCACGGTGGCGCCGGCATAGATGACGACGTCGTCCTCGACGACGGGATGGCGCGGCAAGCCCTTTTGCAGGGTGCCGTCGACGTTCGCGGGAAAGCGCTTGGCGCCCAGCGTGACGGCCTGGTACAGCCGAACGCGCTGGCCGATGACGGCCGTCTCGCCGATCACGACGCCCGTGCCGTGGTCGATGAAGAAGCCGGCGCCGATCGTCGCGCCCGGGTGGATGTCGATGCCCGTTTCCGCATGCGCCTGCTCGGCGATGATGCGGGCGAGCAGCGGCAGGCCGAGCCCGTACAGGCAGTGTGCGAGGCGGTAGTGGATCATCGCGTGGATGCCCGGATAGCACAGCAGCACTTCATCGACGCTGCGCGCGGCCGGGTCGCCCTGGAAGGCGGCGAGCACGTCGCTGTCGAGCAGGGTGCGGATGCCGGGCAGCGCTGCGCCGAACGCGCGGGTGGCCTCGAGCGCCTGCGGCTCGATGTCGGTATGGGTCAGGTGGCGCAGCGCGGCGCTGTAGCGCAGCTCGATGCGCACCTGGCGCAGCAGCGCGTGCAGGGCGGTGTCGAGGGCGTGGGCGACGTGGAAATCCTCGCTTTCCTGGCGCAGGTCGGGCGGGCCCAGGCGCAGCGGAAACAGCACGCCTTTCAGCTGCCCGACGATGGCCGCCAGCGCGTCGCGCGACGGAAACTCGATGCCGCGCACCTCGCCGGCCGGACGATGGGCCTGGCGCCATTGCCGACGCGCCTCGTTCAGGTCGCGCACGATCGCGCCGATGTCGAAGTCGGCCATCAGTCGGGCTCCCGGAGGCTGTATGGATCGGAAAGATGTGGCCTCACGGTACCTCCGCTGTGCTGATGGACGAGTGTTCAATATACGAGCCCGTCCATGGGCGGCCCAACGAATTTTTCGACACAAGCTCATGCCGAAAATTGTCTAAGCGGGTGTGAGGTGAACGACTTGTGTTAACGCGATGGTACGCGGCAGGAAAGAATGTTGCGCTCGATTTAGAGACGGCCTGATAATACAAAGTCCGTTGAGGCAACGGTGCGGCCGTGGCCTGCATGCTATTCTAGCGCCCGTTCGTTAAGGCAACTCATCCGTACGGAATCGCTAGCTCTCTAAGGTCAGGCATGATTGATACTGCAGCAATATTGCTCTTCAGCTCGCTCGTCGTCTATACGGTCATCCGCGCCATCAAATTCGACAAGCTGCTTCCCTGGTTTTCCAAAGACACCCCGCAACCGCCTCCGCCGGTGAAGAAGCGCTTCCGCAAATAACAATAACATCGGTAAGGCTTCACACGTATGCAGAGTCTTTTCTTGTCGGCCGTCTTCGCCGTTTTCATGGTGGCGGGCATTTACGCACCGTTTGCCGCCGCGCTCGGGTTCATCTGGGTGGACATGGTCCGGCCCCAGCAGCTCGCCTATTCGATCATCAATAACCAGCCGCTGTCGTTCATCGTGGCGGTGGCCACGCTGCTGCTGTTCTTCGCCAAAGACAGGAAGTCCCCTCCCAAATTCGGTCCGCTCCTGGCCCTGATCGCGCTGCTGATCGTATGGGTGACGTTCACGGCCGCCGTGGCGCCGGTCCCGGCGTATGCCTGGTCGAAATGGGATTGGGCGTCGAAGGTTCTCATCTTTGCGCTGTTGATTCCGTATATCTTCCGTTCGCGGGTGCAGATCGAAGCGTTTCTGCTGGTGTTCGTGTTTTCCTCGGGGACGATCCTGTTTTCGGCTGGTGTCAAGACGCTGCTTGGCGGCGGCGGCTACGGTACGCTGGCCGTGCTGGGTACGGGTAACACCGGCCTGTCGGAGAGCAGTACGCTGGCGGTGGTGTGCGTGATGCTGATCCCGCTGATCATGTTCCTGATGCGCTATACGGTGATATTTCCGCGGAACAAGCTGACGCAGGCCTTGTTCCTGGGAATGATCGTCATCGCACTGTCCGCAGTGGTCGGTACGACGGCACGCACGGGGATCATCGCGGTGGCCGTGCTGTGCCTGTTGTCGCTGGCGCAGTCGAAAAAGAAAATGTGGTGGATTGCCGGTCTTGCGCTCGCCGCCGTCGTCATCATGAATCTCGATCTGTCGTCGACGCGCTGGGGCAACCGCATGTCGACCATCGAGACCTATAATACCGACAGCTCCGCGATGGGCCGGATCAAGGTGTGGCAATGGACGATCGATTACGTCGGCACCCATCCACTGGGCGGCGGATTCAATGCCTATGTGTATAACCGTATTCTCGGTGTCAGCCCCGACGGCGAAACGCAATATCTGCCGGAAGGCCAGATCGGCGGCAAGGCTTTCCACAGCATCTATTTCGAAGTGCTGGGCGAACAAGGCATTCCCGGTTTCATCATGTATTACCTGATGGTCGTGCTGACGCTCGCGAAACTCTTCAAACTGAAGCGAACCTGGAAAGACGATCCCGGGATGGGATGGGTTGCCGCCCTGGCCAATGCCATGATCACCATGGTCATGGTATTCCTCGCCGGCGGGTCGTTCGTCGGCATCGCCTACCAGCCCTACATTTTCTACCTCGTCGGTTTGACGGTGGCACTGGACCAGTATGCGGCGCGCGTGGTGCGGGATCAACTCAAGACAAAAGGACGTGCGTTACCGTGAAGCTCAACCAACTTGCAGGATTGCGGGGAATCTGTGCCTGGTGGGTGGTGTTTTACCATTCCCTCACGCTGATGGACGATTCGGTGCCGATGCCGGTCAAGCAGCTCATCGAGCATGGTTACCTGGCCGTCGACCTGTTTTTCCTCCTGAGCGGCTTCGTCATCTTCCTGAGCTACCACGCGTCGCTGTCGACGAATTTTCCGCACAGCGTCGGCAAGTTTTACTGGAACCGGTTTTCCCGCATCTATCCGCTGCACGTCGTCATGCTGGCGGGCTACCTGATTCTGTTCGGTGCCTTCACGTTCCTGTCGAGCAGCCACACCGCGCCGGAGTCCTATACCTGGGGCGCATTTATCCAGAGTATGTTTTTGGTGCACATGTGGTTCGGTGGCGACCTCACGTGGAACGTGCCGTCGTGGTCGATCAGTTCGGAATGGTTCGTCTACCTGTTCTTCCCGCTGATGGCATACAGCCTGCGCAAGCTGCGCGGCGGTATCGTCGCGCACCTGCTGAGCATTGCGCTGGCCGCCGCCGTCCTGCACGTGATCTACTCGCTGAGCGGGCTCCATTCCATCGGTGCCGACATTCCCCATATGGCACTCGTGCGCACCATGTTCGAATTCCTGATGGGCGTATTCGTCGGCTCGTTGTTCGTCAACCACCGGGATTTCCTGGTGCGGAATTCGAGGGTGGCGCTCGCGGGCTTCGTGGCGCTGTGCGTGTTGTACGCCATGACGCCGACGCCCGATTACGCGCTGATTCCGATCACCTTCGCGTTCCTGATCGCGTACCTGAGCGTCACGACCTCGTGGATGACCGCCATCCTGTCCACGCCGGTACTCGTCTACCTGGGGGAAATCTCGTACTCGACATACATGGTGCATTACCTCGTCTACGATCTGCTGAAAGCCGTCTTCATGTCCGACCCGCATCACATCGACCAGTTGTACCTGTGGTTGTCGTTCGTGGTCGTCTTCGTCCTGTCGGTGCTCCTGCATCACGCCGTGGACATGCCGTCCCAAAAATACTTCCGGCGCCGCCTGTCGACGCGCTAGGCAATGTTGTCACGCGATGCAAATCCCGCGTAGAATGCGGGCAACGCGGGTGTAGCTCAATGGTAGAGCAGAAGCTTCCCAAGCTTACGACGAGGGTTCGATTCCCTTCACCCGCTCCATTCCCATATCTCCCCCCAGAAATGAAAAATGCCCGCACGCGGCAGGCATTTGTTATGGCGCGACAGCGTCTCAGGTGCGGCGCTTGCGGCCCAGGGCACCCAGCCCGGCCAGGCCAAGCCCCATCAGTGCGAGCGAAGCCGGTTCCGGAACGGCGCGGGCGACATGGTCGACCACCACGTTGTCCAGCTCGTTAAAGCCCGGATCGTTGCGGGTGACGAAGGCGAGCGACGCATTGTCGGCTGTGGCGATGAAGAACAGGTCGTAGTGGCCATTGGTCGACGTGCTGAACAATTGCGTGCCGTCCAATGCGACGGCCATCGAGCCCCAGCTCACCGTGGTATCGAAGCTGAGCGAATAGGTCTCGCCGGCAATCGTGGCGATGACCTGGCTCAGCCAGGCATCGCTGCCGACTGCGCCATCGTTCCAGTAGCCCGGGAAGCTCGAATGGCCGAGGTTACCCGTCAGTGTCCAGTCGCTGCCGCCGGCGGCGAAATCGCCGTTCTTGACGAGGTTGGCGCTCGCGGATGCGCTGACGGCCAGCATGGCAATGGCACAGAGCAGTTTTTTCATGATCTCTCCAGGGAATAATCGTTATGCCAAGGTAATAGCATCTTTCGTGCCTGAAATTTATTTCCCATTAGTTACAATGACTTATCTTCGTGGAAAAACTAATTGCGGATATGCATGTAAAAAATGCCGACATGTCGCCGATTCCTGTGCGCGCCTTGCGACCAGCCCTTATGGCACACTGGCGTTGTCGCTTCAACCAGTGTCAATCATGCAACAAGACGGACAACAGTCTGATGAAAACAATGCCGGCGCCCTGATGTTCCTGAGCGGCGGCGGCGAAGTGGGCGCGTTGATGCGCGCGCACGACTGGTCCACGTCGCCGCTGGGTCATCCGCGGACGTGGCCGCAGGCGCTGCGCACGGTCGTCGGGCTGATGCTCAACTCCAAGTTCCCCATGTTCGTCGCCTGGGGCAAGGAGCTTGCCTTCCTGTACAACGATCCGTATCGCGACATCCTCGGCGACAAGCATCCGGCCGCGCTGGGCCGGCGGTTCCACGACGTCTGGGCCGAGATCTGGCACGACATCCATCCGCTGATCGAACGCGCGCTGCGCGGCGAAGCCACGTATGCCGACCGCCTGTACCTCGTGATGAACCGCCATGGCTACGACGAGCCGACCTGGTTCACGTTCTCCTACTCGCCCGTGCGCGACGAGAACGGGGCCATCGCCGGCATGTATTGCGCGTGCGTCGAGGTCACCGACCAGGTGCTGGCCGAGAAATACCGCAACGAGGAGAACGAGCGGCTGCGCGGCCTGTTCTCGCAGGCGCCCGGGATCATGGCCGTGCTGCGCGGCCCCGAGCACGTGTTCGAGCTGACGAACCAGTCGTACATGCAGCTGGTCGGGCACCGCCAGATCGTCGGCAAGCGCGCACGCGATGCGCTGCCGGAGATCGTCGGCCAGGGCTTCCTCGAACTGCTCGACCGCGTGTACGCGACGGGCGAGCCGTTCGTCGGCCACGCGCTGCCCGTGCGCCTGCAGCGCGAGCCGGAAGGGCCGCTGGAAGAGCGCTACATCGACTTCGTCTACCAGCCGATCCGCGACGAGAACGGGGCCGTCAGCGGCATCTTCGTGGAAGGCAGCGACGTCACCGACCGCAAGCTCGTCGAGGACGAACTGCGCGCCGCGAACCGCCAGAAGGACCAGTTCCTCGCGATGCTGGCGCACGAGCTGCGCAATCCGCTCGCGCCCATCATGACGGCGGCCCAGCTGTTGAAACTCGGCCGGCTGGACGCCAAGAGCGTGGCCAACGCGAGCGACATCATCGTGCGCCAGGCCGAACACATGACGGACCTCGTCAACGACCTGCTGGATGTCTCGCGCGTCACGCGCGGCCTCGTCACGCTGGAGAAGGAAGAGCTGGACCTGAACATGATCGTGTCCGCAGCCGTCGAGCAGGTGCGGCCGCTGATCGACGCGCGCCGCCATGCGCTGACCCTGCAGCTCTCGGGGCAGCCCGCGCACGTGACGGGCGACCGCACGCGCCTCGTGCAGGTTGTCTCGAACATCCTCAACAACGCCGCCAAGTACACGGCGCCGGGCGGCCGCATCGTGCTGGCCGTGACGGTGGGCGGCGAACAGGCGACCGTGTCCGTGCGCGACAACGGCGTCGGCATCGCGCCGGAAGTCCTGCCGTACATCTTCGACCTGTTCACCCAGGCCGAGCGCACGCCGGACCGGTCGCAGGGCGGACTCGGGATCGGGCTGGCACTGGTGAAAAGCCTCGTCGCGCTGCACGGCGGCACCGTGCACGCCCGCAGCGAGGGCCTGGGGCAGGGCAGCGAGTTCTCGATCCGCCTGCCGTGCGCGGCGCGCGCCCAGGCCGAGGCGGCCAATGACGGCGGCGCGGCGGCGGCGGACGCGGCCCTGGACAACGGCAACCTGCGCGTGCTCGTCGTCGACGACAATGCCGACGCGGCCCAGATGCTGGCCGCGCTGCTCGAAGTGCAGGGCCACGCGGTCAGCGTCGAATACGATGCGCGCGGCGCGCTGGACCGGGCGCGCAGCGAGCATCCCGACGTCCTGCTGCTCGACATCGGCCTGCCCGACATGGACGGCTACGAACTGGCGCGGCGCCTGCGCGCGCAGCCCGAGAACGCGGGCGCCACGCTCGTCGCCCTCACCGGCTACGGGCAGAACCAGGACCGCGAGGAGGCCCAGCAGGCCGGCTTCGACCATTACCTCGTCAAGCCGGCCGACCTGAACGAGGTCAACGAGGTGCTGGCCCGGGCCGAGGCGCGGCGCTGAACGTTCAAGCGTGCGCATATTGCCGCGCGGAACAAGGAGCGTTATCCTGAGTGCATGCCGTCCCGCGTAGGTTGCGCGCCGGGGCGGCGTATTTTCGTACCATGGTCAATGTGGGCGAATACGGGGACGAGCGTATGTACGAGACCATCGAAGAACCGCAGGTGAACAGCCTCCTCGAGCGGCAGGGCGGACAGGCCGCGACCCAGGGCGCAGGCCCGGGCGTGGGTGGCGCGACGGCGTCCCGGCCGGTGCACCCGGTGCCGGCGTCCGTGCCGGACGATATGGCGCGCGGAACCGCGGCGCAGCCGGGCGTGCGGCGCGTGCTCGTCGTCGACGACAACGCCGACGCCGCGCAAACCGTGGCGATGCTGCTGGAGGTGCTGGGCCACGAGACGGCCGTCGAATATGACCCGCTGCAGGCGCTTGCCGTCGCGCGCGAACGGTCCTTCGACGCCTTCGTCCTCGACATCGGGCTGCCGGGCATGGACGGCCACGAACTGGCGCGCCAGATCCGCGCGCTGCCGCGGGCGGCGGGCGCCCTGTTCATCGCACTGACCGGCTATGGCCAGCAGCAGGACCGCGACGCGTCGAAGGCCGCGGGGTTTCATTATCATTTCGTGAAGCCGGCCGACGTCGATGCGCTGGCCCAGGCGCTGGCGAAGGGCACCCCGACCTGACGCGGGACCCCTGTCATCATCCTGTCACTTTCACTTCTTACACTGCGAGTTGCTGAACAGTAACTGAGCGTGCGCCCTTGCACGCCCTTCTGACGGAACCCGCATGTCCAAGTCCAGTGCGCACACCGCCCCGCGCACCCACCGATTCCTCGCGCTGCTGTGGCCCGCGCTGGCCCTGCTCGCCTGTGCCGCCCTCTGGACCGCCACCATCCTGCACGCCGGCGCCGAACGCCGCCGTGCCGAGGAGCAGGCGTTCAAGGAAGCCGACGCGTATGCCGAGGCCTACGAGCAGTACGTCACGCGCTCGGTCGCCCAGGTCGACCAGATCACCATGCAGCTCAAGCACAGCTGGGAGCACGCGCACGACCGCAGCCTGATCGAGAACATGCGCCGCGACGGCATGTTCACGGATGCCGCGTTCGTCAACGTGAGCGTGGTCGGGGCTGACGGGGCGGTCCGCTCATCCAGCCGCATCCACGCGCGCGGACTGAATCTCGCCCGCACCGATTTTTTTATCCAGCACCGCAACGCCATCTCGACTGCGCTGCGCATCGGCACGCCGCCGCCGGAACTGGAAGAAGCCCGCGGCACGATCCTGTTCACGCGCCGGCTCGACACACAGGACGACGGGTTCGACGGCGTGCTGCTGATGGCCGTCGACGCCGCATACTTCACGTCGTTCGTCAGCTCGCCCACGCTGGGGCCGGGCAGCCTGCTGGCGCTGGTCGGCACCGACAATGCGTTGCGCGTCGAGCAGGACGCCAGCGGCATCGTGCGGACGATGGGCGCCGCGTCGCTGCTGCCCGCGAACGCCGACCGCTGGCCGGTGGCGCGCGGCGTGCAGCTGGTCGGTGGGCAGGGCGGCTTTGCCGACGGCGAGCCGCGCGTGCTGGGCTGGCGTCGTTCAGCCGCGTATCCGCTCGTGGCTCTCGTCGCGCTGTCGCACACGGCCGTGCTGGAAGCGGCCGACGCCTACTGGACCGACAGCCGCAACCACACGCTGGTGGCCACCGCCGTGCTGACGCTGCTGGCGCTGGGCGCGAGCATGCTGTCGCTGCGTGCGGCGGCGCGGGCGCGCGAGCGGGCCGAGATCCAGCGCGCCTACCGCACGGCCACCGAGAGCGGCAACGACGGCTTCTACATGGTCGCGCCGGTGCGCGACCGCAAGGGCCAGATGGTCGACTTCCGCATCGTCGACTGCAACGAGCGCGGCGCCTTCTTCTACGGCACCACGCGCGCGCAGCTCGTCGGCAGCCTGATCTCCGCGGTCCACCATGGCAAGTCCTTCGACGAGCTGGTCGCCAATTACCGCACGGCGCTGGCCGTCGGCTTCCACCAGGAAGACCGGCGCATGCCCGACAACAACCGGCTGAACATCCGCTGGGGCCACCGCCGCATCGTGCGCGTGGGCGACAACCTCGCCGTCACCCTGCAGGACATCAGCGAGCGCAAGGAACACGAATCCCAGCTCGCGCGCCTGGCCAACGAGGACAGCCTCACCGGCCTGCCGAACCGCCACTGGTTCCTGAACTTCGTGCCGGTGGCGCTGGCGCGCGCGGAGGACTGCGACCATGGCGCGGCGCTGCTGTTCATCGACCTCGACGAATTCAAGCAGGTCAACGATACGCACGGCCACGCCGTCGGCGACCGCCTGCTCCAGCTGGCGGCCGAGCGCCTGCTGTCGCAACTGCGTCCCGGCGACAGCGTGGCGCGCTTCGGCGGCGACGAATTCGTCGTCCTGCTGAGCCCCTTCGACAGCGACCAGCAGGTGTCCATCGTCGCCGCGCGCATCGTCGACGCCTTCAGCAAGCCGTTCCCGATCGCCGACGACCAGCACATGATCGGCGCCTCGGTCGGCATCGCCGTGTACCCGCGCGACGGCCTCGATGCGGCGACCCTGATCCGCCACGGCGACATCGCCATGTATGCCGGCAAGGCCGAGGGCAAGGGCCAGTACCGCTTCTTCGACCCCGCGCAGTCGAACATCCTCAAGACGCGTACCCAGCTGCGCCAGCGCCTGCTGGAAGCGATCGACAAGCGCCAGTTCCTGCTGCATTACCAGCCGCGCGTGGACACGCGCACGGGCGAGCTCCTGAGCATGGAAGCGCTGCTGCGCTGGGAGCATCCGCAGCTGGGCATGATCCGTCCGGACGAATTCATCCCGCTGGCCGAAGCCAGCGGCCTGATCGTGCCGATCGGCGCCATCGTCATCGACCAGGCCTGCGCCCAGCTGGCCGCCTGGCGCGCGCACGGCGCGGTGCCGGTGCCCGTGTCGATCAACGTCTCGCCCAAGCAGTTCCTGCGCGGCAGCGTGCAGCGCGAGCTCGAAGACGCGCTGGCCCGCCACGGCGTGCCGGCCGGCCTGCTCGAAGTGGAGATCACGGAGTCCGCGATGATGGGCGACCAGGCCGAGATCCTCGCCGAGCTGGCCGCGATCCGCGCGCTGGGCGTCAAGCTGCACGTCGACGATTTCGGCACCGGCTACTCGTCGCTGTCGCAACTGCAGCGCATGAAGATGGACGTGCTGAAGGTCGACCGCTCGTTCACGGCGGAGTTGGGGCGCTCGCGCGAAGGCACTGTGTTCTTCCAGGCGATCGTGTCGATGGCGCACGCGCTCGGGATGGAAGTCGTGGCGGAAGGTGTCGAGAACGAGGAGCAGCTGGCGATTTTGCGGGCGCTGAACTGCAACGAGGTGCAGGGCTATTTCGTCGCGCGGCCGCTGCCGGCGGCGGGCATCGCACCGTTGCTGGCGCAGCGTTACCTGTTCAAGGAAGCGCTGGCCGCGTGATCACGCACCCAGCAGACTGCCCGTCCGCCACGCCTCCGCTCCCGCGATCTTGCAGACGTGCATTCCGCGCAGCAGGTGGCGATGCGCCGTGCTGGCAAACAGCACGCCGGACTGCGTGGGCCGCAAGGTCGTCGTCCTGCCGCTGACCGGATCGACGATGTCGGCGACGGCATCGCCCGCCTGCACCTGGTCGCCCAGCTGTTTCAGGAACACGAGCACGCCCGCATGCGGCGCGTGCAGCGGTTCCACGCCGGCCAAGGACGTGGGTTCGCACAGCGGCACCGGCAGCGGTTCGACAGGCAGGTCGAGGACGCCCTCGCGCGCCAGGTATTGCAGCAGCGCGTGCGCGTCCCGTTCGGCCAGGTCGTAGCGGACGTCGTTCTCGCCGCGCAGCTCGACCGTCACGCCCACGCAGCCCAGCGGGATCGGGAAGCGGTCGCCGAAGTGTTCCGCCAGTTCCCACCACACGCGGCTGCAGGCTTCGTCGAACGGCTCGCCGCCGGATTCGGTCGCCAGCAGCACGGCGTGCGCGCCCATCAGCGCGGCCAGCGGCTTCACCCGCTCGGCCAGCGGCGTGCCCGTGTACATGTGCAGCACGGCCTCGTTGTCGCAGTGGAGGTCGAGCATGATGTCGGCGTCGATCGCCATGCCCAGCAGCGTCTTCTTGAGTTCTTCCGTCGCGCTCGATGGCAGCCAGGCCGCCACTTCGCGCCGCGCGTGCTCGCGCACGAGGGCCGCGTTGGCGGCGGGATCCGCGCCCAGCTTGTCCTCAAGGGACGTCTTCAGCGCCGCGGCCACGTGCCGGTACGAGCGGTTGAAATTGGTGCCGGTGGCGAGGTCGAAGCGCCCGAACGGCGCGCCGTGGATCACCTGCGACAGCCCGATCGGATTCGCGGCCGGCACCAGGATGATCTCGCCGGTGACCTTGTTTTCCGCATCCAGCCGGTCGAGCTCACGGCGCAGGACGTGCGCGACGAGCATCGCGGGCACCTCGTCCGCGTGCAGCGAGGCCTGGATGTAGACCTTCCTGCCGCTGCCTTGTGGTCCGTAGTGGAAGGAAGTCAGGCGGTAGGCGGCGACGTTGTCTTCGGTGGCGATCGGGTGGGTCTGCTGGCGCATCGGCGGCTCCTGGTTGCAACAGATGCATTATGTCCGAGATCGGCGCGCGGAAGCGCCGGGTTATAATGACCGCCGTTTTTTTCTCGATTCCTCATATCCCCATGTCCGCCGATACGCCTACCAACGAGCAGGGCCGCACGATGCTCTACGACCCGACCGAACGCCGCATCCGCAGTTTCGTCACCCGCGCCGGCCGCCTGTCGACCGGCCAGGCGCGCGCGCTGGAAGCGTATGGCCCGCACTACCTGATCGAGTACCGCAAGGCGATGTTCGATTTCCACGCCCCGTTCGGCCGCACCGCGCCGCTGATCCTGGAGATCGGCTTCGGCATGGGCGACACGACGGCGCACATCGCCAAGGCGATGCCGGACAAGGATTTCATTGGCGTCGAAGTGCACACGCCGGGCGTGGGCAGCCTGCTGAAACTGGCCGGCGAACAGGACATCCAGAACCTGCGCCTCATCCAGCACGACGCCGTCGAGGTGCTGAACAACATGATCGCCGACGGTTCGCTGGCCGGCGTGCACATCTTCTTCCCCGACCCGTGGCACAAGGCGCGCCACAACAAGCGCCGCCTGATCCAGCCGCCGTTCGTGCAACTGCTGTGCCAGAAGCTGGCGCAGGGCGGCTATATTCACTGCGCCACCGACTGGGAAGATTACGCCGTGCAGATGCTGGAAGTGCTGGGCAACGAGCCCGCGCTGCAGAACACGGCCGAGGGCTATGCGGAAAAGCCGTCGTACCGGCCGCTGACCAAGTTCGAGAACCGCGGCCTGAAGCTGGGCCACGGCGTCTGGGACCTCGTGTTCACGAAGCGGTAATCACACCATCTCGCTGATGATCCCGACGATCTCGTCGCCGTAGGACGTCAGCTTCTTCTCGCCGACGCCCGAGACGCCGCGCAACTGGTCGAGCGACATGGGCTTGACCTTGGCGATCTCGCGCAGGGTGGCGTCCTGGAACACGACGTACGCGGGCACGCCGTGCGCGCGCGCCGTCTCCACGCGCCACCAGCGCAGCTTGTCGAAGATCGCCTGTTCCGACTTCGACAGCTCGACTTCCTCGTAGCTGCCGCGCGGCGTCGACGTGCGCTTGGGTTTCACGGGCTTCTGGTACTGGCGCAGCTGCACGTTCTGTTCGCCCTTCAGCACGGGCCGGGCGGCTTCCGTCAACTTGAGTGAACTGAACGCGTCGTGGTCGACGGTGACGAGGCCGAGGGCGATCGTCTGGCGCACGATGGCGCGCCATTCCTGCTCGCTGCGTTCGGCGCCGACGCCGAACACGGTCAGCTTGTCGTGGTGCCACTGGTTGATGCGCTCGGACGACACGCCGCGCAGCACGTCGATCACGTGGCCGGCCGCGAAGCGCTGGTCGACGCGGTAGATGGCCGAGAGCAGCTTTTGCACGGGCACGGTCGCGTCGAACGACGTGGGCGGGATCAGGCACGTGTCGCAGTTGCCGCACGGGCCGGAGCGCTCGCCGAAGTATTCGAGCAGGCGCATGCGCCGGCAGCTGAGCGTCTCGCACAGGCCCAGCATCGCGTCGAGTTTCGAGGACAGCACGCGCTTGAAATTCTCGTCGGCCTCGGACTCGTCGATCATCCGGCGCTGCAGCACGACGTCCTGCAAACCATAGGCCATCCAGGCATTGGACGGCAGGCCGTCGCGGCCCGCGCGGCCCGTTTCCTGGTAATAGCCTTCCAGCGATTTCGGCAGGTCGAGGTGGCAGACGAAGCGCACGTCCGGCTTGTCGATGCCCATGCCGAACGCGATGGTCGCCACCATCACGATATTGTCTTCACGCAGGAAGCGCGCCTGGTTGTCGGCGCGCAGCGAATACTCCATGCCCGCGTGGTAGGGCAGGGCGCGGATGCCGTTCTCGTTCAGGAATTCGGCCGTTTCCTCGACCTTCTTTCTCGACAGGCAGTAGACGATGCCGGAGTCGCCCGGGTGTTCCGCCGTGATGAAGTCGAGCAGCTGCTTGCGGCCGTTCGTCTTTTCGACGATGGAGTAACGGATGTTCGGGCGGTCGAACGACGACACGAATTGCCGCGCCTCGTCCAGCTGCAGGCGTTGGGCGATCTCGGCGCGCGTGAGCTGGTCGGCCGTTGCCGTCAGCGCGATGCGCGGCACGTGCGGGAAGCGCTCGTGCAGGATCGACAGGCGGATGTACTCGGGGCGGAAATCGTGGCCCCATTGCGATACGCAGTGCGCCTCGTCGATGGCGAACAGCGAGATGTGCGCCGACTCGAACAGTTCCAGGCAGCGCGGCGTCATCAGGCGCTCGGGCGCCACGTAGACGAGGTCCAGGTCCCCGGTGCGCACCATGCGTTCGATGCGCAGCGTTTCTTCGAACGTCTGCGTCGAGTTCAGGAACGCGGCGCGCACGCCCACTTCGGCAAGGGCGTCGACCTGGTCCTGCATCAGCGCGATCAGCGGCGAGATGACGACGCCGACGCCGTCGCGCAGCAGCGCGGGAATCTGGTAGCACAGCGATTTGCCGCCGCCGGTGGGCATCAGCACGAGCGCATCGCCGCCGGACGCCACGTGCTCGACGATGTCGGCCTGCTGACCGCGGAAGGCGGGGTAGCCGAAGACCGTCTGCAGGATCTGCAGCGCGCGTTGCTCGATGTCGCTCGTCATGATGTTACTTGCTGCTCTCGAATTATTCGGCCCAGACCACCCAGCCGAAATGGGCGGTGATCAGAACGACCACACCGAATACGATACGGTACCAGGCGAAGCCCGTGAAGTCGTGCGTGCTGATGAAGCGCAACAGCCAACGTACGCACAGGAAGGCGGAAATGAACGCCGCCACGCCGCCGATCAGGAACAGCGGCAGGTCGGACGCGTGCAGGTCGTGGCGCGCCTTGAAGACGGAGTACACGGTCGCGGCCAGCAGCGTGGGAATCGCGAGGAAGAACGAGAATTCCGTAGCGGCCGTGCGCGACAGGCCGAACAGCATGCCGCCGATGATCGTCGCACCCGAACGGCTCGTGCCCGGGATCAGCGCGAAGCACTGGGCGCAGCCGACCTTGAACGCGTCCATGATCGTCATGTCGTCCACGGTCTGGATGCGGTGCGCGCCCGGCAGCACCTTGTGGCGGCGTTCCGCCCACAGGATCACGAAGGCACCGACGATGAACGCGGCGGCCACCGGTTCCGGCTTGAACAGGTGCGCCTTGATCGCCTTGCTGAACAGGAAGCCCAGCACGGCCGCCGGCAGGAACGCGACGATCAGGTTGACGACGAGCTTTTGCTGGCGCGGATCGGACGTGATGCCACCCAGCACGGCACCGAGGCGCGCACGGTATTCCCACATCACGGCCAGGATCGCGCCGGCCTGGATGGCGATTTCAAACACCTGGGCCACTTCGCCCGTGAAATTGATCAGACTACCTGTCAGGATCAGGTGTCCGGTGGACGAGATCGGCAGGAATTCGGTGAAGCCCTCGACGAGGCCCATGATGATCGCTTTCAGGGCGAGAATGATATCCATTGGTGTTTGCGGTTCGGTAGGGTTGGGGACGCGTGCGCGGCAGGTGTTGCGCGGGCCGCAAGCTTACCATGAGGAAGGGGGCTGCCGTCGAGTTACCGTGTCGCCATGTCGGGCCGTCAAGCGCTCCAGTTCGCCCAGGAAGAACATCGCCTGCTCGCGCGTGTCGCCGCACATCTCGCGCGACGGCGGCAGGCTGCCGCAGACGCGCGGCCGTTCGGGGTGCCCGAAAATGCGGCAGCCGTCGTGCTCGTCCAGCTGCACGCAGCGCACGCCGGCCGGCTTGCCGTTCGGCATGCCGGGAATGGGGGAGGAAATCGACGGCGCGATGCAGCAGGCGCCGCAACCGGGGCGACAACGGATCGTTTCGCTGGTCATCGACCGATTATAGCGGCGCCGTCCGCCATTGTCAGCCGCGGCGGAAGGTGACCGGCACCACCTCGATCGATACGCTGTCGCCGGTCCCGGCCGTATAGACCGCGGTCACCGCGAGGTCGGCCGGGGCGATGATTTCCATGATGCCGACCGTGAGCGCGTCGGACGCCCCCGCGGCGCCGTACAAGGCCTCGCTGATGGTGCAGCAATCGTCCATGCTCGCGCCGTGCGACGGCAACACCAGGCGGTGTTCGGTGCGCACCGGCGCCGCGACCTTCGGTTCGCGCCCGACCGGCGCCCCGCCCAGCACCAGCGGGATGAAGCGCTTGGTGATCGTGTGGGTGGCATGGTACGGGTTGTGGATGTTGATCTCGGTCGCGTAATGGCCGGGGCGGACCGTCGAGCAATGGCAGTCCTTGGACGGCTGGCTGCCGCAGACGAATTTCACCGAATAGATGTAATCGCACGGCGGGATCGTGATGCGCACCCGCTTGGCCGTCACGACCCTGCCGTCGGCGACCACGTCGATGGTGCCGGTGAAGATCTGGGCTTCGTTCTTGCAAGGGATGCCCTCGAAACGGACATGGAACGGGAGGATGTGCTCGACGTCGCGGTTGATCGGTCCGTAGCTGTCGGGGGTGAGCAGCGTGATGAACGGCGCCAGCGATGGCGACGGCGACAGCGACAGTTTGCCGATCGTGCCGAGCGCGGCGCTGATCATGCTGATGATGGTCGCCGCTATCGTGCCGGCGTTCACGCCGGTCGCGTAGGCGCCGCCGGTGTTCATTGCGATCCGGCTGCCCTGGCCCGGTATGCCGGCGGGCGTGCCGCAGGCGCCGTAGTCGGCGCTGAAGGCCGCAGGGTCGTCGTCCAGCCCGGGCGAGGCGGTCGAGATGGCAAGCACTTGGATCTTTTCGATCATGAGCTTGCCTGTGACGGTCGTCTCGTCGATCGTGTAGCCCAGGCCGGAAATAGCCGGGCAAATCGGCTCATGGGCGGGTGCGTCGCCGATCCAGACGATGATGCGCTGGGCGCCGACGCGCCAGCCGATGCTGCCGCCGGCCGGTTGCGCGAGCTGGTCGAGTGCGAAGAATGCGCCTTCCGGATAGTCGCCGCCGCCGCCGGCGCTCAGGCTGAGCAGGCCGGCGACCACGGCGGCGGTCGACGTGGTCGGCGCGACAACATTGCGGAATGCGTAGGCGTCGCGCGGGAAATCCTTGTAATCGCCGGCGCCGTAGGCGATGTCCATATGCAGACCGGCAAGCACCGCCACGATGTCGACGGCGGCGGCCTGCACGGCGCCGATGATGCCCCCCATCGAGCCGGTGGAGTCGATCAGGAAGTAGACGTCGATCGGGGTGCGCGGCAGCGGCGGCACCGTGACCGTCAGGGTCTCGTCCAGCGTCTCGCCTTCGCGCAGCACCAGATCGTTGGTGGCCGGGGTGATCGTGATCGGGGGAACGTCGACCGGCATTGCCGTTGCCGGGACCTGCGGCGCGGCGTTTGCGAACAGGGCGGCCCGTGCCGCCGTGTCCTCGAGCACCCGGCCGTCGTCGCTGACGATGACCGCGCAGGTAGCGCCGTTGGCATCGGCCGCGCTTGCCAAAAGCAGGCGTTGCAAGCGTTCGCCGCTTGGCGCTTCGGCTGCGCGAACGGTGTCGACCACGATGGCGTCCTTGATGCCCCGTTCGCTGGCGGCCCAGGCCAATGCCGCGCTTGATGCTGATTTTGTTTCCATGATGAACCCCGTGACAAGATAACCAGTTGGGAGTTCCAGTATGGGTATCGCCAAATGAACGGTCTTTAAGCAAGTTCAACAACACCATGTCATTAATTTGAGCAATAAATTCCCTCAGGCCATCCCGCCAGCTTGAGTGCATGGTGTTATTCTTGACTGGCCCTACCCCCGGGTCTATATTTGCTGACTCAACAGTTAGTTGTCGGACAGAAGTATGCCATGCCCTTTTGACACCAAGCCGCGCTGGGAGCGCCGTAAGGACGCGCGGCCCCATGAGTTGCTGGAGGCGGCCATCGACCTGTTCGTCGAGCGTGGCTACGCCGCCACACGCCTGGAAGACGTCGCGCGCCGCGCCGGCGTGTCGAAGGGCACCTTGTACCTGTATTACGAAAACAAGGAAGAGCTGTTCAAGGCCGTCGTGCGCAGCAATATCGTGCCCGTGATCGGCGAAGCGGAGGCGTCCGTCGCCGAATTCGACGGCCACAGCGCGGACCTGCTGCGCCAGCTGATCCACTCATGGTGGCAGCGGCTGGGGGCGACGAAGGCCTCCGGCATCATCAAGCTCGTCATGGCCGAAGCGGACAATTTCCCGGAACTGGCCCGCTTTTACCAGGAAGAAGTCATCACCCGCGGCACGAACGCCATGGCGTCGATGCTCGAACGGGGCATCGCGCGCGGCGAATTTCGCAAGATCGACGTCAATACGATGACCCAGGTGCTCGTCGCCCCGATGCTCACCCTGATCATCTGGAAGCATTCGGTCGGCCCGTGTCCGCGCGCGGAACTGGAGCCGCTGGCCTTCCTCGACACGTTCCTCGACATGGCGCTGCACGGCCTGTTGCCGGCACCGCCTTCCGCTTGACCCCTGTTTTCCTACGTCAAGACGCCGAATTCCGGGGTTCATGCCCCGGAAACTGCAGACTGTCGCAATTTCCCCTGGCATTCAGACGCATGTCGTTAAGATATGTTTGCTGAAGCCGTTCAACGATAAAATATCGGATTATTTATTTCCACCGAGTCTAAAGATGAATATCGAACAAGCCCGCTTCAACATGATCGAACAGCAGATCCGTCCGTGGAACGTGCTGGACCAGGATGTGCTCGACCTGCTGCACGTCGTCAAGCGCGAACAGTTCGTGCCGGCGGCGTACCAGAACCTGGCGTTCGCGGACGTCGAGATCCCGCTGCCGGGCGGCGAAGCCATGCTGGCGCCCAAGTTCGAGGCGCGCATCCTGCAGGAAACCGGTGTGAAGAAGCACGAGACCGTGCTGGAAATCGGTACGGGCTCGGGCTACATGGCCGCCCTGCTGGCGCACCGCGCCGCCAAGGTGACCACCGTGGAAATCAATCCGGAAACGGCGGAACTGGCCAGGAAGAACCTGGCCAATGCCGGCGTCCATAACGTGACCGTGGAAACCGGCAACGGCGCCCAGGGCTGGGAAAAAGGTGCACCGTACGACGTGATCGTGATCTCGGGCGCGCTGGAAGTGCTGCCGGAAGCCATCCTGAAGCAGGTGAAGGTGGGTGGCCGCATCGCCGCCATCGTCGGCCAGGCACCCGTGATGGAAGCGTCGATCATCACCCGCACCGGTGACGACGCGTACAGCACGGTCAAGGTGTTCGAGACCAACGTGCGCTACCTGACGGGTGCCCCGGTGCCGTCGCACTTCCAGTTCTGAGGCGGGCACGACATGCAGCACATTACCGCACCCGAGTTGGCCGCCTGGCTGGCCGACCCGTCGCGCCCGAAGCCATTGCTGCTCGACGTCCGGGAAAACTGGGAATTCGAGACCTGCCACATCGAGGGCTCGACCCAGATCCCGATGAACCTGATTCCGATCCGCGTGAGCGAACTGGACGACGGCCAGGACATCGTCTGCGTATGCCACCACGGCGCACGCAGCATGCAGGTGGCCGCCTTCCTGGAACGCAACGGATTCAGCAACATCACCAACCTTACAGGCGGGATACACGCCTGGGCCGTGCAGGTCGACCCTTCGATGCCGAAGTATTGACGCTGCGTCCTTAACTATTGATGACTCCGACGGAGAAAGTAATGCAGAAGCCCCTCATCGCCGTACTGTTGGCCAGCGCGTTTTCGCTCAATGCCCAGGCGGCCGATCTGATCCAGGTGTACCAGCAGGCATTGGCGAACGACGCCAGCTATGCCAGCGCCCGCGCGTCCGCCGCGGCTGGGCGCGAACGTATCACCCAGGGGCGATCCGGCCTGCTGCCGACCGTCGGCATCAATGGCGACATCACGAAGAACAACAGCGACACCACGCCGTGGAACAACGTGCCGACCCCCAGCAGCAACCTGCGCACCAACGAAATCCAGGTGACCCTGCAGCAGCCGCTGTTCCGCTGGGACCGCTGGGAAACCTACCAGCAGAGCAAGCTGGCGCAAGCCATCTCCGAAGCGCAGTTCGCACAGGCCCAGCAAGACCTGATCACGCGCGTCGCGCAGGCGTATTTCGACGTGCTGGCCGCCCAGGACACGCTGGAATCCACGCGCGCGCAAAAGGTCGCCGTGACCGAGCAGCTGGCGTCCGCCAAGCGTAACTTCGAGGTCGGCACGCAGACCATCACCGACACCCATGAAGCCCAGGCCGCGTACGACCTGGTGGTGTCGCAGGAAATTGCCGCCGTCAACGATCTGGAAACCAAGAAGACGGCGCTGCAAGCCATCATCGGCACGCCGCCGTCCACGCTGGCCACCTTGCGCACGGGCGTGAACCTGACGGCGCCGCAGCCGATCAACGTCGACCAGTGGGTGTCCGCCGCCGAGAACCAGAACTACGCCGTGGCCGTGGCCCAGCTGCAGCTGGAATCGGCCAAGCGCGACATCTCGAAGAACCGCGCCGGCCACTATCCGACCGTCGACCTCGTCGCATCGTCGCTGCACCGCGACGTCAACGGCCAGGTCCCCGGCGCATCGGGCAAGACCAACAGCAATTCCATCGGCATCCAGTACAGCATCCCGATCTTCAACGGCTTCGCCGTGACGAGCAAGGTGCGCGAATCGATCGCGCTGGAAGACAAGGCCCGCAACGACCTGGAAGCGAACCGCCGCAACGCCGCGCTGGTGGCGCGCCAATCGTTCCTCGGCGTGAACAGCGGCCTCGCGCAGGTGAAAGCACTGGAGGCAGCCGAAGTGTCGAGCAATTCCGCGCTGGAATCGAACAAGCTGGGTTACCAGGTCGGCGTGCGTATCAACATCGACGTGCTGAATGCGCAGCGCCAGTTGTACCAGACCCGTACCGACCTGGCCCGCGCGCGCTACAACACGATCCTGGCCGGCCTGAAGCTGAAAGCCGCCGCCGGTTCGCTGCGCGAGGAAGACCTGCAGCCGATCAATGCGCTGCTGCAGCAGCCGTAAGTTTTATCGGCGGAAAAAAGAGACGGCGCTTCGTGCGCCGTTTTTTTATTGCTCTCGAAAATCCCGCTTGAGACGCCCCAAGCAAGCTCCGCTTTGACTGAACTCGCGCGACACGCACTCCTACACTCAAGCGTGAACCATTCGAAAGCGAGGTCGCCATGTTCACGTTCTCCCGCGCATCCGTATCCACCACTGCGCTCGCATTGACACTGACGCTGACCGCCTGCGGCGGTGGCCATCATCACGGCAATCCCGGCGGGCCCGGGCCTGGACCCGTCAGCAACGGTCCCACGTACGACGTCATCCCGATCGGCCTGCCGGGCACCACGTCTGGCGAGGTCACGCGCCGCGGCATCGCGAACGGCGGCGTCGTCGCGGGCACGTCGCGCGGCGCGGACGGCGTCGGGCACGCCTTTCTTTACTACGGCAGCAAGACGATCGGGCTGGGGGCGCTCGGCGGCGATTTCTCGCAGGCCCTGGCCGTGAACGCTTGCGGCCACGTGACGGGCTGGGCCGCGACAAAGGCCGGGTCCGCGCACGCATTCCTGTACGACGGCACCATGCACGACCTGGGCACGCTCGGCGGCAGCGATTCGGAAGGCACCGTGATCACCCACTGCGGCCACATCACGGGCTGGGCGGCGACGGCCGCCGGGCAGACCCACGCATTCCTGTACGACGGCAAGAAGCTGAACGACCTCGGTTCGCTCGGCGGCAATTCGTTCGGCAACGGGCTGAACAACCTGGGCGTCGTGGTGGGCTATTCGTTCGGTCCGCACAATGCGTGGTTCCACGCCTTCCTGTATGACAGCCGCACGGGCGGACCGTTGGTGGATCTCGGCTCGCCGGGCGGCAATTCGGTCGCCGTCGACATCAACGACGCCGGCCAGGTCACGGGCTGGTTCCGCAACGGCGAAGGCCCGACCGGCGCGTTCCTGTACGAGCTGGGCAAGATCCGCGGCATCGGCACGCTCGGCGGCGCCAGTGCGGAAGCCTTCCAGATCAATGGCGCGGGCCTCGTCATCGGCATTTCCGCAACCTCGGATGGCAGCAACCGCGGCTTCGTCTACGACGGCACGATCATGACGAGCATTGGCTCTCTTCCGGGCGGCAATTTCTCGATCGCGGAGGCGATCAATGCGAGCGGCCTCGTCGTCGGCGCGGCCGCGACGGCGACCGAGGAACATGCCGTGGCCTGGACCCGCAAGGATGGCCTCGTCGACCTGAACGACCGGCTTTACGCGCCGCCGGCCGGCCTCGTGCTCGTGCGCGCGCTCGCGGTGGCCGACGACGGCTGCATCGTCGTGCGCACGAACCAGGGCCTGGCGCTGCTCAAGCCCAGGAAGTGAGACCGCTTACGCGGCTTGCTGCTCGTTGCGCGACCGCCAGGCGATCAGCTCGGCGATGGTGAGGATCGGGAAGCCGCGTTCGATGGCCCCGAAGAAGACGTAGCTAAATTGTCGCCCGTCGCGAAACGGGCGCGGTGATTGCAGCAGGGGGAAATTAGCTGCCGAGGCCGCCGCCGCCGGCATTGTCGGCACGCTCGATCAGTTCGACCTTGTAGCCGTCCGGATCGGTGATGAAGGCGATCACCGTCGTGCCGCCCTTGACCGGGCCCGGCTCGCGCGTGATGTTGCCGCCGGCCGCGCGGACCTGGTCGCAGGTTTTGTAGATGTCGTCGGCCGAGATCGCGATGTGGCCGTAGGCCGAGCCCATGTCGTACTTGTCGACGCCCCAGTTATAGGTCAGCTCGAGTTCCGCGTGGTCCGGGTTGTTGCCGTAGCCGACGAAGGCGAGGGTGTATTTGTATTCCGGATTCTCGCTCGTGCGCAGCAGTTTCATGCCGAGCACCTTGGTGTAGAAATCGATGGAGCGCTGCAGGTCGCCGACGCGAAGCATGGTGTGCAGGAGGCGCATTGTTGTCCTTGTTGGTTCGTGGGGGAGAACGGGAATTTTATGCGCTCGTGCGGATTCGTGCAGGCGTGCCGCGCGCGGCACGCCTCGTGTTTACGCCTGGAGTTTCGCGTCCAGCGTGATGTTCGCATTGAACAGCTTCGAGACCGGACACCCTTCCTTGGCCTTGCGTGCCGCTTCCTGGAACGCTTCCTCGCTCGCACCGGGAATCGTGGCGACGAGCTCCAGGTGCACGGCCGGGATCGCGAAGCCGCCGTCGGCCTTGTCCAGCGACACGGTGGCCGTCGTCTCCAGCTTCTGCGCCGTCATGCCGGCCTCGCCCAGCTGGGCCGACAGGGCCATCGTGAAGCAGCCGGCGTGCGCGGCCGCGAGCAGTTCTTCCGGATTCGTGCCCGCGCCATTTTCGAAGCGGGTGTTGAAGCCGTATTGTGCCTGGTTGAGGACACCACTCTGCGTGGACACGGTGCCCTTGCCGTCTTTCAGTCCGCCGCTCCAGACGGCGCTTCCCTTACGTTTGATCATTTAGCAGCTCCCTGGTTGGTGGCGGCCGGTGTGATCCGCCAGACGATGTTGCCGACGTCATCCGCCAGCAGAATGGCGCCGGTGCGGTCGACCGCGACCCCGACCGGGCGCCCGTACGCGTGCTCGTCCTTGCCGAGGAAGCCCGTCAGGACGTCCTGCGGCGGACCGCTCGGCTTGCCATTGGTGAACGGCACGAACACGAGCTTGTAGCCGGAGTGCGGCTTGCGGTTCCACGAGCCGTGCTGGCCGATCAGCGCGCCGTTCCTGAATTGCGGCAGCAGCTCGCCGTCGTAGAACGCGAGGCCCAGCGAGGCCGTGTGCGCGCCCAGCGCATAGTCGGGCGCGATCGCCTTCGCGACGAGCTCGGGGTTCTGCGGCTTGACGCGCGTGTCGACGTGCTGGCCGTAATAGCTGTACGGCCAGCCGTAGAACGCGCCGTCCTTCACGGCCGTCATGTAGTCCGGCACGAGGTCGTTGCCCAGTTCGTCGCGCTCGTTGACGACGGTCCACAAGGCCTTCGTCTGCGGCTGGAAGTCCATCCCGTTCGGATTGCGCAGGCCGCTCGCGTAGATGCGCGACTTGCCGCTGGCGATGTCGTACTCCCAGATGGCGGCGCGGCCTTTTTCGATCTCCATGCCGTTCTCGGCCACGTTGCTGTTCGAGCCGACCGTGATGTACAGCTTCTTGCCGTCGGGCGAGGCGACGACGTTCTTCGTCCAGTGGTGGTTGATCCCCGCGGGCAGGTCGAGCACCTTGGTGCCCTTGGCCGTGATGCTCGTCTCGCCGGACTTGTACGGGAACTTCCACAGCGCGTCGGCATTCGCGACGTACAGGTCATTGCCGACGAGCGTCATGCCGAACGGCGACGTCAGGCCTTGCATGAACGTCGTTTTCGTGTCGGCCGTGCCGTCCGGCCTGAAGCCGCGCAGCAGGATGATCTTGTCGGGCGACTCGACGCCGGCGCCCGCCTTCTTCTGCGCCAGCCCCTGTACCTTGGCGCGGATGCCTTTTTCCTTGGGCGCGTTGCCGGGCTTGTTGCTCTCGGCAACGAGTACGTCGCCGTTCGGCAGCACGTACAGCCAGCGCGGATGGTCGAGGCCGGTCGCGTACGCGGTGACGGCCAAGCCCGCGGCCGGCGTCGGGCGCGTGCCTTGCGGCCATGCGTCCGCCTCGGCGATGTTGATGGTCGGGATCAGCGATCGTTCGGGTGCCGGCAGGGTCGGATTCGGCCCCCAGCCCACGGGGTATTGCTGGGCGTGGGCAGCGCCGATACCCAGCAGAGGGAGAAACAGGAACGCAAGCCTGGCACGTGGTGTCATCGGTTCTTCCCTCCGTCCGGAATGGTCGAATCGTGGTCGCGCATGTCGCGGTGGCGGTCGGGCTGCGGGTTGGCCTGGCCCGTGGCGCCCGGCTTCGGCTCGATGGCCTGTTCGAGGCCCGGCGTGCCGCGGCCTTCGTAGTTCTCCGTGTCGACGAGGCCCTGCTCGAGATCTTCCGCCGCCTGCTTCATGATGCCGCGCGGCCTCACGCCCTGGGCGTCCGGCGATTCGTCGCGCTCGTGCGGTTCGCGCTTGTAGCTCTGCTCTTCGATCTTCCGGTCGGTATTCACGACGCGGTCTTTTTCTTCCTGCACCATAGCAACCTCCTTCGATTCAATTGATTAAATCCTAATCCTTCGAATCGAACGCGGTCGCGCAATTGGAAGATGCTTTTTTGCAATGAACTGTTTAACATGTTGGTTGATATGACAAATGCCATGAACGTCGTGAACACGCCAGCCCATCTCCATCACACTGCCAGTGACTGCCCGAACTGCAACGCCGTCGTTTCCGGTAATTTCTGTCACGAATGTGGCCAGGAAACCGTCCTGCATCCGCCCAGCACGCGCGAATTCCTGCACGAGTTCATCGGCCATTACGTCGCGCTGGAAGGCAAGCTTTGGAAGTCGCTGCTGCTGCTTTTGTTCCGCCCGGGTCAGCTGACCTTGGAGTACATCAATGGTCGCCGCGTACGCTACATCCAGCCGCTGCGCCTGTACCTGACGTTCAGCCTGATCTTCTTCGCCGTCGCGAAATACGGCGGCCACGATGCGGTCCCGGCGCCTGCCGGGCAGGGACACGCGCCGGCGGCGGCACATGGCGAGGCGGCGAAGCAGGGCGGACTGGTGCGCGAAGACGCGCCGGGTGAAATCGTCGAGGGCACGGTCGACCTGCGCAAGAGCATCGGCAGCGTCAACGAGCACTGGGGCGAGCAGGCGGACCGGTTCGCCAGGATGTCGCCGGCGGAGCGGGACAAGGTCATGCGGACGGCGTTCGGCAGCTATGTGCCGTATGCCGTGTTCCTGATGATGCCGCTGTTCGCGCTGTACCTCAAGATACTGTACCTGGGCTCGGGACGACGCTACGGGGAACACCTGCTGTTCGCGCTGCACGTGAATGCGTTCGCATTCCTGGCGCTGACCCTGCTGATGGTGGTGCCGGATATCGTCGGCATCGTGCAGTTCGTGCTGTGGTTGTGGCTCCTGCTCTACACGCCCGTCGCCATGCGGCGCGTGTACGGCGGCTCGCGCCTGGTGACCGGCGTGCGCTGGTTCGTGCTGATGGCACTGCACGTGACCGGGGTGGGGCTGGCGATCGGCGCCGCGTTCGCGTTCGGCATCCTCCATTGATGCCGCCACTGAGGCAGACACAGCCGTGCGCTTGCCGGAAGTCCATCCGCCCAACTATACTGTGCGTTTGTACAGTATTTGCTGAGTTGCGATAGTGCAGAAGC
>CBIHQW010000015.1:0-167402 GCA_966212285.1 Massilia kyonggiensis
TGCGCCAGGTGGCGCGAGATGCCGGTGACGGCGTCGCGCAGCGCGGCGTAGTCCGCGCTGTCGGTCGAATCGACGACGAGCGAACCCGCGCCCGTGGCGACGAGGATGAACGAGTCGTTGGTCGACGTGTCGCCGTCGATGGTGATGCTGTTGAACGAGCGGTCGGCCGCGTACTTCACCAGTTCATCCAGCACCGGCTGCGCGACCTTGGCATCGAATGCGAGATAGCCCAGCATCGTCGCCATGTTCGGCTTGATCATGCCGGCGCCCTTGCTGATGCCGGTCATCGTGACCGTGTGGCCGCCGATCGTCGTCGTCAGCGACGCCGCCTTCGGCTGCGTGTCCGTCGTCATGATGGCTTCGGCCGCGTTGAACCAGTTGTCCGCCTTCAGGTTCGCGACGGCGGCCGGCAGGCCCGCGACGATCTTTTGCACGGGCAGCGGTTCCAGGATCACGCCGGTGGAGAACGGCAGCACCTGCTGCGCGTCGAGGCCCAGCAGGCGCGCCACTTCGGCGCACGTGGCCTGCGCGTTCTGCAGGCCCGGCTCGCCGGTACCCGCGTTCGCGTTGCCCGTGTTGACGACCAGCGCGCGGACCGGCTTGCCGCCCGACTTGACCGCCTCGAGATTCGCCTTGCTCACCTGGACCGGCGCCGCGCAGAAGCGGTTCTTCGTGAACACACCGGCGACGGTCGCCCCTTCGGCGAGCTTCATCACCAGCACATCCTTGCGGTTCGGCTTCTTGATGCCGGCTTCGGCGTAACCGAGTTCGATGCCGGCGACGGGTTTCAGTTCGGCGGCGACGGGCAGGGGGGAATTGACGGCCATGGCGTTCTCTAATGAAAAGATGGAAAGAAGGTCCGGTATTGTAACGCCTCATCGGCGAGTGCACGGGCAAGCGGCCCGTGTTAATACACGCTTAAGTTGACCACTTAATAATCGGCAACACTAGTAAGATGGCCCATCCACCGGAGGCGTAATGACCGACAACCAACGCGATGTACTCAGTGCCGGCTTCTCGCTGGCGATCGTCCTGTGCGCCCTGTTCGTGACGCAGCGCTTCATCCTGCCGCTGCTGTGGGCCGCGATCCTGTGCATCGCCACGTGGCCGCTGTACGTGCGCGTCCGGACGGCGCTCGGTGGACGCACGATCGTGGCGGCGGCCCTCGTCACGGTCATCGTCGCCATCGTATTCATCGCGCCGCTCGCGCTGGGCGTCACGTCGGCCGCGCGCCAGGCGCCCGCGCTGGCGCAGCTGGTCGCGAGCGCCAACACGGAAGGTCTCGCGGCGCCGGAATGGCTGCACCGCATCCCATTTGCCGGCGATGCGATCTACAACTGGTGGCTGGCCACGCTCGGCCAGCCGCACGGCCTCGCGCACCTGCTGCAGGACGGCTCCGTCGGCCGCATGCAGACCGCCAGCGAAGTGCTGAAGCGCGTCGGCAGCGGCGTCATGCACCGCCTCGTCGACATGCTGTTCGCCTTCCTGTGCCTGTTCTTCTTCTACAAGGACGGCGCCGCGCTGCAGCGCCAGACGAACGCCATCGGCGCGCACCTGATCGGCACGGCGCGCTGGACGCTGTTCTCGCTGAAGGTGCCCGTCGCCGTGCGCGCCACCGTCAACGGCCTCGTGCTCGTCGGCCTCGCGGAAGGCGTCCTGCTGGGCATCGGCTACCAGGTCGCGGGGCTGCCGTCGGCCGTGCTGTGGGCCGCCGCGACGGGCATCCTCGCCATCATCCCGTTCGGCGCCCCGCTCGCCTTCGGTGCCGCCGCGGCGCTGCTCGCGTACCAGGGCGCGACGATCGCCGCGATCGCGATCCTCGCCTGGGGCGCCATCATCCTGTTCATCGCGGATCATTTCGTGCGGCCGGCGATGATCGGCAATGCGACCCAGCTGCCGTTCGTCGCCGTCCTGCTGGGCATCCTCGGCGGCGTCGAGACGCTGGGCCTCATCGGCCTGTTCGTCGGTCCCGTCGTGATGACCCTGTTCGTCACCCTGTGGCACGAGGCACGCGCGTTGCGCGAAGCACATACCGCTTGACCCTCACGTCACGTGAGGCCTGACCATGACTCCACGCTGAAGAACGGAGACGAACGATGCTGAAAGTAGGAGAGCTGGCCGCACTGGCCAACCTGACGGTGCGCACGCTGCACCACTACGACAGCATCGGCCTGCTCCGCCCTTCCGCGCGTTCCGATGCCGGCTACCGGCTCTACGACCGCGACGACGTGGCCCGCCTGCACCGCATCCAGGCCCTGCGCGCGTTCGGCCTGAGTCTCGCCGACATCGCCCTCACGCTGGACAGTCCGGCCGGCTCGCCGCTGGCGATCGTCGACCGCCAGCTGGAAGCGCTCGAAGTGCGCATGGCGGAAGCCAGGCGCCTGCGCGACCAGTTGCTGCGCGTGCGCACGCAGCTCGTGCAAGGCAGTGCGCCGGACCTGTCCACGTGGCTCACCACACTGGAGAACACCATGGACATGATGAACGTATACGAACGCTATTTCACCAAGGAGGAACTGGAGCGCCTGCCGATAGTCCGCAGCGACGCCGCGCAGGCGCAATGGCAGGCGATGGTCGAACAGGCACGCGGCCTGGTCGAATCGCAGGTGCCGCCGAACGCCGACGCCGCCAAGGCTTTTGCGCTGCGCTGGCTGCAGACCTTCGAGCGCGACACGGGCGGCGATGCGGCGCTGCAGGTGAAACTGAACGCGATGGTCGAACGCGAACTGGATGCCGTCGGCATGCCGGCGCAGGTATTCGACTACGTGAAGGCCGCCGTCGGCGAGCTGAAATTCGACACGTGGGCGAAGTACCTGCGGCCGGAAGTCCTCGACCGCATGCGCCGCCACGTCGCCGCGCGCGGCCACGAATGGACGCCGCTGATCGCGCAGGTGCAGGCCGAAATCAAGGCCGATCCCGAAGCAACGGGCGAGCGGGCACGCGACCTGGGACGCCAGTGGATGGCCCTGTTCCACGACATGGTCGGCACGGACCCGCAGGACGTCGACGCCTTCCGCAAGGCCACCGCGACGGAGCCCCTGCTGCGCATGGGATCGGGCATCGGCGACGCGACGCTGGCCTGGCTGCGCAAGGCGCTGAGCGCCTGAAGCAACACCGGGGTCAGAGCCCGATTTTTGGCAATTGCTCCAAACCGGGCTCTGACCCCGGTTTTTGGCAACAAAAAAGGCACCCGAGGGTGCCTTTTTTGGGGGTTACGGCATCACGCCAGCTTGCCGTGGCAAGCCTTGAACTTCTTGCCGCTGCCGCACGGGCACGGGTCGTTGCGGCCGACCTTCACGCCCATGTAGGTGGTGGCCGGATCGTCCGCCATCGCCGTCGTGCCCGGGGTCGCCGCGAGCGGCGCCATCAGTTCTTCCGGCGCGGCCGTCGGGTCGAAATCGGCGTGCTGGTAGTTGACGTTTTCCAGGTGCGCCGCAGCCGCCTGCATCGCCGCTTCCGCAGCCTCGACTTCCTCGCGGGTCTGGATGCGGACGGTCATGATGGTGCGGATGACTTCGTTCTTGATCTGGTCCAGCATGGCGCCGAACAGTTCGAACGCTTCGCGCTTGTATTCCTGCTTCGGGTTCTTCTGCGCATAGCCGCGCAGGTGGATACCCTGGCGCAGGTGGTCCAGCGCGGCCAGGTGCTCGCGCCAGTGCGTGTCGATGTTCTGCAGCATGACGTTGCGCTCGAAGCCGCCGAACGCTTCCTTGCCGACAATGCCGACCTTCGCTTCGTACGACGCTTCGGCCGCCGCCAGCACGCGCTCGAGGATGTCGTCGTCGTTCAGGTTCGGCTCTTCTTCCAGCATCTTCGCCAGCGGCACCGGCAGGGCCCATTCGTCGGCCAGCACGCGTTCCAGCGACGGGATGTCCCACTGCTCTTCCACCGACTCCGCCGGCACATGGGTGCGCACGACGTCGGTGAACACGCCGATGCGCAGCGATGCGATCAGCTCGGAGATGTCGGCCGCTTCCAGCAGTTCGTTACGCTGGGTGTAGATCACCTTGCGCTGGTCGTTGGCGACGTCGTCGTATTCCAGCAGCTGCTTGCGGATGTCGAAGTTGCGGGCCTCGACCTTGCGCTGCGCGCCTTCGATGGAGCGCGTGACCATGCCCGCTTCGATCGGTTCGCCTTCCGGCATCTTGAGGCGGTCCATCACGGCGCGCACGCGGTCGCCCGCGAAGATGCGCAGCAACGGGTCGTCCAGCGACAGGTAGAAGCGCGACGAACCCGGGTCGCCCTGGCGTCCCGAACGGCCGCGCAGCTGGTTGTCGACGCGGCGCGACTCGTGGCGTTCGGTGCCGATGATGTGCAGGCCGCCCTGCGCAACGACGTGGTCGTGCAGCGACTGCCATTCCTCGCGCAGCTTGGCCGACTGCTCGGCCTTCTGTTCCGGCGTCAGCGCCTCGTCGGCCTCGATGAACTGGATCTGCTTCTCGACGTTGCCGCCCAGGACGATGTCGGTACCGCGGCCGGCCATGTTGGTCGCGATGGTGATCATCTTCGGACGGCCCGCCTGCGCGATGATCTCCGCCTCGCGTGCGTGCTGCTTCGCGTTCAGCACGTTGTGCGGCAGCTTGGCCTGGTCCAGGATGCCGGACAGGAGTTCCGAGTTCTCGATCGACGTCGTGCCGACGAGGACCGGCTGGCCGCGCTCGTAGCAGTCGCGGATGTCGTTCAGCATCGCCTGGTATTTTTCCTGCGCCGTCTTGTACACCTGGTCCTGGCGGTCCTTGCGCTGCGACGGACGGTTCGGCGGGACGACGACGGTTTCCAGGCCGTAGATTTCCTGGAATTCGTACGCTTCCGTGTCCGCCGTACCGGTCATGCCGGACAGCTTGGCGTACATGCGGAAGTAGTTCTGGAAGGTGATCGAGGCCAGCGTCTGGTTCTCGTTCTGGATGCGTACACCCTCTTTCGCTTCGACGGCCTGGTGCAGGCCGTCGGACCAGCGGCGGCCCGTCATCAGGCGGCCCGTGAATTCGTCGACGATCACGACTTCGTTGTTCTGCACGACGTAGTGCTGGTCCTTGTGGTACAGCACGTGCGCGCGCAGGGCGGCATACAGGTGGTGGATCAGCGTGATGTTGGCGGCGTCGTACAGCGAGGCGCCTTCCGGCAGCAGGCCCATCTTGGTCAGGATGGCCTCGGCCTTCTCGTGGCCGGCCTCGGTCAGCAGCACGGTGTGCGCCTTCTCGTCCTTCGTGTAGTCGCCCGGGACTTCGATCTTGCCCTTGCCGTCCGGGGTTTCCTCGCCGATCTGCAAGGTGAGCAGCGGCGGGACTTCGTTGATCTTGTGGTACAGCTCCGTGTGGTTCTCGGCCTGGCCGGAAATGATCAGCGGGGTACGCGCTTCGTCGATCAGGATCGAGTCCACCTCGTCGACCACGGCGAAGTTCAGGCCACGCTGCACGCGCTCGCGCATCTCGTAGACCATGTTGTCGCGCAGGTAGTCGAAGCCGTATTCGTTGTTGGTACCGTACGTGATGTCGGAACCGTAGGCCTTCTGCTTGCTGTCGTGATCCATCTGCGACAGGTTCACGCCCGTCGTCAAACCGAGCCAGCCGTACAGGCGGCCCATCTGCTCGGCGTCGCGCTGGGCCAGGTAATCGTTGACCGTCACGACGTGCACGCCCTTGCCGGACAGCGCGTTCAGGTACACGGGCAGGGTCGCCATCAGCGTTTTACCCTCGCCGGTGCCCATCTCGGCGATCTTGCCGTAGTGGAGGACCATGCCGCCGATCAGCTGGACGTCGAAGTGGCGCATCTTCATGACGCGCTTGGCAGCTTCGCGGCAGACGGCGAAGGCTTCCACGAGGATGTCGTCCAGGGTGGCGCCCCCGGCCAGGCGTTGCTTGAATTCGTTTGTCTTTGCCTGGAGATCGGCATCGGACAGCGCTTCCATCTGCGGCTCGAGCGCGTTGATCTCGCGTACGGATTTTTGGTATTGCTTGAGCAGACGCTGGTTACGGCTGCCGAAAATCTTGGTCAGGAATGACATGCTGTGTTCTTCAAAAGTACGCCGCGAAAAAGGTCCGAGGAGCCCGGGATGATAGCAAAAACATATCTCCCCGAGAGCACCAATGGCAAAAAGCCACCGATTTTATCATGCGATCCGGCCACACTTGGGGGTCGCCCGGCGGATCACAAGTGCGGCTGGCAAAAAATGTTATCAAACTGCATTCGATTTCACACAAGGCGCACGATTCTTCGCGGCAGGGCCTGCGGCTGTGGTATGTTCCGAGCATGCAGTCTCCGAATTCCCAGCGTCCCTTCCACATCTACGGCACCCGCGACCGCAAGACGTCGTTCGTGGCGACCGACTTCCTGCGCGCCAACGACCGGCTCGCCGCCCTGATGCCGACCGCCCTGCGCGTGGGCAACCTGCAGCGCGACGTCAAGGTGATCCTGCCGCCGATGTACGCCGGCTGCGACGTGCTGTCGTTCCAGGATGCCGTGCTGACCCTCGCCGTGCCCTCTTCCGCCGTCGCGGCCAAGCTCAAGCAGCAGCTGCCCAAGCTGCAGGCGGGTTTGCAGAAAAAGGGATGGCAGGTGGAGAACGTGCGCATCAAGATCCAGATGCGGCCGAACGTGCCCGTGCGCGAGGAGCTGAAGCCGTCCTCGCTGACCTTGCCGCCGACGGCGGTGGATGCGTTCGAGCAGTTGGGGGAGACGTTGCCGGAGACGCCGCAGAACGCGACGCTGATCGCGGCAATCAGGAGGCTGGCGGAGAGACGGAAGAAATAACGCCGACGCTTATTCGGCTGGTTACGTCAGCGCCCACTCCCGCTCCATCTGCGCCCCATACGACACCGGCGCCCGCTCCGGCGCATCGAAGGTGACGATCTCGTACGATTCCGGATGCGCCAGCAGCTCGCGCAGCAGCAGGTTGTTCAGGCCGTGGCCCGACTTGTGCGCCTCGTAGCTGGCCAGCAAGGGCGAGCCGACGAGGTACAAATCGCCGATCGCGTCGAGGATTTTATGGCGCACGAACTCGTCGTCGTAGCGCAGGCCGTCCGCATTCAGGATGCGGTACTCGTCCATCACGATCGCGTTTTCCAGCGAGCCGCCACGCGCCAGGCCCATGCCGCGCAGGCTTTCCACGTCCTGCATGAAGCCGAACGTGCGGGCACGCGCCACGTCGTGCACGTACGAGACCTTGCCGAAGTCGACGACGGCGCGCTGCGTCGTGCCGTCCACGGCCGGGTGGTTGAATTCGATGAAGAAGTCGAGCCTGAATCCGTCGTAGGGTGTGAGGCGCGCCCATTTCTCGTTGGCGCCGCTGCCCTGGCGGACTTCCACCGGTTTCAGGACGCGGATGAATTTCTTGGGCGCGGCCTGCTCCTGCACGCCCGCCTGCTGCAGCAGGAAGACGAACGACGACGCGGAACCGTCCATGATCGGAATCTCTTCGGCCGTGACGTCGACGTACAGGTTGTCGATGCCGAGGCCGGCACAGGCCGACATCAGGTGCTCGACGGTCGAGACGCGCGCATTGCCCTGCGTGAGCACCGACGCCATGCGCGTATCGCCCACGATATCGGCATTCGACGGGAACTCGACGATGGGGTCGAGATCCACACGGCGGAACACGATGCCCGTGTCGGCGGCCGCCGGACGCAGGGTCAGTTCGACCTTGGTGCCGGAGTGCAAGCCGACACCTGTCGTGCGCACCAGTTGCTTGATGGTTCGTTGTTTGAGCATCGTTCGATTATATCGTAGGGCTCCCGAGCCTGCCGGAGGCCCCCGCCGGGCGGTGGCAGGAACACCACGTTTTCACGGATGCTCGGCCTCCGCATGCGCGGTTTCGTGGCGGATCAGGTACAGGCCACTGCCGATGATGATGGCGGCACCCAATAAAGTGTATTCATCCGGCAAAGTTTTCCACATGAGCCAGTCGATGGCCACACCCCAGGCCAGCGCCGTGTACTCGAACGGCGCCACCACGGACGCCTCGCCGTGGCTGAACGCTTCCGTCAACGCCAGCTGGCCGAAAAAGCCGCTGACGGCCAGCATCAGGATCAGCAACCAGTGCTCCGTCTGCACGGGCACCCACGCGGGCGCGGCCATGGGCGTCGCGCCGATCGCCATCAACACCATCAGCCAGAACATCATGTGTTCACCCCGGTCCGTGCGCGCGAGCACGCGCCCGGCCACGGCCGACACGGCATAGCACACGGCCGCGGTCAGCACCGCGAGGCCGCCCAGGGAGAAAAAACCGGCGCCGGTCGGCCGCAGCACGACGAGCACGCCGGCCATGCCGACGCCGATCGCGATCCAGCGCGCGCCGTTTACGCGCTCGCCCAGCACGAACACGGACAGCGCCGTGATGAGGATCGGACCGATGAAGAAAATCGAATACGCCTCGGCCAGCGACAGCGTCTTGAGGCCGTACGTGAACAGGGCCAGCATCGCGATGCCGATGGCGCCGCGCAGCAGGTGCAGCGACCAGCGGATGCGCAGCAGCGAGCGCTGCCCGCCGCGCCAGAACAGGTAGGCGCCGACGAGCGGCAGCGCGGACAGCGCGCGGATCGACGCCACCTGCATCGCCGGGAAGTGCGCGGACAGGAGCTTCATCGTCATGTCCATGATGGAGAACATGGCGACGCAGACCAGCATCGCGCGGATGCTGCGCAGATTCCCCGCGAGCCGGCTCATGGACGATCTCTCAAAGCGGCATCTCCATGAACAGCGACAGGGGATCCTCCCGGTAATCGCCGAACGGCGCGCGGCGTTCGAAACCGAGGCGCTCGTACAGGCCGATGGCTTCGGGCTGATGAATGCCCGTCTCCAACCGCAGCACCGACAGGCCGGACATCCGCGCGAACATCACGAGGTGCTCGAGCAGCTTGCGGCCGGTGCCGAGGCCACGCCGGCGCTCATCGACAAACATGCGTTTGACTTCGCCATATTCCTGCTTGTTGACGAGCGCCGCGCAGCCGACCGCCACGCCGTCCACGTCGCGCGCGACGAGGAACAGCACGTCGCCCTGCATGAGCGACGCGATGTCCATCAGGTGGTTGCTCTCGGCCGGATACAGCGCGGCGCAGTACGCGTCGAGGCGCGCGAGCATGTCGCGCACCTCGGGCTGGTCCGGCGTTTCGGTGTTGATGATCAAGGGTCGATCAGCCCAGTTGCTTCAGGAGCGTCTCGGCCGACGACACGTCGAAACCGCCGCTTTCCACGTTGAGCTGCTTGACGACGCCATCCTGCACCAGCATCGAGTAGCGCTTCGAGCGCACGCCGAAGCCCTTGGCGACGAGGTCGAATTCCAGGCCCAGGGCCTTCGTGAACGTGGCGCTGCCGTCGGCCATCATGCGCACGATGCCGGTGGCCTTCTGGTCGCGGCCCCAGGCGCCCATCACGAACGCGTCGTTGACGGAGATGCACCAGATCTCGTCGACGCCCTTGGCTTTCAGCTGGTCGGCCAGCTGGATGTAGCCGGGCAGGTGCTGGGCCGAGCAGGTCGGCGTGAAGGCGCCGGGCAGGCCGAAGATGGCGATGGTCTTGCCCTTGACGAGGTCGGACACGTTGAACGAATTCGGACCGAGCGCGCAGCCTTCGGTTTCGATGTCGATGAATTCCTGCAGGGCGCCTTCGGGCAGGCGGTCGCCGATCTGGATCGTCATGGTGGTATTCCTTTCAAAGTTTCAGAACCCGCAAGTATGCCTGATCCGCCACATTTCGGCTTGGCGGGCACGGGGTGCCGACCCTGTGCCCACGCGGACGCTCAAAAAAACGAAAGGCCAGGCTGCTTGGAACAGCCTGGCCCCGCATCATGGAGCGCCGGTGGTCAGCCGGCGTTGGAGCGTGCTACTCAGTCGGCCTGCTTGCGCAGGAACGCCGGGATGTCGTAGGTCTCGACACCGTTGTTCTGCATCGCGCGCACCTGCTCGGAAGCCTGCTCGCGGCGCCACACGGCCGGCTGTTTCATGCCGTCCATCGCGCCGGCGCCGGTCGCCGACCCCATGGTCACGCCGGCCGTCACGCCCGGGGTGCCCGACATCATCGGGGCGCCGTACGTGCCGGTGCGCAGGACCTGCTGCGGCTGCACCAGCGAGATGTTGGCCTTGTTCTTGCCCAGGCCCGTCGCGACGACGGTCACGCGCAGTTCGTCGCCCATCTCGTCGTCGTAGGCGATGCCTTGTGCGATCGCGGCGTCCGGTGCCGCGAAGGCGCGCACGGCGGCCATGACTTCCTTGATCTCCTTGCCTTTCAGGCTGCGCGATGCGGTGACGTTCACCAGCACGCCCTTCGCGCCCGACAGGTCGATGCCGTCCAGCAGCGGCGAAGCGACGGCCTGTTCGGCGGCGATGCGTGCGCGGTCGACGCCCGACGCGGTCGCGGTACCCATCATGGCCTTGCCCTGCTCGCTCATGATGGTCTTCACGTCGTTGAAGTCGACGTTGATGTGGCCCGGGACGTTGATGATCTCGGCGATACCGGCGACGGCGTTGTTCAGCACATCGTCCGCATGCTTCATCCAGTCCAGCATCGATTCGTCTTCGTAGATGTCTTCCAGCTTTTCGTTCAGGATGACGATCAAGGAGTCGACGTGCTTGGTCAGTTCGTTCAGGCCGCTTTCTGCGACGTCCATGCACTTCTGGCCTTCGTACGAGAACGGCTTCGAGACGACGGCCACGGTCAGCGCGCCCAGGCTCTTGGCGACTTCCGCGACGATCGGCGCGGCGCCGGTCCCCGTGCCGCCGCCCATGCCGGCGGCGATGAAGACCATGTGCGCACCGCGCAGCGCGTCTTCGATGCGCATGCGCGATTGCTCGGCCAGCTGGCGGCCGATTTCCGGACGCATGCCCGCACCCAGGCCGGACTCGCCGATCTGGATGATGTTGTGGGCGCCAGATGCGGCCAGCGCCTGGGCGTCGGTATTCGCGGCGATGAACTCCACGCCGGCGACGCCCTTGTTGATCATATGCTGGACCGCATTGCCACCCGCGCCGCCAACGCCGACGACCTTGATGACCGTGCCCAATGCTGCGTTATCGACCATATCGAACTCCATGATGAACTCCTAATCTCGATGAGCCGTTTCCAAGCCCGAATCCTCGCGGACATCGCCAGGACTCGAGATTGGAAACGCGCCACTATTTTAAAAATGTTTCGTGTCCGTTACCAAGCAAATCTGCTACTAGCTGTTACAACAACTCCGAAAAACCCGCCACGCGTTGCGTTTACGTTGTTCCCATCCTGGCTCACGCGCGCTGCGGTTCTCCGCCGCCTCAGAAATTCCCGAGGAACCACTCTTTCATTCGTTGCCACACTGCCTTCACCGACCCGTCCTGACGGGTGACGATGTGACCGCGCAGGTACTGTTTTTTCGCTTCCAGCAGCAGACCGAGGACCGTCGCGTAGCGCGGGCTGCGCACGACGTCCGCCAGTTGCCCCCGGTATTCCGGCGTGCCGAGGCGCGCCGGTTTCAGGAAGATGTCTTCCGCCATTTCGATCATGCCCGGCATGATCGACGAGCCGCCCGTCAGCACGATGCCCGACGAGAGCACGCCTTCGTAGCCGGACTCGCGCACGACCTGGTGCACCATCGCGAACAGTTCTTCCACGCGCGGCTCGATTACGGCAGCCAGCGCCTGGCGCGACAGCGCACGCGGACCGCGGTCGCCGAGGCCGGGCACTTCCAGCGACTCGCCCGGATCGGCCAGCACCTGCTTGGCCACGCCGTAGCGGATCTTGATCTCTTCCGCCTCGCCCGTCGGCGTGCGCAGCGCCATCGCGATGTCGCTCGTGATCTGGTCGCCGGCGATGGGGATCACGGCCGTGTGGCGGATCGCGCCATCGCTGAAGACCGCGATGTCGGTGGTGCCGCCGCCGATGTCGATCAGCACGACGCCCAGTTCCTTCTCGTCGTTCGTCAGCACGGAATCGGCCGACGCCATCGGCTGCAGGATCAGGTCCGAGACCTCGAGGCCGCAGCGGCGCACGCACTTTACAATATTCTGGACCGCGGACACCGCACCGGTGACGATGTGCACGCGCACCTCGAGCCGGATGCCGCTCATGCCGATCGGCTCGCGCACGTCTTCCTGGTTGTCGACGATGAATTCCTGCGGCACCGTGTGCAGCAGCTGCTGGTCGGTCGGGATGTTCACGGCCTTCGCCGTCTCGATCACGCGCGCCACGTCCGTGGCCGT
This sequence comes from Massilia kyonggiensis, assembly GCA_966212285.1. Taxonomy (GTDB): domain Bacteria; phylum Pseudomonadota; class Gammaproteobacteria; order Burkholderiales; family Burkholderiaceae_D; genus Telluria; species Telluria kyonggiensis_A. The sequence goes on from CBIHQW010000015.1 coordinate 12,165, forward strand.
CACTTCCTTGTCCTTGATGGCGACCATGCCGCTCGAGTTGAACGAGCGGATATGGCTGCCGGCGATCCCCGCGTACACGTTGCGGATCTTGCAGTCGGCCATCAGCTCGGCTTCCTCGAGCGCGCGCTGGATGGATTCGACGGTCGCTTCGATGTTGACGACAACGCCCTTCTTCAAACCCTTGGATTCGTGCTGGCCGAGTCCGATCACCTCGTGGCGCCCATCGGCCATCACCTCGGCCACCACCGCCACCACCTTCGAGGTACCGATGTCGAGGCCGACGATCAGGTTCTTCGCGTCTTTTGTCATGTTTGCTGTCGCCTGCTTAAATTAGATCTGCTTTGTAGTTTTGGTATTTGTTTTTTTCTTGACTGCCGCCTTCACGGGCTTGGTCGCATCCGCCGGCACGGTAAGTGCCGCCGAGGACAACGCCAGACCGTTCGGATAACGCATGTCGATCGTATCGATACGCCCTTCCTGCAGTCTAGCCACCAGCTGGGGGTAAATGCTCACCAGCCGCTGCACGCGCCCTTGCAGCGTGTCCTTGTCCTTCTCGCGTCCCAACTCCACGCTCATGCCGTTGTTCAGCTTCACGGTCCAGGCGTAGCGGTTCGACAGGCTGATCGACTCCGGCATCAAGCGGATCGGCGCGAACCAGCGGCGCAGCTCCGCGAAGCGCGTCAGCACTTCCTTCTCGCTGCCGGCGGGACCATCGAACGCAGGCAGTGCGTGGTCCTCGTCGGCCTCGGCCAGGTTGGCCGTGAACACGTCGCCCTTCACCGACAACAGCTTGCCGTCTTCGCCCCAGGTGCCGAGCGCCTCGTGCTCTTCCACCTGCACGATCAGCTGGTTCGGCCACTCGCGGCGCACGCTGGCCTTGCGCACCCACGGCACGGCCTCGAAGGTGGTGCGCACCTGTTCCAGGTCGCTCGTGAAGAAGTTACCGCTGATCTTCCCGAGCACCCCGTTACGCACCGTCAGCTCGTTCACGTGCTGCAAATCCAGCCCGTACATGCTCTCGACCCGCACCGCGCGCAACGTGAACATCGGGCGCTGCGACAGCCACCACAATCCCGACGCCACGCACGCGAGCACCACCAGCGCGGTGAGCGCGCTGGCGGTTGCGTTCAGAGCTCGCACGTCATGCCACATCTTTGCTTCCTTATCCCTTCTTGACCTGGCCTGCCTTCAGGCTGGCGGAGCGCAGGATATCCACGCACAGGTCTTCGTAACTCGTGCCCTCGGCGCGCGCCGCCATCGGCACGAGCGAGTGCGTCGTCATGCCCGGCGACGTGTTCACCTCCAGCAGGAACGGTGCATTGTCCGACTCGCGCAGCAGCACGTCGATGCGGCTCCAGCCTTCGCAGCCGAGCGCGCGGTACGCGTTCACCACGTGCGCCTGGATCGCGGCCGTCGTCGCCGCGTCGAGCGACGCCGGGCAGTGATATTTCGTGTCGTCCGTGAAGTACTTGTTCTGGTAGTCGTAATTGCCCTCGGGCGCGACGATCTCCACGATCGGCAGCGCGCGCGCGGTCGGGCCGCTGCCCAGCACCGGCACGGAGAATTCGCGGCCCTGGATGAACTGCTCGACCAGCACCACCTTGTCGTACTGGCGCGCCAGGTCGACGGCGGCCTGCAGGCCGGCCGCGTCGACCACCTTCGTGATGCCGATGGTGGAACCTTCCAGGGGCGGCTTGACGATCAGCGGCAGGCCCAGTTCGGCCACGATCGCATCCGCGTCGACGGCCGCACCGGCGGCGATGGTGACGTACGTCGGCGTCGGCACGCCGGCCGCGAGCCACACGATCTTGGTCGTGACCTTGTCCATGCCGACGGAGGACGCCATCACGCCGCTGCCCGTGTACGGGATGCCCAGCAGTTCCAGCGCGCCCTGCAGGGTGCCGTCCTCGCCGTAGCGGCCGTGCAGCGCGATGAACACGCGGTCGAATTTTTCCGCGGCCAGTTCGGCCAGCGAGCGCTCGGCCGGGTCGAACGCATGCGCGTCGATACCCTTCGATTGCAGCGCCTGCAGCACGCCGCTGCCCGAGATCAGCGAAATCTCGCGCTCGGCGGACCGGCCGCCGAACAGCACGCCGACCTTGCCCAGGGCCTTCGCGTCGGTTTCAGTAATACTCACGATGCTACCTTTTGATTCGATGTCAGTTGATGGGGAACGCCGCCGATGGAGCCGGCGCCCATGGTGAGCACGACGTCGCCGTCGCGCGCCATCTTGAGGATCGTCGCCGGCATGTCGGCGATCGCTTCCACGAAAATCGGTTCGACCCCGCCGCCCGCGCGCAGCGCCCGCGCGAGCGCGCGGCCGTCCGCCGCCACGATCGGCGCCTCGCCGGCCGGATACACCTCCGCCAGCAGCAGCACGTCCGGCGCGGCCAGCACCTTGACGAAGTCCTCGAACAGGTCGCGGGTGCGGGAATAGCGGTGCGGCTGGAACGCCAGCACGAGGCGGCGCCCCGGGTACGCGGCGCGCGCGGCGGCCAGCGTCACCTGCGCTTCCACCGGGTGGTGGCCATAGTCGTCGACGAGGGTGAAGCTGCCGCCCTGCGGCAGTTCGATCTCGCCATGGCGCGTGAAGCGGCGGCCCACGCCGTTGAACTCGCGCAGGCCCTGCGCCGTCGCCTCGTCCGGCACGCCGATCTCGCGTGCGATCGCGATCGCGGAGCAGGCGTTCAGCACGTTGTGCATGCCCGGCTGGTTCAGCACGAAGTCCGTGTCCGGATAGCCCTGCTGGCGCACGGTGAAATGCATCTGGATGCCCTGGGCGCGCGCGTTCAGGGCGCGCACTTCCGCGTCTTCCGAGAAGCCGTAGGTCGTCACCGGCTTGGTCACCTGCGGCAGGATCGCGCGCACGTTCGCGTCGTCGATGCACATCATGGCGCGGCCGTAGAACGGCAGGCGGTGCGTGAAGTTGACGAACGCGCCCTTCAGCTTCTCGAAGTCGTGCTCGTACGTGTCCATGTGGTCGGCGTCGATGTTGGTGATCACCTCGATCATCGGCGACAGGTTCAGGAACGACGCGTCCGACTCGTCGGCTTCCGCGACGATGTAGTCGCCGGTGCCCAGCTTCGCATTGGCGCCGGCGCTGTTCAGGCGCCCGCCGATGACGAACGTCGGATCGAGGCCGCCCTGCGCGAGCACGGACGCGACGAGGCTCGTCGTCGTCGTCTTGCCGTGCGTGCCGGCGATGGCGATGCCGCGCTTCAGGCGCATCAGCTCACCCAGCATGATGGCGCGCGGGACGATGGGGACTTTCGCGGCGCGCGCGGCGACGACTTCGGGATTCGCTTCGTTGACGGCGGTCGAGGTGACGACGGCATCCGCGCCCGCGATGTTGTTCGCCGCGTGGCCGATGCGCACGTCCGCGCCCAGCTGCTGCAGGCGCTGGCTGGCCGCGTTCGACGCGAGGTCCGAGCCCGACACTTTATAGCCGAGGTTGAGCAGCACTTCCGCGATGCCGCTCATGCCGCTGCCGCCGATGCCGACGAAGTGAATGTGTTTGATCTTGTGTTTCATTGTCCGCCGTTCGCCAGTTCTTCAAGTACGCGCGCGATCGCCGCATTGGCGTCGCGCCTTCCCACCGCCTGCGCCGCCTCGGCCATCGCCAGGCAGTCGTCGCGCGTGGTGGTTTGCAGCAGCCTTGCCAGCTGCTGCGGATTCAGTTCGCCCTGCGGCAGGTGCACGGCCGCCTTCTGCCCCGCCATCCAGGTCGCGTTGTCGCGCTGGTGGCTCGTCGTGCTGGCGACGAACGGCACGAGCACGCTCGCGACGCCGGCCGCCGTCAGTTCCGACACGGTGATCGCACCCGCGCGGCAGATCACGAGGTCCGCGTTCGCGTACTCCGCCGCCATGTCGTCGATGAAGTCGACCACGTTGGCCTGCACGCCCGCCTGCGCGTATGCCGCGCGCAGCGCGTCGATGTTCTTCTTGCCCGACTGGTGGGTAACCGTCGGCCGCAGCCCTGCCGGGATCAGCGCCAGCGCGGCCGGCACGCTGTCGTTCAGCACCTTCGCGCCCAGGCTGCCGCCCACGACGAGGATGTTCAGCGGACCGGTGCGGCCGGCGAAACGGTGGCCCGGCGACGGCATCTCGAGGATTTCCTTGCGCACCGGGTTGCCCGTGACGACGGCTTTACCCGCCGCCTTGCCGAAATCGGCCGGGAAGCCGAACAGCACGCGCTGCGCGATTGGGGTCAGCGTCTTGTTCGACAGGAGCAGCGCGGCATCCGCGTTCACGAGCGCCAGCGGAATGCCGCGCGAGCGCGCCATCATCCCGCCCGGCACCGTGACGTAGCCACCCATGCCCAGCACGACGTCCGGCTTGCGCAGCGCGAGATACTTGCGGCACGAGGCAAAGCTGGCGACGAGCTTGAGCGCGCCGGACACCGTGTGCGCAATGCCCTTGCCGCGCATGCCGGCGAAGTCGATCGAATCCATCGGGATGCCGTGCTTCGGCACGATGTCCTTTTCCATGCCGTGCATCGTGCCCAGCCACGAGACTTCCCAGCCGCGCTCGCGCATCGATTGCGCGATGGCGATGCCGGGGAAGATGTGGCCGCCCGTGCCGGCCGCCATGATCATGAGTCTCTTGGTCATTGCCGGCCTCCCCGCATCCGTACCCGGTTTTCGTAATCGATGCGCAGCAGGATCGCGAGTCCGACGCAGTTGAACAGCACGCCGGAACCGCCGTAGCTCATCAGCGGCAACGTCAGGCCTTTCGTGGGCAGCAGGCCCAGGTTCACACCCATGTTGATGAACACCTGCACGCCGATCCAGATGCCGATGCCTTTCGCGGCGAGGCCGGCGAAGTGCTGTTCCAGCGCGATGGCCTGGCGGCCGATGTCGAAGGCGCGCTTGACGAGCCAGTAGAACAGGCCGATCACGACGAGCACGCCGACCAGGCCCAGTTCCTCGCCGATGACGGCCATGATGAAGTCCGTGTGCGCTTCCGGCAGGTAGTGCAGCTTTTCCACGCTGCCGCCGAGTCCCACGCCGAAGAACTCGCCGCGGCCGAACGCGATCAGCGAGTGCGTCAGCTGGTACGCCTTGTCCAGCGCATTGCCCTCTTCCCACGGATTCATGTACGCGAACATGCGCGCGCGGCGGAACGGCGACAGCGCGATGATGGTCGAGAACACGAGTACCAGGATGGCGCCGATGCCGCCGAACCAGATCATGTTGAAGCCGCCGAGGAACAGGATGCCCATCGAGATGCAGACGACGACGCCGAACGCGCCCAGGTCGGGTTCCAGCATCAGCAGCGCGCCGACGAGCGCCATCGCGGCGGCCATCGGCATGAAGCCTTTCGTCAGCTTGTGCATGTACTGCTGCTTGCGCACCGTGAAGTCGGCCGCATACAACACCGAAACGACCTTCATGATCTCGGACGGCTGCAGGTTGAAGATCTTCAGCGACAGCCAGCGCCGGGCGCCGTTGACGACCACGCCGACGCCGGGGATCAGCACCATCGCCAGCAGGACCAGGGTGGCGACGAACATCATGGGCGCGAAACGCTGCCACGTCGCGACGGGGATGCGGAAGACGAACAGGCCCGTCACCATCGAGATCGCGATGAACATGGCCTGGCGCACCAGGAAATAATTGTTCTTGCCGGCGAGGTAGGCGAACTTGGGCGAATCCGGCAGCGCGATCGATGCCGAGTACACCATCACCATCCCGAACAGCATCAGCAGCAGCACGACCCACACGAGCGGCTGGTCGTATTCCATCATGCGCGACGGCCGTGCGCGCGTCGCGATGGCGCCGTTTCCCGCATCGCTGGCGCTGCCGCCGAACCGGAAGGGAATCTGGAAAGCCATCAGATCTCCTGTCCCTTCTCGAGCGCGATGTCGCGCACTTCGTCGATGAACACCTGCGCGCGGTGCGCGTAATTCGTGAACATGTCCAGGCTCGCGCATGCGGGCGACAGCAGCACGACGTCGCCGGATTTCGCCAGGCCGCTCGCGCGGCGCACGGCGCTAGGCAAGTCCGGCAGCTCGAAGCACGGCACGCCGGTGGACGCCAGCGCGGCGCCGATGGCGGGGCCGTCGCGGCCGATCAGCAGGACGGCGCGCACGTAGCGCGAGCACGGACCGGCGAGCGGACTGAAATCCTGGCCCTTGCCGTCGCCGCCCGCGATGAGCAGGATCTGGCGGTCCGTCCCGCCGAACGTCTTGCCCAGGCCTTCCAGCGCGGCGACCGTGGCACCCACGTTCGTGCCCTTGGAATCGTCGTAGTACTCGACGTTGTCGATGCCGGTGATCAGCTCCACGCGGTGCGGTTCGCCTTGGTATTCGCGCAGGCCGTGCAGCAGCGGCGCCAACGGCAGGCCGCAAGCGCGGCACAGCGCCAGCGCGGCCAGCGCATTCGACGCATTGTGCAGGCCGCGGATGCGCAGCGCGTCGGCGGGCATCAACCGGTTGACGATCACGTCGACGGGTTCGGCCGGCTCGTTCTTCTTTTTCTTCTTTTCGGGTTCTTCACCCGGATTCGCATTGGCCAGCCACAGCACGCCACGCTCGTTCACGAGGCCGAAGCTGCCCGGCGCATCCGGTTCGCCCGTGCCGAACGTCGTCACGTTCGCGCCCGGCGCCGTCATGCCCATCACGGTCGCGTCGTCGCGGTTCAGCACGCGGACCGTGTCGGCGCCGAAGATGCGGGCCTTGTCGGCGGCATAGGCGGCCATGCTGCCGTGCCAGTCGAGGTGGTCCTGCGTGATGTTCAGGACGGTCGCGGCGTCCGGGTTCAGGCTGTACGTCGTGTGCAGCTGGAAGCTGGAGAGTTCCAGCACCCAGGCTTGCGGGAGTTCGTCTGCGTCGATCACTTCGCGCAGCACGTCCAGCGCGGCCGGGCTGATGTTGCCGGCGACCTTCGTCGTGAGGCCGGCGCGGCGGCACAGCAGGCCCGTAAGGCTCGTGACCGTCGTCTTGCCGTTCGTGCCCGTGATGGCGATGACTTTCGGCGCGTAGCCCCGCTCCGCCTTCAGGTTCGACAGCGCCTGCGCGAACAGCTCGATCTCGCCCCACACCGGCACGTGACGCTGGCTTGCTGCCGGCGCGATCTCGGCCAGTTCGCGGTCCGGGGCCAGGCCCGGGCTGACCGCGACGAAGTCCACGCCGTCCAGCAGGCTGGCCGCGAACGGGCCGGCGACGAAGTCCGCATCCGGCACCGCAGCGCGCAGTTGCGGCAGGCGCGCAGGTTCGGCACGCGTGTCGGCCACGCGCACGCGGGCGCCGCAGCGCGCGAGCCACAACGCGATCGCCAGGCCCGACTCGCCGAGCCCCAGTACCAGTGCGGTTTTGCCGTCGTAGTTCATATCAGCGCAGTTTGAGAGTCGAGATGCCGACCAGGACCAGGATCATCGTCACGATCCAGAAGCGCACGACGACCTTGGTCTCCTTCCAGCCCTTCTGTTCGAAATGGTGGTGCAGCGGCGCCATCAGGAACACGCGCCGCCCCTGCCCATACTTCTTTTTCGTGTACTTGAACCAGCTGACCTGGATGATCACGGACAGCGTCTCGGCGACGAACACGCCGCCCATGATGAACAGGACGATCTCCTGGCGCACGATGACGGCGATGGTGCCGAGCGCGCCGCCCAGCGCCAGCGCGCCCACGTCGCCCATGAACATCTGCGCGGGGTGCGCGTTATACCAGAGGAAGGCAAGGCCCGCGCCCGCCATCGCGCCGCAGAAGATCAGCAGTTCGCCGGCGCCCGGGATGTGCGGGATGAACAGGTATTTCGAATACGTCGCGTTACCGGTGAGATAAGCGAACAGGCCCAGCGCGCCGCCGACCATCACGGTCGGCATGATGGCGAGGCCGTCCAGGCCATCCGTGAAATTGACGGCGTTCGACGCGCCCACGATCACGCAGTACGTGAGCGCGATGAAGCCCCACACGCCCAGCGGATAGCTGATGGTCTTGAAGAACGGGACGATCAGGTCGGCCTTCGGCGGCAGGTCCATCGAGAAGCCGGACTGCACCCACGCGAAGAACAGCTGCCACACTTCCCACGGCGTCGCGGCCGACACGGAGAACGCGAGGTACAGCGACGACGTGATGCCGATCAGCGACATCCAGAAGTATTTTTCGCCCGAGCGCATGCCCTCGGGGTCCTTGTAGACGACCTTGCGGTAATCGTCGACCCAGCCGATGGCGCCGAAGCCCAGCGTAACGACGAGGACCGGCCAGATCAGGCGGTTCGACAGGTCGCACCACAGCAAGGTCGAGACGCCGATGGCGATCAGGACGAGCACGCCGCCCATGGTCGGGGTGCCGTGCTTGGACAGGTGGGTCTGCGGACCGTACGTGCGCACGGCCTGGCCGACCTTCATCTCGGTGAGCTTGCGGATCACGGCCGGGCCGCACAGCATGCCGATGCTGATCGCGGTGATGGTCGCGAACACGGCGCGGAACGTGATGTAGTTAAAAACGCGCAGCGGACCGAGATAGTCCTGAAAATATTGTGCGAGCCAAAGCAGCATAAGTCTAGTGGGCTTCCTTGCCGGTGTTGGTTGATGCGGTCAGGTGTTGGACCACGCGCTCCATCTTCATGAAGCGCGAGCCCTTCACCAACACAGTTGCGTCAGATTTGCTGCCCAGTTTTTGATCCAGTGCTGCCAATAATTCGTCGAACTGCTCGTAGTGTTGCGCTCCCGATCCGGCCATGTGGCGAGCCAGGTCGCCGGTCGCGAGCACGGCGTCGATGCCGCGGCTTGCGGCATAGGCACCGATTTCCTGGTGAAACTCAGGTCCTTGCGTGCCAACCTCGCCCATGTCGCCCAGCACGAGGATGCGCGGCGACGGGTATTGCGCGAGCACGTCGATGGCGGCGCGCACGGAGTCGGGGTTGGCGTTGTACGTATCGTCGATGATCGTCGCGCCGTTCGCGGCCTGCTTGCGCTGCAGGCGGCCGCTGACGGGCGCAAAGGCTTCCAGGCCGCGCACGATGGCGTCGACCGGTGTGCCCGCCGCGAGCGCGCAGGCGGTGGCGGCCAGCGCGTTGCGGACGTTGTGGACGCCGGCGGCGTTCAGTTTGATCGTGCAGCGTTCGACACCCGCGGTGACGGCGAGTTCGCTGCCGAATTCGGTCACCGTGTACGTCGCGCGCACGTCGCATGCATCGGAAAGGCCGAACGTCAGCACCTTGCGGTCCCCGGCCAGTCCGCGCCACAGGCCGGTGTACTCGTCATCGCCCGGGAACACGGCCACGCCGTCCGCCGGCAGCGCCTGCAGCACGGCGCCGTTCTCGCGCGCCACCGCTTCCACGGTGTGCATGAATTCCTGGTGCTCGCGCTGCGCGTTGTTGACGAGGGCGACGGTCGGCTCGGCGATGGCGGCCAGGCGCGCGATCTCGCCCGGGTGGTTCATGCCCAGTTCCACGACGGCGGCCTTGTGCGCGTCCGTGAGGCGCGTCACCGTCAGCGGCACGCCGATCTCGTTGTTCAAGTTGCCCTGCGTGGCCAGGCGGCCTTCCGCGCCATGGGCCGCCACGAGAATGGCCGAGATCATTTCCTTGACCGTCGTCTTGCCGTTGCTGCCCGTGACGCCGATGACGGGGATGGCGAAGCGGCGGCGCCAGAAGTTGCCGATGCGGCCCAGCGCGGCGAGCGTATCCGGCACGACGATGGCGGGCAGCGGATAGCGTTCGGGCAGGCGCTCGACGACGACGGCCGCCACCGGCTTGTCCGCCAGCTGGCCGAGGAAGTCGTGGGCATCGAAGCGGTCGCCGCGCAGGGCGACGAACAGCGACCCCGGCATCACCTGCCGGCTATCGGTCGACACACCCTGGAAGTACGCGTCGCGCGTGACGCGCGCGCCTTCGATCGATGCCAGCACTTGCTCGATCGAGCCACGAATCATCAGACAGTCCTCATCATGGTGAGCCGCGCGGTCAGCGCCAGCGCGGCATGGTCGGCGTCGGAAAACGGAATCTTCCGGCCCTTGATTTCCTGGTACGGCTCATGGCCCTTCCCCGCCAGCAGGATCACGTCCGGCTTCGCGGCATGCTTCACGGCCGACAGGATCGCGGCGGCGCGGTCCTCGATGGCCTGGTGCGTCGACGCCGGGTGGTGCGGATCCATGCCGGCCACGATCTGCTCGATGATGGCGCGCGGTTCCTCGCTGCGCGGGTTGTCGCTCGTGACGAGCACGTGCTCGGCCATCTGGGCGATGCGGCCCATCTGCGGACGCTTGCCCGGATCGCGGTCGCCGCCGCAGCCGAACACGCACCACAGCGCACCGCCCCGCTCCTGCGCGACCTGGCGCAGCGCTTCCAGCGTCTTTTCAAGCGCGTCCGGCGTGTGCGCGTAATCGATCACGACCATCGGCGCATCCTGGCCGCCCAGCTGCTGCATGCGGCCCGGCGCGGGCACGAGCGCCTCGACGGCGTCGAGCGCGGCGCGCAATTCGACGCCTTTCGCCAGCAGCGCGCCCAGCACGGCCAGCACGTTGCTCGCGTTGAAGTGGCCGACCATGTGCGTGCGCGCGACCGCGCTGCCGTACGGCGACTCGATGTGGAATTCGCTGCCGTTCGGGCGGCTGCGCAGGTTCGATGCGCGCAGCACCGCAACGCCGTCGAGAACGGGCTGCTCGTGCACGGCGCGCAGGGTGTAGCCGAGAACGGCCACTTCCGGGCGCGCGCTGCGCAGGTGCCGCGCGATGCGCACGCCCGCCTCGTCGTCCAGGTTGACCACGGCCGTTTTCAGGCCCGGCCAGTCGAACAGCTGGCGCTTGGCGGCTTCGTACGCCGCCATGTCGCCGTGGTAGTCCAGGTGGTCGCGCGTGAGGTTCGTGAACACGGCCACGTCGAAATGCATGCCGGCCGTGCGGTGCTCGACGAGGCCGATCGACGACACCTCGATCGCGAGCGACGTGGCGCCCGCGTCGCGCAGCCTGGCCAGTTCCGTCGCCAGCAACACGGCGTCCGGCGTCGTGTAGCCGGTCGCGTCGAACTCCGGTTCCGCGCGGCCGCGCACGAGGCCGACGCCCAGGGTGCCGATGACGGCGGCCGTCTCGTGCAGATGCGCGAGCGCCTGCGCCGTCCACAGCGCGCACGACGTCTTGCCGTTCGTGCCGGTGACGCCGACGGTGAACATGGCCGCATCGGGCGCGCCGTAGTACGCGTGCGCGATCGGGCCGGCGTTCTTTTTCAGGTCCTGCGCGGCCAGATGGGGCACGTCCAGAGCGGGGTCCCAGGCGAAATCGCGGTCATCGTACACGACGGCAGCCGCGCCGTTCTCGATGGCGGAGCGGATGAAGCGGCGGCCGTCGGCGGCTTCGCCCGGATAGGCAAAGAACACGTCGCCGCTGCGCACGCGGCGCGAGTCGGAAACGATACGGCCGCCTGGTGCGGCGGCCCGAATCCATTCACAGATCTTCGGCGTCTCGGCCATCAATTGCTCTCCTCGAGAGGATGTTCCGGAATGATGATGTCGGTGACCGTGGAGTCGGGCGGCACGTTGGCGGCCCGCAGCGCGTTCGCCGCCAGCGCCGCGAACGTCGGCGCCGCGACCGCGCCGCCGGTGTGGAACGGCCCCGACGGATCGTCGATCATCACGGCGATGACGAAGCGCGGATTGCTCATCGGAGCGATGCCGACGAAGTTGCCGACGTAGTGCGTCTGCGAATAGCGGCCGTTGATGACTTTCTGCGCCGTGCCGGTCTTGCCGCCGACGCGGTAACCGGCGACCTGCGCCTGCGACGCCGTACCTTGCGGGCTCACGACGGATTCGACCATCGTGCGCATCTGCGCGGCCGCCTTCGGCGAGATGATCTGCTGGCCGACCGGCTTGTCGGTCACCTTCTGGAACGACAGCGGAATGACGTCGCCGTCGCGCGCGAAGATCAGCCAGGCATGCGCCAGCTGCAGCAGCGACATCGAGATGCCCTGGCCGAACGACATGTTGGCCTTGGCGACGATCGGCCACGATTTATACGGACGCACGCGGCCTGCCGCGGCGCCCGGGAAACCGTAGCGCGGCGCCTGGCCGAAGCCGACCTTGGTGAACATCTCCCACATCTCCTGCGCCGACAGCAGCTCGGAGATCTTGGTCGTGCCGATGTTGGACGACTTCTGGATGATCGTGGTGACGTCGATGACGCCGTGCGGGTGCGTGTCGCGGATCGTGTGGCCGCCGGTCTGGTAGCGGCCATTGCCCGTGTCGAACAGCGTGGTCGGCTTGATCAGGCCCTTGTCCAGCGCCAGCGCGACCGTGAACGGCTTCAGCGTGGAACCCGGCTCGAAGGTGTCGGTGATGACCCGGTTGCGCAGCTGCTCGCCGGTCAGGCGCGAGCGGTCGTTCGGGTTGTAGGTCGGCCAGTTGGCCAGTGCCAGCACTTCGCCCGTGTGCACGTCCACCACGACGGCGGCGCCGGCCTTGGCGTGGAACTTCTCCACCGCGTCCTTGATGCTGTTGAAGGCGATGTACTGCAGCTTGGAGTCCACCGCCAGCGTGATGTCCTTGCCGTCGTGCGGCTCGCGCGACAGGCCCACGTCCTCGACGATGCGGCCCAGGCGGTCCTTGATCACGCGCCGGCTGCCCGTCTGGCCCACGAGGTTCTTCTGCTGCGCGAGCTCGATGCCTTCCTGGCCCACGTCCTCGACGTTCGTGAAGCCGACGATGTGCGCCATCACCTCGCCCTGCGGGTAATAGCGCTTGTATTCCTTGCGCGTGTCGATGCCGTCGATGCCGAGCTTTTCGATCTTGGCGATGACGTCCATCTCCACCTGGCGCTTCAGGTAGACGAAGGTGCGGTCGGAATCGAGCTTCTTGAGCAGGTCGGCCTCGGGCATGTCGAGCAGCTGCGCCAGTTCGCGCAGCTTGGGACGCGGCGAATCCAGCACGTCCTCGGGGATCGCCCACACGGCCTTCACCGGCAGCGACGACGCGAGCACGATGCCGTTGCGGTCGAAGATCTTGCCGCGCGTGGCCGGCAGTTCGAGCGTGCGCTCGTAGCGGCTCGCGCCCTGCTTCTGCAGGAAGCGGTTGGAGACGCCCTGCAGCCACATTGCGCGTCCGGCCAGCGCGAAGAAGGCGGCGAACAGCACGAACAGGACGACGCGCGAGCGCCAGTCCGGCAGGCGCACGGCCAGCACGGGGCTCTTGGAAAACGCCACGCCCTTGGCGGCGGCGACGCGGGATCCGTTGGTGCCGGCCTTCATTTACCGCCTTCCGTCAGGTATTGGGTACGCGCCGGGGACAGCGGTGCCATGTCCAGCTGCGAGCGCGCGATCTGCTCGATGCGCTCGTTCTTGCCGAGGGTGGACTGGTCGAGCTGGAGCTGCGCCCAGTCGATCTCGAGCTGGCGCTGCTGCTGTACCAGCTTTTCCTGGTCGATGAACAGGTGGCGCGCCTGGTAGCGCGCGTTCACGACCGACAGCGCGCAGCCGACGAGGAGCGCCGTCAGCACGACGTTGAGCTTGCCCGTCATGCTTGAGCTCCCAGCCGTTCGGCCACGCGCAGGACCGCCGAGCGGGCGCGCGGATTGGCGCCCACTTCCACGTCGGAGGGTTTCGTCTTGCTGATCAACTTCATCAAGGGCTTGGGCAAATCGGCGGCGCGGATCGGCAACCGGCGGTCCGGCTGCTCGACCTTGGCCTTCGACGCCAGGAACTGCTTGACCATGCGGTCTTCCAGCGAGTGGAAGCTGATCACCGACAGGCGAGCGCCGGGCTTCAGCAGTTCGAAGGCGGCGTTCAGACCTGCTTCAAGGTCCTCAAGCTCTTGATTGATGAAAATCCGGATAGCCTGAAAGGTGCGGGTTGCCGGATCCTTGCCTTTCTCCCGGGTTTTGACCGCGTTTGCCACGATTGCGGCAAGCTGTCGTGTGCTTGAAATTGGTTCGACTGCCCGGCCAGCAACAATCGCCTTTGCAATCTGAAAAGCAAACCGTTCTTCCCCATAATCCCGAATCACCTTTTCCAGTTGTTTCTCCGGCACTTCGGCCAGCCAGGCGGCGGCGGAAATACCCCGTGTCGTATCCATCCGCATGTCCAGGGGACCATCGTTGCGGAAGCTGAACCCGCGGGTCGCATCGTCGACCTGGGGCGAGGAAATGCCCAGGTCCAGCAGGATGCCGTCGACCTGGTGCACGCCCCGTGCCGCCAGCGCTTCGCGCATCGTGGCGAAGCTGTCGTGCACGATCGAAAAGCGCGGATCGTTCATCTGTTCGGCCGTCGCGATCGCCTGGGGATCCTTGTCGAAACCGATCAGGCGTCCCTCGGGCGCCAGTTTCGACAGGATCAGCCGGCTATGACCGCCGCGGCCGAACGTGCCATCTATATATATGCCTGCCGTGCGTTCGCCTTCGAGGGCGAGTGCATCGACTGCTTCATCCAGCAGCACCGTACGATGCTGCAAACCGGGCACCGGCTGAGTCACATTCATGCGGCGCCTTAGAAGGAGAAATTGGAAAGGACATCGGGCATGCCACCCGCGACGGCTTGGGCCTCGTTTTCTGCCAGCCTGGCGGCGTCCCAGATCTCGAAATGGGTCCCCATCCCGAGCATCATCACTTCTTTCTCCAAACCAACTGCATTGCGCAGCTCGGGCGAAATGAGCACCCGACCCGCGCCGTCCATCTCGACATCGCAGGCGTTCCCCAGGAAAATGCGTTGCCACGCCCGTGCCGACATCGGCCAGGCGGCGATCTGTTCGCGATGTTCTTCCCACACCGGGCGCGGGAAGAACAACAGGCAACCATGCGGGTGTTTCGTGAGCGTCATACGGCCTTCACATTGCTGCATCAAGGCGTCACGATGCTTGGCCGGTATTGACATCCGTCCTTTGGCATCGAGATTGATCGCTGACGCGCCCTGAAACACGTTGTACCTAGTTTTGGAGAGTTATCAGTCTGATTATTTTTAGGCGCCGGGAGACCCACCGATCTCCCACAAAACTGCACTTTTTGCCACCGTTTCCCACTTTAGAGGAAGCGTTGTCTGTGGTCAAGCGAATTCACGTTTAGAAAACGGCGAAATTGCTAATGAAACCAATGACTTAGCGAACTTACTTGACGGAACCTCAAGTAAAAATGTTGAGCAAAATTAGGCACTTAGGTAAAACAATGCATGTGCCACCTCATCTGCACACATGTGTTTTACCCTTGATAAAAGACAAGACCTGACTATCGGTAGGTTGCCTTATGGCAACAGTGACAACGCGGCCGGAACGACGATTTCATCCCGTGCGCGTTAGAATGAAGACGAGGCGATCACCCGGCCATTGCGGGCGAGCCTCGCAGTATAAGTGAGTCCGTACTACCGTGCAGGAGAACGCCATGAGCATTACTTTGGCCCGCAGTCGTGCCGTCTACGATCTCAATGAAGTACAGGGCGCGCTCGACCGTAGCCGCGGACGTTCGCCCGAGCTCGAAGCATTCTATGAGCGCATGCTTGAGACCGGCGCGGAACGTTTCGTCACCACCCCCTCTTCCATCGACGCCCTCGATCCGCTGTTCGAGGAATGTCCCAATTTCGACGAAGTGCTGGACGACCTCGCGCGCTATCTGCGCCTGGCCCATGTTGGCGACAAGGGATTCAACGTCATGCCGATCCTGCTGCTGGGCGGCCCGGGCGTGGGCAAGACCCATTTCGCCAAGCGGCTGGCGAAGGTCATGCAGACGGACTGCGAGCTGATCAGCATGAACGCCCTGTCGGCCGGCTTCGTCATCACGGGCAGCTCGGCCAGCTGGCGCGGCGCCAAGTGCGGCAAGGTGGCTGAACGGCTCGTACGCGGACAGTTCGCGAACCCGGTGATCGTGCTGGACGAGGTGGAAAAGGCGACGGGCTCCTCGCAATCCGACCCGCTCGCGGCGCTGTATCAATTACTGGAACCGGAAACGGCCAGCGCCTTCCGCGACGAATTCATCGACGTCGACATCGACGCCTCGCAGATCTTCTGGGTACTGACGGCGAACTCCACCGAGGGCATCCCGCACCCGCTGCTGAACCGCATGGCCGTCTACGAAGTCCCGGCGCCGACGCCGGAACAGGCGGCCGGCATCGCGCAGCGCATGTATGCGGGGCTGCTGCGCGAGCTGAACCTGGCGGCGTTCGATCCGATGCTGGGCGACGTCGTGCTGGACAAGCTGGCGGGCGTGTCGCCGCGGGATTTGCGCAAGACTCTACTGGATGGGCTCGGGTATGCCGTGGCCGATGGCCGCGCGCATGTGAAGGTGGACGACATCCGCCTCAAGCCCACGCCGGGCAAGGGGCGGATCGGGTTTTAATTAGAACTCTTCCCACTCGTCGCCCGTGCCGGCGCCGGCCAGATGCCTGGCACGCGGCCGCTCTGTCGACGCCTTGGCCGGCGTCCTGGCCGGCGCGGCGGGTTTCTTGCTCACCGGCGGCGCAATGGCCGGCGCCGCCTGTTTCGGCTGCACGGCCGGTACCGGCACGGCCCGGTCGTGAGCACCGCCCAGCCTGAACACGGCGACCGTCTGCGACAGCTTGCCCGCCTGCTCCCGCAACTGCTCGGACGCCGCGGCCGCCTCTTCGACCAGCGCGGCATTCTGCTGCGTGGTCTGGTCCATCTGCGAGATCGCCAGCTGCACCTGCCCGATGCCGTCGGTCTGCTCCTGGCTGGCCGCGCTGATCTCGCCCATGATGTCCGCCACGCGGCGGATGCTCTCGACCACGTCCCGCATCGTCGTGCCGGCCTGGTCGACCAGCCTGCTGCCGGCGTCCGCCTTTTCGACGGAGTTGTCGATCAGCGCCTTGATTTCCTTCGCGGCCGCCGCGCTGCGCTGCGCCAGGTTGCGCACTTCGGACGCCACCACCGCAAAGCCCCTGCCCTGCTCGCCGGCGCGCGCCGCTTCGACGGCCGCGTTCAGCGCCAGGATATTGGTCTGGAAGGCGATGCCGTCGATGACCGCGATGATGTCGACGATCTTGCGCGCCGAGTCGTTGATCGCGCCCATGGTCTCGACCACTTCCGTCATCACCGCGCCGCCCTTCTCCGCCACTTCCGACGCGGAGACGGCAAACTGGTTCGCCTGGCGCGCGTTATCCGCATTCTGCTTCACGGTCGACGTCAGCTCTTCCATCGACGACGCCGTCTCTTCCAGCGATGATGCCTGCTCCTCGGTGCGCGACGACAGGTCGGCGTTGCCGGACGCGATCTGGTGCGACGCGGACGCGATGGTCTCGGTGCCGCTGCGCACCTCGCCGACGATGTTGACCAGCGCTTCGTTCATGTCGCGCAGGGCTTGCAGCAGCTGGCCGGTTTCGTCGGCCGAGTGCACCTCGATCCGCGCGCTCAGGTCGCCGGTGGCCACGGTGCGGGCCACGTCCACCGCCTGCCGCAACGGCTGCGTGATCGACCGCGTGATCCAGATGGCCACGATCGTGCCGAGGACGAGCGCGACGGCCGCCAATCCCATCAGCCACGCGATCGTCGACCGATACGTTTCCTCGGCGCGCTGGCCGCTGTCGAGCACGCGCGCATCCTGAAATTTGATCAATTCCCGCACGGCGTCGAAATAGCTGCGCTGGTCCTTGCGGACCTGATTCAGCAGAAAGGCCGCGGCTTCCGGCTTTTTGCCGGCGTCCATCATGTCGAGAAAGGCCTGCTGCGACGTGCGATACACCTCCCTGGCGTCCTGCACGGTTTTCAGCTTGATCCTGCCTTCGTCGGATTGGATCAGTGCCGCCAGCTTGTCGAGATTGGCGGTATTTTCCTGTCGGTTCTGGAGCACGGTCTGCCGTTCCCGCGCCACTTCTTCGGGTTTGTCCCACAGCAGCATATTGCGCATGGCGCGGGCATTGCGGTTCACGACATCGAGGCTTTCGTAGGCGAGGACCGTCTTCGGGTAATCCTCGTCGACGATCTTCGACGTACCTTCGTTCAACAAGTGTAGGCTGGCAATGCCGAACCAGATGCATGCGCCCAGCAAAACGAGCAGCAGTCCGAATGCGCCGCCCAGCCGATTACCAATTTTCCAGTGTTTGATATTCATGCCGCCTTCCATTCGTCAGGACCAGTCGGCAGCATACATGATTGCAATAAAGCATTGTTTGATATCTGTCGATGTTGCCAATACGAAAATCTCAGGCAGTGTCTCTCAGAACCGTTTCCCCCGTTTTCGGATTCGTCAGCGTGACATTCTCGAGCGCCTTGATGCGCCAGGCGCCGGCCTGCCGCGTCAGCACGGCAAGAATCAGGGTATCGACGGCGTGCGCACCGGCCGGATGCGCCGGACCGGCCGCGAGGCGGCTCCAGAAGTGCACGACCGCCGCATCGGCGCCGATCGGGATCACGTCGATCAATTCGTTGTCGAGCGTGGAATCGCTGTAGACGGTGGCGTGGATCGGGACATGCATGTCGACGATGGCGTCGATGCCGCGCACGTAGCGGCCGAACCGGTTCACGAAGGTCGCGTCGTCGTGGAACAAGGTGCGCAGGCTTCCATGTCATGGCGGTTCCAGACGGCCTGGAACGCGTGGGGTGCGTCTTCGGGGCGGGTCATGATGGTCATCGGGTTCTCATCGATATTTATTTGTGCATTTCAATGTCCAGCCGGACGGCGCGCCCGACAGGCTGCCGTGGCCGTACCAGCAGGACCACGATCGCGATCATCGCGACGACGCCCAACGCGGCCGTGCGGTGGACGGCCGCGAGCGCAGTGGCCATGTCCGGCCAGCGTTCCGACAGCGGCACGAGCAGCGCGATGCCGATGGCGCTACCCAGTTGCTGGCAGGTCGACGCTGCACCGGACGCGACGCCTTGCCGGTGGGCCGGGACGCCCATCGTCGCCGTGGCGAACATGATCGTGAACGTCATGCCCATACCCGCGCTGTACAACAACAGGCCCGGCAGCAGTCCGGCATAACCGCTCGCCCGTGCCATCGCCCAGGCCGTCAGCAGCATGCCGATGCCGCCCATTATCAGGCCGATCAGCAGGCCGTGCCGCGGCCCGAGACGACCGCCAACGCGGCCACCCAGCGACGACATCACGATGATGACGCAATACAGCGGTACGTAGGCAAGGCCGGCCTGCCACACCGGGAAGTGCAGCACGGATTGAAAATACATGGTCAGGAAATACAGCAGCGAGCCGAACGTGGCGCTGAACAGCAGGATCACGGCGAGACCGGGCGCCAGGCCCGGCGCCGCGAACAGGGACGGCGGGAGCAGCGGATCGCGCACGCGCCGTTCGATGGCGACGAATCCCGCCAGCAGCAGCACGGCAGCCAGGCCCGCCGCGAGGATGGGTGCCGCGCCCCAGCCATGCTCGGGCCCGCGCACTAGCACGTAGACGAGTAGCGTCATGCCAAGCGTACCCGCGAGCGCCCCGGCCGCATCGACGTCGCGCCGTCCGGTGCGCACTGCATCCGGCGCGATCACGAACAACGCGGCGAGCGCCCCGGCAACGACGAGCGGCACGTTGACGAGGAAGACGGCGCTCCAGCCGAACATCTCCGTCAGCAGGCCGCCGGCCAGCGCGCCCAGCGCCATGCCGCTGCCGCCCACGCCGGCCCAGACCGACAGGGCGAAATGCCGTTCACGTCCTTCCGCGAAGCTGACGGTAATGAGCGACAGCGTGGCCGGAAACAGCAGGGCCGCGCCGACGCCCTGCACGGCGCGCGCCGCCAGCAGCAGTCCTGGCCCCGCCGCCAGGCCACCTGCGAGCGACGCGAGTCCGAACAGCGCGAAGCCGGCGACGAGCATCCTGCGCCGGCCGAACAGGTCGCACGCGCGGCCGCCGAGCAGCAGCAGCCCGCCATACGGAACGATGTACGCGCTGACCACCCATTGCAACGTCTGCGGCGTGAAGCCGAGGGCCGTGCGGATCGACGGCAGGGCCACGAAGACGATCGTGTAGTCGAGCGAGATGATGAGGTGGGAAAATGCCAGCAAGGCGAGCGCGGCGAGGTGGCGCCCGCGCGGCGCGGACGTCGATGATGTCGTGTCGGTCATGGGTTCCTCCTGTTGACACGGGCATTATCGAAGCGGCGCCGGCGCCTCCGCCATCATCGATTCTGCATGCCCCGGCCACGCGCGTGCAGGGCGGGCGCGTCAGGACGCCGTGCGCTCCAGCCGGGTCGGCAATTCCGCCGCCAGGAAATCGACGAGCGCGCGCAAGCGGACGTTCTCGCGCATGTCGGCGTGGAAGCCGAGGCGCAGGTCGAGTGCCGGATCGGACGCCGGAACAACGAGGCGGTGCAACTGCGCGAACGATTCGCCCAGCGGACGGGGTATGTGTCCGATCGCCTCCCCGGCCAGCGTCGCGGCCACGACCGTATGCATGTCGCCGGCCCGCAGTATGACGTGCGCATCGGGCAGCACCGCGCGGATCCATGCGTCGTGCAGGAAGACGTCCGCCTGCGGTTCGATCAACACCAGGCGGTGGCCGCGCCCCTGCTGCGCCGGGTCCGGCAGACCGTGGCGTTCGATATAGCCGGGCGCGGCGAACAGGCTGTAGGGAACGGTGGCGAGGCGGCGCTGGATGAGGTTGTCCTGTTCGATCCGGCGGAACGCCACGCTCAGGTCCGCCTCACGGGCCGCCAGATTGAAGTTGCGCTTTTCGTTGATGAGCCGCAGCGTCAACCCGGGGTGCTGCGCGCCGAAGCGTGCCAGCAGGGGCGCCACGAAGGCGGCGCCGAGCCAGTCGATGCTGGTAATCGTCAGCGCGCCTTCAAGGCCGTCCCCGGTCGCCGCCAGCTTGCGCAGTACACCTTGTGCTTCGGCATCCATGCGCTCCAGGCCAGCGAGCAGTCCGGCACAGGCGGCGGTCGGCACCATGCCGTACATGTCGCGATCGAACAGCTGGATGGCGAGACGCCCTTCGATGGCGGCAACGCGGCGGCTCACGGTCGGCTGGGTCAGGCCGAGGACGCGCGCGGCACCGTTGAGCGAACCATGCCGCGCCACCGCGAGCAGGACGCGCAGGTCATCCCAGTCGGGACCGATCGTCATGTGTGCCATCCTCAGAAAATCGACGCCAGCAGCAAGCCTGCTATCGATTATGTGTGCAAATGTGCACAGCATACTCTTCCTGCCCCGAACCGTCCTGCTGACCGTGCCCGTGCCTGACAGGCGTGACTTCCCCGCCTCCCGCCGGCCCCAGGCCGGCGGCAGTGCCACGCGTTACCGCCTGGCTCGCCTCGGGTAGCGCCGTGCGCGCCGCGAGGGCGCCGGTGGCGAGCCGTTGCAGGTTGATGGCCGCGTTCACGTCGCGGTCGTGCTGCGCGCCGCAACCGGTGCAGGTCCACGCCCGGTCGCCCAGTGCCAGCACACCGTTGCGTAGACCGCATTCGGAACACAGTTTGCTGGACGGGTACCAGCGGTCGGCCAGTACGATTTGCGTACCGTAGCGCTCGGACTTGTACGTCAGCTGGCGCCGGAATTCGTAAAAGCCGACATCGGCGATCGCGCGCGCCAATCGCGCGTTGGCAAGCATGCCGCGCACGTTCAGGTCTTCGATCACCAGCGCCTGATTTTCGCGGCACAGCCGGGTCGTAAGCTTATGGGTGAAATCCAGGCGCACGCGTGCGATGCGCGCCTGCAGCCGCGCCAGCGCCAGCGCGCCCTTGGTCCGGTTCTTCGACGCCGGCAGGCGCGTGCCCTTCACGATACGGCCGACGATCCCGGCCGCGGCCTTGGCCGCCTCGAGCTTGCGCGACTGCCGGCGCGAACGGATGCGCAGGCGCCGCAGCGCCACCTTCAACGGCCGTGGCGCCGCGATCTTCTCGCCGCTGGACAGCGTGGCTGCGCTGGTCACGCCCAGGTCGACGCCGGTGACGGCGTCACCCGTGCGACGCCGCCGGGCCAGGTGGTCGGGCACGTCGACCCGGACCGCCAGGTACCAGTGCCCGGCTTCGCGCGAGACACTCGCGCCCATGATCTTGCCGCCCCAGCGCAGTGCTTCGCGCAGCGCGACGCGGCCCACCTTCGGCAGCACGGCGCTGCGTCCGTCGAGCCGGAACTTGTCGTTCGCGAGATAAAAACTCTCGGCCGAGCGGCCCTTCTTCTTGAAGCGCGGCGCATGCGCCGGCTGGCTGGCGCGGCGCTGCTCGAAGTAACGGCGCCACGCCTTCGCGAGATTGGCGAACGGCTGGGCGTGCGCGTCGCGGTGGATGGCAAGCAGCCATGGCTTGCCGTCGGCGTCGAGCCAGTCGGGATCCGAATACTTGATGCGATTGAACGCCTTCTTGAGCGCCATCGCGTTTGGTCGCAGCCCGCAGGCTGCCTGACGGTTCCACTCGGCGAGCGCCCAGTTCCAGACCCGGCGGGCGGTGCCGGCCGCGCGCGCGAAATAGTCGCGCTGGGGTGCTGTCGCGTCAATCCTGATCCGGTGCGCCAGCAGCATGGTTGCTCCCCAGGGCCGCGCGCAGCTGGCGGTGGAAGTTGCGCAGACTGTACAGCCCGCTCGAAATCGTCTGTTCCATGATCACGATTGGACGTATTCAATCACGTTTGGTTCGACTAGAGTCGTACTCCGCAGACCGCCACGTTGCTGAAAAAACCGTTCGCGGCGCCAGCGCGCTCCCGTCCCGACAGGCGCCAGAAGTCGAGCAGGGTTACGCTGGCGCAGATCGTAAATGCGAGCAATGCAATCGCGCTGGCGTGGCGCGACGGCCGCCAGAGCAACCCCAGGCCGGCCACGATCTGCACGGCCGACCCGGCGGCAAGCATCGCCCGGGGCGCGGGCCAGCCGCGGACGGCCAGCATACTGCACATTTCACGGAAACGAAGAAAGTGAGCACAGCCCGCGCGTACGAAATTCAGGGCGAGACACGCGAGCGCAACCATCGATACTGCGGACATGAGCATTCCCGAGAATGAGGAAAACCCGATTCTCGGGTCCGCCGCGCCCTGGTGCCATCATCGATTTTACATGCCCGGTCTGCGTGGTGCGCGGTCACACCGTCGCCATGTCCTCGACCCGCAAATAATTGACGAGTTCATCGCGCTCGAACGATCCATCCCACTGTTTTTCGCCGAGCAGTTGCGGCAATGCGCTGTGGGTCAGCAGCGCGTGGAATCTATCCTTGATGAGTTGCGGCCGGATATCCCGCACGCGCACCCGCGACACCTTGCGCGACAAATCCATGACGATCCCGAACAGGATCCAGTCGAGCTGTAACAGCAGCATGCTGGCCGACTGGATCGCCCGCGGCGCGATGCTGGTTTCGTACAGGCGGGCAACCGACGATTGCCGCGCCCCGGCATCGTCGCCGGCATCTCCCGCCAATTCCTCCGGCCACCAGGCCAATACCTGCTTCAGCAGGCAGTCGAAATCGGCATGTTCAGGAAGGATGATTTGCCCGGCAAACATAAAAGAAAGGTAAGAAATATTACCGGGCAGTATATCGATGAAAGTGAACGAAAAGCTCTCACAATTTCACCATTGCTCCAAATCACACTATTTATATTGCCATAGCGCCGCCGATTCCATGCCAGTGCATGGATGGGCCCTGCGAACGTCGCCAACTCCATTCATAGATAACGTTTTATGCATCATAAAACGCCATCTATGAAAGTATTCATTGAACAAAGCATTCATAGATAAACGCTTACTTGCTGTAAGCCGTGTTCTTTGATAGTGTCAGCACATGCCCAAAAAACTCTCGAACGCCGACATGTGGCCGACGCTCGTCCAGGAACGCCTGGTCGAATGGGGCCGCAGCGTCAACGTGCAGCGCATGCAGCAGCGCATCACGGCCGCCGACCTGTGCCGGCGGCTCGGTATTTCCGAAGCCACGCTGCGGCGCCTGGAACGGGGTGATCCCGGCGTCGGCGCCGGTGCCTATCTGAATGCGCTGCTGACCCTGGGCATGGCGGATGAAGCCACGCCAGCCTTGAAACCCGAACTCTGGCGCAAGGCGCCGGGCAAGCGGGTCCGGCCGACGCGACAGGAGCAAGGGGCTGCGGCCGATGCCGATTATTTCTAAGCCGCTGTATGTGTACCTGCAACGTCCGGACGACGGTGCGTGGGTCACCGTGGGCCGCTACGTGGCCAGCGCGCCCGGCGAAGGCACGTTCATGTATGCGCCGTCGTACGTCGACAGCGGACTCGCCTGGGCAATCGACCCCGTGAATCTGCCGTTCATACCCGGCATCCAGTACAGGACCCGGCATTACCAGGGATTGCACGACGTCTTGCGCGATGCGTGCCCGGATGCCTGGGGCCAGGCCTTGCTGCGGCGCGAATACAACCTGCCCGCCGACGCCCCGCCGCTGCACTACCTGGTCAAGGCCGGCAATATCGATCGCTGGGGCGCGCTCGCCGTCGGGTCGACACCCCGGTTTTCCGGCGCGGCGTTGAACAGCCCACCCTTGCCCCTGCTCGACCAACTGGTCGAGGAACTGGCCGCGCTGGCGGAACACCGGCCGCCGGTCCGGCCGGCCATCCGGCGCCGGCTGGTGCAGACGACCAGCGTCGGCGGCGCCCGTCCGAAAGCGACCGTACGCGATGACGCCGGCGTCTTCTGGCTGGTCAAGCCGCGGATGCACATGGACCCGGCCGACATCCCACGCCTCGAACACTTCGCCCGCGAATGGGGCGCGGCGAGCGGGCTGGATGTGGCGGAAACCATCCTGCATCCAGGTCCGGGAGGCCGCAGCGTCCTGCGCGTGCGCCGCTTCGATCGCGACGGCGACCGGCGCTTCATGTGCGTCAGCGCGGCGACGCTGCTGCAGGCGGAATATCCGGACAATCCGGCCCACACCGACCGCTGGAGTTACCCGCGCCTGGCCGAAGAACTGCGCCGGGTCGGCGCGCCGCCGGAGGATGGCATCGAACTGTTCGGCCGCATGGTCTTCAACGCCGTTTGCGGAAACGACGACGACCATGTGCGCAACCACGCGATCGTCCATGGGCGGGGCCGCAAGGGCTGGCGCCTCGCGCCGGCATTCGACGTCGTGCCGAATCCGGCAGAAACGCCGCGCCGGCTGGTCATGCAACTGTCCAGGAGTCGCTTCGACATCGCGCGGGACGCCGTCCTCGGCGATGCCGTCCGCTTCGGCTTCACAGGGCGCGACGCCTGCGCGGCGTATCTCGACACGCTGCTGGCGCGCATCGAGGCTGCGTTTCCGCTGGCCGCGGCATGGCTCACGGATGACTGGCGCGCGACGCTGCAGGCGCGGATGATCGAGAACCTCGCACGCCTGCGCGACCGCTAGAACCTACTCGTCCACCTTCGCATCCTCGCTCTTGGCCGCCTCCATCGCCTCCGGCTCGAGCACTTCCGCCGACTTGTTCATGCGGATGAACACGCCCCAGCCGGCCATCAGCAGGCCCGCCGCGACGAGCACCGACGCCGCATGCGGCAGCAGTTCCGGTTCCTCGTGCAAGGCCTTGAACGTGCCGACCAGGCCTTCGATCGACAGCGCGACCACGACGACGACCATGAAGCGCGACAGGTAGCGCCGCACGCGCGTGGGCGCGCTGATGTGGGCGTCGCGCACGACTTCTTCCTCGGTGATGGTCTGCGCGATCTGCAGCGAGACGACGGCGATGGCCAGCAGGCCGATCGCTTCGATGGCCATCTCGGCGCTTTCCGCCGCCTCGGCGCCAACCGCCTGCCAGCCGGTCTGCACGGCCAGCACCGTGATCAGCACGGACACGAGCACGAACAGGAAGCCGAGCACCGCGTGCGCGGTCGAAAAGAAGAACTTCAGGAATTTCAAGACGCCTCCCGCCGGAACGAGTCGATGACAATATTGCATCGATTGTGCCCGATCCGCGCCGGCGCGGCCGCACGCGAGGCTCAAGCGTGGTCGGGCGCCGCCCACGCGCGCGCATGCGCGACCGCGCGCGACCAGCGCGCCATCATCTCGTCGCGCCGCGCGGCCGGCAGTTGCGGCTCGAACCGGCGCTCGCTCTTCCACTGCGCCGCGATCTCGTCGCGCGACGACCAGAAGCCGACGGCGAGGCCGGCCAGGTAGGCGGCGCCGAGGGCCGTCGTCTCCGTCACCCGCGGCCGCACGACGGGCACGCCCAGCAGGTCGGCCTGGAACTGCATCAGGAGGTCGTTGCGCGCCGCGCCGCCGTCCGCGCGCACTTCGTGCACGACACAGTCGGCGTCCTTCCGCATGGCGGCCAGCAGCTCCGCGCTCTGGTAGGCAATGGCTTCGACGGCGGCGCGGGCGATGTGCGCGGCCGTCGTCCCGCGCGTCATGCCGACGATGGTGCCGCGCGCATAGGCGTCCCAGTGCGGCGCGCCGAGGCCCACGAAGGCCGGCACGAGCATCACGCCGCCGCTGTCCGGCACGGACAACGCAAGCGCCTCGACGTCGGCCGACTGCCTGATGATGCCGAGGCCGTCGCGCAGCCACTGCACGGTGGCGCCGCCCATGAACACGCTGCCTTCGAGCAGATAATCCGTGTGGTTGCCGACGGTCCAGCCGACGGTGGCCAGCAGGCGGTTGTGCGATTGCGGCGGTGTGTCGCCCGCGTGCATCAGCATGAAACAGCCGGTGCCATAGGTGTTCTTGACCATGCCGCGCCGATGGCAGGCCTGGCCGAACGTGGCCGCCTGCTGGTCTCCAGCGATGCCCGCGATGGGAATCGCGCGGCCGAACCAGGCCGCGTCGGCCTCGGCGACGATGCCGGAACTGGGCACGACTTCCGGCAGCATAGCCGCCGGCACACCGAACAGGGACAGCAGCTCGGGATCCCAGCGCAGGCTGTTGATATTGAAGAGCATCGTGCGCGCCGCGTTGCTCGCGTCCGTGACGTGGCGTCCCGTCAGTTTATAGGTGAGCCAGCTGTCGACGGTGCCGAACGCCAGCTCTCCCCGCTCCGCGCGTGTGCGCGCCCCCGGCACGTGCGTGAGCAGCCATTGCAGCTTGGTCGCGGAAAAATAGGCATCCAGTTCGAGGCCCGTCTTGCGCTGGATGAGGGGCGCCTTGCCCGCCGCGCGCAGGTCGTCGCAGAGTTCGGCCGTGCGCCGGTCCTGCCAGACGATGGCGTGGCACAGCGGTTCGCCCGTGCGGCGGTCCCACACGACCGTCGTTTCCCGCTGGTTCGTGATGCCGATGGCGGCCACTTCGGCGGCATCGATGCCACCGTCCGCGAGAACCCGGCGCGCGCACGCGAGCTGGCTGTTCCAGATGTCGAGCGGGTCGTGCTCGACCCAGCCGGGCTGCGGGAAATGCTGGGGATATTCCTGCTGGGCGATGCGCACGACCTGCCCCTGGCGGTCGAACAGGATAGCGCGCGAACTGGTGGTGCCCTGGTCGAGGGCAAGGATGTAGCTCATCGTTGTCTCCCAGGGTGCTGAATTATGTGTAAAGCAGGCCGATAGGCCGGATTCTGTGTAACGTCCTTGCGGACGCTATGACAGCCATTCCTCTAGGCGCCGAATTACTCCGGCGCTCAAGCTTCCTACCCGCACGCTCCGCGAGCAACCTCAACGCGTGCCTATTTGGAATTGCTCCAGGTGGAGGTTACCGCGTTTCACCGTAACTTAATACGCTCGTCTCTGTGGCCCTATTCCTCGCCTTATACCCGGCTTGCGCCGGGCTTTCGGCGGACGGCCGTTAACCGTCACCCCGCTCTGTGGAGTCCGGACCTTCCTCCCGCCCACGACCTTGCGGCGTGGACCAGCGGCTGTCTGGCCTGCTTCACGGCGGACATTGTACAGGATACGCCGCTGTCTTTTGTGAAAGGTCGTGTCGCTATTTGAAAAGCCAGCCCAGGGCGAGTTGCATAGAATGCCCGGATTCCATCTTGATAAGGATGACCTCACCATGACGCACCCCTCCCGCAGCGGCGGCCAGATCCTGGTCGATGCGCTCCAGGTCCACGGCGTGGACACCGCCTTCGGCGTGCCCGGCGAAAGCTATCTCGACGTGCTCGACGCACTGCACGATTCGAACATCCGCTTCGTCATCAACCGCCAGGAAGGCGGCGCGGCGTTCATGGCCGAGGCCTACGGCAAGCTGACGGGCAAGCCCGGCATCTGCTTCGTCACGCGCGGACCCGGCGCGACCAACGCCTCCATCGGCGTGCACACCGCGTACCAGGATTCCACGCCGATGATCCTGTTCATCGGCCAGGTCGGCACCGACTTCATGGACCGCGAAGCGTTCCAGGAAATCGACTACCGCCGCATGTACGGCCAGATGGCGAAGTGGGTCGCGCAGATCGACCGCGCCGAGCGCATCCCCGAATACATGGCGCGCGCGTTCCAGGTGGCGACGAGCGGCCGTCCGGGCCCCGTCGTCCTCGCGCTGCCGGAAGACATGCTCGTGGCCCGCGCGGAAGTGGCGGACACGCGCCGCTACCAGCCGACGCAGGGCGCGCCGTCAAGCGCGCAGATCGCACAACTGCGCACGCTGCTGGCGGGTGCAAGGAAACCGTTGCTGCTGCTGGGCGGCGGCACGTGGACGGACCAGGCCTGCGCCGACGTGCAACGCTTCGCCGAAGCGAACGCCCTGCCCGTCGCGTGCGCGTTCCGCTTCCAGGACCTGCTGGACAACGAGCACCCGCACTATGTGGGCGACGTGGGCATCGGCATCAATCCGAAGCTGGCCGCGCGTGTAAAAGAGGCCGACGTGCTGATCGCGTTCGGCCCGCGCCTGGGCGAGATGACGACGAGCGGCTACTCGCTGCTGCAATCGCCCGTGCCGCGCCAGCGCCTCGTGCACATCCATCCGGACCCGGAAGAACTGGGCAGCGTCTACCAGGCCGAGTTGTTGATCGCGAGCGGCGCGCCGCAGGCGGCATCGATGCTGGCGGCGATGGAACCGGTCGATGCGTCCGCGTGGCGCCACACGGTCGAGGAAGCGAAGGCCGAGCTGCGCGCATGGCAGGAACGCCCCGCCATCTTCAAGGACGGCACCGCGCCGCTGGACCTGTGGCAGATGGTGCAGGAGCTGCAGGCCGCGCTGCCCCGCGACACGATCATCACGAACGGCGCCGGCAACTACGCGACGTGGGCGCACCGTTTCTGGCGCTACGGCGCCATGCGCACGCAACTGGCGCCGACGAGCGGCGCGATGGGTTACGCCGTGCCGGCCGGCGTGGCGGCCAAGATCGTGCGGCCGGAGCGCACCGTCGTGACGTTCGCCGGCGACGGCGAATTCATGATGACGGGCCAGGAACTGGCGACCGCGGTGCAATACGGCGCCGGCGTCATCTTCCTCGTCTTCAACAACGGCATGTTCGGCACGATCCGCATGCATCAGGAACGCGAGTATCCGGGCCGCGTGTCGGGCACGCAGCTGCACAATCCGGATTTCGCCGCGCTGGCGCAGGCGTACGGCGGCCACGGCGAGGCGGTCGAGACGACGGCCGATTTCGGCCAGGCGCTCGCGCGTGCCGTCGAGTTCACGCGCACGCGCAAGCTGCCCGCGCTGATCGAGCTGCGCTACGACGGCAACCTGATCACGCCGGGCGCCACCCTGGACACCATCCGCCGCAACGCGCAGGCGGCCAAGGCGGGCTGACGCAGCATCAGCGCGGCGCGCGCACGAGCTTCATGACGACACCGGTCTTGCCGAGCAAGGTGCCGGTGCTGCTCGCGAGCAGGTACAGTTCGTCGCGGTCGTCGCGGGCAAACCCGAGCACGGCCAGGCCGAGCGGATCGCGCCCCGCAACGGCCAGGTTCTGCACCTGGTTGTTGCGGCCCAGGACGAACAGGTGGCCGCCGCCGCTGCCCGAGTAATCGCCGAACACGTACTGGCCGCGCAGCTGGCGCAGCTGGTGGCCGCGGTACGTGAATCCGCCGATGACGGCCGTGCGCGCGGCCGGCTGGCCGGCAGCGTCCGTGTGGTCGTACTGGGCGATCGGGTCCGTGAGGCCGGCCGGCAGGCCCGGGCTGTCGGCGTAGACGAAGCCCGGCGCGCTCAAGCCCGCGGTATCGAACAGGAACGTGCCTTCCTTGACGCGCCAGCCGTAGTTGGCGCCAGGCGTCACGACGTCGACTTCCTCGATGGCGTTCTGGCCGACTTCCCCCGCGATCAGGCGCCCCGCGTCATCGAACGCCATCCGGAACGGATTGCGGAAGCCGTAGGCGAAGATCTCGTCGGCGCCGGGCTTGTTCACGAACGGATTGTCGGGCGGGATGCCATATTTGCCGTTGGCCGCGTTGCGGCCGAGCGGATCGATGCGCAGGATCTTGCCGAGCACGTTGCCCGGCGCCAGGCTTTGCGCATTGCCTTCGGGGGCGTGGCCGACGCCTTCGTCATCGCCGCCGCCGCCGTCGCCGAGCGCCACGTACAGCATCTGGTCGGGACCGAACGCGAGCGCGCCGCCGTTGTGGTTGAACTGGGGCTTGTCGATACGCAGCAATTCACGTGCGCTGGACAGGTCGACCGGACTGTTGCGCTTGCCCGGACGCTGCACGCGCCATTCCGTCACCACGCTCTGGCAATTCGCCGCCACGCCGGCCGGCATCGTGCTGAAGTCGGCAGCGCCCTTCACCGGCTGCGACGTGAACGTGTAGAACAGGCCGTTGAACTTGAACTGCGGGTGGAATGCGATGCCCAGCAGGCCGCGCTCGTCGTATTTTCCCGGTCCCAAACCCAGCGGCACGAGCAGGCTGCTCACGTCGAGGAACAATTCCGGTTGCCGGTTGGCGGGATTGTCGTCGTCGCCGTCCTCGCGGTTTGCGATGGGAACACGCCAGACCTGGCCCGCCTGGTCGGCCACATACAAATGGGTGCGGTCGCCGGGCGCGACGGCGCCGGTGACCGGGGACACCAGTCCCGTCATGACCGTTTCCAGCCCCACCTGGACCGGACTGGCGGGAATCGGACCCGGGATCGGATCCGCCAACGGCACCTGCTGGGCCAGCGCCTGGCCCTGGATGGCGGCCGCGAGCGCGGCGCCGATGATCAACCTGCGTGTTTTCATGTTCTCCCTCCCTTGTGGCCCGACGGCCGTCGACAAACACGGGTTAATGCCGTGCTCGCCAGGAAGGTTCATGCGTGCGCCCGCTATATTTTGCGGTCTGTTCTTCAGGCAATAGCAAGGCCGCGCAGGGCCGGCACGACGTCATGCAGGCGCGCCACTTCGAAGGTGGGCAACGCCTCGCTGTCGTTGGCGAGCCCGCCGGGATTGAACCAGCAGCTTTCGATGCCGAAGCGGTTGGCGCCGAGGATGTCGGCATCGAGGCGGTCGCCGACGATGACCGTTTCCGCATGCGTAAAGGCGCGCGCCATCCTGACGGTGTACTCGAAGAATCGGCTGTCCGGCTTCGCGTGGCCGCACGCTTCCGACGTGGCCACGAACGACACGTGGTCGCGCAGTCCGGCACTGACGATGCGGCGATGCTGGATCTGCTCGACGCCGTTCGTGATGATGCCCAGTTCGCCGATGCCGGCCAGCGTTTCGCACAGCTCGCGCGCGCCGTCGATGAGGACGACCGTGTCCGACAGCGATTCGAGGTACAGGCGGCTGGCCGCTTCCGGGTCGAGGTCGAGGCCGTTGTCGGCGAACGTCCGGCGGAAGCGTTCCACCTTCAGGAAATCCTTCGACACGGCGCCCTTCTCGAAACTTTTCCAGAGTGCGATGTTGATGGCCTGGTAGCGGGCGAACAGCCCGTCGGGGAGCGCGGCCAGGCCCAGCGCGCGCATCGTGCGGTCGAACGACAATTGTTCGGAAGCTTTGAAATCGAGCAGGGTGTCGTCGAGGTCGAAAAGAAAAAGTCGGTGTTTCATGGCGCTGCAACCGCAAAGGTGTCCTTCGGAAATAACAGGATACCAGCAGCGCAGATTACATGCCGAGGTTGCCGTCGAGTCCCAGTTCGGCCGGCCACGGCACGGGCGCATCGAAGACGCTGGCGGGACTGGAAGGATGGGTCAGGAACAGGGCGACGAGGGCAATGAAGAGCCACACGATCACATTGCGCAGCGATGCCGCCGAACTGCCCACCACGTGATCGCCGGCGATGAGCCTCTTGATAAACCTGGATACGTTCACGATCGTCCCTCGGTGACGCGTCTTCTTATCGATGTTCACAATCTACACCCGTTACGTACTAAATTCCAGCACGATGATCGGATTGCTATTGTTGAGCTGTATTCTAGCCACAATATGGCAGAGTTGACGCACACCGGAGAACGAGGTCCGCTCTGGTAGAATACGCGCGACCCTATCCGGCATTCCGCCGCCCTCCCGAATACACAATGTTTAGTTTCTTCAAAAAGAAAAAACCTGAAGCCGAGACGCCGGCTGCGGTCGAACCCGCAGTGCCCGCGACCCCGGAGGCTGAAGCGCCAGCCGAGCAGCCGGGTTTCCTGCGCCGCCTGTTCGGCGGCGGCGAGGACGCACCGGCCGCGCCCGACGAAGTTGTTCCGGGCGTTTCGACAGCCTACGAAGGCCAACTGTTCCCCGAAACGGCCGAACGTCCCGTCAGCGAGGCGGAAGCCAAGCGTTCCTGGATGTCGCGCCTGAAGGCCGGCCTGGCCAAGACGTCGAGCAATCTGTCGCTGCTGTTCGTCGGCGCGCGCATCGACGAAGACCTGTACGAGGAACTCGAATCGGCCCTGCTGATGTCCGACGCCGGCATGGATGCCACGCAATTCCTGCTGGACAACCTGCGCCGTAAAGTGAAGGAAGACAAGCTGCTCGACGCGGCCGCCGTCAAGGTGGCGTTGAAGGGCCTGCTCGTCGACCTGCTGCGTCCGCTGGAAAAGCCGCTCGAACTGGGCCGCCACGAGCCGCTCGTGATGATGATCGCGGGCGTCAATGGCGCCGGCAAGACGACGACGATCGGCAAGCTGGCCAAGCACATGCAGCGCCACGAACAATCCGTGCTGCTGGCCGCCGGCGACACGTTCCGCGCCGCCGCACGCGAGCAGCTGATGGTCTGGGGCCAGCGGAACAACGTCACCGTGATCTCGCAGCAGTCGGGCGACCCGGCCGCCGTCGCGTTCGACGCCGTCCAGTCGGGCAAGGCGCGCGGCGTGGATGTCGTCATGGTCGACACCGCCGGCCGCCTGCCGACCCAGTTGCACCTGATGGAAGAACTCAAGAAGATCAAGCGCGTGATCGGCAAGGGCATGGAAGACGCGCCGCACGAAGTCCTGCTCGTCATCGACGGCAACACGGGCCAGAACGCGCTTGCGCAGGTGAAGGCGTTCGACGATGCGCTGCAGCTGACCGGCCTCGTGATCACGAAGCTGGACGGCACGGCCAAGGGCGGCATCCTGGCCGCCATCGCACGCACCCGTCCGGTGCCGGTGTACTTCATCGGCGTGGGCGAGAAGCTGGAGGACCTGCAACCCTTCAGCGCCGACGAATTCGCCGAGGCGCTGCTGGGATAACACGCACGATGATCGAATTCCAGTCCGTCTCCAAGAAGTACTCGGATTCCGCCGACACGCTCGCGTTGTCCGACGTCTCCCTGAACATCGCCAAGGGCGAGCTGGTGTATCTGGCCGGCCCGTCCGGCGCCGGCAAGTCCACCTTGATGAAAATGGTGGCCGCCATCGAGCGTCCCACCTCCGGCCGCGTGATCGTGAACGGTCAGGACGTCGGCCGCATCCGCAAGGCCGGCATCCCCTTCCTGCGCCGCAACCTCGGCCTGATCTTCCAGAACCAGCGCCTTCTGAACGACCGCCACCTGCTGGCCAACGTGATGCTGCCGCTGATCGTCACCGGCGCGCCCAAGGCGCAAGCCGAGCAGCGCGCCCGCGCGGCGCTGGACAAGGTCGGCCTGCTCGACCGCGCGCTGGCCCTGCCGATGGAACTCTCCGGCGGCGAACAGCAGCGCGTGGCGATCGCCCGCGCCATCGTCAACCGCCCGCAGATCATCCTGGCCGACGAACCGACCGCGAACCTCGACCGCGCCGCGGCCGACAAGGTCATCGACGCGCTGCATGCGTTTCATTCCGTGGGCGTCACGTGCGTCATCTCGACCCATGACGAGAAAGTCCTGGACAGCGCCGCGCGCGTGATCCGCCTCGAACACGGCCATGTGACGGGAGGTGGCGCATGAACATCTGGTTCCGCCAGCACCGCTTCGCCCTCGGCGCCGCGCTGTCCCATTTGCGCAAGGCGCCGGGCAGCTTTTTGTTCAACGTACTCGTCGTCGCCGTCGCGCTGGCCCTGCCCTTCGCCGGCGTCACCCTGCTCGACAATGTGCGTCCGTTATCGGAAGAGCTGTCCGTCGATCCGGAAATCAGCCTGTTCCTCAAGGCCGATACCCCGCGCGACCAGGCCCAGGCCCTCGCGCCGCAGCTGCAGCAGATCCTGCGCGGCAGCCATGCGAAAGTCAGCTTCGTGCCGCGCGAGCAGGCGCTGGCCAGCCTGAAGGAAAAGAGCGGCCTCACGGACGTGATCGAAACGCTGGGCGACAACCCGTTGCCGGACAGCTATGTGATGAAGCTGGAAGGCTTTGCCAGCACAGCCGACGCCGCGCGCGTGGACGGCCTGGCCGAGCAGATGCGCGCGCTGCCGGGCGTCGATGCCGTGCAGGTCGATTCGGCCTGGGTCAAGCGCCTCGCTGCCCTGCTGGGCGTGCTGCGCCTGGCGCTGCTGTTGCTCGCGATCACGCTGGGCGTCGTCGTGATCGCCGTCGTGTTCAACACGATCCGCCTGCAGGTGCTGACGCAGCGCGAGGAAATCGCCGTGTCGAAACTGCTGGGCGCGACGGACAACTTCATCCACCGCCCGTTCTACTACACGGGCGCCCTGCTGGGCCTGTGCGCGGGCGCGGTGGCGCTGGGGGCGGTGACGCTGGCGCTGCGTCCGCTGAACACGGCCATCGCCGAGTTCGCGCGCCTGTATGCGTCGGAATTCCAGCTGACGCCGCTGCCGCCGCTGGGCATGGCCGCCCTGCTGGCGATCAGTGCCGGGCTGGGGCTCGTCGGGGCTATGTTGTCGGTGCAGAGGCATCTGGCGCGGCTCAAGTAAGCATTCTTTTCTTCACCGTCCGGTGAACCCGTCCGCTGCTCGCCAGTCAAATCCGGCAGCGGACGCGAGGCATCCACCTACATGACAACGTGCGCCAGCCAACAGAAGGCGCAGCACGCGTCGCCTAACCTGTCTTCTACTGATTTCAAACGATACGAGCGTCACGTTTGAGACGTATCAACTGACCCGCTCGTACCTGCTCTACAGTTGAATCGACCCCGTTTTTTGATTCCTGCGGGCAATACTTTAATGAAACTTAAACCCGTCGTAAGGGATATGGTGGCGCCTAGCACTCACCTCAAGAGAGTGCTAATATAACGTCAGACTATCGCGGGAAATGGTTTTGATAGCACCGTCAGCATCCCGACTACAAGCCAGCCAGCTGCGCCTTCGGGGCTCTGGAGATGGCGAGACGATGCAGCAGTTTATCTACGAGGGAGTGACTATGTCCGCACAATCCGCATTGGTTCCGGCCGGCAGTCGTGCACTGGGACTGGGTTTCAGTGGCAATCTCGGTAATATCGACGCCTATATCTCGGCAGTGAACCGCCTGCCGATGCTGTCCCACGAGGAAGAGGTTTCGCTGGCTAAGAGTCTGCAGGAAAAGAATGACCTGGACGCGGCGCAGAAACTCGTGATGTCGCACTTGCGCCTGGTCGTTTCGATCGCGCGCGGCTACCTGGGCTACGGCCTGCCGCACGCCGACCTGATCCAGGAAGGCAATATCGGCCTGATGAA
This sequence comes from Massilia kyonggiensis, assembly GCA_966212285.1. Classification (GTDB taxonomy): domain Bacteria; phylum Pseudomonadota; class Gammaproteobacteria; order Burkholderiales; family Burkholderiaceae_D; genus Telluria; species Telluria kyonggiensis_A. The sequence goes on from CBIHQW010000015.1 coordinate 47,732, forward strand.
GGCAGTCAAGCGTTTCGACCCGAACCAGGGCGTGCGCCTGGTGTCCTACGCCATGCACTGGATCAAGGCCGAGATGCACGAATACATCTTGAAGAACTGGCGTCTGGTCAAGGTCGCAACGACCAAGGCGCAGCGCAAGCTGTTCTTCAACCTGCGCAGCAACAAGCAGGGCTTGGACGCCATGTCGCCGCAGCAAGTCGACGACCTGGCCAAGATGCTCGACGTGAAGCGCGAAGAAGTGATCGAGATGGAAACGCGCCTGTCCGGCCGCGACATCGCCCTGGAAGCGCCGACGGACGACGAAGACGACAAGTTCTCGCCGATCGCCTACCTGTCCTCGGACCAGCAGGAACCGACCAAGGTCCTGGAAGCCGAAGAAGTGGTGCGCCTGCAATCGGAAGGCCTGGAAACGGCCCTGTCGAAGCTGGACCCGCGTTCGCGCCGCATCGTGGAAGCGCGCTGGCTGGCGAACGACGACGGCTCGGGCGCCACGCTGCACACGCTGGCCGAAGAATTCGGCGTGTCGGCCGAGCGCATTCGCCAGATCGAATCGGCCGCGCTGAAAAAGATGAAAACCGCGTTGGCGGCTTACGTGTAAGCCATCCTGCCAGCAAACGACAAAGGCACCTGCGGGTGCCTTTTGTTTTTGTTGCCCGAATTCGGGGTCAGAGCACGTTTCCGCAAAAATTCGGGGTCAGAGCACATTTCTGATCAATGGCTTCGGGGCTACGCTGCCTAGGTCAACCTCACCGCGCGTGGGGTAAAGCCTCGTTCCATTAACGAGGAACTGCTGCGTGGTCATTGCTCCAAAAAGTGCTCTGACCCCGAATTTCGGAAAAAATGTGCTCTGACCCCGAATTGGGGACGGCTACGCCAGCTTTGCTTTGAAGAACGCCATCGTCCTGCCCCACGCCAGTTTCGCCGCGGCTTCGTCGTAGCGCGGCGTCGTGTCGTTGTTGAAACCGTGCTCGACGCCCGGATAGACGAAGTGTTGATAGTCGACGTGGTTCGCCTTCAGCGCGGCTTCGTACGTGGGCCAGCCGGCCAGGATGCGCTCGTCCTTGCCGGCGTCGTGGATCATGAGCGGCGCGCGGATGCGGGCGACGTCCGCCGCCGGCGGCTGCATGCCGTAGAACGGCACGGCGGCGGCCAGCTCGGGCAGCTGCGTCGCGAGATAGTTGGCGATGCCGCCGCCGTAGCAGAAGCCGACCACGCCGACCTTGCCCGTGCCCCGCGGCAGCGCCGCCAGCGCATGAAAGGCGGCGATGAAGTCGGCGCGTGTCTTCGCCTGGTCGAGCTTGGGGAAGAGTTCCCGGGCCTTGTCCTCGTCGCCGGGATAGCCGCCCAGCGGGTACAGCGCGTCCGGGGCGAAGGCGACATAGCCCTCCAGCGCGACGCGGCGGGTCACGTCCTCGATGTGCGGATTCAGGCCGCGGTTTTCGTGCACGACAAGGATTGTCGGCAATTTACCTTTCGCGTGCGCCGGCTCGGCGAGGTAGCCCTGCACCTTGCCGTAGCCCTGCGGCGACGGGAAGTCGACGCGGCTCGCTTTGAGGCGCGCATCCGCGGGCGCGACGAGCGGCGCGGCGAACGATGGCGACAGCTGCGCCAGCAACATGGCGGCCGTCGTGCCGCCGGCGGCATAGCGGCTGGCACGCGACAGGAAATCGCGGCGCGACACGCGTCCGTGCACATAGCCGTCGAACAGTTTCAGTACTTCGGGGTCGAAATCCGCTGCGGTCAAACGCGCCATCGTGCCGTCTCCAGTCCGAACGAAATAAGCGCTAGCATACTTCAGATCCGGATGCCGATGCGCCTCTTGAACAATTGCCACAGCACCGCCCCGAGCACGAGCAGCAGCAGGGCCGAATACGCGGCCGACGCCACCCGCGCCTCCGGAATCGCGTCCGCCAGCCACGCCGCAAGCAGGTCGTGACCGCTGCCCGCGCCGAGCGGCAACTGCATCACCGTATCGATCAATGTGATGCCGACGAAGGCCAGCGTCGCATTGGTACCGAAGGCGAGCACCGGCCGGGTCCACGCGGGCGCTTCCTCGCCGGGCGGCACGAGGCGCATCAGGACGAGCAGCGACAGCAGCGTGAACCCGCCGGACGCCAGCGCAAAGCTGGGCGTCCACAGTTTTTTCACCATGGGCACGAGCGGATCGAGCACGAAGCCGGCCAGCAGGCAGGCCACGCCGGCGATGGCGAGCGCCGTCAGCGTGGCGCGCTTGTGCGACCGCGTCAACAGCAGGGACGCCGTCACGCCGAACAGTACGTTGACGAGCGCGCCCAGCGTGGACACGAGGCCTTCCGGGTCGAACGTGACGACGTCGCCGGTCTTCCCCCACGGCCACAGGTGCGCGACGCCGAACACGGCGCGGTCGACGACGGCCGGCAGCGAATGCTCGGAATCGAAGCAGGCGCGGCCACAGCCGGGCGCGTCCCACGCGAGCAGCAGCGCGGCGTAGCCCGCCAGTAGCGCGACAATGGCAACCACCGGCACCGATACGCGCAAGCCGTCGCGCCGCAACGCCAGCACGCACCCCGTGCCCACGATGGCATAGCACAGCCCGATGCGCTGCAGGATCCCCGGCAGGCGGACGTGGCCGAAGTCGAAGCCCGGCAGCAAATTCAGCAGGACGCCGAGCGCGACGAGCACGGCCGAGCGGCGCAGCACATGGCCGACGAGGGCCGCCCTGCCCTGCCCCGCGCGCCGCGCGAGCGCATACGGCAGTGCCGCACCCGCGCAGAACAGGAAGGCGGGAAAGATCATGTCGGCGATGGCAAAGCCGCGCCAGTCCGCATGCGTCAGGAACGTAAAGCGCCGGTCCCAGCTGCCCGCGTACGCGACCATGATCATGCCCATCACGGCAAGGCCGCGCAGCAGGTCGACAGCGATCACGCGCGGCGCACGTAACGATTCCTCCATCTCGTCCCCCGTCTTTGAAATCGATTTCAAATATCCGCCTGCACGGGTATCGCCGTCAAATCATCCTGCATAACTACGCCCTCGGCAGCAGCATTGCCCGAAAGACAATAGAATGGAAGACCCCCGCAACCCTGAGGAGATCCCATGCAACTCATCGGCATGCTCGATTCGCCCTTCGTCCGCCGCGTCGCCATCTCGTTCGACCTGCAAAACATTCCGTTCGAACACAAGGCGCTGTCCGTGTTCCGCAACTTCGACGCGTTCTCCGCCATCAATCCAACGGTCAAGGCGCCGACGCTCGTGCTGGACGACGGTTCCTTCCTGATCGATTCCACGCTGATCCTCGAGTATGGCGACGCCCTGGCGGGCAGCTCCCTGCTGCCGGCCGCCCCGGCCGCGCGCGCCAGGGCGCTGCGTGCCATCGGCCCGGCGCTGGCGGCGTGCGAAAAGACGGCGCAGATCGTCTACGAGCACTCGCTGCGGCCGCAGGAAAAGCAGCACCAGCCCTGGCTCGACCGCGTGCAGCAGCAATTGCTTGCGGCGCTCAGGCTGCTGGAGGCCGAGACGGACGCGTTCGACGTCGCCGCGCTCGACCAGGCCGCCGTCACCGCCGCCGTCACGTGGTCGTTCGTCCAGTTGAACGTGGCGCGGATCGTGTCGCCGGATGATTTCCCGCGCCTGGCCGCCTGGACCGCGCGCGCGGAAGCGTTGCCGGTCTTTCAGCGCTATCCACTCGACTGAACGTCAAGCGCGCCGGACTGGACTGGCAGTTTTGCTATGATTGGTTTCACACAAACAACCGGACGTTCCATGAAACTGCCGTCCCTGGCCGCTGTCCTTGCGGCCGTGTCGATGCCAATCCTGACCGGCTGCGCCGCCCCTCCGCCGCAGGATGCGGTGTATCCGCTGCGGCCCGAGCAGAGCGTCGTCCTGGCGCGCGGCGCCGTTCTCACGTACGACAGCTACAGCGACAGCCGCTGTCCCGCGAACACGCGTTGCGTCTGGGCCGGGCGGCTGATCTTCCGCTTCCTCATCGACGGCCCGAACGGCGCCGAAGAATTCACGCTCGGTCCCGACCAGCCGACGGCGACGCCCGCCTCGCTGCACGGGGCCCGCGTCACGCTCGACACCTCCGCGATCCCGCCTGCACGCGCGGCCGGCACGCTGCGTCCCAGCGACATCATTCCCGTCACGCTCAAGATCACCGCCAAATGACCCATTCCCCCAAAGCCCTCGCCTGCGGGCTGATCCTCTCCATCGTCCTGACGCCGCCGCTCGCGCTCGCCAAGACCCCGGTCGCGACGGGCACCGGCGGCGCCGTCGCCACGATCAGCGAAAAGGCGTCGGCCTCCGCGCTCGCGATCCTCAACAAGGGCGGCAATGCCATCGACGCGGCCGTCGCGGCGGCGGCCACGCTGGGCGTCACCGATCCGTTCAGTTGCGGCATCGGCGGCGGCGGCTTCATGGTCGTGTACCTCGCGAAGGACAAGCGCGTCGTCACCATCGACCACCGCGAGACGGCGCCCGCGTCGTTCAGCCCGTCCGTCTTCCAGGAAAACGGCAGGGCGATCGATTTCGACACGGCCGTCGCCAGCGGCGCGTCCGTCGGCGTGCCGGGCACCGTGCGCGGCTGGCACGAGGCGCTGGAACGCTACGGCACGATGTCGTTCAAGCAGGTGCTGGCGCCCGCGATCCAGGTCGCGACGAAAGGCTTCCCCGTCAGCGAGACCATGCACGGGCTGATCGTCGAGAACGAGAAAAAATTCGGCATGTTCGAGACGACGGGCAAGCTCTATCTCAAGAACGGCAAGGCCCTGCCGGCGGGCACGGTCGTCAAGAATCCGGACCTCGCCAGGGCCTACCGCGAACTGGCGGCGAAGGGCTACAAGGTGTTCTACGAAGGACCGCTGGCGCAGGCCGTCGTCGCGGCCGTCAACCGCCCGCCCGTCGCGGCCGGCGTCCAGGTCCGCCCCGGCACGATGAGCCTCTCGGACATGGCCAACTACGAGGCGCGCATCCGCCAGCCGATCCGCTCCACCTACCGCGGCTACGACATCTACGGCATGCCGCCGCCCAGCAGCGGCGGCGTGACGGTGGCCGAGGCGCTGAACATCCTGGAAGGCTTCGACCTGAAGGCGATGCCGCGCGCGAACGTCGAGCACCTGTACCTGGAGGCAAGCCGCCTCGCCTTCGCCGACCGCAACGCCTACCTCGGCGACCCGGAATACGTCGACGCGCCCATCGAAGGCATGCTGTCGAAGCAGTTCGCGGCGCAGCGCCGTTCGCTGATCCGGCCCGACCGCGCGGCGGGCGTCGTCCCGGCCGGCGACGCCTTCCTGTACGAGAACGACCAGAGCTTCCCGCTGCGCCCGCAGCAGAACCTGATCATGAAAGAAGGCACGCACACGACGCACCTGACGGTGTCGGACAAATGGGGCAACGTGGTCGCCTACACGTTCACGATCGAATCGTGGGGCGGCAGCGGCATCGTCGTGCCGGGCTACGGCTTCCTGCTGAATAACGAGATGACCGACTTCGATTTCACGGGTCCGGCGCCGAACATCCCCGAAGCCGGCAAGCGCCCGCGCAGCAGCATGGCGCCCACGATCGCGTTCAAGGACGGCAAGCCCGCGTTCACCATCGGCAGCCCGGGCGGCGCGACGATCATCACGACGGTGCTGCAGACGATCGTCAACTACATCGACCTCGGCATGCCGATGGACCAGGCGATCGATGCGCCGCGGCTATCGCAGCGCAACGCGAAAGAGACGTCGGTCGAGCCGGGTTTTACGGGCACTCCGCAGGCCCAGGCGCTGGAGCAGTTCGGCCACAAGTGGGAAACGAAGCCCGAGGAGATCGGCGCCGCGAACGCCATCGTGTTCAACCCGGACGGCACCGTGACGGCCGTCAGCGAAGGCCACCGCCACGGCATCGGCACGGCGCTCGTGCAGAAGCGCGGGCACTGATATCACGCCATGCGGCCCGCCGGGAAAGCCGGCGGCGCGGCGAGCATGCGCTTCCAGTCGAGCCGCAGCAGGACGGCGCAGACGGCCAGCGAGATCTCGATCAGCCATGGCCACGCCGTCGTGCCGGTGATCCACGCCAGCCCGACCGCGGCGAGCACCTGCACGGCGGCCAGGGCGGCGGCGCGCAGTCCCAGCTTCAGGTGCCAGCCACCGGTGCCATTCGCGTAATCGCCCAGCAGGCCCATCATCGCCACCTGCCCGGCCAGGGTGCACAGGCCGAACTGGCGCAGCAGCGCGTCCGGTCCGGCATCGAGCAGCAGCGACACGCCCAGCACGACCACGGTCAGGACGGCCCAGCAGCCCAGTGCCTGGCGCAGCACGCGGGTGGCGAGGCGGCGGTTCAACAAGGCGGCGTCGCCGGCCCGCGGCGTCAGGCGCAATAAGGCCTGCTCGCCCGGAGTGCGGCGCAACTGCTGGCCGTACTGGGCCGTGCTGAGCGCGATGGTGATCGACAGCACGGCCGGGGCGCCGTCCGTCATCCAGCCGAAGAACCATTGCGCGCCCGCGGCTTGCGACCACTGCAGCACGACACGGCCGACGACGCCGATGATCAGGAAGGCGACCATGCCGCCGATCCACGCCGTCCAGTGCGCGGCCGGGCCCAGTGCGTGCATCAGCATGGCGGCCGGATCGGCGCGGCGCGCGTCGCGGCGCAGGGCGGCGAGATAGAACGCCAGGTTGCTGTTCCACACCGCGCCGTCGGGCACGGGCTGCTTGTTCTCGCCGCAGTGGTCGAAGTGGCCGACGCGCCGGATCTGGTCGTCGCGTCGCGCGAAATAGGCGTCGCCACGCGCCGGGTACAGCCAGCGCAGGGCCCACACCGCGACGGGGATAACGAGGACGCCCAGCACGATCGCGGCGACGGTGCCGCTGGCCGCATCGCGCCACGCCGGCGGCAGCACGACGCGCGACAGCCACGGCCAGTTGCCGCCCAGGACGAGCAGGGTCACGACATACTTGTTGCCGGCACAAAGCAATGCGAGACCGAGCACGGACAAGGCCGTGGCCGGCACCGCGATCCAGTGGCCGATGCCGAAACCGATGCCGGCGGTGGCAAGCAGCCAGTACGCCGTTGTCACCTGCAGCAGGCGGCGGCGCTGGCGCGGCAGCAGCCACGCGTTGACGGGCGAATTCATGCGGATGGAGCCCGGCACGAACAGGAAGCTCCAGACGAGTACCAGCGCCAGCGTGCCGAAGCCGATCAGCAGGCGCGCGGCCTGCAACGCGTCCAGCGTGCCCATCGCCGCGCCGGACACCAGGTAGATGGCGGCACACGACCCCACCGCGCCCAGCGTCAGGACGAGCGTGCGGACTGCCGGCGCATCGCGCTGCGCGGCCGCCGCGCGCCAGATCATGCGGAAATCCTGCAGCGCGGCGTTCATTGCGTCACCTCGATGAACAGATCTTCCAGCGTCAGCGGTTCCACGCGCACGCCGGGCTCGCGCGCGAGGCGCAAGGCGTCGTCGCCCGGCCCCTGCACGATCACGCTCGTCATGGCGCCCTCCTGCCGCCGCCGCAACTCACCCGCCAGCGGCGTACCCGGCAACGTGGCGGCCGGCACGACGATGCGGCGCGCGCCTTCCAGCAGCGCGTCCGTCTGGCCCTGCAGCGCGATGCGGCCGTCTTTCAGGAATGCGAGGTCGAACGCGACGCGCTCCAGGTCGGACAGGATGTGCGTGGAGAACACGACCGTCGTCCCCCGCTCGATCACCTGGTCGACCAGCTCGCGCAGAAATTCGCGCCGGCCGACCGGGTCCAGTGCGGACACGGGTTCGTCGAGGATCAGCAGTTCCGGCTCGTGCGCCAAAGCGCGGATGATGGCCAATCTCTGCTGCTCGCCGCCGGACAGCCGCTTGATCGGCTTGGCGCGCAGGTGCGGGCCGAAGTCCCAGCGCGACAGCAGGCCATCGACCTTGGCCTGGTTCCAGCGCGGGTACAGGGCACGGAAGTAGTCGAACATCTGCATGGGCGTCAGCCAGTCGAACAGGTCCGTGCGCTGCGGGACGTAGCCGATGCGGCCGCGCGCATCGTCGGACAGCCTGGCCGCGTCTTCGCCGAACAGCGCAACGCTGCCGGCGTCGGCCTCGCGCAACCCGAGCATGCATTCGAGCAGCGTGGACTTGCCGGCGCCATTGCGGCCCAGCAGGCCGACCACCTGGCCGGGCGCGATCTGCCAGTCGAGGCCGGCTAGCACCCGCTGGCTGCCGAAATGCTTGCTGACCGAGGACATGCGAACGATGGCGGAACTCATTTTGTTTCCTTCAAGATGGTTGCGAACAGGGACAGGACGGTGTCGGGATCGAGCTCGAGCTGGCGCGCCTCGACGGCGGCGCGCTCGAGCGTGGGACGGAGAAGGCCGGCGCGGTCGGCCGGCTGCGCGGGTGCGGAGTCGGCGACGACCATGCCGAGACCGCGCCGGCGCGCCAGCACGCCTTCCATCTCCAGCAGGCTGTACGCCTTGGAGACGGTCATCGGATTGAGCGCCAGCGCCTGCGCGATCTCGCGCACGGACGGCATCTCGTCGCCGGGGCGGAGCTGGCCGCTGGCGGACAGGCGGCGCACCTGCTCGACGAGCTGGCGGTAGATCGGTTCGGACGAGCCGGTCGCGATCGAAAACAGGTTGGCGGTGTGTGCTGGCATGGTGTCTACTGTATTAATTGAGTAATACAGTAAGACGAACAGCGGCCAGGGTCAAGAAATATTTACAAAAAAAGACGGCTCCCGAAGGAGCCGTTAAAGGGCGTGGGCGCCAAGCCGCCCACGTTGGATCTGCGGACGGAGACTGGTCCGCAGGGACGACAAAAAACGTTACATCAGAGGTGCGGGACGATCAGCGGCATGAGGTCGTCGAACGTACGGCCGGTGCCGTTCTCGCCGATCGCATGCATCTTCCACTCGCCGTTATGGCGGTACAGCTTGGCCATGATCTGGGCCGTGTGCGAGCCCTGCACCGACAGGTCGAAGCGCGCGATCTCCTTGCCGTTGCCCGTGTCGAACAGGCGGCAGAACGCGTTCTGGACCGTCGAGAAATTCTGGCCCGTGAAACTGTTGACGGTAAAGACGAGCGACTTCACGCTCGGCGGCACCGTGCGCAGGTCGACGACGATCTGCTCGTCGTCGCCATCGCCGGCACCCGTGCGGTTGTCGCCGGTGTGCGTGACGCTGCCGTCGCGGCTTTTCAGCTGGCGGAACCAGACCACGTCGACCGGGCGGTTCGATTCGTCGAACATCACGACGGAGGCGTCCAGGTCGACGGCCTGGCTCTTCGCGCCGAAGCCGAAGAATCCGCCCGACTTCGCGACGTCCCAGCCGAGGCCCATCGTCACGCGGGACAGGGCGCCGCCGGCTTCCTTCTCCAGCGAGATCTTCTGGCCCTTCTGCAGATTGACTGCCATTTGAATTACTCCTTTGATTGTCAGCGTCCGGGCGCCTGCATCCACGCCTTGAACGTGGCGCGGTTGCGCGAACAGACATAAATCTTGCCGCGACCGGAGAAGCGCAGGACGAGGCCCTCGCCGCTGGTCTGGCTGTTGATCAGGTTACCCAGGAAGCCGCCGCTGGTGCCGGTCGTGATCGAGACCTCGTAGTGCAGGGTGCTGTCCCAGGCGACGACGTGCGAGTTGTCGATGATCGCGTCCTTGCCCGGTTCCACGTCCAGCACGTTCATCGAGCCGAAGCCGGAGACGACCACCTGGCCGCTGCCCGACGTCTCGGTGACGAAAAAGCCGCCGCTCTGGGCGAACAGCGCATTGCCGAGGCTCTGGGTGCGCACGCGCAGGTCGACGCTGGAACTGGCCGCGACGAACGCGCCGTCGCTGATGATGAACTGGTTCGGGCCGCAGTCGACGACCTGCATCGCACCCGGCAGCGTGGGCGACAGCAGGCAGTCGCCGTCGCCGCGGGTCGCTTCGATGTGCTGCTGGAAGAACGACTCGCCGTTGGCGAAGGTGCGCATCAGCGCGCTGCCCAACCCACCCTTCATCTTGCCCTTGAGGTCGAGGGTCGATTCCATCATGACCATCGCATCCGATTCGCAGTAGATGGTCTCCCCGCGTTTCATCGACACGTGCAGGAAGGGATCGACGTCCCCGGTCACGGTAAACACTGGCATTTGGCTTCCTTTCAGGCCGGCGTTTTAAATTAGACGCTCACGCCATAGTTCTTGGCGAGGGGGCCGAGGCCGCCGTTGAAACCCTGGCCCACCGCACGGAACTTCCAGTCCGCGCCGTTACGATACACCTCGCCGAACACCATGGCCGATTCGGTCGAACCGTCTTCGGACAGGTCGTAGCGGGCGATCTCGCTGTTGTTGGCCGCGTTGATGCAGCGGATGAACGCCTTGCCGACCATGCCGAAGTTCTGGCGGCGCGTATCGCCTTCGTGGATCGTCACGGCCAGCACGATGCGGTCGACGTCGGCCGGGACCTTCGACAGGTCGATGCTGAGGGTCTCGTCATCGCCCTCGCCGGCACCGGTGCGGTTGTCGCCCGAGTGCTGCACCGAGCCGTCGGACGACTTGGCGTTGTTGTAGAAGATGAAGTCGGCATCCGAGCGGACCTTGCCCGACTGGTTCAGCAGGAACGCAACGCCGTCCAGGTCGAACGCGGCGCCATCGGTGGCGCGCACGTCCCAGCCGAGGCCCAGTTTGAGGCTGGACAGGCCCGGTGCTTCCTTCGACAGGTTGACGTTACCGCCTTTTTGCAAGCTGATTGCCATGATGATTCTCCTTCAGGTTAAAAGTACTTCTTCATTCATTCGACGCGGGCGAACTCTTTGCCGCCCACACCCAACGCTTCCTGCTTCTTGCGATACCGGATCGACGACCACACCGAGGCACCGATGAAGGCGACACCCGCGAGACCCGTGACCAGCTCCGGCACGTGGAACTTCATACTCGCCAGCATGATCAGGGCCAGGATACCGATCGCGTAGTGAGCGCCGTGCTCCAGGTACACGAACTGGTCGAGCGTGCCCTTTTCCACCAGGTACACCGTCAGCGAACGCACGAACATCGCACCGATCGCCAGGCCCAGCATGATGATCACGACGTCGTTGGTGATGGCAAACGCGCCGATCACGCCGTCGAAGCTGAACGATGCATCCAGCACTTCCAGGTACAGGAAGCCGCCGATACCGCCGCGCTTGACCATCTCGCCGACGTCGCCGCCGCCCTCTTCCGACTTCTCGAGCAGGTTCGACAGCACGTCCACGCCGACGTAGATCAGGATGCCCCACAGGCCCGAGATCAGCACGACCATCTTCTGCGCTTCCGGCACCAGCGACAGGCTGGCCATCAGCGCGCCGATCGAGATCATCACGGCGATCGACGACACCTTGCCGAGCGAGCCCAGCTTTTCTTCGAAGTGGCCGAGCCAGTGATGTTCCTTCTCTTCATCGAACAGGAAGTTCAGGAAGACCAGCAGCAGGAACATGCCGCCGAATGCCGCCACTTCCGCGTGGTGGTTCGTCAGGTGCATCGAGTACTGCTTCGGATCCTGCAAGGCCATGTTCCACACGTCCATCAGGCCCAGGTCGGCCGCGACCGCGACGATCACGAGCGGGAACAGCAGGCGCATACCGAACACGGCGATGATGATGCCGACGCCCAGGAACAGCTTTTTCCAGAACTCATCCCACGTTTTCAGCACCGAGGCGTTGACCACCGCGTTATCGAACGACAGCGAAACTTCCATGACCGCGAGAATCGCGGCGATACCCATCGCCGTCAGCGCGCCGGCCAGGCCGGCATGCTCGTAGCCCCACCAGCCCGAACCCAGCAGGCACAGCGCCGTGACGATGAACGACACCCTAAAATGCTTCATTCTTATGTCCCTTCTTGGGATATGTGTTGTTGACAAGGCGCAGTGTAGAGGCGATGATCCAATTGAAAAAGCGAAGATAACAAGAGAGTCACTTCGAAAAAACCTGCGTTATTTACGTGATAATGAAATCCGACATCAATTTCCGCCACCTGTATTACTTCTGGGTCGTGGCCAACGAAGGCGGCATCACGCGCGCCGCCGAGCGGCTTGGACTCGCCGTGCAGACGGTCAGTTCGCAATTGACGCTGCTGGAGCAATCGCTGGGCAAGACGCTGTTCGCGCAGCAGGGCCGGCGGCTCGTGCTGACGGAAGCGGGCCGGCTGGCGCTGGGTTATGCCGACCAGATCTTCTTGCTGGGCGAGCAGATGCAGGAGGCGCTGAACGAATTCGACAGCGGCCGCACGCGCCTCACGGTGGGCATCTCGGACTCGCTGCCGAAGCTGTCGGCCTACCGCATGCTGGAAGCGGTCACCCGCATGGACCGGCCCGTGCGCATCGTCTGCTATGAAGACCAGTTCGAGGCGCTGCTGGCCGACCTTGCGCTGCACAAGCTGGACGTCGTGCTGACCGACCGCGAAGTGCGCGCCGGCGCGACCTTGAAGGTGTTCAGCCACCAGTTGTTCGACAGCGAGATGGTGGTCGTGGGCACACCCGCGCTCGCGCAGCGCTACGCCGCCGGCAACGAGTTCCCACAGAATCTGAACGGCGCGCCGTTCCTGCTGCCGGCACGTAATAATGCCCTGCGGGGCAAGATCGACGAATGGTTCGTACAGCACCACGTGCGGCCGGACGTGGTGGGCGAGTTCGAGGACAACGCCCTCCTCAACACGTTCGGCCGGCGCGGCCTGGGCCTGTTCTTCGCGCCGGCCGCGCTGGCGGGCGACGTCGCCGAGCAGTTCGGCGCCGTTCGGGTCGGGCTTGTTCCGACGGTGCGCGAGCAGTTCTACATGATCTCGAGCGACCGCAAGATCATGCACCCGGCGGTCGAGGCCATCCTGGCGGGATCGCGAAAAGCGGCGCCTCCGGCGGCCTGACCGTTACAATGCAGCTCGGCTTTTGCCTTTCGATTGAACATACCTTCTATGCATAATGTATTGCTCGTCGTTCTCGCGCTGCTGCTGGTGGTGCTGAACGGCTTCTTCGTGGCGGCCGAATTCGGCATCGTCACCCTGCGCAAGACCCGCGTACGCGCCATCGCCAAAACCGGCGGCCTGCGCGGACGCATCCTCTACAAGGTCCACAGCCAGCTCGACGCTTATCTCTCCGCGTGCCAGCTGGGCATCACGCTCGCGTCGCTGGGCTTGGGCTGGGTGGGCGAACCCGCGTTCGCGAACCTGCTGGAACCCGTGTTCTCGCTGGTCGGCGTCACGAGCCCGCAGATCATCCACGGCGTGTCGTTCGTGGTGGCGTTCAGCGTGATCTCGTTCCTGCACATCGTCGTGGGCGAGCTGGCGCCGAAGTCGCTGGCGATCCGCGTGCCGGAAGCGGTGGGCCTGTGGAGCGCCGTGCCGCTGTACGGCTTCTACTGGGCGATGTACCCGGCCATCTGGCTCCTCAACGCGAGCGCCAACCTCGTGCTGCGTATCGCGGGCCTCTCGGGCGTAGGCGGCCACGAGACGCATTATTCGAACGACGAACTCAAGATGATCCTGCGCACCAACACGGGCACGCCGGGCGAACGCTTCACGCACGACGAGCGTCACATCCTCGCGCAGTCGCTGGAGTTTGCCCAGCACACGGTCGCGGACCTCATGCGCCCCATTAACGAGGTGAGCGCGCTGTACGCGAGCCGCACGCTCGAGCAGAACCTCGACACGATGCGCCGCAACCGCTTTTCGCGCTACCCGTATTTCGACGAGGACGGCGAGGAAGTGCTGGGCGTGATCCACCTGAAGGATCTGTTCTTCGCCGAGCAGTCGGGCAAGGACGTCGACGACCTGACGGAATACCTGCGTCCCGTCGAACTGATCTCGGCGCGCACGCCGGCGATCGAACTGTTCCGCCGCTTCCGCGGCGGCGCGCCGCACTTCGCGCTGATCGGAGAGAAGGGCAAGCGCCCCGTCGGCTTCATCACGCTGGACAACCTGCTGGGCGCGATCGTCGGCGAAATCCGCGACGAGTTCCGCCTCAACGAAAACGACTGGCTGCCGCAGGGCGACGGCACGTTCATCGGCAAGGCGAGCCTGCCGATCGTGTCGCTCGAACGCGTGCTCGGCATCGACATCGACAACGAAGCGATGGGGCTCGATGAAGTCGAATCCGTCGGCGGGCTGCTGATGGCCAAGCTGGGGGATATTCCCAAGCAGGGGCAGCGCATCGAGTTTCCCAGGTTCGACGTGGTCGTCAAGAAGACCAACGGGCCGCGCATCCTGCTCGTGAAAGTCATTCCGCAGCTGGAGCGCGGGGCGGATGAGGATGATCTGGATTGAGGGCTCAGTCGGAACGCGTGACGCTCTGAACTTCGAAACGGGCCTTTTCCGGCTCGCAGGGTAAATTGTTCAGGGCCCGCATGTCGGATCCGACGCAGGAAACGCCGTCGCCGATATAGTTGTTGATCGCCCCCGTGAACCGCACCTGGCCTGGGCAATGGCCGATGTAATTTACCTTGACTGTCTCGAGCAGCTGCTTTCCGCCTGGGATAGTGCCACCGATGCGTACGTCGTCCTTGCCGCACGACTTGGCGGCCAGGCGGATGCTACTGCGCAGCCGCGTCAGGTAATTCGCGATGTCGCGTTCGCGGGCTGCAACTTTCTCGGCTTCGGCTCGGGCTTGCCTTTCCTCGGCGGCTTGCAGGAGTCGCCGCCGCCGCTGTTCGGCCTCGTGTTCGCGGACTGCGACTTCTTCGGCAGCCGCAGTCTTGCGTTGCTGTTCGGCCGCCTGCGCAGCTTGGCGCAGTCCGGCGGCGGCCGTCTCGGCGCGCACGCGAGACTGCTGGGATTGTGTCGGCTGGGATTGCGACCGCAGCGTCTGCCGCGCATTAGCGACGCGCCCGGCCACATTCGCGGCCGCCCTGCTCGGCGTAGGCGTGGCGGCGGCCGAAGCTGCTGCCTGGCTGCGGGCCTGTTCTTGCTGGCGTAGGCGCGCCAATGTCTCGTTCAGACTGGCGGTCGATTGCGCAACGTTGGCCTCGGCCTCGGCATTGGCGGTCTGCAGTTCCTCGTTCAACGCGCTCATGAAGGCGCTGAATTCCCGTGCGCTTTGCCGGTCTTCGTCGCGGAGTCGCTGCCATCGCGCGTAACGCGCGGCATCGCGGGCAAAGGAGGAGACGTGGTCCTGAAATTTCGTTTCGAGCAGTTCGGCAACGCCGAGCGCATTCTTGAGCTCTGCTGGCGCGATCGTTGACGGAACCAGATCGTACGGCACTGTTTCCGCCGCCTTCCCGTTTTCAAAGTTTACATTGGTCCCATACATCTTCCCGCTCTCGAGCGCCATGCGGTAACCCCAGTTCGACTGGCGGGCCGTCGTTGGCTTGAACAAACCCGCATTGTCGTTGAGTTCGACGAGACAGTTGTTGCCATCAATGGCGAATTGATCGTTATCCTCGTACGTAGCCTCGCAATAGGCATTGTGATATACCGACCAACCGAGTACCGACGCCACATGCCATTCGCTGCCGCGCTTACGGCGCAGCTGGTACAGGATCGTCTTGGCGCCATTTGCAATCCACGTGTCAGTGATGGAGGAAGTGACTATCATCTTGCCTTCCATGGCGGCGACAGCGCCGCGCAGCTTCGGCAAGCTGGACGAATCGCGCATTGGCGCGGCCTGCAACGGCAAGTCGGTGTAGCTATTGGGCGCGGATGCGCAACCGCCCAACAGGGCGGATATTACAAACGGCACGACGACGAGCCTTGCGCGTACGTTCAGACGTGTGTGCATGGCCGGCAGCCTGCTCCACACCAACCAGCCTGAGGACCCGCACGCAACGCGTCCATTCATCGAATGAGGAACCCCGGACGTTTTTGGTGGCCGGTCAATCGCTGCTCTTGTCATCTTGCTTCTCCATTACCAACATATTTGTCATACCCGAATGCGCTCCGAAGCACATCGGTAAACTGGCTGCGTTTCCCGGAATTTGTGGAAAACGTTTTTCCTTGCGGTTTACTCGGCCGGCGTAACGTCATCGACTTTGATGCTCACGTCTTCCGCCTTGCAGGGAATATGGGTCGGCAACATGTCCGATTCGCTACAAGACAGCCCGTTGCCGACATAGCGTTGGAACACTCCGCTGGCCTTAACCCCGCCAGGACAATGGGCCGTGTAGTGCACGTCGATCTGCTCCACGAGCTTCTTCCCCGGCGGGATACTGCCGCCAATGCGGATGTCGTCCAACGCGCGAGCTTTGGCGGCGAGGTGGATGCGGCTACGTAGGCCGGCCAAGTAATTGTCGACAGCTTTGGTGCGGACAGCGGGCTTGCGTATTTCGGGTGCGTTTGCGCCTGCGGCCGGACTACGGCGAGCACCGTAGGCGGCGGTAGTTCAGGGCCATCCACGCGCTTGTCGATGCCTATGTGCAGCGGCGTGCCTTCGCCCTTGTTGCGGATCGATACGAGGAACTCCTCTTCCTTCGCCTTGCTGTAGGGGACGAACAGGTACTGCCACACGTCCGCAACGAAAAACAGGCCGCTGACCGTTGGCACAAGCATGAACTCGCTGAACGGACCACCCGCGAACACTATGGCGCCATTCGCTTGGGGAAAACCTGTGGGCCCATGCTTGCTGAGATGAAGGCGCTGCAGGGCCTCGCTGTACACGATGACGTCGGATGTAATGTCCCAATGCTTGCCTTGCAGCGTACGGGACGCAAAGACCATCGACTTGCCCTTTTCCTGCCATTCGACGGTGAGGAGGATCGGACTGTCGAAACCACGGTTGATGAAGGTCTTGCCCGGCAGGTCCGCCAAGAACCCCCAACGTGCACGCAAAGCAGGATCGACAGGATGCGACGGGTCGCTCAGCGCATCCAGCTTCACACGCGGCCCTTTGTCGGCATAGACCCTGTCGTATTTGGCGCGTGCTTCAACAGGCGTGAGTTCGGTGGCGCAGCCTGCAAGTCCGAGGCAAAGCGCGATGGCCGCGATGGTGCCGAAAATTCGTTTGAAGCTCATCATCCTCAGCCCTTCACGCACATGCAGGTACTGTGGAGCTTGCCCTCCCGGACCTCGATCTTTTCGGTGTCCCGCTTTTTCAATTGCTCCCGCAACAGGTTCTTGACTTGATCGATCACGCCGCGCGACTTCGGCTTGCCCGGATCCGCCAGCTGGACGGCCGCCGCGAATTCGCGCACGTCGCGGCCAAGCGGCACGTTGGCGCCGCCGCCAGGCGGTACCTCGACCACGTCCGGCTGCAGGATGCCATTGATACGAAAGCGCAGCACAGCCTTACGGTCCTGGTGCGGATTGCGCACCTGCGCATGCACGGTCGACTTGCCGTCGCCCTCGCTGGCCAGGTAGCTCACCTGCACGCCATCGTAGTCGCGGATCAGCCTGCGCATGCCATCGCCGGTCCAAGTGCGCACGATCTCGGGTTCGCTCAGGAAGTAGCTGCGGTACTCAGCCACATGGGCGGCCAGGCGCCGCTTCGCATCCTCCTCGTCGTCGCCGGTGATGGTGGCGTACCTGGTGTATTCACAGTCGCTGGCGTACAGGCCGGAGCGTCCCTGGTACTTGTAGACGATGCTGTAGCGCCCTGGCGGCAGGATGTCGGTCTGCATGTCCGTCATGTCCTCGAGCGAGCGCAGGCGCTCCCCCTCCGCTTTCGCTGCGTGCTCGGTGGGCTGCACGGACATGCTGAGCTGCTTGTGCGGACAGCCGCTCGCGCTGACGGGCTGGTGGGCGCTGTGGACCACGAGATAGCCGGTGTCTGCGGCAAGCAGCGGGGCAGACAATGAGGCTGCAAGGGCGAATAGCAGGAAGGATAGAGGGCAGTTCATGTGCGCATACACGATTGGACACATGAGTATCGAACTGAGTTGCCATTGCGGCAACATATCTCCGGAACGGCTGCTTTGTATATGACCATGCGCCGCATGATGTTCGCCGCCATTTTTTTCGATTCCTCCAGGATTAGCATGCGTCGCTTCCTTCCGGCTTCGAGCATGACCACAAAATTCTGGAGGCGACACCGTCAATATCGCCGAGCGGTGAATAATGCGCATCCACAACATTGTGGATGGCAAAAAAGGGTCAGTTGAGCAGCCCCTGGACGAGCTGCAGGACATCGATCTGTCGCGTACAACCGGTTTTCTCGAGAATGGCACGCAGCTGGCTTCGGACGGTCGACATGCGTGCTCCGCGCTGGTTGGCAATCTGGCCTGCATCCAGTCCGGCGAGCAACAGGCCAAGCACATCCGCTTCGGCCACTGTCAACGAATACAGTCCGGCTACCTGGCTCATTACCTGGGTGCGGTCGGTACGCGGCAGGTCGAGCATCAGCACGTACCGCGGCCGGTAAAAGCTGCCGGCAAGGGTAGGCACTTCCTGCGGCAGGGGCACCAGAGTGCCTTTCAGAAGTAATGGCGCGCACCTGGACCGAACGACGAACCCGGCGCTGCAGCGGGTGGTGCGAACGCACGCGAACAAATCTGCGAAGGCTGGAAAACTGCTCATGCCAAGTCCGGTCACGCGGCCGTTGCGAGTGCGGATCAGCGCGTCGGCATCCTGCGCTATTTGTGTGGCAAGTTCGTTGGCATCGACGATGCGCGCATCGTCGTCGAGCAGGAGCCAGGCCGCGGATCGTGTCGTCCCGAACGTATCCGCGATTTGTTGTTGGAGGTGAAGACGGCGGAGGCGACGCTGGGACTGCAGCGCCAACTGCAAGTGCGGGAGCAGACGGCGAAGTTTGCGGCAGTCGATGTCGTCGAAATCATCACGGGCCGCGGTCCGGTACCAGCACAGGTTGGTAAACGGTACGTCGTCAGAGGATTTCCCGTCGAACAAGACGGAGCCGAGCATTTTCCCCAGGCCTGCACGTCGGCCAAACTCGTTATAGAAACTGCTCCGCTCCAGCTCTCGTTGTGTAACCAGCTGAGAACCTGTCACCACGACGTTTTTTTTCATCATGCCGCGGCGCGCGGCGCTGTCGGCCCAAACGTCGAACTGGTTCCAATACGACGCAAATCCGGCCACATCGTCCGGGCTGATGTTCTGTCCGATGAGGGTATCGTCCGGGTCAATCGCAGAGTGCGAGGTGAATAGAAAGGACGACTCGGCCCGGAACAATTTTCCGACGACTTCCATCATGACCGGCATACGCTCTGGCACCAAAGCGTCGGCGTAAATTTGCTGGATAATGTTCATTCATCGAAATCATAATTGCCGTAAGCACAACAGTACATACATTTATTCCATTGCGCTAGTAGGCGAGATCGCGGCCGATGGTCTACGCCCGATCTGCATCCGGGGGTTCAAGTCCCGGCCGCCCGCCGCGCCTCTTCCCGATACCGCCCCGGCGACTTGCCCACGAGCCGACGAAAATCCGACGTGAAGTGCGCCTGGTCGAAATAGCCGAGCCCTTGTGCCAGCGCGGCCAGGTCGACGTCCGCCCCCTGCGCGAGCCGGTCCGCCGCCTCGTGCAGCCGGAAGCGCCGGATCACCCACTTCGGACTCACGCCCACGTACTCGCTGAACAGCTGCTGCAGGCTGCGCACGCCCATGTGCGCCGTCGCGGCCAGTTCTTCCACCTGCGTCAGCCCCGGTGTCGACTCCACCGCGCGCAGGATCGCGGCGATGCGGTCGACCTGTGGATCGGGCGCGGGCAGCACCGTGCGCAGAAGCGTTCCCGCCGCCTCGGTCATCGCGGTATCGTCCGGTGTGTCCAGCACCGCGTCCTGGGCGGCCGCCTCGTCCCACGGGAACACGTCGGACAAGGACAGCACCTTGTCCGTGATCGTGTGGAGCGGCCGGCCGAGAAAGGCGCGGAAGGCGCCGGCCCGGAAGCGCAGGCCGCACACCTTGCCCGCGTCCTTCAACGCGTAGTCGAACGAGCCCGTCGTCAGGCCCCAGATGCCCGTGCGGGCGCGGTCGAACACGACGTGCACGCACGGGTAAGGCAACGTGCGCTGCGTGTGCGGCGGGCGTCCCTGCAGGTCCCATTCAACGATCCAGTAATGGTCGAGGAACGGCGCCAGATCCGGCGGCGGCAGGTAGCGTCCGAGCCGGAACATCTTGCCGGCGAGGGCCGGCGACACCACGCCCTTGGCGCGGTCCGTGACAGTGGGTGGCGTAGTCATCGGACCATTCTAGCATTCGCGTTTTTCCAAGACCGTGGCCTCCGCACCGCCTAAGCTGTCGGCTCATCGTCATCACGAGGCCCCCATGAACCTGACCCTGTTCCACGCTCCCAATTCGCGCTCCGGCGCGGCCCGCATCCTGCTCGAAGAACTCGGCGCACCGTACGACCTGCACGTGCTGGACCTGAAGAAGAACGAGCAGCGCGCGCCCGGCTACCTGGCCATCAACCCGATGGGCAAGGTCCCCGCGATCCGTCACGGCGACGCCCTCGTCACAGAGCAGCCGGCCGTCTTCATCTACCTGGCCGACCTGTTCCCGCAAGCGGGTCTCGCACCGGCGCTGGACGATCCGCAGCGCGGCCCTTACCTGCGCTGGCTCGCGTTCTACGGCTCGTCGTTCGAGCCGGCGATCACCGACGTCGCGATGAAGCGCGAGCCGACGCCGCCGATGATGTGCCCGTACGGCGACTTCGACACGATGCTGGCCACGTTGACGGCCCAGTTGCGCGCGGGCCCGTACCTGCTGGGCGAACGCTTCTCCGCCGCCGACGTCCTGTGGGGCATCTCGCTTGGCTGGGCCACGATGTTCAAGCTGGTGCCGGAGCTGCCCGAGGTCATGGCCTACATCGACCGCGTCAGTTCGCGTCCGGCCGCGCGCCGGGCTGCGGAAGCGGATGCGCTGCTGGCCGCCGCGCAGGGTTGAAGGCTGGACCGGTTCGCCGCACGGCGTGCACGGCCCGGCGCAACGTGCTGGCCCACGCGCGCACGGCGATCGTATCGTGGCGTCTTTCCATATCGGGAGCCCCCATGCGCGCCTTGTTCTCTCTCCTCCTCGCCCTCTGCCTCGCCGCTCCGGCGCACGGGGCCAATGCCGAAGACGCGGCCATCCGCCAGCTCGTGCAGCAATTCCAGACCGCCATCGTCGCGCGCGACGGCAAGACGCTCGGGTCGCTGTTCGTGAAGGAAGGCGGCAGCTGGTGGTCCGTGCTCGACGAACCGACGTATGCGGCGGCAAAGGCGCGCAATCCGGCCGCGCAGCGCATGGAGCCGTCGACATGGCAGGAGTTCGCCGAATTCGTCTCGCACGGCGCCAGGCCGATCGAGGAGCGCTTCTACGACGTACGCGTCCGCACGAACGGCACCGTCGCCTCCGTGTGGTTCGATTTCGACTTCCTCGCCGACGGCAAGGTCACGAACCGCGGCAGCGAAACGTGGCAGCTCGTGCGCACCGACGACGGCTGGAAAATTGTCGCGATGCTGTATTCCGTCCACCAGTAACGCGGGCTAGAATGGCCGACCCGACAACACACCAGGCCGCCGTGAAAGAAGACACCCCGCTCCTCGTCCCCGTCCTCGCCGCCCTGCCGGTGTTCACGTGCATGGTCATCCTCGGCCTGCCCGCGTTGGGCCACGGCTACGCGCCCATGTTCCGCGCGCTGTTCTTCGTCGCGTGCGCCGTCTGGACCGTGCCGCTGGTCCTGCTGCAGCGCGCGCTGTGGCGCCAGGGCCGCGCGTGGTGGACGATGACGATCGTGCTGCTTGCGGCGTCATATGCGATGGCCGTCGTGAACTCGCTGCTGGGCCAGTACCTGTCGATCGCGCTCGGGCTGGAGACGGGCTACCACTGGGGCGACCTCGTACGGGGCCTGGACAGCTGCTGGCTGGCGCTCATCTCGTTCTGCGCGATGCATGCCGTCGCCGTCTACTACCTGTCGCTGCAGCGCACCCGGCTGCGCCTCGCGCAGGCACTCGCGGACGCGCGCGACGCGGAGCTGCGCGCACTGCGCCTGCAGGTCAATCCGCACTTCCTGTTCAACACGCTGAACGCGGTATCGGCCCTCGTCGCGGCCGGCGCGAACCGTGACGCCAATCGCATGCTTGCCCGCGTGTCCGATTTTCTCCGCGCGACGCTCGCTCACGATGGCCGCCACGAACACACGCTGGCCGAGGAACTGGCGCTGACGGAAGCCTATCTCGACATCGAAAAGGCGCGCCTCGGCGAGCGCCTGCAACTGGCGATGCACGCGGGGCCCGACCTGCTCGACGCCGCCGTGCCCTACCTGATGCTGCAGCCGCTCGTCGAGAACGCGGTTCGCCACGGCATCGCGCCGCTGGCCGCGCCGGGTCGCATCGACATCCGCGTGGAGCGCGCCGACAACCGCCTGTGCGTGGACGTCCGCAACGATGGCGCGCGACTGGAAAAAGCCGGCGGCGGCATCGGCCTCGCCAACGTCGCGAACCGCCTGCGTCATCTGTACGGCGATGCCCAGCGGGTCGATGCCGGCTGGCGCGACGATGGCCGCTTCCACGTGTCGCTGACGTTGCCACTGCGGGTAGCCGCATGATGCGCGTCGCGATCGTCGACGACGAACCGCTGGCCCGGCTCGCCGTGAAGGCGCGGCTGGCGCGCCACGCCGACCTGGAACTGGTGGCGGAATACGGCGACGGCGACACGGCGGCCGCGGGCCTCGCGGCCATCCGGCCCGACCTCGTGTTCGTCGATGTCGAGATGCCCGGCAAGAACGGCCTCGACATGCTGGCGTCCCTGCCCCGTCCCGAGCGTCCGCTGGCGATCCTGCTCACGGCCCACGACACCTTCGCCGTGCGCGCCTTCGACCTCGCCGCCATCGACTACCTGCTGAAACCCGTGGACGACGACCGCCTGGACGACGCGCTGGACCGCGCCCGCACGGCCTTCGCGCACCTGCGCCCCGCCGCGCCGCCGGCGTGGACGCGCAACTTCACGGTGCGCGTGGGCACCCGCACGGTGCTCGTCGACGCGGCCGACGTCGAACGCATCGAGGCCGACGGCGACTACGCCACGCTGCACGCGGGCGGCAAGACGTACCTCGTGCGCGAACCGCTGCAGGAACTGGCCCGGCGCCTCGACCCGGCCCGGTTCCAGCGCGTGCACCGGTCCAGCATCGTGCGCCTGGACGTCGTCGCCGAACTGCGCGCGCTGACCAACCGCGATGCCATGCTGCGCCTGCGCGACGGCACCTTGCTGCGCGCGAGCCGTACCTACATGCCGGCGCTGACGCAGGCGCTGGCCTTTCATACTCACCCATGACCCAATCTGCCCTGACTTCACGCCTGCGCGGCCTCGACCTGCTGCGCGCCGCCGCCATCCTGCTCGTCCTGATGAGCCACTACATGGGCTTCGTCAGCCATGCGCCGACGTTCGGCGTCATCGGCAAGGTCGGCTGGGCCGGCGTCGACCTGTTCTTCGTATTGAGCGGCTACCTGATCGGTAACCAGTTGCTGGCGCCCGCCGCACGGGGCGAACCGCTGTCGCTGAAGACGTTCTTCGTACGCCGCCTGCTGCGCACGCTGCCCAATTACTACGTCGTGCTGGCCGTGTACTGGTTGTTCCCCGGCCCGCCGCTCGGCGGTTCCAGCATGGCGGACCCGTGGCGCTTCCTGACGTTCACCCAGAACTTCGGCCTCGCCTACGGCCAGACGTTCACGCATTCCTGGTCGCTGTGCATCGAGGAGCAGTTTTATCTGCTGCTGCCCCTCGTCGTACTGGCGCTCGCGCGCCTCGGCTTTCCCGTGCGGCTGGCGTGGGGCCTGCTGGTTGGCGGCATCGTCGCGGGCATGGCCACGCGCGCCGCGGCGTACGCGTTGAACGGGCACGATGCGTTCATGGCCGAGGTCTATTATTCGAGCTTCTGCCGCGCCGACGAACTGCTGCCCGGCGTCGCCATCGCCCTGCTGCGCAACTTCCATCCGCGCGCATTCGCGCGCCTGCTGCGCCATGCGAACGCGCTATGCGCCGCGGGCCTCGCGCTGAGCATCGGCATCCTCACGTGCATTCGCCTCGACTGGCCGGCGACGCTCGTCACGTCCACGTTCGGCTTCTCGCTGCTGGCGATCGGCTTCGCGCTGCTGACGTGCGCGGCGCTGTCCCCGGCCTGCATCCTGAACCGCCTCGACATCCCCGGCGCCTCGCAGCTCGCGCTGTGGTCGTACGCCGTCTACCTCGTGCACAAGCCCGTGTTCATGGCGCTGCGCCCGCACCTGGAACGGCTGCACGTCGACGCGGGCGCACCGGTCACCGTCATCGCCGTCATGGGAGCGGGCATCGCCGGCGGCTGGGTGCTGTACCGCTGCGTGGAGACGCCGTTCATGCGGTTGCGGGCCCGCTGGACGACCGCTCATACCGTCGAAAACGCATTCCATCGCACGGCGGGCGCACGCTGATCCGGGCAGGTCTACAGTGGATTCAATCGCCACCGTAGAAAGCCCGCCATGCTGGAACTGCACAACGTCACCAAGACCTTCGGCAAGCACGTCACGGCCGTCTCCGACGTCTCGCTGCGCCTCGCACCGGGCGTCGTCGGCCTGATCGGCCACAACGGCGCGGGCAAGACGACCTTGATGCAGATGATCGCCACGCTGACGAAACCGGGCAGCGGGCGCATCCTGTTCGACGGCACCGATGTCGTGGCGAAGCCCGATGCGATCCGCAACCGGCTGGGCTACCTGCCGCAGGACTTCGGCGTCTACCGCAACGTGACGGCGCTCGAATTCATGCGCTACTTCGCGGCCCTGAAGGGCGTGCGCGACCCGGCGTGCATCCGCCGCCTGCTGGAACTCGTCAACCTGCACGACCAGGCGCACCGCATGGCCAGCACGTTCTCGGGCGGCATGCTGCGCCGCCTCGGCATCGCGCAGGCGCTGCTGAACGATCCGGACATCCTCGTCGTCGACGAACCGACGGCCGGCCTCGACCCGGAAGAGCGCCTGCGCTTTCGCAACCTGCTGGCCGATCTGGGGTTCGACAAGCTCGTGATCATCTCCACGCACATCGTGTCCGACGTCGAGAGCATCGCGGGCCAACTGGCAATCATGCGCAGCGGCCGCCTCGTCGCGTGCGACACGCCCGACGCCATCCTCGGCCGCGCGCGCGGCCAGGTGTGGTCGGCCAGCGTGGCGGCCGACGAATACGAAATCCTGCGGACGACGACGCACGTGCTGCACGCGCTGCGCCAGGGCGAGCGGGTCAGCCTGCGCATCGCCCACCCGACGCTGCCCTGCGCCGGCGCGCAGCCCTGCGAGCCGAGCCTGGAAGAAGCGCTGATGGCGCAGCGCTACGCCGTGAAGGAAGCGGCATGAACGCGGCCTTGGCCGCCATCCGCACGCTGGCGCTGCTGGAGGCGCGCGTGCGGTTGCGCCGGTTGTCCACGCTCGTCACGCTGCTCGCCGTCGTGGCGCTCGGCTGGATGATGATCTCCGACCCGGCCGACGGCATGACGCTGATCGCGGTCCGCGGCGCGCGCGTGCTGTACACGAGTTCCGCGCTGGCGCTGGGCAGCGCGGCGCTGGCGACGCTGCTGCTGGCGCTGGCCGGCTTTTATCTGCTGCGCGGACGCGTGGCGGAAGACCTGCGCAGCGGCACCGGCGCCGTGATCGGTGCGAGCAGCAACGGCGGCGCGCTGTTCGTCGTCGCGCGCTGGTGCGGCGGCGTGCTGTACCTGGCGGCGCTCACCGGCGCCTTCATGGCCACCGTGCTGCTGTGCCACGCCGTGCGCGGCGACGGGCCCATCGAACCGCTCGTCTACCTGCAGACCTACGCGCTCGTGCTGGGTCCGATGATGCTGTTCACGGCCAGCTGCGCGACCCTGTTCGACGCCTGGGCGCCGCTGATGGGCAAGAAGGGCGACCTGTTGTACCTTTTCGTGTGGGTCGGCCAGATGGCGCTGCTGCCCGTCGTGACGGAAGGCGGTCGTCCGACCGTCATCCCGTTCGACTTCACGGGGACGAGCGCCGTCATCACGGCCCTCGTGGCCGACATGGGCGCCAGCGACAGCCTGATGCTCGGCATCGCCGGTTTCGACCGGCACAAGGCGGCGCTGGCGCTGCCCACGTGGATGTGGACCACGTCCATGGTTGCCACGCGCTGCCTGACGGCGGCGCTGGCCCTCGTCCCGCTGCTGCTCGCGCTGCCGTTGTTCCACCGCTTTTCGCCGGACCGCGTCAAGCCCGGCAAGGCCCGCGCCCGGCGCTCGCCGCTGGCCGTCGTCGACGGCTGGCTGCGTCCCCTCGCCCGCCTCGCCGATCCGCTGTTCGGCCTCGCCACCCGCACGCCCGGCATCGCCGGCCAGGCGCTGGCCGACGTCGCCCTGACGCTGGCCGCGTCGCCGTCCGCGATCGCGCTGCTGCTGGCCGTGCAGGTGCCCGCGCTGGTGCTCGGCGTGCAGGCGCTGGCGCCGTTCGCGCTCGCCTGCGTCGCGTACTGGGGCATCCTCGTGAGCGATGTGTCCACGCGCGATGGCGACGTCGCGCTGGCGGGCATGGGCGCGGCCGTCCCGGGCGGATCGGCGCGCCGCTACTGGCGCCAGTTCCTGGCCAGCCTCGTGCTCGGGCTGATGTTCTCGGGCGTCGCGGTGCTGCACCTGGCCTTGGCGGATCCGGTGCGCGCGGGCGCCCTGTTGTCCGGCGTGTTCGCGCTGGCCGCCTTCGCGAGCCTCTCGGGCCGCACGAGCGGCACCTCGCGCACCTTCCTCGCGCTGCTGCTGTTCGGGCTCTACGTGAGCGTCAACGTGAGCCGGGGCGCGTGGGCGGACATCGTCGGCTTCCACGGCAACGCGACGATCATTTCGAGCCTCGCGTGGGCGGGACTCGGCGTGCTCGCCGTGCTGGGCGGGCATCTTTGGAACCTCTATGAAAGGACGCAACGATGAAGTACCTGTTTTCCAGCCTATGCGTGGCCGGCGCGTTGTGCGCGGCGAGCGCCCGCGCGCAACCGGTGTTCGATCCCGCCTCGCTGAAGGGGCCGGCCTCCGGCCCGCCGAGCGAACTCGTCGTGCTGGGCTCGCCGCACCTGGCCGGGTTGCCGGACTCGCTGCAGAGTGCCAACCTGGGACTGTTGATCGAACGCCTGGCGGCCTGGAAACCGCACATGATCGCGATCGAATCGTTGTCCGGGCCGCAGTGCGCCTACCTGCGCCTGTATCCGCAGCGTTACCGCAGCACGGTCGACACCTTTTGCTGGGACCCGACGCCGGCACGCGCGGCCACCGGGCTCGATGTCCCGGCCGCGGCCGCGGCCGCGGAGCAGCTGCTGGCAAGCTGGCCCGCCGCGCCGGCGGCGGCGCAGCGGCGCCGGCTCGCCGCACTGTGCCTTGCGGCCGGCGAACCCGTGTCGGCGCTCGTACAGTGGCTGCGCCTGCCGGCGGCGGAGCGGCGCGCGGGCGACGGTCTCGATGCCACACTCGTCGCCGAACTCGAACGGCAGCGCCTCAAACGCAACGAAAGCAACCTCATCGCGGCTCCGCTGGCGGCCGCGCTGGGGCTCGAACGCGTCGTCGCCATGGACGACCATACGTCGGACATGCCGGCGTCCGACGAGAAGGCCTACGAAGCGGCGGTCACGAAGGCCTGGGACAATCCGGCCGCCAAAAAGCGCATCCGGCAGCACGACGCCGCCAACGCGAAGCACGCGACGCCGGAAGACATCCTGGCCCTGTACCGGCACTACAACGCGCCGGAACTCGGGCGCCTCGTCTTCGACAGCGATTTCGGCGCGGCGCTCGCGGAACCGTCGCCGCAGCATTTCGGACGGAACTACGTCGGGTACTGGGAGGTGCGCAACCTGCGCATGGCGTCCAACATCCGCGAAGCGATGGCGGTGCAGCCGGGCAAACGCATGCTCGTCATCGTCGGCGCGTCGCACAAGTGGTATCTGGAGGCCTACCTGAACCAGATGCACGACGTGCGCATCGCGGACGTCGTGCCGCTGCTGCGCTAGACGCCGTTGCCGTCGGTTTGTTTGACGGCCTCCAGGCCACGCGCCTTGCGGCGGCGCGCACGGCCCAGGATCAGGGCGAACACCCCCGCGCCGAGCACCAGCGGGCTGGCCGGCTCGGGCACCGTGCCGGTCGGGGGAGTAGCAGCGGCCGTGGTGAAATCGTCCATGACGAACCAGCCGGTGTCGCGCGTGATGGTCAGCGACGACACGTTGTCGAATGCCGCGGCCGCCCACACGTAGCCGCTCCCGATCGCGACCGGACCGGTCGTGCCGATGAGGTTGTTGCCGGCGTCATAGGCGGAGATGGCGATCCACGACGCCTTGTCCGCGGCACCATCCGGCGCCGCGAACCATGCGCCGGCAAAATTGAACGGCGTGGCGCTGCCGATGGTGGCGCCGTCGCTGCCGAAACCGTTCACGGCGAAATGCGTGCCGCCGTGGGCGCCGTTGCCGTAGCCGTCGATGCCGGTGTCGCCGGCATACCAGTCGTCGCTGAAGGTCAGGCCGGCATACGGATTGAGATCGGCCAGGCCGGCGAAGTCGCCGTCCGTGGCCACGTCCTCGAAGCCGAGGACACCGGCGTTGGCGGCGCCGGCCAGCATCAGGGTGGCGCTGGCGATCAGTGCAAACAGAGTCTTTTTCATGATGTGTGCCTTTGCTGTATCAGGGTTCGTTATTTGCAGATGTCGCCGGTCACTTTGGGGATCGTCGCGTTCAGCGCGTCCTGGCCCGCGATGACGAAGCCGAGCGAGGCCGTCCCGCCTGGCGCGATATCCTTGTTCCAGCCGCCGCCGTCCGACGCGGTGAACGTCGGCGCGGTGCCCGTCACGACCCCGTTCCACGCGCTGCCCGATACAAACGTGCCGTCGCTGTAGGTCCAGGACACCTCCCAGCCATGCAGCGTCTCCGTGCCCTCATTGGTGATCGAGACGGTGGCGATGCCGCCGCCCGACCAGACGTTGCTGAGCTCGTACTTGCACACTGCGGTGGGTGCCGGCTTGACCGGGACTTGCGGCACCACTTGCACGTCGCCGCTCGCGTCGATCTTGCCGTAGGCGATGCCGCGGCCGTTGGTGGACATGTACACGGTGCCGTAGGTGTTCATGTCGCCGGTCACCCAACCCGACAGCGCGCCGCCGTACTGGTGGGCGTCGTCGTTGACGCGATCCCAATGCGCGCCCATGTCGGTCGAACGCAACAGGCCGCGCGACACGCCCACCGTGCCCCACATGTAAAGGGTCGGATAACTGGCGCCGGGCGCCTCCTTGCCCAGGCCGAACGAACCGCAGGAGTTGATGCCCCCGACACTGGTGAACGTGGCGCCGCCGTCGGTCGAGTGGGAGAGGCCCTTCGAACCCAGGCAGGCCCACAGGTCGCCCTCGATGCCGGGCGTGGCGCGCACGAGCGTGTTGCCGCCGGCCGGCAGGGTGGCCATGACGTTGAACGACACGCCGGCATCGGTACTGGCCAGCAGCTTGCCCGTGCTGGTGTCGTAGACATAGAACCTGGCCGGGTTGACCCTGTCTGCCACCGGGTAGGCGTCCTTCACGGACAGGCCGGTCACCGGCGTCCAGTTCGTGCCGAAGTCGGTCGAACGGTAGGTGGTGGCCGAGCCTTGCGGGCTGTGCAGCAGCACGGCGCCGTCGGCCGACAGGGCCAGCCTGCCGTACGTGCCGTTCATGGACGTCGCCTGTTGCCAGCTCGCGCCCATATTGGTCGAGACGTACATGGCACTGCTACCCACCCGCGCCATCACCTGCGTTGCCAGCGGCGCGATCGCCAGGCCGCTCGTGCTGCCCATCGACGGCGAGTGACGCTGACCGTACTGGGCCGGATCGGTGTGGATGAACCCGTCGAAGTCGCCGACGACGGACACCAGCGGCCCGCCCGGGATGCTTTCGGCGGAATAGGCACCGGTCTCTTCCATGCCGTGCACGTCGAACTTCCAGGTGCTGACCGGGGCATCCAGATCGGTCGTCTTGTACAGCCCGGCGCCGGAAATGACCCACGCCGTCTTCGGATCGAACGGGTCGAACTCGACGTCGCCGGCCCAGTGGATCGACACGTCGCGGATCCAGTCGACGCCGTTCGGATCGATCGTCAGGCCACGGTCTTCGTTCAGGTCGGTCCAGCTGCGGCCCGCATCGTAGGAGGTGAAGATGTGATCGCCATTGCTGGAACGGCCCTTCTCCACCAGCCAGTACATGTTGATGGTCGAGGCGATCAGGTGCTTGGGATTGCCCGGGTCGACGCTGATGCCGCCGAATGCGTTGAAGTTCATGCCCGCCGGCGTGATGTTGGTCCAGGCGCCGCCGACCGTGTTGTATTCCCAGATCTGGCCCTTGTTCATCGGCTCGCTGTCGCCCAGGTTATGCGGTCCGGCGCCGTTGGCGTAGGTCAGGTACAGGCGGCCCTTGGACGTCATCGCCGCACGCTGCGGCATCAGGCTCGTCGGCGCACCCGCGACCGGCGCGAAGGTCACGCCGCCGTCCTTGCTCATGTACAGGTTCGGGCCCACCGAGCCGAAGCGCGACACGCCGACGAAGATGCGCTTGGCCGTGCCGCCGCTGACGCTGGTCGGATCGAGCAGCACGAAGCTGATGCCGTTGCCGTTCGCGGTCTCGTTGACGTTCAGGCCATTCAGGCGGGTCCAGGTCTTGCCCGAGTCGACGCTCTTGAACAGGCCATTGGCGCGCGTGCCGACGTACAGCACGTTGCTCGAGCCCGGGTCGACCTGGAGGCGCTCGCCATTCTGGCGGCCCATGCCATTCCCGTGGGCCTTGAACTTGGCCGTCACGTCGACCAAGTCGAAATGCTGGCCATAGTCGGTCGAACGCATGATCACGGTCTTGCCGTTGCTGAAGTAGCTGGTACCCGCCAGCATGTAGACGGTCCCAGGATTGCGCGGGTCGACCGCGATCGACTCGACGCCCATCAGGCCGGTATCGCTCTCGCTGAGCCAGTCCGTCAGCGGGATCCAGCGTTCATTGAAGCCATCCCAGCGGTATGAACCGCCCACGTCGGTGCGGGCATAGACCACACCACGCTCGAGTTTGCTGGGAACGACGCCGGTGACAAACCCGCCGCTGCCCATTGCAACGTTATCCCAGCGGTATGTCTCGGCGTTCGCGCCCAGCGAGAACAGCAGGCCCAGCGTCAGGGCCAACGTCTTTTTCAGTTGCATCATCGTCTCCGTATCGTTCGAGTAGGTTCCGGCGGCTTTCCATCGCCTGCGTGAAAGCGGCACGGTAACCGTAGTGGATCGAACAATTGTGTATGCACGAGACGATCGTTAATAGTCCATTAATCATTAATCTGACTAACGAAATCTCATATCATTTCCGCAAGGAAATTTGACGCGGGGGCCCCGGCCGTGTCGCGTCCCTAGACGCCGTCGCCGTTCTGCCTGACGATCGGATCCTTCGTGTGGGTCCACCCGCTCATCAGCGAGTACCCGACCGCGAGCAAGGTCGGCCCGATGAACATGCCGACGAAGCCGAATGCGATCACGCCGCCCAGCACGCCGAGGAGCGTGAGCAGGAACGGCAGGCTGGAACCGCGGCTGATCAGCATCGGGCGCACGACGTTGTCGACGCCGCTGATCAGGAAGAAGCCCCACACGAGCATGAAGATGGCCCATCCGGTCTCGCCCTGCGCGAACAGCCACACGGCCGCCCCGCCCCACACGATCGGCGGCCCGACGGGGATCAGGGACGACACGAACACGAGCACCGACAGCAGCGGCACCGCGGGCACGCCCGCGATGAAAAAGCCCAGCGCCGCGACGAGCGCCTGCGCCAGCGCCGTGCCGAGCAGGCCGTACATCACGCCGCGCACGGTCTGGCTGACGATTTCCGCGACGGATTCCGCCTCCTCGTCCATGATCCGGTGCATGGCGGCCTTGATGACGGCCATCAGTGCTTCGCCGTCGCGATAAAAGAAGAAGCTGACGAACGCCGCGAGACTCATCTGCGCGACACCGGCGCCCAGCATGATGCCGCCGGACAGCAGCGCATGGCGCGCCGGTTCGACCATGCGCCGCGCGAGTTCCATCATGCGGTCGCGGCTGGCGACCAGTTGGCGCAGGTAGTTGTCGAGCTGGTCGCCGACGAGCGGGATGTCGCGGATCCATGCGGGCGGCAGCAGCTCGCCGTGGTTCAGCGCGGCGCGGATCTGGTCGAACGACGATGCGACGTTGTCCGCGAGGTTGTACGCGACGAGCGCCAGCGGGATGATCACGAGCAGCGTCAGGGAGAGCGTCATCGTCAGCGCGGTGAGCGTGCGCCGGCCGCGCAGGCGCAGCAGCAGGCGCTGGTACAGCGGCCAGGACGAGATGACGACGGCGGCCGCGAACAGGATCGCGGCCAGGAAGGGTTGCAGGACGTAGAGGCAGCCGAGCGTCAGCAGAATGACCACGCCGGCGCGCGTGTAGTTTCTACCTGGTCGTTTGTCCATTCAACCTGATCATCGGGTGTTTACGATGTCAGGATAATAACTCACGGAGGTCGTGCACGATAGGATCGGGGCCCTGGCCGTGGCGGATGAACAGGCGCAGGCGGCCGTCGCGGTCGAAGACGTAGCTGCCGGCCGTGTGGTCGATCGTGTAGCTGCCCGGGTCCGTGCCCGGCACCTTCGAATAGAACACCTTGAATTCCTTGGCCGTCTTCGCCGTCTGGTCGAGCGTGCCGCGCAGGCCGAGGAAGCGCTTGTCGAACGCGGGCACGTAGTTGGCCAGCAGTTCCTGCGTGTCGCGCTCGGGGTCGAGGGTGATGAACAGGACCTGCACCTGGTCGGCCAGCGGCCCCAGTTTCTGCATCACGGTGGCCATCTCCGCCATCGTGGTCGGGCACACGTCCGGACATTGCGTGTAGCCGAAGAAGACGACGACCGCCTTGCCCTTGAAGTCGGCCAGCGTGCGCGGCTTGCCCGTGTGGTCGGTCAGCGTAAAACCTTTCGCGTAATCGAGGCCGGTGACGTCCGTGTTCTGGAAGGATTCCTTCTGCTTGCCCGGCAGCTTGTCGCATGCGGCGATGGAGACGGTCAGCGCGCAGGCGGCGACGAGGACGGGCAGCAGTTTTTTCATCATCAGATCGGCAGGTAGTGTTTCACGTAGTGGTCGACGAGCAGCGCGGCGAACAGCAGCGACAGGTAGACGATGGACCAGGCGAACGCCTTGCGCGCGACCTGGTCGCTGTAGTGCTTGTGGATCATCCAGCCGTAGCGCAGGAAGACCGCGTTCAGGACGATGGCCGCCGCGAGGTACACGACGCCGCTCATGCCGACGGCGAACGGGAACAGCGTGCAGGCCGCCAGCGCGACGGAGTACAGCCACACCTGCTGGCCCGTGTACTGCATGCCGTGCGTGACGGGCAGCATCGGCAGGCCGGAACGCACGTAGTCGTCGCGGCGGTACATGGCGAGGGCCCAGAAATGCGGCGGGGTCCAGACGAAGATGATCAATACGAGCAGCCAGGCCTGCATCGGCACTTCGCCCGCGACGGCGGCCCAGCCGAGGGCCGGCGGCATCGCGCCCGACAGGCCGCCGATGACGATGTTCTGCGGCGTGTTCGGTTTCAGCAGGACCGTGTAGATCAGCGCATAGCCGACGAAGGTGACGAACGTGAGCCACATCGTCAGCGGATTGACCATCGTGTACAGGATGCCCATGCCGGCACCGCCGATGATGGCGGAAAAGATCAGGACCTGCGTGGTCGACAGCTCGCCCATCGCGGTGGCGCGGCGGGCCGTGCGGGCCATGCGGGCGTCGACTTCCGCCTCGATCAGGCAGTTGACGGCGAACGCGGCGCCGGCCAGCAGCCAGATGCCGACCGTGCCCCAGGCGAGCACGTGCCAGCCCGGAAAACCGTCGGTGGCGAGGAACATGCCGATCACGGCGCAGAAGACGGCCAGCTGCGTGACGCGCGGCTTGGTCAGCGCCCAGTACTGGGCAACGCGGCTGGGCGGTTTGTGGATGGCGGTTTGCGTAATCATGGGTGGCTCGCGGACGTCGCCGCCTCACGTCGTGGACTGCGCAGCGCCAGCTCGAGTTGATACTGTACCTTGTAGTTTAACATGGTCACCAGAAGGACGAGGCCAGCCGCCCCCGCGTTGTGGAGCACCGCAATCGGCAACGGGAAGTTCAGGAACACCGTCGCGATGCCCGTCGTTGCCTGGGCGACAAGCACCAGCACGAGGTTGCGCGCCGTCCCGTGCAGGCCCGGCAGACGCCACGCGCGCCACGCCGTATAGCCCAGTACGAGCACGACGACGAGCGCGAAGTTGCGGTGCACCCAGTGGATCGCCGTCAGCGCCGAGAACGGCAGATAGTGTCCGGCCGCCGTCTTGCCCAGCTCGCGCCACAAGGTGAAGCCATGTTGCCAATCCATCTCTGGGACAATTTGTCCATTACAAAGGGGGTAATCGCTGCACGCCAGTGTCGCGTAATTGGTACTCACCCACCCGCCCAATGCCAGTTGGACAAGCAGGACGGCGCCCGACAGCCAGGCCAGCGGACGCAGCTTGCGCAATACGGGCGCCGGAACGGCCGGCGGCCTGGCCAGCAGGTTGTCCTCGCGCCCGGCCAGCCACACGGCCAGCGCCAGCAGGGTCAGGCCGAACAGCAGGTGCAGGGTGACGATGACCGGCTGCAGCTTCAGGGTGACGGTCCACGCGCCGAACGCGCCCTGCACGCACACCCACACGAACAGGAGGGTCGGCAGCGCGGGCCCGTGCGCCGGCCGCGCGCCGCGTGCCCGTGCCTTGCGCCATTCCAGCCACGACGCGACCATCAGGCCGATGATCAGGAAGCCGATCCCCATCGCGAGGAAGCGGTGGATCATCTCGATCCACGCTTTCACTTTCGTCACGGGACCGGTGGGCATCAGCGCCTCGGCCGCGGCGATGTGTTCATGCGCGAGGAACGGGTTCGCTTCGCCGTAGCAGCCGGGCCAGTCCGGGCAGCCGAGACCCGAGTCGGTCAGGCGCGTAAAACCGCCGAACACGATCAGGTCGAACGTGAAGAACGCGATCACCCACGCGAGCTTGCGGTATTTGTGGGTGCCTGTCGCCGTCCAGACGAGCGCGAGCGGCACGCTGGCCGCCAGGATGCCGGTCAGGGCCAGCAGGATGAAATTCGTAACGTCCATAACGCTTTACCCGACGGCCGACGCCTTCAACAGCTTGTAGATGTCCTTGTACACCTTGCGCACTTCCTGCAGCTGCGGATCCTTCGGGAAGCGCATCATCAAATGGCCCAGCGGGTCGATCAGGTAGATGTGGTCGGCCGGCGTCGTACCGTTATCGGTCGGCAGCCATTGCGTCACCGTCGCGGCGTCCGCGCGCAGCATGTGCGTGCCGTCGTATTCGCGGATGATCAGCGTGTCCAGCGGTTCCTGGTCGGTGATGAGCCAGACGCGCTCGATGCGATCGGCTTCCTTCCCCTGCATCAGGCGCAGCTGGCGCAGCGCGAACAACTGCTTCTGGCATACGTCCGGGCATGCGCCCGACCCGACCATCAGCATGACCCACTTGCCCTTGAACTGTTCCAGTGCCTGCGGGCGGCCGTCCAGCGTGGTCGTCGCCATCGCGGGGACCGGGTGGGCGCGCTGGTCGATCAGGGTGCCGTAGTTGTTGCGCTTTTCGGGCTTGATGACGTAATAGGTGAAGTACGACGCGATCATCGGCGATGCGCACACGAGCAGCACCAGCCACAGCATCCAGCGGCCGCGCTTGCGGGCGCGCTTCGGGTCGATTGCCGGTTCAGCCAGCTTGTTTGGTTCCACTTCGAAATCCTGTTATCACAAAAAATAGAAAGGCCATCGCGGCCAGCGCATACCACTGGAATGCGTAGCCCTTGTTGCGGTCGACGTCGACCGCGGGGGCCGGCCATTTGCGGGCGAGGTCGGAGCCGTCCGGGCTCGTCTGCTCCACCAGAACGGGCAAGGTGCGCAGGCCGCTGGCCTGGGCGAAGCCGGCCGGGTCGACGTTCTGGACGATGGCGCCGGGCCGGGGCGGCGGCGCCTTGCCGAGTTCCATCACGCGCGCCGGATGCAGCACGGCCAATCCTTCGATGGTCGTGCGGCCGCTCGGCGTGGCCACCTGCGGCACGCGGTCGTGCACGGCCGGATCGCGCGGGACCCAGCCGCGCGCGACGAGGACAACGTCGCCGCCACCCGCTATTTTAAACGGCATCAGCACAATGAATCCGGAGCGGCCTTCGAACGGGCGATTGTCGAGGAACAGCGGCCAGTTGGGGACGAATTCCCCGGTCACAATGACACGGCGATATTCGACAGCAGCGGGATCGACCGGCTTCCCGTCCAGCACGAGCGGCGGCAAGGCGGCGCGCTGCGTGAGCCGGGCTTGCAATGTGGTCTTCTCCGCCGCGCGGCGCACCTGCCAGTTGCCGAGCAGGATGCCGACCGCGACCAGCACGAGTGTCGCAACAAAAGGAATGGTTCGGAAACGGAAGCGCAGTCGCATACAATGATCGTACAACCAAAACAACTCTCTACCGGCCGCCCATGAAAACCGTCGTCGCCATCGCCTTCGTGCTCATCATCGGCAGCCTCGCCTCCGCCCTCTTCTTCCTGATGCGCGACAAGGGCCGCAGCAACCGCACCGTGCAGGCGCTGGCGATGCGGGTCGGGCTGTCGATCACGCTGTTCCTGTTGGTGCTGTTCTCGTACAAGATGGGGTGGATCCAGCCTAAAGGACTGCACTAACAAAAACGTCGTTCCCGCGCAGGCGGGAACGACGGTTTCGAAGCTGCCTTGATTACAGCCAGTACACGACGACGTACAGGCCCAGCCACACGACGTCGACGAAGTGCCAGTACCACGCCGCACCTTCGAACGCGAAGTGGTGTTCCGGCGTGAAGTGGCCGCGCAGCAGACGGTACAGCACGACGGACAGCATGATCGCGCCCATCGTCACGTGGAAGCCGTGGAAGCCCGTGAGCATGAAGAAGGTCGAGCCATAGATGCCCGAGGTCAGCTTCAGGTTCAGTTCGCTGTACGCGTGGTGGTATTCATACGCCTGGAAGCCCATGAAGATGGCGCCCAGCAGGATCGTCGCAAACAGGAACAGCGCGGTGCGGGCACGGTGGCCGGCGCGCAGGGCGTGGTGGGCGATCGTCAGGGTCACGCCCGAGGTCAGCAGCAGCGCCGTGTTGATGGTCGGGATCGGGAACGGGCCCATGGTGCTGAACTGCTCCACGGTGCCGGCCGGGCCGACGTTGCCCCAGTGGCCCGAATAATCAGGCCAGATGACCTTGTGGTCGAGGTCGGACAGCCACGGCATCGAAATCGCACGTGCGTAGAACAGCGCGCCGAAGAAGGCGCCGAAGAACATCACCTCGGAAAAGATGAACCAGCTCATCGACCAGCGGTAGGACAGGTCGATGCGCTCGCCGTACTTGCCGGATTCCGACTCGCCGATGGCGTCGCCGAACCAGTTATAGAGCACGATCAGCATCGCGACGATGCCGGCGGTGCACACGCCGGGTCCCCAGGCGGTGCCGTTGACCCAGCCGGAAGCGCCGGCCATCGTGACCAGCATCGAGATGCCGGCAGCCATCGGCCAGCGCGATGGGCCGGGGATGAAATAGTACGGCGCGGAATGGGGCGAACTCATGTATATCTCCTCAATCAAGCATTGTGTCGAATTTCGGGTACTGCGCTTCCCTGCCTTCGTGTTGCTGTGTGTTTTAACTTTTTGCAACGACCATGCGCACGATGAACACCAGGATGCCGATGAACAGCGCCACCCCGATCAGCCCGCCCACGATCACGTGGATCGGGTTCAGGTTGGCCGCGTCGTGCTCGTAGTCGCGGCGCTTGCGTACGCCGAAGAACGACCAGAACACGGCCTTCATCGTGGCGCCGAACGACGCGGTTTTTACGGGTTCGCGTGGATCGTCGCTGGCCATTATTGTTGCGCCGTCACGGCGCCACCGATTTCAAAGAACGTGTACGACAGCGTGATGTTCTTCACTTCACGCGGCAGCTTCGGGTCGATGAAGAACACGACCGGCATCTGGCGCGCCTCGTGCGGTTTCAGCACCTGCTCCTTGAAGCAGAAGCACTCGACCTTCTTAAAATGCGGCGTCGCGGACTGCGGCGCATAACTCGGGATGGCTTGCGCCTTCACCGTGCGGCCTTGCGTGTTCACGACTTCGTAGACGACGGTCGCCATCTCGCCCGGGTGCACGTCGATGCTGCGCTGGGTCGGGCGGAAGCGCCACGGGCCCTGGGCGTTGCCGTCCAGTTCCACGGTGATCGTGCGCGTCTTGTCGACCTGGCTGTTCACCGGGGCCGCGACCGTGCCGTCCTTCTGCGTGAGCACGTTGATGCCGAGCGCCTCGCACACCTGGCGGTAGATCGGCACCAATGCGTAGCCGAAGCCGAACATGATGCCGGCGACCACCACCAGCTTGATCAGCGTGGTCCGGTTCAGACGCAGGCGGCCACTCTCTTCGTGGCGGCCTGCATTCGTTTCCGCTTGCATGACAACCTCAGTTCAGCCACAGGCGCTTGACGAACAGCACGACGAAGAAGAACAGCGCGAGCCCGGCCAGCCACAGGGCCGTGCGCCGGTTGTTCTTCCTGATCTGCTGCGAACGGTCGACGTCCATCGCGCTCTCACTTCACCAGCGGCGGCGTTTCGAACGTGTGGAACGGCGCCGGGCTCGGCACGGTCCACTCCAGGCCTTCGGCGCCTTCCCACGGTTTCGCTTCGGCCGGCTTGCCGCCACGGATGGTCGGCAGCACGACGAAGAACAGGAAGTACACCTGCGACAGGCCGAAGCCGAACGCGCCGATCGACACGATCTGGTTGAAGTCCGTGAACTGCACGGCATAGTCGGCGTAACGGCGCGGCATGCCGGCCAGGCCCAGGAAGTGCATCGGGAAGAACGTGACGTTGAAAGTGATCAGCGACAGCCAGAAGTGCGTCTTGCCGCGGCCTTCCGGATACATGTGGCCGGTCCACTTCGGGGCCCAGTAGTAGAAGCCGGCGAACAGGGCGAACAGCGAGCCGGCGACCAGCACGTAGTGGAAGTGGGCGACGACGTAATAGGTGTCCTGCACCTGGATGTCGATCGGGGTCACGGCCAGGATCAGGCCCGTGAAGCCGCCCATCGTGAACACGAAGATGAAGCCGACGGCGAACAGCATCGGGGTCTCGAACGTCATCGAGCCCTTCCACATCGTGGCGACCCAGTTGAACACCTTCACGCCGGTCGGCACCGCGATCAGCATCGTCGCGTACATGAAGAACAGCTGGCTCGTCACCGGCATGCCGGTGGTGAACATGTGGTGCGCCCACACGATGAACGACAGGATCGCGATGGAAGCCGTTGCGTACACCATCGACGCGTAGCCGAACAGCGGCTTGCGGGCGAAGGCCGGGATGATCTGCGAGACGATGCCGAAGGCCGGCAGGATCATGATGTAGACCTCGGGGTGGCCGAAGAACCAGAAGATGTGCTGGTACATGACCGGATCGCCGCCGCCGGCCGCGTTGAAGAACGAGGTGCCGAAGTGACGGTCGGTCAGGGTCATCGTGATGGCGCCGGCCAGGACCGGCATCACGGCGATCAGCAGGTAGGCAGTGATCAGCCAGGTCCAGCAGAACATCGGCATCTTCATCAGGGTCAGGCCCGGCGCGCGCATGTTCAGGATCGTGACGATGATGTTGATCGAACCCATGATCGACGACGCGCCCATGATGTGCAGGGCGAAGATCGCCATGTCCATGCCCGGGCCCATCTGCGTCGACAGCGGCGCGTACAGCGTCCAGCCGGCGGCGGTGGCGCCGCCCGGGACGAAGAACGACGCGGCCAGCAGGATCGCGGCCGGCGGCAGCAGCCAGAACGAGAAGTTGTTCATGCGCGCGAACGCCATGTCGGATGCGCCGATCTGCAGCGGGATCATCCAGTTGGCGAAGCCGACGAAGGCCGGCATGATCGCGCCGAACACCATCACGATGCCGTGCATGGTGGTCAGCTGGTTGAAGAACTCGGGGCGGAAGAACTGCAGGCCGGGCTGGAACAGCTCGGTGCGGATCATCAGCGCCAGCACGCCGCCCGAGAGCAGCATGATGAACGCGAACCACATGTACAGCGTACCGATGTCCTTGTGGTTGGTGGCAAAGAGCCAGCGGCGCGCGCCGACCGGATGGTCGTGCGCGTGGTCGTGGCCATGATCGTGAGTATGATCGATAGTGCTGGAAGTCATGTCAGTATCCTAGTCGTGCGGGACAGCAAGGCCGTGGTGCGGTGACGCGGTACGGCCCGGTCCCTGTAATCCAAACGCTTGTTGCTTGTCTTGTCTTATTTGCCGCGGGCAGCCAGGACTTCGGAAGGCTGGACGATGTTCTCGTCGGCCTTGTTGGTCCAGTTGTTGCGGGTATAAGTGATGACGGAAGCGATCTCGGAATCCGACAGCTGCTTCCACGCCGGCATCGCCGACGGATACTTGCCGCTGTGCTTACCATTCAGCAGCACGGCGATCTGTTCGGCCTTGGGACCGGTGACGACCGGCGAACCGACCAGCGAGGCAAACGCGCTCGGCACGCCCTGGCCGTTGGCCTGGTGGCAGGCCACGCAATTGGCCGCGTAGACTTTCTCGCCCTTCGTCTTGAGCTCGTCGATGGTCCAGACCTTGTTCGGGTCGTCGGCCAGCGCGGCCATGCGCTTCTTCTCGCCGTTGACCCACGCGGTGTAGTCTTCAGCGGAAACGACTTTCACGACGATCGGCATGAACGCGTGTTCCTTGCCGCACAACTCGACGCAGTTGCCGCGGTACGTACCGATCTGCTCGGCCTTGAACCACGTGTCGCGCACGAAGCCGGGGATGGCGTCCTGCTTGACGGCGAAGGCGGGAATCGTCCACGAGTGGATGACGTCATTGGCGGTCAGCACGAGGCGGACCTTCTTGCCGACCGGGACGACGACGGGATTGTCGACCTCGAGCAGGTAGTTCTCGGTGCGCTTCTCGGTCGGCGCGATGCCCGGCTCGCCCACCTGCGTGCGCGGCGTGGCCAGGTTCTGCAGGAACGAGATGCCTTCGCCCTCGCCCTTCAGGTAGTCATAGCCCCATTTCCACTGCATGCCGGTGACCTTGATGGTCAGGTCGGGGTTGGAGGTGTCCTTCATCTGCACGACGGCGTGCGTCGCCGGCAGGGCCATGCCGATGACGATCAGGAACGGTACGACGGTCCAGGCGATCTCGACCGTGGTGGATTCGTGGAAGGTGGCCGGTTTGTGGCCGAGGGACTTGCGGTGCTTGAACACCGAATAAAACATGACGCCGAACACGCCGATGAAGATGACCAGGCAGACCACCATCATCCAGTTATGCAGGCTATAGATATAGGCTGCAATGCCCGTCACGGGCGCCTGCATGTTGAGCTGATGTTCCACTGGACGACCGGTAATGACGGGCTCGGTAGCCGCCATCGCCGGGATGCTGGCCGCTAACGCGAGACCGAGCATCAACGCTTTGAATCGTTTTGCATATGTCATGTTGTCCCCAACCACCTTTAGAAGAGAAATTTCTAGAACGGAAGCGGCCCTCCTATGGCTCGCCATGGAGGAACCACGGAAGACAACTTCCGTTCTGAAATCCTTTTTAAACTAAACGCAACCACTTCCCGTCGCGCCGGCGGACGCTTCGGGACTCGACACCGTCCAGCCGGGAACCGTCTGGGACCCTCGATGAACGATGCCTTCAAACCTTGCTTGCGGGGGATACCCGATACGCTGCCTTGTATCCCCGGGTGATGCTCCAACCCTCGACTTCACGCCTTTATGCTTAATTTTTTAGCGCTTTTTTGATCCAGTCGAAAAAAGTGTGTTTGATTATACTGAAAGCGGTAATTTTTATTCAAGGAAAATTACCGCGATCGTATACAGGATGCATGGGTCTTACCGCGGCTTGGGCGGCTGGAAGCGGACGATCGCCTCGCCCGCGGCCGTCGTCTTTGGTGCCGGCCGGAACGCGTGGCCGTAGATGACCTCGAACGTCAGGCCCAGCTTGCCGTCCGCGCGGCGCCCCGCTTCCAGCGCGTCGCGCATGCGCTGCCATGCTGCCCGGCCGACGAGGCCGCGGCGGCGCGTCGCGAGCGGGTTGCCGCCGAACGCGCGCACGTCGGCCAGCAGCTTGTCGGCCGTGTCGTACGTCACCGTGATCTGTTCCATGTCCATGACGGGCGTCGTGAACCCCGCTTCCACGAGCTGGTCGCCGAAGTCGTGCATGTCGACGAACGGCAGCGTGTGCGGGGTCTCGTCCATGGCCGCGAACGCGGCACGCAGTTCGCGGAAGGTGTCCGGACCGAAATTCGAGAACATCAGCAAACCATCCACGCGCAGCACGCGACGCCACTCGGCGAACACGCGATCCGGTTGGGGATGCCAGTGCAATGCCAGGTTCGACCAGACCAGGTCGAGCGAGTTCGGGCCGAACGGCAGGTTGCCGAAGTCGGCGCAAACGAGATCGATACCGGCTTTGGCGGGGAGCAAACGGCTCAACAGGGACCGGGGCGCAGACGTGGCGGCCGCGGCGGTCGCGAGCATCGCCGGCACGGCGTCCAGGCCGAGCACCTGCGCGGCCGGGTAGCGTTTTTGCAGCTCGGCGATGTCGACGCCGAGGCCGCAGCCCGCGTCGAGCACCTGGCGCGGCGACGTCTTGACGAGCGTGAGGCGGTCGAACATGCGGCTCGCGATTTCGCGCCGCAGGAAATCGGATGGGGCGACCCGGGCGGGGTCGGCGAACAGCTGGCGCACGCGGACCGGATCGATCGGGGCGCTCATCCTGGAGGGGGCTTGGGGTGAAACCATGATGGGGCTGCGGTGAATGGGATAATGGCGGGAGTGTACATGATGGGTAGAAATCACGATGATGACCCGTTATTTGTCCCTCCAGCATTGGTTGCGCGTGCTGATGCCGTCGCTGTGCGCCCTGTGCGGGGGCGGGTGCGATGATGTCGTGTGCGCGGCGTGCCGGGAAGCGTATGCAGGAGCGCGGCCGTCGCGCTGCGGGCAGTGTGCCAATCCGGTTGGTGCGGGCAATGCGATATGCGGCGCCTGCCTGAGCCATCCACCCGCGTTCGACGCGACCATCGCCGCCGTCGATTACGCGATTCCCCTCGACCAGCTCGTGCTTCAATTAAAATTCGGCGCCCGCCTCGCGCTCGCGCCGTGGTTCGCGCGCCAGATCCGCGATGCCGTGCTGGCCCGGCCCGGCCTGCCGCTGCCCGATCTGCTGTGCCCGGTCCCGCTGGGTCCGGGACGGCTTGTCGAACGCGGCTTCAACCAGGCGCTGGAAATCGCGCGCCCCCTGGCGGCGGCGCTCGGGGTAGCATGTCATCCGGCGCTGGCGCTGCGCACGCTCGAAACAAAAGCCCAGTCGGGCGTGGCGCCGAGCGTGCGTGCGCAAAATGTACGCGGCGCATTCGCCGTGGAGGACCCGGACCTCGTCGAGGGCCGCCACGTCGGCCTCGTCGACGACGTCATGACGAGCGGCCACACGCTGGGCGAACTGGCCGCGACGCTCAAGCGCTTCGGCGCGGCACGCGTGACGAATTTCGTCTTTGCGCGTACGCCGCCCCACCCGTAACTGAAGGAGAGTAAATGTTTCACGTCGTACTGGTCGAACCCGAGATTCCGCCCAACACGGGCAACGTCATCCGCCTGTGCGCGAACACGGGGGCGCAGCTGCACCTGATCGAGCCGCTCGGCTTCCCGCTGGACGACGCCAAGATGCGCCGCGCCGGCCTCGACTACCACGACTACGCCACGATGAAGGTCCACAAGAACTGGGACGCCTTCCTGGCCGACACGCAGCCGGACCCTACGCGCATGTTCGCCATGACGACGCACGGCTCGTCGCCGTTTGCGGATGCCGCGTTCCGTCCGGGCGACGTGTTCGTGTTCGGGGCCGAATCGCGCGGCCTGGACCCGGCGTTGCGCGAATCGTTCCCGCCGGCCCAGCGCATCCGCCTGCCGATGATGCCGGGAAATCGCAGCCTGAACCTGTCGAATACGGTGGCCGTCGTCGTCTACGAGGCGTGGCGCCAGAACGGGTACGCGGGTGGGGGCTGAGGCGACCGGCCCGCCAGAGCGTTTTCACCCGACACTTGCACACATAACCAGCAACTCCCACACGCGCGATTACGGTGTTCCCGAGGTGAAGGCGGAAGAGATAAGACTTGCACCGCATGACGTTCTGTGACCGTGAAAGGCAACAGGAACCCCGCCGATCAACACGGACGGGTCACCCTCAATGATCACGCATATCGAATGCCCGGGGATGGGGCAGACACATGCGTCACCTTGCCGTGCAACGGCAAGACCATTGACCGTAGAGGTGGCGGATGCGATGACAACCTTGCCACCGTGACTGGTCAAATCGCCCAATCGAATCACACCTTTCATGGACGTTCTCCTGTGCGGTTAGGGCTCCGGTGGTAAAGAATTTTACAGCTGATTCTCGTCCCACTGCCAGTATGTAACGCCGTAATCAGTGCCGAAGGCAGGCATAATTTCACCGCCCTTAAAGTAACGACGCGATTCGGATTTTGCTGGCGTGAACCAATATCCGGCACGAACACAGGCATGACCTCCTTTCACGCGCAAATGCTCATGGGTGCTTATCGTGCGGCTATCGTCCTCGTTGACAACGGCGATGTCTTCGAATTCGTCATTGATGATTTCGACGAAATACCAATTCGAAGGGATGTCAGTAAAGGCGGAACGTGCCACCAATGACGGAGCGAGGAATGGATCCGGCTTACCAGGAATCACCATTTTGCTTGCGAATAACGATGCATATTTCTGCGATTGAACAAACGCAAACATTTTTTCGCCATTAAACCAAAGGTCTTTTCGGCCAACCTGCTGGAGGGCATCGAGGCCGATTTCGTTGAATGTGGATGCGGGACGAAGTTTTCCACCCCCGCCACCGGTCCACGCAAATTGCAACGCGGCATTGGGATCATCTGATGAGACATACACTCCAGTACGGGGTGGGACCTTGGAGCTTTCTGCCGTC
This sequence comes from Massilia kyonggiensis, assembly GCA_966212285.1. Classification (GTDB taxonomy): domain Bacteria; phylum Pseudomonadota; class Gammaproteobacteria; order Burkholderiales; family Burkholderiaceae_D; genus Telluria; species Telluria kyonggiensis_A. Next base: position 92,545 of record CBIHQW010000015.1, read on the forward strand.
ACATCGGTACGCACGCGAAATTTCGGGATGCGCGGAAACTGCGCCGAAAATCCAGGATAATTATATGCAAAGCCGTAATCGTCCCACCGACTGTTTGGCCAATCATCCATGGTGTAGTCAATGTTCCTTGCATAACGACTTATTTTCTGCAATATTGCCTGAATTTTCTCTTCTTCATCCGGTGTTGCCCAATTCATTGAGAATTCATTCAAGCCGCGTAAGCATTGGTTGGCGCCAGTGATTTTATATTGCTCCATGGTGCGCAACGCGATGTCTCTTGTAAGCGATTGTCGAAAATCGCTTAAAAAAGGCCATGCACTGTTTGCCCAATTCTGCACGGTGTTCCTGTCGCCCCACTGCGCATCCCTCAATACCGCATCCCGCCCCTGCTCCCTAGCCAGATTTATTAATGGATCAATCTCGCCATCCATTAATGAGCTCACCATTTGATGTAAGCCCTTCAAGTAACCCATCGAGGCATAATGATAAAGCATGGCTGCCTGAGTCTTGTGCCATGCCGATAACGGAAATTGATCTCTTGGTGTGTTCATATCGCCCCCTTAGAAATTGCAGTCGTCTGTCCAGGCAGAGCTGGCAGGCCTATTTTGTCCGACGTCCAGACTCCGTCAAATTCTGTGTAACCCCATCCGGTATCAAACGGCCCACTAATGTTTGGATGGTTAATTTGCTGGCGCAGCCCAATATGTCGGGCAAGAAAGTCCGCTTTTTGAGACTGATCCATCGATGCCGTAATATGGTTGACCTGGGCCTGCGTCAGCGGCGGGCCCAGCGTTGTTCCTTTCGAACTTTTCAGTAACTCATAATACGTCAAAGTATCGTTGCGCGGATCGGTGCGTTCAATCTTGAAAACAATTTGCTCCCACCCGCCCTCGAGGAAGTTGCCTGGAAGCCCATCCTTTTTTTGACTGGAAGCCGGGCCACGCCAGACATTCAATGACTCGCCTGCTTTCACATCGTAAATTACGAATTGTCCGTTGACATTCCAATCGGGCCAAACGGCCAAATATCTGCGCCAAGCTTCCTTTGGATTGGGAGAATTCTGCAATTTATTGAAGATCTCTTCTGACACCCAACAATCGCTCATGCCACGGCTGTTCGGAGCAAGGATGCGATACAGACGAGCGGGGCCTTTGATTGTGTGCGCTTGTAGAGTATGGAAGGACTCGATATTTTGCTCGGTTAAGTGAGGGAAAATATCTTCTTTCGGCCGAGGATTGCCAACTGCATCAATTTTCGCGGAAAGCCTGTCCACGTCAGATTGATAATTTGAGACCACTGCGGGTGCAAGATACTTGTCGCCGGTCTTGCTTAGCCACGTTGGCTGATGTTGCCGCATCAAGGCAATCGCATCCGCCTCCGGAAGCGCACCACAGAAGTGAATATTGCTCGCGTTTAAGATCGCATGCTCTCTCTCGAGAGCTCGGCGCTCCAGGTTCAATATAATCGTGGTCAATATATCGTGGACGGGCTTAAGCGTTTCTTCCAAGCGCTGGTTCGCCGCCAGCCGTATCGCCTTAGCCTGCTCCAATGCGGCCTTGGCTTTGCTATAGATGGTCGGTACAAGCCTGACCTTGTTAACCATTCCCTCAAGTGCAGAAATTGCCGTATCAAATGCAGCAAGCAGTGCCTTTGTATTTACTCGAGCGCGAAGCTCTTTAACCCCAGTTGCAAGCCATGCAAACACACGATCGACTTTGTGAGCCTTGATGTATTTTTGAACCTCTTCCCTTCGCAAATATACGATCACCCACGACATTCCTCTTTCGACAGCCTTTGCCGTCTGGTCAATGCCGACACGCCTGACGTGTGCAAAGATAATTTTGAGTACACCCTTGAGTAATGAGCCAAGTGTCGGGAACAGGCCAATGAGGGTCAGGACCAAAGCCAGCCATGCCGCTTTATCCTTGGAATCGTGACTGAGCTTTTTGCAATTTGCTATGAGATCGCGCAGGTCGCAAATTTGATCGACTAACGGAATCATCGAAATTGCAGCATCGGTGAGTAACTGGGCGGTTGATCGATCTTCGTTGAAGTCGCCCTCGATCGCTTCCCAGAACCATACGATTGGATTCGTACTCGGCTCTTTGGCTTTTTCCTTGTCATTCGTAGCCCATGCCAGAGCGTCGCGCATTTGTGTTGTATTGACGTCAGCCATTCAGTGTGCTCGCTATCAATATTGTCGGTATTCGTTATGCTTCATTCTTGCAACAAATCGCTCAGCGGCGCTGCTGGCTTATCCTTTTCAGCCTTGCGCGGTTTATAAATTACTTTTTTCACAGGCTTGTTTGCAACGTTTTCTCGCCGGACCTTGCCATTTGCGTCGAGCGTCCCGTTCAAAACGGGCCCTTTGTCGAAATGGATTTCGTATTCCGCTCCATCGATTCCCTCGCCAGTGTCGGCATCTCGATATTCCAGACCGATCCATTGTGCCGGCGGTTTTCCTTCACCCGAGAAGTGCGGCAGATCGAACGACATCCGGCCTGGGCCATCCCATTTGTGCGTGCTTGCCTTGACAGTGAAATCTCCGCTGCACCCCAGTTCAATTTTGCCATCCGCTATTTTGATGTATGCGCCACCACAAATCAGACTGATGCTCTTTTGGGCAGCGATCGTAATCTCGCCTTCACTGGCAGTAATCGTCATGTCCTTGCCCGCGGCAATGCCAATACTGTCGTGTTGCGCCTGGATGTCGAGTTTTCCGGTGTGCGCGATGTACTTCATTCCATTCTTCTGCGAGAAGAGGGAAATACCCTGTCGAGCATTAATGTTGACGCGCTCGCCCGCGATCACCTGGATGTTCTGTTGTGCGATCACATTGTGCTGTTGGCCGCTATAGCTAACGGATGAATAAGGGGTTGCGCTGAGGAAACCGCCGTGTGCATATTGTGCGATCAGCGGCGCAGCGGTATCGGCCTCCCCGCCGCTCTGGGTATTGGTGCCTTTCTCGGCATTCCGCAGGTTCTCGTTCAGGTCCTTGTGCGGTTCCAGGTCCACGGCCATGGCTTGATTCTGTTCAGAAAACTCCCCCAATTCCTTTAGAAGTGCCTGCGAACTCTCAAGCAATCCTTGAAGCATGCCGCGTTCCAGTTGGTTGCCCTGTGCTCGCAGCATGGCCTGCGTCGTCAACAACAAGATCTGGGCGGAGCGAATGACAACGGAGTTATCACTGCGCAGTTCTGCGCCTTCGCCTCGGGGACGGGCTTTGCCGTCCAGCCGTGGGTGTGTCAGCCAGCCCAGGTTCAATTCGCTGTAGCCGTGCTCGCTCGCAAGCTGTGCGCTGATTTGCTCTGGTGTATCGTCCAGGCGAAGCTGGTTCAGGCGCCCCCCTTGCACTTCCTTGCTTTTGATACCGGAGACATATTTGTTCTCCGGTAGGGTGCCGGTATGGTTGAATTTGGGCGGCAATGCCCCGCCGTTGTAGACCTGGCCAACAATAAGCGGCTTATCGGGATCGCCCCCCAGGAAATCGACGATGACCTCATCGCCAACCCGCGGCAGTGTGAATGCACCGCGCTGACCGCCCGCCCACGTGCTGACGACCCGCACCCAGGCGGAATCGCTGTCGGTGTCACTCGCACCCGCGCCTGCGTGGTCTTGTTGCCGGGTTGCCGGAAAACGGATCTTGACCCGCCCCATTGCGTCGCAATGCACTTCCTCGCCTTCCGGACCGACGACCAACGCGCTCTGTAACGTTGCTACAGGCAGGTCGGTCCGAGGATCGAACGACGGCACAATCGGAATGCCGCGACGTACGCACGTGAACCGATTGCTGTAGCGTACTTCGCGTTCTTCGTTGGCCTGGAGCAGATTAGAGGTTGACAGTTCCGTTTGCCATCCATTGGCTACGAACAGCCGTTGGATTTTCTCGTCGACCGCTTTGGGCAAGTTACTGTCAGCCAGGACCGAGAGCTCAGTGATCACAAACTGTCTCTCATCGCTCGGATGCGTGTCGATTTTCGGGTGGCCGGACAGTCCAATCCATTCACCGACGCACAGGTCACGTACACCGCTTTCCCCATAGAAGCACTTCGCTTCGTACTCGTGTCGACGTATGCGAAGGTCGCCCAAACGACGATAATCTTTCAAGTCGTCGCCAGCGTGGGGCACGTCGAGCACGTATTCGTCGATGCCGGCAGCGAGTTGGTCTCCCATCGCCCCTTGCTGCATGGTCGTAAGCGCCTGCGTTTCCATAAGACGGACGCTTGCGTAGTCCCAACTGTGGCGCGTAACGCCTCCGGGTTTCAGACTACGCATGGCGGTCCAGGTAGTGATACTGTCCCGTGACTCGGTAGCGTGATCGCGGTGGTAGCGCACGATGCCGGCGGAATTCTGAGCCAGCCCGGTTACGTCGTCGAATAACACCAGCGTATGAGCTGGCATGTCCCTACTGTCGTCCTGGCTTGCCCGTCCTGGGCGCATGAACCAGGCGATTCCTTGGCGTTTCCACAAACGGCGCAGAAAGGCGGCGTCCGATTCGTTGTGCTGCATGATGAATTCGCGGGCCGGGTAAGTCCCCTGTAACTGGGCCGTGTCAACATCGAATGCTTTCGCGAGGACACCGTTCGTCTGCCTCCATTCGTCGAGAATTGCCAGTGCAACGTCCACTTCGTTCTTGTTTCGGAAAACTCGCGTGTTGACGCGCTGCTCCATGATTGCGAGCGCATCTCGTGCAATCAGCTGGTACGTGGCCAACCCGCCGTCGCTTTGTCCCGCGAACGCATGCGTGACGATGCCGCAGACAGAGCGCAATTCACCCCGGTCGGTGACCAGTTGAAGTTCAACCGGCAGTGCGATGAAATCCTTTAATGCCAGTCCGGACTGGGTTGATACGCATTGCAAGCGATATTCGAAGCCCCCGCACATGGTCTCGGTCCCGACGACGCGCTTGACGAGTAGTACATCATCTCGGAGCCGTCGTTCGCCTGCTAGACGAAGACGAATCGGGCGGTTGGTTTGGGTGAGCGCACTTAGGAAGGCACCGGCGAGATCGCGCGAATTCATGTCAGCGGTATCGATTGGTAGTGTTGGGAGCAACGCAGGTCGAATGCATAAAGGTCAGCATGGACTGGCTTTGGATTGCGAATTATCAATCTATTAATATCAGTTTCGAATATTGAATGATCTGCATTCCCGGAGACGAGCTATGTGCAAGAAAACCCCGCACAGCCTAGCGATGTTGCAGCGCGGAGACTAGCGATATCGCAATCATTCTGCTAATTAGCTCAATATTCAGCAGCTTGCTCTGCATCTCCTTTAGAGCAGTATCAGGATCGTCAGACCGTAGCCCGACACGCACGCGAAATCGCGTGACAGTTATTCTGTGGCGTTATGCTTATTGGGCAGTAATTGCGCTTTTTGGCCGTCGACATGAGGAAAACTCAGGCGGAGAAGCACTCCACTATCGAGGCGTGACGTGCTGCGTTTTCGCATTGAGAAAACCCGAGCAAATGTTGCCAAATTTCTTTATTTATTGCCTATAGAAAATTCAAGATAATCAACCGCTAGCAATTTCAACCATTCTGTAAACACGCCTATTATCCGTTTACGCAATTTGCTACGTTCAGGCCATATAAATTTGACGGCGGAAAGTTTAACAACAGCATCTGTGTCTTGTCCAGTCGCGCGCGATAAACACCAGCATAAAAATTTGGCGAAAAGCGCGATCAATCAGTTACATTGCGTTATAAATCGAGAACGGGAATTCTCAATTTTTTTAATGTTTGGGCTGATCAATAACAAGCGAACGCCTATTACTGGATCGAATTAATGATACGCAGGGAAGTCGGAACAGAAGTGCCAAAGAGGCACTGGAACTATTTGGGGATTTGCAGAGAGTTGGATGACGTCGAGCAGCCTCATAGCCCGCAGGGCTCCGGCTCTCGATCCATTGCCGCGAGGTCCACGGCGCGGCGGACGTAGTTGATTTGTCGGTTTGCTTGGAAATTGTCTGGCCGTTTCTTCGGCGCGACAGATGGTATCGCTGGTCGCAACAACCCGCGCATCCGCCCACCGATGATGCCGGGCAACCGCAGCCTGAACCTGTCGAACACGGTGGCCGTCGTCTACGAGGCGTGGCGCCAGAACGGGTACGCAGGCGGCGGCTGATCGCCCCTCATTGACACATCTGCTGCATCATCTGCAGATGCCGCTCGCGCGATTCCCGAGGCATGTCCGGCATGGCCTGCTCCATGATCGCCTGGCGTTCTTCCGGCGTGCGGGCGCTCATCATTTGTTGATGCAGCTTGCACATGTCCTGCTGGCCTTGCATGCCCATGTGCTCGCCGCTGCCGGCGGCGGTGCCCGACCCCGCGCTGCCGCTCGAACCGGCCCCCGTTCCCACGCCGCGCTGGGGCGGCGGTTGTTCCGGCCCACGTGGCTGCCATGACTGGCAGGCGGTCAACGCCCCCGCTACAAGGACGACGAACATCGTCTTCATGAGTATCTCCTGTCGGAATACTCATCGTTCGATCAGGCCGTGGACCGGCCGGTTCCCGATCAGCCGTATTGACGGATCTTCGCGACGAGCCTGGTCGTCGAGCGGTCGTGCGCGAAATCGATCGCGACGGCCTTGCCGCCGTAGGCGATCACTTCCTTCCCTTCCGGGATGGCGCTCATGACGTAGTCGCCGCCCTTGGCATAGATGTCGGGGCGGGCTTCCTGGACGACTTCCAGCGCCGTGTCTTCGTCGAATTCCACGACGAGGCTGACGGATTCCAGCGCGGCCAGCACGGCCATGCGGTCGGCCAGCGTGTTCAGCGGGCGGTCGTCGCCCTTGCCCAGGCGTTTTACCGACGCGTCCGTATTGACGGCGACGACGAGCGACGCGCCCAGTTCACGGGCCTGGGCGAGATACGTCACGTGGCCGCGGTGCAGGATGTCGAACACGCCGTTCGTCAGCACGACGGGTTTCGGCAGGTCGGCGATGCGTTGCGGCAAGGTGGCGCGCGTGCAGAGTTTTTGTTCGAAGGTAGGCATAGCGTGCATTTTAACTTGCGGCCGGCGGTTCCTCTTCCGGCTCGTCGATCAGCATCGACAGCTCGGCCGGCTTCGCGGCACCGCCGCCCTCCCCCGGCGCTTTTCTCTCGCCCGACAGCTTGATCTGCAGGCGCAGGCCGTTCGCGGAATCGGCGTTGCGGATGGCTTCGTCATAGCTGATGTAGCCCTTGTTGTAGAGCTCGAACAACGCCTGGTCGAACGTGCACATGCCCAGCTCGCGCGACTTGTGCATGATCTCCTTGATGCTCTGGAAGCTGCCCTTCAGGATCATCTCGCCGATCGTCGGCGTGTTCAGCAGGATCTCGATGGCGGCCTTGCGCCCCTTCCCATCTTCCGTGCGGACCAGCCGCTGCGAGACGATGGCGCGCAGATTCGACGACAGGTCCATCAGCAATTGATTCCTCCGCTCTTCCGGGAAGAAGTTGATGATGCGGTCCATCGTCTGGTTCGCATTGTTCGCGTGCAGCGTCCCCAGGCACAGGTGACCTGTTTCGGCGAACGCGATCGCGTGTTCCATCGTTTCCGTGTCGCGGATCTCGCCGATCAGGATCACGTCCGGCGCCTGGCGCAGCGTGTTCTTCAGCGCGTTGTGCCACGACAGCGTGTCGACGCCCACCTCGCGGTGCGTGATGAGGCAGCTCTTGTTCTTGTGGACGTATTCGACGGGGTCCTCGACCGTGATGATGTGGCCGGCCGAGTTGCTGTTGCGGTAATCGATCATCGCCGCCAGCGTCGTCGACTTGCCGGAGCCCGTGCCGCCGACGACGAGGACGAGGCCCCGCTTCGTCATCACGACGTCCTTCAGCACCTCGGGCAGGTCGAGCTTTTCGAAGTTCGGGATTTCCGATGCAATGGTTCGCACGACCATGCCCACGCTCTGCTGCTGCACGAACACGTTCACGCGGAAGCGGCATACGCCCGGCAGGGAAATGGCGAAATTGCACTCCATCTCCGCCTCGAACTCGGCCCGCTGGCGCTCGTTCATGAGAGAAAGCGACAGCGCGCGCGTGATGTCGCCCGTCAGGCGCTGCTGGCTCAGGGGTTTCATGGCGCCCTGGTGCTTCATGCTGGGCGGGAAATCGGCCGAGATGAACAGGTCGGAACCGCCCTGCTGGTGCATGACCGTGAGCAGCTTGTGCATGTAGGCCTGGGCTTCCGCCGGGCCGAAGGTCGAGGACATGGATGTCTTCCTATTAACGCAAGGCAACATCGCCTGCCCGGCCATTATATCCATGGCTTTACCGGTAAAATAGTGACAGACTGCTCAAAAGGCAGGCAAACGTGTCTTAGAAAACACGGCCGGCAAATAACACTCGGATCCCATGACACTGACCGAACTGAAATACATCGTCGCCGTCGCACGCGCCCGCCATTTCGGGCATGCGGCCGAAGCCTGCTTCGTCGCCCAGCCCACGCTGTCCGTCGCCATCAAGAAACTCGAGGACGAACTCGGCGTCACGCTGTTCGAACGGGGCGGATCGGAAGTGTCCGTGACGCCGCTCGGCGCGCAGATCGTGGCCCAGGCCGAGCGCGTGCTCGAGCAGACGGCCGCCATCAAGGAATTGGCCAAGCAGAACAAGGACCCGCTGTCCGGCCCGCTGCGCCTCGGTGTGATCTACACCATCGGCCCCTATTTGCTGCCGCCGCTCGTGAAGAACCTGATCGCGAACGTGCCGCAAATGCCGCTCGTGCTGCAGGAAAATTTCACGGTGAAACTGCTCGACCTGCTGCGCCAGGGCGAGCTGGACGCCGCGATCATGGCCCTGCCGCTGCCGGAACACGGCATGGCCGTGCAGCCGTTGTACGACGAACCGTTCGTCGTCGCGATGCCGAAGAACCACCCGTGGGCGACGCGCACCGAGATCGCGGCCGAGGACCTCAAGAGCGAGACGATGCTGCTGCTGGGCGCAGGTCACTGCTTCCGCGACCAGGTGCTGGAAGTCTGTCCCGAAATGGCGCGCTTCTCTTCGTCGCCGGGCAACGGCATGCAGCGCACGTTCGAGGGCTCGTCGCTGGAGACGATCCGGCACATGGTCGCGAGCGGCATCGGCCTGACCGTGCTGCCGCGCGCGTCCGTGCCGGACATGAAGGATCCGAACGGTATGCTGACCTTCGTCCCGTTCCAGGATCCGGTGCCGTCGCGCCGCGTCGTGATCGTATGGCGCAAGAGTTTTACGCGCCGCGCCGCCATCGATGCGGTGGTGAAGGCCGTGGCCGATTGCGGGCTGCCCGGCGTCGAGATGGTCACGCTCCAGGCCGCGGCCTGACGCGCGCGGGCAAGACCGGCGCGGCTGTCGTGGGCCCTGCGGGCGCTGCGGCCGCCTCGTCCGTACGGATGCCGGCAGCGCATGGTCCCGCATGTTTTCCGGACAGGGCGCCGACCAGTTCCGTACTCCGGCGCGGCACCGACTCCATGGGCGCGCACCGCACCGCGTCCCACGTCGCGCCGGCCTGCCTGAATTCGACGGCGCGCACGGAATAGACGCGGCCGCCCTGCTCCAGCGCGACCATCGCGATGCCGCCGTTCACGACCCCGAGCACGAAACGGCGGCGCGGCATGCTGTCGTCGCTGGCGTCGGTTTCGTTGAAGTCGCCTCCGCGGTCGGCGATGCCCGCGAGACCGAGTCCCACGCCCAGCAGCGCCTGGATACCGGCCGGGAGCTCGCGCAGCGACCGCGCCTCCGTCCATCCACCCTGCTCCATCTGCCCGCCAGCCTGTGCGAGCGCACCGCTTCCAAGTCCGCTTCCAAGCCCGATTCCGGCTACCAGCACCATCGTTACGAACCGCATATGCATTCTCCTTGTCCGAAGCGGGCATCGTAGAGCGTCGCGGTGTGCCATGCCTTGTGCATCGTCGATGCGCGCTTGATCGCGTCGTATCGTCCTGCGCCGTACAGCCGGGTGCGCCCCGACAGGCTACAATCCTGACCTTGCAGATTTTCAATTCGAACGAACCATGAACAAGCTGGCGCTTTATTTCCGCCTGGTCCGGGGCCACAAGCCCATCGGCATCCTGCTGCTGCTGTGGCCCACGCTGTGGGCCCTGTGGATGGCATCGAACGGCCATCCCGATCCGATGATCCTCGCCATCTTCATCGTGGGTACGGCGCTGATGCGATCGAGCGGCTGCGCGATCAACGACTACGCCGACCGCGACTTCGACCGCCACGTCAAGCGCACGGTCGACCGTCCGCTGACCAGCGGCCGCATCAAGGGCTGGGAAGCGCTGATGGTGGCGGCCGTGCTCGCGATCGTCTCGTTCCTGCTGATCCTGCCGCTGAACACGCTGACGAAGCAGCTGTCCGTCGTGGCCGTGATCGTCGCGGGCAGCTATCCGTATTTCAAGCGCTTCTTCGCGCTGCCGCAGGCCTACCTCGGCATCGCGTTCGGCTTCGGCATCCCGATGGCGTTCGCGGCCGTGCAGGACCACGTCCCGGCCGTGGCCTGGTGGCTGCTGGTCGCCAACGTGTTCTGGTCGCTGGCCTACGACACCGAGTATGCGATGGTCGACCGCGACGACGACCTCGTCATCGGCATCCGCACGTCCGCCATCACCTTCGGCCGCTACGACGTGGCCGCAATCATGGTGTGCTACGCGGCGACGCTCGGCATCGACCTCGTGTGCGGCTGGTCGCTGGGCCTGCGCTGGTGGTTCGTGGCGGGCATCGTCGTCGCGGCCGGGATGGCCGTCTACCACTACACGCTGATCCGCGACCGCGACCGCATGAAGTGTTTTAAAGCCTTCAACCATAACAACTGGTTGGGTGCGGCCGTGTTTGCTGGCGTCGCGTTAGACTATGCATTAGGATAATATTGTCCGTAACACAATCCACAATCGATAACGAGAGGTACCCCATGATGGAAAAAATCCCGACCCAGACCGGCGCCCGTGACCAGCTGCTGTCCGACCTGAAGACCGTCATCCAGGACGCGGAAGCGTGGCTGCGCCACAGCGGCCACCTGACCGGCGAAGAATTCAAGGCCGCCAAGGTGAAGTTCGAGCGCACCCTGGTCAAGGCCAAGGAAGACATCGTCCGCCTGGAAGAAGCCGCGGTCGAAAAGGCCAAGGTCGCCGCCAAGGCCACCGACGAATACGTCAAGGAGAATCCGTGGAAGGCCGTCGGCCTGGGCACCGCCGTCGGTGTCGTGATCGGCATGCTGATCGCCCGTAAGTAATGGCAATGAGTGTCTTCGCGACGGCAGGCCGGATCGGTGCGACGCTCGTCGCGATGGCGGGCACGCGGCTGGAACTGGCCGCGGTCGAATTCCAGGAAGACGCGCGCCGCCTGCTGGGCCACCTCGCGTGGACCCTGCTGGCCGTGTTCCTCGCGGCCGGCGCGCTCCTGCTGGCCGCGTTCTTCGTCATCGCCATCTTCTGGGACACGTACCGCCTGCAGGCCGTCGGCGGCATGGCCGTCCTGTTCGGCGCGCTGGCCGGCATCATCCTGACGAAGGTCCGCGCCAGCATGAACACGGAAGCGCCGCTGCTCTCGGCCACGCTGGCCGAACTGCGCAACGACGTCGACTACCTGCGTCACGGCCTGGCCCAACACCATGCGGAGGCAACCGATGAACAAGCCTGACCTCGCGACCCGCCGCGCGGCCCTGATCGAACAATGCGCCGAACAGCGCGTGGGCCTCGCCTACGAGCTGAAAGCGCTGCGTCCGTCGAATGCACTGGCCGGGCATCCGGTCATGGGCTACGTCGCCGCCAACCGCAAGCTCGTGCTGGGTGCGGCCGGTGCCGTACTGGGACTCGTCCTCATGCGCCGCAAGCGCCTGGCCGGTCTCGCCACGTCGGCCCTGTCGGCGTGGAAGATGGCGCGGGGGGCGTTGGGCGTCCTGGCGCAGTTGCGCCAGTGACGTCTCGCCGTCCGCACCGTGCGGACGGCTTTGTCAATCATTGAGGCCGAACGCTTCCCAGCCGTTCGGCGTCAGCTTGACGTACAGCTTTTCCTTCTGCGAGCGCTCGCCGTCGATGTTCCGCCCGAGCTCGGGGAACGCTTCCTTGACCTGCGGCTTCCTGGCCCAGTCGGCCACGTTCGACAGTTTATAGGTGTAGATCACGCTGCTTTCCTCGTGATCGTCCACCTTGGCCGGGTCCGCCCAGCGGATCACCTTGCTCAGCGACTTGCGGCCCCAGCAGATGCGCGGCTGCTTCCCCGCCTTCGCATGCAGGTAGGGCTTCGCGGCGTCGGTCATGATGTAGCGCCTGACCTTCACGCCGCTCGCCTTGCCATTCACGACGGCACCGGGCAATTCGATGTCTTCGCCCCTGGCCAGGCCCACCGCTTCCAGCGCCGACATCTGGCCGGCGGCGTTGTCCGGGTACAGCTTCTGCTGGCGGATATCGGTCTCATACACGTCGACCGGCCATTTGATGGGGTCCAGGCACAGGTCGCCCTTCTTGTCGAAGTACTGGGTGATGGTGAGGCCGAAGTTCTCTTCGTTGGCCGAAGTCTTGCTGCTGCAGGCGGACAGCGATGCGACCAGCGTCGCGCCCAGCACGAGGGAGATGGCAGTCTTGTTCATGGTGATGTGATTGTACCAATCTCTTCCAATGCCGCGTACACGCGCTTGCCCAGCCTCCTCGCCGTCGCCACCATCAGGTCCGCCCCTTCTGACGCGCCGCCGATGCGCAGCACGGCGTCGCACCGCTCCAGCAGGCGCTGCGCGTGCGGGTGAAACACGGCGTCGAACACGGCGTCGCCAGGCGCCTGCGAACCGGCCAGGCGCACCGTCGGCAATGCAAGCCATTCGCCCAGCACGGGCAGGTGCCCCGCTTCGTACAGCGGCATCACGCACGCTTCCATCGCCGCGACGTTGGCCGCGATACGGTCCGGATCGCCGTCCGTGCCCGACCGGTACGGGCCCGCAACCAGGATCATCATGCCGCGCGGCGCGAACAGGTGCAGCTGCGCATACTGCAGCAGCATGATCGTCTTGCCGTCGACGATGCCCGTGCCGATCATGGCCAGCGCCGCATCGATGTCCAGCTCCAGCACGTCCAGCCGCTCGCCCTCTTCCGCCACGCCGCCGCCCGGTGCCACGCGGTCGCGCGCCTCGTACTCCGCCACGAAGAAGTGCAGGCGTTCCGTCACGCTGCCGGGGCTCATGAACGCATCCCAGAGGCGGGTGACCTTGCCGACGCGGTAGCCCGTCTCCTCTTCGACCTCGGCCCGGATGCGCTCTTCCGGACGCGCGCCATCGAGCAGGCCGGCCGCCGCCTCGATGAGGTAGCCCTCGTGGCCGTTGACGTAGGCCGGCAGGCGGAACTGGCGCGTCAGCACGACGGTGCGGCGGGCGCGGTTGTAAAGCAGCAGCGTCGCGCCATCGCCCCGGTCATAGGTTTCTCTTGTCTGCACATCCCATCCGCCGTCCTCCGTACGCAGCGCGAACGTCGTCTTGTTCAGGACGCCCCAGTCGTCCGACAGCAGCTCGACCTGCCTGATTTCCACACGATCCTGCACGATATTATCCCCTTGTTGAAGTTCGTGTAAACTATCGTGCAATATCGTGCAAAGTCAAGCACGGCGAAAGGAAGGCATGCTGACGAGCCAGCGAAAACAATATCTGATGGACGCGTTGCGGCGCGACGGCCAGATCGTCGCCACGAAGATGAGCGCGGAACTGGGCGTATCGGAAGACACGGTCCGGCGCGACCTGCGCGAGCTGGCGAAGGAAGGCCTGCTGCAGCGGGTGCACGGCGGGGCCCTGCCCGCCAGCCCGGCGCTGGCGGACTTCGCCACGCGCCACAACATCGCAACGGACGACAAGGCCGCCATCGGCCGCGCCGCCGCCGCGCTCGTGCAGCCGGGCCAGGTCGTGTTCGTCGACGGCGGCACCACGTGCGCGCAACTCGTGCGCGCGCTGCCGCGGCGCCTGGGAGCGACGGTCGTCACGCACAGCCCCTCCATCGCGATGGAGCTGATGGACCACCCGGACATCGAAGTCATCATGCTCGGCGGCCGCCTGTTCCGCCACTCGGCCGTGGGCGTGGGCGCGGCGACGCTGGAAGCCATCGCGCAGATCCGCGCCGACACCTATTTCATGGGCGTGACGAGCGTGCACCCCGAGAGCGGGCTGTCGACCGGCGATTACGAAGAAGCCTGCATCAAGCGGGCGCTATGTCACGCGGCGGCGGAGACCATCGTGCTGGCGTCGTCGGAGAAGCTGGCCACCGCATCCCCGTACCGGATCGTCGGGCTGGCCGAGATCAGCGGAATCGTGGTGCCGGCGGGTACCGGCGAGGAGGTCTTGCGGCCGTATCGGGAGATGGGGATTGCGCTGACGCTGGCGGCGCACTAGCGGCAGGTCGGCTCCACGTCGTACCCGAGATAGTAGTAATAGCTCGCATACGGCTTCTTGTCGGCCAAGCGGTGGTAGAGCCGCACCCGCATGCCTTCGCCAGAATAGCAGGTGCGTACGAACACCGGGTCGCCGGCCTGCAGCGTGACCTGATACGTGTCGCGGCCCTTCTTCGTCACCGCCTGCATGCCTTCGAAGCCGTAAGCCTGATCCAGCTCGGGTCTCTTTGCGCCGCTGAACTGGACGACGTGGCTGAAGATGGGCTTGTCGTCGTCTGCCACGAACTTGACCGTATCGTCATCCGTTTTGCCTGCTGGCTTGCGGGCGGTGGCCTTGAAGCAGCATCCCGCGCTGACCTGGTCGACGAGCGCGTACGACAGGTCGCCCTTCGGTGCGCTTTTGGACTCGCTGTACAGGACGGCATTGCCCTTGGCGGTAATGTCGATGAAATAGAACGGCGCGTCGGCTGCGCCCACGATCGGGGCGGCCAGCAGCAGCGACAGGCCGATTGGCTGGAAGATTCTCGTCATGGTTGTACGCGATGGTGTCTATTTGCAATATTGTACACATGCGCACCTGCTCACCGCCTGCAGCTCAACCGCACCGTCTCATTCTCACGCGCAACGACGCGCACCGCCTCGCTGTCGCCGCACCGATACACGATGCGCAGCCGCTTCGGTTCCCCGCGCGCCGGATCGCCGCACAACTGGTTGTCGGCGCGGACAGAGCCGCGATTACGCTCGACCTGATAGCGCACGGCGCGGCGTGCGTCGCAGGACGCGAAATGGGTGCCGTATTCGGCGTCTTCGACGAACACGCGACCGCCGCGGTGGTCACCTCGGCCGCCGGCTTCGCGCAGGCCGGCAGCGTAGCCGTCGTCATAGCCGCGGCGGTATTCGGCGCTCTGCGCGAACGCGGACGTGGTCGCGGCGCTCAGGGCCAGGACGGCAGCGATGCGCAGGAGGGGGCGCTTGGTGCCCATCATTTTGAACGTCATTTTTATTCTCCCGAATGAAGTGGATGACTTCATCCTAGCGCGCACGCGAAAAACGCTCTGTTCGGTCGCTGTAAGAGACGTTTCAGTCTGTAAGGTAGCGGGCGCCCTGCCCCGCGCGGCCGTGCCAGAATAAGGCCATGACACCCGCACCCGTCTGCACCATCGGCCATTCGAACCGCACGATCGAGGAGTTCATCGGCCTGCTCTGGCAGAACGGCATCGCCTGCCTGCTCGACATCCGGACCGTCCCCAAATCGCGCCACAACCCGCAGTTCGGGCAGGATGAACTCGCGGCGTCGCTGCTTGATGCGGGCATCGAATACCGGTACCTGAAAGGCCTCGGCGGCCTGCGCCGGCCGCTCAAGGATTCACCGAATGCAGCCTGGCGCAACACGTCGTTCCGCGGCTACGCGGACTACATGCAGACCGACGAATTCGCGGCCAACGTCGACGCGGTCATCGAACTCGCCCAGACCAGGACGTGCGCGCTGATGTGCGCGGAAGCGGTGCCGTGGCGCTGCCACCGCTCGCTCGTCGCCGATGCGCTGCTGGTGCGCGGCGTGCCCGTCGACGACATCATCGATGCACGCCAGCGCAAGCCACACAAGCTCACGCCCTTCGCCCACGTCGAGGGCCAGCGGATCACGTATCCGCCGGAACAATCGCAACTGGACTTCGGGCCGGCCTAGCGCGCGAGCAGCCGCCGCAACTGCGCCCGCTGATAGGCGCCGAACCCATCGCTGAACAGGCAGCGGATCAGCGGATCCTCGACCACGTCGGCCTGCGCCAGGTCGCGCTCCGTGGCGCCATCGAACACGGCATCGTTGATGCGCATGTACAGCGACGTCAGCGACTCGCCCAGTTCCAGCGCAGCATACAGTTTCACGGCAGGGATGTCGGTGGTCCAGCCCAGTGGCCCATCATCGTCGACAGGGTCCGCGCTGCCCGGTGCCAGCCGGTAGCGGAAGCGCGTGACCTCGCCCGCGTGATCGTGGATCGACAACTGCCAGACGCGCGGGCTGTCGAAATAATCGCTCCCGTCATCGAGAGACGCGTACCGCTCCGCGAGGCCTGTGCGGCAAAACTCCAGCACGCGCGTCCACTGGTCCGCCGCCAGCGCGGGGAAATGGCGGGCGATGTCGGCCGTGGGCGGCGCGTCGGCATTGCCTTCGTAGACGTAGTCGACGTCCTGCGCGCCGACGGGGATGACCCAGTCCAGCGGCGGCGCGGCACGCAATCCGTCCGCATCGAGCACCATCGACACCGACGGATCCATGCGCACGACACGCGCGTGCGGCAGCACCGCCTGCACTTCCTGCGCGAAGCGGGCGTACGAGATCGGGAAGAACGCGCGGTTGTACCACGACCAGGGTTCGAGCTGGAACTGGCAGGAGCTCGGCACGACGAAGCGCGGGTCCAGGGCCTGCAACTGCTCCAGCCATTCCTCCGGCAGCGCGGGCGCCGCAGGTTCGGCGCGCGTCGGGGCCAGCACCTCGATCTCGCGCATCGTCTGGAACGGAAACAGCACGAGGTCCCACGGCTTTTCGGCGACGAGGCGCGCGAGCGCCGCATCGTCGATCCACGAGTCGACCACGTTCAGGACGTTCAGCCCGGCGGCACGGACCTGGAACATCGAGTCGACCTCGGCATCCATCGCTTCGCGCGGCACGACCTGGAACGGGCCGACGTCCACGGGCACGTCCAGTTGCAGCGCGTGAACGCGCGTAAAACCCAGTTCGCGCACCATGTCGAACAGCTCGTCGAACAGGCAATAGATATACAGCGGCGTCGCGCGGTCCAGCAGGTCCAGGCTCTCGAGCGAGCAGTGGTCGTCGTGGAAGTGCGAGATAAAGACGGCGTCGAAGCGCTGGCGCCGGATCAGCGCCTCGTCGAAGCGCACGTCGGGGAATGCGTGGCAGTTGCGGCTGAACGGGTTTTCGAAGATGGTGTCGAAGGCGATGCGCGTATCCTCGCATGCGAACACGTAGCCCGCATGCAGGATCCGCGATACCGTGAGCGCGGCCATTCAGTCCAGCCGCTTCAGCCGCTGGCCCAGGATGCCCCAGCGGCAGTCGACGCCGTCCAGCTGCGCGCACAGCGCCCAGCCGGTGCCGATCTTCTCGACCGTGACCGGGGTCTCGATTTCCCTGGCCAGCTTCTCGGCCCAGCCGCGCGCGGCGCCCTGGCCCTTGAACAGCTCCCTGCCTTCGTAGATGACGGTCGCGTCGAAGACGGGCATGGCGAATATGGTCATGGCAACCTCTGGTCGATACATAAAAGCGCTATCGTACCACCGGCGCTTTATTCGCCCTGCTGCTGCATGGCCTTCGTCAGCCCGCTCGGCCCGGCCGGCTTCTTCGGCTTCCACACCCACATCAGGCCGCGCACGTAGCCGTCGCCTTTCACGGCCGTGTGATCGAGCCCTTCCATCGTCCACGTCTGCAGCGCGAGACCCTGGTAGTTGCGGTTGCCCAGCTGCTTCTGGAACGCGGCGATGGGCTGCCGGAACGCGGGATACTCGATGCTGCCGTGCGAGATGAACATGCGCGCAGGCAGCGCCTTGTGGTCGCGGGCATAGGCGGCATCGAGCCTGCCGAGCGCGCCGTGGTCCCAGCCGGCCACGGGACTGATCGCGATATGGCCCGCGAAGAAGCCCGGCGCCTTGTACGCGGCCGCGATGGCGAACAGGCCGCCCAGCGAGCTGCCGGAGATCACGCGGTCCGTCTTCTCGGCGCGGAACCGGCTTTCGATCAGCGGCGCGGCTTCCTTCGTGATGAAGCCGAGGAAAGCGTCGGCCTTGCCGGAGTCCGCGTCCGTCGCGGTGATGGTGTAGTCGCGGCGGCGTTCCACGTCGTAGTTGGCGCCGGATGGATACGACAGGCCCACCATGATGAACTCGGGGACCTGGTTATCGTAGACCAGGTTGCCGTAGGTGGCCGTCAGCAGCGGCGTGTCCCAGTAGGCGTCGAGGTAGTACAGCACGGGATAGCGCGTTTCAGGATGCGCCGCGTAGCTGGACGGCAGCACGACGACCAGCTCGTGCGCCCTGCCCGTGGACTGCGATTGCACGGGGATGATCTGCGTGTTCTCCAGCACGAAGTGGCGTGCGGCCGGCTGGGTGGCGGGCTGCTGTGCCCAGGCGGGGATGCCGACGCCCAGCGCGACGGCGCACGCGGCCAACAGTGTTTTCATCGACGTCTCCGTTGTTGTTATAGGGATCATTGGATGATAGCGCTATCTCGGCGGTTTGGGGTATGTATACGGCGCTTGCGATACTTTTTTCGTTATCGATATCGTAAAAATTAGTATTATCGCCGAACAAATTATTCTGCTAACGTCCCGCGTTAATCCCAGCCATCCAGATCAGGAATGTCATGAAAACACACACCGCCCTGCCGGCTCTCACGCTGCTCGCCATGCTCGCGGGGAGCGCGCATGCGGCCCCGGTTGCCGGGCTCGACGCCAACGGCCACCTGCTGCCGGTCGCCGCCGCGACGTCGTCCTTCTCGTATGCACCGATCGCGCACGGTGTTCAGGTCCGCGTCGCGGGCGTGACCAAGAACGTGATCTTCTACGGCCCGGCGACGGTGCGCGTGAACACGACGCTCGGCGAGAACTTCTGGCGCCATCCGAGCATTGTCGTCACGCACCCGCCCGCGGCCGTCGCCTTCACGACGCGCGACGGTGCCGACACGCTCACGCTCGAGAGCAAGCTGCTGCGCATCGTGATCGACAAGTCGACCGGCGCCATCACGTTCCAGGATGCGCAGGGCAAGGTCTATACGCAGGAAAAGCGCACGGCGCCGCAGACGCTGAAGAAAATCGAACTGGCCGGCGCGCCGACCTATGAAGCGCGCAACACGTTCACGCTCAAGCCCGGCGAAGGCATCTACGGGTTCGGCTTCGTCGGCGAAGGCGAGGTCAACCGCCGCAACAAGGACCTGCTGCTGGTGCAGACGAACATCGGCATCATCATCCCCGTCATGATGTCGACGGAACGCTACGGCATCCTGTGGGACACGTATTCGAAGATGCGTTTCACGGATAACGCCGAGGGCGCGTCGCTGTGGGCGGAAAGCGCGCCGGGCGGCGTCGATTACTACTTCATGGCCGGCGCCACGCCGGATGACGTGGTGGCCGGCTACCGCGACCTCACCGGCGCCGCGCCGATGGTGCCGAAGCAGGCGTTCGGCCTGTTCATGAGCAAGGAACGCTACCAGACGCAGGACCGCCTCGTCGAAGTGGCACGCACGTTCCGCAAGGAGCAGTTCCCGCTCGACTACATCGTGCAGGACTGGCAGTACTGGGGCAGCGACAAGGACGGCACCTGGAGCGGCATGACGTGGAATCGCGAGCGCTTCCCCGATCCAAAGGGCATGACCAAGGCCATCCACGACATGCACATGAAGCTGATGGTGTCGATCTGGCCGTCGATCGGCAACGACACCGCGCTGGCGCACGAGCTGGACGAACACAAGCTGCGCTTCGAACCGCTGCACTGGATTTCGAAAAAGGCGCGCATCTACGACGCCTTCAGCCCCGAGGGCCGCAAGATCTACTTCAAGCACGTCAAGAAGGGCCTGCTCGACGTGGGCGTGGACGCGCTGTGGATGGACGGCACCGAAGTCGAAGTCGGCACGGCCGCGCACAGCGCCGCCGACAACGAGCGCGACATCAAGAGACTCGGCAACAACGCCATGGGCGACTTCGCCCGCTACCTCAACCCGTACTCGCTGATGACGACGCTCGGCACGTACGAGGGACAACGCGCGACCAGCAACAAGCGCGTGTTCACCCTGACGCGCTCGGCCTGGGCCGGCGCGCAACGGACGGGGGCGGCCTCGTGGTCGGGCGATACCCGCGCAAGCTGGAAAACCCTGCTCGAGCAGATCAACGGCGGCGTCAACGTCACCATCACCGGCAACCCGTACTGGACGCAGGATACCGCCGGCTTCTTCATCGGCGGCGAATTCCCGGGCGGCGAAAAGAACGCGTCGTATCGCGAGCTGTATGCCCGCTGGCTGCAATACGCGGCCTTCAATCCGCTGATGCGCATCCACGGCACCGACATCGAGCGCGAGCCCTACCTCTTCAAGCAGTCGGATCCCGAGATGTACAAGGCGCTGTACGATGCCGTGCGCCTGCGCTACCGCCTGCTGCCCTACACGTACAGCCTGGCCGGGAAAGTCACCCGCGACGGCTACACGCTGATGCGCGCCCTGCCGATGGACTTTCCGGACGATCCGCGCGTGCGCGACGTCAACGACGCCTTCCAGTTCGGTCCGTCCTTCCTCGTCCATCCGGTCACGCGCCAGATGTACCGCTTCCAGCCGCCGCCGCCCGCCACCATCCCGGCGACCGCCCTGCGCACGCCCGACGGCAAGCCGGGACTGGCCGGACAGTACTTCGCCGGCACCAACTTCGAGACGCCGCAAGGCAAGACCGTCGACGCCGCCATCGACTTCGCGTGGCCCGGGCCGCCGCTGGCCGACATGCCGGCCGGCCTGACGAGCCTCGATAATTTCTCCGCGCGCTGGACGGGCGCCGTCGTGGCGCCGGAAGACGGCGAATACGAGCTGGGCGCGGAAGGCGACGACGGTTACCGCCTCTACGTCGACGGCAAGCTTGCCGTCGAGGACTGGCGCAACGGCGGCAAGCGCTACGCCGGCACCAAGGTCGTCCTGAAAAAGGGCCAGAGCCTCCCCATCACCCTCGAGTATTACAACGCGACGGCCCAGCGCAGCCTGCGCCTGGCATGGCGCACCCCGTCGCAACTGGCCGCCCAGGCACAGCCGACCGGCAAGCCGGACACGACGATGCAGACCTACCTGCCCGCCGGGTCCGACTGGTACGACTTCTGGACGCACGAGCGTTTCAAGGGCGGGACGACCGTCGCGAAGGACGTGCCGCTCGACGTCTTCCCGCTGTACGTGCGCGCCGGCGCGATCGTGCCGATGGGCCCGGTCGTCCAGTACGCGACCGAGCGGCCGGATGCGCCCTACGAGATCCGCATCTATCCGGGCGCCGACGGCAGGTTCACGGTCTACGAGGACGACAACGAAACGTACGACTACGAAAAGGGCAAGTACGCGACCTACGACCTGGTGTGGAACGACGCGGCCAGGACCCTGAACGTCGGCGCCCGCAAGGGCACGTTCAAGGGCCTGGTCGGGACGCGCAAGCTGAATGTCGTCGTCGTAGGCCGCGCGAACGCGACCGCGATCGAACCGGCCGCCGCGACGAAGTCGGTCACGTATGCCGGCAAGCCGCTATCGATCAAGTTCTGAGCCCACTGGAGACCCCATGAGATCCTTGCTCGCCACCCTGGCCCTTGCGCTGCCGCTGGCGGCCAGCGCCGCCGACGTCGCACCGAAACCGGTGTTCCGCGACCCCGTGTACGACGGCGCCGCGGATGTATCGATCGTGTACGACCGCGCCGCCAAACTGTGGAAGATGTTTTATACCAATCGCCGGGCGACGATGAAGCTGCCCGATCCGAAGGACGTCGAATGGGTCCACGGCACGGCCATCGGCATCGCGACGTCCCCGGACGGCATGCACTGGCGCTACCAGGGCACGGCCGAATTCCCGAAGGCGTGCACGGACGTGACGCTCTGGGCGCCCGAGATCTACTATGAAAACGGCACGTATCACATGTGGCTCACGATCGTGCCGGGCATCTTCCACCGGTGGGGCGGCCCCGGGGCGGACGGCCGCATCGAACACCTGACCAGCACCGACCTGTCCACATGGAAGTGCGAGGGCACCGTGAAGCTGGACACCGGCCGCATGATCGACCCGACCGTCGTCAAGCTCGGACAGGGCTATCGCATGTGGTACAAGGACGAGCGCGCCGGCAGCAAGATCCTGGCCGCCGACAGCCAGGACCTGCGTACGTGGAAGAAGGTGAGCGACGAGCCGGTCAATCCGACCACGGGCGAGGGACCGAAGGTGTTCCGCTTCAAGGGCTATTACTGGATGGTCGTCGACGTGTGGAAGGGCCTGATGGTGCTGCGCTCCGACGATGCGCGTACCTGGACGGAACAGAAAGGCTACATCCTCGGCGAACCGGGCCAGAAAGCCACCGACCGCGCCAAGGGGCAGCATGCCGACGTCGTCGTCGACGGCGACCGCGCGTTCATCTACTACTTCGTCCACCAGGTGAACGAGGCGGAAGCGGCCACGGACGCGCGCTGGAACCAGCGCACCGTCATCCAGGTGGCGGAACTGGTGTTCAGGGATGGGCGGCTCGAGGTCGATCGCGACCGGGATGTTTCGTTCCGGCTGAAGGCGCCAGCGCCGTGACGTGACTTTGTGTGTATTTATGTGGTGTGGAAACGGCATACACTGTGCCGCTTCATCAACGGGAACGCCATGGACATCCACACCCGCATCACCGCCGCCCTGCATATCGTCATCGGTGCGCTGGGTGCCAGCATGATGCTGATCTTCGCACTCGGCGCCAACTGGCTCCGGAGCTTCATCAACGGCTCCGGCGGCGACACCGCCGTGACGAACTTCGTCTTCGGGTTCGGCGCGGCGCTGGCCGTGTTCTTTGCACTGCTGCTGGCGACCGAAATCATCGCCGGCATCGCGCTGCTGAAGGGATCGCAGACGGGCCGCGTGTTCGTGATCGCATTCGGCGTGCTCCAGCTGCTCAACTTCCCGATCGGTACCGTCATCGGCATCTATACGTTGTGGGCGCTGCTGGGCACGCGGCCGGCACAACCACCTCACATCGAAGGGCGTCCGTGAAAAAAACTTTTCTCGTCCTGCTGCTGTCGCTCGGCCTGTCGTCCGTCGCACTCGCCGAGCCAACGTCAAAGAAATTCGTGTTCGGTAATACGGACATCGTGTCCGTGAAGTCGGCCCATACCGGCCAGACCCACGAACTGATCATCGTCTACCCGGACAGCTATTGGAAGAATCCGAACAAGAAGTATCCGGTCCTGTATTTCACGGACGGCTACTGGGACACGCCGCTGCTCGCCGGCGCCTACGGCAACCTGGTGTACGACAAGATGGCGCCGGAATTCATCATGGTCGGCCTGTCGTACCCGGACGGCACGGATTACGGCAGCGCGCGCGTGCGCGATTACACCTACACGTCGATGTGGATGGCGCCCGGCTCGGGCAAAGGGGATCAGTTCCTGGATTTCCTGGAAAAGGAAGTCGCGCCGCTGATCGAATCGAAGTACCACGGCGACAAGGACAACCGCACGCTGGCCGGCGCCTCGCTGGGCGGCCTGTTCACGCTGGGCGCCGCCATGAAGACGCCGGACTTCTTCACCGGCTATATCGCCCTGAGCCCCGCCGTGATCTGGGACGGCGGCGCCGTGTTCAAGCTCGAGGACGCACTCGCCAAACAAAACCGGCCACTGAAGGCGCGCATGTTCATTTCCGTCGGCTCGCTGGAATCGGCGCAGTTTCGCAACTCGATCGACCAATTCGGGAAACAGCTGGCAGCGCACCAGTACAAGGGCTTGCAGCTGCAGAGTTACACGATCGAGGGCATGGGCCATGGCACCAGCAAGCTGGAAGGGTATTTGCGCGGCTTAAAATGGGTCTGGGAAAACCGGCAATAGCCCCGACCAGGGACCAAGCAACGCCCGAAGCCTAATCATGATCAGCCGCGACTGAAACCACTTGAGACACAAGATCATTTCAATCGCACTTCGCCTGCTGGCCTGCCTGTTCGCGACCACTCTTGGCACCAATCCCGCATGGAGCCAGGCGGAGCGCGCACCGGATCAGCCCGACTTCGAATGCACGGCCGGCGCTCCGCCGTGGTCGTGCTTCGGCAGCATCGAAATCTTCATCAGTATGGAACTGGGTGGGCGCGACACGGCGTTCCCGATGTTCCGCAGGCGGGCCATCCGATTCGCCAACCGGGAAGTGCTCGTCGAATCCGAAAGCTTCGATGGAGGCCCAAACGACGAACGGACGCTGGGCACGTATTTCGTCACCAGACCTTCGGGGCTGGCGCTGGCCTCGGGTTGGGATACGTGGCAAAGCCCGGCGCAAGAAGCCGGCCACGTCATGGAAGAACTGCAACACGTCTGCAAGCTGCTGCGCGCAGCTTTCCCCACCGGTCCGGACGCCCTGGACAACACGTGGCGGACTGTCACCGTCGCCGTCAAGGAATTCGTGTACCCCATCGGCGAGCAAATGAAGAACAAGACGATCGGCGCAATGAGGGGAAACGACGGCCTGGTTTTTTTCTCGTACAGCGACGTCGGCGAACCGATAGGCCCCTACCGGCTTACCGGCACGTGGCACTCAACGAAGCCATCCCCCCGGCGCGACGACGTGCCCGCGCCTTACGCCGGGACCGGACAACGATTCGGGACATTGGGCCAGGCGCGCACGTACGTGCCGGGACATTGACGCCAGCTCAGGCGTCCTTGCCCATCTCCTCGCCGAGCTCGCGCCCGCGCGCCGCCGCCGCCTTCATCGCCGCGACGATGGCCTGCTTGACGCCGGCCGCTTCCATGCTCGTGATGGCCGCATGCGTGGTGCCGCCCTTCGACGTCACGCGCTGGCGCAGCACGTCGACGGGTTCATCCGACTGCGCCGCCAGCTGGGCCGCGCCGGTGAACGTGGCCAGCGCGAGCGCCTTGCCCTGCTCCGCCGACAGGCCCATCTCCGCGGCCGCCTGCTGCATCGCTTCGAGGAAGTAGAACACGTAGGCCGGACCGCTGCCCGACACCGCCGTCACCGGATCGATCAGGCTCTCCTCGTCCAGCCACACGGTCTGGCCGACGGCGCGCATGATGCTGTCGGCGGCATCCTTTTGCGCGGCGCTGACGCCGGCCATCGCCACCATCCCCGTGATGCCCTGCCCGATCAGCGCGGGCGTGTTCGGCATCGTGCGCACGATGGCGCCGTAGCCGCCGAGCCAGCGCGACAGGTCCGCGCCGCGGATGCCCGCCGCGATCGACAGCAGCAGCGGCTTGTTCGCGAGCTGCGACTGCAGATGCACGGCCACGTCGCGCATCTGCTGCGGCTTCACGGCCAGCACGATGACGTCGCTGGCGGCGACGGCCGCGCCGATGTCCGGCGACGTCGTCACGCCGTATTGCGTGCGCAGGCGCTCGAGCGCGTCCGCGTTCGGATCGACGACGTGGATGTCCGCCGCCTGGGCAACCTTGCCGGCGAGGCCGGCGATGAGGGCGGTGGCCATGTTGCCGCCGCCGATGAAACTGATCTTCATGGAATCCTTATTCGTAATGGCGCGCGCCGAAGATCGCGCTGCCGATGCGTACGATGGTCGCGCCTTCCAGCACGGCCGATTGCAGGTCGCCGGACATGCCCATCGACAGCGTGTCGAGGTGGATGCCGGCTTTGACGATATCCTGCGCGAGCGCGCGCAGGCGTGCGAACGGGGCGCGCTGCAGGGCCGGGTCGGCCTGCGGTTCCGGGATCGCCATCAGCCCGCGCAGGCGCAGGTTCGGCAGCTGGACGACGGCTTTCGCCAGGTCGAGCAGTTCCTCCGGCTTGGCGCCACTTTTGGTGGCCTCGCCGCTGATGTTCACTTGCAGGCAGATGTCCAGCGGGCCCAGTTCGGCCGGGCGCTGTTCGGACAGGCGCTGCGCGATCTTCAAGCGTTCGACCGTGTGCACCCACTGGAAGCTGGTGGCGATGGGCCGCGTCTTGTTGCTCTGGATCGGGCCGATGAAATGCCATTCCAGCATCAGGTCGGGTCGCGCTTTTGCCACAGCGGCGATCTTGTCGACGCCTTCCTGCACATAGTTTTCGCCGAACGCGCGCTGGCCCGCTTCGATCGCCTCCAGCACCGCTTCAGCGGGAAACGTCTTCGAAACGGCCAGCAACTGGACCGTCGAACGGGGCCGGTTTGCGGCCTCGCAAGCGGCCTGGATTGTCGCTTCGACAGCTTGCAAGTTCCCAGCGATTGTGGACATAATGGTTTTCTCTAGGAAATATTCTGCAGTTCTACGCACTTCAAAAGGGGCCTCGAAAACCGTAGCGAGCGAAAGGAGTTTCGTTCGAGAAGCGCAGCCGTACTTACGGTACGGCGAGCATCGCAGGACGAAAATCCGACGCGCAGTAGGTTGGCGAGGCCCCCACCACAGGATTATAAATGGACATCTCTGAGCTGCTCGCTTTCTCGGTCAAGAACAAAGCCTCCGACCTGCACCTGTCGGCCGGCCTGCCGCCGATGATCCGCGTGCATGGCGACGTGCGCCGCATCAACCTGCCGCCGCTGGAGCACAAGGACGTGCACGGCATGATCTATGACATCATGAACGACGGCCAGCGCAAGCAGTACGAAGAGATGCTGGAGTGCGACTTCTCGTTCGCGATTCCCGGCCTCGCGCGCTTCCGCGTCAACGCGTACAACCAGGAACGCGGTGCCGCCGCCGTGATGCGGACGATTCCGTCGAAGATCCTCACGCTGGAAGAGCTGAACGCGCCGAAGATCTTTGCCGACCTCGCGATGAAGCCGCGCGGGCTCGTGCTCGTGACGGGTCCGACGGGCTCCGGCAAGTCGACGACGCTGGCCGCGATGATCAACCACCTGAACGAGAACGAGTACGGCCACATCCTCACCATCGAGGATCCGATCGAGTTCGTGCACGATTCGAAGAAGTGCCTGATCAACCAGCGCGAAGTCGGTCCGCACACGCTGTCGTTCAACAACGCGCTGCGCTCGGCGCTGCGCGAGGACCCGGACGCGATCCTCGTCGGCGAGCTGCGCGACCTGGAGACGATCCGCCTCGCGCTGTCCGCCGCCGAGACGGGCCACCTCGTGTTCGGCACCCTGCACACGTCGTCGGCCGCGAAGACCATCGACCGTATCGTCGACGTGTTCCCGGCCGAGGAAAAGGAAATGGTGCGCGCGATGCTGTCGGAATCGCTGCAGGCCGTGATCTCGCAGACGCTGCTGAAAACGAAGGACGGTTCCGGCCGCGTGGCCGCGCACGAGATCATGATCGGCACGCCGGCCATCCGCAACCTGATCCGCGAAGCGAAGATCGCGCAGATGTATTCCGCGATCCAGACCGGCTCCAGCGTCGGCATGCAGACGCTGGACCAGAACCTGACGGACCTCGTGCGCCGCAACGTGATCTCGTCCGCGGCCGCGCGCTCTGCCGCCAAGATCCCCGAGAACTTCCCGGGTTAAGAATCGAGGAATGACGATGGAACGCGACCAGGCCTCCAAATTCATGTTCGACCTGCTGCGCCTGATGGTCAGCAAGGGCGGCTCCGACCTGTTCATCACGACCGGCTTCCCGCCCGCGATGAAGATCGACGGCCGCATGACGCCCGTGTCCAGCCAGGCCCTCACGGCCTCGCACACGGCCGACCTGGCGCGCGCCATCATGAACGACAAGCAGGCCGCCGGCTTCGAGCTGACGAAGGAAGCGAACTTCGCCATCAGCCCCGGCGACCTGGGACGCTTCCGCGTCTCCGCTTTCATGCAGATGGGCGCCGTGGGCATGGTGCTGCGCGTGATCACGACGACGATCCCGAAGTTCGAGGACCTCGACCTGCCGGAGGTGCTGAAGGACGTGATCATGACCAAGCGCGGCCTCGTGATCATGGTCGGCGCGACGGGCTCGGGCAAATCGACGACGCTCGCGACGATGGTCGGCTACCGCAACGAGAACAGCCACGGCCACATTATCACGATCGAGGACCCCGTCGAATTCGTCCACCCGCACAAGAACTGCGTGATCACGCAGCGCGAGGTCGGCGTCGACACCGACAGCTTCGAGGCCGCGCTGAAGAACTCCCTGCGCCAGGCGCCGGACGTGATC
Source organism: Massilia kyonggiensis (assembly GCA_966212285.1). Classification (GTDB taxonomy): domain Bacteria; phylum Pseudomonadota; class Gammaproteobacteria; order Burkholderiales; family Burkholderiaceae_D; genus Telluria; species Telluria kyonggiensis_A. The sequence goes on from CBIHQW010000015.1 coordinate 120,649, forward strand.
CAGATCGGAGAAATTCGCGACCGCGAGACGATGGAACACGCGATCGCGTTCGCCGAGACGGGCCACCTGTGCCTCGCCACGCTGCACGCGAACAGCTCGAACCAGGCGCTGGACCGCATCATCAACTTCTTCCCGGAAGAGCGCCGCCAGCAGCTGCTGATGGACCTGTCGCTGAACCTGAAGGGCCTGATCTCGCAGCGCCTGATTCCGAAAAAGGAAGCGAAGGGACGCGTGGTCGCGATGGAGATCATGCTGAATTCGCCGCTGATCTCGGACCTGATCTTCAAGGGCGAGGTCCACGAGATCAAGGAGATCATGAAGAAGTCGCGCGAGCTGGGCATGCAGACCTTCGACCAGGCCCTGTTCGACCTGTACGAGGCGGACAGGATCACCTACGAGGATGCGCTGCGCAATGCGGACTCCGTCAACGACCTGCGCCTGAACATCAAGCTCAACAGCAAACACGCCAGGAACCGCGACCTCTCCGCGGGCACCGAGACGCTCGGTCTCATCTGATCTGCATAGTGGCAAGCCTACAACGGCTCGCCACTTTTGTCGCTGTTAGGCAACCACATTCCATAACATTTTTGCGTTTTCTCAACACGCATACATCCCGTATATACCTATGTGCGTTAAAAATGTTAGCGCTTTACATACAGAAATCGATATCGAACTCCGGGAAAAAGTCATTGGATTGTTCTAGCTCCTCATCAATAAGATGAAATCGATGCCAGGCATAACAATAACTTTCACAGGAGACAACATGCAGAATCGCACCCCCCAGGGTCGTCGGAACACGCCCCTCCCCCAACTGAAACTCAGCGTCCTCGCGCTGGCCGGCGCCGGCCTGCTCGGCAGCGGCTCGGCATGGGCCCAAGCGGCCGCCGACAAGACGGAGCCGGTCGAGACCGTGGTCGTCACGGGCGTCAAGGCATCGCTGATCAAGAGCCTCGCGATCAAGCGCACCAGCGACCAGGTCGTGGAATCGGTCGTTGCCGACGACATCGGCAAGTTGCCGGATAACAACGTCGTCGAAGCGCTGCAGCGCGTGACGGGCATCCAGGTCACCGACCGCGCCGGCGGCGAGGTCGGCACCCTGTCCATCCGTGGCATGCCCGACGTCCAGACCACCTGGAACGGCCGCACCATTTTTACCGCGTCCGGCACGCAGGTCGCGCTCCAGGACATTCCGTCGACGCTGGTGCGCCAGATCGACGTCTACAAGACGCGCGACGCCAGCCAGCTGGAAACCGGGATCGCAGGCCAGATCGACGTCAAGTCGCTGCGGCCGTTCGATCTCAAGGGTCTGAAAGTGTCGCTGTCGGCGCGTGAAACCTATCTCGATCCGGCGAAAAAGGCGAACCCGCAGCTCAGCGGCATGGTGAGCAACCGCTGGCAAACCGGCTACGGCGAATTCGGTGCCTTGGTCAATCTGTCGGATACCAAGACGAAATACCGCAATGAAAGCGTGGCGCCGGGTGCGATGGTGCCGTTCGTCAGCCCCAATGCCGCCGAAGATCCCGCAGGTTATACGCCTTTGCAGCGCATCACCGACACCAGTATCTGGACGCCTGGTACCCGTCAGGGCTTGCCGAACGCAGCGGGTTCGACGCTGAATTTCAATGGCAAAGCGTATCCGTACTACCTGTCGCGTGACGCCATTTTCCAGAACGACCTTCAGGGTGAGCGGGAACGTCCTTCCGCCAACATTGCCCTGCAGTGGAAACCGAACAGCGATTCGATCTACACCTTCGAATCGATGTACAACGGTTATCGTAACAAGACCTTCAACAAGTTGCTGTTCAGCTTCGTCGACTGGTGGGGCGATCTGGGCAGCAACCCTGCCGGCTCGATCACGACGTTCCCGGGCACGAACATCATCAAGAGCCGCACCGTCAATAACGTCTACGGCTTCAACAGCGGCGACTACACCACGTCGGCAACTGATTCCTACGTGTCTGCCCTGAACGGCAAGTGGGACCTCGGCGACCGCCTGAGGCTGGAAGGTGACCTGTCGTACCAGACCAGCACCTATCACTCGGAATTCACGGCCACCCGGATCGATCGCGTTGCACCGTCCATCAACGTCAACTTCAACGACGGCAACAACAACACGGCGTTCCATTTCAACAACGATGCCGACCTGACCGACCCGACCAAGTGGAATGTCGCGCAGTTCTTCGATAACGCCAACCGCAACAAGGGCAGCGCCGCGACGGCCAGCCTGGCGGGCGTCTTCGATGCCGACTGGGGTCCGCTGCAGACGCTCCACTTCGGCGCGCGCTTCGACGACCGCAAGGCATCGGAGGCCAACCGGACGCAATCCGCCTTCCTGGGCCGCAACCTCGCCTCGCTGGGCCCGGAGTATTCCATCGTCAATTCGAACTTCGGCACGGCGATCTCGGACGTTCCGCGCTCCTGGCTGGAGCCAAATGCCTACTACATCCGTGACCATATCGACGACTGGCGCAAGCTCTACAACTCGGTCGATGCGAACTTCCTGACGACGGACAAACTGCGCCTGCAGAAGACCTTCGAAGTCGATGAAAAGACGACTAACCTGTTCCTGATGGGGAACACCGAGAACGAGTTGTTCGGCCATCGCCTGCGCGGCAATTTCGGCGTGCGCTACGTCAAGGTCAAAACGGACATGACCTTCTATAAGGTGGATGCCACCACCAAGGCGGTCACGGCGACCAGTGCCAGCAAGTCGACCAGCAAGCTCCTGCCGAGCATGACCCTGATTTACGACCCGTCCAAGGACGTCGTGCTGCGCTTCAACTATGGTGAAACGCTGCGCCGCCCGAACTTCGGTGATCTGAATCCTGTCTATCAGCTCGGTGACGACGTGTCGAAGGTGGGTTACGGCTCGGGCAGCGGCGGCAATCCGGACCTGAAACCGACGAAATCCAAGAACTTCGACCTGACGGCCGAGTGGTATTTCCAGAAGGACAGTGCAGTCTACGGTACCCTGTTCAAGCGCAAGATCGACGGCCTGGTCGTGAACCTGGCTCGCAAGGTTCACGTCGATGCGGCGGACGACCCGTACCGCAACTCGACCTCGGGTGGCGACCATACGAACGGCTACGACTACGTCATCAACTCGCCGACCAACGCCTCCAACGGCAAGATCAGTGGCGCCGAGCTCGGCTTCATCTACTTCCCGAAAGGGCTGCCGAGCCTGCTGGACGGTTTCGGCATCCAGGGCAGCTTTACGAAACTCACCTCGTCGCAGAACGTGCCCGAGGCCAATAGTGCCGGCGTCATCGTCTCCCAGCTCGAGACGCCGTTCTTCGGCGTATCCAACAAGTCGTACAACGCTACCCTGGCTTACGAAAAAGGCCCGGTCAGCGCGCGCCTGTCGCAGGTCTGGCGCTCCGGCTTCCTGGCGACCAACGAAGCGGCATTGTTTGCCAATCCGATCGGTATCTGGCGTCATCCGGAAAAGAGCGTGGACATGCAGATCTCCTACAAGATCAACGACAACACGACGCTCGATATCAGTGGCGTCAACCTGACCAACGAAGTGCAGCAGGCGTACTACCACTTCGGCAATTCCGGTAACGCGCAGCTGACCAATTTCGGTACGCTCCAGATCGGACGTTCGGTCGCGGTTGGCCTGCGCTGGAAGATGTAAGCCCGACGGTTTCTCGATCGATGCTCCGGGGCAGCCGCTCCGGACGTCTCCCGGCTCGCGCCTGTCAGTGCGAGTCTTTGCCGCCCTGCCTCGTGCAGGGCGTTTTTCATGGCGCTACAGCGCCGTCCAGCGCTGCACGAGGCCGACGAGGTGCACCACGCCGTAGACGAAGCAGATCATGGAACTCCACACGACGAACGGCGTGAGCGCGCCCCCTTTGGCAAGGACGAGCGGTGCGAACGCGATCCCGCGCACGAGATACACGGCCGTGATGCCGGCCAGCGCCGCCTTCAGCAACGGCAGCCTGACGACGACGCCGGCCCCCGCCAGCGCATAGGCCGACCAGAGGAACAGCACGGCGGCGATGCCAAGCGTGACGACGGTCGGATACCATCGCCCTTCCGCCGCCGCGCGCGCGAACCGTTCGCCCGCGCCGAAGAAGCGATACCACGCGGGACCGCCCGCGATGATGCCCAGGTGGAGCAGTGCGGCGACGGCACTGAGCAGCGCGCCGACGGCCAGGGGTATGTTCACGGAAGTCTGCATCAAGCCCTCCTTTGCCTTACACTGTTGCCTTCGAATCAACGCAAGCTTACAGGAGCCCACGATGAACGTGTTCGACTTCCAGGCCGCTTCCCTTGACGGCAAACCGGTCGACCTGGCGCAGTACCGCGGCAAGGTCCTCCTCGTCGTCAACACCGCCAGCAAATGCGGCTTCACGCCGCAATACCAGGGCCTCGAGGCGCTGTACCGCGAACTGCATCCGCGCGGCCTGGAAGTGCTGGGCTTCCCCTGCAACCAGTTCGGCAGCCAGGAGCCCGGCACGGAATCGGAGATCGGCGTCTTCTGCGAAAAGAACTACGGCGTCTCGTTCCCGATGTTCGCCAAGGTCGACGTCAACGGCGACAGCGCCCACCCGCTGTGGAAATACCTGAAGAACGCGGCGCCGGGCGTGCTGGGCACCGAAGGCATCAAATGGAACTTCACCAAGTTCCTCGTCGGCCGCGACGGCACCGTGCTGCATCGCTATGCGCCGCAGACCAAGCCGGAAGACATCGCGGGCGATATCGAGAAGGCGTTGCAGCAGTAACTCAGCGCCGCTCGAACCACGCCATGACGGCGTCGTATTCCTTCTGCACGTCCGCAAACGTGCCCCCTTCCGGCATCAGGTTGTGGCCCGCACGCGGCACGCGCCGGAACGTCACGTCGCGCCCGAGCGCGCGCAGGCGCGCGTACGCGACCTCCGTCGACAGGACCGGCACGCTGTCGTCGCGCATGCCGCTGGCCAGCCAGACGCGTGCCTTCGACTGCACGAGGTTTTCGCCGGGCGCCTGCGCGAAGAAGGAACTCCAGCGCAGGTACGTGTGGCCCCACGCGAATTTCACGCTGCTGCGCGGGTCCGCGTTGATGGCGTCGACGGTCGCGTCGATGTCGCGCAGGCGCGCGAGCGTGTCGTCGTCAGTGGTTCCCGCGCGGTAGGCGTTGGCGGTGAAGTCGAACAGCTGGCTCGTGCCGGTGCCGCCGATCATTGCCACGTGCGTCACCTCGGGCAACGCACGCGCCAGGCCCGCCGCCATCACCGCGCCTTCCGACACGCCGAACACCAGCACGCGGCTGCCGTCGACCCACGGCAGGGCCAGCGCATGGCGCAGCGCGCCGCGCAGCGTGTCCAGCCAGCTGTCGTAGGAAAAATAAGCGTTGAACGCGGCCGGACATGCCGTCGCCACGCCCGGCTGGCTTTGCGGCGGCGCGTCCGGTTGATTGGGCTTGTCGACCACCATCACGGCGTAGTCGCCCCGCTGCGCCAGCGGAATGAAATTGAAGACGGTCGAATAACGGTTCGGCGTGCCCAGGCCGACAAAGGGCGGCGTGCAGCCCGAACCCTGCACGAACAGCACGAGCGGTGCCTTGTGCGCGGGTTGCGAGATGACGTAGCGGATGTCGGGCGCGCCGTCGCGATGCAGCGTGAAGCGCGCGGCGGCGGCCTTGCCGAGTTCCAGCGGTTCCTGCTGCACAGCGGGCGCCGCGTGGACCGCCTGGGCGGCGAACAGGATGCCGCAAACGAATGCAAGTGAGCGTTTGTTCATGGGTGCGATGATCCCACGAACAGGCGCTCCACAGGCTATCGAATAATCACGACCGCGGCACGATCCGCACCGCCAGCCCGCCACCCGGCGCCAGCCGCACGTCCAGCGTGTCCTGCGCCGTCACGGTCTTCGTCTCCGTGACGAGATCGAACCGGTGCTCGTTGCGGTAATCGGCCTGCTCGCCGTCGCGGTAGATCTCGGCCACGTACTGTTTGTCCTGGTCGAGGAAGGCCAGCGGCACGGACACCGTGCGCGCCGTGCCGTCCGTGACGGCGCCGACGTACCAGGCGTCCGAACGGCGATCCTTGCGCGCGATGGTCGCGTACTCGCCCACGGCGCCGTTCAGCACGCGCGTATCGGCCCAGTCGGCCGGCACGTCACGGATGAACTTGAAGGCGGCCGGATACTTCGCGTAGTTCTCCGGCAGGTCGGCCGCCATCGCGATCGGCGAATAGATTACGACGTAGTTGGCGAGCTGCTTGGCCTGCGTGGAGTTGAACGTCTTTCCGCCCGCGCCGACGAGACTCAATACGCCCGGCGTGTAATCCATCGGGCCGCTCAGCATGCGCGTGAACACGAGCTTCGCTTCGTGGTCGGCGGTGTTCGGCGGCTCGCCCCACGCGTTGTACTCGACGCCGCGCGCGCCCTCGCGCGCGAGCCAGTTCGGGTACGTCCTGCGCAGACCCGTGTCCTTCACGGGTTCGTGCGTGTCGACGGCGATGCGGTAGCGCGCGGCCTCCGTCACGGCCTTCACGAAGTGGCGCACGCCTTCCTGCGAATCGTAGTTCCCGTAGTGGATCTTGCCGCCCGGGCCGGGGAACTGCATCGTGCCCGCTTCGTGCACATAGCCCGACTTGACGATGTCCACGCCCAGCTTCGCATACAGCTTATAGGCCGCATCCATCTGCTTTTCGTAGGCTGCGACGTTGCCGCCCGTCTCGTGGTGGCCGATCAGGCGCACGCCCTTCTCTTTCGCGTACGCGGCGAGCAGCGGCAGGTCGAAGTCGGGGTAAGCCCTGGTAAAACTGAAGTCCGCGCCGCCATGGCCCCAGTCGCTTTCCCAGCCGCGGTTCCAGCCTTCCACCAGCACGCCGCGGAAGCCGTTGGCGGCGGCGAAGTCGATGTAGCGCTTGACGTTCGCCGTGTTCGCGGCATGCGTCGGCCCCGCGTTCCACGTCCCCTTATTCAGGTGCATCTCCCACCACACGCCGACGAATTTCGACGGGTGGACCCACGACACGTCGCCCAGCCTGTTCGGCTCGTTCAGGTTCAATTCGAGGTCCGACATGTACAGGCCGGGCGCGTCGTCCGCGATGCGCAAGGTGCGCCACGGTGTCGTGAACGCGCCATGACGCACGACGGCCGGCCCGGTCGTCGACGGCGCCAGTTGCGCGCGCAGCTTCTGGCCTTCCACCTCATTTCCTACTTTATGGACCCACATCGTCGCAAAGTCGACCAGCGCCGCTTCGTGGAGGGCGATGTGCGTGCCGTCGTCCAGGCGCAGGGTCAGCGGCGTGTTGGCCGTACCGATCTCCTTCAGCGGCGCCTTCTCGACGACCTGCTCCAGGCCGGACAACTCGCCGGCCGGGATCCACCACGCCGTCGCGGGCCGGGCGACGGCGAATTCCGTCAGCTCGTCCGTGATGGCGACGTCGCGCAAAGCCGGCTGGTCGGGGAATTCGTAGCGGAAGCCGATGCCGTCGTCGTAGATGCGGAAGACGATGGCGAGGCGGCGGTTCGCGCGGTTCTTCTGCTCGACGTCCACGCGCAGTTCGCGGTAGTGGTTGCGCACGTAGCGGCGCTCGCCCCACGGCTGCTCCCACGTGTCGTCATGCTCGCCGACGCGCTTGTCCTTCACCGTGAAGCCGCCGTCCAGCTTGGGCGCGTTGGCAAGGTTGAAGCCGAGGCGCGACGGGGCGATGATCTCCTTGCCTTTGCGCTTGACGTCATAGGCCAGCTTGCCCATGGCGTCGAGCTGGACGTCGACGGTCAGGATGCCGCCCGGCGAGCTAGCCGTGGCCACGACGGTTTGTGCCCAAGCGGCCGGCGCCGCGATGTAGCTTGTAAACATCGCGGCAAGCGCGAGGGGACGGAGACGCATCTTTACACTCCCGTAAGGCCGGACGGCGCAGCGATCCGGCTGGATGATGGATGTGTAATATTACTACATTGGCGTTGCTATGGGTTCAATGGGCGGGGACCACGCCGTTGCAACACGTCATCGCCGGACTGGCAACGCGCTAGAATAAGGCATGGACCAGCCCTACATCCCGATCAATTGCGAGCGCCATGACGAACTCCTGGCGCTGGCCACCTTGCGCCGTCCGTGCACGCTCGACGTGGAGCGCCCCGACGGCACGCTCGACAACCTGGCGGGCGTGATCGAGGATGTCTATGCCGACACCGGCGTCGAATACCTGCGCCTGCGTGGCGGCCCGACCGTGCGGCTGGACTGGATTCGTGCACTGAACGGCCGCCCGTTTCCATGACCGGATTGCGCTTTTCGACGTGGCTCACTCTGCCGCTTCTGGTGGGCGCGTCGCTTGCATACGCCATTCCTCCGCCGCCGCCCGAGCCGCCGCAACTGCGTCAGGCCCGGATGACCGTGACGATCAAGCTGGTCGAAGCAAGTCATGGACGAGTGTCCAAGACAACGCCGCTCTGCAAGGTGAGCGGAACTATCCCGGTGTATGCGGATGACGGCCGCCTGGCTGGCTTTCATGGCCGGGAGATCGAGGGCTGCAAGATGCCGTGGAAAGGGCAAAGGCTGGATGTCTCCGTGCGGGGCGCGATGGCGGTGGCGCGCGGCCCCGTGACCTTTGCGACGGCAAGCGCCGGTGTCGTACCGCCGGATGCCGTGCCGCTCTGTCCCGACGTGTGCGAGCCGCAACCGCTCGCGGATTCCAGCGGCGACATCAGGGTCGGCGGCACGCCCAGGTCAATGGAGTTCAGTTTGACGCCGAACCCCGTGTCCATGTTGAACGCCAGGCCGACCGTGTGGCTCGAAGCCGATATCACGGTTGCCAGGTGATCGCCTCATGATCAGTGTCTGGGTCAGGTTGTTGATAGTGATCGCGGTCGGCACATTGGCCGGCCTCTCGCTCATATTGATGATCAACGGCGAAGACAAAGCCGCTGCCGGTGCATTCATCATCACGGTCCTGCTTGCGCCGCTTCTGCTCGAAGCCGTCTGGCCCGGCAAATACAAATTGCGCAAACCCGATGGCGACGCGGAAGACAATCTCCTCAACCGGCTGCGGCAGTTCCGCACCGATCATCCCGGTCTCGACGGCACGATCCTGCTTGGCGCGATGATACTGCTGGGTATGGTCCTGGTCGCGGGCATGCTGGCACGCGTTGCCCGGATGTTTTAGGCCACGTTCAACCCCAGCCCCCGCACCAGCTCCGCCGCCTGCCGCGTCGAAATCGTCGCCCCGGCAAACTGCTTCGCATTCGAGAGCTTCAGGCCACCGAGATCCGCCTCGCGCAGATCGGCGGCATCGAAACGCGTGTCCTTGATGTGGGCCTCGCGCAGGCTGCAACCCTCTTCGAACACGGCCTCGCGGAAGTCGCAGCCCGACAGGTCCGCATCGGCGAAATCCAGTCCGCGCAGCACAGCCTTGCGGAACGACATGCGGCGCACATCGGCGCCGACGAGCAGGCAGTCTTCGAACGACAGGCCGAGCTGGCTCACTTCCTCGAAGCGTGCGCCCGTCAGCTTGCAGCCGCGGAAGGCCACCGACGCGAGCTTGGTGCGGCGCCAGCCCGCGTTGTTCAAGTCGCAGGCGTCGAACTTCGCATCGACCAGGTCGGCCGATTCGAAATCGGCGTGGCCGCCACGGCAGCGCTGCCAGCGCGTGCGCGCCAGGTTCGCGGCATAGAACGACGTCTCGGATACAGCACAGCGGACGAACGCGCAATCCTGCAGGTTCAGGCGCGACAGGTCCGCGCCGGTGAGGTCGCAGTCTTCGAGGACGAGCAGCGTGTCGTCCGCCAGCAGGTTTTCAATGCGCGCGCGGTCGACCTGCTCGCCGCTCAGGGTGACGGTGGTTCGGGACATGGGATCAGCGCGTCTCGACGCGCGCCGACGCGTGGATCGTACAGCCCCGGTGCACGTTTTCCAGGAAGCGCAGCGCCTCCTCCAGGCGGCACGAGGACGGCAGCATGCGGCCCAGTGCTTCGTCGTCGGCGATGCGGTCGACGCCGTACGCGATTGCGCGCGAGATGTCGCGGGCCTCGCGGCCGTCGCTGTTGTACAGGGCGTCGTACACGCCGACCTCTTCCCACAGCGGCACGTAGCCGGGGCTGATGCTGTCCTGGAAGGCGACGGACGGCGCCGCGTCCTCGTCCTGGGATATCAGCCGAAACACGAAACTCACCGGGTCCTCCATCGATCACTGAAACAGGGCGCCGATGCTACCACGGCACGCGTTTTTCAGCCGGCCGCCGTCCCGGTCGCGTGGAGAAACGCGTCGGCCAGCGTCGCTTTCGTGACGACCCCGGCGAGGTCCACGCCGAGATGCACGATGGTCTGGGCGATCTGCGGCCGGATGCCGCTGAGGATGCAGTCGGCGCCCATCAGGCGGGCCGCCGCGATGGTCTTCATCAGGTGTTGCGCAACCATCGTGTCGACGGTGGGGACGCCCGTGATGTCGATGATGGCGGTATGGACATGGGTCGCGGCGATCCGGTCGAGCAGGCTTTCCATCACCACTTGCGCGCGGACGCTGTCGAGCGTGCCGATCAGGGGCAGCGCCAGCACGCCCTCCCACAGGCTGATGACCGGTGTCGACAGCTCCAGCAATTCCCGTTGCTGGCGCGCGATGATCTGCTCGCGGCTGCGCTGGAAGGCGTCGAGTGCATACATGCCCATCTGGTCCACGCACGCGTCGATCGTCCGCAGCGCCGCGGGCGAGGCAGCGTCGTGCGTCCACAGCAGGTCGGCCAGCGGCTGCTTGACCGCGAACACGAAAGCCACGGTCGCAGCCGCCGTCGAGCCGCGGCCGGCACGAGCCCCGGTGATGTCGTCGAGCGTGTCGCGCATGGCGCGCCAGGCGCGGCCTTCGATGTTGCCGGCCTGCGGATCGTCGACCGCCGCGGCGAAGGCCTGCAGGAAGCGTTCGCAGTGCGCAGGGACGGACGGCGCACCGGCGCGTTCCAGCCACGCGGCGCACAACGCTGCCTGGTGGCCGCGCACCAACTGGCCGAGCTGGACGGCATGGGATTGGGGAATCATCGGTGGCTCCTGGTCGGGTCGGGCTATAAAAGTCTTGCGCCGACCGAGAGGCATCGGAGGTTAACTGCGTGGTCGATGGACTATACCACCGATTGCGCTAGCCCAGGTTGGCCACGCGGGCGACGGCCGCGCCCAGTTCGGCGATCTGGAACGGCTTGCGCAGCACGGCGTCGCTGCCGATTGCATGTTCGATCGCGCCCATGTCGGCGTACCCCGTCGCCACCAGCACGGGCAGGCTGGGGAACAGCGCGCGGGCGCGCACCGCCAGGTCGACGCCCGTCATGTCCGGCATCAGGTAGTCCGTCAGCAGCAGGCCGGGCCGGTCTCCCGCCAGCGCCGCCAACCCCTCTCCGCCGTCGCCCGCCTGCGACACGTGGCAGCCGAGGGCCAGCAAGGCATCGACGATCCCCGCGCGCACGGATTCATCGTCCTCGACGACCAGGACGCGCAGGCCGGCAAGCATGCCGCGGTCGACCGCGGCGGGCCGTTCGGACGCCGTGGCGCCGTGCGCGGCAGGCATCCAGATCTCGATCGTCGCGCCCTCGCCCGGGACGCTGTGCACGAACGCGTCGCCGCCCGATTGCTGGGCCATGCCGTACACCTGGCTGAGGCCCAGGCCGGTACCCTTGCCCACGGCCTTGGTCGTGAAGAACGGTTCGAAGACTTTCGCGGCCACTTCGGGCGACATGCCGGGACCGTTGTCCGACACCGCGACGCGGACATAGTCGCCCGCCGGCAGCCTTCCGGCGGGCGGTTGCGCGCACGAGGCCTGCAGGCGGATACGTCCCCGCCCGCTCATCGCGTCGCGCGCATTGATCATCAGGTTGAGCAAGGCCATTTCCATCTGGCTCGCGTCGGCCAGCACGCTGTCCACGTCGTCATCGATCGACTGCACGAGCTCGACGCCTGCCCCCAGCACCGGTCGCGCGAGCTCCTCGACGCTCTCGAACAGCGTCCGCACCGGCAGCGGGCGCAGGTCCAGCGACTGGTCGCGCGCGAACGTCAGCAGTTGGCCCGTGAGCTTGGCGCCGCGCCGGCACGCCGCCTGCGCCGTCTTCGCGCGGGCCAGCGTCGATTCTTCGCGCGAGAACATGGCGATGAGCTCCATGTTCCCCTGGATGACGTTCAGCAGGTTGTTGAAATCGTGCGCCACGCCGCCGGTGAAGCGCCCGAGGAACTCGAGCTTCTGCGCCTGCGCCATCGCCTGCTGCGCGCGTTCGCGCTCCATCACTTCGGCCGTGAGCCGGTCGTTGGCCTGCGCCAGCGCGCGCGTGCGCTCCTCGACGCGCGCCTCCAGGTTCGCATTCAGCGCCGCGAGCTGCGCCAGCACCTCGCGCGCCTCGTACTGGCGCCGGCGCGCGCGCAACGCGGCACCTGCCGCCGTGGCCAGCGTGTCCGCGCTCAACGGCCGTTCGAGGAGGAGGACGTTGCCGAGGGCGGCGAAGGTCGCCTTCAGTTGCGCCGGCGCAGCGCCGTACCGTTTGGCCAGCAGGACGACGAACGGGAAATCGGACCATGGTTCCTGCTGCGCGAGCCACCCGGCGATGCGCGCCAGGGTATGGGCCGACAGCGCCTCTTCCGCCACGATGGCCGCCGCCGCGCCCTGCCCGATCGCTTCGACCAGCGCATCGGCACCGGCGAGGACTTCACACCCGAGGCCGTCGCGCGTCACGACACCGGCGATCACGTCGGCGTCGCGCCCGTGCGGGGCGAGGATCAGGACGCGCTGTTCGCGATGGTCAGGCATTAGCGTCGGATGCGGCCATCATGGGCGTCGATCCGCGGTAGGTCGGCAAGCCGGTCAACACGCCTTCGAAGCCCTCCAGCGCGGCACCGACTTCGACGCCGCCGGGGCCGAGCTGGAGCTCGTGGATGGTCAGCGCATGGTGCGCCGTCCGGCTCTTGGACACGGTGATCGCACGCCGAAGCTTGCCGCCGGCCTCGAAGTAACGCAGCAGCATGGTCGCATCGCTCAGGTAGCTGAGGTCGACGTCCCGTGCCACCTCGCCGACGACGCCATGCTCGCCGAGGATCAGCGCCGTCGTGACGCCCTGCTGGTTGAGGTAGGCGAGCAGCTCGTGCATCTGCAGCAGCAGGAACTGCTCGCCGGGCATCGCCTGCAGGTAGGCGTTGAGGCTGTCGATGGCGATGAAGGCGGCACCGTCGATTTCCACGGCGTCGCGCAGCATCTGGGCGAACTGGCCCGGCGCCAGCTCGGCCGGATCGACGTGGCGCACCGTCAGGAGGCCGGTCTGCAGGTGCGGCGCCAGGTCCAGCCCGAGGGTGGCGGCGCGCGTGAGGAACGTCCCCATGCCTTCGTCGAACAGGTAGTACGACGCCTTCTCGCCCCGCTCTAGCGCCGCCAGCATGCAGCGGACCACGACGGTCGTCTTGCCGACGCCGGAAGGCCCGACGAACAGCGTATTGGTCCCGGCGACGAGGCCGCCGCCGAGCAGCATGTCGAGCCCATCGGATCCCGTGGAGCGTGTCACCGGTGTGAACGTCGCCACGTGTTCCGCCGCGACGAGCCGGGGGAAGATCCGGATGCCGCCCGTGTCGAGGATGTAGTCGTGGTAACCGCCCCGGAACTTGATGCCGCGCATCTTCATGATATTGACGCGGCGGCGCTCCTTGCCGAATTCCTTGGCGAGCTGTTCCAGGCTGATGACGCCATGCGCGATGCTGTGCAGATGCTGGTCCGACTGGCTGGTCTTGTCGTCCAGCATCAGCACGGTACACGCACGCGACGCAAAAAATTGTTTGAGTGCAAGAATCTGGCGCCGGTAGCGCAGCGGATTCTGGGCCAGCAGGCGCATTTCCGACAGGCTATCGAACACGACACGCGCCGGATTGATGCGGTCGACCTCTTCCATCACGCCCCGCGCCGTTTCGCCCAGCTCGATCTCGGCCGGATGCAGGATCGACTGCTGCGCTTCGGGATCGAGCGCCTCGTCGCTGGCCAGCTCGAAGATCGACAGCTGGTCCAGCGACCAGCCATGGCTTTCCGCGACGGCATCAAGCTCATCGGCGGTTTCCGACAGGGTGATGTACAGCCCGGCTTCCCCCTTGGCCACGCCATCGAGCAGGAATTGCATGCCGAGGGTCGTCTTGCCCGTGCCGGGAGTGCCCTCGACGAGGTACACCCGTTCCGCGGTCAGGCCGCCGCCGAGGATGTCGTCCAGCCCCGGCACCCCGGTGGAAACGCGATGCGCGGGTTTGCGTGACGTGCGGCGGGATGGAAGCGGTTCGGCCATGCAGATACGTCCTGAAAGTGTGCGCGGAATGCGCTCAGGATGAACGCAACGGCAAGACCATTATAGGACGAATCAGCCGCTCGTCAGCGCCCGGTCGACGAGCTCGATCCAGTGCGTCACCGGCGTCGCCGTCCCCGACTGCAGGTGCGAGATGCAGCCCACGTTGGCCGAGACGTATTCCTGCGCCCCGGTCGCTTCCAGGTTGGCGAGCTTGCGGTCGCGCAGCGCGTGCGCGAGCTCGGGATGCAGCACGGAATACGTGCCGGCCGAGCCGCAGCACAGATGGCTTTCCGCGCACGGCACGACGTCGACGCCGGCCGCGCGCAGCACGCCTTCGACCTTGCCGCGGATCTGCTGGCCGTGCTGCAAGGTGCACGGCGGGTGGAACGCGACGCGCTCATGGATGCGGCCCGACAGCAGCCGCGCGATCTCGCCCTCGAAGTCGCACATCACTTCCGACAAGTCCTTCGTCAACGCCGAGATGCGCGCCGCCTTGGCCGCATACGCCGCGTCGTGCGCCAGCAGGTGGCCGTAATCCTTGACCGTCACGCCGCAGCCGGATGCCGTCATCACGATGGCCTCCACGCCGCCCTGCGCCACGTACGGCCACCACGCGTCGACGTTGCGGCGCATGTCGGTCAGGCCCCCGTCCTGGTCGTTCAGGTGGAAGCGCACGGCGCCGCAGCAGCCGGCCTGCGGCGCTTCGATGAGCTGGATGCCGAGCACGTCGAGCACGCGCGCCGTCGCCGCATTGATGTTGGGCGCCATCGCCGGCTGCACGCAGCCCGCCAGCACGAGCATCCTGCGCGCGTGTTCGCGCGTGGGCCACGGGCCGGGTGCGCGGACGGGCTGCAGCTTGTCCTGTAACGTGGCCGACAGCAGCGGACGCACCATCTGCCCCGCCCTGAACGCGGGCTTGAACAGGTTCGACCGCGGCAGGAATTCCTTCAGCGTCGTGCGTTTCACCCTGTCCGCGAGCGGACGCGGCACGCGCGCTTCGACCACCTTGCGGCCGATGTCGACGAGCCGTCCGTACTTCACGCCGGACGGGCACGTGGTTTCGCAGTTGCGGCACGTGAGGCACCGGTCCAGGTGCAGCTGCGTCTTGCGCGTGGGCGTCGCGCCTTCCAGTACCTGCTTGATCAGGTAGATGCGGCCGCGCGGGCCATCCAGCTCGTCGCCCAGCAGCTGATACGTCGGACACGTGGCGGTGCAGAAGCCGCAGTGCACGCAGGCGCGCAGGATCGCGTCGGCTTCATCGCCCTCGGGCGTGCCCTTGATGAAATCGGCGAGATTCGTTTGCATGGTCTGTCAGTAGATCCGGCCCGGGTTGAAGATGCCCGCCGGGTCGAACCCGGCTTTCAGGCGTTCGTGGATGCGGCCGATGGCAGGCGCCAGCGGTTCGAACACGCCGACGCTTTTGTCGCCGCCGCGGAACAAGGTCGCGTGGCCGCCGCACGCGCGGACGGTCGCACGGATGCGCTCCGCCGCATCGGCCGGTGCACGCAGCCAGCGCTGCGCCCCGCCCCACTCGACCAGTTGCGGGCTGCCCAGCACGATGGCGCCGACGGTGGACGGCACGGACAAACGCCACAGCGGCATGTCGCCGTCAAAGAACGCATGCTGCTGTTCGCGCAGGCTGGCCCAGAAGCGGGCGCAATCCGGCATCACGTCGCCGCCCAGCGCCCGGATGGCCGCATCGACGGCCGCATTCGCACCGGACAGCCGCAAGGACAGTACGCCGTCGTGCCAGCAGCTCGCCGACATTGGCAGCGGCTGGCCGGCCCATTCGTTCAGGTTGCGGATCGCATCCACTTCGGTCACGCCCTCGAACACGAGCGTCGCTTCGCGCGGCGCGCGCGGCAGCACTTTCACCGAGACTTCCAGCAGCAGGCCCAGGGTGCCGAGCGATCCGGCCAGCAGGCGCGACACGTCGTAGCCGGCCACGTTCTTCATCACCTGGCCGCCGAACGACAGCACGTCGCCCTTGCCGTCCAGGAGCTTGCAGCCGAGGACGAAGTCGCGCACGGCACCGCTGTTCGCGCGCCGCGGTCCGGACAGGCCGGATGCGATGGCGCCGCCGATGGTCGCCCCGGTGCCGAAATGCGGCGGCTCGAACGCCAGCATCTGCCCCTGCTGCGCGAGCGCCGCCTCGACCTCGGCCAGCGGCGTGCCGCAGCGCGCCGTGATCACGAGCTCCGTCGGCTCGTAGTCGACGATGCCGGTGTAGTCGCGCGTGTCGAGGATGTCGCCTTCGAGCCGCTGCCCATACCAGTCCTTGGTGCCGCCGCCGCAGATGCGCAAGGCACGCCCGGCGCGCACCTGTTCCTGAAAATGTTCGATGAGGTTCTGCATGGTCAAAAGCGCGGCAGGTCGGCAAACGGCAGCACGCCGCCGGTGACGCGCATGCGGCCCAGTTCCGCGCAGCGCTGGAGTGTCGGAATGGCCTTGTTGGGATTGAGGAGCATGCCCGGATCGAACGCGCGCTTCACCGCGAAGAAGGCGTCGAGTTCCCGCGCACCGAATTGCACGCACATGGAATCGATCTTCTCGACGCCGACGCCGTGTTCGCCCGTGATGGTGCCGCCCACTTCCACGCACAGCGCGAGGATGGCGGCGCCGAAGGCTTCCGCGCGATCCAGTTCTCCCGGCTGGTTGGCGTCGAACAGGATCAGCGGGTGCATGTTGCCGTCGCCCGCATGAAAGACGTTCGCGCAGCGCAGGCCGAACGTCGTTTCCATCTCTTCGATGCGCGCCAGCACGTGCGCGAGCTGCTTGCGCGGGATCGTCCCGTCCATGCAGTAGTAATCCGGCGAGATGCGGCCGGCGGCGGGGAACGCGTTCTTGCGGCCGGACCAGAAGCGCAGGCGCTCGGCCTCGCTCTGCGACACCGTGATCGCGCTGGCGCCGGCCTCGCGCAGCACCTCCGTCATGCGCGCGATTTCTTCCGCCACTTCGAGCGCGGTGCCGTCCGCCTCGCACAGCAGGATGGCGGCCGCGTCGAGGTCGTAACCCGCCTTCACGAACGGTTCGACCATGCGCGACGATGTCCGGTCCATCATCTCTAGCCCGGCCGGGATGATGCCGGCCGCGATCACGCTGGCGACCGCGTTGCCGCCCGTCGCCACGTCGTCGAACGACGCCATGATCACCTGTGCCTGCGCCGGCTTCGGCACGAGTTTGACGGTCACTTCCGTGACGATGCCCAGCATGCCTTCCGAGCCGATGAACACGGCCAGCAGGTCGAGGCCGGGCGCATCGAGGGATTCGCCGCCGAGCTCGATGACGTCGCCTTCGATCGTACAGACGCGCACGCGCAGCACGTTGTGCACGGTGAGGCCGTATTTCAGGCAGTGCACGCCGCCCGAGTTCTCGGCCACGTTGCCGCCGATCGTGCAGGCGATCTGCGACGACGGGTCGGGTGCGTAATACAGGTCGAACGGCGCGGCCGCTTCCGAGATGGCGAGATTGCGCACGCCCGGCTGTACGACGGCCGTGCGCGCATACGGTTCCACGCGCAGGATGCGGTTGAGGCGCGCCGTCGAGATCACGACGCCGTCCGCCAGCGGCTGCGCGCCGCCGGACAGGCCCGTGCCCGCGCCGCGCGGCACGATGGGCACGTCCAGGTCGCGGCAGACCTTCAATATCGCGAGCACCTGCGCCTCGTCGTCGGGGAGCGTCACGATCATCGGCAGTTGCCGGTAGGCGGCCAGGCCATCGCATTCGTAAGGACGGGTGTCCTCGGGATCGGCGAGGACGGCGCGCGCGGGGAGCACGGCACGCAGCGCGGCGGCCACCTGCTGCCTTCGCTCGGGGTCGACAGGAATCGAGGGAATCATGGAACGATTGTAAGCACAATCCCAAGGATTTGGCGTATGCTCCGGCTATCTTTTTTTGTAGGCAGGATATAAGCATGGGCAATCGACTTTCGAAGATCGCGACCCGCACGGGCGACGACGGCAGCACCGGCCTCGGCGACGGCAGCCGCACCGGTAAAGACAGCGCGCGCATCGCGGCGCTGGGCGACGTCGACGAGCTGAATTCCTTCGTTGGCCTGCTGCTGTGCGAAGCCATGCCTGACGCGCTGCGCGAGGAGCTCGTCACGATCCAGCACGACCTGTTCGACCTGGGCGGCGAGCTGTGCATCCCCGGCTACCAGCTGATCAAGGACGAGCAGGTGGCGCGCCTGGATGCGCTACTGGAAAAGTACAACGCCGACCTGCCGGTCCTGAAGGAATTCATCCTGCCGGCCGGCTCGCGCGCCGCGTCGCTCGCACACGTGTGCCGCACCGTGTGCCGCCGCGCCGAGCGCGCCATCGTCGCGCTGTCGAAGCTTGAGACGATCAACGCGCAGCCGCGCCAGTACGTGAACCGCCTGTCCGACCTGATGTTCGTGCTGGCGCGCGTGCTGAACCGCCATGCGGGCGGCAGCGACGTGCTGTGGCAGCACGAACGCAAGCGCACCTGACGGAGCGCGGATGACGGCAACCTTCGACGTCCGCTTCCACGCGAATTCGTTCCAGATCGAGGGTGCGGGCCAGTTCGTCGTCGAGCCGGACTTCGTGCTCGTGCGGGGCACCGGCCGCTACGCGCCTCCCTCGGCCGCGCCCGCGGAAGTGCGGCTGCGCAGGTCCGACATCGTGAACGCCCACGCCGAGGGCGACGACGTGCACTTCCAGGTACTGGACGTGCGCGAGAGCACGGCCATCACGTTCAGTGCGGCGGACGCCGCGACGGCGCAGCAAATTCTTGCCCTGCTGCCGGAACGCCAGACCGAAGCCTTCGCCCGCGCCGAGTTCGACACGTTCCACGACCGCATCGATTACTGGAGTCCGTCGACGCCCGTGATCTGGGCACTGCTCGTGCTGAACGTCGGTATCTACTACCTGATGTGGCTCTGGCGCCGCAGCCTGCCCGGCGGCGCGCTCGGCTCCATGCTGGGCTGGGGCTGGAATTCCCCGTTCGATGCGATCCTGCGCGCCAACCAGCTCGTCGCCTGGGGCTCGAACGTCGGCATGCTGACGATGCATGGCGAACCGTGGCGGCTCTTCACGTCGCTGTTCCTGCACGGGAGCCTGATGCACCTGGGATTCAACATGCTCGCGCTGTGGCAGGTGGGCCAGCTGGTCGAGCGCCTGTTCGGCAGCCTGCGCTTCATCGCGCTGTACGTGCTCGCCGGCCTGTGCGGCAGCATCGCCAGCGTGATGTGGAATCCGAACGTGAACACCGTGGGCGCGTCGGGCGCGATCTTCGGCATCGTCGGCGGCCTGTTCGCGTTCATGCGGCGCGAGAACAGCGGCGTGCCGCCCACCGTCGTCAAGGACCTGCGCGGCTCGCTGCTGCCGTTCCTGGTGTTCAACCTGGCGGCCGGCTTCCTGTATCCTCACACGGACAATGCGGCGCATATCGGGGGCCTGATTGGCGGCTGGCTGGCCGGGCATCTGCTGGCGCGCTCGCTGCACGTTCCTGGAGGAGAACCACGGCATGAACGACGATTTCATCGGCATCTATGACGATGCCCTCACGCCCGCGCAGTGTGCACGGATTGTTGAACGGTTCGAAACCAGCGACAAGCACCAGCGCGGCCGCACGGGCATGGGCGTCGACGTCGCGAAGAAGGACAGCTGGGACATCACCATCAGCCAGCACAAGGAATGGCACGACGTGTGCAACCTGATGGCGACGGCCGTGCGGCGCCACCTCGTCGAGTACATGGACCGCTACCGCGCGCTGCTGCTGGGCGCCCTCGCGCCCATGGTGGCGCATCCCGCCACGGGACAGCCAGTGGCGCTCTCCCTGGACAACTTCGACGAATGCGGGCGCCCGCACCTCGATGCGCTCGTGCAGGCCATGTACCGCCCCGGCGCGCTCAACCTGCAGAAATACCTGCGCGGCAGCGGCGGCTACCACCACTGGCATTCCGAGATCTATCCGCAGAACGCGAGCTGCGAGACGCTGCACCGCGTGCTGCTGTTCCAGTTCTACCTGAACGACGTGGCGGACGGCGGCGAAACGGAATTCCTGTACCAGCGCCGCAAGATCGAGGCGCGCGCGGGCCGGCTGATCATCGCGCCGGCCGGTTTCACGCACACGCACAAGGGCCATGTCGCGGCCAGCGGCGACAAGTACGTGGCCACGTCGTGGATCCTGTACCGCCGCGCCGAAGACCTCTTCAAGTAGGACGGCTGGTCGAAGCCTGCCTCCACGGCGAGGCCGCGGTCGGAGTCCTGGCCGTAGCCGGTGATGGCGACCCGCAGCGCGTGCCTTGTCGCCATAGCAAAAACGCCACCGCCGGCCGGGCCGGGGCGGCGTTTTTCGGGGACGCGCGCGGCGTCAGGTGTTGTTGACCACCAGGCGCGGCTCGCCGATGCCGAAGCGTTCGCGGATGGAAGCGCCGATGCCGTGCGCATCGAGGCCGACGGACGCCAGCAGCAGTGCCGGGTCGCCGTGGTCGATGAACCGGTCGGGCAGGCCCAGGATCAGCAGCGGCTTGGCGATGCCCGCTTCCGCCAGCGCCTCGGCCACGGCGGAACCGGCGCCGCCCATCGTGCAGCCCTCTTCCACCGTCACCAGGTAGTCGTGGTCGTGCGCCAGCTGCTTGACGAGTTCCACGTCCAGCGGCTTCACGAAGCGCATGTCGGCGACGGTCGCGTTCAGTCCTTCGGCGGCGCCGAGGCTCGGCGCCACCATCGAACCGAACGCCATGATCGCGATGCCCTTGCCTTCGCGGCGCACGATGCCCTTGCCGATCTCGAGGACGTCCAGCGCCGGCTCGATGGCCGCGCCGATACCCGCGCCGCGCGGATAACGCACGGCGGCCGGGCCTTCGAAGCGGTAGGCCGTCGTCAGCATCCTGCGGCACTCGTTCTCGTCCGACGGCGCCATCACGACCATGTTCGGAATGCAGCGCAGGTAGGCGATGTCGTAGTTACCGGCGTGCGTGGCGCCGTCCGCGCCCACGAGGCCCGCGCGGTCCAGCGCGAACGTCACGTCCAGGTTCTGCAGCGCCACGTCGTGGATCAGCTGGTCGTAGGCGCGCTGCAGGAACGTCGAGTAGATCGCGACGACGGGCTTCATGCCTTCCGTTGCCAGGCCGCCCGCGAACGTCACGGAATGCTGCTCGGCGATGCCGACGTCGAAGTAGCGGTCCGGGTATTCCTGGTTGAAGCGCACCATGCCCGAGCCTTCGCGCATCGCCGGCGTGATGCCGACCAGGCGCTTGTCGACATGCGCCATGTCGCACAGCCAGTTGCCGAACACCTCGGTGTACGTGATCCTGGTCGCCTTCGCGGGCTTGATGCCTTCGCTCGGATTGAATTTGCCCGTGCCGTGGTACAGGATCGGCTCGGCCTCGGCCAGCTTGTAGCCCTGCCCCTTCTTCGTCACGACGTGCAGGAACTGCGGGCCCTTGAGCTTCTTGATGTTTTCCAGCGTCGGAATCAGGGAATCCAGGTCGTGGCCGTCGATGGGGCCGATGTAGTTGAAGCCGAATTCCTCGAACATCGTGGCCGGGACGACCATGCCCTTCGCATGCTCTTCCAGCTTCTTCGCCAGTTCCAGCATGGGCGCGGGCAGCATCGTCTTGCCGACGTTCTTCGCGGCCGCGTAGAACTGGCCCGACATCAGGCGCGCCAGGTAGCGGTTCAATGCGCCGACCGGCGGCGAGATCGACATGTCGTTGTCGTTCAGGACGACGAGCAGGTCGACGTCGTCCTCGACGCCCGCATTGTTCAGCGCCTCGAACGCCATGCCCGCGGTCATGGAGCCGTCGCCGATGACGGCGATCGCCTTGCGCTTCTCGCCCTTGATCTTCGCGGCCGTTGCCATGCCGAGCGCCGCCGAGATCGACGTCGACGAGTGCGCGGTGCCGAACGTGTCGTACTCGCTTTCGTCGCGCTTGGGGAAACCGGACAGGCCGTTCAGCTGGCGCAGGCTGGGCATGCGCTCGCGCCGGCCCGTGAGGATCTTGTGCGAATAGGTCTGGTGGCCGACGTCCCACACGATGCGGTCTTCCGGCGTGTTGAACACGTAGTGCAGCGCGATCGTCAGCTCGACGGTGCCGAGGTTGGACGACAGATGGCCGCCCGTCTTCGACACGGAATCGAGCAGGAACTGGCGCAGTTCATGGGCCAGCGGCGTGAGCTGGGTACGTGGCAGCTTGCGCAGGTCGGCCGGTACGTTGATGGTATCTAGCAGTTTCATTTATGCCTTCCGCTGCACGATCAGGTCCGCGATCTCGCGCAGCCGCAGTGCTTGTTCTCCAAACGGCGCGAGCGCGTCGTGCGCCTGCTGCCGCAATTGTTCGGCCAGCGCCTTCGACGGCTCCAGCCCAAGAATCGACACATAGGTCGGCTTGTTGTCCGCCGCATCCTTGCCGGCCGTCTTGCCCAGCGTGGCCGAGTCGGCGGTCGCATCGAGGATGTCGTCCACGACCTGGAACGCGAGGCCGATGGCGCGCGAGTACGCGGCCAGCGCTTCCTGCTCGTGCGACGCGAGGTCGCGGCCGGCCAGGGCGCCCAGCAGCACGGACACGCGCAGCATGGCGCCCGTTTTCAGCTGGTGCATGCGCTCCAGCTGTTCGAGCGTGAGGCTGAGGCCGACGCTGTCCAGGTCGATCGCCTGCCCGCCGCACATGCCCTTGCTGCCGGCCGCTTCGGCCAGCAGGCGCAGCATGGTCACCGCGCGCGCGGCCGGGACGGTCGTCGTGCCGGCCAGCACCTCGAAGGCCTGCGCCTGCAGCGCGTCGCCGACGAGCAGCGCGGTCGCTTCGTCATACGCGACGTGCACCGTCGGCTTGCCGCGGCGCAGGGCGTCGTCGTCCATGCACGGCATGTCGTCGTGCACGAGGGAATACACGTGGATCATCTCGACGGCGCTGGCGGCGCGCGCCAGGGCGTCGGCATCCGCGCCGAACAGGGCGCCGCTCGCGTGCACGAGCAGCGGGCGCACGCGCTTGCCGCCGCCCAGCGCCGTGTAGCGCATCGCTTCGTGCAGCTTCGTCGGCACCTGGCTTGCGGGCGGCAGGAAGCGGTCGAGGGCGCCTTCCGCGTCGGCCTGCACGGCCTTCATCCAGGCCTGGAAATCCTGCGATGCGCTCATACGTCGTCCTCGCCGTCGGCGCTGAACGGTTTGAGCATCTCGCCTTCCAGGACTTTCACCTGGGATTCGACTTTTTCCAGTTGGGCCGCGCAATAGCGCACGAGCTCGGAACCGCGCGCATACGCGGCGACCGAAGCTTCCAGGGGCAATTGCCCACTTTCCATTTGCGTCACGAGTTGGGCCAGTTCGGCCATCGCCTGCTCGAAGGATTCGGGCGGTGCGGACGCCGCCGCGCTCGCGGCTGCCGGTGGTGCGGCGCTCTCCGCGTTTGTTTTATTTGGCATAATTGTTTTGATCGGAGTTTGATCGATTCGGGGCCGGGCGACATCACGCGCAACCCGTGCGCGGCGTGCCAGTCTAATCGCTTATTCTAAACAATCCTGTTTCGACATGAACGGTGCGCCTGTCGCCGCCAACTTGCAAGCAAGGATACATTTTATCGCAAAGCGCCTCGGGATTCATGAAAACGATGCCGTTTAGGCAATTTTTGAACACCCATGTACCACAATCCCGTGCGGGTCCGGGACTGGGGGGCCTTTTACAGGCTATAATCTCCGGTTCTGTCTCCGAAATACCGTATTCCGCTCTTTAAAGGAGCGAGAACTCCGAATAAGCGGCAGCACTCTTGGTCGGGATGCGACGTCTTCGCACGCGCCCGCTCGGCCACGTTGTTGCGCTCGATGGAAATCTCGATGCTCCCCTAAAAATACTGGTTCTCGGATTCTTTCTCTTCTTTGGCTGAAATCTGTGTAAAGGGGGGTTGGGATGTCCGATCTGGCTACCCACGCCAAGCTGGCGCGTTCGCTCGCCCAGCTTCCGGTAAATGTTTACTTCGACGACGCGCTGTTGCAGCGTGAATTGCAGCAATTGTTTCTCAAGGGGCCCCGCTACGTCGGGCACGAGTTGATGGTTCCCGAGAAGGGCGATTTCGCGACCCTGAAATCGGAGAACGAGGGCCGCATGCTGGTGCGCAACGCGCAGGGCATCGAGCTGATGTCGAACGTCTGCCGCCACCGCCAGGCGCTGATGTTCAATGGCCGCGGCAACGCCAAAAACATCGTCTGCCCGCTGCACCGCTGGACCTACGACCTCAAGGGCGAGCTGATCGGCGCACCGCATTTCGCGGACACGCCCTGCCTGAACCTGTCCAGGACGCCGCTGCAGAACTGGAACGGCCTGCTGTTCGAACAGAACGGCTACAACGTGATGGACAAGCTGAAGCACATGTCCATGACGAAGGACCTGGATTTCTCGGGCTATATGTTCGACCACGTCGAGGTGCACGAGTGCGACTACAACTGGAAGACCTTCATCGAGGTCTACCTGGAGGATTACCACGTCGAGCCGTTCCACCCGGGACTTGGCAACTTCGTCAGCTGCGACGACCTGCGCTGGGAATTCGGTCCGGACTACAGCGTCCAGACCGTGGGCGTGCATCGCGGCCTGCAGAAGTCCGGCTCGCCGGCCTACAAGGCATGGCAGGAACAGGTCCTGAAGTTCAACAACGGCCAGGCACCGAAATACGGCGCGATCTGGCTGACCCTGTATCCGAACATCATGGTCGAGTGGTATCCGAACGTGCTGGTCGTGTCGACGCTGTGGCCGCTGGGCCCGCAGAAGACGCGCAACGTCGTCGAGTTCTACTATCCGGAAGAATTCGTCCTGTTCGAGCGCGGATTCGTCGACGCGGAACGCGCCGCCTACATGGAGACGTGCGTCGAGGACGACGAGATCGCCCTGCGCATGGACGCCGGCCGCAAGGCGCTGATGGAGCGCGGCGTGACCGAGGCGGGGCCGTACCAGTCGCCGATGGAAGACGGCATGCAGCACTTCCACGAGTGGTATCGCAGCAAACTCGACAATATTCCTCCGGGGATGTGATGGTCAGTCGCTGATGGCACCACTCTGGATGTTGTTCGCCAGCTTCCTGTTCGCCGCCATGGGCGCGGCAGTGAAGCTGGCGTCCTCGCTCTACTCGACCTCGGAAATCGTGATGTACCGGGGTGTCATCGGCGCCCTGCTGCTGCTCCCGATGATCCGCCTGCAGGGCGGTTCGTTCAAGACACCCTTCCCGAAAGAACACCTGTGGCGCAGCGTCGTCGGCGTCGTCTCGCTGTGGATGTGGTTCTACGCGATCGCGAAACTGCCGCTGGCCACCGCCGTCACCCTCAACTACATGGCGCCGATCTGGCTGGCCGCCTACATGTTCGTCACGGGCTGGTGGCGCGGCAAGGGCTTGCCCGAATGGCCGCTGGCCCTCGCCATCGCCATGAGCTTCGTCGGCGTGACGCTCGTGCTGCGGCCGGCCGTCGAGACCCATGAATGGGTCGGCGGCCTCGTCGCCATCGGTTCGTCCGTGATCGCCGCGATGGCCTACATGCAGGTGCGCCGCCTGGGCCAGATGGGCGAGCCGGAATACCGCGTCGTGTTCTATTTTTCCGTCACGATGGGCCTGGCGGGCCTCGTCGGCTCGCTGCTCGGGAACGGCATGAATACGTTCCGCCCGCAATCCTGGCACGGCGTGGGCCTCATGCTGGCGATCGCCGCCAGCGGCCTGGGCGCCCAGATCGCGATGACGCGCGCCTACCGCATCGGCAAGGTGCTCGTCGTCGCCAACCTGCAATACACGGGCATCGTCTTTTCCAGCCTGTGGGGCATGGTGCTGTGGGGCGACGTGTTCGACTGGCACGTCTGGCTGGGCATGGGCGTGATCCTGGCCTCCGGGATCGCCGCGACGTTTTACAATACGACGCGCACGGCGCGTGGCGCCGTCGTCAAGGAAACCGACCCCATCGCCAGCGAATAAAGGAGTGCCATGTCCAGCTTCACGACCCTGATCGAACCCGCCGCACTGGCCGCACACATGAACGACTCGAAGTGGGTCGTCGTCGACTGCCGCCACGACCTCATGAACCTGGCCGCCGGCCGCGAAGCCTACGCGGCCGGCCACATCCCGGGCGCCGTCTTCGCCGACATGGAGACGGAATTGTCGGGCGCCAAGCGCGACGCCGCCGGCAACTTCCGCGGCCGCCATCCGCTGCCGGAGCAGGACGCGTTCATCGAGCTGCTGCGCGGCTGGGGCGTGGACGACGACACGCAGGTCGTCGCATACGACGCGCACGGCGGCATGTACGCCGCGCGCCTGTGGTGGATGCTGCGCTGGGTCGGCCACGGCGCCGTTGCCGTGCTGGATGGCGGCTTGAGCGCGTGGCAGGCGGCCGGCCAGGCCGTCGTCACCGATGCGCCGGCGCCGCGCGCCCGCGGCGGGATTGCCGCCCGCCCTGCCCTCGTGACCACGGTCGACGTGAACGCGATCCTGCACAACGTGGAACACGGCGGCAAGACGATCGTCGACGCCCGCGCGCCCGACCGCTTCCGCGGCGAGAACGAGACGATCGACCCGGTCGGCGGCCACATCCCGGGCGCGAAGAACCGCTTCTTCAAGGACAACCTGCAGGCGGACGGCCGCTTCAAGGCGCCGGATCAGCTGAAGGCGGAACTGGGCGTGGCGGTGGGCGACGCGAAGGACGCCATCATGCAATGCGGCTCCGGCGTCACCGCCTGCCACAACCTGCTGGCACTGGAAGTGGCCGGGATGCCGGGTGCGGCGCTGTATCCGGGATCGTGGAGCGAGTGGACGGCGGATCCGAAGCGCGCGGTCGCGACCGGGGCTGCGTAAGGCCGTCAGTGACTGAAGTCGTACGGGGCGGGCAGGAAGTCCGCCAGCGTGAACAGCACGACCGACAGCACGAGGGCCACGACCACGTAGGCGAAGCGCGACGGCTTGTCGCGCAGCGCACCAATCAGCTCACTCACCAGCCTTCCCATACCGACCTCCGTTCAGCTAACGGCCCAGCATAGGTCGCAAGGAATCGCCCTGTCAACCGCAGGGCGCAGCGTTTAGTATCTTAGTGGCCGTGCGTCAGGACCAGCACGATGACGACGCCCAGGCCGATCAACAGGACTTGCGGAATGGTTTCGCGCACGGTGGCCCGGCGCTGCATCTGCGGCATCAAATCGCTCACGGCGATGTAGATGAAGCCGGACGACGCGAACACCAGCACGTAGGGAATCAGGTCGCTGGCGCGGTCCAGGGTCGCGTAACCGAGTATCCCGCCCAGCACGGCCAGCAGGCTGCACAACAGGTTGAACACGTAGGCGCGCACGCGCGAAAAGCCGGCGTTGAGCAGCACGATGAAGTCGCCGATCTCCTGCGGGATCTCGTGCGCGATGATGGCCACGCCCGTGACGATGCCCAGTTGCGGGTTGGCGAGGAAGGCCGCCGCGATCAGGATGCCGTCCGTGAAGTTGTGCATGCCGTCGCCGATCAGGATCATCCAGCCGGCGCGCCCCGCCTGGCGCGCGTCGTGGCCATGCGCGTGATGGTGCCCGTCGCCCTCGTGGTGGTGCGAATGGCGCAGCAGCGCCACCTTCTCCAGCAGGAAGAACGCGAGCAGGCCGCCCAGCAGGGTCGCGAACAGCGCATGCGTGTCGGCCTTCGACTCGAACGCTTCCGGCAACGCGTGCAGCAGCGACGTCGACAGCATGATGCCGACCGACAGGCTGACCATGCGTTCGACGACCTTCGACAGCAGCGTAAAGGAAAACACCGCGGCGGCCGTGATGCTGACCACGCCCGCCAGGCCGGTGGCCAGCAGGATGGAGATGAGAATCGGGTCGATCTGGAAGCCTCTTCTTTTTCTTGGGGCGTGCGGATGCGCGCGCCCCGGGCGCAAACCGTTGATTGTAACCCGACGGGCGTGCCGCCGTCAGCCGACGCCGTGTTCGCGGAACCAGGCCAGCGCGCGGGCGAAGCCGTCGCGGGCAGCCTTCGCGTTGTGGCTCGGGCGGTAGTCGGCGTAGAACGCGTGGCCGGCGTCCGGGTAGACGACGATCGCGGAATCGCTCGTCCCCTCGCCCAGGGCGGCCGTCATCTGTTCGACCGTGGCGACCGGGATGCCGGCGTCCTTCGCGCCGTACAGGCCGAGCACGGGCACCGTGAGCGCGGGCGCGATGTGGATCGGATGCGTCGGCTGGCCCGGCGGATTCGGATCGGCCACCAGCTTGCCGTACCACGCCACGGCCGCCTTCACGCGCGGGTTGTGCGCCGCGTACAGCCACGTGATGCGCCCGCCCCAGCAAAAGCCGTTGACGCCGAGCCGGTCGATATCGCCGCCGTTCTCGCCGGCCCAGGCCACGCAGGCGTCGATGTCGCCCATCACCTGGGCGTCCGGCACCTTGCGGATGATTTTTGCCAGGATCGTGGCCATGTCCGGGAGCGTGGACGGGTCGCCCTGGCGGATGAAGAAATCGGGGGCGATGGCCAGGTAGCCCTGTTTCGCAAAGCGGCGCGCCACGTCGGCGATGTGTTCGTGCAGGCCGAAGATCTCGGATACGACGATCATCACGGGCGGCTTGTCGTGCCCGGCCGGGCGGGCAAAATAGAGGGGCACGTCCTGGCCGTCGATAGTCAGCCTGGTCGTGCCCGTGGCGAGTCCTTCGGTATCCGTGCGGATCACGGACTGCGCCGCGATGGGTTGGGCGGCCGCCGCGAAGCCGCTTGCGTTGTCGTTCATCGCCTTCCTTCGTGTGGTCTTGAAAGGCTTGCTATCTTAGCAGCGAGGCGAAAATCCCGTCCGACGCCACGTTGTTAGATATGTTTGACAACATAATATGGCTGAGTATTCTTCAGGGCACCCACTTACAAGGAGCCCACATGAAGACCCCCATCACCGTCAACGGCATGCAGATCCACGTGGAAGAACACGGCAGCGGCAAGCCGCTCGTGCTGCTGCACGGCGGGATCATGGCCAGCGAAGTATTCGGCCCGAACATCGCCGCACTGGCGGAAAGCCGCCGCGTGATCGCCATCCACCTGCAAGGCCACGGCCACACGCCGGACGTGGACCGCCCGCTGCGTTTCGAAACGCTGGCGGACGATGTCGCCGGCGTGATCCGGGAACTCGGCCTGGGCAAGGCCGACCTGCTGGGGTATTCGTTCGGCGGCGGCGTCGCGCTGCAGACGGCGATCCGGCATCCGGACGCCGTCGACCGGCTGGTCGTCGTGTCGGCAGCGGCCAAACGCGACGGCTTTTATCCGGAAGTGCGCACGGCCTTCGACCACATGGACACGCAGGCCGCGCAGATCGGCGCCCACGTGGCGCAGTCGCCGCTGGGCAAGCTGTATCCGGCCGTGAACTGGGAAACGGCTTTCCGCAAGATGGGAGAATTGCAGAGCCGCGATTACGACTGGATGCCGCAGGTGAGCGCGATTCAGGCGCGGACGATGCTGGTGTTCGCGGATGCGGATGCGATCACGCTGGACCACATCGCGGCATTCTACAAGGCGCTCGGCGGTGGGCAGCGCGACGCGGGGCTGGACGGGTCATTGCGCGCCGCCGCCCGGCTGGCCATCGTGCCGGGAACGACGCATTACAACCTGCTGGCGACGACGGAAGTCGCGCGGCTGGCCGGGGAGTTTTTGGACGTTTAGTGCGCCTCTTCCCAGTTACTGCCGACACCCGTCTCGGCCACCAGCGGCACCTTCAGCGTGGCCACCCCGCCCATCAGTTCCGGCAGCTTCCGCTTGACGAGGTCCAGCTCCTCCTGCGGCACTTCCAGCACCAGTTCGTCGTGCACCTGCATCACCATGCGGGTGCGCAGGCCATCCTTCTCGATCCAGTCCTGCACGGCGATCATCGCCAGCTTGATCAGGTCCGCGGCCGTGCCCTGCATCGGCGCGTTGATCGCGGCCCGTTCGGCGCCGGCGCGGCGCGGGCCGTTCGGCGAATTGATCTCCGGGAGCCACAGGCGGCGGCCGAATACCGTCTCGACATAGCCCCGCTCCTTCGCGAGCAACCGGGTTTCGTCCATGTAGCGCTTGACGCCCGCGAAGCGCTGGAAGTAGCGCTCGATGTAGTTGCTGGCCGCACCGCGTTCGATGCCCAGGTTCTGCGCGAGGCCGAACGCGCTCATGCCGTAGATGAGGCCGAAGTTGATGACCTTCGCGTAGCGGCGCTGCTCGCTCTGCACTTCTTCCGGCGGCAGGCCGAAGATCTCGGCGGCGGTGGCGCGGTGGATGTCCTCGCCGGCCGCGAACGCACGCAGCATCGCCTCGTCTTCCGAGATGTGGGCCATGATGCGCAGCTCGATCTGCGAATAGTCGGCCGACACGATCACGCTGCCCGCCGGCGCGACGAACGCTTCGCGGATGCGCCGGCCTTCGCTCGTGCGCACGGGGATGTTCTGCAGGTTCGGATCGTTCGACGCAAGGCGGCCCGTGATGGCGACGGCCTGCGCGTAGTTCGTGTGCACACGGCCAGTCTTCGGATTCACCATCTTCGGCAGCTTGTCGGTGTACGTCGACTTCAGCTTGGAGAGGCCGCGGTGCTCCAGCAGGATCTTCGGCAGCGGATAGTCTTCCGCCAGCTTTTGCAGCACTTCTTCGTCGGTGGACGGCGCACCGGTCGCGGTCTTTTTAATCACCGGCAGCTGCAGTTTTCCGAAGAAGATCTCGCCGATCTGCTTGGGCGAGCCGAGGTTGAACGGGCCGCCGGCCAGTTCGTAGGCCTGCTGCTCCAGTTCCATGATGCGCGCGGCCAGCTCGTTCGACTGCGCCGCCAGTTTATCCGCGTCGACCAGCACGCCGTTGCGCTCGATCTTCTGCAGCACGACGGACGTCGGCAGCTCGATGCTGCGGTAGATATAGTCCAGGCCCTTGTCGC
Source organism: Massilia kyonggiensis (assembly GCA_966212285.1). Classification (GTDB taxonomy): domain Bacteria; phylum Pseudomonadota; class Gammaproteobacteria; order Burkholderiales; family Burkholderiaceae_D; genus Telluria; species Telluria kyonggiensis_A. The sequence continues at coordinate 151,686 of CBIHQW010000015.1, forward strand.
TTTCCACGTGGCCGATCATCGCGTGGTGCAGGCGCAGGGTGATGTCGGAATCCTCGGCCGCGTACTCGGTCGCGCGGCCCAGTTCCACCTGGTCGAAGCAGATCTGGTTCACGCCCTTGCCGCACACGTCGACGAAGGGAATGGTCGTATAGCCCAGGTGGCGCAGCGCCATCGTGTCCATGTCGTGCGGCTTGTGCGATTCGAACACGTACGATTGCAGCAGGGTGTCGTGCACGATGCCGCGCAGTTTCACCCCGTGGTTTTCGAAGATGTGGCTGTCGTATTTCAGGTTCTGGCCCAGCTTCGGCTTGTCCGGATTCTCCAGCCACGGCTTCATGCGCTCCAGAACTTCCTCGCGGTTCAGCTGCTCCGGCACGCCGGCGTAGCGGTGCGCGAGCGGGATGTACGCACCCTTGCCCGCCTCCACCGACAGCGAGATGCCGACCATTTCCGCCGTCATCGGATCGAGCGACGTCGTCTCCGTATCGACGGAGGTCAGTGCCGCCTGGTCGATCAGCGCGAGCCAGCGCTCGAACTGTTCCTGCGTGGTGACGGTCTCGTACTCGCCCTTGATGATCGGCATGCCGGGCTGCGTGCCGGCCGCGCCTTCCGGCGAATTCAGCGCCGGCGCACCGGACGCGCCGGGCATGCCGTACTTGGCCGCGTTGCCCGGGCCGATCTCGCGCAGCATCGTTTTGAAGCCGTAGCGCTGGAAGAAGTCGCGCAGCGCATCCTTGTCTTCCGGGCGGCCGATGAGCGTCTCTTCGATCGACACGACGTGTCCCGCGAGGTCGCAGTCCGTCTTCACGGTGATCAGTTCGCGGCCCTTCGGCAGCCAGTCCAGCGCGGCGCGCAGGTTCTCGCCGACGGCGCCCGTGATGCTGTGGGCGTTCTCGATCACGCCGTCCAGCGAGCCGTGCAGGGTCAGCCACTTGAGGGCCGTCTTCGGGCCGCACTTGGTGACGCCGGGGACGTTGTCGACGGTGTCGCCGATCAGGGTCAGGTAGTCGATGATGCGGTTTGGCGGCACGCCGAACTTGGCCAGCACGCCCGCTTCGTCGAGCTTCTCGTTGCTCATCGTGTTGATCAGCATGACCTTGTCGTTGACGAGCTGGGCGAGGTCCTTGTCGCCCGTCGACACGACGGTGTTCAGGCCGCGCGCCGTCGCCTGCGCCGCGAGCGTGCCGATGACGTCGTCCGCCTCGACGCCCTCGACCATCAGGATCGGCCAGCCCATGTGGCGCACGACTTCGTGGATCGGCTCGATCTGCCTGGCCAGGTCTTCCGGCATCGACGCGCGCGTCGCCTTGTAGTCCGGGTACAGGTCGTCGCGGAAGGTCTTGCCCTTCGCGTCGAACACGCAGGCGATGTACGCGGCCGGGAAGTCCGCGCGCAGGCGGCGCAGCATGTTGACCATGCCGTGCATCGCGCCGGTCGGGTAGCCGTCCGGGCTGCGCAGGTCGGGCAGCGCGTGGAAGGCGCGATAGAGATAGCTGGAACCGTCGACGAGAAGCAGGGTATTGTCCATAGGGCGAATTCAAAAGTGGGGCCGCGGCGGCACGGCAAAACGTGCGCCATTATCGCAGAATCGGGGGTGGAAAAAAGCTGGGCAGGCGATGTCATCCAGATGGGGACGAAGCCACACTTTTCACAGAGAAGTGGCTCCCTTTGTTACAATGGACTAAACGACAAAGGTGATCATCATGCCGCGTACCCCTATCCGCCTCGCCACTCTCGCGCTGTTCCTGACTTGCCAGGCAGGATTGGCCGTGGCCCAGCAGCAGACCACGCAGCCGACCCCGAGCCCGGCACCGCCGAAACTCGAGCGTATCGAGCCGGGCAGCGACGTTCCCGCGACCACGATTCCGCCGAAGCGCGGCACCCAGATCAAGGAAACGCGCGACGGCGGCCAGGTCACCGAAGTCGAAGTCACCACGCCCGGTGGCAGCCATTACTACATGAAACCGAACACCCAGCCCGGCAACGCGCAGACGAATTCGATCCGCGCGCCGCAGTGGAAGGTGGGTGAGTTCGACCTGTCGGGCAAGCGGAAAGCCACGAGCGAATCCGGTACCAACGCCCCGACGACGGCCGACGCGCCGCCTCCTCCTCCCATGCCGGCTACCGCCGAGCCCGAGAAGAAGTAACAAGCCGTCAACAAGACCGGCCGCCCGAGCGCGGCCGCACCCGCGACTTTTCTTACTTACACAATGGCAGTCTTCACCCCGGTCACGCTGGATGACCTCTCCCAGTGGATCAAGCAATTTCCTCTTGGCAAAGCACTCGCGCTGAAGGGCATCGCGAGCGGTATCGAAAACAGTAATTTCTTCCTGACGACGGAACGCGGCGAGTACGTCCTCACCATCTTCGAAAACCTCAGCTTCGAGCAACTGCCCTTCTACGTGCAGCTGATGCGCCATCTGGCCGAGCGCGGCATTCCCGTGCCGGCGCCGGTGGCGAACGAAGCGGGCGAGCTCGTCGTGGCGTTGCACGGGAAGCCGGCCGCCATCGTCAGCAAGCTCGACGGCAGCTCGCAGATGGATCCGCAGCCGGTCCACTGCGCCGAAATGGGCACGATCCTCGCGAAGATGCACCTGGCCGGCCGCGACTTCCCGCTGCGCCAGCCGAACCTGCGCGGGCTGGACTGGTGGGTCGAGACGGTGCCGAAGGTCCTGCCGTTCCTCGATGCCGGGACGGCCGCGCTGCTGCAATCCGAACTGGCATTCCAGCGCGACTTCGCGGCCGGCACGACGTATGCCGAACTGGAACGCGGCCCCGTCCACGCCGACCTGTTCCGCAACAACGTGATGTTCGTCGGCGAACGCCTGTCCGGCTGCTTCGACTTTTATTTTGCCGGCTGGGACACCTGGCTGTTCGACCTGGCCGTCACCGTCAACGACTGGTGCATCGACCTGGACACCGGCCGCCTCGACGATGCGCGCGTGATCGCCCTGACGCGCGCCTACCACGCGGTCCGCCCGTTCACGGATGCCGACCACGCGGCGTGGCTGCCGATGCTGCGCGCAGCCGCGCTGCGCTTCTGGCTGTCGCGCCTGTATGATTATCACCGTCCGCGCGAAGCCGAAATGCTCACGCCGCACGATCCGACTCACTTCGAAAGAGTCCTGCGCGAACGCATCGCACGGGGCGCCCCCAACTTGACAGCATGAACGATTTACCCGCACGTACCGGATGGGAGTGGCTGAAACAAGGCATCGGCCTGTTCCGCAAACAGCCTGCCGCCCTGACGACGCTCCTCTTCGCCAATATCCTGTTCAGCATCGGCCTGTCGGCCGTGCCGATCCTGGGTTCGGTACTTGCGGTCGTATTGATCCCGTCGTTCACGATGGCCTTCATGCAGGCGTGCCTGATGATCGAGAACGGCGACCGGGTCACCCCGGCCGTGCTGCTGACGGGCTTCCGCCAGCCGGCGCTGGCCGCGCTGTGCAAGCTGGGGCTCGTCTACCTGGCCGTGTCGCTGCTGATGATGGTGATCACGCGCCTGGCGATCCCGCCCGAGGTGATCATGCAGATGATGCCGCGGCCGGACGCGAAGACGCCGCCGACGATCCAGACGTCGCACATGCTGGCCCTGTTCGGCGTCTTCCTGCTGGACGTGGCCGTGCTGGTGACGCTGTGCTTCGCCGCGCCACTCACCTACTGGAAGCACATGGGGCCGGGCAAGGCGACGTTCTACAGTTTCTTCGCCGTCATCCGCACGGCGCGCCCGTTCCTCGTGCTGCTGGCGGCGTGGTTCGCCATCTTCTTCGGCATATGCATCCTGGCCGCGCTGGTGTTCGGCGACGCGGCGCTGGGCCGCGTCGTGCTGATGTGGCTGATCTTCCTGTTCATGCTGCTGCTGCAGTGCGCGATGTATGCCGGCTACCGCACCATCTTCGGCAAGCCGGCCGACAAAGCACCGCAAGCTGCGTGATCAGCGACCGATACGTTCGAGCTTGGCCACCGACAGGTCGAGCACCTTCATCCCCGCCGCGCCAAAGTTGATCTGCGCGCGCGCGTTGGTGCCGCCGCCCTCGATGTTGACGATCACGCCCTCGCCGAAGCGCGCGTGACTGACCGATTCACCGATGCGCCAGCCGGTGCCGTTGCCGCTGGTCGACTTTTGCGCGATCTGCTTGGCGATCTGGTTGTCCATGCCCCCTTCGCGGAAGTCGGCGTCGTCCCATGCCGTCGTCGACTTGCGGCCGGCGAACCAGTTCGTCTGCACGCGCGGCGTCAGCCATTTCAGCGCGTGTTCCGGCAGCTCGTCGAAGAAGCGCGACTTCATGTTGAAGCGCGTCTGGCCGTGCAGCATGCGCTGCTGCGTAAAGCTCATGTACAGGCGCCGGCGCGCGCGCGTGATCGCCACGTACATCAGGCGGCGTTCCTCGTCCACGCCATCCATCTCGCGCGCGCTGCTCTCGTGCGGGAATAAACCCTCTTCCAGGCCCGTGATGAACACGGCGTCGAATTCCAGGCCTTTCGCCGAGTGCACGGTCATCAGCTGGATCGCTTCCTGGCCGGCCTGCGCCTGCGCGTCGCCCGCTTCCAGCGACGCGTGCGCGAGGAAGGCCGAGAGCGGCGACATCACGGCCGCCAGCGGCGCATCGCCATCGAGCACCTCGACGCCGTCGCCATCGACGATCGCCGTGCCGCTCGCCGCGACCGCCTGCGGGCCGAGGTGCGCGGGCGCTTGCGTCCCGAAACCTTCCTCCTGCACAAACTGCGTGGCCGCACCGACCATCTGCTGCAAGTTCTCGATGCGTTCCTGGCCCTCTTTTTCGTTGGCATAGTGCGCGAGCAGCGTACTGCGCTCCAGCACGACGCGCACCATTTCCGGCAGCGGCAGCTGCTGGGTCTCGAAGCGCGCGCTCTCGATCAGTTTCACGAAGTTGCCCAGCGCCGTGCCGGCCTTGCCCGTCATGTACGGAACCGCCGCGTACAGCGACACGCGATACGTCTCCGCCGCCATTTGAAGCTGCTCGATCGAGCGGGCGCCGATGCCGCGCGTGGGGAAATTCACGACGCGCAGGAATGCGGAATCGTTGTGCGGGTTGTCCATCAGCTGCAGGTAGGCGATGGCGTGCTTGACCTCGGCGCGCTGGAAGTAGCGCAGGCCGCCGTACACGGTGTACGGCAGGCCGGCCGCGAACAGCGCATGCTCGATCACGCGGCTCTGCGCGTTGGAGCGGTACAGCACGGCGATCTCGCTTTTCGACACGCCCTCCGCCATCAGGCTCTTGGCTTCGTCAATGATCCACTGCGCCTCTTCCAGGTCGGACGACGCTTCGTAGATGCGCACCGGCTCGCCCAGTCCCGCGTCCGTGCGCAGGTTCTTGCCGAGGCGTTTCGCATTGTTCGAGATGAGGTGGTTCGCGCTGTCGAGGATGTTGCCGTGCGAGCGGTAATTCTGCTCCAGCTTGATCAGGTTCTTGACTTCGAAGTCGCGCTCGAACGCCTGCATGTTGCCCACGTTCGCACCGCGGAACGCGTAGATGCTCTGGTCGTCGTCGCCGACGGCGAACAGCGCGCCGCCACGCTGCTCGCCGTGGCCGGCCAGCAGTTTCAGCAGGTTGTATTGCAGGTCGTTCGTGTCCTGGAACTCGTCGACGAGAATGTGGCGGAAGCGCATCTGGTAATGCTGGCGCAGCGGGTGATTGCGTTGCAGCAGTTCGTAGGCGCGCAGCAGCAGCTCGGCGAAATCGACGACGCCCTCGCGCTGGCATTGCTGGTCGTACAGGTCGTACAGCTCGGCCATGCGTTTCTGCACGTGGTCGTACGCCTCGACCTCGTGCGCGCGCTGGCCCCGGTCCTTGGCATTGTTGATGAAGTACATCAGGTCCTTGGCCGGGTACTTCTCGTCGTCCACGTTCAGCGCTTTGAGCATGCGCTTGATCATCGACAGCTGGTCTTGCGAATCGAGGATCTGGAACGTCTGCGGCAGCGCGGCGTCGCGGTGGTGCGTGCGCAGCAGGCGGTTGCACAGGCCGTGGAACGTCCCGATCCACATGCCGCGTGTGTTCACCGGCAGCATCGCCGAGAGGCGCGTGAGCATCTCCTTGGCGGCCTTGTTCGTGAAGGTCACGGCCATGATGCCGGCCGGGGACACCTGCCCGGTCTGGATCAGCCAGGCGATGCGGGTGGTCAGCACCCGCGTCTTGCCGGACCCGGCGCCGGCGAGAATGAGGGCGCTCTGGGACGGCAGCGTGACGGCCGCCAGTTGTTCGGGGTTCAGATTGTCGAGGAGATTCATGCGGCCATTATAAAACGTCGGGACGTCCTCGGCATCGCCGCGGCGGGATTTTTACTGATGATATATACAGTATCATTGTTTCCGCAAGGCTCGCGGGCGCCGGGTTGATCGCTTTTGACGTACTTTTGACGACAGATGCGGTCCAGCCCCTTCTGCGGGCGTGGACCGGTTTTGTGTAACGCAAGCGAAGCTATGGCATAAGGAGGTAACAAATGCTGAACCGTGTAGTGACGGTCGCCGCGCTGGCCGTCGGCGGCATGATGCTGTCCAAAAAACTCAAAGGCAATAAATCGGGCATGGATTCGTCGATCATCGAAACCATCGAGGTCAACGTCCCCGTGCGTACCGCCTATAACCAGTGGACCCAGTTCGAGGACTTTCCCCAGTTTATGGGCAGCGTCCATGAGATCCGCCAACTGGACGACAAGCACCTGCACTGGAAGGCCAACGTGGCCGGCGAAGAAAAGGAATGGGATGCCGAGATCACGGAACAGATCCCGGACAAGCGCATCGCCTGGCGCAGCACGAGCGGCGTGCCGAACGGCGGCGTGGTGTCCTTCCACAAGATCTCGGAAGACGTCACCCGCATCACCCTGCAGATGGATTACCAGCCGGAAGGCCCGATCGAGAAGATCGGCGATGCCCTCGGCGCCGTCCGCCTGGAAGCCCGCGGCAACCTGCAGAAGTTCAAGGACATGCTCGAGAAGCGCGGCAAGGAAACCGGTGCATGGCGCGGCAGCATTTCGCAGCACTGAGCAATACGCGTCTCACGCACGCCGCCCGCTGGGGCGGCGTTTTTTTGACAAGCGATCGTTGCAGACACAACCGACGGTGCGTTACCTAACACGGTACATGGGTGACCGGGGAGTAGGATGAAACCCTGACGGCATATCCGAATATGCCGGGCAACCGTTGAGGAGAAACCCATGGCAACGACAGACGACCCCGTACGGTCGAGAACGCAGGACGCGTTCCCCGTCGACAATCCCGTCCAGGCCCTGCTGCGCGACCACGACCTGGTGCGCAAGCTCGCCGACGCGTACCAGAACACGCACAGCGCCGACGTCAAAAAGCAGGCGGCGACCCAGCTGATCCAGGCGATCCACATGCACTCGCGCCTCGAGGAAGGCGTCTTTTATCCCGGCGTGCGCCGGGTGGACCCGAACCTGATCGCCCGCTTCGAGGAAGACCACCTCGCCGTCGACGACCTGCTGGCGACGCTGCAAGGCATGTCGATGGACGAGGCCCGCACGGAGCCCCTGGTACGCGAACTCATCGATGTCGTCCTGAGCCATATCCGCCAGGAAGAAGAACAGCTGTTCCCCGAACTCAAGCAGGCAGCGCTCGACCTGACGTCGATCGGACTCGAGATGCAGGCGTTCGAGGCCAATCTCGTGCACCTGCAGGCGCAGCTGAGCGATCAGGCGTCGCGACGCTGAACGCCTTTCGCGCAAAGAACAGGCGCCACCCGCGGGTGGCGCTTTGCATTACCACACCCTGCAGCGCTTCTCCTTCACCATCGGCTGCCCCGCCTTGCACTGGAACGCCTGCTGGAACTGCGGCATATTGACCATCAACCCGTTGACGCGGTAGCGCCCCGGCGAGTGCGGATCCGTCATCGCGCTCACGCGCAGGTTTTCCGGACGATTGTTTTCGCAAGCCCATTGCGCGTAGCCGACAAAGAAACGCTGCTCCGGCGTCAGGCCGTCACGCGACGGCTGCGGTTGCGCCTTCTCCGGCATCGCCGCCATCTCCGCCTGCCACGCCATCCAGCCGAGGATCAGGCCGCCGAGGTCGGCCACGTCCTCGCCCAGGGTGAGCTTGCTGTTGATCCTGATGTCGTCGACGACCGTGTACTGCGCGTACTGGTCGACGATGCACTGGGCCCGCTCCTCGAACGCCCTGGCATCCTTCTTCGTCCACCAGTCCTTCAGGTTGCCGCTGGCGTCGAACTGGCGGCCTTCGTCATCGAACGCGTGGGTCAGTTCGTGGCCGATGGTGCCGCCCGTGTTGCCGTAGTTCGGCGCGTCGTCCATCTTCGGATCGAACAGCGGCGGCTGCAGCACGCCGGCCGGGAAGTTGATGTCGTTCATCTGCGGGTCGAAGTAGGCATTCACCGTCGGCGGCGTCATGCCCCATTCCGTACGATCCAGGGGCTTGCCGATCTTGGCCAGCTGGCGGCGCGCCTCGAACCGGTTGCCGCGCTCGACGTTGCCGGCGAAATCGCCCGCCTTGACGACGTAGGCGCCGTAGTCGCGCCACTTGTCCGGGTAGCCGATCTTGTTGACGATGGCGGCCAGTTTCTTGTGCGCCTGCTGCTTCGTCTCCGCGCTCATCCAGTCGAGTTCGTCGATGTCCTTCTTCATCGCGTCTTCGATCTGGCGCGTCATGTGCAGCGCCTTTTCCTTCAGCGCGGGCGAGAACGCGCGGGCGACGAATTCCTGGCCCAGCGCCTCGCCCAGCTGGTGGTCGACGAGCGCCACGCAGCGCTTCCAGCGCGGTTGCTGCTGCTGGACGCCGCGCAGCGTCTTGCTGAAGAAATCGAAGTGCTCGTTGTCGAAGTTCGACGCCAGCACCGGCGACATGTTGCGCGCCACGTGCCAGCGCAGGTAGGTGCGCGTGGCATCCGCGCCGTTCGTCTTCCACATCTTGCCGAGCGCCTTGAAGAACGCGGGCTCGGTGACGTTGAACGTGCCCAGGCTGCCCTCGCCCAGTTCGTCGAGGTAGGCCTGCCAGTCGAAGCCGGGCGTCAACGCCTGCAAGCCCTTCGCATCGACCTTGTGGAACAGTTTATAGGGGTCGCGCTTGTCGACGGCCGACAGCGACGCCTTCGCCAGCGTCGTCTCCATCTGCATCACGCGCGCCGCGTTGCGCTGCGCCTGCTCCGGCGTATCGCCCAGCAGCTTGAACGTGTTCGCGATGTGCGCGACGTACTTCGCGCGGATCTCCTGCGATTTGGCGTCCGTCTTGAGGTACGAATCGCGGTCCGGCAGGCCCAGGCCGCCCGCGGCGGCGAACGCGATCACGCGCGAGGAATCCGCGAAATCCTGGCTCGACGAGAAGCCGAAGAACAGGCCCGGATCCGCGAGCGCCAGCTGCAGGCGCGCCAGCACGCGCGGCAGGTCGCGGTTCGACCGGATCTTCGCGATCTCGTCGAAATAGGGCGTCAGCGGCGCGGCGCCGCGTGCTTCGATCGCCTTCTCGTCCATGCAGGCGCCAAAGTAATCGCCGATCTTCTGCTGGTTCGCGTTGCGCCCGTCGTGGCGCTGCGCCAGGTCTTCGAGGATGCCCCACAGGTAGCGGCGGTTGTCCAGCGCCAGCTTGCCGTACACGGACCAGCGCGCCTGGTCGGCCGGGATCGGATTGTTCTTGATCCAGCCGCCGCATGCGTACTGGTAAAAATCGACGCAGGGGTCGGCGCCGCGGTCCATCGAGTTCACGTCCAGGCCCGGCGTGTACGGGAACGAGGCGGCGGGACGCTCGGCCGGCGCCTGGGCGGCGGCGATGGCGGCGCATCCGGCCAGGACGGCGCAGACGGCGAGACGAAGGGACAATCGCATGAATATTCCTGGTAAGAAAGACCCCTCATGCTGCCATGCTGTGGTCATTCATGCAATGCGATATCGCGGATCCTGTAACCGTCCGGCAAGGCAAACGTGGACGCCGGGACGTCGCCGAACTTGAGGTTCTCCACGTGCATGACGAAGTCCCCAAGTTCCGGCATGGACATTTGCATGTACACGATGGCGGCCAGATCGGGAGAAAACCACGTTTCGGACTTGTGCACCAGCGGCTTTTCGTTGCCCTGGGCACCGGCCGGAATGGTGACTTCCGACCGCATGCCGCGCGCCTTGACGCCGGCGATCACCTTCTCGCCCAGGTCGGCCGTCCCGACCTGCGGGCCAGGCGCCTGGACGGGCGCCGGGTCGTCCAGCGCGGCATCTTTCAGGCGCAGGATTTCCTTGCGTTCCGGGCAGACGAGGTAGACCGCGTGTTGCGTCGGATCGGCGATGACGATGCGCTCCAGGCCGGACGTCGACGAGACGGTACGCGAGCGGCCGTCCTTGTCGTAAGCATGCGAGACCTTGATCTGCGACTTCATCGCGTTCCCGCCGGCGAGCGCCAGGCTCGTGTCGGTCACGTAATCGTAGGTGTACGCCAGCGGCTTGCCCGCGAGCGCCGTCAGCCTGGAGACGGCAAAGCGGTAATGATTGCGGAGCTGTTCCGGACCGTATTGGTCGGCCATGCCGGCCTTCGACATGGCCCCGGTCTGGGCGGCGGCAGGCAGGATCTGGCACGCGACCACCAGGCTGAACAGGATTGTGGAAACTTTCATGGTCTTCCCTTTCAATTGTTTGATGAATTCAGCGGCGCACGATTTCGCGCACCGTGTAGTCGGCCGGCACGGCAAACAGGGCCGTTGGCGGTTCGAGGCGGGAAAGGTTGCGCACGCGCATCACGCTCTCGCCCATGAACGGGTTGGTCATCCTCATCTCGAGGGGGATCCACAGGTCGCGCGCCAGCCACATTTCGGTCGTGCTGACCATCGGCTTGACGTTGCCGGCCGCCCCCGCCGGGACGGTCGCGGTTGTTTGGGTCCCCACGGCCGTCATCCCCTCGATCTGCTTCGTACCGAGCGAACGCGACTGGGTTACCGCCGCCGCGTCGCCGGCCATTGCCGGCGCCAGCTGCTCGGCGACCTTCGTGGCACCGGGCACGGGCGCCGCCGGACCGGCCTGCGCCGCGCCGGAGGTCCTGGTGGGCGCCGGCGCCGTAATGGCCATCCGGTAGCCCGTCTTCGTGTCCGGATACAGGCGGTAGCTCATGCCCTGGACGGGATCCTGGATCTGCACGAGCGGCTTGCCCTTCCATTCCGATTCCACCCGGGTGCGCCCATCGCCATCGCGGTACAGCTTTTCCGTATTGCGCTGGACGATGCGGTTGCCGTCGGCCAGCACCTTGACCGATTCCGTCACGCGCTCGGCCGAATACGGCAAGCCGCGCACCGCGCATCCATCGCTGCAGTGGGTCGAGGCGCTGATCCGCAACAGCATCACTTCCAGCGTTTCATTTGCCGCCCCGTCCTGCTGCGCATGGGCCACGGGGGCCAGCGCAAGCAAAGCGAGGCCGGCGGACAGGACAATCCGTCTCATCACTCCTCCTTGGAAAAAAGATCAATTCACGGCGAGCCGTATCGCCAGCGGTTCGCCCGTTGCCGCCACCAGCAGTTCGGCGTGGACCAGTTCATGCGGCGCATCCGCCACGATCGGGATCCCCATCTGCACGAGGGCCGCACGGGGCAGGTCCGCCTGCTTCAGCTGCGGATTCGGCGCGGCCGCCATGTGCTCCTGGGGCACGAGCGGCACGAACCCGGCGTCGGCCGCCGCCAGTACGCGCACCACGCGGGGCGACGGCGCCGCCGCAGGCAGCAGGCTCATGCCGGCAATGGCCAGCGCACACGCCGCCGCGCCGATGCCGGCCCAGGACGCGATCGCATCGGCATTCCACCGGCGATACCACGGCCGCGGCGCGTGGCGTTGCGCGAAAGCGCGCAGCAGGGCCTGCTCCACATGGTCCGGCGGGGCCGCCTGCGCGAGTGCGCGGCGCGCGGCCTGCCATTCCGGTGCCCGGCCATTGCCGTGGCCGTCGTCGACGTCAAACCTGTTCATGCGTTGTCCTTTGCAATGGCCCGGTACGGCGCAAGCGCCTGCACCAGGGCGGCGCGGCCGCGCGCCAGGCGCGACCGCACGGTGCCGATCTCCAGCTGGCAGATCTGGGCAATTTCCTGATACGACTTTTCGTGCAGCTCGAACAGAATCACCACGTCGCGGTAATGCGGCGCCAGCCCGGCGAGCGCGCGCCGCAGATGCTCGACCGCTTCGTCATCCAGCAGCCTGGCCAGCGGGCCCGCCGCCGGATCGGCCGCTTCCCAGCCATCGTCCTCGTCGTCGTCACCGATGGGCTGCACCCAGCGGCTGTTCTGGCGCGCATGTCCCAGCACGAGGTTGCGGGCCACGCCGTACAGGAAGTTGGCGAGCATGCCTTTCAGCGGATCGAAGCCATAACTGTCGTTCAGCAGACCCATGAACACGTCCTGCACGACGTCCGCCGCCACGTCCGGCGCACCGCTATGCATCAGCGCGAAGCTGTACAAGCCACTGCGGTGGCGCCGGTACAGGGTCTGGAATGCGGCCTGGTCTCCCTGTCGGATCGCGCGCAGCAGCTGGATGTCTTCGGGTTCGTTCACGTCGGGTTCGTTCGTTCTTTTCTTTTATTTGAACGGCGCAGCGAAAAAGTTCCAGGATATTTACAGATAATGCAGATGTAGTATTGCTACGGTTTACCTATTGATAATTTTGTAGTTTAATAACATCAATACCATGCCGAGGAAGCCCGATGCACATCGCCCGCGACGCCGATCCCGCCCTGCTGCCCCACGCCGCCGCCGACGGCGTGCGCTTCGTCTTCGATGGCCCGGCGACCCTGCGCAGCGTCGCGCTGGCCGGCACGTTCAACAGCTGGGTGGGCGACGCCTGCATGCTGGCGCGCGTGACGCCGACCCGCTGGACCTGCACCCTGCCGCTGCCGCCCGGCCGCCACCTGTACAAGTTCGTACTCGACGACACGCACTGGATCGCCGACCCCGCCAACCCGTGGATGTCCGAAGATGGCCAGGGCAATTCCTGCGTCACCGTCTGCCTGGACGGCACGGTGTTCCTGCGCCCGCGGGGACTGTGCGCGGATGCGCCGGGTGTGCTGTACCGGAATCATCAAGCTTTGCCGAGTCCCGCGTGGCTGCGCGACGCCGTGGTCTACCAGCTGTCCGTGCGCGCATTCGGCGGCGGCTTCGACGGCGTGCGCGCCCGCCTCGGCCACCTCGCCGACCTGGGCGTGAACACGATCTGGATGATGCCGATCCACCCGATCGGCGTGGCCGGCCGGCGCGGCACATTGGGCGACCCGTACGCCGTGCGCGACTTCGAGACCATCGACCCGGCCCTGGGCGACGAAGACGGCCTGCGGCGTCTGGTGGAGGCGATCCACGCGCACGGCATGCGCATCGTGTTCGACTGGACGCTGAACCGCAGCAGCGTCGATCATCCGCTGACGGTGACTCACCCCGAGTGGTTCCAGCGCGACCGGGAAGGCAACGTGACGTACGCCGTGCCGCGGCGCGAGTATTTCGCAGGCTTCGATTTCAGTCACCCCGCACTGCGCCGCTACCTGATCGATACGATGTGCCGCTGGGTGGAACGCTTCGGCCTGGACGGCATGCGCTTCGACGATTCCGACATCACGCCGACGGATTTCCTCGACGAGATCCGCGCGGCGCTGGCGGCGGTAAAGCCCCACATCGCGCTGATCTCGCAGGCTTACGACGAATTCCACCACCTCGCCGCCTGCGACCTCACCTACGAAGGCGGCACGCGCGAGATGCTGCGCCGCGTGGCGCACGGCGAAGCGGGCGCGCGCGAGTTCGCGCAGTACTGGAACGAATCGACGTACGGCTTCCCGCGCGACGCGCTGCGCCTGCGCTGGCTGGAAGAGAAGGAGCAACCGCGCGCCGATGCCGTGTTCGGCCACGACGCGCACCTGGCCGCGGCGGCCGTGCTGCTGACGATGGATGGCGTGCCGCACATCCTGATGGGCCAGGAATTCGGAGAAAGCGGCTGGCGCGACTGGACCGTGCTGTTCGACGACTGGCGCCTCGACTGGTCCAGGTTCGACCACGCGACGTTTGCCCACTTCAGCGCCCTGATCGAGCTGCGCCGGCGCCACCCCGCCCTGCGCCGCGGCGCGACCGTCTTCATCGACGGCTTGCCGGATGGCGTGATCGGGATGGTGCGCAGCCTGGACGGCGAGCGCATTGGCGTGTATGCGAACCTGGCGTCGACGACGGCCGCCCTGCCGGACGGGATGGGCGTGCCGCTGTACGCCCGCGGCTGGGACCAGGACGCCGGCAGCCTGGATGCCCACGGCTGCCTCGTCGCGCCGCTGCGCTGATTGATTACACTTGCGGCGCCGGCTGCGCCAGGCCCTTGTCGAGCGCTTCGCGGATCAGGGCGCGCACGGTCTTGTCGGCGGCGCGGCTTTCCGCATCCATGCGCTTGCCGAGGGCATCCATCTGCTTGCCCAGCGCATCCATTGGCTTGCCCGCATCGTTCATGCGGCGCTCGATCGCGTGCATCTTCGCCTCGTCCGGCTTCGTGCCCGCGCCAGCACGTTCCATGTCCTTGCCGAGGGCATCCATCACCTTGCCGTGCTTGTCCATTTCGCGGCCGTGGACATCCATTTCCTTGCCGAGTTTGTCGACGGGTTCCCACGCCTTGCGTGCCCGCGCCAGCACGCCGGCATCCTGCACGATGTAGGGCTTGCCGCCGTCGCGGAACCATAGAAAGTCGCCGCTGATCCGCTTGCGCAGGTTCTTGACGGCTGACCAGTCGGCGCTGTCGCCCGTGATGCTCGTGCCGCGGTCGCCGTCGCGCACGAGTGCATACGGCTCGCCGCGGTCGGCGGCGTGGGTGGGGATGACGGTCGCCAGCGCCAGCCCGGCGACAGCGACGAGATGCTTGATACGAGACATGGTTTCCTCCGTGTGGACGCGCGTTGCGATGACAGCACGATAGCGCCGGGCACGCCGCATCGCGACGTGCGTGCGACAGGCTGCACGAAACGCGGAGCAGACGGAGGAAAACCCTACTAGAACACCACGACGGAACGGATCGACTCGCCCTTCTTCATCAGGTCGAAGCCATCGTTGATCTGGTCGAGCGTCAGGTGGTGGGTGATCAGGTCGTCGATATTGATCTTGTTTTCCATGTACCAGTCGACGATCTTCGGCACGTCCGTGCGGCCGCGCGCACCGCCGAACGCGGAACCCTTCCACACGCGGCCCGTGACCAGCTGGAACGGACGCGTCGCGATCTCCTTGCCCGCTTCCGCCACGCCGATGATGATCGACTGGCCCCAGCCCTTGTGGCAGCACTCCAGCGCCTGGCGCATCGTCGTGACGTTGCCGATGCATTCGAACGAGTAGTCCGCGCCGCCGTCCGTCAGCTGGACGATGGCGTCGACGACGTTCTCGACCTCTTTCGGATTGACGAAGTGCGTCATGCCGAACTTGCGCGCCATCTCTTCGCGGCCCGGGTTGATGTCCACGCCGATGATTTTATCGGCGCCGACCATCTTGGCCGCCTGGATCACGTTCAGGCCGATGCCGCCCAGGCCGAACACGACGACGTTCGCGCCCGCCTCGACCTTGGCCGTGAAGATCACGGCGCCGATGCCCGTCGTGACGCCGCAGCCGATGTAGCAGATCTTGTCGAACGGCGCGTCCGAACGGACCTTCGCCAGCGCGATTTCCGGCACCACGATGTAGTTCGAGAAGGTGGACGTGCCCATGTAGTGATAGATCGGCTTGCCGTCCAGCGAGAAGCGCGACGTCGCATCCGGCATCAGGCCGC
>CBIHQW010000016.1:0-163220 GCA_966212285.1 Massilia kyonggiensis
AGCTGGGCTGCGAGGGCTACGAGAACGTGGAGCGCATCGCGGCCGTGTGGCTGCATGCCGTCAATCGGGGGTGAATCTGGCAAGCAGGTGACGACACGACGGCGGCCGGTATCGATCTCTTGTCCGCCTGTCGATGCTCTACAAATTAACGACTGCGTTTATCAACTGTAGACCGATCACCGCCCCAAGCCGATCCGAGCCGAACCACGCATCAAAGACATACACGAAGCACAGGTTAATTACGACCCATGTCGAAACGTAGGCGGTCCTGAATCTTCGAAACGACGCGTTGCCGGCCTTCGCTCCAGTCCCCTCTCTTCGGTCATCCGTAGCGGCGGATACAAGTCCTTTGGTTCCCCAACTGCTGTCATGTGCGTTACAAACCGCGTACATCCACATCAGGGACGTAACGAAATAACCCGTAATGACGACGATAGGGACGCTTGTGAGGAGCGCGCGGATTTGCCGACGATGCCCCATCAATGACGCGAGGGGCAAGGCTGCGACGACAAAAGCCGTCGTCAGCATCAACTCGATCGCTCTGCCGACCAGCAAGCTCACGCAAAGCGATACGGCGAAGACACTCCCTTGAAGGGCGACGGAAAATCGAAAAAAGGCAAGGCTGCGCGCCGACAGGCTGCCCCGGTAGCAAATGAAGAGCTGCACGAGCAATGCGCACATCGCAGCCCAAAACGATGCCCGCAACCCGCTCGCCGCCCAGGATGACCGTGAAACCAGCGAGGAAGCATGTCCGGTCAAGGCGTGCAGAAGCAAAATGGACATCGCAACCGCCAGCCAGTCGTTGACGAGCATGACCGAGTGGTAGATTCCTGCCGAAGCCGAGCGAATTTTTCGATGCATCGAGACTGTCGGGTTCGTAATAAACCCCGGCAACTTCTTGATGAAGTTGACACGACAGGCCATGTACCCATTGCTCCAGCGCTTCCGCTGCCGCAACAGTTCATCCCAGGAATTGCAGGGGTCGGTGACCGCCATCGCACGGTCGACATGCGAGATCGTCCAGTCGACCTGAGGATCACTCACGATCTCCCGGCAAAGTACGCGGTCCTCCGCGGCATACAACATGGATTCGTACGGAGTCAGGGCTCCCAGGCCCTTGAAGTACACGGCAAGCGGATCCCACCCCTCTTCTTGTGCACCAGCGATCGCGCGTCCTCTGATCGCCTCCCATCGGATGGCACTCAACTGCCCGGGCACGACGCTCAGATAGCCGACCGCATTCTCGGCAGGCCAGTCCAGAAGCGTCGAATTTGCGAAGGAAACGTACTGCCAACAATGGAGCAGGTCCGATGGCCCGGCAGGCGGCGGAGGCATGATGCTGCTGGCAACCGCCCCGAGACGTGGATCCCTCTGAAATGCCACCGTCATTGCGTGCAGGGCCTGCTCCATCGGCATTGTGCCAACGTCCATCTGGAAACAATATGCCGGGTTGAGATGCCGGCAAAAAATCCGATAAAACCACCAGTGCGAATCCAGCTTCCCGCGATTTTCCTGTTTGACGGCAATGAGCAATTGGACCGCGGTGGTCGATTCACCTGGTCTGCGTGCGCCACGCTCGAATTCACGGAACCCATGTGTATCGCTTTTCGGCCCGTCCCGATCCGGATTAAATTCGCGCCCCGCCGCCTCGAACACGGACAAGTCGGACAAATCGAACCGTGTGTGCAGGCAAGCCAGATCCTGAGATCCGCCACGTGAAAAGAAACCAGGACCGGCAAAACGGTCCAGAACAACGCGCATGGAGGACGAGCATTTTGCAAGGCCATCGACCAGAATACATATGGATACCGGCATGTCGGGGCATGCGTAACGCAAAAAACGAACGCTATCTGCAAGCCCGACAAACGAAGTATGCAGTGCTTCGGCAGCCTCATTATAGACCGTCAAACACAAAGCAATGCCGCCATTCAATCGAGGAAAATGCTCAATAGCGGCCAAAGCCGTTTCACGATTTATTCGTTCCTTGAGATCACATTCTACCGACAACGGACGGTCCGCCAATATTCGCGGGTCGAGCGATAAATTCATTTAGATTTTCGTTTGTGGCCAGTCATGCAGCATCAGGCGGTGGAGCGTACGCCCATTCATTCCGCGAGTCAAGAAGCGGCAATAACGACACATTAGTTTTCTCATAAAATTGAAACAAAAATAAGAATCCAACCGTTTACCGACGACAGTGATTTTTCGTGAAAAATAACGCATCCCCATCCACCCATGCATAGCCCCCCCTCCCCCGGGAATCGTGTCGCCGCCGGCGCATTTACCGACGCATCAAAATTTGCGCCTTCCCTACTTATACGCCAATAATTTGGCGTCGATCGGGTTGTGCATTACGAATTTCGTGAAAACGCACACATTATCACTCGCACCAAGGCATGTGGGAATCGGATAGAAATATGTACACCAATCGATTTCGGAAAGTCTCGTGCCTCAAAAAATATATTTCGATTCGCAAAAATGAGTTGCCACGCAACCACTAAGGCGCGCTATACTTCGCCGAATCACGACCGTAATTCAAACGGCGGAGTCCGCTATTCAGGAATTCATAAAACACCGATGAACGAACACAAACCAACTCGCGGCGTATATTTTCTGGCCAATAACACCGTCTTCGAACAGGTCGTCGCTTTCCTGCGGAGCTTCCGAACGCACAATCCGACAATCCCCTTGTGCCTCATCCCTTACAACGATGCGTTTGACAGGATAGCCGCGCTCCAGGACACGTATTCGTTCTCGGTTTTCGACAACGCCGATCTACTTGCGGAGTGCGACGCAATCAGCGAGAAGTTTCACGGCTCGGTACTCGGCACCTACCGGAAACTGGTTGCATGGGAGGGAATTTTCGATTCGTTCATCTATATCGACGTCGACACCGTCGTGATCGACTCGATCGATTTCGCCTTTGATGGCCTGAAGTATGCTCCGTACGTCGCGTCGCATTCAAATCTCGCGAATATCAGGAAGTTCGTATGGAAGGACAGCATTTACGAAACCCACATCCTTACATCTCCGCAGATCGAGTTTGCGACCAATACCGGCTTTTTCGCGAGCTGGCGTGGACTATTGCCGATGAAGCATTGCGTTGCAAAAACCAATGGGGCACTGATGCTCAAGGACCACATGGAGTTGTTCTGCATGGAACAGCCGTTCCTGAATTACCTCGTCGTCACTTCCGGTTACGCCTGCACGAGCCTGCTAATGCTGCGCGTCGGCGGATTGATGCCCTCCAGCGCACTGGAATTCTGGGGAGGCATGCCGGATGCGCGGGTCGAAGGAGGAAAGCTGTACGCCCCTCACGACGCGCCGATTTTTCTCGTGCATTGGGCCGGACTTACACAAGGCCGCGAGAACCTGGGTGAAGAACTGCCCTACAAGGAGCTGTGGAACTTTTATCGACGCTCCGATATCCCTCCCGCCGTCTTTAATCGAGACAATCACTCGTTCGTCTGACATCCCTGAACAGTATGGAAAAAATTGTCGTTACTGGCGGCGCCGGTTTTCTCGGCAGTCATTTGTGCGACCGCCTGATCGCCAGCGGCGCGGACGTGCTTTGCGTCGATAACTTCTTTACTGGCAGCAAGGCGAATATCGCACACCTGATCGGCAACCCCGCATTCGAACTGATGCGGCATGACGTCACTTTTCCGCTGTACGTCGAGGTGGACAAGATCTATAACCTCGCTTGTCCCGCCAGCCCGGTCCACTACCAGTACGATCCAGTCCAGACGACGAAAACCAGCGTGCACGGCGCCATCAATATGCTGGGTCTTGCGAAACGCGTAAAAGCGCGCATCCTGCAGGCGTCGACAAGCGAAGTGTATGGCGACCCGGAAGTGCATCCTCAGCGCGAGGATTATCTCGGCCGCGTCAATCCGATCGGGATTCGATCCTGCTACGACGAGGGAAAGCGCTGCGCGGAAACCCTGTTCTTCGACTACCAACGCCAGCACAACGTCAACATCAAGGTCATCCGTATTTTCAATACCTATGGTCCCCGCATGCATCCCAACGATGGGCGCGTGGTCAGCAACTTCATCGTCCAGGCACTCCGGGGCGAGGACATCACGTTGTACGGCGATGGCGAGCAGACCCGCAGTTTCTGTTATGTCGATGACCTGATCGACGCAATGGTCGCGATGATGGAATCAAAAGACCACATCACCGGTCCATTCAATGTTGGAAATCCGCAAGAGGTCTCGATGCGGGAACTCGCGGAATTGATCCTCACACTGACCGGATCCACCTCAAAACTGGCGTTTCATCCCCTGCCTGCGGACGATCCACAACGGCGCCAGCCCGACATTACCGCAGCCAGGGAGATGCTGGGCTGGAAGCCTAGAGTTCGACTCGAGGATGGATTGAAAGAGACCATCGCCTACTTCAAACATACCTTGAAGTAGAAAAACGATCCTGCGCACGCTTATGCTCGATATTAACGACTTTAAAGACAATCTGGTTGAATTCGAATGCCTCCGGATCCGCGATGCCCGGACCGTCTGGCTCAACGATGAGGCAACCTCCGATCTGGAAAACCTGCTGGACAAAGGCTTGTCGGAAGCCAGTTTCGCTCGCTACTTCGCTTATATGTCAAAAACCAACAGCTGCTTTGGCGAGGGCGAACTGGACGAAAGCGACAGCCGGAGCTTTTTGGCCGAGCGGTACGGCGGGCCCGGAGTGGGAGACAACGGAGGAGGTGGCCGCGCAGGCAACTACGGAAAATTCCAGGTCAAGGGCAACGGCCCGAATCCACTGGTGGGCGGCAAGTCAGCATGGCATTCGTACGGTTCGTTGAATATCGTTGACGCTGCCTACGAGGCTATTTATTCGACGGTGCTGGGTCACGTCCTCCCAATGGGTTGCGCCAAGATCTACGGTCTCATTCGCACGTCGGATACCGGGGCTTTTCAGCTGTTTGGCTGGGGCACCGAAGAGACTGAACTGTCACCGGCGCCCGGCGCGCTCCTTGTGCGCGAGCCCGTGTTGAGGCCAGCTCACTTTATGCACGCGGAGAACTTCACGCCGCCGAAAACGTCGTCGTTGAAACGCGAACCGATGCGGATCCGCTCGGTGTATCGGCAACTCAAGACCAGATTTGACAGCAATAACGACTTTATCCAGTTCGCCGGGAGTTTCATCCTCGCGTCGGCAAAACAGTTTGCCTTCGCGCGGGCGGCACGCATCGCGCATGGCGGCATGACGCCTTCGAACGTCTGTCTGGACGGCCGTTGGCTCGACTTGACCGAGGCTCGCTTCCTCAGCGGCGGCAAGAACTTCCGCGGGCAAACACCGTTCCTTGACGAACCCCAGGTGATCATGGAGTCGGTCAGTCAGTTGCTTTACGTTTACGGAAAATGCAGCGGCGCTCAATTCAATTTCGAACCTCTTCGGCGCTACTTCGAGCGAGTATTCGTAAACTGCTTTGCATATTATTCTCTGTCGGTGCTGGGTCTTTCCGAGACGCACCTCGAGAGTATTGCCGAGAGTGACGACGGTAAAACGGTCGCGGCAGCTTACGATTCCGTAGTCCGGAAAAGTAAAGCGCCGCTGGCGGATCTGCCCGAACGACATGATCCGAACGATCCAGTCATCGCCTTCATGAGGTTGGCCTACCTCGGTTTGGCGAACGACGAGAACATGTTGCAAAGGTTCAGCGACCTGCTGCGAACCACGCCGGATAAAGCACACGACGTCCTGGTCGCCTTTAAAGACGTGCTCCGCTCGGCCGCGTTGCAACGACTCGAGTCGCCAACGCCTGGCAGGATTCGAAATTGCTACATCGCCGGCGCCATCAAAGCGCTGCGCTGGGCATATCTTTCCGCCTACTTTTATCGCGGCCGGATCGCGTCGCAACTCCACGCAATGGCGTCCGAAAAACGCCTCGACGAACTTGGACAATACATCCAGGATTGCGTCGTCCAGTCCAAATGGATTTTCGACACCGCCGCTACTGGCCAGATCGTCATCGCGCAAACCGGAAAGATTCGAATCACTTACGACGAAACGCTGCATCGCTACGCATTGACGGGAGATTGCGACTGTACATTCGAGCGCTACGAAGATTGCCTCAGCTTCGTCACCGCAAATTATCCGGAACTGCAGTTGAGCGGGACGTTCGACCTGGGTTTCTACCTGCAAGCGCTTGTTGAAGTCCTCACGAGCCTCGAAAACATGTCCTGCACCCAAGTGTAAAAACGAATCGGCTTTCGTCCTCCGGCGACATGATGCCAGAACGGCCGAAGATAACCCGGGCGCGCCGGCGACACCTTCGGCCCACACAAGTAGACAACAGATATGAATCTGTCTCAACCAGCCCCCCTTGAATTCTCCGTTGCAATCGAAATGTTGGGCCGTATGAATGTCCCCCTCGATCCGCTAATGCTCGCGCGTATCCGCCATGCAGCTTACGCCGGCACGCTGACGATTCTTCGCGACGCCAAAAAAGATCCGGTCGGCTTCGTGTGCTGGGCTGGCGGCAACAAGGACAGCGTGAGAATTGCCGATCGTTTCGGACTCTTCCCCAGCCATTTCTGGGAGTTCAAGGAAGGCAAGATCGCGCTGCTCATGATGGTGTTTTTCGCGTATCCGTGCAATCAGGAAGCCAAAAAGGCGTTCAAGGAGTTTCTGCGCACCCGCCGAGCGGTTTACTACATAAAACGCGAACGAAAGCGGCTGATGCTCAGGACGTCCAGAGGATTTAAACCAGCGAGCGTTACTAACTTTCGAGAAAGTAGACCCACGTCCCGTGTACCGCATGAATGAAATGCAAGCGAACTTCTGACGGCCGCAAACTGGATCACCACACGCTTCAAGTGCTGCGCCAGCAGGCGGTGAACGCTGTGCGCGCCGGCCAGGCTGTAGCTGAACACCCGCCTGGTGGGGCCGCCCAAAACCAGATCAAAGGAAATGCAGTGGGTTGCCCGAGCGGTGAAGGACAATACGCTGATGGATAATCGGGGTTACCTTCTGAAAGGTTAGTAATCCACGCAGAACAATTGGAGAACTTTAACCTCAATGTCTGGCTCATCTGATGTCCGTGCTACCTGTCGATGGGCTCCATAGCTATGCAGCCAGTTCTATGGCTTGGCCGCTTGAAACTAATTTATGAAACAGAGCCGCATCCACTCGATCCAGTGCGGGGCAGTTTAAGCCGAAAAAATCGTTCACGTATAAATTTGTTGACTCAAAAATTATGCGGTCTTATTATTATTTTGTGTCTGGAGCAATACGAGTGATACGGCAAATTGCAGGATTAACGCAATCTACCAACATTGCCGGGCGTTTCCTTTTGCGAAACTCTCAATCCAAATCCTGAATAATCTGCAGTAATTCAATTTAGTTTCGAAGACATGTATTAAATTTTGTAGCACCGCCAATGGTCGGAAACCATTATAATTTGGAGATATTATGCAAGTTTTAAGCACAAATGAAGTTGATGAAGTTAGTGGCGGTGATGGCGCGACAATCGCTTTCATCGGCGCAGGCGCATGGGCAGGTGCGGTAGCAGGCGCTGCTTTCGGTAGCATCGTTCCAGGTGCGGGCACCGCACTCGGTGGCCTGGGAGGTGCGTTGTTCGGCGCTGCAGTTAGCACTGCCATCGGGATCGCCCAGTATTACGGAACGCAGACCTAAAGCGTGTTGACAGTACGCTGTAGCGGTATTTCAGCCACTACAGCGTACTGTTTTTATCGTCAGCCCTGTCATTTTGAGATTGATTGGACGCGTATGATCTTATGCCACTATAACGTCGTAGGGCTTTCAATCGGCTGCGTGCACGAATAGAAGAAGTCGTGTGATGTATCGTCGTGGGTTCCCAGCATGGGGATATAGAGATTCGCATGAAATGTCGTGTATGAAGCGGATTGCAATAAGGAAAATACTTGGGGTCGTCAAACGATCATTTTCTGTATGCGGAAGACCATGTGAGTCATTAGTACTCGGTCGTGATCGTTTCCGCGTCGCAGAACGCGATGTCATACCCGTCCTAATGAGATAGACAGCGAGAACTTCATTGATTCAGATTATTCATCCACTGTTGGGCGAGCCAAAGCCGTCAGCAAACTTCGAACATGAACGCGATCTCACGGCGGCACTTGGACTGGCGTTTCAATTCGCAGCCCAGTTACCAAGTCACCAAAGGCAGCCTCTGGCGACGTTCGCCGCTTTAGCGCGCGGGGCCTTGCAGGTCGGTCAGATGCGGGTGTACGTGAACGCCGCATATGCATGCGTGGGTTATGTAATTTGGGCTGCCCTCACGCCCGACGTCGAGCGACTGTACATAAGTGGCAGGCCACGTCCTCTCGCCGACTGGGAGTTTAGCGATGGCACTAGCCCGTGGGTGCTAGATTTTGCAGTGGCACCAGGTCTGGTGCGCCCGGTCATGGAAGACTTGCGCGACCTAGTGTTTCAAGATTACAACCAGCTTACCTACTTTCGCCAGAAGGGATCACGTCTGACGTGCAAGCGCCTTACGCGCGACGACCGCACCTCGTTTATGACAGCTGGCCGCCGTGAGCAAGAGGTGGCCAAATGACCCGTCCATTCCTGCTCCCCGAGGCGAGTTTTGCTCCCGTTACCACCCGCCGCCTGGTCCGACCCGAGCTTTTGTGGCAGGACGAGCGCGCGTCAGCCATGGGATTTGATGCTAATCGAGTGTTTTGCAGTCCGGTACCCGGTGATGCGCCAGAGGCTTACGCTGGAGAAACGCGGATTGAATGGGCCGATCGATATGGCGGTTTCGGCGTTGGCAACGGCGGCGGAAGCGGCCGCTGTGCGGCGTTCGGTGGATTGCAGACCAAAGGCGTGGGTCCTACGCCGCTGGTGGGCCATGACACCGATGAATTCCACTCATCGGGTACGATGCCGATACAGGGCGCGCTGATCGAGACGTTGTTTCCCCTGATTTTCCAATCGGCGCTGCCGTTTGGTGCGGTGCCCACATTGGCTGTCCTGCTGGTTAACCGGCCATCGGGGCAGCCGCTGTGTCCGGCGGCGCGTGCCCTCACAGTAAGGCCGTTCGTGTTGAGGCCAGCGCATTTCATGCGTAACGTGCTCAATCGTGAGCAACGTCTTCCGCAAGGCGCAGCCGCGCCGGGGCTCACGCGCGATGCCTATCGGGTGACACAGACGATTCTGCATTTCGCGGCCGGGCTGCAGTGGTCGCTGGGCCTAGAGAAGGGCGAGCCTGCGGCAATCATCGACACTGGCCTGCGCGAACTGGCCCGGCGTCTGGCGTGGCAGTTTGCTGCCAGCTTCGCAAAGCGCTTGCCGCATGGCTCCCCAGGGTGCTCGAACGTCTCGCTGGCAGGTGAGTTCCTGGACTATGGCATGTCGCGCGGCTTGCCCACGTACCGCCGTACCACTGATGGCATGTTCGATCCTCTGACTGAGAGCCAGCGCATTTTGAACACTTTGGTGCTGCTGCGCCAGCAGCTGGACAAATACTGCCCCGGCCTTCGTGGTGCAGGGGTTGTGTCGGCTGAAGAGCTTGCAAATCAGTACATCGTTACGCTCGATCAGCGCCAGACGGTAGAGATGGCCAAGATGGCGGGTCTCACCGAGGATCTGGCGCAGGCCTGCGAGCCAACGCTGTTGGATGAGTGGAAGAAGGCAATGCGGGGCATTTGGTCGCAGGGGGCTAAGGAGCCGCTGCAACCGCTCCAAGCCGGGACACCGTGGCGACCTTTGCCGGTCAACCCTCACCGTCCCGACCTGAACCGTTTGTTCGCGGAAGCAGCGCCCCACAGCAACGCCGAAGCCATGGACCATGCAATCAGGCCAATGCTGGCCGATTCTAACCTGCGCCAGCGATTCGTGGCCGCAGCAGTGGCGGCGAGGCAGTCATTGCGGCCGGTATTGGGCAGCTCCGCGTCCGCCTTGGACGCATACCTGGCTGCCCAGGCGCGCCGCAAGAATGCAGTGCTGCCCGAACTGGAGCGCGACAACTGGTTCCAGATCGGTGTGATAAAGCAGATGGCCGATACCGGTTTTGAGCCGGTGGTCGTACAGTCGTTGATGACAAGCACCATCAGCCGCGCTAGCTATGTGTTGGCCGACCTCGCGCCCGAGTTGCCCGGCGCCAACGGCATCGACCAGGTTCGGGAGACCGCGCAACGGGCAGAGTCCGGCCTCTTGTTGCGAGAGGGGCATATCAGCTTGCCTATACTCGGCTGAACTGCACTGTCGCCCTAGCCTGCTCGCGGAAGTGGTGATCGTGAAAGCTGGGTAACTGGATCACCGTCCGGATTGCCGATACCCGCTCAGGCCTTAACGGCATGGTGGCCAAAGGCGAAACAGCGCTGCAGCCCCCCGTTCAGTGTTCATCTGTTCGCTTTTCTCGGCCACTACTCTGGTACCTTTTACTTAATGCGAGAGTGGAGTGTCGGCGGAATGCGTGGCGCTGGCTAAAACGAAGAGCTATCAAAGCATCAATTTTTGGTGGTCGTTAAGTTACCAGGCAACATGGGAGTAGCAAATAGCCGCATGGGAACGAGTTGTTGGGCAAGCAATTTGCGAAGTCAGATCAGTGCGGCGTATGAAGAGGAGCAAATAGTTCGATCTATCGCGACCAGCGCCGCTACAATATGAAAGCGTTGTTAGATGGGCGACCTCGCGACGAGATCGCAACATCTAGCCTGCATCAAGTCGCCCATATCCGCTTCGAAATCGAGACCAATATGTTAAAAACAGCCGTAGTTATCGTCTTAAAGAAGTATTGGAAGTTAGTAGCATCCCTTTTGCTCATTAATGTCGTGCTCCAGTATTGGTGGGCAAATCACATCTCTTGGGCAATGGTCCTTTTAACGTTTGTGGTTGTGGCCTCGGCCGTTCTCCTGGTTACGCTTCCTGTTGAATTCCACAAACTACGCAATACACGATAGGGCACCTCGAATAACCGGCTATTTCGACGGCGCGAGCGAATCGGACGCCCGAAATGCGCACATCGAAGGGTGAACGGCGCCGCTTTCGGGTTCTATTTCAGGCCGAGGTGTTCAATTTCGATAGTCCGGACGGCCCTTGGGTCGCTGTACGGGGGCACGAACCGGATATTTCATGCGTCGGGATAAAAAATTGATCATTGACGTTCTTCTAGAGGCAATTCAAAAGCCTCCACTTCAGGAGCCGCGCCTGAACCATTGCTGTCACGACGCCATAGTCCGTGCGACTCCGAGTCGGTGCGTGCAGCGCCGCACATGATCTAAAGACGGAGCCCCACAGGATGAGTGTGATTTTCCACAAACTCACCACTGCATCTCGATATCGAATTCTCAAATCCGTGTTGGCTTTTAAAAAGTGTGTGCTGACGAAAACAAAAACATTGACTCAAAAGTTGCCGCTAGATAATCTAAGCAATTCAATCTGGCCACGTGCCGACACACAGCCGGAGATTTCTCCGCCGGGATCGGCCAGCAGCAATCAGCACATAGAAAGCAGTTAAGACAGCTCAATAAGCACAAGACAGTTGTATCGTACCGAGGCACTAAACGCCCGTCATGTCAAATGGCTCGGTGAAATCGTTCTGATCGAGCAGAGTTATCGGGATTCAACTCCTTGCTTACAATAATATTCCAAAAGAAATAAGTTATATGATATTCTTAATTTCGCTGACACTATTAACGATAGTGGCCGGCCTTTAGTGAAAATCTGTGATTATTTTAAATGGATATATTATGAAAGAATTGACCCTGAAAGAAATCAACGACGTTTCCGGCGCTGGTGGCGTAGGGCAAGCGATGGGCACCGCGGGACTCGTTTCGGGTGGCGCGGCAATGGGCAGCTATTTTGCAGGTGCTAGGCTTGGCGCTACGCTGGGCTCGAGTGCCGGACCGCTGGGAGCCGTTGCTGGCGCAGTAGTCGGCGCCGCTGCCGCTTATGCTTACTATAACTACTTTGCTTAATTTGCCTGTGATAAGCTAATTAGCGGTCCAGTGAGAGCCGGTAATCTACGGGCTCTCACTTCGCTATGACGAAAGAATCCTATGTCCACATCTCATCGCCAAACAGCAGTGTCAGGCCTAAAATTCCCTCTCCCTGCATGGCGATATGCATTACTCTTCCAATCATGGTCACAGTTTCAGTCCTGGGCTATCATAGTACTGGGCACCGTCCTTGCGATAAATGGCCTATTGGCCCTTCTGCAATCGCATGTCGTGCCCGTGGAGGGTGTGTTAATTGGTTGCGCGTTTGGCTCCCTGATGTCGGTCATCATGGTATTGCCGGTTGAATTCGAATTCAAACCAAGTTCCTGCAACCCTCAGGCCACGTTGCAGAACTATCTAGAATATTTTGGCTATGTCCGGAGTGATGATGGGACGAATGCGATTGTTTACCGTCAGAAGCTGCCAAAGTTCTTGCGCTGGGAAGAAGGAAAGGTATTCATCACCCGGCCCGATGGCAGCATCCGTGTGAAAGGCCCGCTCATGATTCTGAGGAAACTCCAACGCGCTCTAGTGGCGTCACAAAACACCTGAGCTCGGCATTTTTCGTTCTATACCGATCTTTACATACAAGTCGTCAGTCCAATTTTCCCGTCGACGAACCGCCAATACGATTCGGTTCTCGATCGTGGCCCTAGAAAAAGCAGACTCATACGCTTGGTCCAGTTGGTGACAATCAGTAAAAGAAAGTAGCGTAAACAGCTCCATGAGCACAAGACAGTTGTATCGTACCGAGGCATTGAACGCCCGTCAGGTCAAATGGCTCGGTGAAATCGTCCTGATCCGGCCGATTTCGTTTTCCTTCCTGTGCGCCCTCGCCGGCGGCCTGGCCGTGGCGGTCCTGATCTTTCTGTTTTTCGGCACCTACACCAAACGGACAACCGTTTCGGGGCAACTCGTGCCGGATCTCGGCCTGGTGAAGGTCTACGTGCCGCAGTACGGCATCGTCGTGAAGAAAAACGTCGTCGAAGGCCAGGCGGTCAAGCGCGGTGACGTGTTATATGTCCTGTCGAGCGAGCGATACAGCGACACCCAGGGCAGCGTGCAGGCGGCCATCAGCCGGCAGGTCAATGCGCGCCGGACGTCGTTGCAGAACGCGCTGGACAAGACGCGCAGGCTGAATGAGGAAGAACGCGCGGCCCTTCTGAATCGCATTTCCGGCCTGGAATCCGAACTGGCGAAGATCGACAGCCAGGTCGAAGGCCAGGCCGGGCGTGTCAAGCTGGCCGAGGACGCCGTGGTGCGCATGCGCGACCTGGCGGCCCAGCACTTCATTTCGAAAGAACAACTGCAACAACGCCAGGCGGACCTGCTCGACCAGCGTGCGCGCATGCAATCGCTGGAGCGCGACCGCATCAGCGTCGGCCGCGAACTGACGAGCCAGAAGAACGACCTGGCGGCCATGCCGCTACGCCATCAAAACGTGCTGGCGCAGATCGAGCGCGACATCACGAGCCTCGGGCAGGAACTGACCGAAAGCGAAGCCAAGCGCCGCCTGGAGATCACGGCGCCGGAAAGCGGTATTGCGACGGCGGTCACGGCCGACGTCGGGCAGACGGCAGATGGCGGCAAGCCCCTGTTGAGCATCGTCCCGGCCGGCGCGACAATGCAGGCGTATCTGTACGCCCCGAGCCGTGCCATCGGCTTCGTCAAGCCCGGCGACAAGGTGCAGATGCGCTACCAGGCTTATCCCTATCAGAAATTCGGACAGGCCCAAGGCACGGTCACGTACGTCGCCAAGGTCGCGTTGTCCGGCAACGAACTGACTAGCCTGGTACAACAGGCGAACGGCGGCGAGCCGCTGTACCGGATTACTGTCGACCTGTCGGCACAAACCGTCAAGGCGTATGGGCGCCAACAAGCGCTGCAGGCCGGCATGCTGCTCGAGGCTGACATCCTGCAGGAAAAGCGCCGGCTTTACGAATGGGTGCTCGAACCCTTGTATACCCTCAGCGGCAAACTCTGACATCCAATATGCGTTTCCTCAGCGATATCGAATTCGGCTTCGGTCCCAGACTGCCCACGATCCTGCAAACCGAGGCGACCGAATGCGGGCTTGCCTGCCTCGGCATGGTCGCCGGCTATCACGGCCACCGCGTCGACCTTGCGACCCTGCGCCAGCAGTTCGCGATTTCGCTCAAGGGTGCCACGCTGGCGCATCTGATCAAGATCGCCGGACGCCTGCACATGGAATCACGTCCGCTCAAGCTGGATTGCGAGGATCTGGACAAACTGAAGCTGCCTTGCATCCTGCACTGGAACTTCAATCACTTCGTGGTGCTGAAGAAGGTCGGGACCAGCAGCGTGACGATCCACGACCCCGCCGCCGGTGTGCGCGAGATATCGATGAAGGCGCTGTCCGAGTCGTTCACCGGGGTGGCGCTCGAATTGTGGCCGAGCTCGGAATTCAAGCCGCAGGAACAACGCCAGCCGATCAAATTACGCGGCCTGATGGGGCGTGTCACGGGCCTGTCGCGCTCGTTTATCCAGATCCTGATCCTCGCCCTGGCGCTCGAAGTATTCGCACTGGTGAGTCCATTCTTCATGCAGTGGGTCATCGACAACGTCATCGTGTCGGGCGACCGCGACCTCCTGACGACGCTGGTCCTCGGTTTCGGCCTTCTGATGCTGATGCAGCAAGGCGTCGGCGCGATCCGCTCGTGGGTCATCATGTACATGGCAACCACGCTGAACATCCAGTGGCGCGCCAATGTGTTCACACATTTGATCCGCCTGCCGGTCGAATATTTCGAGAAGCGCCACCTGGGCGACATCGTCTCCCGTTTCGGCGCCGTCGACCAGATCCAGCATACGCTGACCACCTCGTTCCTGGCGGCGATTCTCGACGGCCTGATGTCGCTGGTAACGCTGGTGATGATGTTCATCTACAGCCCGACGCTGGGCTGTATCGCCGCCGGCACGATGGCGCTGTATGGCCTGGCGCGCGTGGCATGGTATCGGCCATTGCGCGATGCGACCGAGGAACAGATCGTCCACGCGGCCAAGCAGCAGAGCCATTTCCTGGAAACGGTACGCGGCGTCAAGGCCATCAAGCTGTTCCAGCGCCAGGACGAGCGGCGCGCCAACTGGCTGACACTGCTGGTGGACCAGGTCAACGCCGATCTCCGCTCGCAGAAGCTGCAATTGCTTTACCAGACGCTGAACGGCCTGCTGTTCGGCATCGAGAACCTGTTGATCATCTGGCTGGGCGCCAAAATGGTGCTCGATGGCGATTTCAGCGTTGGCGTGCTGATCGCCTTCAATGCCTACAAGGGTCAGTTCGATGGCCGCGTCGGGTCGCTGATCGACAAGTACTTCGAAGTCAAGATGCTGCAGTTGCAGGGCGAGCGTCTGGCCGATATCGTGCGCACGGAGCCCGAATCCCTGGAAGGCGCGCATGCGCTCCTCGACGAGCCCTCCCTCGAGCCGGCCATCGAGGTGAACAACCTGCGCTTCCGTTACGGCGAACAGGAGCCGTATGTGCTGGATGGCGTCAATTTTCGCATCGCGTCCGGCGAATCGGTGGCGATTATCGGCGCGTCCGGCTGCGGCAAGAGCACGCTGATGAACGTTTTGCTGGGCATACTGCCGGCCACAGAAGGCGAGGTGAAGGTCGGAGGCGTCAAGCTCCAGCAGATCGGCATCGATACGCTGCGCCGGATGGTGGGCACCGTTTTGCAGGATGACGTACTGTTCGCCGGATCGATCGCGGACAACATCAGTTTCTTCGACCCGAATGCGGACCAGGCCTGGATCGAGGAATGCGCACGGCTGGCGGCGATCGCGCATGAGATCAACGCGATGCCCATGCGCTTCAACACCCTGGTCGGCGACATGGGTACCGTGCTGTCGGGCGGACAGAAGCAGAGGGTCCTGCTGGCGCGCGCCCTGTACAAGCGGCCCGGCATCCTGTTCCTCGACGAAGCGACGAGCCACCTGGACATCGCAAAGGAGCATGAAGTGAACGCCGCCGTCCGCGCGCTGAACGTCACCCGCATCATCATCGCGCATCGTCCGGAAACGATCGCGTCGGCCAACCGCGTGATCGTGCTCGATGCCGGGC
Organism: Massilia kyonggiensis; assembly: GCA_966212285.1. Lineage (GTDB taxonomy): Bacteria > Pseudomonadota > Gammaproteobacteria > Burkholderiales > Burkholderiaceae_D > Telluria > Telluria kyonggiensis_A. The sequence continues at coordinate 16,018 of CBIHQW010000016.1, forward strand.
GCGTCGTCCAGGACATGTCCACTGCTGCCCTGTACGAGCAAGCCCAACAGCAAGCCGCATGAGCAGCCTGCGCATGACTGCAGCGGCTTCTCGCCGCAGCAAGCCGTCAGGGAAATCGCGATAGGGCGTTCCCTCTGCCGCCTTCTGCGCTGCCGCACCGTAGCCTTACCTTGCCCTTCGTCCTGGCGCGGAAAGGCTGGCACAGCTTGATCACGAAGCCGCGGTGCTTGGCGAAGCCCAAGAAGCCTGGAGCTATTCGCCAAACGCAGTTACGGAAATCACCAATCAAGTTTTGACGCAGCAGATGAACTCGAACCCTCGAGGTCACCCATCCGCGCAATATTCAAAGCGTGAAAATTGGATAGCATTCCGAGGAAAATTGACATCGAAATATATCGAACGCAATTATTTTGAAATTAACAAAACCAGTTGCCACAATGCCACACCAGCGCGCTATACTTCACAGAAAGGACGATCCTCGCCGCAGGCATTGCGACGGACTGACTTTGGAATAAATGCTCGACAACAAAATGGAAGAACTGTGAAAAGTATTGTTATATTAATCGATTATTTCGGACGTTGGCCCAAATGGTTTCCCGTGTTTCTGGCCAGTTGCGCATTCAATAAGACAGTTAACTGGATAATCAGAACAGACTGCGAAATCCCGCAAGATTCGCCGAAAAATGTCACTTTTATTTCCATGGCATATGATGATTATGTGGCCATGGTGTCCCAGCGACTACGTATTAATTTTAAGCCGGTAGGGAGTTACAAAATCTGCGATGTGAGGCCCATGTTCGGAGATATGTACAAAGACGACATAGCGGATTTTGATTACTACGGCTTCGGAGATCTGGACGTTATCTATGGGGACATTCGGAGATTTTATACCGACGAAGTCCTTTCTTTTGACATCATCAGCACGCACGTTGGAATGATTTCGGGACATCTGGTGCTGTTCAGGAATACCGAAACGATGCGCAAGGCATATTCCAAGATTTTAAACTGGCAAGAATACGCGGAAAATCCGGAATCCACACGCTTCGATGAAGATGTTTTTTCCAAACTATTTTTCCGACAACAGCACCCGAATGGGATCGCCCCCATCTATTGCGAAAACGTGTATTGCAAAGAACAATACTCGACCGTTTTTCATCCGATGCCCTGGCATGACGGAATGCCTGATCATCCAAACGTATGGTTTTGGAAGGATGGAGCTGTCACGAATAACAGGAATATTGGGCGCCAATACCTTTATTTGCATCTGATGAATTTTCAATCGATGCGATGGACTAACTCCGCGTGTCGAGAACTTAATGTTCCCTGGAAGGACAACCCGGAAATGTTGCACATTTCTGCCGGAGAGGAACGCGACGGCGTAAGTATAGGCTGGGCAGGTATTCAAAGCCTGGCCAATGACGTCGGTGTTTAGCCACGGCGTTATACACATCTATAGCCAGGGACCAGTATCAAGTCCCGGTGGCGCCTTGGCCCGCGACCTGCGCGGCGTGTTCGGCTAGAGCCGGCCGTACCGCGCCGGCGTGCGCGCCTCGACCATCGGCGACCACCTGTACTTCCACTCGGCCTGACCCACGTCCGACGAGGATGCCGTCTTCTGCGGGCCCGACACCTACCGCTACACGAGTGCCCTGAAACGCGTGCCCGGCCCGCACGGCGGCCTGCGCCGGCCCGAATGATTCGTGCCGCGGCCGTAAGCGAATTCCAGCCGCAATTGTGAAACGCTTCCGTCAATATTTCACGTTCGCGATTCGCTGTACATCACTTGCAACGGCTTGTCTGAAATTACTTGCATGTTGCAATTTGCTCATGTTACCTTTGGTTCCAAATTTTCCCAGGCATTCCAGGCGCGGGCGCGCGGGCATGATGCAGTCGGTTGACCTGTCATCAGAAGAATATCCAATGAATCAGGTAGCCGCTTGTCTCCAATGCATCTAAGTTAGCCATGTCGAATCATTACTCTCAACTCGAAGCTGGAATCAACGGGAATGGCCAGGGCGTGCCCATGCGCAAGGAATTTTCGATTTACCTGGATTTCATCCGGTTCATGGCTGCACTCCTGGTTGCGATCTCCCACTCGAACAACCGCGCCCTGATTTCCGATCTTGTCCCGTTCACGGAGCATTCGCGAGCTGCCGTGATCATTTTTTTCATTCTGTCGGGATATGTGATCTCTTTTGTCACGTCCGAGCGTGAACGCACTGCGGTCGAATACTGGTCGAGCCGACTGTCCCGCTTTTACATGCTCGTTATACCCGTCGTGCTGCTCACGCCAGTTCTTGACGCGATTGGGCAGATGCTGGGGCCGCAATTTTACGACGGCAAAACGACGCATGGCCTCGTGTTGGTCAGGATTCTGACAAGCCTGACGTATATGAACGAAGTCTGGAACCTTTCGATCATGTCGTTTTCGAATGTTCCATTCTGGTCGCTCTGCTATGAAATGTGGTATTACGCCATGTTCGCGGTATTTGCATTCGCAAAAGGCCGTAAGCGGATCTGGCTGCTCGCCGCCTGTGCCCTGGTGGTAGGACCCAAAATACTGGTGCTTGCGCCGATCTGGGTGCTGGGTGTCGTCCTGCATCGATGGAGGGCGCTCGAACGGATACCCGAGGCGATATCGTGGGTATTGTTTTTGGGCTCGTTCGGTTTGTATGCGCTTTTCCAGCACTATGATCTTACCAATTATGGCTACGTCCAGCTGGGCCGCTTGATCGGCAAGGAATGGGCCTTCCAGTTCGCTTTCTCGCGGTGTTTCATCACGGATTACCCGCTGGCCTTGATCGTTGCGGCCAACTTCGTCGGGTTCCGGAATATATCGGGCAGGTTCGGTTGGCTCCTTATCCCGTTGGAGCGGCCGATCCGGTGGACCGCGGGGTTGACGTTCCCGCTTTATATCATTCACCAGCCATTGCTTCTCTTTTTCTCGGCTCTCATCAACGGTGATCCGCACACCCCGGTATTTTATTTTGAAGCCGTCGCGTGCACGCTGGCGACCGTGGCAATTGCCGGTGCCTGGTGCGAGAAATACCGGAAGAGCGTCAAACGCTGGATCCAGGGCGTGTTGCAGGGATTAAGTGCGCGATTCACCGGCGCTACCGCCGGCAAGTCTCTGGCTCAGTAGCGAAAGCCGGCCGGCCCACGACGGGCAGCCGACCCGGCAATCGTTTCCGGATCAAGGCCGGCTTTGTCGGGCCAATAACAATTATTGAAGTTCCATGACAGAAGACCTGACTTATCCGCACAAAACCGGAAAAGGCCGCGAGATCGGCAAACAGTTTTCCAGGTTCGCACTGGCCGGCGGTGCGGGAACCGCGGTGCATTACCTGGTGCTGGTCGTGCTGGTCGTCCTGGGCGGTGTACGCGCGGGCTGGGCGGCGTTCATCGGCGCGGCCGCGGGTGCCTGCGTCATTTACGTACTCAGTCGCCAATTCACGTTCGATACTCGGCGGCGCCATCGCGAAACCGTCCCGCGCTTTGCATTGATGGCGGTAACGGGCGCCGTGCTCAACGGCGCGCTCGTCGATGCCCTGAGCGGCGCCGGACTGTATTTTCTATTTGCACAGGTAGCCGCTACCGTGGTCGTCTTCGTGTTCAATTTTATTGTGAGTAAGTTATGGATATTCCGCTAACGCCCCAGTCGCGCGCCCTCAGCCACCCTGCATTGGCCCCGCGAAAATCAGGCGAGGTGCCATCCATTTCAATCGTTGCGCCGGCTTATAACGAACAGGAAGTCCTGGGCGAATTTCACCGACGCGTGACCGAGGTCATGGCGAGCCTGGGCTGCCAGTACGAAATCGTGCTGGTCAACGACGGCAGCCGCGACAATACCCTGGCCTTGATGTATGCGCTGCGCGAGCGGGATCCGCACATATCCGTGGTCGACCTTTCGCGTAACTTCGGCAAAGAAATCGCCCTGAGTGCCGGACTGGATCACACCAAGGGAGACGTTGTCGTCGTACTCGACTCCGACCTGCAGGATCCACCCGAACTGATTCCGCAGATGCTGGATATCTGGCGTGAAGGCTACGATGTCGTGTACGGCATGCGTACGGCCCGGGACGGCGAAACGTGGTTCAAGAAAACCACCGCCAAGTATTTTTATCGCCTGATCAAAAGCGTCAGCCGGGTCGATATCCCGAAAGACACAGGCGATTTTCGACTGATGTCGCGCCGTGCGGTTGAAGCGCTGTCGAAGCTGCGCGAAGAGCACCGGTTCATGAAAGGCCTGTTCGCGTGGGTCGGCTTCCCGTCCAGCCCCTTCCTGTACCGGCGCGACCCGCGCGCGGCGGGCGAAACCAAGTGGAACTACTGGAAGCTCTGGAATTTTGCGCTCGAAGGCATCACGTCATTCACGGTGGCGCCGCTCAAGGTCAGCACCTACCTCGGCATGCTGATAGCAGTCCTGGCCCTGCTCTATGCGGTGTTCGTGATCTGGAAAGCGCTGGTCTATTCCGATCCGGTACGCGGCTATCCGTCGCTGATGACCGTCGTGCTGTTTCTCGGTGGCGTGCAACTGATTTCCGTCGGTCTGCTGGGCGAATATGTCGGGCGCATTTTTAACGAAGTCAAGCGCCGGCCGCTGTATCTGGTCAATCGCCTGCTGCAATCGGAGTTACCGGGCACACCCGCCCTCGACAAGGAACAGCAATGATCGAGCGCCGCCGTTATCTGGCTGGACTGATCGGGGTCGCCCTGTTTGCCGTCCTGCTCTGGTTGCAACCGCTGCTGACCCTGCGCCTGCCACACCAGGTCGACCTGCTTGTTCACCTGCGCTGGTCGGACCAGTTTTTTTCCGCGCTGCGCGACGGCTGGCTTTTGCCGCGCTGGGCTTATGCGTCGCACGGCGGCCTGGGCGATCCGACGTTCATGTACTACCAGCCGCTGTTCTACTATCTCACGAGCGCCTTCGCGCTGGCGGGACTGGATTCCCGCTATGCGCTGTTGTGGGGTGCGCTCGTGCCCTATGTATTACTGGGTGCGGTGGTCTACTTCGGCATGCTTCGGCATGCCGGCCGGCGTTCGGCCGTGATTGCCGCCTGCTTCGTCATGTGCTGTCCGGTGCTGCTCTTCCTGTCGGCCCAGATGGCTGCTTTCCCCTGGGTGCTGAGCATTCCCTTCAGTGTTCTCTTCCTGGCCGAAAGCGGGACTGCGCGCCCGCGCGTGGCACGCGTGGCCGTGTTGCTCTGCCTGGTGTGTCTCAGTCACCTGCTGAGTGGCATGATCGCACTCTTCACGGCGGGATTAGGCCGACTCGTGCTCGCCTTTCCGAACCGGCGTACCGTGCCTGGCCACGTGGCCTGGGCACTCGGCGTCGCACTGGGCCTGGGCCTGGCGGCGTTTTTCGTCTATCCCGCCGTTACCCAGCTCAACCTCATCAATCCCACAGGCTGGACCGATGGTCCGAATTTCGACTGGCGTCGTGCTTTTGCCCTCCCGGTGGTGACTTTCGCCCGCTACGGCTTACGCTGGGCGGCTATCCAGTGGCCGTTGTCCCTGCTTGCCCTGGGCATGTGCGCCGTGACCCTGTGGAGCGCACGCGGCGCGCCTGCAGGCACACCGCAGGCATCGGCATTCCGCCTTGCCGTCTTCGGCCTGACGGCGATCGCCCTTGGCAGCGAACTGGCCTATCCTTTGTATGCGCTACTGCCCCCTTTGCAGAAGTTGCAGTTCCCCTATCGTTTCATGTTCATCGGCGCCGTTCTCGGAAGTATCGGCATAGCGATTCAATTCACGCAGGGTATGTGGTCGCGCTGGAATAACGCAATACGCGCGCTTGTCCTGGCATTAGTCGCCGTCTACGGCGCTCAAGCCTTGTACCTGCAATGGAGCATCCATGGCGGCGAACGACTGCCCGCACATCGCGAATACATCCAGGGCAGTTTTGGGCAGCCCGAATACGTGCCCGCGGTCGCAAAGCCGCAATGGAAGACCTATCTCGAGACAGGCAAGCTCGACGGCGAATGCCGCCGCCTCGACTTGACTTGCGACGTCGTGATGCAACGGACGAATGCGCTCAAGGTCGTGATGACAGCACCTCGCCAGGTGGCGGTCCGCATGCCTTTGTTCGCTTTCCCGGCGTGGCGTGTAAGCGTCGACGGGCAAACCCAATCCCGGCTGGTGGATGAGCAGACCGGCCTGGCTCTGGTGCAGATTGGCCCCGGACGTCATGTCGTCGCCATGGAATGGGATGGCTTGCCTGCCGATACGGTCGGCCGGAATATCAGCCTGGGAAGCGTGATCGTCCTGGCTCTGGTCATGGGCATCGCACGTTTGCGCCGCCGCCGGCAGGCGGCAACGTCCCCGGCGACAACGGCAACACCAAACGAACTCGGCACGCCCGAACCCGACGTGTCGCTTTCCTAGTCGTTACAGACGCCTGCTCGCGGCAGGTTGAGACGATCGGGCAAAACGCTGCCGCAACCAGGCATGGTTGCGCGACGGCGCCCCCCCCAGAATGGCTTCCATGCAGCGCCCTTACAAGGAGAGGATCATGGAAGCCGCACGCCCCGCTACTGCCGCCGCCGCACCGGCCGTTTCGACCACCCTCTCTTACCTGCCCGTCGGCCTGTTCGGCGCCGTGATGGGCCTCACGGGCATGGCGCTCGCCTGGCGCCTCGCGCACCAGGCGTTCGGTGCGCCGGCAGCAATCGGCCAGGCCATCGGCGCACTCGCCGTGGTCACCTTCGTCGTGCTGGCCGTCGCCTACGGCATCAAGGCCGCGGCGGGATGGTCCACGGTACGCGCCGAATTCTCCCATCCGGTCGGCGGCAACCTGTTCGGCACGCCGCTGATCAGCCTCCTGCTGCTGCCGTTCTTGCTGGCGGACATCAGCCTTGCGCTGGCGCGCCTCGTCCACCTGCCGGCCTGCTCGCCGTTCCGCGTGGCGTGGTGGGCCGCCAGTTTCCCGCTCGCCGCGTCGGCCGTGACCGCGCTGCGCTACGCGGCGGTGGCCGGCAACCCGGTGATGGATGGCATTGCACTGTTCATCCTCGGCATCGCCACACTCGTCATCGCCGTGTTTGCCGTGCAGACCCTGGCCGGCATCGTGCGGGGCCGGCTGCGTGAACTGAGTTAGATCGTGACGAGGCCATTCTTCATGGCCATCGCGGCGGCATGGCCCCGGGTCGAGACGTTCAGCTTGGCCATGAAATTACGCACGTGGACCTTGACCGTCCACGGGCTGATGCAGAGGATCGTCCCGATCGCCTCGTTGGTCTTGCCGACGCAGACCAGTTGCAGGACTTCGCGCTCGCGGCACGACAGCTCGACGTCCTGCACGCGGTCCTTGAGCCGGTAGTGCGCGCGCAGCGCGGCGTGCAGGTTCGGCACGATGAGCTGGAGCAGCCGCTTTCTCTCTTCCCCGCCATCCGGCACGCCCGCGAAGCAGAAGTAACTGGTCGCACCGCCGTGCAAGTCCTTGACGCCGTGCGCGAGCATGTTGCGCATGCCGTGCTGCCGGAACGCCGCGAGCCACTCGGCATCGTCCGGTTCGACGAACGCGGCGCACGCGGCCTCGTCGAAATGGACAGGCGCGTCGTGCATCAGCCAGTGACGGATCACGGGACTGGCGATGCGGCCGCGCCGGTCGACGATATCGTCGATGAACACCTGGGGAAAGCCGGCATCGACGACGTCCAGCACGGCCACCGGGGCGACCGTTGCGATGCCACACACGAAACGCTCGTGCGGCAATATTTGTTGCAGAAGCGGATACACGTCGCCCAGGAAGCCCGCGCGCGAGGCGATGCCCTGGCAGGCGGAAAACAGGGCGAGGATGCGATGATCGATGGGTGAGTTCATGGCCGCAAGAATGCGCTTTCGCGACCCGGCGCGCATGCCACATTCGTGGGGGGAAATGCGCGTCACCGGACGAGTGCCGCCAGCTTGTCCGTGCGCGCGGCCCAGTCGGCGGCGTCGGGCAGCGCCGGCTTGCGCTGCGTGATGGGCCGCCAGCGCCGCGCCAGCTCGTCGTTCAGCGCGAGCCAGTGCAGCTCGTCGGGCGCCAGCCCGCTTTCCGCCACGATGGCCCCGACGGGACACTCCACTTCGCACAACCCGCAATCGACGCAGCGCTCCGGGTCGATGGCGAGGAAATTCGCGCCTTCATGGAAGCAGTCCACCGGACACACCTGGATGCAGTCCGTGTGCTTGCAGCCGATGCACGGTTCGGTCACGACATACGTCACGCTGCCTCCCGTTCACGCGGTGAGGCCGCCGTCGATGACGAACGTCTGGCCCGTGATGTAGGCGGCATCTGCGGACGCAAGATACGTCGCGAGCGACGCCACTTCGCGCACGGTGCCGAAGCGGCGCAGCGGGATGCCGGCGCCGAGAGATTTCAGCTTCGCCTCGGGGATCTCCGCCGTCATCTCGGTCGTGATGAAGCCCGGTGCGATGGCGTTCACGCGCACGTTGAACCGGCCCAGCTCCAGCGCCAGCGAACGGGTCATCCCGACCATCGCGGCCTTCGTGGCCGAGTAATTCGTCTGTCCCACGTTGCCCTTGAAGCCTGACACGGACGACATCTGCAAGATGACGCCGTCGCCCTCTTCCACCATCGCGTGCGCGAACGCCCGGGTCACGTAGAACGACGCGTTCAGGTTGGCGTTGACGACGTCCGTCCACTGTTCGCGGCTCATGCGCATCAGGACCGCGTCGCGCGTGATGCCGACGTTGTTGACGACGGCGTGCGGCGCGCCCCGCTCCACCAGCAGCCCGCGCGCCAGCGCGTTGACGGCTTCCGCATCGGCGCTGTCGCAGCAGTGGCCCGCCGCGCGCGCGCCGGTTGCCGCCATCTCGCGCACGAGTTCCGCGGCCGCTTCGTGCGAGCGCTGGTACGTGAACACGACATCGTAGCCGGCCGCGCAGAACGCGGCCACGAGGCCGCGGCCGATGCCGCGCGTGCCGCCCGTGACCAGTACCCACTGTTTCTTTACTGCGTTCGAATCCATGAATGATATTCCTTCTCCGAAGTTGAATGATCGAGAAAGCCGAGGACGGCGCCGCGGTACGCGCCGGGGAATGCCTTGCGCACGTCGAGGTGGCCGCAGTCCGGATACACGCGCACGCTGCCCGCCCCGCAGGCGTCGCGCAACTGCTCTACCTCGGCGGATGTGATGAACGGATCGTCGCCACCGAACAGGAACAGGCGCGGCAGGTCGTCCGGCAGGGGCAGCGAGCGGAAGATGGGACGCGTGCCCGTCGCGTCGGCCCAGCGGCTCGTGCTCATGCCCCTCATTACGGCGCCCGTCACGCCGCCGCCGAAGAAGCGCGCGACCGTGGCCGGCACGCTGTCGCACAGCACCGACGCGAACGCCGTGCGGCCCGTCGCGATGGCGTGCAGCGCGTGGTAGGCGCCGAACGACGCGCCCAGCACGTGCACGGGCAGGCCCGGCCAGCGTTCGTGCGCCCATTCGCCCACCGCGACGACGTCTTCCGCGAACGACACGCCGCCGACCGTGCTGCGGCCGAAGCCCTTGAAGTCGAAGCCGACGACGTGGTAGCCCGCGTCGGCCAGCCACTCGTGATAGCCGTGGTTGAAAAACCAGTGCATGCCGTACTTGAGGAACGGGTGGCACAGCAGGACGACGCCCCGTGCCGGCATGCGCCGGCTGACATATACCGCGCCGGCCAGCCAGCTGCCGTCCGTACTCGTGTGGACGAACGGTTCCAGGCCCTCGTGTCCGTCGCCGCGCCATCCGAAGACTGGACGGAACAGGGTGCGCATCAGGATGCCTCCCGCTAGGCTGCCCATTGCTTCGCCTTCATCTCGGCATACCCGAACGCGGCCTCGTAACTGGGGCCGGCCACCCAGGCGCTGAGAAAATGGACGCCCGCGATCGGGAACGCGTGATGAAACACGTGGCCGGACAAATCCGTCCCCACCATCGCGCCATACCCCGCGCCGTCCGTATTGTTGGTAAACCGTTCGTACGTGCGCGGCGTCGACACTTCGGAGTAGACGACGTGGCCGCGCAGTCCCGGTTTCGCGGCGTACAGCCGTTCGAGCAGGACGTTCAGCGCGCGCGCTTTTTTCAGCTTGTACGCGGGCGACCGGCGTTCCGGCCAGTGCGCCATCGCATCCAGCACGTTGAGGCAGACGATGCGCCCGCCGTTCGGATCGAGCGCGTGGTAGTTCGTGACTTCCATGACGCTGTCGCGCCAGTAGGCCCGTTCGCACGCGTAGTCGCTTTCGCAGGCTGCGCGGGCGGCGCGGCTCGCGTCGGCGCCCGATGAGAAGATCATCGTCTCGGTACTGGAAAGGCCCAGGTCTGCCGGCGCCGCGTCCGTCGTCAGGTACACGGTCGTCGTCGAGCGCGACGGCTTCAGGTTGTCCAGCTTGCGCCAAACGGGGGCCAAAGCCGGCTGGTCGTCGAACAAGGTGCGCAGTGCGTAGTGTGGCGCCGCGTTCAGGTACACACGGTCCGCGTAAAAATCGCCTTTCGCTGTCGTCACGCCCCCCACGCGGCCGGCGTCGTCGCTGATGATTTTCCGGACCGCGGTCCCCAACAGCACCTGGCCGCCGGCCGCGACGATGCGGCCCGCGAGGACGTCCGACAGCCGCTGCGACGCGCCCTCGACGTAGGCATTGCCCTGCGTGAGCGTCGCGTAGACGACGTGCAGGAAGTACAGATAGCCCAGGTCTTCCGGAAAGCCGCCCACGTAAATGCCGGTGGCGGCCAGGATCTCGCGCAGCCAGGGGTCGTCGATGCGCTCGGCCAGCGCCTGCGCCACCGTCACGTGCTTGAGGTGCTTGTGGGCGTAGCGCAGCTGCGCGAAGTCCGGCTCGAAGGTCCCGTCCATCATCTGGAACTGATGGTAGCCGTTGCGGCCGTGGACGGCCACCTCGTCGAAGAAGCGGTCCAGGCCCGCGCGCTCGTGCGGGAAGCGCTCGCACAAGGCCTGCCTGAACGCGTCGACGCCGTTGCCGAAGCGGATGGACCCGCCGGGCAGGCAGGCCTCGAAATAATCGGCCGGGATCTTCAGGCCCAGTTCCGCGTCGAGCCCGAGGTCGGCGAAGATGCGGCGCAGGTTGCCGCCCTCCCCCATGCCGCTCAGCTTGTGCAGGCTGCAGTCGAAGGCGGCACCCGCCTTCGGCCGCTGGAACACGGTCGCATACCCGCCCGGCACGCCGTGCTTGTCGATGACGAGGATGCGCGCACCGGGATGCCGCTTCACCACCTGCGCGCCGAACGCGAGGCTGGTGATGCCGGCGCCGACGCAGATCGCGTCCCAGCGGCTGCCGGCGTCCATCACGACACCCCCACCTTGCGCAGCCAGGCGTACAGCGGCGCGAAGCGCTTCTCGTTGAGCCCCAGGCTCCGTTCCGAATAGCGCACGGCGTCGATCGCAGCCTGGTCGTCCCCGGCGATCGGAAACGCGAAGGACGTGTGGCGCGCGATCTCCGGGTTGTACGTGAATTGCGGGACGAGGCGCGCCATCAGGCCGCGCATCATCTGGCGCATCTGCATCGCCTGCTCGTCCGGCGCATGCTCGAAGAACGACTCGCCAACCCAGCGCCCGAAGGCGATGTGGCGCGCTTCCTCCAGGTGGTGCTGGTAGAACATCTCGCGCGTCAGCGGATCGACGATGTCGTCCTGCGACACGAACATCGCCGACAGCTCGGCCACCCATTCGAGCAGCAAGGTCGCGATGATGCCGGCCACCGGATGCATCTTCGGCAACTGCACCGTCAGCATCTCGTGCAGGCCGTCCGGTGGGCCGAACAGCGGCAGCCGGGCCATCTTCATGTAGCGCCGGAACATCAGCGTGTGCATGATTTCTTCTTTCGAGAAAATCATCAGGTATTCGCGCACGTCCGGCGCCAGTGCATCCTGGTGGGCATTCAGGTAGCCCATGTACAGCGGCGGCAGCGTCTGTTCGAGCAGGATGAACATCGACACGTCGCGCGCGTTTTCCAGCCACAGCACCTCGTGGCGCTGCGCGTCCGTCAGCGCGTCGAACCACGGTGTGCCGTAGATCCAGCAGTGCTCCATCTTCCTGGGCACGCCCTGGCGGTCGACACCCTGCCGCCACGGGACGACCTGGTTCAGGTCCATGGGCGCGGCGTGCGATTTTTCGATCAGGGTCTCCACGCCGAGCCGGCCGCGCGGGCTGAGCGGGATGATGGGCGGTTGGCCGGTCATCACGCCACCGCCGCCTGCGGCTGGTTCGCCTCGATGTACGCGTACAGGTCGCCCAGGTTCTTCAACTGGCCCGATGCGAACAGCTCCGGCGTGATCTCGACCTTGAACTTCTTCTTGATGCGCAGCTGGATTTCCACGTAGTCCAGGCTGTCCAGTTCCAGTTCCTCGAACGTCAGCGCCGGCACGAGCGCCGACTCGTCGACGTCTTTCAGTTCCACGATCGCATCCTGCAGGAATTCGGCTACATTCATTTGTTACCTCCGTTGATTAGTTAGGGATATCGGTGTCGAACCTGGCGACCAGGCCGACTTCCACCAGCATGACGAGACGGCCCGCACACAGGACCGGCAGCGCGACGACGCCGCCGATCTGATTGCCGCTGGCGAGCAATTCGGGCGTGAGCAAGGCATGAGCAAGGTTGTTCCACTGGTCCGCATCGGCAGGCGTCTCGAAGAACGCCGCGTCGAACGTGACCGTGTGGCTCGACTGCACGACGGCCCGCGACGCCGGCGCCCCGCCGGACAGGCGCAGCATGTGAGCGTCGGCCAGCCGTTCGAGGACGTGCAGCCGCCTGCGCATGAATTCGGAAAACACGACGGCGTCGAGCGCGATCCAGCGTTCGCGCACGTGCGGATACGTGGCGAAGAACCGGTCGAGATGGGCGCGCGCAAGCGGTTTGCCGCGCGGCGTATCGCCCTGCAGCTGGCCCGACGGGTCGCCCACGCGGCCATATGTGCCGCGGAAGTGTTCAAGCTTGCCGGCCGTGTCGTTGAGCCGGAAGGCGATGCCGCCGGCCGCCGGCTTCGTCGTGAAGACGACGTCGCGATCATGTGCGATGGGGTTGCGCAGCAAGGTGCGGAACTTCATCCAGCCATCGGGCGCGACGGCCTGCGCCGCGGTCTCCTTCATCGGCATCATCGCGAGCATGCCGTGTACGATCAGCGCATCGAGACCGGCCGCGCGGGCGTGCGCGAGGTCGAAGTGGATCGGATTGCGGTCGCTGGAAAACTGCGCCCACTGCTCCACCGCGGGCATGCCGAACGACAGCGTCAGCGGCGACGGGGTCGCGGCTGCGCCGGACGAACGTTGTGCGGTCTGCATCGCCGTCTCCTTACGCGCGCTCGACGACGAGGGCACTGTTCGCGCCGCCGAAGCCGAAGCTGACGTTGAGGGCCGCGTCGATCCGCTCCACCCGGCGGTGTTCGTTCGGCGTGTAATCCAGGTCGCACGCGGGATCCGCTTCGTCCATGTGGATCGTGGCCGGGATGATGCCCGTCTCCAGCGTCTTCAGGCAGAAGATCGTTTCCAGCGCGCCGGCCGCGCCGATCAGGTGGCCCGTGTACGACTTGGTGCTCGACATCGGGATGCCGGGCGCGCCGTCGCCGAACGCGGACTTGATCGTGTTCGTCTCGTTGACGTCGTTGATCGGCGTGGACGTGCCGTGCAGGTTGATGTAGCCGATGCGCTGCGGGGCCTGGCCGACCGCCTGCACGATCGCCATGTGGCGCGCGCGCAGGTCGTCGGCGGGCGCCGTCATGTCGTACGCGTCCGAGTAATTGCCGTAGCCCGTGATCTCGCCGAGGATCGTGGCGCCCCGCGCCAGCGCATGCTCGCGCTCTTCCAGGCACAGGATGGCCGCGCCTTCGGCCAGCACGAAGCCGCTGCGCCGCGCGCTGAATGGGCAGCAGGCGCGGCGCACGTCGTGCTGTTCCTTGCTCAGGGCCTGGATGACGTCGATCGACCACACGTTGAACGTCTCCTTCAACGATTCGCTGCCGCCGGCCAGCATCACTTTCGCGCGGCCGGACTTGATGACTTCATAGGCGTCGCCGATGGCGATGGTGCCCGTCGCGCAGGCGGCGACCGGCGTGTTCTGGTAGCCGCGCAGATTCCAGTTCAGCGCGACGGCGGCCGTGCCGATGCTGTGCATGGACATCAGGGTGGCGAACGACGACGCCAGGCCGCTCTCGCGGTAATCGTTGTTGTTGTCGTTGACGGAGTCCATGCCGCCCCAGCCGGTGCCGATGATGGCGCCGATGTCGAACGGGGATGTCACGGACTGGTGGACGTCGTCGGCGCTGCCGAACGCCATCTGCAGCGCTTCGCGCGAGGCGACCAGGGCGTTCTTCGCGAACGTCGGCAGCATCTTGAGGACGGCTTTCGGGAAGCCGGCGTAGCGCTGGCGGCTGTCTTCCATGAAGCTGAAGAAGCGCGCGTTGATCTTGGGGTCGGGGAATTCGGTCAGCTGGTAGCCGACGCGGTAGTTCATGATCGCGTCCCAGATTTGGGGAACGTTTTCGCCCAGGGCGGAGACGGCTCCGTAGCCGGTGACGACGACTCGTTTGGCGTGCATTGACTTCTCCAATCGATTTGAAAGGTTAAATTTCGATGGGAGAAGTGTTACTTGGATGGGGTGGGCGGACAATACTCCGATCGGGTTATCGGGGGGTTGTCACTCCCTGGGAGGGGGGAGATGTGCGGGGTGCGTGTCGGGTGGCTTTGCAGCGCGCGCCCTCGGCGCGCGGGGCCGTCCGCGCAGCGGACGGCAAATGGGCGATTCGGAGAGGGCTGGCCTTGCAAGGCCAGCCCTTCGAATCCCACCCCGCAGGGCGCGCAGGCGCCCTGCTCTCTCCGCCAAAAAACAAAAGGCTCCCGATGGGAGCCTTTTGTTTTTTAATCTTGGCGGAGAGGGTGGGATTCGAACCCACGGTACGGTCACCCGTACGCCTGATTTCGAGTCAGGTACATTCGACCACTCTGCCACCTCTCCTGGTAACTGTCTTCATGCGGTCGTTCGCGTGAGGCCGCATTATAGACGGTGGGTAAGAGAATCGCAAGGTCTGTCTGCCGCGGCGGTCACTTCGCCGGCAAGCCCGCCATCACCGCATCCAGCGTCTGCCGGTCGCGCACCAGGTTGGTCTTGCGGTCGAAAATGCCGTCCGTCACACCGACGTCCCAGTAGAACGGCAGCACGCCGTTGGCGACGGCCGCCTTGACGACATGGGTATGGTAGTCATTGCGCGACTTGAGGTGCAGCGCCAGGGCATCGCCCGCCAGGTTCTTGCGCCGCATGGCGCTGAATTCGCCCAGCACGACGGGAATGCCTTGTCGACGAATTTCCGCTTCAGGCTGGCGAATAGCGCATCGACATGGGCTTCCTCGCCCCATGTCGGATTGTGCTTCGTATCCGTCTTCGAATGGTTGCCCGCGCCCCAGCAATAGAACGCGTTGCCCCATGTTTCGTCCTTGTCCATCATCACGAAATTGTACGGGCCATAGAAGTGGATCTCGGCCATCATCCGCCCGGGCACTTTGTCGGACGGCAGCGTGTGCATCAGCTTGACCGTCTTCTCGATGTCGGTGTCGGGTCCCTGCACGACCAGCACGCGGTAAGCGTTCCTGCCGCCGGTGGCGCGCACCGCGTCGACGAAAGTCTGGTGATAGCTCATCAGGACCGCGGCCGCAGCCGCGTTCGGCGCACCCGGTTCGTTGGCGCTGGCAAACATCACGTGCTCGTCGAAATCGCGCAGGGCCGTGGCGATCTGTTCCCAGTACGCCTTTTGCTTCGCGTTCACGGCGTCCTTCCTGGCGGACGTGACGTTCCTCTCGAGCCAGCCGCCATCCCAGTGGGCGTTGACGAGGACGACCATATCATTGTCGACGCAATACTGGACGACCTGCTTCACGCGGTTGAGCCAGGTGGCGCTGATCCGGCCCGTCTTCTGGTCCGCGTACTGGTCCCACGACACGGGCAGCCGGATCGCATTGAAGCCGGCTTTCTTGACGGCCTGGATCAGCGCATCCGAGACCCGGGGATTCTCCCACGCCGTTTCGCCGCCGATCGCCTCCATCGCATTGCCGATGTTCCAGCCGATGCGGATCGACGCCGCGATCTGCCGGGCATCGTGCGACATGCCCGTCATGTCGGCCGGCGCCGGGTTCGTGTTGTAGCTCGGATACGCGGCTGCCGTCGTTGCGACGGCGGTGCCTGCGCCACTGCTGCCGCAACCGGCCACCAACACCGCCAACAACATGATGCGGAACTTGGGCAAAACGCTCACGTGGGTCTCCTCCCGGAAAGTGTCTTACTGCGCCGCCAGCCCCGCCATCAGCGCATCCAGCGTCGCCTGGCCGCGCACCTGGTACGTCCGGCGGTCGAAGATGCTGCCCGACTGGTCATCCGGTGCCCCGATGTCCCAGAAGAACGGCTGCACGCCGTTGGCGCGGGCCTTCTTGACGACGTAGGTGTGGTAGTAGTTGCGCGACTTGAGGTGCAGCGCCAGTGCGTCGCCCGTCAGGTTATTGCGCCGCTGGGCGGCGAATTCGCCGAGCAGGACCGGAATGCCCTTGTCGACGAACGCCGTCTTCAGGCTGGCGAACTGCGCATCGACGTAGTCTTCCTCGCCCCACGTCGGATTGCGGTCGGTATCCGTCGTCGAGTGGTTGCCCGCGCCCCAGTAATAGGCCTGTTTGCCCCAGCTTTCATCCTTTTCCATCAGCACGAAATTGAACGGCGCGTAGAAGTGGACCTCGGCCATCATCCGGCCGGCCACCTTGTCCGTCTGCAGCGTCGGCATGTATTTCACCAGCAGGTCGATGTTGGTCTCCGGGGCCTGCACGACCAGCACGCGGTAGGCGTTCCTGCCGCCGGTAGAGCGCACGGCGTCGACGAAGGTCTGGTGATAGCTCTTCAGGACGTCGACTGCCGCCGTCAGCGTCGGCACGTCGGTATTCTGCTCGTTGCCCGTGGCCGGCTCGTTGGCGCTGGCGAACATCACGTGCTCGTCGAAATCACGCAGGGTCGTCGCGATCTGTTCCCAGTACGCCTTCTGCTTGGCATTCACGGCGTCCTTTTTAGCGGGCGTAATATTCTTTTCCAGCCAGCCGCCGTCCCAGTGGATGTTGACGAGCACATACATGTCGTTGTCGACGCAATACTGGACGACCTGCTTCACGCGGGCGAGCCACGTGGCGCTGATCTGGCCCGTCTTCTGGTCCGCGTACTGGTCCCACGACACGGGCAGGCGGATCGCATTGAAGCCGGCCTTCTTGACGGTCTGGATGAGCTCGTTCGTGATCAGCGGATTGCCCCAGGCCGTTTCGCCGCCGATGGCTTCCATCGTGTTGCCGATGTTGAAGCCGATGCGGATCGATGAGGCGATCTGCTGGGCGTTGTGCGACATGCCCGTTGTGTCGGCCGGCAATGGACTCGTGTTGTAGCTCGGGTACAGGCTCGTGGTCGGCGCGGGCGTGGGTGCCGGCGCAGGTGCAGGCGTTGGTGCCGGCGTTGGCGTTGGCGTTGGCGTTGGCGTGGGTGTCGGTGTCGGTGTGACGGCAACCGGTGCGGGCGCCGGCGATGCGGAACCGCCTCCGCCGCCACCGCAACCGGCGAGCAGCACCGCGAGCAATGCGGCAGACAGCGTGGACAAGGCTTTCATGGATCTCCTCCAAGTATTTCTGATAAACCTGCAGAGTAGAAAGATCTTATGCCTTGAGGATAGCTATTGGCGGGGAATTGCTAGCAATGTGCAGATTCTTAAAGGAATTTTGGAGGCTGTGTTAACTGTGCGGGCTCTGCAGCGCGCGCCCTCGGCGCGCGGGGCCGTCCGCGCAGCGGACGGCAAAATGGCGATTCGGAGAGGGCTGGGCTTGCAAGCCCAGCCCTTCGAATCCCACACGCAGGGCGCGCAGGCGCCCTGCTCCTCTCCGCCAAAACAAAAAAGGCCCCGAAGGGCCTTGTTTGTTCTGGCGGAGAGGGTGGGATTCGAACCCACGGTACGGTCACCCGTACGCCTGATTTCGAGTCAGGTACATTCGACCACTCTGCCACCTCTCCTGGTAACCGGTCGCTTGTATTCGCGTGAGGCCGCATTATAGACGGCCTCACACAAAAACGGAAGACCTATTTACTTACGCCGCAGGAACCAGCCGCTCCAGTCCGCCCATGTACGGACGCAGCACGTCCGGCACGACGACGCTGCCGTCCGCCTGCTGGTAATTCTCCAGCACGGCGACGAGCGTACGACCGACCGCCAGGCCCGAACCGTTCAGCGTGTGCAGCAACTCCGGCTTGCCCTTCGCGTTGCGGAAGCGGGCCTGCATGCGGCGGGCCTGGAAATCTTCGCAGTTCGACAGCGACGAGATCTCGCGGTACGTGTTCTGCGCCGGCAGCCACACTTCCAGGTCGTAGGTTTTCGCGGCCGAAAAGCCCATGTCGCCCGTGCACAACTGCATCACGCGGTACGGCAGGCCCAGGTTCTTCAGGATCGTTTCCGCTTGCCCCACCATCTCTTCCAGCGCGTCGTACGACTGTTCCGGATGCGCGATTTGTACGAGCTCGACCTTGTCGAACTGGTGCTGGCGGATCATGCCGCGGGTGTCGCGGCCGTAGCTGCCCGCTTCCGAGCGGAAGCACGGGGTATGCGCCGTGATCTTGATCGGCAGGGTGTCAAGCGCCACGATCTCGTCGCGCACCATGTTGGTCAGCGACACTTCCGAGGTCGGGATCAGGTAGAAATTCTCGCCCTCGCCTTCCGCGCCGCCCTTTTTCACGGCGAACAGGTCTTCCTCGAACTTCGGCAGCTGGCCCGTGCCGCGCAGCGAATCCGCGTTGACCATGTACGGCGTGTAGCACTCCGTATAGCCGTGCTGGCCCGTGTGCGTGTCCAGCATGTATTGCGCCAGCGCGCGGTGCAGGCGGGCGATGCCGCCTTTCATCACGGCGAAGCGCGAGCCGGTCAGCTTGGTCGCGGTGTCGAAATCGAGGCCCAGCGGGCTGCCGACGTCGACGTGGTCCTTCACTTCGAAATCGAAGGCGCGCGGCGTGCCCACCTTGCGGACTTCCACGTTGCCCGACTCGTCCTGGCCCACCGGCGTGGACGGGTGCGGCAGGTTCGGGATGGCGGCCATGAACTGCGCCAGCCTGTCCTGCACCTGGGCGAGCGCGGCCTCGTTGGCTTTCAGCTCGTCGCCGATGCCGGCCACTTCCGCCATCACGGCGCTCGTGTCCTCGCCCTTGCCCTTCAGCATGCCGATCTGCTTGGACAGCGAATTGCGCTTGCCCTGCAATTCCTCGGTGCGCGTCTGGATCGCCTTGCGCTCGGCTTCGAGGGCGTTGAATCCGGCGACGTCGAGCTGGTACTTGCGGCTCGCGAGGCGCGCGGCGACGTTGTCGATGTCTTTGCGGAGGAGTTGGATGTCTATCATTATCGGGAATCTGCAGGGTGGGATATCGAAACCGCAATTGTACCAAGTCGTACGCCCCGCATGTCCTCATCCGCGCGCCGATCTTTTGGGCTTGCACGGCAGTCCAAGGTCGAGAGGACAAGCCATGGATGTCGACTGGGAAACGCTGTTTACGTTCAGCCTGCCGCCGCTGGAACTGTTCGTGCGCGGCACGCTGACCTATCTTTTCCTGTTCTGCCTGTTCCGCTTCGTCGTACGGCGCGACGCCGGGGCGCTGGGCCTCTCCGACCTGCTCGTGCTGGTGATCATCGCCGACGCCGCCCAGAACGCCATGGCCGGCGACTACCTCTCCATCGTCGACGGTTTCCTGCTGATCGGCACCATCATCGGCTGGAGCTACAGCCTGAACTGGCTGAGTTACCGCTTTCCCCGGTTCCGCCGCTTTGCGCTGGCGCCGCCGATCTGCATCATCAAGGATGGCGTCAAGCAGGAAGCCGCATTGCGGCGCGAACTGATCAGCGACGAGGAATTGCGGGCGATGCTGCACGAGCACGAAGTCGAGGACATCGCCCAGGTCCGGCGCGCGTGGCTGGAGCCGGACGGCCAGTTGACGGTCCTGCGCCGGCGCGGAGCGCGGGAGTCGTGATCAGTCCGGATCGCCGCCGGACCGGGCCTCGTCGTCGAGACTCCTCAGCCAGGCCAGCTTGTCCGCGATCTTGGCCTCGATCCCGCGCGGCACCGGCTGGTACCAGCCCGGCTCCGGCATGCCGTCCGGCAAATACGTTTCGCCGGCCGCGTACGCATGCGGCTCGTCGTGGGCATAGCGGTATTCGTGGCCGTAACCCAGTTCCTTCATGAGCTTGGTCGGCGCATTGCGCAGGTGGACCGGGACCTCGCGCGATTTATCCTTGCGCACGAACGCCATCGCGGCATTGAACGCGTTGTAGCCGGCATTGCTCTTGGCGGCGATGGCGAGATAGATGACGGCCTGGCCCAGCGCCAGTTCACCCTCCGGCGAGCCGAGCCGCTCGTACGTCTCGACCGCGTCGTTCGCGAGCTGGATGGCGCGCGGATCGGCGATGCCGATGTCTTCCCACGCCATGCGCACGATGCGCCGTCCCAGGTATTTCGGATCCGCGCCGCCGTCCAGCATGCGGCACAGCCAGTACAGCGCGGCG
This sequence comes from Massilia kyonggiensis, assembly GCA_966212285.1. Taxonomy (GTDB): domain Bacteria; phylum Pseudomonadota; class Gammaproteobacteria; order Burkholderiales; family Burkholderiaceae_D; genus Telluria; species Telluria kyonggiensis_A. The sequence continues at coordinate 36,548 of CBIHQW010000016.1, forward strand.
TCCGGATGCGAACCGCGCACGGATTTATGGAGCGCCGAGATCTGGTCGTAGAAATTGTCGCCACCCTTGTCGAAGCGGCGCGCGTTCAGGGTCAGCGCGTTCTCGACGAATTCGCGCGTGATGTGGGTCGTTTTCGCCGTGTCGGCCGACGTCTTCGTCTGCTCCAGCAGGTTCAGGAAGCGGCGGGCATCGCCGTCCGCGTAGCCGATCAGCGTCTGTACCGCGATGTCGTCGAACTGCAGGTGCGACAAGCCGCCCTGCTGGCGGGCGCGTTCCAGCAGCTGGCGCATCTCGTCGTCATTCAGCGCCTTCAGCACGTACACCTGCGAGCGCGACAGCAGTGCCGAGTTGACTTCGAACGACGGATTTTCCGTCGTCGCGCCGATCAAGGTGACGAGGCCGGATTCCACGAACGGCAGCAGCGCATCCTGCTGCGACTTGTTGAACCTGTGGATCTCGTCGATGAACAGGATCGTGTGGTGGCCGGAGGCCAGGTAGTGCTCGGCCTGTTCGATGGCGGCGCGGATGTCCTTCACGCCCGACAGCACGGCGGACAATGCGATGAATTCGCAGTCGAATGCGTTCGCCGTGAGACGCGCCAGCGTCGTCTTGCCGACGCCCGGCGGGCCCCACAGGATCATCGAATGGGGCCGGCCCGACTTGAACACGAGGTTCAGCGGCTTGCCCTCGCCCAGCAGATGGCTCTGGCCGATCACCTCGGCGATCGTCTTCGGACGCAGGCTTTCGGCCAGCGGGGCGGCGGGTTCGGTCTTGAAAAGGTCATCCATGGGCTGCGTTCTTATTGTCCATCTTGCCTATGTATGGCCAGCGCGTCGAAAGCGCAAGTGTATTACTGGTTGACGACCTCGGCACCCTTCGGCACGTCGAACTTGAACGTCTGCGCGCCCAGCGCCGGATTACGCTGGAAGCTGGTGAATTTCAGCAGCACGGTCTGGCCGAAGTTGTCCTTCAGTTCCATCGCCTGCGGGATGCCGTCCTTGAGACCGATGCCGATCTGCTCGAACGTCGTGTCCTTCGATTTCGGCGTCGCGTTCAGCCATTCCAGGCCGTCGCGCGTGCCCGCTTCGGCGAGCGTGAAATTCTTTTCCAGGTCGTTGCTGCCGAACAGGATCGCGGCCGGCGAGCTGCCCAGCGCGCCGCCCAGCTTGCGCGTCGTGACCTGGTTCAGGTCCTTGTCGTACAGGTACAGCGTCTCGCCGTCGGCCTGCAGCAGTTGCTCGTACGGCTTCTGGTACGTCCAGATGAATTTGCCGGGGCGCGCGAACACGAAGGTGCCGCTGGACGTCTTGCCCGTCTTGGTCTTCATGACCTGCGTCTGGGTAAATTCGCCGCGGGCGGACTTGGTGCCCGACACGAAGGATTTGAACTGGTCGAGGGCGGTGGCGTGCGCCGCGCCCGCGATCAGGAAAGTGGTAGCGATCAGTGTAGTTTTCAGTTTCAACATGCTCATTCCGCGTTCGTTGCCGGCACCAGGATGTCCCGGTTGCCGTTCGACTGCATCGGCGACACGATGCCGCTTTGCTCCATCTGCTCGAGCAGGCGCGCGGCGCGGTTGTAGCCGATGCGCAGGTGGCGCTGCACCAGCGAGATCGACGCCCGGCGGTTCTTCAGCACCACGGCCACGGCCTGGTCGTACATCGCGTCGGACTCGCCGCCGCCTTCGCCGGCCGGCACGCCATCGGCACCGCCGCCGTCTTCGGCCACGCCGCCTTCGAGGATGCCTTCAATGTAATTCGGTTCGCCCGTGGACTGGAGGTGTTTTACAACTCGATGCACTTCGTCGTCCGATACGAACGCGCCGTGCACGCGGATCGGCAGGCCCGTGCCCGGCGGCATGTACAGCATGTCGCCCATGCCCAGCAGCGTTTCCGCGCCCATCTGGTCGAGGATGGTGCGCGAGTCGATCTTGGACGACACCTGGAACGCGATACGCGTCGGGATGTTCGCCTTGATCAGGCCCGTGATGACGTCCACGGACGGACGCTGCGTCGCCAGGATCAGGTGGATGCCGGCCGCGCGCGCCTTCTGGGCGATACGGGCGATCAGCTCCTCGACCTTCTTGCCGACCACCATCATCAGGTCGGCCAGCTCGTCGATGATGATGACGATCGTCGGCAGTTTATCGAGCGGCTCCGGCGCGTCCGGCGTCAGCGAGAACGGGTTCGGGATATGCTCTTCGCGCTTGGCGGCCTCCGCGATTTTCCCGTTGTAGCCGGCCAGGTTGCGCACGCCCAGCTTCGACATGAGCTTGTAGCGCCGCTCCATCTCGTTCACGGCCCAGTTCAGGGCGTGGCCGGCCTGGCGCATGTCCGTGACGACCGGCGCCAGCAGGTGCGGGATACCCTCGTACACCGACATCTCCAGCATCTTCGGGTCGATCAGGATCAGGCGCACGTCGGCCGGATCGGCCTTGTACAGCAGCGACAGGATCGTCGCGTTGATGCCCACGGATTTACCGGAACCGGTCGTACCCGCCACCAGCAGGTGCGGCATCTTCGCGAGGTCGGCGACGACCGGCTTGCCGGCGATGTCCTTGCCCAGCGCGACCGTCAGGCTGGACGCGCTGTCGCCATAGACTTTCGAACCGAGGATCTCCGTCAGGCGCACGATCTGGCGCTTCGGATTCGGCAGCTCGAGCGCCATGTAGTTCTTGCCGGGGATCGTCTCGACGACGCGGATCGACGTCAGCGACAGCGAACGCGCCAGGTCGCGCGCCAGGTTGACGATCTGGCTGCCCTTCACGCCCGTCGCCGGCTCGATCTCGTAGCGCGTGACGACCGGACCCGGATACGCCGCGACGACCTTCGCCTCGACGCCGAAGTCGGACAGCTTCTTCTCGATCAGGCGGCTGGTGAATTCCAGGGTGTCGACGGCGACGGACTCCTGCGCGGGCGGCGCGTCGTCCAGCAGCGCCAGCGGCGGCAGCGTGGAATCGCCGTGGACTTCGAACAGATGCGACTGGCGCTCCTTCTCGGCGCGTTCCGAGCGCGGCACGCTCGTCATCGCCGGCTCGATCTTGATCGGCGACGGATTCGGTGCAGAGGCCGGCGGCAGCGGCGCTTTCACGGGCGCGGGTGCGCGCGGTGCAGGAGGCGCATCGTCCACGTCGTCGAACGACGGTTCCATGGCCATCGGCGCCGGCGGCGCTTCGGCACCGTCGATCTGCGGCTCGGCGCGGGCACGCGCCAGCTTCGCTTCGCCGCGCGCCTTCACCTTCGCCTTCATCTTGGCGAGGAAGCCAGGGGCCGGCTGCGCATCGTCCCGCGGCGCATCGAAGTCGTCGTCGCGCGGGGTCTCGATGCGGATCGGCGACCCGGCATGTTTTTCCTCGTACTTGGCGCGCTCGTGCACGACGACCTCGTCGCGCTTGTGCGCCGCCACTTCGCCGTAGCGGCGGTCTTCGCGGTCTTCGTAGCGCAGGCGGAACCAGTCCCACGTCGTCTCGACGGATTCGCCGATGCGCTCGGCGACGGCCAGCCACGACACCTGGAAATACCAGGAGAAGCCGAGACCGAACAGCAGCAGCAGGAGGAGGGTCGCGCCCGTGAAACCGAACGCCGTGTGGGCGGAATGGCCGATCAGCTGGCCCAGCACGCCGCCGGCCGCGCGCGGCAGCTCAACTTTCAGCGACCACATGCGCAGATACTCGAGGCCGACGCTGCCGGCGAACATCAGCACGAAGCCGATCCAGCGGATCAGCGTCTCGCCCTGGTGCTCGGGCTCCTGCTCCGCTTCCTGGACGATGAACCGGGTATGGAGCCGCCGATACCCCTTCCAGACGGCGCGCGTAAAGCAGACGCACAGCCACCAGGCGGAAAAGCCGAAGATGAATAACAATAAGTCGGCCAGCCAGGCGCCGGCGCGGCCGCCCAGGTTGGCGACGTGGGCGACGGCGTTCTCGTGCGACCAGCCCGGATCGCCCTTGTTATAGCTGAGCAAAATGAGGACGAAATACAACAGCGCGACGGCCGTGGCCAGCCAGCGCGCCTCCGACAACAGGCGCACGAGCCGGTTCGGCAGCGGCTGGCGGGGCGGTCGCGGCTTGTGAGTATAGGTCGTGCTCGTCGATGGACTATTCTTGCTCATTGCGGTGTGAAACGGTACTGCCGGGTAACAATTCCCCAAAGATGACCATTCTAAGCGATATAACGCCGCGTTGGCCCCACGATTCATGCTTGTTTGCATCATCGACTATAATCCCGGGTTCGACGCCTCTTGATTCCCGCACTGCCCGGCCCCACTTTCCGGGCATCATCCAATAGAAGAAGTTCACACATGACCACTCGCAAACATGCCAAAGTCCTGATCCTCGGTTCCGGCCCCGCCGGTTACAGCGCTGCCGTGTACGCCGCGCGCGCCAATCTCAGTCCGATGCTGGTGACCGGTGTCGAGCAGGGTGGTCAACTGATGACGACGACCGACGTCGAGAACTGGCCGGGCGACCCGCTGGGCGTGCAAGGTCCGGAACTGATGCAGCGCCTGCTGCAGCACGCCGAGCGCTTCAATACCGAGATCGTGTTCGATCACATCCACACGACGTACCTGAACGAGAAACCGATCCGCCTGGTGGGCGATTCGCATGAGTTCACCTGCGACGCGCTGATCATCGCAACGGGCGCTTCCGCGCAATACCTCGGCCTGCCCAGCGAACAGGAATTCATGGGCAAGGGCGTGTCCGCCTGCGCCACGTGCGACGGCTTCTTCTACCGCAACCAGGAAGTGGCGGTGATCGGCGGCGGCAACACCGCGGTCGAGGAAGCGCTGTACCTGTCGAACATCGCGACCAAGGTCACGCTGATCCACCGCCGCGACAAGTTCCGCGCCGAGCCGATCCTCGTCGACCGCCTGATGGCCAAGGTCGCCGAGGGCAAGATCGTGCTGGAACTGAACCAGACGCTGGACGAGGTCAAGGGCGACCAGAGCGGCGTGACCGGCCTGCAGCTGAAGTCGACGGACGGCGGCTCGACCAAGGAGATCAAGGTGCACGGGCTGTTCGTGGCGATCGGCCACAAGCCGAACACGGGCATCTTCGAAGGCCAGATCGACATGCACAACGGCTATATCAAGACCCGCGGCGGCAGCGAAGGCATGGCCACCGCGACCAACGTCCCAGGCGTGTTCGCGGCCGGCGACGTGCAGGACCACGTGTACCGCCAGGCGATCACGTCGTCGGGCTCGGGCTGCATGGCGGCGCTGGATGCCCAGCGCTACCTGGAAGCCCTGGAGTAAATGTAAAGGTGGCTCGATGGCGATGAAGGACTTCGCTGAACTGAAATCCTTGCGCGACAAGCTCAAGGAAGACGAAAGGCTGCGCGCCATCGAAAAGGCCGAGCGGGAAAAGCGCGAGCGCATCGCGCGCGAACACGCCGTCGAATTCCGCTCGGCCGTCACGGACGTCGTCAAGATGCCCGAATCGGACCGCTACGTGTGGCGCCCGATGCACGAATTCGAAACGCGCGGCCAGCCGCTGCCGACGCGCCCCCGCACCCTTGAGGAAGAAACGGCGGCCGTGCTGCGCGAATCGATGCTGTCCGACCAGTTCGACGTGGACGGCCTGCTCGACGAAGACCCGTCCCTCAGCTGGTCGGCACCGGGCGTCGGCCCGGACGTCGTCAAGAAGCTGCGCAAGCGCCACTGGCCCGTCGAGGACGAGCTGGACCTGCACGGCCTCACGCGCGACCTGGCGCGGCGCCACGTCGACGCCTACCTCCGCAAATCCACCAAGCGCGGCATCCGCTGCGTGCGCATCATCCACGGCGTGGGCTATGGCTCGGCCGGCGGCGAACCCGTCCTGCGCGGCATGGTCCACAGCTGGCTCGTGCAGACGGGCGACGTGGTCGCGTTCTGCGTCGCGAGCCGGGCCGACGGGGGCAATGGCGCATTGATCGTCCTCCTGCGTCCGGCCCTGCTCGATTGAGCACTCTTTCCTACTGTCAAGTCGTAGAATAAGTTCCTTGAAACATGTTCATATTGGCATGTTTTATTGTCAAACCGGCGCGCCGATTTGACGAAACGGGTAAGATGAATACGACGTAGTGCCGAGGTGGTGCTGCCCGCATAAGGATGAACGCGTGAAGTCCAGTCGCCCGGTACCGATGGCAGCGCCGCAGCGGGTCGATCTGCAGAACTGTGCAGACGAACCGATCCATATCCCCGGCTTCATCCAGCCGCATGGCGCCCTGCTCTTCCTGTCGGACACCGGACTCGTCGAAGGCTGGAGCGCCAACATCGCCGCGATCACGGACAGCGAGCCCGCTCTTGGCCAACCTTTCGCCGCACTGGGACTGCCGGAAGCGGTGACCGAACTCATCCAGGAATGCATCGCCACGATGGACGACGGCGCGGCGCCGGCCTCGGTGGCGGCCCTGTCCATCCGCAACCGCGAATACGACTGCGTCGTGCACGCGCACATGCACCGCGTCCTCGTCGAATTCGAGGCGCGCGACGTGAGCATGGAGGAAGTCGCCCAGTTCGCCATCAAGGCGCACTCGTCGATCGACCGCCTGCGCCGCCAGCGCAGCATCGACGGCCTGCTGGAAGCCGCCGTGCGCCAGATCCGCGACTTCACGGGTTTCGACCGCGTGATGGCCTACGCTTTTCGCAGCGACGATTCCGGCGACGTGGTGGCCGAGGCGCGGCGCGACGACCTCGTGCCCTACCTGGGCCAGCGCTACCCGGCCGGCGACATCCCGCCGCAGGCGCGCCGCCTGTACGTGCTGAACACCCTGCGCATGATCGCCGACGTCGGCTACCACGCCGTGCCGCTGCTCGGCGCGGAAGGCGGCGCGCCGCTCGACATGAGCTTTGCCGTGCTGCGCAGCGTGTCGCCGATCCACGTGGAGTATTTGCAGAACATGGGCGTGGGCGCGTCGATGAGCGTGTCGATCGTCATCCACGGCCGCCTGTGGGGGCTGATCGCTTGCCATCACATGGGCCCCAAGCGCGTCCCCTACTCCGTCCGGATGGCTGCCGACGTGCTGGCCCAGGTGATCGCGTCGACCGCGCAGGGCATCGAGGCGCGCGAGGACGCGGCACTGGTCGAACACGCGGCCAAGGTACGCACGAGCCTCGTCGAATCGCTGCTGCTGGAAGAGGATCCGCTCGACGCCCTCATCGAGCACGGCGACGGCCTGCTGGAGTCCACGCATGCGCAGGCGCTCGTCGCCAGCCAGTACGGGCGCGTCGTGTGCCGCGGCGTCGACCAGGCGCTGGGCGAAGCCGTCGTCGCGTCGCTGCCGGCCGAACCGCACGACATCGTCATGTACGGCTGCGTGAAGGAATGGCCGGAGGCGATCCAGCCCCTGCTCGGCAAATGGGCCGGCATGCTGGCCCTGCCGTTCGACCCGCCGTCGGGCGGCTGGTGCGTGCTGCTGCGCACGGAGCAGATCGAGGAAGTCGCCTGGGGCGGCAAGCCGCAGAAGACCCAGGCCGGCCCGCTGGGCGACCGCCTGACGCCGCGCGGTTCGTTCGAAGCATGGCACGAGACGGTGCGCGGCCGCGCCCACCCGTGGGAAGACGGCATCCTCACGCATGCGCGCATGATGCTGGGCGAGCTGGCGCGCGTGTCGAACGCGCGCCGCGCCCAGACGGAATCCACGCGCGCGCAACTGCTCGCCATGCTGGGCCACGACCTGCGCGACCCGCTCAACTCGATCAACATGGCAGGCATGGTCCTCGAGCGCACGGACGGTCCCGGCAACAAGGGCACCCTGGGCAAGCGCATCCAGTCGTCCAGCAACCGCATGCAGCGCATGATCGGCCAGGTGCTGGACATGAGCCGCATCGACCGCGGCCTGTCCCTCGGCATCGACCTGCATCCCGTCGACCTGGCGGCCCTCGTCGAAGACATGGTCGAGGAAGCGCGACTCGCCTATCCGACCATCGTCTACGACGTGCACACGGCCGGCCCGGCGTTCGTGCTGGCGGACGCGGGCCGCCTGAGCCAGGTGGTCTCGAACCTGCTGTCCAACGCGCGCCACCATGGCGAACCGAACCAGCCGATCACGATCCGCCTCGCGCCGCGGGACGGCCTCGCCGTACTGGAAATCGCGAACGCGGGCGCGCCGATCCCGGAGGAGACGGCAAGCGCGCTGTTCAATCCATTCAAGCGCAGTTCGTTGAACAATCCCCGCAACCGCACGGGCATGGGCCTCGGCCTGTACATCGCCCAGCAGATCGTGCGCGAGCACGAGGGCGAGATCGATTACCGCCACGAGGAGGGACCGGTGATGAGCGGCCGCGTGATCTTCGCCGTCCGCCTGCCGCTGGCGCCGAACGCAAACTGACGCCGCCGGGGCCGGCATGCTAGTCTAGCAACATGGAGACTATCGGCCCCCGCATGCACCTCATCACCGTCATTGAAATCGTTGCGATCCTGGTGGGCGCATTCTCGGGTTTCATTGAGGCGCGGAGAAAGCGCATGGACGTGGTGGGGGTATTCACGGTGGCCTTCATCGCCGCATTCGGCGGCGGCACCCTGCGCGACATCCTGCTGGATAAACGGCCGCTGTTCTGGGTGATTCATCAGGAGTACGCGATCCTGATCTTCGTGCTGGCCCTCGTCGCGACGCCGCTGATCCGGACCTTGCGCCAGATCGTGTCGGAGCGGTTGATCGTCATCGCCGACGCGGTCGGCCTGGGGCTGTTTTCGGTAGCCGGCGTGTCGTCCGCGCTGGACGCGCACATGCCGCTGTTCATCGCCTCGATGATGGGCGTGATCACGGGGATCTTCGGCGGCGTGATGCGCGACATCGTCTGCAACGAAGTGCCGATGGTGTTCAGGGACGGCAAGCCCTATGCCATCTGCGCGTTCCTCGGCAACTGGATGTTCCTGCTGCTGGGGATGAACGGCTTTCCGCACGATTTCGCGCTGTGGTCCAGCGCGATGTTCATCGTCGTGTTCCGGCTGGTGGCGTGGAAGTTCGACGTGCGGGTGGGGCGGTGAATTTACGAAATTCACCAGCGTGAGAATATTTCTTACCGTTGCAGTCCGCTTGACATAGCGGCGACCATAATATGGCCTTTTTATCGCGACGGCATCTTTCCCTTGAAAAACCGCCTGCTTTATTTTCGTCTGCTGCTGGAGTTCCGCCCCTATGCCGGGCCACTGTGCGCGACATTGGTGGCGATTGCCGTGGCATCCGTGACCGATGTGCTCCTGATCCGGCAGCTGGAGAACGTCGTCAACGCGTTGAACCCGCATAACGTCATGTCCGGCATGGCTGCTAGTGGCCTGCCGCATGCCATCAAAGAATGGATAAGCCACGTCGTTCCAACTGCGGCAACGGGAACGGCGATATGGACAATTCCCGCGACCATTATGGCGCTGGCCATCCTGCGAATGGTGAGCAGCTTTTCCGGGGACTACGGCTCAGCTTGGCTCAGCAACCACGTGCAGGCGAACCTGCGCCGCAAAATGTTCACACGCATCCTGCGTCTTCCCAACGGCTATTTCGATCAGTCGTCGACCGGCACCCTGCTGTCACGTGTTACTTTCGACGCCAATCAGGTATCGCAAGCAGGGCTGAATGTCGTTAACGTCGTGGTACGGGATTCAATCGCCACGGCCGGGTACATTGTATTACTGTGCCGGATCGACTTGCAGCTCGCCGTTTTTTGCCTCGGCCTGCTGCCAATGGTCGCACTCGTCATCGTCCTGGCGGGCCGGCGGATGCGCCGTATTTCCGGTAACGCACAGCACGCAATCGGTGAACTCACCCATGTGCTGGACGAAAGCATTGGTGGCCAGCGCGTCGTCAAGATCTTCGGAGGCCAGCATTACGAACAGCGGCGCTTTGACGACGTGGTGAAACTGAATCGCCAATTGTCCGTCAAGCACGCCGCCACAGCCGCACTGAACTCGGGCGTGATCATGATGTTGGTGGGCATTACCCTGTCAGCCGTGATTTATTTCGCGTTGCTGCGTGCACAGGCAGGCGCTCTGTCGCCGGGCGCGTTTGTCGCCTTCATGGGATCGCTGATGGCGATGCAATCGCCGATCAAGAATCTTACCAAGGTCAACGAACCGCTGCAGCGCGGCCTCGCGGCGGCAACGTCCGTATTCGGCATGATCGACGCTCCAGCGGAGGATGACAGCGGGCTGCGTCCACTGGCCCGTGCATCCGGCGATATCGCGCTGGAGTCGGTGGGTTTCAGCTACGGCAAGCAGAACGTCGGCACCGCGCCCGCCTTGCGCGACGTGTCGTTGCATATCGCCGCGGGCGAAACGGTGGCGCTGGTAGGCGGCTCCGGCAGCGGCAAGACGACGCTTGCAAGTCTGCTGCCGCGCTTCTACGACGTCAGCAGCGGCCGGATTCTGCTGGACGGCGAAGACATTCGACACTACCGGTTGCAAGATCTGCGTGCGCAGATTGCGCTCGTCGGTCAGGATGTCGTGCTCTTCAACGATACGTTATCCGCGAATATCTCGTACGGCGATCCCGATCCGGACCAGGACCGCGTCGTCGCCGCCGCGCGGGCGGCATACGCGGAAGAATTCATTCTGCGCCAGCCGCACGGCTACATGACGGAAGTCGGTGAAAACGGCCTGCGGCTTTCGGGTGGGCAGCGCCAACGTATTGCGATCGCCCGCGCGCTGTACAAGGATGCGCCTGTCCTGATCCTGGACGAAGCCACGAGCGCGCTGGACACGGAATCGGAACGCCAGGTCCAGGCGGCCCTTGAACGACTGATGAAAGGTCGCACGACGGTGGTGATCGCGCACCGTCTTTCTACCATTCGAAACGCGGACCGGATCGTAGTCATGCGTAACGGCGCGATTGTCGAAACCGGCACGCATGACGACCTGTTGGCCCGCGAAGGATATTATGCGAGCCTCGCGAAGGCGCAAGAGAAGCCCAGTCAGTGACCGACTGGCCCCGTAATGCGTTATACGGCGTCCGGTCCCGTCTCGCCCGTACGGATACGGATCACCTGCTCCACTTCCTGCACGAAGATCTTGCCGTCGCCGATCTTGCCGGTCCGCGCCGCCTTGATGATCGCGTCCACGACCTGCTCGGTCAGCGCATCGTCGACCACCACTTCGATCTTCACCTTGGGCAGGAAGTCGACCACGTATTCGGCGCCGCGGTACAGTTCCGTGTGGCCCTTCTGGCGGCCGAAGCCCTTCACTTCCGTGACGGTCAGGCCGGTGACGTTCACTTCGGCCAGCGCTTCGCGCACTTCGTCCAGCTTGAACGGCTTGATCACGCAGGTAATCTGTTTCATGGGTATCTCCTATCAGGTTTTCCCGGGATTATCGCATGGCGCCCGTCAGTCCGGAATCCTCGCCAGCTGGTCCATCCACACGGTCGCTTCCGAGTCGCTGGGCGCGCGCCAGTCGCCGCGCGGGGACAGCGAGCCGCCGTTGCCGACCTTCGGCCCGTTCGGCACGCACGAGCGCTTGAACTGGCTCGTCTTGAAGAAGCGCCACAGGAAGATGCCGAGGTTTTTCTTGATCGCCGCGAGATCGTACTGGTTGCGCGCCGGGCTGCCGCCTTCCGGCCACGGGCCCGCCGCGCGATCCTGCCACGCGCTCCACGACAAGAAGGCCACTTTCGCCGGTCCGAAACCGTAGCGCAGGGTGTAGTACAAATTAAAATCCTGCAGCTCGTACGGGCCGATGAAGTCTTCCGTCACCTGCGCCGGCTTGTTGGCATCGCCCACCTTGCCCGGCACGAGCTCCGGCGAGATCTCCGTCTCCAACACGTTGATCAGGACGTCGGAGCCCGTGTCTCCGATCTGGTTCGTGTCCGCGACCCAGCGCACGAGGTGCGAAATGAGCGTCTTGGGCACGCTGGCGTTGACGTTGTAGTGCGACATGTGGTCGCCCACGCCATACGTGCACCAGCCCAGCGCCAGTTCGGACAAATCGCCCGTGCCGATCACGATCGCGTGGTGGTGGTTCGCGAGGCGGAACAGGTGACTGGTGCGCTCGCCCGCCTGCACGTTCTCGAACGTGACGTCGTACTGCTCGGCGCCTTCCGCATACGGGTGGCCGAGGTCCTTCAGCATCTGGATGCAGCTGGGGCGGATGTCGATCTCGTGCGCCGTGCAGCCGACGACGCGCATCAGCTCGCGTGCCTGGCGCAAGGTGCGTTCGCTCGTCGCGAAGCCCGGCATCGTGTACGCGAGGATGTTCGTGCGGGGAAGCCCCAGCTTGTCGAGCGCCTTCGCGCAGACAAGCAGCGCGTGCGTGGAATCCAGGCCGCCGGAAATCCCGATGACGACCTTCTGGTGCCCGGACGACTGCAGCCGCTGCACGAGCGCCTGCACCTGGATGTTGTAGACCTCCGTGCAGCGTTCGTCGCGGCGGCGGCCGTCGGCCGGCACGTACGGGAAGCGCTCGACGAGGCGCGCCAGCGGCAGGTCGCGGTCGACCGGCAGCGGCACGGCGAAGGTCTGCACGCGGAATTTCGCGACCTCGTGCGCGTGGCGGCGCACGGATTGCGCGAACGTCGTCGTGTGCATGCGGTCGACCGACAGGCGTTCCAGGTCGACGTCGCCGAAGATGATGTGCGACTCGGCCAGGAAGCGCTCGGACTCGGCCAGCTTGTCGCCCTTTTCGTAGATCAGCGACTGGCCGTCCCACGCCATGTCCGTCGTCGATTCGCCGCGGCCCGCCGACGTGTACAGGTAGGCCGCAAGGCAGCGCGCGGACTGCTGCGACACGAGCTGGTGCCGGTAGCCGCTCTTGCCCACGACGACGTTCGACGCCGACAGGTTCACCAGCACCGTCGCGCCGGCCAGCGCGGCGTACGAGGACGGCGGGACCGGCACCCACACGTCTTCGCAGATCTCGACGTGGAAGCGGAACAGCGGTTGATTCTCGAGCTCGAAGATCTGTTCCGGACCGAACGGCACGTCCTGGCCCAGCAGGGTGATCCGGTCGACGGCCGCGTTGTCCGCGGGACTGAACTGCCGACTTTCGTAAAATTCGCCATAATTGGGCAAGTAGCTTTTCGGGACCACACCCAGGATGCGGCCACCGGCGACCACGACGGCGCAGTTGAACAGCACGTGGTTGACGCGCAGCGGCGCACCGACGACGAGGGCCAGCGGCAACGTGCTCGATGCGGCGACCACCTCGGCCAACGCGTCCAGCACGGCGTCGAGCAGCGCGCGCTGGTGGAACAGGTCGTCGCACGTGTAGGCCGACAGCCCCAGTTCGGGGAAGGCGGCCAGCACGGCGCCCTTGTCGGCCGCTTCATGCGCCAGGCGGATCGTTTCCTGCGCATTGAACGCCGGGTCGGCGACCTTGCAGCGCGGGCTGGCGACGGCGACGCGCGCGAAGTCGTGGGAGTACAGGTTGAAGAATCGCTTATCCATAGGTCTCAACAGCTCACGGAAGTCATCTTGAATTATCGCACGCATATCGTTTCTTCTCTGTCCGAGATCGGGCAGGCGGACTGGGACGCCCTCGTGGCCCTGCAGGAGAATCCGAACCCGTTCCTGTCCTTTGCCTTCCTGCATGCACTGCACGAATCGGGCAGCGCGACGCCGGAGACGGGCTGGCAGCCGCAGTACATCGCCCTGTACGACAAGGATGAGCGCCTGGCCGCCGCCCTGCCCCTGTACGTGAAAGGCCATTCGTACGGCGAATACGTGTTCGACTGGGCGTGGGCCAACGCCTACCAGGAGCATGGGCTCGACTATTACCCGAAGCTGCTGTCCGCGATCCCGTTCACGCCCGTGAGCGGCCCGCGCCTGCTCGCGCGCGATGCGATCGCGCGGGCGGCCCTCGTCGACGTGCTCGTGAAGACGCAGAAGGCGACGGACGTCTCGTCCACCCACGTGCTGTTCCCGCCGGACGAGCAGGCGAAACAACTGGCCGATGCCGGCTTCCTGCTGCGCAGCGGCGTGCAGTTCCACTGGATGAATGCGGGCTACGCGACCTTCGACGAGTTCCTCGCGACGCTCGAGCAAAAGAAGCGCAAGAACGTCCGCGCCGAGCGGAGAAAAGTGCGCGAGGCCGGCGTCTCGCTGCGGCGCGTGCGCGGGCCGGACATCACGGACGAGGAGTGGCGTTTCTTCACGCGCTGCTACCGCAACACCTACTCCGAGCACTTCTCCAAGCCCTATTTGAACCTGGACTTCTTCCGCCGCATCGGCAAGACGATGCCGGACAACCTGCTACTCGTGATCGCGGAGCGGGATGGCCACCCGATCGCGGCGTCGCTCGTCGTGCACGATGCGACGACGCTGTACGGCCGCTACTGGGGCGCGCTGGAACACGTGCCCTGCCTGCACTTCGAGGCGGCCTATTACCAGCCGCTGGAATTCTGCATCGAGCAGGGCATCCAGGTGTTCGAGGGCGGCGCGCAGGGCGAGCACAAGATGGCGCGCGGGTTCCTGCCGACGCGGACCTGGTCCGCGCACTGGCTCGCCCATCCGTCGTTCCTTGACGCCGTCGCGCGCTTCCTGGAACGGGAAGCGGGCGGCATCGACGACTACATCGACGAGCTCAACGACCGGAACCCGTTCCGAAGGTAACGGCGCGCCGGCGCCACAGGTAGCCGCCGCCGATCACGGCGACCGCCAGCGCCAGCACGACCAGCGCGCCGATGGTCTTCTGCACGGGCGTCATGGCCTTGACGCTTTCCATTTCGAACCCGGCCACCTTGCCGTTGCCCGCCGGCGCGGGTTCCACGGCCTTGGCGGGTGCTGCCGGTGCAGCTGACACGCGCGGCGCCGCCCCACCCTCGCCAGGCGCCTGTCCCGCCAGCAGCGGCTGCAACGTCAACGTCGCGCGGCTGCACGAATCCGCACCGCAGGCCGCACCGCTTTCCGCGACGGCGCGCGCGTTCTCGGCCAGCAGGCGCCGGCGCGTGACATCGTCCGGTTTCCAGTACCCCTTCTCGATCGCCGACAGCATCCGGTCCGTGACGGCCTGCCACGCGCGCAGGTTGCCCGCCTGCGCGATGCGCTCGCGCACGCGCAGGCCGTGGCGGTCGGCGACATAGGTGTCGTACATGCGCTGCCACGTCCCGCCGTCGACGGCTTCCGGCACCGTCACCTGCCATGCCCACAGGTAGTCGACGACACGGTTGATGAAGCGCGCGCCGGAGTAGCCCTCGGCCAGCATCTTGTCGGCCCAGCGCGGGTTCAGGTAGCGGCTCTGCATCTCCTGGCCCATGTACTGGTTCAACGTCTTGTGACCGGGGCGGCGCGGGTTCGACAAATCGCTCACGAGCACCTCGGGTGTCTTGCCGTCGACGCTGCGGATCGCCAGCGCCGTGCCGCCCAGGTACTGGAAGAAGTCGTCGTTGTCGAGCGTGGCGAACAGGTTGCTGGACCGGCTGTGCAGCGCGATGCGGCTGCCGGACAGCGCGAGCCGGAACACCTCGCGCCGGCGTCCCGCGTCGCCATCGTCGTCGCCCCAGTAGCCGTTGCCGAACGGGTGGCTCATGCGGTTGATGAACACGTCCGCAACCTGTTTCTCGTCCTGCCACACGTTCGACAGCGGCAGCAGCTTCTCGATGTTGGTGCCGTACGCGCCGGACGGCAGGCCGAAGATGCGCACGCCCGCGAGGCGCTCGGCCTCGTCGGCGGGCACGCCTTCCTGGCGCAGCTTCGCGGCCAGCGCCCGCGCGTGCGCGGCCAGCACGTTGCCGCCCGGGTCGTCGTCGTCCTTCTGCGCGCGGGCTGTTTGCGCGGCCTGGTCGAGCAGTTTCAGCACGTTGCCGAACAGGTCGCGGAACAGGCCCGACGACACCATCGTCACGTCCACGCGCGGCCGTCCCAGTTCGCGGCGCGGGATCGCTTCGACACCGGTCACGCGCCCGCGCTCGTCCCAGGTCGGCCGCACGCCCATCAGCGCCATCGCCTGCGCTTCCATCACGCCTTCGTGGCGCTGCGTCTCCACGCCCCACAGGTTCATCGTCAGCTTGTCGGGATACACGCCGTGGCGGCTGCGGTAGTCCTCGACAAGCTTCGTGGCCAGCTGCCGGCCCTGCTCGTAGACCGCGCGGCCCGGGATGCGGGCCGGGTCGAGGCCGAAGAAATTGCGGCCCGTGGGCAGCGCGCCCGGATTGCGCACAAGGTCCGCGCTGGGGCCCGTCGGGATGAATTTACCATCCAGCGCATCCACGAGACGGGCCAGTTCCGCCGCGGCGCTTGCCTCGATGTCCCGTTCCAGCTGCGCGGTGCGGGCCGCCTTGCCGGCGTCGTCGAGATGCGGTTCGAGACTCACGACGGCGCGCGCCGTCGCGGCACGCAGGTCGGGCGCGGGCGCCACGCCGAACGTGTGCAGGCCGAACGGCGTCAGTTTGCTGCCGGTGTCGTCGAGGTATTCCTCCAGCGCTTCCATGTCGGCCTCGGTGGACAGCGCCGGCTTGCCCATGTCCTTCAGCACGCCCGCCTTCTTCGCGAGCGCGTTCAGCGCCGTCAGGTGCGCCTTCACGAGCATGGGACTCTTCTGCTCGGCCACGCGGTAGTCGTTCAGCAGCGCGCCCAGCTCGCGCAGGTCCGGGTTCAGCCCGGCCGCGTCGAACGGCGGCGTCATGTGGTCGACGATCGTCGCCATGCCGCGCCGCTTCGCCTGGATGCCCTCGCCCACGTCGTCCATCACGTACGGATAGATGTTCGGCATGGCGCCGATCAGCGCCTCCGTCGGATCGCTGGCCGACAGGCCGGCCTCCTTCCCCGTCAGCCATTCCTGCGTGCCGTGCGTGCCCACGTGGACGACGGCGTTCGCGTGGAAACCGTGCTGCAGCCACAAATAAAACGCGATGTATTCGTGGCCCGGCGGAAGCGTCACGTCGTTGTGCAGCTTGGCCAGGTTCTGTTCCCACGCGCGGCCCGGCTGCGGCGCCAGCAGCAGATTGCCGTGGCGGCGCGCCGGGAACACGAAGTGCGGCACGCCGCGCGCATCCTTCCACAGCACGGGCGACTTTTCCGGCGGCCCCCATGCCCCCTCGACGGCGGCGCGCAGCTTCGCGGGCAGCGCGTCGTACCAGCGCCGGTAGTCCGCCAGCGGGACGAGCAGCGCTTCGCCGCTGGACGCCAGCCGCGCGAGGCCGGCCAGGTAATCGGCGCCCGTCTTGCCGGGGTAGTTGCCCCACTGCTGCACCTCGCGCTGCAGCGCGGCCGGCGTCAACGGGTACCGATGATCGGTCGCGTAACCGACGGTGCGCAGACGTTCGGTGATCTGCCACAGGCTGTCCGGCAGCACGTTCAGGTATGCGGCGCCGATCGTTTCCGAACCGTGGGGATAATTGAAGTAGACGATGGCCACGTGCTTGTCCGCGTTCGGCGTGCGGCGCAGCGCGAGCCAGGCGTCGACGCGGGCGCGCAGGCGCGCCACCCGTTCCGCAATTGGCTGCTCTTCCACGTAGGCGAGCCCCGTCGCGGCATCGACGACCTTTTCGCGGCTCGCGACGACGGTCGGCTGCACGAGGCCCGCGACCTCGGCACCGGCCATCTGCCACGTGCGCTCCATCAGGTCCAGCCCGACCTTCGAGTCTTCCCATTGCGCCACGCCGTGCTGGCTCAAGGTGATGGCGCTGATGGCGGGGACGCCGATCCGGTCCAGCAGCGCGCCCGTCGCCGCCGTGCCGCCGACCTTCATGCCGAGCGCCACGAGCAGGTCGATGCGGCTCTTGCCGTCCGCGTCGAGGAACAGTTTCAACGGCACGTCGTACGGATAGCCGTACGCGGGCAGCACGTTGTAGCCGGCGCCTTCCAGCGCGTGCACGATGGCCGCCAGCGGCAGGGTCTGGCCCGCGACGAGGCTCGCGCGGTAGAACATCACACCGATCCACGGCGCGCCCGGCCGGTGGTGCGCATAGTGCGCCACGTAGTCGTCGAATGACGCGGCGCCACGGCGGGCGTCGACGTCGTACAGGCCCGCCTCCGGCATCATGCGCAGCGGCGGTACGTCGACGCGGGCGCCGAAGCCGGCAACCAGCACGCGCCGCAGCAGGCCTTCCATGTTCTCGATGCCGCCTTCGCGGTGGAAGGCGAGGATGGCGGCGTCAAGCCGGATGCCGAGGTCGCGCTGGGCGTCGTCCGGCTGCGCGCCGACGGCGTACACGGGCCGCGCGCGGCGCCGCAACGCCTCCAGGTCGGGCTGCACGAGCTGCAGCAACTGGCTGCCCTTGACGTTGACGACGGCGACGTCGGCGCCGGCCAGCGCGGCGTGGTCGGCCGGCGTCATGCCGCTGGACGGGATGATGCGCACGGCCACGTTGGCGGCTGCCAGGTCGGCCTGGAGCGCACGCACGGCCAGCACGGCAGGGCGCGATTCCACGTCGCCCAGCAGCAGCGCCAGCGTGCGCGGCGCGGCGTGCGCGGCCTGGCCCAGCACCAGCGCCGCCAGCAGCGCCAGCAAAAACGCGAGGCGGATGAACTTATTCGGGCACATACACGACCTTCCCGTCCGGCAGCTGGTACGCGGTGCCGAGGCGCTTGCCGGCGCCGGACAGCGGCTTGTCGGACACGCGCGTGACCTTGATCTCGGCGCCCTTCTTCGTCATGACCTCGACCTTGCCGTCCGCGCCCTTCTTGGCGATCGTGACTTCGGACGACGGATCCAGCAGGTCCAGCATGTTCCAGGCCGAGAACAGCGCGAGCATCATCGCGACGATGAACACGATGCTGGCGTCGAACAGGTTGGCGACGCCGGCGAGCGGATCCTCGCCGTGCGCGGCATACTGGCCGCGGCGTTGTTTCAGGTAGCGCATGAGGGCCTCACTCGCGAACGGCCAGCGCCTGCTCGGCGGCGAACGCGACGTCCAGCATGTCCGTGCGCAGCCAGTGCTCGCGCACGAGCGCCAGCACGTAGGCGAGCACGCTGCACGCCAGGCCCACGACCGTCGCGGTGAACGCGGTCGTCATGTCCTGCGCCATGTGCGGCAGGTCGCCGTGGGCGAGGCCCGCGAGCGCGATGCCCATCGGGATCAGGGTGCCCATGAGGCCCAGCGCGGGGCCGATCCGCACGACGAAGCGCACGGCGTCGAGGCGCCGCAGGCCGGCGCCCTCGGCGCTCTGCACGATGTGCTCGAGGTGTGCCTCGAGCGGCGCGGCGGCTTCGCGCAGGCAGGTGTCGATGGCGGCGCGGGCGCCGTCGACGAGCAGGCGCGCGCCGCGCCGGCGCTCGCGCCATTCGCCGAGGAAGGCGCCGAGGCAGGCCAGCATGTACAGCAGCAGCGCGGCGATGGCCACGAGCACGGGCAGGTACAGGACGGTGGAAACGGAATACAGCACGGTTTCGACGGCGCGCACGGCGCCGTCAAAGGTCGGATCAGGCATGATTGAAGACGGTGACAGGCAATCCGCCCACTTCCCCGTGGGCGCGACTGGAACGACGGACCTTCGCAAAGGTCCGCCACCTGTCTGGCCGGTATCCGGGCTGGCAAGGCGGACCGGCCCACCTTCCCATGCGCGGCTGCGCACAGTGGTTCGAGGACCGGCCTGCCGTCGTAAGACGGCGCTTGCTTACCGTTGCGGGGGCAGCACACCCTGGCGGACACGGAATCGTCCGCCATGTGTTTCCCGTTTAACTGCGTGTGCCGAACGCACGCGCGGGCACCAGACGGTGCGGATTATACCTGCTCACGCCAGCTCGGCGACGAGCCGGCCCAGCGTACGCAGCGCGTCCTCCGTCGCCGGCGTCCACGGGTAGCTGTAGTTCAGGCGGATGCAGTGCGTCCAGCTGCCGCGCGCGGAAAACATGTGGCCCGGGCCGACCGTGATCCCGTGCTCGAGGGCGCGGGCGTACAGCCGCATCGCGTCGACGCCGCCCACCAGTTCCACCCACAGCACGTAGCCGCCCCGCGGTTCGGAGACGCGGGTGCCGGCCGGGAAGAAACGCAGCACGGCGGCCGCCATCATGCGCGCACGCTGCGCATACCCCTTGCGCACCTGGCGCAGGTGACGGTCGAAACCGTCGTTCTGCAGATAGTCCGCGATGGCGAGCTGCGGCAGCGACGGCGTGCTCAGCGTGTTCAGGAATTTCAGCTTTTCCACCTGGGCCGCGTAGCGTCCCGCCAGCGCCCAGCCGATGCGGTAGTTCGACGTCAGGCTCTTCGAGAACGACGCGCAGTGCAGCACGAGGCCGCGCGTATCCCACGTCTTGAGGGGGCACGGGCGGCTGTCACCGTAATACAGTTCGTCGTAGACGCAGTTCTCGATCGCGGGAATGCCGTGCTCCGCGAGCAGCGCGACGAGTTCGCGCTTGCGCTCGTCCGGCATGAGGAAGCCGAGGGGGTTCTGGAAGTTCGGCATCACCATCACGGCGGCCACGCGCTGGCTCGCCACGATGGCGCGCAGCGCGTCCACGTCGATGCCGGTGCGCCGGTCGGTCGGCACTTCGAGCGCGCGCATGCCCATCCGTTCGATCGCGTGCAGCATGGCGTAGAACGTCGGCGACTCGACGGCGACAGTATCGCCCGGCCTGGCGACGGCCTGCAGGCACAGGTTGATCGCTTCGGTCGCGCCGACGGTGACGACGATTTCGGACGGATCGACGGCGACCCCGTGTTCCCCGTAGCGGCGTGCGATCTGGCGGATCAGTTGCGGGTTCCCCGGCGGCAGGTCGTCCATGACGCTCGATTGACGCCGGCGGGCGATCGCGTTGGCGTACCGGCTGATGCGCGCGGCGGGGAAGACGGCGGGGTCGGGATACGGAGAACCGAGCGGCGCCGCGCCCTGCGTGCGGATCGTGCGCAAGGTGGACAGCACGAGCCGGCTCACGTCCACTTCCGACGACAGCGTCAAGGCGGGTGCCGGCGCGGCGGGACGAGCGGCAATGCGCGGCCGGGCGCGCACGAAGAAGCCGGACTGCGGGCGGCTCTCGATGACGCCCTTGCTCTCGAGCAGCGAGTACGCGCGCAGCACCGTGCTGATGCTCAGCCTGCGGCGCTGGCTGGCCTGGCGCACGGAGGGCAGCCGCTCCCCTTCCAGCAGCACGCCGCGGGCGACCTGGCCTTCGACCTCGGCGGCGAGGGACTCGTAGAGCTTCATGCGGACGAGTATAACGCAGCGGTACAGTTGCGGCAGCGGACAGCCAACTGTACTCCTTTTTCATTGGCGGAATTGTATCTGCACAGTAGACGGCTCATGCATGACACTGTTGCCATCGCACAAGGAGAGCAAGCATGGCCGAGAACGACACCGGGGGCCGTATCGCCCCGTACCCCAACCCCGCCGGCGGCTGGGGGGCGCTGAAATACGTGGCGCTGAACCTCGTCCGCGAACGCGTGGGCAGGAACAGCATCGGGACGCTGCTCGCGCAGAACCAGCCGGACGGCTTCGACTGCCCCGGCTGCGCGTGGCCCGACCGCGTCCACACGTCGACGTTCGAATTCTGCGAGAACGGCGTCAAGGCCGTGGCGGCGGAGGCGACGGGCAAGCGGGTACGGCCCGAGTTCTTCGCGCGCCACACGGTGACGGAACTGATGGCGCAAAGCGACTACGAACTGGAACAGCACGGCCGCCTGACCGACCCGATGGTGTACGACCGCGCCACCGACAAGTACGTGCCCATCGCCTGGGACGACGCCTTCGCCCTCATCGCACGCCACCTGAATGCGCTGGACGACCCGGACCGCGCCGCGTTCTACACGTCCGGCCGCGCCAGCAACGAGGCCGCGTTCCTGTACCAGCTGTTCGCGCGCATGGTCGGCACCAACAACTTCCCCGACTGTTCCAACATGTGCCACGAGGCGACGAGCCGCGGCCTGCCCGGCACGGTCGGCATCGGCAAGGGCACCGTCACGCTGGACGATTTCGACGAAGCCGACGCCATCCTGATCTTCGGCCAGAACCCGGCCACGAACCACCCGCGCATGATGGGCCTGCTGCGCGAGTGCGCGAAACGGGGCGCCGCCATCGTGTCGATCAACCCGCTGAAGGAGCGCGGCCTGGAACGCTTCCAGGATCCGCAAAGCCCGGCCGAGATGCTCACCAATGCCAGCACGCCGATCAGCTCCATGTTCGTGCGCCCGCGCCTGTCCGGCGACCTGGCCCTCATCAAGGCCGTGGCCAGGCGCGTGCTGGAACTGGACGACGACGCCCATGCCGCAGGCAACCCGCGCGTGCTCGACACGGCGTTCATCGACGCGCACACGACCGGCTTCGCCGCGTTCGCGGCCGACCTGCGCGCCGAGGACTGGGGCATGCTGCTGGAGGAATCGGGCGTCCCGCGCGCCGACATCGAACGCCTGGCGCGGCTGTACGCGAGCGCGGACCGCGTGATCGCGTGCTGGGGCATGGGCCTGACCCAGCACAAGCAGTCGGTGGCGGCCGTGCAGATGCTGTCCAACCTGATGATGATGCGCGGGCAGATCGGCCGCCGCGGCGCCGGCCTGTGCCCCGTGCGCGGGCACTCCAACGTGCAGGGCGACCGCACGGTCGGCATCGAGGAACGGCCGACCGGGGCGTTCCTCGACCGCCTTGGCCAGGTGTTCGACTTTTCTCCGCCGCGCCATCACGGACTCGACGTCGTGGCGACGATCCGCGGCATGGTGGACGGCCGCGTGAACGTGTTCGTCGGCCTGGGCGGCAACTTCGCGGCCGCCACGCCCGACACGCCGCTCACGTGGGCCGGCCTGCGCCAGTGCGCGCTGACGGTGCAGGTGTCGACGAAACTAAACCGCAGCCACCTCGTGCACGGCCGCGACGCGCTGATTCTGCCCACGCTGGGCCGCACGGAGATCGACCTGCAGGGCGGCGTGGCGCAGGGCGTGACGGTGGAAGACTCGATGAGCATGGTGCACATCTCGTACGGCATCAACCGCCCCGCGTCGCCCAACCTGTTGTCCGAAATCGCCATCGTCGCGCGCATGGCCCACGCCACGCTGGGCAGCGGCAAGGTGGACTGGCTGGCGCGCGCCGCCAACTATGCGCTGATCCGTGACGACATCGAGAAGGTGTTCGACGATTTCTACGACTACAACGCGCGCGTGGCCAGGCCGGGCGGCTTCCACCTGCGCGTGGCGTCGCGCGAGCGCGCATGGGCGACGCCGAGCGCGCGGGCCCAGTTCGTCGTCAACGCGATCGACCGCGACACGGCCATCCACCGCGCCCGCGCCATCCACGGCGAGCGCCTGCTGACGATGATGACGACCCGCTCGCACGACCAGTACAACACGACCGTCTACGGCCTGGACGACCGCTATCGCGGCGTGTTCGGCATGCGCCGCGTCGTGTTCATCCACCGCGACGATCTCGCCATGCTGGGGCTGAAGGCCGGCGAGAAGGTCGACGTCACGAGCGTGTGGGACGACGGCGTGGAACGCCGCGCGGACGGCTTCCTGCTCGTCGAATACGACATCCCGCGCGGCTGTGTCGGCGCCTATTATCCGGAGACGAATCCGCTCGTGCCGCTGGACAGCGTGGCCGTCGGCGCGGGCACGCCGACGTCGAAGTCGATACCGGTGCTGCTGCACCCGGCGCGCTAACGCGCTGCCAGGCGCGCCAGCGCCGCGGGGATGCTTGCTGCCGGCAGCATGTAACGCGCATACGGCACGCCACGATTCGGCGGCAGGTCGTGCTCGCGCACGAAACCGATCGACGTGTACAGCCGCAGCGCCGTCGCCATGATCGGGCTTGTGTGCAGTCCCACAGCGCGCGCGTCCGTACGCCGCGCCCGCTCGAGCGTGGCCGCGACGAGCGCGCGGCCGATGCCGCCGCCGCGCGCCGCCGGGTCGACGACCAGCATGCGGATCACCGACCAGTCGTCCGGATAGATCGCGCTGCGCGGCCGTCCGGGCCCCACGTGCACGACGGCCCCCGCGATGCCGCCGGCGCGCGCGGCGACGAACAGGTCGCCGTCCGCGGCCAGGTCGGCCATGCGGGCGATGCCCGCGCTGAACGTGGGCCAGTCCTCGTAATCGCCCGCGTATTGCGCGAACGCGGCCAGCGCGACGGCGTTGACGGCGGCGCGGTCGGTCTCGATGTAGTCACGAATCGTCGTTGCCGTCATGCTGCACTCCCCATGTCGCCGTTATGCCACCACAGGTTCGGATTGTTGTCGGCCAGGTCGCGCAGCAGGTCCCACACGACTTTCACGCGGCGCAGGCGGTACAGGTCCGTCGGCGCCGCGAGCCAGAACGAGCGCTCCGCAAAGAAGCCCGGCAGCACGGGCACGAGGCGGCCGTCGTCCGGCACGGCGTACGGCGGCGCCATCATGAGGCCCATGCCCAGCGACGCGGCCTCGATCTGCGCCGTCATGCCCGAGCAGCACAGCCGGCGGCGCGGCGTGAACCCGAGTTCGTTCAGGTACGACAGTTCGCGGCTCGCGAGGCGGTCCTGCACGTAGTCGACGAAGTCGTGGCGCTCCAGGTCCGCCTGCATGCGGATCGGCGGGTGCTTCGCCAGGTACGTGGGCGACGCGTACAGGTAGAAGCGGAAGGAGGCGAGCCGGGTGACCATGTAGCGCCCCGTCGACGGCGGATCGAGCATGACGCCGAGATCCGCCTCGCGGTTGGCAAGGTTGGCGAAGCGCGGCAGGGCCAGCAGGTCGATCGACAGGTCGGGATGATCCTCGAACAGTTTCACCAGCAGGGGCGCGACGACGCGCGTGCCGAACACCTCCGGTACGCCCAGCCGCACGACGCCGGCCGCCGCCACCTCCGCGCCGCCCAGCTGCTCGGTGGCCGCGAGCGCCGCGCCTTCCATCGCCTCGGCGTGCGGCAGCAGGGCCTGGCCCATCTCCGTCAGCTCGTAGCCTTCGCGCGAGCGGTCGAACAGCGTCGTGCCCAGTTGCTGCTCGAGGCGGTCGATGCGGCGCGCCACGGTCGTGTGCTCCACGTCCAGGCGGCGCGACGCCCCGGACAGGGTGCCGGCGCGCGCCAGCTCCAGGAAAAACCGCAGGTCCGTCCATTCCGGCAGGCTGTGCATGTGTGTCTCCCCCGTTCCTCCGACCCGTCACGCATGGGATCGCCATTCGCTGCGGCTTTTTCGGGAACCGTTGTTTGATATCAAGGTGACATATTGTGCACCAGTGCACATTGCCGCTGCAACGTTTTCGGAACACGGCTTGCGTATGCACAGCAAACCCGTTTTCCGGACGTCGCGACACGCCGCGCCCTCTGGCGCCGCCCCTTACGGGACGTCCCGCAGCGTTGTGCATAAATGCACACCCTGTGGGCGCGGCGTTGTCTTTTCAGCCAAATTCATCCGAGGCACACTGTGATGCATGCGAAGACTGAACGCATGACACCACAACAAAATCAGGAGACCTCAATGCGTCTTAGCAAGAAGAAACAGCAGCTGATCCAGCGCTCGGCTGCCGCCCTGCTCGTCCTGTCCGGCGGTGCCGCCGGTGCCGCGCACGCCCAGGATGCGGGCAGCGCCAGCGGTGCCGTCGCCGCACCGGAAGGCAATATCGAGAAAGTCGTCGTCACCGCGCGCCGGCGCGAGGAAACGCTGCAGGATGTCCCGGTGTCCGTTACTGCGTTCAGCGCCGACCAGCTCTCCAAGCAGGCCGTCCCCGACGTCGTCGCCCTGGCGACGGCACTGCCGAACACCACCCTGAAGGCGTCGCGCGCCACCAACTCGACGCTGACCGCCTTCATCCGCGGCGTGGGCCAGGCCGACCCGCTGGCGGGCTTCGAATCCGGCGTCGGCATCTACCTGGACGACGTCTACCTGGCCCGCCCGCAAGGCGCCGTGGCCGACATCTACGACGTCGAGCGCATCGAGGTGCTGCGCGGTCCGCAGGGCACGCTGTACGGCCGCAACACCATCGGCGGCGCCGTCAAGTACGTGACCCGCAAGCTGGCCCCGAAGACGGACGTGCGCCTGCGCGGCACCCTGGGCAACTACCAGGAACGCGACGCGGTCATCACGGCCAGCACGCCCGTGGGCGAGCAGCTGCGCGTGGGCGGCACGGTTGCCCGCTTCAAGCACGGCGGCTACGGCACGAACCTGTTCGACGGCTCGCCGAACTACGACAAGGACCTGAAGGCCGCGCGCCTGTCGGCCGAATGGACGCCGACGCCCGACCTGTTCATCCGCCTCGCCGGCGACATCACGCAGGACGATTCGCATCCGAAGAACGGCCACCGCCTGATCGTCGGCCGCACGAGCGGCGCGCCGATCCTGTCCAACGTGTACGACTCGAATGCCGAGATGCTGACGGCCCTCGGCCACAAGCAGTCGGTGCGCCAGCACGGCGTCGCCGCCACGGTCGAATGGAACGTGTCGCCCGAGCTGACGTTCAAGTCGATCACCGCGCAGCGCCAGGACAAATCGTGGGCGCCGATCGACTTCGACTCCCTGCCCGTCGTCGACATGGAAGTGCCGGCGCTGTACACGAACCGCCAGTTCAGCCAGGAATTCAACCTGACCTACACGGGGCCGAAGATCCAGGGCGTGGCCGGCGTCTACTACATCGACGCGAACGCGTACAACAAGTTCGACACGATCCTCGCGGGCGCCGTCCCGACCAGCACCTTCACGAGCGGCAGCATCGACACGAAGGCCTGGGCCGCGTACGCCGACGGCAGCTACAACCTGACCGATGTGCTGCAGCTGTCGCTGGGCGGCCGCTACACCGTGGACAAGCGCGAGGCCGACATCTACCGCCAGATCTACCTGGGCCAGAAAGGCACGCCGGAGATGGGCAACCCGGGCGCGATCCTGTTCCGCACCGACACCGACCTGCGCGGCCTGGAGCGCGAGGACAAGAAGTTCACCCCGCGCATCGCGCTGAACTGGAAGGCGCTGCCGAACCAGAACGTGTACGCGTCGTACTCGAAGGGCTTCAAGGGCGGCGGCTTCGACCCGCGCACGAACGTGGTCGGCACGAAGATCCCGCTGACGCAGGCCCGGGCCGGCTACAAGCCCGAGACGATCGGCACCTACGAACTGGGCCTGAAATCGTCGTTCAACGGCGGCCGCATCACGACCAATACGGCCGTGTTCTACAGCGACTACAAGGACGTGCAGATCCCGGGCTCGGTGGCGATCGACACGAACGGCGACGGCAAGGACGACAGCTTCGCAGGCATCACGACCAACGCCGGCAAGGCCAAGATCAAGGGCTTCGAATTCGAGGCCGTGGCCCACCTGACGAAGGAATTCTCGCTGTCCGGCATGTACAGCTACATCGACGCCAAGTACAACGAGTACATCGTGGCGGGCGTGAACGTGGCCGACCAGCGCCACTTCCAGAATACGCCGCGCAACTCGGCGAACCTGCGCGCCACCTACGAGGTGCCGATGCCGCTGGCGGGCTACAACGGCCGCCTGTCGCTGATCGGCAGCGCGTCGTACCGCGGCCAGACGTACCAGTTCGAGACCCCGTCCGTCATCGACCAGGACGCGTACAAGCTGTATGACGCCAGCATCGTCTGGACCCGCGCCGACGGCAAGATCCGCGCCGGCATCCACGGCAAGAACCTGTCGGACGTGCACTACAAGACGGCGGGCTACCTGTTCCCGACGCTGGGCAACGAAGGCACGCTGACCGCCTTCTACGGTGCTCCGCGCACCGTGCAGGGGACGATCGAGTACCGCTTCTGACCCGCCCCACCGCGTGGCCGGCCCGCCCGGCCACGCACCCCACACCGGCATCCGCCGCACTACCGGACATCGAACGACAGGATATCGCCAGCGTGGCCAACTACACCTCCATCCGCTATACGAGCAACGACGGCCTCGCGCTGCATGCGCGGGATTACGCCGCCGACGGCGCGTGTGTCCGCCTGCCCGTGATCTGCATCCACGGGCTGACGCGCAACGCGTCCGACTTCGACGAGTTCGCGCCGCTCGTCGCCCGCCAGGGCCGGCGCGTGCTGGCGCTCGACGTGCGCGGCCGCGGCGAATCGCAGCGCGATCCGAATCCCGACAACTACACCCCGGGCGTGTATGCCGGGGACGTCGCCCGGTTCATGGCGAACCTGAACATTCCGCGCGCCGTGTTCGTCGGCACGTCGATGGGCGGCCTGATCACGATGACGCTGGCCGCGAAGCACATCGACCTGATCGCCGCCGCGGTGATCAACGACATCGGCCCCGTGATCTCGGAAAAGGGCCTGGCGCGCATCGCCGGCTACGCGGGCAGGACGGCCGCCGTGGACTCGTGGGCCGATGCCGCCGGATGCATCCGCGACATCAACGCCTGCGCGTTTCCGGACAACGGCGACGCCGACTGGGACAAATGGGCGCGCCGCGCCTTCGCCCCGGACGCCGCCGGCCGCCTGGCGCCACGCTACGACCCGAATATTGCGATCGCGCTGCAAACCGGTAAACTCAGGCCGACGTCGCTGTCGCTGCGGATGGCGTTCCGCAAACTCACGCAGGAACGCCCCGTATTGCTCGTGCGCGGCGCGCTGTCGGACCTGCTCGAAGAACGCCAGGCCGCATGGATGCGGCGCGCGGCGCCGGCGATGGCCTGCGTCGAAGTCCCGAACGTGGGCCATGCCCCGATGCTGACGGAACCGGTCGCACTGGATGCGATCCTCAAGTTCCTGGCAGACGTACCTTAATAAACAAGGAGACGAGATGAAACACATCAAACCCATTCCCCTGGCCCTGTTCGCCGCCTTCGCCATGACGGCGGCCGGCGCCGCCCTGGCCGCCCCCGACCTGAAAGTCGCCCTCATCGCCGGCAAGACGGGCCAGCTGGAATCCTACGCCAAGGAAACCGAAACGGGCTTCATGCTGGGCCTCGAATACCTCACCGGCGGCAAGATGGAAATCAACGGCCGCAAGCTGAAGGTGATCGTCAAGGACGACCAGGGCAAGCCGGACCTCTCGCGCACGCTGCTGGCCGAGGCCTATGGCGACGACAAGGCCGACATCGCCGTCGGCACCACGTCGTCCGGCGCGGCGCTCGCGATGCTGCCCGTCGCGAAGGAATACAAGAAGGTGCTGATCGTCGAACCGGCCGTCGCCGACGAGATCACCGGCGCCAAGTGGAACAAGTACATCTTCCGCACCGCGCGCAATTCGATGCAGGATGCGCTGGCCGCGGCGTCCACGCTGAAGAACGGCAGTGTCGCATTCCTCGCGCAGGATTACGCGTTCGGCCGCGACGCCATCAAGGCCGGCAAGGAAGCGCTGGCCGCCACGGGCAGCAAGGCGAATGTCGTGCACGAGGAATACGCGCCCGCCGCCGCGACCGACTTCACGGCGCCCACGCAGCGCCTGTTCGATGCATTGAAAGACAAGCCGCAGCCGCGCGTGCTGGCGATCGTGTGGGCTGGTCCGAACCCGATGAACAAGATCGCGGACATGAAGCCGGAACGCTACGGCATCTCGCTGGCCCCGGGCGGCAACATCCTGCCCGTGATGAAGACGTGGAAGGCGTACGCCGGCACGGAAGGCACCATCAATTACTACTACGGCTTCCCGAAGAACAAGATGAACGACTGGCTCGTGGCCGAGCACACGAAGCGCTACAAGGTCCCGCCCGAC
Organism: Massilia kyonggiensis; assembly: GCA_966212285.1. Classification (GTDB taxonomy): domain Bacteria; phylum Pseudomonadota; class Gammaproteobacteria; order Burkholderiales; family Burkholderiaceae_D; genus Telluria; species Telluria kyonggiensis_A. Next base: position 65,933 of record CBIHQW010000016.1, read on the forward strand.
ATGTTCACGGCGGGCGGCATGGCGGCGGCTGCGGCCGTCGTCGCGGCGCTGCAGAAGGTTCCGTCGGGGAATGGCGACCAGATGGCGGCGGCGATGGAGGGCATGTCGTTCGAGACGCCGAAGGGATTGATGACGTTCCGCAAGGAAGACCACCAGGCGCTGCAGCCGATGTATCACTTCCGCATCAAGAAGGACCAGAAGAACGAATGGGACCTGCTGGAACTGGTGCGCGAAATCCCGGCCAGCGAGCTGCCGCTGCCCGTCCGGAACAAACGCTGACATGACCGCCACGCCATCGCTCGCCACACGCGACCTGACCATCCGCTTCGGCGGCCACATGGCCGTCGACGCGGTGACGGCCGAGTTTTATCCGGGCACGCTGACCGTGATCGTGGGCCCGAACGGCGCCGGCAAGACGACGTACTTCAACCTCGTGTCCGGCCAGTTGCCGGCGACGTCCGGCAGCGTGTTCGTGGGCGGCCAGGACGTGACCCGGCTCGGCCCGGCACGCCGCACGCGCCTGGGCGTCGGGCGCGCGTTCCAGCTGACGAACCTGTTCCCCTACCTCACCGTGCTGGAAAACGTGCGGCTCGCGGTGCAGAGCCGCGCCGGCATCGGCATGAGCATGCTGTCCCTGTGGTTCGGCCACAAGGAAATCATCCAGCGCGCGGAGCACTACCTCGAGCGCGTGTCGATGATCGGCAAGCGCGCTTCCCTGGTCGGCACGCTGTCGCACGGCGACCAGCGCAAGCTGGAGGTGGCGATCCTGCTCGCGCTGGAGCCGTCGATCCTGATGTTCGACGAACCCACGGCCGGCATGAGCGTCGATGAGGTGCCGGTCGTGCTCGACCTGATCCACCAGGTCAAGGCCGAGCGCAACAGGACCGTGCTGCTCGTCGAGCACAAGATGGACGTCGTGCGCGCGCTGGCCGACCGCATCATCGTGCTGCACAACGGCACGCTGGTGGCGGACGGCCAGCCGGCCGAGGTCATGCAATCGAAAATCGTGCAGGAGGCCTATCTTGGCACCCCCGAACCCGCGTGACGACCTGAGAGCGACGCTGCCCATGAGCGACCCCATCCTGACGCTGTCCGGCGTCCACACCCATATCGGCCAGTACCATATCCTGCAGGGCGTCGACCTCGTCGTGCCGCGCGGCGGCCTGGCCGTGCTACTGGGCCGCAACGGCGCCGGCAAGACGACGACCCTGCGCACCATCATGGGCCTGTGGAAGGCCAGCCGCGGGACGATCACGTTCGACGGCCGCGACATCACGAAGCTGTCCACCCCCGACATCGCCCGCGCCGGCATCGCCTACGTTCCGGAAAGCATGGCCGTGTTTTCCGAACTGACGGTGCGCGAGAACCTGTATCTCGCCGCGCGCAACGGCCCGCTGGACGCGGCGCGCGTGGACTGGATCTGCGGCTTCTTCCCCGCGCTGAAGAAGTTCTGGAACTACCCGGCGGGCAATCTGTCGGGCGGCCAGAAGCAGATGGTGGCCATCGCCCGCGCGATCGTCGAGCCGAAGAAGCTGCTCCTCGTGGACGAGCCGACGAAGGGCCTTGCCCCCGCCATCGTGCAAAGCCTGATGGCGGCGTTCCGCGACCTCAAGGACACGAGCACGACCATCCTGCTCGTCGAACAGAATTTCAATTTCGTGCGCACGCTCGGCGACAGCGTGAGCGTCATGGACGACGGCCGTGCCGTCCACGCGGGCCTGATGCACGACCTGGCGCACGACGACGCCCTGCAGCAACGCCTGCTCGGCCTGTCGCTCGACTCCCACCAATGAAAAGGGAACCTCGAAAAACCGTCGCGAGCGACAGCAGTTGCGGTCGAGAAGCGCAGCTGTACGAGAAGTACAGCGAGCATCGCAGGCCGCAAATGCAACGCGCAGCAGGTTTGTCGAGCTTCCCGAAAGGACAACGATGAGTGCTACTTTACCCCTCGCCAAGGCGGACGCCATGCTGCCGGCGGCACGGCGCGACATCGCCCCGCTGCTGCTCGTGCCGGCCGTCGTGCTGGCGGCGCTGCCCTTCATGAGCTTGCCGACCTGGATCACCCTGACGGTGGCCGGGCTCGCGATGGGCATGATGATCTTCATTATGGCCAGCGGCCTCACGCTGGTGTTCGGCCTGATGAGCGTGCTGAACTTCGGCCACGGCGCGTTCGTCTCCGTCGGCGCGTTCACCGCCACGTTCGTGCTGCTGCCCATGCGCGACTGGCTCGAGATGGATTCGCTGCTCGCCAACCTCGGCGTGCTGGGGCTCGCCGTGCTGCTCGCGATGGTCGTGACGGCCGTACTCGGCTGGGCGTTCGAACGAATCGTCATCATGCCCGTCTACGGCCAGCATTTAAAGCAGATCCTGATCACGATGGGCGGGATGATCGTGTCCGAACAACTCATCAACGTGATCTGGGGCGCCGAACAGATCGCCCTGCCGCTGCCGGCCGCGCTGCGCGGCGCCGTGTTCCTGGGCGAGGCGGCCATCGAGAAATACCGGCTGCTGGCGGTCGTCGTCGGCCTCGTCGTGTTCGCCGCGATGTTCCTCACCCTGAACCGCACCAAGATCGGCCTGCTGATCCGCGCCGGCGTCGAGAACGGCGAGATGGTCGAGGCGCTGGGCTACCGCATCCGCCGCCTGTTCGTGGGCGTCTTCGCGGCCGGCTCCGCGCTGGCGGGCCTGGGCGGCGTCATGTGGGGCCTGTACAAGGAAACGCTCGTCGCGCACATGGGCAGCGAGATCATGGTGCTGACCTTCATCGTCATCATCATCGGCGGCCTCGGCTCCGTCGGCGGCTGCTTCATCGGTTCCCTGCTGATCGCCCTCGTCGCCAACTACGCCGGCTTCCTCGCGCCGAAGGTGGCGCTCGTCTCGAACATCGTGCTGATGATCGCCGTCCTCCTGTGGCGCCCGGCCGGCCTGTACACGAAAGGACGCCACTGACATGCTGATCAAGCTTCTTTCCGGCGACCTGCCGCGCAGCCGCGCGTTGACCGCCCTCCTCGTCGTCATCCTGCTGGGCCTGCTGTTCGCCCCTTTCCTCTTTTCCGGCGCGCGTCCGCTGAACACGGCGGCCACGATCTGCGTCTACATCGTGCTCGTCGCGTCGTACGACCTGCTGCTGGGCTATACGGGCATCGTGTCGTTCGCCCACACGATGTTCTACGGTATCGGCGCGTACGGCGTCGGCATCGCGCTGTCCAGCGTGGACGAACCGACGTGGGGCGCCATCGTCACGGGCCTCGTCGCCGCGCTGGCGCTGACCGTCGTCCTCGCCTTCGTCATCGGCCTGTTCGCCCTGCGCGTACGCGCCATCTTCTACGCGATGATCACGCTGGCCGTCGCGTCGTCGTTCTCCGTGCTCGCGTCGCAGCTGTCCGACTTCACGGGCGGCGAGGACGGCCGCACGTTCAGCGTGCCGGAAATCCTGTCGCCCGGCTATACGCTGATGGAGAACGAGGTGTTCGGGCGCAGCGTCGACGGCAAGCTGATCACGTACTACATCGTGTTCGCGGGCTGCCTCGTGCTGTTCCTGTTCCTGCTGCGCCTCGTGAACTCGCCGTTCGGCCGCGTGCTGCAGGCGATCCGCGAGAACGAGTTCCGCGCCGAGGCGCTCGGCTACCGCACCGTCGTCTACCGCATCTGGGCGAACGTGCTGGGCGCCGTCGTGGCCGCGCTGGCCGGGGCGCTGATGGCCCTGTGGCTGCGCTACGTGGGCCCCAAGACGAGCCTCGGCTTCGAAGTGATGACGGACATCCTGCTCATCGTCGTCATCGGCGGCATGGGCACGATGTATGGCGCGGTCCTGGGTGCGACCCTGTTCATCCTCGCGCAGAACTACCTCAAGACCTTGATGGGGCAGGCGTCCGAGATGCTGTCCGGCGTCCCGCTGCTGGCCGCCGCGCTGCACCCGGACCGCTGGATGCTGTGGCTCGGCGTGCTGTTCATCCTCTCGATCTACTTCTTCCCGATCGGCATCGTCGGCAAGCTGCGGCTGCGCCGCGCCGCACGCTGATTCTCCGGTGGGCCGCCGCGCCCACCGTCCCGTCCTGCGCTGCCTCCCGTATCGCTCATCGATACCCCCGTTTTGTCCAGCCTGTTCGTTAGCTGAAAATCAAAAGTCGTTGTCATCCGACTCATAAGATGGGCCCATTCATATTCCATGAAAGGGCCTCCATGAAACCCGTAAAAACCTTGTTCGCGACAGCCGCGCTGTCGCTGGCCGCATTGGGCGCGGCGAGCGCGCGTGCGGCCGGGGTCGAAGTACTCAACGAAGGATTCGACAACGTGGCGGACCTCTCCGGATGGGCCCAGGTCAACCACAGCGTCCCGGCCGGCAGCGGCTGGTTCCAGGGCAATCCGGCGCTCTTCCCGGCCCAGTCGGGCGCCGCCGGTTCCTACGCGGCCGCCAACTTCCTCGGCGCCGCAAACGGCAGCGGCAGCATCGACAACTGGCTGATCACGCCGGTGCTCGACCTGTCCGGCACCACGGTGCTGAGCTTCTACACGCGCCACGATGCCCAGCCCGGCTTCAACGACCTGCTCGAAGTGCGCTACGCGGCGGGCGCGGGAACCGACATGGCCGACTTCACGACCCTGCTCACGACCATCGGCGGCACGGCGGGCTACCCGACGGACTGGCAGCAATTCACGGCCACGGTCACGAACAGCGGCAACGGCCGTTTCGCCTTCCGCTACCTCGGACCGGCCGATACCCTGAACTATGTCGGCCTCGATACGGTCTCGGTGGTAACGGCGGTGCCGGAGCCGGCGCACTGGATGATGCTGGCGCTGGGCCTGGGTACGATCACCCTGCTGCGCCGCCGGCCGCGTTTTTGAACGGGAGGAAGCCATGTCCAAGGAAAAACTGCTCACCATCGGTACGCTGGCCGCCCTGTGCGTGCTGGCCGCCTTTTCGATGCACGCCCAGGCCGCCGGCCAGGAAGGCATGGTCGTCGTGCGCGACCCGCTGACCGGCCAGTTGCGGGCGCCGACGGCCGACGAACTGAAGGAACTGCGCGCAAAGGCCCCCGCCGCCACCGGGCTCGCCGCGCCCCGCACGCCGGCCACGATCACCCGCCGCGACGGCGCGCGCGGCGTGCGCCTCGGCGAAAAAGACATGGTCTACGAAGTCGTCACGCGCGGTCCCGACGGCAAGCTGACGAGCGAGTGCGTACACGGAGAGGCAGGCACGCGCCTCGACCACAACCACGGGGAGAAAACGAATGAAAGCCGCTGATCCGTCGCGCCTCCAACGGGCGCTCGGCGTCCTTGCCGGCATCGCCGCCGCCTGTGCGTTCGCCTTCGGCGCGGCGGCCCCGGCCCGCGCTGCGGCCACCATCGTGATCGTCAACCTGAACGAGCCCGGCGTCGGCTTCAACGACCCGACCCCGGCCGTGCCCGTCGGCGGCAATACCGGCACGACGCTCGGCCAGCAGCGCCTGAACGCGTTCCAGCGCGCGGCCGACATCTGGGGCGCGACGCTCACGAGCAGCGTGCCGATCCGCATCGGCGCGTCGTTCGTGCCGCTGGCCTGCACGGCCTCGAGCGCCGTCCTCGGTTCGGCCGGCGCCAACGAGATCTGGTCCGACTTCCCGAACGCGCCGCGCGCCGCGACGTGGTATCCGAGCGCCCTGGCCAGCAAGCTGGCGGGCCAGGACATCGCGACGCCGGGCGAGCCGCACATCATCGCCCGCTTCAATTCGCGCCTCGGGCTGTTCCCGGACTGCCTGCCCGGTTCCGGCTTCTACCTCGGCCTCGACGCCAACTTCGGCAGCCAGGTCGACCTGGTCACGGTCCTGCTGCACGAGTTCGCGCACGGCCTCGGCTTCCAGACGTTCACCAACAACGGGACGGGCGCCCAGACCATGGGCATACCGTCGATCTGGGATTACTACCTGCTGAACAACCGCACGGGCAAGCTGTGGGTGGAAATGACGGACGCGGAGCGCGCTACGTCGGCCGTGACGTGGCGCGGGCTCTCCTGGAATGGTCCCATCGTGACGGCCGCCGTGCCGCAGATGCTCGATCCGGTCTCGAACCTGGCCGTCAGCGGCGCCGCCGGTCCGGCCGCGGGCAACTACACGGTCGGCGACGCGTCGTTCGGACCGCCGCTGTCCAATCCGCCCGTCGCCGGCCAGCTGATGCCCGTCGTCGACCAGCCCGCCGGCACGGGCCTCGCCTGCGACCCGCTGGATGCGGTGAACAGCCTCGCCGTACGCGGCAACATCGCCCTCGTGGACCGCGGCACGTGCGACTTCGTCACCAAGGCCCGCAACGTGCAGGCGGCCGGCGCGCTGGGCATGGTCGTGGCGGACAACCAGCCGGGCGACGTCTCCGGCATGAGCGGCAACGACTCCAGCATCACGATCCCGTCCGTGCGCGTCACGCAGGCCGACGGCGTCAGGCTGAAGGCCGCGCTGCAGCGCCGCTCGCGCACGCAGTCGGGCGTCGTGGCCAGCCTCGGCCTCGACACGACGCGCCTGGCCGGCACGGACGACGCGGGCCGCATCCTGATGTACACGCCGACGACGTACTCACCGGGCTCGACCGTGTCGCACTACACGACGGAGGCCAAGCCGAACCGGCTGATGGAGCCGGCGATCAACACCGACCTGACGCACGAGGTGACGCCGCCGCGCGACCTGACGTATCCGCTGCTGCGCGACATCGGGTGGTGAGCGGGTGGTGAGCGGGTGGTGAGCGGGTGGTGACGACGTAAACGACAAAGGGCCGCGCACCCGAAGGTGGCGGCCCTCGCGACCGGAGGTGCGGGTTTTATTCGCCCTTCGACTCGTGGTTCTTGACGCCGGCGAGGATCTCTTCCTTGGCCGCGTCCGGACCTTCCCAGCCTTCGACCTTGACCCACTTGCCCTTTTCCAGGTCCTTGTAGTGCTCGAAGAAGTGCTGGATCTGGCGCAGGGTCAGTTCCTGGACGTCTTCGACCTTTTGCAGGTGCGAGTAGACCGGCAGGATCTTTTCGACCGGCACGGCCAGGATCTTCGAATCGCCGCCGGCTTCGTCCGTCATCTTCAGCACGCCCAGTGCGCGGCAACGCACGACGACGCCCGGGATCAGCGCGAACGGGGTGATGACCAGCACGTCGCACGGGTCGCCGTCGTCGGCGATCGTGTTCGGGATGTAGCCGTAGTTGCACGGATAGTGCATGGCGGTACCCATGAAGCGGTCGACGAAGATCGCGCCGGATTCCTTGTCCACTTCGTACTTGATCGGGTCGGCGTTCATCGGGATTTCGATGACGACGTTGAAGTCGTTCGGCACATCGCGGCCGGCGTTGACGTTATTCAGGCTCATGGATAGTCCTTGGTTGCTGGGGAAACAATAAAAGGTCGATTATAACGAATCGCCTTGGGCTTGTGCGCCGCACAAGGTCGCAGAAGCACTGAAAAGACGTCTGTTGGTTCGCGCCCCACGCATCGGCGCGGATTGTTGGACCGATCCCGACTCGGCAGGCCGGTATCGCTGCCGGCGCCCCCCTGTCATCGGGCTGGCACGCCTCCTGCTGGATGGAGGACGTTACGTCACCAACCCGAGGGGAACAGCATGAACATCCAGAAACACATGGAAGCCATCTTCATCACGACGCTGGCCATCGTCGGCGCCGGATCCATCGTCATCGACCGCCTGCCCGATGCCCGGGCGACGCCGGCCGTCCCGGTCGCGAACCCCACCGGCACGCCCGGTCACATGGCCGTGGTCATCGTGCGCGGGAAACGGGGGGCAAACCGCGCGTGACGGTCACAGCACGGTGGCCAGCGCACACAGCCGGTAGTGCCGGTCGGCGTCTTCCCGCTGTCCCAGCGCCTCGTGCAGCTGCGCCAGCTTCAGGTGGGCTTCGCGCACCATGTGCGGTTCGGTGGCGTCGGACAGCGCCTGCTCCAGGTAGCGCTGGGCCTTGCCCCACAGTTTCTGGCGCAGGCACAGGGAACCCAGGGTCAGCTCCAGTTCCGGATCGTTCGGATGGGCGCGCAGCCACGTTTCGCAATTCTCGATCTGCGCCAGCAGCGTGGCCGAGCCTTCCGGACCGGCCGCTTCGCGGTACGCGCGCACGACGCGCTCGTCCCAGCCGGCTTTCAGCGCATCCTCGACGATGCCGCGGGCGTCGTCGTGCAGGCCGCGCGCATTCAGGGCGGCCGCGGCACGCGCCGCGATGGTCGGTTTCACGCGGTCGCCGGCCGGGACGCCGGCCCACACGCGGCGGATCGATTCGGCGTCGTGGCCGCCTTCGGACAGCAGCGCATCGTACGCCATCTCGCGCAGGCGCGCGGACAGCGCGGGATGCAAGGCGTTGCGCTTGTCCAGGATGCGCACGAGACGCAGCACTTCCGGCCAGTTGCGCGCCTGCTGGTTGGCCTTCATCGCCCATTGCAGCGCGTGGATGTGGCGCTGGCCGCTGGCGTTCAGTTCCGCGACGGCTTCCAGCGCGCCTTCCGGCTTGTGGTCGTCGACGAGCAGTTCCGTGACCGTCATCAGGCGCGCCGTCTTGAGGGACTGGTCGTGCACGGTGCCGGCGAGCCAGGCGTCGCGGCGTGCCGGTTCGCGCATGCGGTGGGCCGCACGGGCGCCGATCAGCGCGGCGAGGCCGGCATTCTCGGGCAGGTCGGCGGCGCGCATGGCGGCCTTCTCGGCATGGCCGAAGCGGCCTTCGAACAGGGCTTTCAGCGCCTCGCGCAGGCCGCGGTTCGCTTCGCGCTCACGCTTGCGGTAGCGGTACTGGGCCACCCGCTCGGGCATGCCCAGCGTGGCGCGTACCGCGCGGACCAGGCCGTACAGCACGAGGAACAGCAGGAACGCCAGCACGACGAACAGGTTCAGCGACAGGTCGATCCGGTGCGGCGGATAGAAAAAGACGACGTTGCCGGGATTGAAGCGCGCGGTCACGGCAATGCCGATGGCCGCGGCCATCAGGGCGACTAACCAGAGTAATAAACGCATCGTTCAGGCCCCGCGCTTCACGGCTTCGATTTGTAATTGCGCACGGCGTTCAGGCTCTCCGACAGGTCGGGCACGTCGATGGTGACGTTGTTGGCCTGCACCTGGCGCAGCAGGGCCTGCGCGGCCTGGGTCGAGCGTGCCTTCGTGTCGAAGTACTTCACGAGCATCTGCTGTGCGCTGTTCAGGTCGTCGCGGAACGTGCCTTCGTTGCGCGACAGCAGCGCCAGGCGCGCGTTCAGCAGGCGCAGCTTGAGGTTTTCGCGCACGAAATACGATTCGCTCGGCGACAGCATCAGCGCATCCGGATTGTCGACCGTGCGCACGCGGATCAATTGCCGGATGTCGTCCCACATCTCGTGGCTCCAGTTGCGCCACGTTTCCAGCATGCGCCGGCCCAGCGTCCGGTCGGCCGGCGCCGCGGCCGCGGCGGCGCCCGGAGGATTCACGCGCGACGGCGCGATCGGCTCGGCCGGCTTTTCGTCGGACAGCAGCGGCAGGGTGTCGATCAGCGAGATGACGTTGTCGAGGCGCAGCGCGATGCCGGCCTGGTCGACGGAAGGCAACGCCTTCAGCTTCTCGATGTCGCGCGCGATGGCGCGGCGGATCGTGATGAATTGCGGCTTGTCGGAGCGCGACAGGGACCGGTCGGCGTTCTGCAGCGCGATCAGCGCGCCCTGCACGTTGCCGGCCAGTTGCAGCTGCTGGCTCGCGGTGGACAACACCTGCTCGATCTCGGACAGCGCCCAGTCGTCGCGGTTCTTCGAAATGTCCTGGTACATCTGCTCGAGCGCGGCCTGCTGGCTCTGCGCCTCGGTCTGGCGGCTTTCCAGGACGCCCACCTTGACCTGCAGGTCCTTGGCCGCTTCCTTGATGTCGCGGACGCTCTGGGCCGTCTCGGCGTTGGAGGCGTTGTCCTTCTGGAGCGTGCGCGCGACGTCCTCGCGCAGCTTGTTGAAACGGCTGTGCGTGGAATACGTCTGGAGCGCGAGCAGGACGGCCAGCGCGAGGATCGCGACGTTCTGCGGCTTCTGCAGCAGCCCGGCAAGGCCCGAACCTTCGGGAACGCGGGGCTCGCCGGGGCCGCCCGCCGGCGCCGGCGTCACATAGCTTTCCGGCGGAACGACCGGACCGCCCATGTTTGGTTTTTCTGGATTGTTGGGCAATTCGTTCATGCTCGTGATTGTAACGCGGCAAGCAGCCGCTCGTCGCCGGACCCCGTGAGCGTCACAGCGGTAAAACCGAGTGCAGAGGCCGTTTCCGCGATGCGGGCATGCGGAACGATCAGGCGCTGCCGTTGCAGATTTGCCACACTTGCACCACCGTCAAGCTGCTCGACGAGACCGGCCAGGCCCCGCAAGGCTTCCGAACTCGTGATTATCCAGTCGTTCGGGCCCGCCAGCAAGGCGCGTAACGACGCGGCCAGGTCCGGCGTCAGGGCGGGGACGGCACGGCGGTAGGCGGCCACGGTCTCGACGTCGATACCCGCCGCGCGCAAGGCCTCCGGCAACACTTCGCGGCCCGTCTCGCCGCGCACGACGAGCACCTTGCGGCCGGCCAGCGCGGCCAGGTCGAGGGCCTGCAGCAGGTGTTCCGAATCGCTGCGCGCGGGGTCGACCGGCAAATACACGCGGTAAGCGTCGCCGGCTATGCCGTGCCGGGCCAGCGCGGCCCTACTGCCCTCGCCCACGACGGCGAGCGCCACCTCGGGCGGCCATTGTTCGATCAAGGCGAACGCGGCATCGCCCGCGTTCGGCGACACGAACGCGACCAGCGCATAGTCGCGCAGGCGGGCGAGCGCGGCGCGCAGCGGGGCGTCATCTAGCAGCGGAGAAATTTCCAGCAATGGCAGGATCAGCGGTGTGCGGCCGAGTGCCGCCACCGCGCGGGCCAGCGGCTCGGCCTGCTGGCGCGGACGGGTGATGACGACCGCGTCAGGCATCGCCCGCGGCAGTCGCCTTGCACTCGGCCAGGATCCCGGCGGCATCCTGCGCGGCCAGCTTCTGCGCCACCTGCTCGCCCACGGCTTCCGGCAACGCGGCCGGGCCGCTGGCGTCGGCGAAGGCGTTGCGGCGGCCGTCCGGCGTGGCAACCATGGCGCGCAGGTGCAGGGTGTCGCCGTCGACGGTCGCATGCGCCGCCAGCGGGATCTGGCAGCTGCCGCCGAACACTTGCGAGACTTTACGCTCGGCCTGGACAGCCTGCGCGGTCGCCGTGTGGTTCAGCGGCGCCAGCAAGGCTTTTACATCGAAGCCTGCCGCGTTGCCGGACAAGATCTCGATCGCCATCGCGCCCTGGCCGGCGGCCGGCAGGCTCTCTTCCGGTTCCAGATAAGCACGGATGCGGCGCGTGAGGCCCAGGCGCTTGAGGCCGGCCGCGGCAAGGATGATGGCGGCGTAGTCACCACGGTCGAGCTTGCCCAGGCGCGTGTCGAGGTTGCCGCGCAGCGGCTTGATCACGAGTTGCGGATAGCGCGCGGCGATCAGGGCCTGGCGGCGCAGGCTGCTCGTCCCGACGATGCTGCCGGCCGGCAACGCGGCCAGGCTGTCGAAATCGTTGGACACGAAGGCGTCGCGCGGGTCTTCGCGTTCGAGGATGGCGGCCAGTTCAAAGCCTTCCGGCAACTCCATCGGCACGTCCTTGAGGGAGTGCACGGCCAGGTGGGCGCGGCCGTCGACCATCGCCACTTCGAGCTCTTTCACGAACAGGCCCTTGCCGCCCACCTTCGACAGCGTCTTGTCGAGAATCTGGTCGCCGCGCGTGGTCATGCCGAGAATGTCGATTTGGCACTGCGGATATAATGCTGCGAGCCGGTCGCGCACGTGCGTGGCCTGCCACATGGCCAGCCGGCTTTCGCGCGATGCGATAATCAGTTGCGCGGGAACGTGCTGCGTCGTGTCGTTGGAGTTCAAAACGGTTTCTTTCACTAGCCCATACTGAGATCATAAATTCTAGCATGGGCCCACCCGCAGGCCATGGCGAACCGCCAGCGCGCCCCGCAGGAGCACTTTGTAATACCGATTTCGTTGTATCTGTAGTTTCAACAATTCAACCACGGTCGATATGGACAATCCTGCTGCACTCAACACCCAACCTCCCGGCAACGTCGACAAGGACGCGCCGCTGAAAGAAGACATCCGCCTGCTCGGCCGCCTCCTCGGCGACGTGCTGCGCGACCAGGAAGGCGAAGCCGTGTTCGACGTCGTCGAAACGATCCGCCAGACCGCCGTGCGCTTCCGCCGCGAAGACGACCAGGAAGCCGGCACCGAACTCAAGACGCTGCTGTCGAAACTGTCGCGCGAAGAGACGAACTCCGTCGTGCGCGCCTTCTCGTATTTCTCGCACCTGGCCAACATCGCGGAAGACCAGCATCACATCCGCCGCCGCCGCGCCCACCTGCTGGCCGGCTCGAAGCCGCAGCCGTCCAGCGTCGCCTACGCCCTCACCCGCCTGAAGGATGCCGGCGTCGCTCAGGGCACGGTCGAGGCTTTTCTCCGCGAGGCGCTGATCGCGCCCGTGCTGACGGCGCACCCGACCGAAGTCCAGCGCAAGTCGACCCTCGACGCCGAGCACGACATCGCGCGCCTGCTGGCCGAACGCGACCTGCCGCTGACGCCGAAGGAACGCGCGCGCAACCTGCAACTGCTGCAGGCCCGCATCGCGACCCTGTGGCAGACCCGCATGCTGCGCTACGAAAAGCTGACGGTGGCGGACGAGATCGAAAACGCCCTGTCCTACTACCGCACGACGTTCCTGCGCGAGCTGCCGGCCGTGTACGACGACGTCGAGGAAGAGATCGCGGCGCAATACGGTCGCGCTGCGGCCGGCCTCGACGACGCGGCGTACATGCAGATGGGCAGCTGGATCGGCGGCGACCGCGACGGCAATCCGAACGTCAATGCCGCGACGATGCAGCGCGCGCTCGCGCGCCATTCCACGACCATCTTCGATTTCTATCTCGACGAAGTGCATGCGCTGGGCGCGGAACTGTCCCCGTCCACCCTGCTCGTGTCCGCGAGCCCCGCGCTGCTGGCGCTGGCCGACGCGTCGCCCGACCACTCCCCGCACCGCAGCGACGAGCCGTACCGCCGCGCGCTGATCGGCGTCTACGCCCGCCTCGCATCGACGGCGCGCGAGCTGGGCGCCACCAACATCCTGCGCAAGGAAGTGGGCCATGCGGACGCGTACCGCGACGCATCCGAATTCCGCGCCGAGCTGCAGGTGCTCGTCGATTCGCTGAACGAGAACCACGGCGCCATCCTCGCCGTGCCGCGCCTGAACGGCCTCGTACGCGCGGCGCGCATCTTCGGCTTCCACCTCGCCTCGCTCGACATGCGCCAGAGCTCCGACGTGCACGAGAAAGTGCTGGCCGAGCTGTTCGCCCGTGCCGGCGTCGAAGCGGATTACGCGGCATTGGACGAAGACGCGAAGGTAAAGCTGCTGCTGGACGAACTGGCGCAGCCGCGCCTGCTGTACACGCCGTACGAAAGCTATTCGGACATCACGAATTCCGAACTGCAGATCCTGCGCACGGCGCGCGAGATCCGCAAGCGCTACGGCACGCGCGCGATCCGCAACTACATCATCTCGCACACGGAGACGGTGTCGGACCTGCTCGAAGTCCTGCTGCTGCAAAAGGAAACGGGGCTGTTCCGCCCGAGCGAGAAGAAGAGCGACGCGATGGTGATCCCGCTGTTCGAGACCATCCCCGACCTGCAGCGCGCCGCCGACATCATGGGCACGTGGATGGCGCTGCCGATCATGGCGGACGTGATCGAGCACCAGGGCCGCCTGCAGGAAGTCATGCTGGGCTATTCGGACTCGAACAAGGACGGCGGTTTCATGACGTCGAACTGGGAGCTGTACCAGGCGGAGCTGAAACTGGTGAAAGTGTTCGCGGACGCGAACGTCAAGTTGCGCCTGTTCCACGGCCGCGGCGGCACGGTGGGCCGCGGCGGCGGTCCGAGCTACGACGCGATCCTCGCGCAGCCGCCGGGCACCGTGAACGGCCAGATCCGCCTGACGGAACAGGGCGAGATCATCTCGTCGAAATTCAGCAATCCGGAGATCGGCCGCCGCAACCTGGAGCTGCTCGTCGCCGCGACGCTGGAAGCAGGCCTGATGCCGCACGACGCGGACCGCGAACAGATCAAGCGCCTGTCCCGCTTCGAGCCCGTGATGGCCGAGCTGTCGCAGCGCGCGTACAAGGCGTACCGCAACCTCGTGTACGAGACGCCGGGCTTCACCGACTACTTCTTCGCCGCCACGCCGATCGCCGAGATCGCGGAACTGAACCTGGGCTCGCGCCCCGCGTCACGCAAGTCGACGCGCCGCATCGAAGACCTGCGCGCGATCCCGTGGGGCTTCTCGTGGGGCCAGTGCCGCCTGCTGCTGCCGGGCTGGTTCGGCTTCGGCGCGGCCGTCTCCGGCTGGCTGGCCGAAGGCGACCGCGAGGAACGCCTGGCGCTGCTGCGCGAGATGGGCCAGCACTGGCCGTTCTTCGCCACGCTGCTGTCGAACATGGACATGGTGCTGGCCAAGACCGACCTCGCGATCGCGTCGCGCTACGCGGAACTGGTGCCGGACGCCGAACTGCGCGAGCGCATCTTCAAACGGATTTCGGCCGAGTATGCGGAGACGCTGCGCTGCCTGGAACTCGTCACGGGGACCGATGAACGCCTCGTGAACAATCCGCTGCTGGCGCGGTCGATCCAGAACCGGTTTGCCTATCTCGATCCGTTGAACCACCTGCAGGTCGAGCTCATTCAGCGGCATCGGGCGCTGTCGGCCGAGCAGAAGGTCGACGAGCGGGTGCATCGCGGGATTCACCTGTCGATCAACGGGGTGGCGGCGGGACTTCGCAATACCGGCTGACGCTCCCTTTATCTCGTAACGACAGGGCCCCGGCAACGGGGCCCTGTTTGTTTTCACACTGCTCTCCAAGTTGTACGACGCGCTCTCCCGACGGTCGTCAGGTTGTGTTCGCTCAAATTATAGCTTCAGTCGTGTTCGACGTTAGCGCCTGACCGACACGCCAAACGCCAGGCTGAGCCCCGGGGTCTGGCGATTCAGCCCATGCACGACCATCGCGTCGAGCTGGCAATCCCTGTTCACGAGCCAAGCCACGCCCGTGTCGACAATCGTCTGCGTGCCGTGCCCGATCTGCGGCGCGGCCACTTCCGCGAAGCCGTGCAGCCGCTCGCTGAACGCCTTCCCGACGGACGCGGCCAACACGCCATACGTCAAGCCGCTGTCGCGCACGACGCCGGGCATCACGCCCAGCGACCAGTCATGCCCGAGATCCCACTCCAGCGGCAACTCGACCGCCGGCCGGAACCTGCTGCCGCGCAGCCCCGCACTACCCGTCGGCAGCGCCACCTCGGCGATCATCCCGACCGACGGCCGCATGCCGTCCTGGTCGGCGACATGCCACTTCACGCCCGCGGACAGATCCGCCCAGCCGGCACTGACCGTGTGCACGCCCGACGCGGGCTCGCTCGCGTGTTCGACGGTGCGGCCGTCCGTTTCCACGCGGAGTTCGAGCGCATCGGATACGCCGATGCGCAACAGGGTCGGCGTCGTCAGCGTGCGCACGTGCGCCTCAAGGTCGCGCTGGCGGTCCCATTGCAGGCCGGTCTCGAGCTGGACGCGGTGGCTGCCCACGACCTGGCTCGAGTTGGCGACGTTGGGACGGTCGGGGTTGATGGTGTCGTCGTCCGCATGGGCGGCCGGGACGGACAGGACGCCTGCCAGCAGGCAGGCCAGGGAAACGGAAGGGATCGAAGGTTGCATACCGACAGTATGCCAAGGCCGGGCCGGCGCGGCCCAACCTGTCTAAACCGTAATCATTGCAGCGCCAGGTGCGGTGCTCCCACCTGCGGCTGCGGTGCACGCGGCGCGGAGGCCGGGGCCGCGTCGAGCACGAAGCTGGCCACGAGCCGGCGCAGCTGCTCCGCCTGTTCCTGCATGGCGCTCGCCGCCGCCGTCGCCTCTTCGACGAGCGCCGCGTTCTGCTGCGTCGCGCCGTCGATCTCGCCGATGGCGCGGTTGACCTGGCCGATGCCTTGTTCCTGCTCGCCGCTCGCGATGCTGATCTCGCCGATGATCGCCGTCACGCGGCCCACGCTGTCGACGACGTCGCGCATCGTGGCGCCCGCTTCCGCGACGAGGCGCGTACCGGCGTCGACGCGGGCCACGGAATCGTCGATGAGGCCCTTGATCTCGTGCGCGGCCGCGTTGGCGCGCTGGGCCAGGGTGCGCACCTCGCCCGCGACGACGGCAAAGCCCCGTCCCTGCTCGCCCGCACGCGCCGCTTCCACGGCCGCGTTCAGCGCGAGGATGTTGGTCTGGAACGCAATCCCTTCGATGACGCCGATGATGTCGACGATGCGGCGCGCGGACGTGTCGATCGCGCCCATCGTGTCGACCACCTGGCCCACGACGGCGCCGCCGCGCTGGGCGATGGCCGACGCCGATTGCGCGAGGCTGTCCGCCTCGCGCGCGTGCTCCGCGTTCTGGCGCACGGTGGCCGTCAGCCGCTCCATCGAGGACGCTGTCTCTTCCAGCGCCCCGGCCTGCGACTCCGTGCGGCGCGACAGGTCGGCGTTGCCGCTGGCGATTTGCGCCGTGGTCGTCGCGATGGCCTCGGTGCCGCCGCGCACGTCGCCGACGATGCGACGCAGGCTGGCCTGCATCGCCGCCAGCGCGCGGTTCAGGCGCCCCGTCTCGCTGCGGTCGTCGTCGTCACACGCGAGGCCGGTATCGAGGCGGCCGGCCGCGATGCGGTCGGCGAGGTCGATCGCGGCGTCGAGCGGACGGCTGATCGAGCGCACGAGCAGGACGCCCGCCACGAACGTCGTCAGCGCGGCCAGCAGGGCCATCACGATCACGCGGACGCGTGCGGCGCGCACCGTCGCGTCGCCGGCGGCGCGCGTGTCGTCCGACGCGGCTTCGATGCGTCCGGACAGCGCCTCCATGCTTTTTTCGAGTACGTGGAAGCGGTCCATGAACGCCGGATACGCGGCGCGCGCGGCGGCCGGATCGGCCAGTTTCAGGATGCCGTCGACGCTGCGCAGGTAAGCGTCGACGTCCGGTTTCACCTTGTCGATGGCCGCGCGGATCGCGGGATCCTTCACCTGCCTGTCGAGGTTCGCCATCATCTCGCGGAACAGCGCCGTGTGTTCGGCGGCTTCGCGCCGGGCGGCGTCGCGCGCGGCCGTGTCGGCGTCGCCCGCCAGCAGCGCGGCCAGCACGTCGGCGCGCAGCGCGTCGTGCGCCTGGTCGGCCTGCATCTGGTGGCGGATGGCGCTGCCGTTGCCTGTGATGGCATCCATGGCGCCGTCGAGCTGGCCGACGGCCAGTTCGCCGATGCCGCCCACCATCACGACGAAGGCGATGGCGGTGACGTTCCAGGCCAGCATGCGCTGGCGGATGGTAAAGCGGTTCAGCATGGGCGCTCCTTCAGCGGCGGACCGACAGGCCCAGGCCGATGCCCAGGTCCGCCGTGCGGCGGTTCAGGCCGCGGATCACCGCGGCGTCCAGTTGGATGTCGTTCGTGACCAGCCACGTCACGCCGGCGTCGACGCTCGCCTGCGTGCCGCCCCGGTCGGCGCGCGCGATGCGCGGCGCGGCCAGTTCCACGAAGCCGCGCAGGCGTTCCGTGATGTCGCGGCCGAGCGTGGCGGCAAGGATGCCGTAGCCGCGGCGGGCACCGCGCTCGTCGTTGTCGGTGCCGACGCCCGGCATGATGCCGAATTCGAAGCCGTTGGCCAGCTCCCACTCGGCGGCGACGCGCAGCGACGGGCGCACGCCGGTGCCGCGCAGCGTCTTGCTGCCGCTGGGCAGGTCCGCATGCAGCAGCCAGCCCAGCGACGGCGCGGCCCCCATCTGGTCGGCCATATGCCATTTGATGCCGACGGACGTGTCGGCGTAACCGGCCGCGGTCGCGCCACCCGCGTGTTCGATCGTGCGGCCGTCCGTCTCGAAACGCAGCTCGGTCGTCTCGCCCAGGCCGATGCGCAGCAGGGTCGGCGTGGTCAGCGTGCGCGCGGTCACGCCGTCGGCGCGGTCGCGCTCCCACTGCAGGCTCGTTTCCAGTTGCAGGCGGCCTTTGCCGACCACCTGGCTGGATTCGACGACGTCGGGACGGTCGGAGGAAATCGTGTCGTCATCGCCGGCCAATGCGGCCAGCGGGAGGCCGCAGGCGGCGGCCAGGAAAATTGAAGAAAGGCGAACCATGTGAATATGCGGAACAGTCGATGTGCCAAGTATCCGCAAGCTGGCTCGTCAATACCAGACAGATTATGAATTTCCGTGTGGAACCATTTTTCGTTTGATAACTTGTGTCGGGGCGGCACAACAATGCTTGTCGGACCGGCATGCCGGACGCCGTGTGTCAGCCCTGGAAAGAAATGCGATGGCCGGGGCGCAACGGAATGGCGATGAGCGCCAGCACGAGGCAGAGCCCGGCCATCAACCACCATGCCGGTGCGAGATTCGAGAGGTGCTCGCGCAGCAGCCCGGCGGCGAGCGGCAGGATCGCCGCCAGCAGGTAGCCGCCGCCCTGGACGAACCCCACGATCGCACCGGCATCCGCCGGATTGTCGCCATGGTCCATCGCGACGATGAGCGACAGGGGGAACAGCGCACCGATACCGAATCCGGCCAGCAGTGCCGCCGGCCATGCGAGAGCGGCTGGGGCGAGTGAAAAGCCGAGCATCCCCGCGAGGAGCGCCCCGATCGACAGGAACAGGACGGGGCGCCGGTCGGGCGCACGGCCGATCGCCGCGGATACGGCAATCCCTGCCGCCACTTCCGCGCATGTGAGGACGCCAAGCAACGCCCCTGCCGCCTCGGCCGACCAGCCGAGCTGGGTGTAAAACGGCGGGAGCCACGCCAATACCAGGGTATATGCACCGGTGCCCAGGCCGAAAAAGCCCAGCAGGAGCCAACCGCGCCTCTTGCGATGGACCGGGCGCCGTGTCTTGTGCACCGGCAGCGCATCGGGTTGCGACGTGGCCAGGCACCATGCAGCCAGTCCCACCAGGGCGGGAAACACCCATACGCCCAGGGCCGCGGTCCAGCTCATGCCTTGCGCCAGCCAGGGACCGGCCGCGCTGGAGATCATCGCCCCGCCCATGATCGCCGTCGAATAAATCCCCATCACCGTTGCCGTGTGCCCTCCCGCGCGGTGCCGGATCACCATCGGCATCAACGCCTGGACCATCGCGATGCCGATGCCGCCCGCGATCGCAGTGGCGAGCAACGCAGGAGCGCCGCTCCACACCCAGCGCCCCAGGCAGGCCAGCACGATGAGCAGGACGCCGGACGCGATGCCCCGGCGCGCGCCGAGTGCGGCTTGCAGGCGGGCGGCGCCCAGCATGCACGCGCCCATCAATGCGACCGGCAGCGTGGTCAGCAGGCTGGCTCCGGTATCGCTCAGCCCCGTTTCGCGCTGGATCACGTTGAGCAGTGGTCCGATCGTCGCCATCGTGGGACGGAGGTTGATTCCAACGAGCACTACCGCTGCCGGAAATGCAAATGCGCCGAGTGATTTTGACATGTTGAGTTCCTGGAACCGTTCGACGCTTGGCGGCGCGACGGCCATTCCATATAATTTGACGTGAAGATATTTTATCTCTACATCAAGATACTTGCAAACAATGGATAGAGCACAAAAAGCAGCGGAACAGTGGGCGCGCGAGCGCCCGGACCTCGACGTCGGGCCCATGATCCTGTTGGGACGGCTGGGAGAAGCGGGCGTGGTGGTCATGCGCGACCACCTTAATCCGCTGTTTGCGCGCTTCGGCTTGCAGCCGGGCGAATTCGACGTACTGGCAACGCTGAGGCGCAGCGGTGCGCCCTATGCGCTTACGCCGACCGACCTCTATGAAGCGGCCATGATCTCGTCCGGGAGCATGACGAACCGCATCGATCGGCTGGAAAAGGCCGGGCTCGTGCAACGCCAGCCCCACCCCAGGGATGGCCGGGGCACCCTTGTGGCGCTCTCCGCCACGGGACTCGCCCTCATCGACAAGGCCGTTGCCGAGCACGTCGCCAACCAGCAGGCCATCGTCAGCGGGTTGACGGCGCAGGAGCAGGCGCAGCTTTCGACCCTCCTTGCCAGGCTCCTCGCCTCGACCGGCGGCAAGGCGCCCGGCTGATCACGGCGCGGCTTCGGCACGCAACGACGCCAGTACGGCGGGCCGCGCGCCGACCCGCTGCACATAGGCCTGCAGCGCGGCCCAGTGGCCGAGATCGATGGAAAAGAACCTGCACCAGCCCAGCACGGTGAAGAGGTAGGCGTCGGCGATGCTGAAAGACGCGCCTGCCAGATAGTCCCGGCCGCGCAGTACGTCCTGCAAGACATCGAATCGCCTGGACAGCCTGGCGCGGAAGCAGGCCAGGGCCTCTTCGGGAAGGGCCTTGTTGAACAAGGGGGCCGAACCGGCATGGATCTCGGTGGCGACGAAGTTCAGCCACTCCTGGAGCCGCACCCGCTCCCAGGTGCCGGCGCGCGGCGCCAGTCCGCTGTCCGGGTCGAGGTCGGCCAGGTACTGAATGATGGCCGGACCTTCGGTCAGCACCTGGCCGTCGTCCAGTTCAAGCGCGGCCACATAGCCCTTGGGATTGATGGTGAGGAAATCGCGGCCGTCCGCGGTGCGCTTGGTCCGGTTGTCCACCTTGACGAGATCGAACGGCAGGCCGAGTTCGCGCAACACGATATGCGGAGACAGCGAACAGGTATGGGGGGCGTAGTACAGCTTCATGGGACTCCTCGGCACGTTGAATACAGCCGCCCAGTATCCTCGTGGCCCATTCGCCCGTAAAATTAATGTCTGATTTTCCATGTATTAGCTGAGCTACTGATTCCCATGATGAACCTATTGCATTGGCGCCTGCTGGTTGCCGTGGCCGAAGCCGGCAACATATCGCGCGGCGCCGAGCGCGTGGGCATTACGCAGTCCGGTGCCAGCCAGGCCATCGCGCAGCTGGAAGCGTCGCTGGGATTCAAGGTGTTCACGCGCGAGCGGCGGCACATCGGCATCACGGCGCTGGGCGAGCAGGTCGTGGAGCAGGCCCGTGCGATGGTGGCGCGCCTCGACGCGATTCGCGCGCTGGCCGATGACAGCCGGGGCCTCAATAGCGGCCGTATCCGCCTGGCCAGTTTTCCATCGGTGATCTCGACGCTGCTGCCTGGCCTGCTGCGGGATTTCCAGCGCCGCCATCCCGGCATTGCACTGGTGGCGCTCGAAGGCACGGACGAGGAAGTGGAAGCGTGGCTGGGCGCCGGCACGGTGGAGTTGGGGGTGGTGTTGAATCCCGCCCCGGGACGCGCGGCAGCCCTGCTGGGACGCGATGCCTGGGTGGCGGTGCTGCCTTCCAGTCATCCCCTGGGCCGCCGCGCCAGCGCGAACGGCGTCACGCTCGGCGAAGTGGCCGCGCAGCCGTTCATCCTCGCCACGGGCGGTTGCGCCGTGCATGGCCGGAGTCTCGTGGAACGGGCGGGCCTGCGCCTGCCGGACGTCCGCGTGACCGTGCGCGACTGGGCCAGCGCGTGCATGCTGGTGCGCGAAGGCATGGGGGTCGCCCTCGTGCCCGAATCGGCGTTGCCGGAAGACCGGCGCGGGCTGCGCGTCATGCCGCTGATGCCGCCTGTTCACCGCGAATTCGGCCTGGTCTGCTCCGAAGCCGGGAAGGCTTCGCGCCCGGTGCAGGCCTTCCTGGCAGGACTCTTGCCCGCACAATGAAAAAGCCGCGCGGCCCGGTCGGGCGGCGCGGCTTTTCAGGCCCGTACGGTACGGCTTACTGGTTCTGCAGGAACGTCTTGAGCTTGTCCGAGCGCGACGGCTGGCGCAGCTTGCTCATCGCCTTCGCTTCGATCTGGCGGATACGCTCGCGGGTCACGTCGAACTGCTTGCCCACTTCTTCCAGCGTGTGGTCGTTCGACATCTCGACGCCGTAGCGCATGCGCAGGACCTTCGCTTCGCGCGGGGTCAGCGAGTCCAGCACTTCCTTGATCACGTTGCGCATCGACGCGTGCATCGCGGCGTCCAGCGGCGCCAGCGTCGCGTTGTCCTCGATGAAGTCGCCCAGCTGCGAATCGCCGTCCTCGCCCATCGGGGTTTCCATCGAGATCGGTTCCTTCGCGATCTTCATGATCTCGCGGACCTTCGATTCCGGCATCTCCATCTTCGTCGCCAGCGTCGCCATGTCCGGCTCGGTGCCCGTTTCCTGCATGATCTGGCGCGAGATGCGGTTCATCTTGTTGATCGTCTCGATCATGTGCACCGGCACGCGGATCGTGCGGGCCATGTCGGCGATCGAACGCGTGATCGCCTGGCGGATCCACCACGTCGCGTACGTCGAGAATTTATAGCCGCGACGGTATTCGAACTTGTCCACGGCCTTCAGCAGGCCGATGTTGCCTTCCTGGATCAGGTCGAGGAACTGCAGGCCGCGGTTGATGTACTTCTTCGCGATCGAGATCACGAGACGCAGGTTGGCCACGGTCATTTCGCGCTTCGCGGTGCGCGCGCGCTTTTCGCCGGCCGCCATCTGACGGTTGATGGTGCGCAGGTCCGCCAGCGGCAGCGCCACGCGCGCCTGCAGGTCGATCATGCGCTGCTGCAGTTCGAGGATCGCCGGGGCGTTGCGTTTCAGGACGGCGCTGTACGGGTACGCGCAGTCGACTTCGCGCTGCACCCATTCGAGGTCCGTCTCGTTGCCCGGGAAGACCTTGATGAAGTGGGCGCGCGGCATGCCGCAGCGGTTCACGCAGATGTCCAGCACGGCGCGCTCGATCGAACGCACCTCGTCCATCTGGCCGCGCAGCGTGTCGCACAGCTTTTCCACGACCTTGGCCGTGAAGCGGATGCCCAGCAGTTCCGACGAGATCACTTCCTGCGCCGCCGTGTACGCCGGCGAGCCGTAGCCCTGCGTCTTGAACGCGTGGCCCATCTTGTCGAACTGCTTCTGGATGATCGAGAACTTGTCCAGCGCGCCCTTCTTCAGCGCGGCCAGCTGCTCGGCCGAATAGCCCGCCGCGGCGCTGCCGCCGGCACCGCCCTCGTCCTCTTCTTCCCCGACGTCGTCGTCTTCCTCGTCCTCGTCCTCGTCGCTGGCGCTGGTCACCGGCGCGGTGGTCGCGGCGCCTTCGTTCGGGTCGATCAGGCCGTCGACGACGTCATCGATCTTCAGCTCGTCCGCGGCGATCTTGTGCGACAGCGCGATGATCTCGGAGATCGTCACCGGGCACGCGGAAATCGCCTGGACCATGTCCTTCAGGCCGTCCTCGATGCGCTTGGCGATGGCGATCTCGCCTTCGCGCGTCAGCAGCGACACGGCGCCCATCTCGCGCATGTACATGCGGACCGGATCGGTCGTGCGGCCGAAGTCGGAGTCGACGGTCGACAGCGCGGTCGCAGCCGCGGCTTCGACTTCGTCTTCGCTCGTCGGCGTGACGACGGCGTCCGACAGCAGCATCATTTCCGCTTCCGGCGCGCGCTCGTAGACGGCGATGCCCATGTCGTTGAAGGTCGCGATGATGCCTTCGATCGCTTCCGGATCGATGATGTTTTCCGGCAGGTGGTCGTTGATCTCCGCATGGGTCAGGTAGCCGCGCTCCTTGCCCATGTTGATCAGGTTCTTCAGCTGCTGGCGGCGCTTTTCCAGTTCCTCGCCCGAGAAGCCTTCCTCGGTGCCGAACAGGCTGGCGCCGCCCTTGGCCTTGCGTTCACGCAGCTTCGACGCGGCCTTCAGCTCGGCGCGCTCGACGGCATTCAGCGCCGCGATCTCGTCGTTCTCCGGCACGAATTCGCTCGGCTTGCGGCCGCGGCGGCCCGGCACTTTCACCTGCGGCAGCAGGTAGCCGGACGTGTCGATCGCGGCCAGCGCGGCGGCGTCCGTCGTCGTGCTGACGGTGCCGGTCGGCTGGGTGGACGACGTCGTCGCCACGGACGGCTCGATGCGGCGCGCGGTGCGGGTGCGTACGACGCGGGCGGCCGGTTCGGCAGCAGGCGCGGCAACGGCGGCGGGCGGCACTTCCGGTGCGGCGACCGGCTCCGGAACGACTGCGGCGGCAGGCGCGGCATCGGCTTTCAGCGCGGCCAGGCGCGAGACGCGCTTCTTGACGATCACCGGCGGCGCGGCGGGCGCGGTCGGCGTCGGGATCGCGTCGTCCGTCTCGTCCAGGGCCACGGCGGCGACCGGTGCGACGACGGGTTCGGCAGCCTCTGCGACCGGCTCGGCAACGCTTTCCGTTGCCTGCACGTCGGCAGCGACGGCCTCGGCCTGCGCTTTACCTGCGGCAACAGCTTCGTCGAACTGTTCCGGCTGCAGGCGCGACGTTTCCTCGGCCTGCACCGCCTTCAGCGACGCCAGGCGCGAACGCGTCTTCACCACCGTCACCTTGGCTGCCGCTTCCGTTTCGAGGAAATACGAGGTCGCGGTCTTTGGCACCGACAGCTGGGCCGTGCTCTTGGCCGGCGCTTTCTTCGCTGTCAGTGTCAGGGTCTTGGCGGTGTTTTTCATATAACTTTCTCCAGTCGAGGCGTGGCGCGGTGCCTGCGAAGTCAATAACCCACCTGGCCCGCAATGCGGACCGTGTGGGCGGGGATGAGAGGGAAGGCCCTAGCTAGGGGCGGAAACCCCGATATCAAGCACTCCTGCCGCTGCCCGGCGGGCGCCCCGGGCAGCCGGGACGGGCTGCGGCGCGCGTGCACAGAGGGTTCAAGCGGAACGGAACGTGGTTGAAATCGCGGGTTAGCATGTCGGAACGAAAAAAAGCCCGTCAGACAACGGGCTTGAATCTATTTTCCAGAGGAGAAATAGAGGAGACGAAGGCATTATGCCTTAAGGAAATGTTTAGCGATAATTGAAATATCCGATAATGGATATCACTCAGACGCATATTTCCTTTTCCTCTTCCCGACCCTGGCTGCGTCGGCGCAAACCGTGCGCAAGGAAAGGGGCGGATCATACACGATTTCTTGGCCGCGCGCCGCTGTACATGCATGAAATCACAGTTGTCCAGTCAATAAAACGATCCGTTACGTGGCTGAGCGGCACGCGCGCGGCGCGGCCATGCTATCCTTCCGCTTCCCGTTCTTACCATGAAGTCAATGAATACGATGAGTCCTGTCGCCGAGCTCCCCGAGGCCACCGAAAACGCCACCCATGCCACGCCCGACGCGCCTGCAAACGACGCGCCGGCTGCGGCCCCGGAAGCCGCCCAGTCGCCCCGCGCCCTGCTCAAGCAGCTGCAACAACAGTTCAAGGCCTTCCGCGACTGCCTGCCGCTGGCGATCGGCATCGACAAGCAGGTGCTGGCCCGCCTGCCCAACCTGAACCGCAAGACGATGCGCGCCGCCCTGGGCATCCACACGGGCTCGATGCGCTACCTGCGTGCAATGGAAAAAGCCACCGTGCGCTACGACCTCGACGGCAATCCGGGCGCCGAGGTGACGGACACCCACCGCCAGCACGCCAAGGAACTCCTGCAGGAACGCTTCAAGAAGGAAGCCGAGCGCAAGAAGGCCGAACGCGATGCCGCCGCGCAGGCGGAAGCCGACCGCAAGCGCCAGGAAAAGCTGCAGCAGCTGGCCTCCAAGTTCGCGAAACGCTGATCCGGCAGCACGGATGAGCGAGGCCGAGGACGCCCTCCCCCCTTACGAAGGCATCACCCTGGCCGACGTGCGCCTCGTGCGCACGCGCCAGGATGCGGACGGCGCGCTGGCCGCGCTGCTGGCGTCCGACGTCATCGGCTTCGACACCGAATCCAAGCCCACGTTCCAGAAGGGCGAGCAATCGACGGGACCGCATCTCGTCCAGCTCGCCACCGACCAGCACGCCTATCTGTTCCAGATCGGCGTGCTCAAGCCGCGCGCGCCGGACGCCGCTCCGGACATCCCTCCCGGCGTCGACGTGCTGCGCGCCGTGCTGGAATCGCCGTCGATATTGAAAGTCGGCTTCGGCCTCGGCGACGACCTGCGCCGCCTGCGCGCCAAGCTGGGCATCGAGACGTGCAACGTGCTCGACCTGTCCACCGCCCTGCGCCGCGGCGAGCGCAACGCGTTGGGCGCGAAGACGGCCGTCGCGCGCTTCTTCGGCAAGCGCCTGCAGAAGTCGCGCAAGATCACGACGACCAACTGGGCCCTGCCGCGCCTGTCCGACAAGCAGATCCTGTACGCGGCCGACGACGCCCACGTCGCCCTGCGCATCTACCGCCACTGGCGCGCGAATCCGCCGCCGCCATTGCCGCCGAAACCCATCGTCGGCGGGCCGAGGCGGGCCGCGCAGCCCAAGCCGCGCACCTGACATGCGCTTCATCGTCGTCTTGTTGGTCCTGCTGGCCGGCTGCTCGCGCCACGAGGGTCCGGTCGATGGCGCCACCGTCTTCAAGCCATGCGCGTCGTGCCACCAGGTCGGCCCGAACGCGCGCGGCGGCTTCGGGCCGCAGCTCAACGGGCTGTTCGGCCGGCGCGCCGGCAGCACGCCGGATTTCAGGTATTCCGATGCGATGAAAGCGTCGGGCATCGTGTGGGATGAACGCACGCTGGCCGCCTACCTGCGCGATCCCGACAAGACCGTACCGGGCACGAAGATGCGCTTCTGGGGCATCCACGACGGGAAAGAGATGGCTGCGCTGCTGGCTTACCTGCATACATTCCAGGACGCGCGTTAAATTAGCTTTCTCAAAAGATTGCGTGACGTTCAAGTCGACGCGGTATCATGCCGCTTGTACTTTCTCGTCGACCACAGGAACGTCATGTATTTGCGCCCTGCCTTGCTGTTGCTGGCAACCTTGCACGTGGCTCCAGCACTGGCCCAGCAGGTAGTGCCGGACACGCTGGAACGCCGCGTGGCCGCGTGCACGTCGTGCCACGGCAGCCCGTCCGCGCCGGCGCCGCAGCCGTCGTCGGGTCCGAACTACTACCCGCGCATCGGCGGCAAGCCGGCCGGCTACCTGTACAACCAGTTGCAGAACTTCCGCGCCGGGCGCCGCCAGTATCCGTTGATGACCTACATGGTCGAGCACATGTCCGACGATTACCTGCACGAGATCGCGACGTGGTTCTCGACCCGGCACGTGCCCGCGCCCGTGCTGGCGCGCGCGAGCCTGCCGGCCGGACAGATGGAACGGGGCCGCGAACTCGTCATGCGCGGCGACGCGACGTTGAAGGTACCGGCCTGCATCGCGTGCCACGGCCAGCGCCTGACGGGCGCCCTGCCCGCCATCCCGGGCCTGCTGGGCCTGCCGCGCGACTACATCAACGCCCAGTTCGGCGCGTGGCGGAACGGCACCCGCCGCGCCCACGCGCCCGACTGCATGGCGACGATCGCCGGGCGCCTGTCGCTGGCGGACGTGGCGGCCATCTCGGGCTGGCTCGCGAGCGAACCGGTGCCGGACGACGCCACGCCTGCGCCCGACGTGAACCACCCGATGCCGCTCGCGTGCGGCAGCAAGGTGGAGCAGAAGCGGGAGCGGCCATGAAGCGCATCGTCGCCCTGGTCCTGATCTTGTTTGTGGCGGCGCTGGCCGCCGTGTTCGTCGCGTGGCCGCGCGCCGAATTCATCCCGTCGCGCTCGCAGGCAGCGTGGGCCGCGACGCCCGCCAACATCGCCCGCGGCGCCTATCTCGCCCGCGCGGGCGACTGCATGGCCTGCCACACGACGCGCGGCGGCGCGCCGTATGCGGGCGGACGGGCACTCGCCACGCCGTTCGGCACCGTCTACGCGCCGAACATCACGCCGGATGCGCAGACGGGCATCGGCGCCTGGACCGCGGACGACTTCTGGCACGCCCTGCACGACGGCATCGGGAAAGGCGGCCGCTTGTTGTACCCGGCCTTCCCGTACACGAACACGACAAAGGTCACGCGCGACGACGCCGACGCGCTGTACGCCTATTTGCGCAGCCTGGCGCCCGTCAACCAGCCGAATCGCCCGCACGCGCTGCGTTTCCCGTACGACCAGCAGATCGTGCTGGCCGGCTGGCGCCTGCTGTACTTCAAACCGGGCGTGTATGCGCCGCAGCCTGCGAAAGGCGCCGAGTGGAACCGGGGCGCCTATCTCGTCGAAGGCCTGGGCCATTGCGGCGCCTGCCACAGCCCGCGCAACGGCCTCGGTGCGACGGGCTCCCGGCTGTCCGGCGGCCACATCACTATCGTCGGCTGGTACGCGCCCGCGCTCGACGCCGACAACGAAGCGGGCCTCGGCAACTGGGACCGGGCGCACATCGTCCAGCTGCTGCGCACGGGCGTCGCGCCGCGCGGCGCCGTGTTCGGGCCGATGGCGGAAGTGGTGGGGCAAAGCCTGCAATACCTGACCGATGCGGACGCGGGGGCGATGGCGGCGTACCTGAAATCGCTGCCGGCCGATCCGTCGCCGCGCCGTCCGTCCGACCCGCCGCCGGAAGAGGTCATGAAGGCGGGCAGGAAGCTGTACGAGCACCACTGCGCCGACTGCCACGGCGCCGACGGCCGCGGCACGAGCGTCGCCGGCCATCCCGCGTATCCGCCGCTGGCGGGCAACGGCGCGCTGACGATGGACGACCCGGTGAACGCGATCCGCATCGTGCTGAACGGCGGCTTCCCGCCCACCACGGCCGGGAATCCGCGGCCGTTCGGGATGCCGCCCTACAGTCCCGTGCTGGACGATGCGGAAGTGGCGGCCGTCGTGACGTATGTGAGGAATAGCTGGGGCAATGCGGCACCTGCCGTCACGGCGCCGGAAGTCAACCGGTGGCGGGCGGTGCCGCTCGATTGATCCGTCATGGCGTGAGAATCCACGCATTTTTCATCGGTATCGCTCGTGTAACCTGCGGGGATATTGCCCGAGGAGTCAAACCGTTTGGAACCCAGCATCGAGACTGCGCAACACCACGTAGCGGAACATGAAGCGGCGCGGCGCTGCCCCAACTGCCACGCCGACGCACGGGATCATTTTTGTTCGCTGTGCGGCGAGTCACTCACCGTTCACTCTCCAAGCGCAGGCGAATTCATTCACGAGTTCATCGGCCATTACGTCGCGCTGGAAGGCAGGTTGTGGCGCACGCTGCGGTTGCTGATGTCCAGGCCGGGACAATTGACGCTGGATTTCCTGCGCGGACGGCGCGTCCCCTACATCGACCCTCTGCGCCTGTACCTGACGCTGAGCCTGGTAATGTTCGGGTTGATCAAGCTGTACGGCGTCGACCTTCCGCAGGTCACGTTCGACGACCGGTCGTTCGGCGCCGCCTACAGCCACGCCATGCCCGGCCTGGCGAGAAACGACGGCACCTTCCCTGTCGCGACACTGGCCATCAAGGGCAAGTCGGACAGCGGGGCGCACACGGTGGAGCAGGCGCTCACGGCACTCGGCAGTGTCGACCGGACGTGGGCACGGCATGCCCAGCGGTTCATGGATGCCGCGCCGGAAGAACAGGCCGAGATCGTCAACCACGGTTTCCTGGCGAACCTGCCCTACATGCTGATCGGCGCGTTGCCGCTGTTCGCCTGTTATCTGAAGTTGATCTGGTGGCGCTCGCGACGCCATTACGGCGACCATCTCGTCTTCGCACTGCACACCACGACGTTCGCATTCGTGCTCGCCAGCCTGATGATCGTAATACCAGGCAACCTGGGCTGGTTGATCGCATGCGTCGCCCAGGGGGCCTTCACCCTGATTTCACCCTGGGATGTCGTGCAGTTGCTGCCCGTCGCATGGATCGTGGCCTACGTGCCCGCCGCAATGCATACTGTCTACGGCGGCGGCAAATGGGCCGCCGTGGGACGATCCCTCGTGCTGATGACGGTACATTTACTGGTGATTTGCGGCCTGGTCGTCGGGGCCGAAATCATTGCGATCCTCAGGCACGGGTAGGCCCTATCACAAGGAGGATGACATGCCGACTTATCGCGTCTGGTACCGCAACAACGAAGAACCGCTGGAATTCGCCACGCCCGGGCGCATCACCGAAGCGGAGATCGTCGACCGCGTCCTCGCGCACGAGCGCATCGAACGGAGCGCCCCGTCGACCGTGAAGGCACTCGTCGCCAGCCATAACCTGGCGCCCGTGCGCTACACGGAAGACGAAAGCGAGATGAACGCGATCTGGTAGCGGCTCACGCCGTGGACACGTGGCCGACCGCGTAGACACACGCGGCGTCATCGGCCGCCGGTTCATCGTCCCACAACCGGAAGCGCACCAGCGTCCAGTCCCCCGGCTCGTAGCCCGCCACCGCCGCGCGCGCGCCGCCGTCGACCGCCGCCACGGCCAGCCGCGTCTCGTCGCCGCGCAACGCCTCCAGGTCGGTGCCGGGCGGGATCGTCCGCCGCTCGACGGATGCGAAGCGCGCCTTCTCGAAGCCGGGCGCGCACAGCGCCTGCCACACGAGCCACGTCGCCACCGCCGGCCGCCCGAACGCCTGCGCCACGCCCGCGAATCCCGGGCCGTTCAGGAACGCGTGCATGCCGTCGACCGTATTCCAGACGTAGAACGGCGCGTAGGCGTTGTCGTTGCCCGGCGCCGTTTTGCGCGCGCCGAGATAGGCCTTGAACAGGAGCCCCGGAAAACCGTCCGTTAGATGGCCCCTGTCCGCGATGCGCCGGTCGATGATCGCCATGTCGTAGTCGGCCGGCAGCGGAAAGCGGTACTGCATCGCGATCATGGTCTCTGCTCCGCCAGCGGCGCCGCGATGCCGTTGCTGAACGACCAGTCGGCGTAGTCCGTCGTCTGGACGATGATCATGAGATCCTCCGGCCGCAGTCCGGGCGATTCGGCCAGCAGCTCGGCGAGCCGTCGATAAAACGCCTGCTTGGTCTCGGCGTCGCGCGGCTTGCCGCCGGTGACGCAGACGAGCAGGAAGTCGCCGCTGCGCGGGCCGCCGAGGTAATCGCGGTCGAAGACCAGTTCCTCGGGGTCGTGTTGATGGATGGCCTGGAAGCGGTCCGCGACAGGGATGCGGAAGGCGTCGACGAGGGCCTGGTGCACGGCGTCCGACACGGCGCGCAGGTAGTCGCGCGGTTTGCCGCGGCGCAGGGAGATACGGGCGAAGGGCATGGCCGTCTCCTCAATCCAGGTCGCCGAGCAGGCGCGCGGCGGTGGCGGCCGCGGGCCAGCCGGCATAGAACGCCAGGTGCGTCACGACTTCGTCCAGCTCCTGCCGGGTGACGCCGTTGTCGAGCGCGGTCTGCAGGTGGAACGGCAGCTGGCCGTCGCGGCACAGCGCGACCAGGCAGGCAACCGTCACGAGGCTGCGGTCCCGTTTGCCCAGTTGCCCGCGCTCCCACACTTCGCCGAACAGCACACGGTCCGTGATCTCGGCCAGCGCCGGCACATGTCCCAGGGCGTGCTGGCCCTGCCCTTTCAACGTCGTCGTCATCGTTTGCTCCCTGAATGGTTGACGGGGCCATCGTAACGCCGTCAAACTATTCTGAAAATCGAATATATTTGAATCAACCATTCAATAAAACGGGACAATCATGCGTCGCACGAATTTCGACATGGACGCGCTGCGCAGCTTTTGCGAAGGCGTGGACCTCGGCAGTTTTGCGAAAGCGGCCGACCGGCTGGGACGGTCGACATCGGCCATCAGCATGCAAATGAAGAAACTGGAAGGACAGGCCGGCACGGACCTGCTCCGCAAGTCCGGCCGGGGGCTGGAGCTGACCGCCGCCGGCGAAACGCTGCTCGGTTACGCCCGCCGCATCCTCGACCTGAACGACGAGGCGCGCACGGCCCTTGCCGGCCTGGATCTCGAAGGCACCGTCAGGCTGGGACTGCAGGAAGATTTCGGCGAGCGCCTGCTGTCGAACGTCCTCGGCCGCTTCACGCGCAGCCATCCGGACCTGCAGATCGAGGCCGTCATCGCCCGCAACAGCGAACTCATCGCGCAACTGCAGGCCGGGAAGATCGATCTCGCACTGGGCTGGCACACGGGTGCGGAGCTGCCGTACGTGGATTTGCTGGGCGACTATCCGATGCGCTGGATCGGGTCGGTCGCACAAGACCCTGCCCGCGAGCCGGTGCGCCTCGTGGCGCTGCAGGCGCCCTGCCTGATGCGCAAGGCGGCGACCGACGCGCTCGACCGGGCCGGCATTCCCTGGCGCGTCGTCTACACGAGCGCCAGCCTGGCGGGCATCTGGGCCGCGGTCGCGGCGGGGCTCGGCGTGACGGTGCGGACCAACCTGGGGTTGCCCGGCGACGTGCGCGTGCTCGACGGCTTGCCGGCGCTGCCGGGCATCCGGCTTGCGCTGTACAGCAGTGCGGCGACGCCTTCTCCGGCCTGCGCGCGCATGGCTGCGCTCATCAAGGAACACATCGTGGGCTAGCGCCCGTTACACCATCTCGGCAAACCCGATCCGGTCGGTGGTCGCCGCCCGCGCCTCGTCCACGCCGACCACGTGCGCGGCCAGCAGCGCTTCCAGCACGCTGTTCATCGTGTGGCACCCGGGCCCGCGCCCCGCGTTCATGTGCGCGCGGATGGCGCCCAGGTCGCCCTCCTCGATCATCGCGGCCACGGCCGGGTTGATGGTCAGGCATTCCGTGGCGAGATGGTAGCGGTTGCCCTGCTTCGACGGCAGCAGCGCCTGGCACAGCACGCCCCGCAGCGCATGCGCGAGGGCCTGGCCCTGCGCGTCCGAATTGCCCAGCAGGCGCAGCATCTTTTGCAGGCCCAGCTCCGTCGAGCGCGCGTGCAAGGTGGCCAGCACGAGCGGGCCGGATTCGGCCAGCGCCAGCGCTTCCTGGGCCGTTTGCGCGTCGCGGATCTCGCCGATGACGATCACGTCCGGACGCTCGCGCAGCGCGTCCAGCGCGCCGAGGTAATAGCTTTCCACGTCGCCATCCACGCCCACCTCGCGCTGCGTGATGATGCATTTGCGCTGCGGGATCAGGGTCTCGACCGGATCCTCGATGGTGATGATGTGGCCCGAGCGCTGCCTGTTGATCTCGTCGAGCATCGAGGCGATCGTGGTCGACTTGCCCTGGCACGTGTCGCCGATGATCAGCACGAGGCCGCTCGTCAGGCGCGCGAATTCGCGCTCGTCGGCGTGCAGGCCGAGCGTGTCCAGCGCCAGCGGTTCCTTCGGGAAGCGGCGGATCACGCAGCCCAGCCGCTTCTTGCCCTGGAAGCTGAAGCAGTTGGCGCGGATGCGCGCCGTGTGCAGGTCGATCGAGCGGTCGAAGGCGCGGTCGACGATGCGCTCGGCCCAGTTCGGCTCAATGACGTCGAAGAACTCTTCCAGCTCTTCCTTCGTGATCGGCGAGTCCGTCACGGCGACGAGGCCCTTCGGCTGCCGCAGCATCAGCGGACTGTTCTGGTGGATGATGATGTCGGAGAACACCAGCTTCGAATTCAGCAGGTGCAATATCTGCTCGACCAGGGTCCCGAACACCGGATGGTCTTCGTTTTCGATATACGACAGGGTGGGAATCTGCGAGGACTGGTGGTATTCCATCATGCTTCGACGTGTTCAAACAGGCTCGGCTGAGCGATCCATTCATTATAAAACCGGCATCCTGTCAAAATTCCAACTGGAAAGATATTTTTTCTAACACCAAGCTTCGACCGTGCCTTGGCCGCCACATCGCGTCGACTGTTAGCGCACGACATTTTCGTGTTAGCATCTTTGAAAATTTATAACAGGAGACTACGATGACTCGCCACATCCCCTTTCCGCTCGCACCGCTGGCGCTCGCCGCCCTCTGCGCCACCGCACCCGCACTGGCCCAGCAGGATCCGGCAGCCCGCGCCGCCCAACTCGTCGCCCAGATGACGCTGGAGGAAAAAGCGGCGCAACTGGGCAACGACGCGCCCGCGATCCCGCGTTTGAAAATCCCGAAATACAACTGGTGGAACGAAGGCCTGCACGGCGTCGCGCGCGCCGGCTACGCGACCGTGTTCCCGCAGGCCGTCGGCATGGCGGCGACGTGGGACGAGCCGCTGATGCACCGGGTCGGCGACGTCATCGCGACGGAATTCCGCGCCAAATACCTTGCCACGCGCGCGCCCGACGGCGGCACGGACTGGTACCGCGGCCTCACCGTGTGGTCGCCCAACATCAACATCTTCCGCGACCCGCGCTGGGGCCGCGGCCAGGAGACCTATGGCGAAGACCCGTACCTGACGTCGCGCATCGCCATCAATTTCATCCACGGCCTGCAGGGTGACGATAAAGACTCCTACAAGACGATCGCCACCGCAAAACACTTCGCCGTGCACAGCGGGCCGGAATCGAACCGCCACCGCGAAGACGTCCACCCGTCGCCGCACGACCTCGAAGACACGTACCTGCCCGCGTTCCGCGCCACAGTCACGGAAGGGAAAGTCGCCTCCGTCATGTGCGCGTACAACGCCGTCAACGGCATCCCCGCATGCGCCAGCGACGACCTGATGGAACAGCACCTGCGCCGCGCCTGGGGTTTCAAGGGCTTCGTCGTCTCGGACTGCGGCGCGGCCGCCAACATCTACCGCGACGACAGCCTGCACTACACGAAGACGCCCGAGCAGGCCGTGGCCGCGTCGTTCAGCGCAGGCATGGACCTGATCTGCGGCGACTACCGCAACAGGATGACGACGGAGGCCGGCCCCATCGTCAACGCCGTGCGCCAGGGAGAATTGAAGGAAGCCGTCGTCGACCGCGCGCTCGTGCGCCTGTTCGAATACCGCATCCGCCTGGGCCTGCTCGACCAGGATCCGCCGCAGGCGTATGCCGGCATCAAGCCGACCGACAACGACACGCCGGCCCACCGCGCCGTCGCGCTGAAGACGGCGCAGGAAGCGATGGTGCTGCTGAAGAATGACGGCCTGCTGCCTTTGACAAAGACGCCGAAGACGATCGCCGTCATCGGCCCGAACGCGGACAGCGAGGATGCGCTGGTCGGCAACTACAACGGCCAGCCGTCGCACCCGGTGACGGTGCTGGCCGGCATCCGCGCCCGCTTCCCCGAGGCGAAGATCGTGTACGCGCCGGGCACGGGCCTCGTCGGGCCGGCGGAGCCGCCCGTGCCGGATGCGAACCTGTGCGTGGACGCCGCGTGCCGCACGCCGGGCCTGAAGGCCGAGCATTTCGATGGCCCCGACCTGGCCGGCGCGGCGCGGAATGCCGTCGAAAAGAACGCCCGCGCCGCGTGGCAGGAAGGCGGCCACAATGCCTCCGCCCGCTGGACCGGCTACCTGAAAGCGCCGCGCACGGGCGACTACAGCCTGCGTTACCTGAGCAATGCCGGGTACCGCATCTGGATCGACGGCAAGCCGGTCGTGGATGCGTGGGACGTCGGCGATACGCCGTCGATCGAGGCGGGCAAGGCGAAGCTGCAGGCGGGTAAAACCTATCCGATCCGGATCGAGGCCGTACAGCGCGGCGCGCGCGGCGACCAGAAACTGGTGTGGAGCACGCCCATCGACGCTGGCCGCGAAGCCGTCGACCTGGCCCGCCGCGCGGATCTCGTCGTGTTCGTGGCCGGCCTCTCCGCCAACCTGGAAGGCGAGGAGCTGAAGCTGCAGGTGCCGGGATTCAACGGCGGCGACCGCACGAGCCTCGACCTGCCGGCGCCGCAGGAACGCCTGCTGGAACAGGTGGTCGGCACCGGCAAGCCGACCGTGCTCGTGCTGATGAGCGGCAGCGCGCTGTCCGTCAACTGGGCCGACAAGCACGTTCCCGCCATCGTCCAGGCCTGGTATCCGGGCGAAGAAGGGGGACGAGCGGTGGCCGGCCTGATCGCGGGCGACTACAGCCCGGCGGGCCGCCTGCCCGTCACGTTCTATCGCGGCGTCGAGGGCCTGCCGGCATTCAGCGACTACCGCATGGACGGCCGCACCTACCGCTATTTCAAGGGCGACGTCCTGTACCCGTTCGGCCACGGCCTGTCGTACACGACGTTCCGCTACGGGACGCCGGCGCTGTCGGCGCCGTCCGTCGCGGCGGGCAGCCCGGTGAACGTGGACGTCGAGGTGGCCAACACCGGCAAGCGCGATGGCGACGAAGTCGTCCAGCTGTACGTGGCCAAGCCGGGCGATGCCGCCAATCCGACGCTGGCAGGGTTCCGCCGCATCCACCTGAAGGCGGGCGAGCGCAAGCGCGTTTCGCTGGCGCTGGATGCGCGCGCCCTGTCGCAGGTCGACGCGGCCGGCGCGCGCAAGGTCGTGCCGGGCGCGTACACGGTCTACCTGGGCGGCGGACAGCCGGGGCATGCGCAGGCCGTCAAGGCGGCGCTGACGGTGACCGGAGCGGCGTCCGCGCTGCCCAAATAAGCGGCCGATCCGGACCGGAATGCACGCGTTTCACCCCGCGTGCGTGCATTCCGGTCCGGTTTTCATGCGTTTTGTCGCAAACCGGTACCCCGCCTGTCCCCTCCCGCTTAGGATGTGCACATCGACACCATGCACATCAGGGAGACCACCATGACCCACAATACAACCCGCCGTTTCCTCATCGCCGCCGGCGCCCTCGCCTGCATCGCCCTCGCGCCGCAGGCCCAGGCAGGCGACTGGCCCTGGAGCAGGAGCGAACAGGTGCAGGGCAGCGGCCGCGTACAAAGCCAGGCACGCGACGTCGCCCACTTCAGCGGCCTCGCCATGTCCCTGCCGGGCAATGTCGAGATCAAGAGCGGCAGCGGCCGCGAAGGCGTGACGGTCGAGGCGGACGACAACCTGCTGCCGCTGATCGAAACCGTCGTCGAAGACGGCACCCTGAAGATCCGCGCCAAGCGCAATACGAACCTCCGCACCCGTAACCTGAAGGTCGTCGTGCAGGCGCGCGACATCGACCGCCTGGCGCTGGGCGGCTCCGGCAACATCGATGCGGACGTCGTACGCGGCACCCGCGTGCGCTTCGACGTGGGCGGCTCGGGCTCCATCAAGGTCCGCAAGCTCGAAGGCGAGTCCGTGAACGTCGCCCTCGGCGGCAGCGGCAACCTGCAGGCGCTGGACGGCACGGCGCGCAGCACGTCGATCTCGATCGGCGGCTCGGGCACCGTCGACATGGGCCATGTACGCACCGAGAACGCCAGCGTCACCGTGGCCGGCTCCGGCGACGCGACCTTGTGGGTGCGCGACAGCCTGAGCCTGACCGTCGCCGGTTCCGGCGACGTCAATTACTACGGCGATCCGCAGGTCACCCGCTCGGTGGTCGGCTCGGGCAACGTCAAACGCCTGGGTGCTGCGCCGCGCTGATCACAAATCCCACCGCACCTCCGCCACGACGGTCCGCTGCGTGTACGGGTGAAACGCCCAGTAGGTGCGGTCGTTGAGGTTGTCCACGCCGACCGCCGCGCTCCAGTGGCGGTCGAACCGGTAGCGCACCCGCGCATCGAACACGAGATAGTCCGACACCCCCATGTACGCGTCGCCATTCGGGTCGCTGTTGTCCAGCGTCCCGTACTGGCGGCCGCTGTAGCGCCCGCCCAGGGTCGCGGTCCAGTGGTCGTTCGCCTTCCACGTCGCCAGCATCGTCGCGCGCCAGCGCGGCACGCGGGGTTGCCACTTGCCCACGCTCGCCGGGAAGCCCGGGTTCTCCGTGATGATGGAATCGGCAAACGTGAGGCTGCCCGTCAGGTCGAGCCCCTTCACGCCGACGTCGTCCGCCTGCGCCGACATTTCCAGGCCGTTCGTGCGGATGCGGCCCACGTTCTGCACCGTGTTCACGGTCGTACCGCCGGCGACGAGCAGCGGCTGCGAATACAGCGCGTCGCGCGTCGTTTCCCGGAACAGCGTCACGCGCAGCGAGCCCTTGTCGTTCAGCGTCTCGGCCGACAGCTCGCTCGTCCATGACTTCTCCGCCTTCAGGTTCGGGTTGCTGTTGACGATCGCGTTGTCGACGATGGAACCCTGGAACAGCTCGGCCGCCGTCGGGTTGCGCACGGCACGGCCCGTCGAGGCCTTCAAGGTCCAGTCGGGACTGACGCGCCAAGACAGCGCGGCCTTCGGCGACCACGCCGTCTCGCTGCGCGACGGGAACCCCAGCGGCGCCGCCAGCACGGCGTTCGACAGTTCTCCGCCGTACGCGCGCCACCGTTCGAAGCGGGCACCGACCGTTGCGCGCCACGCGTCGCCGATGCGCCAGTTGTCCTGCGCATACAGGCTCTCCAGCCAGGTGTTGCCGTTGAAGACCGAGACCTGGCGGCCGTCGCCCGCATGCAGCCAGTCGGCCGTACTGCCGAACACGCGGGTACGCAGTTTCGCGTGGTCCGACTGCAGCCCGAATTCGACCGTGTGGTCCTCCGGCCGCCAGATGCCTTTCAGCGCCA
The DNA here is from genome assembly GCA_966212285.1 of Massilia kyonggiensis. GTDB lineage: Bacteria > Pseudomonadota > Gammaproteobacteria > Burkholderiales > Burkholderiaceae_D > Telluria > Telluria kyonggiensis_A. The sequence goes on from CBIHQW010000016.1 coordinate 104,121, forward strand.
GCGTGTTCCAGCCGCTGCCGTGCATGTCCGCGACCTGGCCCGCGCCGTTCGTATCGGCATCGGGCACCAGCACGGTCGGCGTGCGCACGAGGTCGCGCGCGTAGTCGTACAGGCTCGCGGCGATCTCCCAGTCGAACGTATCGCGGCTGTGCTTCTTCAGGGACAGCCCGTGCATCGCATGTTCCAGCGTGCCGCGGCTGGGCGCGAAATCGGAGGCGCGCATGTCGTACGCGCGGCCGTCGATATTCACCCGGGTCGCCGTGGTGACGGGGTTGCCGGCCGCATCGCGCAGGTACGATTCGGCCACGCGCTTCGCCTCGTTGCGCCACCAGCCAAACGTGTAGCTGGCGCGCAGCCTGGGTGTGATGTCCCAGGCGAGCTTGACTTTCGCGTGGTCCTGCACGGTGTGCGTCTGGCTCGTCGCGCCGATCAGCCACCAGTCCCTGTTCGATGGATTGCGCCCCGCAACGGCGCCCGTCACGGGGATGCCGCCACCGCCCGGCACGCCGGCCGACAGCAACCTGTTGGCGAACCCGATGGGCTGCGCATCGCTGTCGAGGCGCGCCACGTCGATCCAGTACGACCACGCGCCGCTGCGGTCGCCCAGCGACGCGCTGCCCTGCCAGCCGTCGTAGCGGTCGTCGGTCCGGTATAACCTGAAGCCCTGCGAGTAGCCGGACAGTTTCACGTGGGCTTCGCGCTTCGCCGGCATGCGGGTCTGGAAGTCGACGACGGCGCCGACGGAATTGCCCGGATACGCGGCCGCGAACGGGCCGTACAGCACGTCCACGCGCTCGATCTCTTCCGGCGTGACGAGGCCCCAGCGCGGCGTGTACGTGGCGCCGTTGCCGAGCAGGTTGGAGAGCAGGATGCCGTCCGCGTACACGAGCGAGCGCGCGCTGTTGCCCGTACCGGAGGCGCGGCTCGCGAGCACGGCATGGTCGTAGTCGCCCGTGTAGCGCTTGCGCACGTTCAGGCTGGGCAGGTATTTCAGCGCGTCCTCGCTGTCGACCGCGTTGATCCGGTCTTCGACCTGGGCGCCCGTGATCCCTTCGATCGTCGTCGGGATCTGCGCAGGCAGCGACGTGGGGCGGCCGCCGGTGATGACCACGGTTTCCAGGTGCGTGTCGTCGGCATGGGCGTGCACGGTCACGCACGCCAGCGCGGCGAGCGCAAGGCGTTGTTTTCGATATCGCATGTGCACCTCAGTGATGGTGCATCGGCATCGCGGCGGGCGTGACTTCCAGCACCGGTGCGGGCGTCTTCGATTCTGGTGTGATGTCTGCCCAGTCCATGCGGCCCTTCTCGCATTGCTGGCCGACCTTGAACACCAGGCGGCCCGGCGCATCCGGCAACTTCGCCTGCACCGTGAACTCGTCGTAATAAGCGTCCGGCAGCGGTCCGCCGCGCCAGGCGATCTCGCGCGGAGCCAGCGTAATGGTCCAGCCCGGCTTGGGCATCGGCTTCGCCGTCACGCCCTCCGGCAGCTGCACCGTGATGCTGGTCGTGGCGCTGCCGGCGCAGCCGTGGCCCACCTTGAACACGAGGGTCTGATGGCTGCCTGCCGGTGCGGTGGCCGGGGCGACGGTGATATGGGCGTGCGCCAGCGGCGCCGCGAACAGGGCGGCGATCCAGATTGCTTTCATCATGTCCTCCGTCAGTGCGCTGCGGTGTAGGTGAGCGGTTTGACCGGCACCTGCACGGTGACGTTCTCGCGCTTCTTGTCGGACCCGACGAAGGTCAAGGTCAGCGGCACCTGCTGGCCTTCCTTGAGCTGCTGCTTCAGGTCGAACAGCATGACGTGGTAGCCCCCGGACGACAGGTTGACGCTCTGGTTGGCCGGCAGGTCGATGCCGTCGACCTTTTGCATGCGCATGGTCTGGCCTTCCATGGCCATCTGGTGGACTTCGGCGCGGCCAGCGACGGGGCTTTGCACGTCGACGAGGCGCGTGGCCTTGGGCGAACGCAGCTGCATGAAGGCGCCGGCCGTCTTCTGGGCCGGGACGGTGGCGCGGATCCACGGGTCGCCGACGGTGACTTGGGCGAACGCGGCGGTCGAGAACAGGCTGGCCGCGGCCAGCACGAGGAATTTGTTGTACATGACTTTACCTGACAAGAATGGATGAACGGAATGAAAGTCAGGCAAAGACAGGCGGACCGCGCGGCACGGCCGCCAGCCAGACGGCCAGCGGACGGGGTGCGTGATGGAACAGGAAAGGACGCGGTTCGGCGCCGTCCAGGAGCGCGAGCGGCGCGTGGACAGGCGGCGGCAGGCCGTGGCTGCCCGCGTGGGTGAGGCAGTAGCCGCAATCGTCGAGGACGCTCATGCCGGCATGGTCGTCCTGCACGAGCAGCGCGGCCGCGGCGGCGAACGAAGCGCCGCCGTCGACGCTGCAGACGTCCAGCGGAATCGTGGGCCGGCTCGCGGCCAGCGCATGCGAGACCGTCGGCGCGAGCGCGTTCAGCAGCACGGCGAACAGTGCCAGCCACACGAAACGCAGGCGCTTTGTCATCGAACGAATCGGCAGAATCGACATATACCGATTATAGCCGCGTATGCACCGTGTGGCGCACGCGGTCCCTGTGACAAATTGTCCAGTCGATCAGCGCTCGGCCATCAGGATCTCGCGCTCGACCTGCACGGTGCGCTCGCCGTCCGTCAGCCACACCTGGCCGTCCTGGATCGTGCACTGCAGCTGCATCGAGCGCTGGGCCATCTGCTCCAGCTGGGTACTGGTTTCCGCCGGAATGTTAATGATGGAAATTTTTTTCGTGCGTTCGAGCTTGCTGGCCAGGCCCTTGAACCAGATGTTGCTGGTGGCGCTGTAGCTGTACACGATCACGTGTTCGGCGCGGCCGGCCGCCTTCATGAGGCGGCGTTCGTCAGGCTGGCCGACCTCGATCCAGAGATCGATGGCGCCGGTGAGGTCCTTGAGCCACAGTGCGGGCTCTTCGACGTCGAACAGGTCCTTGCCGTACGCGAGCGCCGGGTCGGCGTGCAGGGCGAAGGCGAGCAGGCGGATCATCACGCGCTCGTCGGTTTCCGAAGGATGCCGCGCGATCGTGAGCGCGTGCTCCTGGTAGTAGTTGCGGTCCATGTCCGCAATGCTCAGGTCTGCCTTGTAAATCGTTGCTTTCAGGGCCATTGAAGCCAGTCTTTCAGTCTAAAGTGGTCAGCTGAACACGACGGTCTTGTCGCCGTTCAGCAGGATACGGTGTTCCACGAACCACTTGACCGCGCGGGCCAGCACGACGCTCTCGACGTCGCGGCCGATGGCCGTCAGCTGCTCCGCGCTCATGGCGTGGTCGACGCGCTCGACGTCCTGCTCGATGATCGGGCCTTCGTCCAGGTCGCCCGTGACGAAGTGGGCCGTCGCACCGATCAGCTTGACGCCGCGGCGATGCGCCTGCGCATACGGACGCGCGCCCTTGAAGCTGGGCAGGAACGAATGGTGGATATTGATCGCCCTGCCCTTCAAGGCATCGCACAGCCCCGGCGACAGGATCTGCATGTAGCGCGCCAGCACGACCAGGTCGATGCGGTGGGTGTCCAGCAAGTCGATGATGCGCGCCTCCTGGGCGAGCTTGGCCGATTCGCTGGCACCGGCCTCGAGCGGCAAGTGGTGGAACGGGATATTGTAACTGGCCGCGAGCTGGTAGAAGTCCATGTGGTTCGACACGATGGCCGGAATCTCCACCGGCAGCAGGCCGCTGCGGTAGCGGAACAGCAGGTCGTTGAGGCAGTGGCCGATCTTCGACACCATGATCAGCACGCGTGGCTTGCGCTTGGCGTCGTGCAATGCACCGTCCGCGCCCAGGTCTGCGCACAGCGCGCCGAAGCCGGCGCGCAGCAGTTCGTCGGAGATCGCGTCGTCCTCCAGCGCGAAATGCACACGCATGAAGAACAGCTTCGATTCCGGATCGCCGAACTGGGCCGAGTCGATGATGTTGCAGCCATGTTCGGCCAGGAAGCCCGAGACGCGCAGCACGATGCCGCGGTGGTCCAGGCAGGACAAGGTCAGGATATATTCTGGATACATTGCTAAATACTTCAGAATGGTTGAGGTTGACTGAGCCCGGCCATTGTCGCATGGATTGCCATTCCGGCATTTTCGTCATTACTACACAGGAGACCAGCATGACCATCAACCGGCAATTCCGCCTCGCCGCCCGCCCCGTCGGCATGCCCAGGGCCACCGACTGGCAGCTGACCGAGGAACCCCTCGCCCCGCTGCAGGACGGCGAGGTGCGCGTGCGCGTGCTGTACCTGTCGCTCGATCCGGCCATGCGCGGCTGGATGAACGAGGGCAAGTCGTACATCCGCCCCGTCGCCATCGGCGAGGTGATGCGCGCGGGCGGAGTCGGCGTCGTCGAAGCGTCGAACTCGCCGCACGTGGCCGTCGGCGATCATGTCACCGGCAGCTTCGGCGTGCAGCAGTTCTGGACGGGTCCCGTCGACGCGAAGGCGGCCGCGGCCATGAAGATCGATCCGGCGCTCGCTCCGCTGCCGGCGTGGCTGAACGTGCTGGGCATGCCCGGCATGACCGCGTACTTCGGCCTCACGGACATCGGCCAGCCGAAGGCGGGAGAAACCGTCGTCGTGTCGGCGGCGGCGGGCGCCGTCGGTGCCACGGTGGGCCAGGTGGCGAAGCAGCTGGGTTGCCGCGTCGTCGGCATCGCCGGTGGGCCGGACAAATGCCGCTACGTCGTCGACGAACTCGGGTTCGACGCGTGCATCGACTACAAGACGGGCGCTGTCCCCGCAGGGCTCAAGGAACATTGTCCGCAGGGCGTGGACGTCTATTTCGACAACGTGGGCGGCGACATCCTCGACGCCGTGCTGGCCCGCATCAATTTGAAGGCGCGCATCGTGATCTGCGGCGCGATCTCGCAGTACAACAACACGACGCCGGTGCGCGGCCCGGCCAATTACCTGTCCCTGCTCGTGAACCGGGCGCGCATGGAAGGGATGGTGGTGTTCGACTACGCGGCGCGCTATCCGGAAGGCGTGCAGCGCCTCGGCGCCTGGCTGAAAGCGGGGGCGATCAAGAGCCGCGAGCACGTGGTCGAAGGCCTCGACCACTTCCCTGACGCCCTCACGATGCTGTTCGAAGGGAAGAACTTCGGGAAGCTGGTGCTGAAGGTGGCCGACGACAGGCACTAATCAGCCGTGCGCCGCCGGAACCATTTCATTCCCTGCCTCTCTAAACGCACGAGCGCATCCATGAACGCTCGTTGATAGTTCAGGCACAAGGAGATCGATATGGCGACAAGCAAGGAAGGCGGCCACAAGGGCACGGCCGATTCCGGCGGCAACGAGCAGAAAAGCCAGCCGGCCAAGCGCGGTTTCGCTGCAATGGACCAGAACCAGCAGCGTCAAATCGCCAGCAAGGGCGGCCAGGCCGCTCACCAGAAGGGGACGGCGCACGAATTCGATTCGGAAGAAGCGCGCCGGGCGGGCCAGAAAGGCGGGGAAGTGGTCAGCCGCAACCGCGCCCACATGGCCGACATCGGGCGCAAGGGCGGGGAAAGCCGGCAATCGGCCAACCGCGCCGCCGCCGCCGCGAAATCGGGCAACCAGTCGGGCACTCAGGCGGGCAACCGCCAGGGCGGCAAGGAGTCATGACGTCCGGGGCTCCCGGCCGCGCCCTGGCCGGTCCCCTCACCACAGCGCGCAAGCGCCGACCGCGCCGCCGTGCCGGGCGCGGTCGTTCATCGCATCGCGAGCAGATGCACCAGGAACATGGACGTGCTACAGTTTCAACCTTATGTCCTCCGCCTCCCCCCTGAAATATCTGGCCGCCTACCCCGCGCACATCCTGTCCCAGGTCGAGCGCCTGATCGCCGACAACCGCCTGGCCGACCACCTGCGCCAGCGCTATCCCGACGCGCACGGCGTCCGCACCGACAAGGCCTTGTACGGCTACGTGCAGGATTTGAAAGATGAATACCTGCGCAACGCCGAGCCTGTCTCGAAAGTGGCGTACGACAGCAAGATCGGCATCGTCCAGCAGGCCCTGGGCCTGCACACCGCGATCTCGCGCGTGCAGGGCAGCCGTTTGAAAGCCAAGCACGAGATCCGCATCGGCACCGTGTTCCGCGACGCGCCGCCGGCCTTCCTGCGCATGATCGCCGTGCACGAACTGGCCCACCTGAAGGAAAAGGACCACGACAAGGCGTTCTATAAACTGTGCTGCTGGATGGAGCCGGACTACCACCAGGTCGAGTTCGACGTGCGGCTGTACCTCACCCAACTGGAACTGGGCGGCGACCGGTTGTGGGCGTAATCGATCCCGAGCGGTCCCCGGATATTGTATCAAGCGCCACGAATGGCCGAAATGACCATCATCCCTCGTTGCCGTAGCACAACAAGAAATTGAACATCGGCCGCTGCGGGCCAAAAGCTGTCGACTTCCGCATGCGCACCGATTAAAGTCGAGATCGGCGCTTCCTGCGCCCGGTGCCTGCCATCCCCGCAGGCTGGATGAATTCCCGGCCGGCCGGCCGATCCCGACGAGACCCATGCAGCAACAACGCCTCGCCCAATTCCTGCTCTTTTCGCTATCCGGACTTGCCTTCGCCGGCGCCGCCCGCGCCCAGGACAAGCCGGACTGGCGCATTTCCGGCTTCGGTACGCTGGGCGTCGTGCACGCCAGCGAACGCGAGGCGGATTACACGTCGTCCGTCTTCAAGGCCAACGGTGCCGGCGCCACGCGCCGCTGGAGCCTTGATGTCGACACGCGCCTCGGCGTGCAGCTCGACGCCACGCTCGCGCGGCACTGGTCGGCCGTGCTGCAGGTGGTCAGCGAACAGGGGCTCGACAACACGTACCGCCCGCGCGTCGAATGGGCCAACGTCAAGTACCAGGCGACGCCCGAGCTGGCGCTGCGCGTCGGCCGCATCGCGCTGCCCGTCTTCCTGACGGCGGACTACCGCAAGGTCGGCTATGCGTATCCATGGGTGCGCCCGCCTGTCGAAGGCTACAACGTCCTGCCCGTGACGAGCAGCGACGGCATCGACGCCACGCTGCGCTGGGACGTGGGACCGGTCCGCAATGCGTCGCAGGTGTTCTATGGGCACAGCGCCGTGTCGCTGATCGAGCCGCTGCACGTGTACGGGCGGCGCGGCATCGGCATCTCCAACACGAGCGACTGGGGTGCGCTCAGCGTGCGCGCCAACGTGATCAGCGCCGAGATCTCCAGCGACATCGGCGCGGAACTGTTCCGCGCATTCGACGCGTTCGGCCCCGTCGGCCGGGACCTGACGCGGCGCTACGAGATGGACCACAAGCGCATGATGCTCGCGAATATCGGCGTGAACTACGACCCGGGTTCGTGGTTCGTGATGGCCGAAGCGGGCCGCACGCTCAGCCATTCGTTCCTCGGCTCCACCCGCAGCGCCTACGTCAGCGCCGGCTGGCGCCGGCAGGCGTTCACGCCTTACGTGACGTATGCGCGCGTGCGCGCCGCCGGCGCGACGACGGATCCCGGCCTGCCGGTGGCCGCCCTGCCCCCGGCGCTGGCGCCGACGGCGGCCGCGCTCAACGCCGGCCTGGACACCCTGCTGTGGACGATCCCGCAACAGACGTCGCAGGCGGTGGGCGTGCGCTGGGACCTGCGCACGAACATGGCCCTCAAGCTGCAATACGACCGCGTCACGCCGAAGGAAGGCTCGCGCGGGACCTTCATCAACCCGACGCCGCGCTTCACGCCCGGGCACCCGGTCCACGTGGCCAGCGTCGCACTCGACTTCGTGTACTAGCATGGCGACCATCAAGTATTCCCGCCTGCTGGGCACGTCCCTGATGCTCGGCCTCCTGGCCGGCGCGCCGGCGAGTGCGGCCGATCTCGTCGTGATCGTCTCCGCGCGCAATCCCGTCGCCACCCTGCGCGCCGACCAGGTGGCCGCGATCTTCCTCGGCCAGTCCGTGCGCTTCCCCGACGGCACGGAAGCGGTGCCGTTCGACCTGCGCCTCGGCACGCCGATGCGCGACGAGTTCTATGCGCGCGTGACCAACAAGACGCCCGCGCTGCTGAAGGCGCACTGGTCGAAGATGGTGTTCACGGGCCGCGGCCAGCCCCCCATCGAGCTGCAGGACAGCATGGCCGTGCGGCGCAAGGTCGCCGACGATCCGGAAGCGATCGGGTATATCGAACGGAGCGCGCTCGACGCGAGCGTGCACGCGGTCCTCGTGGTGCAGTGATGATGCCGTCCGCCGCCTCCGACCGCCGCCGTCCCCGCTGGCTCGCGCGCGCCCTCGAGACGCACATCGCGCTGCCGCTGTTCGCCATGCTGCCGCTGGTGGCCATCTGGGCCGCCTGCTTCCACTTCGTCGAAACCGAACGGCGCGCGGCCGTCGACGCGGCGCACGACGCCGTCCGCGAACAGCTCGACACGTACGAGGCGCAGGTCGCCCGCAACCTGAACGCCATCGACCAGACGCTGAAGGTCATCAAGTATTCCGTCGAAACGAACGGCACGCGCGCCGCCCTGCCGACCCTGCGCGCCGAAGAGCTGCTGCCGCCCGGCCTCGTGTTCCAGGTCGGCGTGGCGGACCGCGACGGCACCATCGTCGACAGCAATCCGTCCGTGCCGCCGCAGGACGTGTCGCGCGCGCCCTATTTCACCGTGCACGCGAACGGCAGCGGCCACGCGGTGTTCGTCAGCCAGACCGTGGGCGACACGGCCCGGTCCGAGCCGCACCTGCACTTCACGCGCCGTATCGAGGACGCGGCCGGCCGCTTCGCCGGCATCGCCATCGTCGAAGTCGACCCGGCCTATTTCACCAGCTCGTACGAGCGCTCGCGCGCGGGCGAACTGGGCCTGCTGGCGCTCGTCGGCACCGATGGCGTCGCGCGCGCCGTGCGCATCGGCGACAAGGTGTCGTGGGGCCAGCCGATCGCGCTCGACGACCTGAAGGACGAAGCCCTCGCCCCGCATCCGACGGCGCCGGACGGCGTCGAACGCTACGCGGCCGCGCGCCGCCTGGCGGGCTTCCCGCTCACGGCCGTCGTCGGCCTGGCCGACAGCGAACAGATGGCGCAGTACGAACAGCACTACGGCACCTACCTCGTGGGCGCAACGGCCGCCAGTTCGCTGCTGGTCGCCGTCGTCGCGATGATCAGCGCGTGGTCGTGGCAGGTGGCCAAGGCGCGCCGGCGTGAACGCCAGGCGCAGCAGACCTATGCGGCGGCGTCGGAAGCGAGCCCGGACGCGTTCTTCGTGCTGCGCAGCGTGACCGGCACGGACGGCGCCATCGTCGACTTCCTCGTCGAAGGTTCCAACTCGCGTTCCGAACTGTTCACCGGCATCGGGAGCGAGACGCTGCGCGGCCAGTTGCTGGGCGACGCCCTGCCCTATTACCGCACGAACGGCATGTGGGAACACCTCGTGCAGGTGGTGCTCGAACAGCGCGTCATCGAGGCCGAGTGGCAGGCGGTCTCCGGCCCGACGGCCGGGCGCTGGCTGCAGCGCCAGATCGTGCCCGTCGAAGGCGGCGCCGTGGCGATGGTGCGCGACATCACGGAGCGCAAGCTGGCCGAGGAACGCATCCGCCACATGGCCCACCACGACGAGCTGACCGGCCTGCCCAACCGCAGCCTGATCCGCGACCGCCTGGACCAGGCCGTGCGCAACGCCCAGCGCAACGGCGGCCATCTCGCCCTCGCCTTCGTCGACCTGGACGGTTTCAAGCTCGTCAACGACGGCCTCGGTCACAACGCCGGCGACGAATTGCTGAAGGTCGTCGGCGGCCGCATGCAGGCATGCCTCCGCCGCACCGACACGCTCGGCCGCCTCGGCGGCGACGAATTCGTGATCCTGCTGCCCGACGCCGGCGAAAGCCCGCTGGCGCTGACGCCCGTGCTGGAAAAGATCCGGCAGGCCGTGACGGAACCCGTGCAGATCGGCGACCAGGCCGTGCGCGTGAGCTGCAGCATGGGCGTCGTCGTGTACCCGCGCGACGGCGAGGATCCGAAGACCCTCATGATGAACGCCGACGCCGCGATGTACCGCGCCAAGGACCTGGGCAGCAACAACTTCCAGTTCTACACGCGCGAGATGAACGCCAGCGTCGAGGAAAAGCTCGTGCTGCTGGAGGACATGCGCCGGGCGCTGGACGCCACGCTGGCCGACGAGACGCGCGATGCCGCCGATGGCGAGGCGTCGACGGCGCAGGCACCCGCGGGCCGGTTCCACCTGCTGTACCAGCCGAAGGTGGACCTGCGCACGGGCCGCCTGTTCGGCGTGGAAGCGCTGATCCGCTGGCGCCACCCGGAACACGGCATCGTGCCGCCGATGCGTTTCATCTGCCTCGCGGAGGAATCGGGCCTGATCGTCGGCCTGGGCGAATGGGTCGTGCGCACCGCGTGCCGCCAGGCCCAGTTGTGGCGCGCGGCGGGGCTGGATCCGATCACGGTGTCCGTGAACGTGTCGGCCCGCCAGTTCGAGGAAAAGCGCCTCGTCGAGCGCATCGCCGGCGCCCTGCGCGACACCGGCCTGCCGCCGTGCGCGCTGGACCTGGAAGTGACGGAAAGCCTGCTGATGCGCGACCTGAACCAGGCCATCGAACGCATGCGCGAACTGAAGGAGATGGGCGTGACGCTGTCGATCGACGATTTCGGCACCGGCTATTCGAGCCTGTCGGCGTTGAAGTCGTTCCCGATCTCGACGCTCAAGATCGACAAGTCGTTCGTGCGCGACCTGGCCTCCAGCTCCGACGACCAGGCGATCGCGCTGGCCGTGATCTCGCTGGGCCACCGCATGCACCTGCGCGTCATCGCCGAGGGCGTGGAGACGGTCGAACAGCGCGACTTCCTGCTGGCGAACGACTGCGACGAGATGCAGGGCTATCTGTTCAGCCCGCCGGTGCCGGCCGAGCGCATCACGGAGATGCTGCAGGCCCAGCAACGCCAGCCGCGCGATGTTGCGCAACTGGCGAGGGCGTGACCATGATCACCCGCCACCAGGCCGCGTGCATGCTGTTCGGCGCGGACCGCAAGCTGCACCGCATGCTGCAGTACTGGGCCGGCACGGCCATCATGTACACCATCGTCATCGGCATGTTGTTCGGCCCCGCCGCGCTCGCGGGACAGCCGCAGGCCCGTGCCATCTGCCTCTACGTGGCCGCGGGCGTGGCCGTGTTCTACCCGCTGGTGCGCATCGGCGCCCGCATCGGACTCGCGCCGACCATCCTGGCGGGGCTGCAGGGCGTGTTCAGCATCAGCTGCCACGTCTGGGGCTACGCGATCGCCGGGCCGCTGCGCGGCGCGACCCTGGTGGGGTTGCCGGTCATCGTCGTGTTCTGCGTCTTCGCCCTGCGTCCGCGCCAGACCCTGATGCTGACCGCCTTCAACCTGTCCGTCATGGGCGGCACGATGTGGTGGCTCGCAACGCATGATCCGCTGCATTTTCCGCCGGCGGCCGAAGCCGTGAACTTCGTGTTCGTGGCGGTCGCCTCGCTTGCGGTCACCCTGCTGACCGGCGAAATGAGCAAGCTGCGCGCACGCCTGAAGACCCAGAAGGACGAGCTGCTGACGGCGCTCGACACGATCCGCACGCTGGCCACCATCGACGAGCTGACCAAGCTGGCCAACCGCCGCCACATGAACGAGCTGCTGGCGCAGGAAGAGCGCCGTCGCGACGCCGCGCGCGGACCGACCTGCATCGCCGTGCTCGACATCGACTTCTTCAAGCGGATCAACGACAGCTTCGGCCATGCGGCGGGCGACAGCGTGCTGCGCGACTTCGCGCAGGCCACGCGCGCCGAGCTGCGCGAAGGCGACGCGCTGGCGCGCTGGGGCGGCGAGGAATTCCTGCTCATGCTGCCGAACACGACGCCCGCCAACGCCCGCGCCGTGCTGGAACGCATGCGCACGCGCGTGGCCTCGCTGGAGCCCTGCGATGGCGCCGCGGAGCGCGTCAGCTTCTCGGCGGGCCTGAGCATCTGGCACCCCGACGAGCCCATCGTCGAGACCGTCAACCGCGCCGACAAGGCCCTGTACGCGGCCAAGGTGGCGGGACGCAACCGGGTGATCGAGGCCTAGACGGGCGCCGCAGGCTGGCGCAGGCGGCGGATCAGCGCGTCGGGGTCGGCGTCGCGCACCAGCAACTCCGCGTGCGCGGGACGCACGAAGCCGGTGCCGACGAGGTGGTCGATGAAGGATGCGAGGCCATCGTAGAAGCCGTTCACGTTGAGGAGGCCGATGGGCTTGGCGTGGATGCCCAGCTGGGCCCACGTCACCATCTCGAACAGTTCTTCCAGCGTGCCCATCCCGCCCGGCATGGCGATGAAGCCTTCGGCCAGGTCGGACATCATCGCCTTCCGTTCGTGCATGTCCTTCACGACGAACAGGCGCGTGAGGCCGGCGTGGCCCACTTCGCGCTCGACGAGGTGCTTCGGGATCACGCCGGTCGCGTCGCCGCCGAGACGCAGCACTTCGTCGGCGATCACGCCCATCAGGCCCACCTTGCCGCCGCCGTAGACGAGGCCGATGTTGTGCTCGACGAGGGCGCGGGCCAGGCCGCGGGCGGCGTCGGCATAGACGGGATCGGCGCCCAGCGAGGCGCCGCAGTAGACGGCGATGGATTTCATGTGTTCCTCAGGTTGATTCAGGCGGCAGCTTCGCGAGGAAGTCGTCGGACAGGCGCTGGAACAGCGCGAGCGTCTCGCCGCGCAGGTAGGGCCCCAGCATCGACAGCACCTGGTAGCAGCCGCGCGCGAGCGCGTCCGCGATGGCCTGCTGCTCGCTGTACTTGCGCGGATTGCGCACGTATTCGTACGACAGCCAGTACGTGGCGACGACGACCATGTTCGTGGCCATGGCGCCGATCTGCGCGTCGCCCGCTTCCAGCGAGCCTTCGCTGCGCAGGTCTTCGCACAATTGGCGCGCGACCTTGATCTTGTGGGCGAGGATCGCCTTGAAGTGCAGTTCCAGCTTGCGGTTGCGCGACAGGAGGTCGTTCAGGTCGCGGTAGAAGAACCGGTACTTCCAGATCAACTCGAACATGAGGTGCAGGTACAGCCACACGTCTTCCATGTTCGAGCGGCGGCCGGCCGGGACGGTCAGCATGCGCTCGATCTCCGCCTCGAACTGGACGAAGATCGAATTCACGATGTCGTCCTTGTTGCGGAAATGGTAGTACAGGTTCCCCGGCGAGATGTTCATCTCGTCGGCGATCACGGTCGTGGTGATGTTCGGTTCGCCGAATTCGTTGAACAGCCGCAGCGACAGCTCGAGGATGCGTTCGCGGGTTCGGCGCGGGGCTTTCTGTTGCATGGAAGGAAGTATGGGTTGACTCACCTGCAAGGATATCATCGACCGGAGCCTCAGGCCATGGCCGGCTGCACTTCGCGCAGAACGCGCAACACCTCGGCCAGCACGCGGGGGTTGCTGCCCAGCGCCACGTGTCCCACGCCGCCGAACGCGACGTTGCGGGCACCCGGCAGCACGCTCGAATCCTGCGGGGCGATGATGTTGTCGTGGTGCGTGTATATGGAGACGATGCGCGTGCGGACGTCCTGGGTCTCGCCCGCTGCGAGGTCGCACAGCCACGCGCTGTCCCGCCGCATCTGCGCCGCGTTCGCGCCCAGGCCGAGGTTCGCCAGCACCGTGCCGTGGTGCGGCGTGCCGAGCGTGATCAGCTTCGCCACGCGCGCGCTGCCGTGCGCCCTCATCCACGCGCGCGCCGCGAGGCCACCCATGCTGTGGGCGACGATGGCGATCTGCGCGGCGCCCGTCGCGGCGCACAGCTCCTGCACGCGCGCCTCGATCAGCGGCGCGTAATCGTCGATGCTGCCCGCGACCGGTTCCAGGTCGATGCTCGCATGGCTGATCCGCTCATGGTCCAGCAATGGTTCCAGGTGTGCCCAGAAGCCGCTGTTGCAGCCGTAGCCGTGCACGAGCAGCACGGGGACGCGCGGGCTGTCGCGATGGACGGACATGCGCGCGCAGCCGCGCGGCACGTGCCAGGACGTCACGAGCATGCTGGCCCGGAATTCCTCGGCCAGCATGCGCAGGCGCGCCGCGATTCCCAGGCGGTATTCGGGCGGCGTATGGCTTGCCGCGCGCGCCGCCATGACAAAATTGTTCATGTTGATCGCGAGGCGCACGAGGACGACGGCGCCGGCACCCGCGAGCAGCGCGCCCCATACCGGCAGGCCCCGGTGCAGCAGCGCCCACGCGATCAGCAGCGCGGCGGCCAGCTGCACGAGCAGGACGAGACGCAGCAGGGTGCGGGCGCTGGCCATGATCACACAGGCCGTGCCGCCGGCCGCCCCGTGAGCGCCTGCGCCAGGCCGCTGGCGAGGCGCGCCGTGATGCCGTAGATCGACAGCTGCGGATTGGCGCCGATCGACGTCGGGAACAGCGAGCCGTCGTGCACGGACACGTTGCTCAGGCCGCGGTAACGGCCATCCGGGCCGGTCACGCCGTCACGGTCCGCCATCCCACAGCCGCCCATCACGTGCGCCGACACGACGCGTGTGAGGTGGGGCTCGAGCGGCAGCGCGGCGATGCCGGCTTTCGCCTCGGCCCAGTTGGCGTAGCGCGGCGCCCGTTCGTGCGCGACCTGAACGCCGGTGGCGCCGGCCGCGAACTGGATCTCGGCCATCGTCAGCAGCGCGCGGCGGGTACCGTCCCACAGCGGATCGTTCAGCGGGTAGTCGAGGACCGGGGAGCCGTCCCCGTTCAGGCCCACGGTGCCGCCCTGCGACTCGGGATGGAAACCGTCGCGCAGCAGCGCCAGCATCCCCTGCAGGTGCGGGAACCGGCGCATCATCTCCGCGTGTTCGCGGCCGAAGCCCTGCATCGTCGTCGCCAGCAGCACGGGGTGCAGCGGCGGCGCTTCCAGCTTGAAGCCGAGCGGGCCATCGATTGCCTGCGTGTGCAGGAAGTGGTCCGAATACACCGTCTGCGGCGCGCCCGTGTACCCGTCGACGCGCTGCGGGAACAGCGCGGCCGACACGAGCGTCGGATGCAGGAACGTGCGCCTGCCCAGCTTCCCGCTCGGGTCCGGCGCCCTCGACCGCAGCAGCAGCGCCGGCGTGTTGATGGCGCCGCCGGCCAGCACGTAGTGGCGCGCGCGCAGGCGCAGGCGGCGTCCCGTGGCGTGCAGGCCACCCGCGTCGAGCAGCGTGCAATCGAGGCCGTCGACCTTGTCGCCTTTCAGCAGCAGACGCTCGGCGCGGGCGCGCGTGACGAGCGTGGCGCCCTGGTCGAGCGCGGACGGGATCGTCGTCACGAGCATCGACTGCTTCGCGTTCGTCGGGCAGCCCATGCCGCAGTAGCCGAGATTCCAGCAACCGTTGACGTTGCGGCGGATGAGGCCCGTCGGGATGCCGAGCTTTTCCGCGCCGCGCCGCAGCAGGTCGTTGTTCTCGTTCGGCGCGCCGGGCCAGTCGGCCACGTGCAGCCGCGCCTCCATCAGCGCGAACCACGGCGCCAGGTCGGCCTCGCCGTAGGTCGACAGGCCGAAGCGCTGCTGCCAGAACGCGAGCGTCGTCGGCGGCGTGCGGAAGCTCGACGTCCAGTTCACCGTCGTCGACCCGCCCACCGTGCGGCCCTGCAGGATGTTGATGCCCTTGTCGCGTGTCTTGCGCGCCGCCGATTCCTGGTACAGCGCCGGGTAGGCGTCCGCCTCGCGCATCCTGAAGTCGCTCGAGGATTTCAAAGCGCCCTCCTCCACGACGATCACGGACAGGCCGGACAGCGCGAGGATCTCCGCCGTCACGCCGCCGCCGGCGCCGCTGCCGACGATGACGACGTCCGCGTCCAGGATGCGGTCCCCGGTCGCGCGCGCGCCGTCGACGACTTTCCAGCCGCGCGCGAGGCCGGACACGATCGGATCGGGAATCACTTTCTGGTTGCTCATGCGAGCTCCTTCATGTCAGCTCCCCCGGCGGGCCGGGATAGCCGATGGCGTCCCAGTGCGCGGGCTCGCTGTACCACGCGCCCAGCACGAGGTCGTGCAACGCCGCGTACGCGGTGCGCAGCAGGGACAAACGGTACACGCGCCAGTCCTGCAGGAACGCGGCGACGTCCGCCTCCTTCGCGGCGGCCCAGCCGTCCGGGATGCCCGTCAGCAGGCGCCGGGCCGGGCCCAGCGCGAGCAGGCCGAACAGGTCCTGCACTTCCTGCTGGGCCGACAGCGGCAGGCCGAGGATGGTCTGGTGGACGCGCGCGGTCGTCGCGGCGATGGCGCGGGCGCGGTCGGCGGGCGCATCGGGCAAGGCGCCGGACACGATCGCGGAGACGATCGCATCGAGCGCGGCACGCGCCTCGCCGTCGAGCACGAAGCCGCGCGGCGGCGCCGGATGCGTGTGCCGGTACCAGCCGCCGCCCGCGGCCAGGACCGCGGCCGACAGCAGGCCGGCCTTCAGGAACGTTCTGCGGGTTGTCTCCATGCCTACCCTTTGTCTGTTTTTTCAAAGTGTAAGCGAAAGAACAGGTCAGGCGACCAACTCGGACTAGAGCAAGCCGTCTAGGAATCCCGCCCCGTCGATTTCATCATCTGGCGGGCAATGCCGCGCAGGATGTTGACTTCTTCCGTCTCCAGCTGCGTGCGCGCGAACAGGCGCTTCAGGCGCGGCATCAGCTTCTTCGGGTTGCTGGCGTTGAGGAAGCCGATCGCGACCAGCGCCTCTTCCAGGTGGGCGTACATGCCCTCGATCTGCGCCACGCTTGCCGCGTCGCCGTGGAAGCCGACGCCTTCCTGCGTGCGGCTCAGTTGAGCATTATCGCCTTGTGCCGCGATCCGGCACTCGTAGGCCAGCACCTGTGCGGCCTGGGACAGGTTCAGCGAGGAATACTCGGGATTGGCCGGTATGTTAATCAGCACATTGCACTGCTCGACGATCTGGTTCGGCAGGCCGAAGCGTTCGTTGCCGAGGATGAGGACCGGGCGCAGGTCTTCAGTCCCTGCCGCATGTGCGGAAAACTCACGCGGCGTCCACACGGGCGGAGAAAACTCGCGCAGGCGGGCCGACACGGCCGCCGCGAAATTGCAGCCGTCCAGGGCGTCGCCGATGGTGTCGACAATGCGGGCGCCTTGCAGCACGTCGATGGCGCCGCTGGCGAAGGCGACCGCCTCGGGGTCGTGGAGCGGATCGTCGCAGCGCGGCGACACGAGCACGAGGTCGGAAAATCCCATCGTTTTCATGGCGCGCGCCACCGAGCCGACGTTGCCGGCGCGGCTCGTCTCCACCAGCACGAAGCGTAGACGTTTGAAAAGAGAAGAGACAGTTTCGGTCGGGTTCATTTAAAATAACGCCATCGCGCGGTGACGGGCGTTGAAATGCGGGCAAGAAGCTCGCGATTTTAACGGCTTCGGCACCGCTTTGCTCTTTAATTATTTCTCGTTCAGATCGTTCACGGCGCCCATGCGCGGTGGGCGTCAGCATTTTTTTACGGAAGCCCTCTATGCATCCCATGCTCAACACGGCCATCAAGGCCGCCCGCCGCGCCGCGACCGTCATCAACCGCGCATCGTTCGACCTCGACCGCATCACCGTCAGCGAAAAGAGCCACAACAACTTCGTGACCGACATCGACCAGGCGTCGGAACAGGCCATCGTCGAAACGCTGCTGAAAGCCTACCCCGACCACGCCATCCTCGGCGAAGAATCGGGCCCCACCGCGAACCTGAACGACGACAGCGAATACGTCTGGATCATCGATCCGATCGACGGCACCACCAACTTCCTCCACGGCTACCCGAACTACTGCATCTCGATCGCGCTGCAACAGCGCGGCGTGATCACGCAGGCCGTCATCTACGACCCGGTCCGCAACGACCTGTTCACCGCCACCAAGGGCGCCGGCGCCTACCTGAACGACAAGCGCATCCGCGTGCGCAATCCCGACCGCATCAACAAGGCGCTGATCGGTTCCGGCCACGGCGCCGAGCCGCGCGACCTCGCCGAATACCTGCGCATGTACGAAGTGGTCGCCCCGCGCTGCCACGGCCTGCGCTCGAGCGGTTCGGCCGCGCTGGAACTGGCCAACGTGGCCGCCGGCCGCGTCGACGGCTACTTCGAAAAGAACCTGAAGATCTGGGACATCGCCGCCGGTTCGCTGCTCGTGACCGAAGCGGGCGGCATCGTCGGCGAATTCAACGGCGAGTCCGAATACCTGAACAAGGGCGACATCATCGCCGCCGGCCCGAAGGTCTTCGCCGGCATGGTCGCCCTGCTCAAGCCCTTCGCCTGAGCGGCCTCCCGCCGTTTCGCGTAAAATACGCCCTGTGTAAGTCCGGGGAATGCCGCGGGCCTTGCTGGCCGCGCGGCTTTCCCGCCGCAGGCGGCGTTGTCGGCCTGTCAAGATTGCCTCCGGCGCCCACGAGGTGCCGCGCCCCCGCCTTCACCGGCCCTGTCAAAAACGACACAGGCCGCGCTAAAATTTCCATGGCGAAACATATTTAACTATAATGTCGCGTGACCGTTGACGTTTGTGTCTACGTTTGCGTCTCGGCGTGCCGGCTCCAGTACCGGGCGCCCTGTTGTGTAATCCGATCGGCTGGACTGGCGCTCCCAGGAGCGACGGGCCGATCCCTACCAGATAACTATGTCATTCAATACTCTCGGTCTGTCCGACGCCATCGTGCGTGCCGTCACTGAAGCGGGCTATACCGCTCCGACTCCGATCCAGGCCAAGGCGATTCCCGCCGTGCTGGGCGGAGGCGACCTGCTGGCGGGCGCCCAGACCGGCACCGGCAAGACCGCCGGCTTCACGCTGCCCGTGCTGCACCGCCTGTCGACCGACAAGGTGGGCGCGGCACTGACCAACAAATCCTCGAAGCGTCCGATCCGGGCCCTCGTGCTCGCCCCGACCCGCGAACTCGCGGCCCAGGTCGAGGAAAACGTGCGCACCTATGCCAAGTACACGAACCTGAACTCGGCCGTGATCTTCGGCGGCGTCGGCATCCATCCGCAGATCAAGCTGCTCGCGAACGGCGTCGACATCCTCGTCGCCACGCCGGGCCGCCTGCTCGACCACGTCGCCCAGGGCACGATCAAGCTCGACAAGATCGAGATCCTGATCCTGGACGAGGCCGACCGCATGCTGGACATGGGCTTCATCCACGACATCCGCAAAGTGCTGGCCGTGCTGCCGCCGAAGCGCCAGAACCTGCTGTTCTCGGCCACGTTCTCGGACGAGATCAAGGCCCTGGCCGACCGCCTGCTGGACAACCCGGCCATGATCGAAGTCGCGCCGCGCAACTCGACCGTCGAAGTCATCGCCCAGAAGATCCACCCGGTCGACCGCGACAAGAAGCACCCGATGCTGGCCCACCTGATCAAGTCGAACGGCTGGAAACAGGTGCTCGTGTTCACCCGCACCAAGCACGGCGCCAACAAACTCGTCGAGCAGCTCGGCAAGGACGGCATCGGCGCGATGGCGATCCACGGCAACAAGAGCCAGTCGGCGCGCACCAAGGCGCTGGCCGAGTTCAAGGACGGCAGCCTGACGGCGCTCGTCGCCACCGACATCGCGGCGCGCGGCATCGACATCGACCAGCTGCCGCACGTGGTCAACTACGACCTGCCGAACGTGCCGGAAGACTACGTCCACCGCATCGGCCGCACGGGCCGCGCCGGCGCCACCGGCGAGGCCGTCTCGCTGGTCTGCGTGGACGAGCACCAGATGCTCAAGGACATCGAAAAGCTGATCAAGCAGACGCTGCCCCGCCACGTGATCCCGGGCTTCGAGCCGGATCCGACGGCGAAGCCGCAACCGATCCAGCTGCGCAGCGGCGTGCCGGGCCATCCGAACCGCGGCCGCCCGGGCGGCAACCGCGGCGCCGGCAATGGCGCAGGCGCTGCCGGCGGCGGCAAACCACGCGTGCAGGGCGCACCGGCGGCAGGCCAGCGCAACGGCGGCAACGGCGGCAACGGCGGCGGCAACCGCAATGGCGGCAACGGCGGCAATGGCGGCGGTCGCAGCCAGGGCCGCGGCCCGCGCCCGGCATCGGCAGCCCGTTCGGGCGGCGAGCGCTGACACCACACTGTCCGCATGAAAAAGACCGGGACCTGCTCCCGGTCTTTTTTTGCCCAAATTCGGGGTCAGAGCACGTTTTCGCCAAAATTCGGGGTCAGAGCACTTTTTCGATCAATGTCCGGTAAGCCAAGAACTCGTGCGATTTGCGCGTTGCGCCCCCTGAGCAGATCAGCTTCGACCAGCAAAACTTGCCCCGGAGATCGTTCACGAAAACGTGCTCTGACCCCGAACTTGCAGAAAAAAGGGACCTGACCCCGAATTTATTTGCGCACTCAAGTACTTGCCAATGGTCGACATTCTCCATATACTTGACGAATCAAGTAACCGTTAAGCACCTGGAGCGATCATGTCCGACAGCCTCACCACCGAATTCTGCCTGCGCCTCTCGCGTGCCTGGGCGACGCTTGCGCGCCGTCTCGACAGCGCACTGGGCGGCCACCATGGCATCAGCTTTGCCGATTACCAATTGCTGCTGCACCTGCAGCGCGCACCGGGCGGGCGTTTGCGCCGTGTCGACCTGGCTGACCGGCTGGGCCTGACCGCCTCCGGCGTCACGCGCTCCCTGCTGCCGCTGGAAAAGATCGGCCTCGTCACCCGCCAGAGCGACCCGCGCGACGCCCGCGTCGGCTACGCCCTGATCACGCCGACGGGCGACGAGCTGGTGACGAACGCGACGACCGTCGTCGACAACATCAGCCGCGCCATGCTGGGCGCGCCGTCCGGCGACCAGTTGCGGGCGACGTCGGACCTGCTCGCGCAGATCGCCGGCATCCAGCGCTGATCCACTGATCCACTCTCGTACCACGAACACGATGGCGTGCCGGCCAGCCCCCCGCACGCCCGCACGACGACAAGGAGACCAACCGTGCAAGACGCACCAAACCCGCGCGCCGCCCTGCTGCGCGACCGAAATTTCAAATGGCTGATGAGCGGCGGCGTCATCTCCACCCTCGGCGACCAGTTCACCCAGATCGCCCTGCCCTGGCTCGTGCTGAAGCTGACGGGCGATGCCGTCGCGCTGGGCATGGCCGTCGCGCTGATGGGCATCCCGCGCGCCATCCTGATCCTGTTCGGCGGCGCGCTCGTCGACCGCCACTCGCCCAAACGCATCCTGATGCTCACCAAGCACGTCAACACGGTGCTGCTGGCCGTGCTCGCGGTCCTCGTCTACACGGGCCAGGCACACCTGCCCGTCGTGCTCGCACTGGCGCTGGGGCTGTCGCTCGCGTCGGCGTTCAGCATCCCGGCGGGCACGTCGATGCTGCCGCATGCCGTCGCCCCGCAGCACCTGCAGGCCGCGAACGGCATGATGATGGGACTGCGCCAGATCACGATGCTGGCCGGGCCGCTGCTCGCGGGCCTGCTGTTCGCGCTGGCAGGCGACGGCAGCGACGGTCCGCAGCACATGCGCGGCCTGGCGCTCGCGTTCGGCTTCGACTGCATCAGCTTCGCCCTGTCCGCCTGGACGCTCGCCAAGGTCCAGCCGCGCCCGTTCACGCCGGCGGCGAAACAGCCGGTATTGAAATCCGTGGCGGACGGTCTCGCGGCCGTGTGGCGCGACACCATGATGCGCACGTGCTTCATCTACTGGGGCCTGTGCGCCTGCGTGATCGGCGGCGTGATGCAGGTCGCGCTGCCGCTGCTGGCCAGCAGCCGCCTGCACGGCGCCTCCGCGCTGGGCCTGCTGATGGGTGCGCATGGCGCCGGCGCGCTGCTGGGCATGGCCGCGAGCGGCATTGCCGGGAAACGGCGTGCGGGCAACCTCGGCATGACCCTGCTGCTGATCGACGGCATCGCCGGCGCGCTCCTCGTACCGCTGGGCCTGATCACGGCCAGCTGGCAGGGCATGCTGATCAACGTCGCCATCGGCGTGCTGGGCGGGTTCGTGCAGGTCGCCGTGTTCACGTGGATCCAGCAACGCGTGCCGCGCGAACTGCTGGGCCGGACGATGAGCCTGTTCATGTTCATCTTCATGGGCCTGGCGCCGCTGGCGGCCGTCGTGGCCGGATGGATCGCGAGCCGCGTCACCCTGGCGACCTTGTTCGGCGGCGCCGGCCTGTTCCTCCTGGGCGCCGCGCTGCTGGCCTGGCTGTTCACGCCGATGCGCGCGCTGCGCGATGCGCCGGCCGGCACGATGGTTTAGCATAACGGGTTATCTCACCGCCAAGGAATTCGCATGCCTCGCTTCGCCGCCAACCTGAGCCTGATGTTCAACGAGCTCGGCTTCCTGGAACGCTTTGCCGCCGCACGCGCGGCCGGTTTCGACGGCGTCGAGTTCCTGTTTCCGTACGCGTTCGACGCGGACCAGATCGCCGGCCGCCTGCAGCGCTACCAGCTGGAACTGGCGCTGCATAATTTTCCGGCCGGCGACTGGGCGGCGGGCGAACGGGGCATGGCATGCGATCCGCGCCGCGTGGGCGAATTCCAGGACACCGTCGAACTGGCGCTGGAATACGCGCTCGACCTGGGCGTAAAACGCCTGCACTGCCTGGCCGGCAAGCTGCCGCCGAACGTCGCGCCCGAGCGTGCGCACGCGACGTTCGTCGACAACCTGCGCTTCGCCGCCGCGGCACTGGCCCCGCACGGCATCGACCTGCTGATCGAGCCGATCAACGACCGCGACATCCCCGGCTATTTCCTCACGAAGAGTGCGCAGGCCGCCGCCATCATCGCGGAAGCCGCCGTACCGAACCTGTTCCTGCAATACGACATCTACCACATGCAGCGCATGGAGGGCGACCTCGCCAACACGCTGCGCGAACGCATCCCGCTGATCCGCCACATCCAGCTGGCCGACGTGCCGGGCCGCCATGAACCGGGCACGGGCGAGATCAATTTCCCGTTCCTGTTCCGCACCCTCGACGAACTGGGCTACGACGGCTGGGTCGGCTGCGAATACATCCCGCTGGGCGACACAGTGGCCGGCCTGGGCTGGCGCGAGCGACACTGAATTGAGCATTGGCAAGACCAGAACCCGCCAGGTTTGAAAGAATGAGGGCTTTTCGGGCCGGCCTTTTGCCGTCCAGAAAGGACCCATGGACCTGCGACGCTGTTTTACCCTGATCGTCCTTGCCGCCAGCTTGTTGCTCGGCGGCTGCGCCAGTACCGGCCCGGTAAGCCTGGCGGAAGTGCGGCAATTTGCCGACGCCTCCGCGAAGCTGGGCGGCTATGGCGAACTGTCGCGCCGCTACCGCGACACCTACGAGCGCGAACAACCGTATCTGTCGCCCGCCGCCGACCGCATCGCAAAAGAAAACGATGCGCGCCGGCGTGCCGTGTACGACGACTTCGTCAGCATCCAGAAGACCGTCGTGCTGTACATGCAGACGCTGAGCGTGCTGGCGGGCGATGCGCGCTATGACTTGTCCGACCGGATCGACGACCTCGGCAATGGCCTCAAGGCGAACGCGGAATCCGGCCTGCAGCAGCGCCAGATCGCCGCGTACACGGGGCTGACGCGGCTGCTGACGCGGGTGATCGCGTCCGGCTACCAGAACCGCAGCGTCGAGACGATGGTGCGCGACGGCGACGCCGATGTGCAGGTCTTGCTGGAATCCATGATCGAGCTGACCCGCCTGTACGCCAAGACCAACGACAACGAAAAGAAGGCGGTGCTCGGCATCTTCGACGTCGAAATCCCCTTCTCGACCAAGACATCGGACCGCATGCTCGTGACCCTGGCCAAGGTCCATTATCTCAACAAGTCGACCGAATACAAACTGGTCGACAAACGCTACGACCTGGCCCTACAGGGTTTGACGAAGGTCGCCCTGGGCCATCAGAAACTGCGCGAAAACCTCAATAACCTGCACGGCGACGAAGTGCGCAAGCTGCTGGGCACCTATGCCCGCGACCTGACGAAACTGCGCGACGCCCTGTCCGATTGAGCGCACGAGGAGAAATCATGGCAAACGACGAGAAACCGAAACAGCCGCCACCGAGCCCGGCCGAGGCATTGTCGACCGCGCACCGGGTCGAGGAACTGGCCGACAAGCTGTCGGAGTGCGCGGACAGCATCCACCAGCGCGTCATGCGCGACATCCGCCGCCACCAGGGCCAGGACGTGCCGGAGCCGGAGCAGATGGCCGCGCGCGCCCTGTTGAACGCCGAGATGGAATTGCGCCAGCGCGCCAATCGGCTGTATGCGGAGGCGGCGGCATGCATCGTGTCGTCGCTGGGCCAGCCGCAGGCGCACCTGATCCAGCTGACGGTGGACGCCGCCGACAAGATCAAGCGCATCACCCGCATCGGCGACGGCATCACGCTCGTCGCGCGCCTGCTGGGCCTGGCCGCGGCCGCCAGCACGGGCCAGGTCGTGCCCATCCTCGCGGCCGTCGAAGGGCTCAAGACGCAGCTCGACATCGTCGCCATCGACAACGCCCCGCCCCTGCCCGCCTCGTCGGCCTGAATGCCGCCGCCGTGCGGCGGTATCCATACCCCTCGTTCCGCGCTACACTGAAATTGCCGCCGCGCGGCTTCCAACGACACGAACGAGGGGACATCCATGAAAGCCATTTCGCACGCCGCTGCCGGCGCCTGTCGTCACGCCTTTCCTGTCGTGTGACCATGGAGACCCTGACACCCGAGCAGCTGGCGCTGCTCAAGGCCATGCTCGAGCAACGCCTCGAGGCGCTGTCCCGCGTCGAGGAACCGCATCCGGACGCGGGGGAATTGCCTGTGGACGAGGTGGAGACGTCGCCGCTGGACCGCGCCACCGTCCGCCTGCTGAACGATCTGTCGCGCGAAGCGGCCGGCCATCATTCGGCCGAGATGCGCCAGCTGCGCCAGGCGCTCGCCCGGATCGAGGACGGCAGCTACGGTTATTGCGAGGAGTGCGGCCAGCCGATCGGCGCATCGCGGCTGCTGGCCAGGCCCGAAGCGCGCCTGTGCATCGATTGCCAGACGCGGGCCGAGCGACGCTAGCGCCGCGAATCGCGCCGGATCTCGTCCGCGTCCGCCGGCGCGAGACCAAGCGCAGCCAGGAAGGCGGCGTGGCCGGCCGGATCGTCGCCTTCGAATTCGACGTGCCAGACACGCATGGCCGCGTCGTCGAAATCGGCACGGCGCAACAGGGCGACCCAGGATGCCTTGTCGTGGACCCGCCCGCTGCTGCCGGCCAGCGCCAGCAGCCGGGCCAGGCTGCGTTGCCGGGATCGTATCCGCTCCGCATCGCGGCACAACCCGAGCAGCCGTTGCTCAAGCGACGCGGCCGGTTCCGGCGCGCCGCGCCGGTCGAGCAGCACGCGGATATCCTCCAGCGACAGGCCGGCTTCGCGCAACCGCCGGATCGTGCGCAGGCGCTCCAGTTGCGCTTCGCCATAGAGCCGATAGCCGGCCGGGCTGCGTCCCTGCGGCATGAGCAGGCCGATCGCTTCGTAATTCAGTGCGGAGCTGCGCGCGAGCCCGACCTCCTTGCAGAGTTGTCCGAGATTGAACGGGGCGGCACGGGAAACTGATGTCATGGCAATGGTTCGAGGTCGGGCGGCACGACGCGTTCCCTGGCCGCCGTCGAACCCAGGAGCGCGTCCGAATAATACCGCGCCAGGACGCGGCGTCCGTCCAGCAGCAGGTCGGTGTCGACCTCCGCAAAGGCTTCCCACGACGGCGCGCGGCCGCGACTGGCGATGAGCCGCACGAACGCCTCGGTGACGTTGCAGTGGAATTGTTCCGGTGCGCCGCAGCGCTGCGTCAGGATGGCGCGGTGAGTGAATGCGCCGGGCGCCAGACGGGCGTCCATGAATGGCGCAAGAAAAGAATCGTTCGATGACAGGACGGGGTCGGACATGGTCGCTCCTTTGGGAAGGAACGCCATGGTCGACCCTACGGCCACCGTCAGGTCAAGCCCTGGCGCCGTTTCAATACATGTGCTGGCCGCCGTTGATGGCCAGGTTGGCGCCCGTCATGAAACCGGCGTCTTCCGACACGAGGTAGGCAACAAGGCCGGCGATCTCGTCCGGCTCGCCCAGGCGGCCCATCGGGATCTGCGGCAGGATCTTGCCGTTCATCACCTCAGCCGGCACGGCCTCGACCATCTTCGTGCGCAGATAGCCGGGCGACACCGTGTTGACGGTGACGCCATGGCGCGCCATCTCCAGCGCCAGCGCCTTCGTGAAGCCGTGCATGCCCGCCTTGGCGGCCGAGTAATTGGCCTGGCCGAAAGCACCCTGCTGGCCGTTGACGGACGAGATATTGATGATGCGGCCAAATTGCTGCGCCATCATCGGTTCGATCGCCTGCTTGCTCATGTTGAACACGCTGTCGAGATCGGCACGCAGGACGTCCTGCCAATCCTCCAGCGTCATCTTGCGCAGGCTGCGGTCGCGCGTGATGCCGGCATTGTTCACCAACACGTCGAGCCGGCCCATCTCGGCCAGCAGTTTCTGCATCATCCATTCGCAGTCGCCGTAGTCGGTGACGTCGACGCGATACGTCGTGAAGCGGTACCCTTCGTCCCTCTGGGCGGCCAGCCACGCGTCAGGCGTGGCATTGCCGGGCGAATAGGTTGCCGCCACGCGGAACCCCTCCGCCTGCAGGCGCCGGCAGATCGCCGTGCCAAGTCCCCCCATTCCTCCAGTCACCAAGGCTACTTTGTTATCGTGCATGGTTTCGTCGTCCTGTGATCAACCTGCCGCGCCGGGTGCGCAGCACGAAGCACCGAGTCTAGGGCGACGGACAAAGCCGTTGTTGACGAAACGCAAAGGGGCCGCCGCTACGGACGCAGCGGCGTGGGGCTGAAAGGAGGCTCAGTGGATAATGTCGGGTGGCGACGCCGGATCGAAATCGGCCCAGTCGCCATCGACGATATTGCCCTTGGCGCGCTCGATGTGGTGGGCACCCAGGCCGCGCAGCAGGTCGACGGCGCGCGCTTCCAGGGCGGGATCGTCGAAGGCGACGGCCACCAGCATGCCGGCCGGACGGTTTTCCACCGGCGCACGGCCGCCCTCCTCGCGTTCGCCGGGATCCTTCATCTTCGAAAAACTGAACAGCGACCCGACGTGGGCGCCCAGGAGGCCGCCGACCACGGGGCCCAGCGGCCCGGTCACCGGGGACGTCGCGGCACCGGCGACGATGCCGATGGCCGCACCGGCGCCCGCGCCCTGTGCCACGCCTTCCGGCGATTCCTTGGCGCCCGGCGAGTGGAGGTTGTCGCCGCCGATCGGCGTCAGGTCGTGCTGGCCCGGCTGGCTCAGGTAGAAACCGCTGATGCGTTCGCTCGCGAAACCGGCGTCGACCAGGGCACGGCGCGCCCGCTCGACGTCATCCTGCAGCTGGAAGTGCCCTGCAATGATCGTGGACATGGATGGCCTCCTGCATATAAAGGTGTGGCCATGATGCCTCCCGCCCGGCTGAGCCTCTGTACGCGAGCGCACGCAGCGGAGCCGCTACCGCCACTGTCCGTAGACCATGCCGTAGTGCTCCGGTTCCGGCGCCGGCGCGGCGAACCAGTCGCGCGGGTCCACGCGGTAATACGACTGGAATTCCGCATACAGTTCCGGATGGCGCGCGGCCAGCTCGTGAGGCTGCTGGAAGAAACTCTCCGTCGCCACGGCGAAGAACTCGGCCGGATTCGTGGCGCCGTACGGGTCGAGCACGTCGCGCTGGCCCCAGTAGGCGTCGCGCCGCAGCAGGTCGAAATCGCGCGACAGCGTTTCCGACCAGCTCCGGTAGCGCTCGGGGCTGCCGAGGAAAGGCGCGCCGTTGTTGCTGCCCGATTCGCTGTCGAGCTGGTGCGCAAACTCGTGCAGCACGACGTTGTGCGTGCCTTCGGCGGCCAGTCCCGCGCGGCGCACGTGTTCCCACGACAGCACGACGCGCCCGTCGCCCCACGATTCGCCGAGCAGGTCCTGGCGCGTTTCCGTGACGACGCCGGCGGCGTCCTGCTCGCGCCGCGGCACGAGGAAGGCGCCCGGATAGACGAGCACGGCATGCAGGTCCGGATACACGCGGCTGGGCCGGTTCAGCAGCAGCAGACAGGCCTGCGCGGCGATCGTCACGCGCATCTCCTCCGTCACCTCGAGCCCCGCGCAGCCGACGAAGGTCTTCTGGTGCAGGAACCGCTTGACGAGGCGCTGCAACTGCGCGCGCAGGTCGGGCGGCATGCCCCGGTACTGCGCGACGTTGCGCTCGATGATGCCGAGCTCGGTCGCGGTGAGCGGACGCGCCAGCACGCGGCGCAGGCGCCAGCGTGGCACGCCCCAGGCCAGCAGCACGCCGAGCGCGAGCACGGCGCAGACGATAGCGGCTTCCATCGTGTCCTCCCGAACGCCGCGTTATTGGGCCGCTTGCGCGCGCGGCGCGAAATACGCCGCGACCGCCCCGGCATCGCCGATCAGCCTGCCGCCAATGAAGACCTGCGGCCACGTGGAAGCACCGGAGACGGCGCGCAGCACGCTGGTCGTGATCTTCGCATCCTGCGGGATGTCCGTAAAGACGATGCCGTTCGCCTTCAGCACGGCCTTGGCGCGTGCGCAGAACGGGCAGCCGGGCTTGGAAAACATCACGACGGGCTCGCGCGGCGCGGCGTCCGGATTGATGTGGCGCAGCATGGTGTCGGCATCCGAGACTTCGAACGGATCGCCTTCCTTGTCCGGCTCGATGAAGACCTTGGCGATGACGCCGTCCTTGACGAGCATCGAATAACGCCACGACCGCTTGCCGAAGCCGAGGTCGCGCTTGTCGACGAGCAGGCCCATGCCTTCCGTGAAGTCGCCGTTGCCGTCGGGGATCATGGTGATGTTGCCCGCTTCCTGCCCGGCCTGCCAGGACTGCATGACGAAGGCATCGTTGACGGACATGCAGACGATGTCGTCGACGCCGTTCTCGCGGAACGCGGGCGCCAGTTCGTTATAACGCGGCAGGTGTGCCGAAGAACAGGTGGGCGTGAAGGCGCCCGGCAGGGCGAACACGACGACCGTCTTGCCCTTGAACAGTTCATCGGTCGTGATATCGCGCCACTGGTCGTCGGGACGCGCCTTGAACGTCACCTGGGGAACGGGTTGGCCTTCCAGCGATTCGGCACTCGGCAGCATGGAGTCTCCTTGATGGGGTAAGCGGTCGGGGTGCCGCACCCGGCATATGCGCACGCTTGTCGCCTTTTCAATTGGGATCCTGCAAAAAAACAGCGCCACCCGGCCTCGCGGCGGGGTGGCGCAGCTGATGGCGGCCGCATCGCGCGACCGGCACCAACGCCAGCGCGCTCAGGCGCGCTCTTTGGCGACCTGGCTCGGAGCCGGGCCGAACAGTGCGGCGACGAGCGGATCGCGGGTCACCGGGCTGCGGTTGACGCGGATCGCGTAATGGGTGTCGTCGGCCAGGATGTGGAAGTGGCGGCCGGTGCCGGCCATGCTCTGCTCGCGCAGGCCCGGACGCTCCTTGCGCGGGGCGGCGCCTTCGCGCTTGGGCTGGCAGATCGCGCCCAGGAAGGCCTTGACGCGATCCGGATCCGGCGAGATGCGGTACACGGCCTTGCCCAGGTAGGTGGCGGTGCCTTCGATATAGCGGGCCAGTTCGATGACGCCGGCTTCGCGCAGGTCGCGGATGTATTTGCGGGCGCCCGACGGCGAAAATTTGAGGAACCATGCGATTTCATCGGCCAGCATCTCGTGGGTCTGCAGCTCGCCGATGAGCTTTTGCATGTTTTCGATACGGCGCTGGGTAGCCGACGTCGACCGCACCCGCTCGATCGGCGCGAGCGAAATCGGAGCGCGCTCGGTCGGTTGCGGTGGGACGCGTTCGATCAGTGCAGAGTTGCTGGAAGTGTGCACCGCGTTGAGTTCGCCTTGTACCGCATTGTGGTGAGTCGCTGCATGCATATTGGTTTACTCCGTGAAAAGGACGATGTTCTGTGTATGGCCCGGACCGCCGTATTCGTGTATGACCACCTGACAACACGCCGGTTCCGCTTAACTGGATACAAGATTGCCTGCCTCACCACCCCCGGTCTGTGCGCCATCCAACATTTCTAAAAATTTCTGAAAAGTTATTCATCCCCAAAAGCAAGTGGAATTCGATTGCGTATTGACGCGAGACAAATTGGTGGGGCTCAACGGGAACCGGCTGCACGGCTTGCAATCGAAGCGGTATCGACCTGTTCGAGTTACATGACAATCTCGTAATGGAAGGCAGCGACAATGCAGGAAGGGCGACGTTACGCGCAGTAGGCACCCGTTACCCCGCAGTTCGTAACATCCTGAAACAAACAACACTCATGGTATGTATGACTACGTTGTAAAATCGCCACAACAACCGGCTGTTAGGTGCGCTAGCGCACTGACCCGAAAAATGGCCGACTTGTAAGCTTGACATCAACATCACTGCAAGCCATGCGATGTCAAGTACCTTTACAACTTATGGGAGTTACCTGTGAATAATACGAAGAAGATCGCTCTGGCCGCCGCCATTCTGTGCTCCGCCGGAACGGCCCTGGCTCAGGACACCGAGGTCATCAATCCGTCGTGGTACATCGCCCCGACGGTGGTCGGCATCAAGCCCGACCATGATTTCCTGACCTCGAAGAAGGACTGGGGCGGCGGGTTGAAGTTCGGTAAGGCCGTGCATCCGCTGTGGGATATCCAGATTGGCGCCACCCAGGCGCGCGTCGACGACAACGGTTTCAACTACCGCCAGACCCTGGTCGGCGTCGATGCCCTGCTGATGCTGTCGCGTAAAACCTTCCGTCCGTACCTGCTGATCGGTGTCGGCGGCGAACGCGACCACGAGAGCAATCCGATCCGTAACGTGTCCGGCTGGTCGCCGTACTACCAGGCCGGCGTCGGCTTCCAGGTCAGCATGAACGAGCAGTGGTCCCTGCAGGCCGACGTGCGCGACGTGCGTGCCCACCTGCGCGACGACGACAAGTTCGGCTTCTCGCGCGCCAACACCAAGTACGCGACGTTCAGCCTGAACTACGCTTTCAACCCGCCGCCGCGCCCGGCACCGGCCCCGGCCCCGGCACCTGCCCCGGCTCCGGTCGTCGAGGCGCCGGCACCGGCACCGGCCGCTCCGCCGCCGCCGCCGGCCCGCTTCGAGAAGGTGACCCTGTCGGCCAGCGAACTGTTCGCCTTCGACAGCGCCACCCTCTCGTCGCCGCAGCCGAAGCTGGATGACATCGCCGCCGCACTGCAGGCCGACCCGTCGATCACCGACGTGGACATCAACGGCTACACCGACCGCCTGGGCTCGACCAAGTACAACCAGAAGCTGTCGGAGCGCCGCGCCAACGCCGTGCGCGATTACCTGATCGCCAAGGGCGTCGATGCCAACCGCCTGAAGGCCTACGGCAAGGGCGAGCAGAACCCGGTCGTGACCGATTGCAACCAGAAGAAGCGCAAGGAGCTGATCGAGTGCCTGGCACCGAACCGCCGCGTGGAAGTGGAGCCGATCACCATCGAACGCCGCGTGCAATAACGCGACAACGCGGGGCCCCGCCCCCCGCCTACCGCTGGGCGTAGGCCCCTTGAACGCGCCTTCGGGCGCGTTCGTCTTTCTGGAGGTAACCCGATGGCAGTACAAAACTGGATCCCCTTTTCCCGCCAGGTCGTCCACGTGATGCGCTGCGCCGTGACCGAATGGCTGAGCCACCGGGCATCGAGCAAAGGCGCAGCCCTTGCGTTCTACACATTGTTCTCGCTGGCGCCGATTCTCGTGCTGGTCATCGCGATCGCCGGCTTCTTCTACGGCACCGACGCCGCCCAGGGCCAGTTGCTGGACGAGCTGCGCGGTCTTGTCGGCACACAGGGTGCGGAAACCATCCAGGCGATCCTGGCCGGCGCGCGCAACAAGGAAAGCGGCAAGCTGGCGACGATCATCGCGACGGTCCTGCTGCTGGTCGGTGCGACGAGTGCGTTTGCCGAACTCAAGGACAGCCTGGATGAAATCTGGGACGTCCCGCCGCCGAAGGACGCCAGCTGGTGGGACACCGTGCGCACGCGGCTGCTGTCGTTCGGCCTGATCCTGACCCTTGGCCTGCTGCTGATGTTCACGCTCGTCGTGTCCGCTGCCTTGTCCGTGCTGGAAAAATACCTGGGCGGCATGTGGCATTCCGCGACGATCATCCTGGGCTGGGTGGCCTGGGCCGTCAGCTTCCTCGTCATCGCCGTGATGTTCGGCGCCATCTACAAGCTGCTGCCGCGCGTAAGACTGTCATGGCACGACGTGACCATCGGCGCCCTCGGCACCGCCATCATGTTCACGGTCGGGAAGTTCGTGATCGGGCTGTACATCGGCAACAGCGGCACGACGAGCAGCTTCGGCGCGGCCGGTTCGCTGATCGCGCTGCTGCTATGGGTGTATTACTCGGCGCAGATCTTTTTCCTGGGTGCGGAATTCGCCCGCCAGTACGCGCTGCAGATGGGCAGCCTGAAGGACAAGCACGTGCCCGGCGCACCGCCGCCGGAAGCGCGTCCGTCGCCCGTGCACTGAACCACCCCGGCGTCGTTGCCCGAGGCGACGGCGCCGTCATTCGCCGAGCAGTTCGGCGATGACTTCCATCCCTTCCACGCGCTCGGCCACGACCTTGATCACGACGACGACGGGCACGCCGAGCAGCAATCCCCACATCCCCCACAGCCAGCCCCAGAACAGCAGGCTGACGAACACGGCGGCCGGGTTCATCTTGGCGATCTTGCCGGTCATCCAGGTCGTGACGACCATGCCGACGAGCGTCGCGATCGCCAGCGACGCGCCCGCCACGAGGATCACCATCTGCAGCGACTCGAACTGCAGGAAGGCGACGAGGCCCGTGGCCGACGTGATCAGCAGCGGACCGAAGTAAGGCATGATGTGCGCCACGCCCGCGAAGATCGCCCACGCGCCCGCGTTCTCCAGGCCGATGAGGCGGAGCGCCACCCACATCAGCAGCGCCAGCAGCACGTTCGTGACGAGCAGCATGAACATGTAGTTCTGGATGGACGTGTTGATGTCCTCGAGGATGTGCACCGTCACTTTTTTCTGCGTCAGCGACGGCCCTGTCAGCTTGACGAGCTTGCGCTTGAACGTGTCCCCGGCCAGCAGCAGGAAGAACACGAGGAACACGACCATCGTCGCTTGCGAAATGAAACTGGCCAGGCCGACGGAACCGGCCAACAGCCAGTCCATGATGCGGAAATTGCTGGCGCCTGGCGTCTGTGCGGCGGCCGGTGCCGCCGCGCGCCGCGGTGGCGTGGCCCGTTTCGCGCCCGCGGCGTTGGCGGCGGCCTGTTCGAGTTCGGCCGCGGCCGCTTGCACCTGCTGGATCGTCGACGGCCCGTCGGACCCATCCGTGAGGATGCGCGTGACCTTGTGCGTCAGGGTCGGGAGTTCGTCGACGATGTTGAGGAACTCGCCCTGCACCCGGTGCATGGTGAGCGCCATGCCGACGAGGATCAGGCCGGTGACGACCGTGGCGCCGATCGCGCGCCTGATGTGCCAGCGCTCGAGCCAGCGCACGACGGGACTCAGGGTGTAGGCGATGAAGATGCCGAGCAGGAGCGGCACGAAGAAATTCTTGGCCCACTGCAGGCCGAAGACGAACGCGACGGTGGCGATGACGCCGAGCGTGAGACCGCGCGCATTCACGTGGACAGGCAGGCGCAGGTTGCCGTGGGCGGCACCGAGCTCCTCGCCCGTCGGCGCCCCGTCCGTGTTGACGAGGCCGGCTTCACGCGCCGCCTGTTCCACGTCCGCGGGGACCGCGGCAACCGGCGTGATGGGGTTGGATGCCTCGGGCGTTGCGGGGCCGGATTGGGCGAGCTGCATGGTACCTGCCTGAAAAAAAACAGCCGGTCCCGGGCATCCGCCGGCAGTCTCCTGCCAGGGCGGATGCCGCGTGGCGCGGCAATCGAAACGACTGTCGGGCCGGCCCGCGCACGAGCCGCCCGGTCAGCTTATTTTACGCGGATGTCGTTCTTGACCGACGATACACCTTTCACGCCGCGTGCGACGTCAGCGGCCTTCTGTGCATCCTGCGGCTGGGCCACGAAGCCCGACAGCTGCACGTCGCCCTTGTAGGTCTCGACGTTGATCTCGGTGGCCTTCAGGGTCGGCTCGTTGAAGATCGCGGCTTTCACTTTTGCCGTGATCGCGGCATCGTCGATGTACTCGCCGGTGCTTTCCTTGGTCGGGCTCGACGAGCAGCCGACGATGGTGAAGGCAACGGTGGCGGTGAAGATGGCGGTGGCGATGCGTTTGGTGACGTTCATGGTGAACTCCTCGTTAGTGGTGGTACTGGTTGTGCTCTTCATGAGCGGGGTGCGGTTGCTAACCGCTTATTTGCCGAACTCGGCCTTCGCAGCCGAGACGCATTGATCCTTCGCGGCGCCGGCGAACGCATCGCATTTCTCCATGGCGACGCGGTACGCGGCGGACAGCTTGTCCTCGCGCGCTTCGTTGCGCGCTTCGATCGTTTTCTGGTCGGCCTTCGCGTCGGCCTGCGCGGCGACGAGGCGGGCCTTGGCCTGTTCCTGGCACACGTCCTTGTCGTTGCCCGTGAGCCCGGCGCAGCGTGCCTTGTCGAGGTCGTAGTTGGCGGAGGCGATGCGCATCCGTGCCCGCGTATAGGCCTTCAGCGTGTCTTCGTATTTCGCCCGTGCTTCTTCGTCGGCGTGGACGCGCGCGGCTTTCGCTTCCAGCACGCAGACGTCCTTCGGATTGCCCGTGATGGCATCGCAGCGGGCGCGCGCATTCTTGTACTCGGCCGCGGCCGCGTCGCGCGCCTGCTGATAGGCCAGCTTCGCTTCCGGCGTCGCCGCGCGAACATGGCCTGCGGCCCACAACAGGGCAGCAGCCAGCAGCAGGATCATGTGTGGTGTGCGCATTCTTGTTCTCCTTTTGACACTCTTTTTTTCAACCGATGTTGACGTTTTACTCTGCCGTAAGGACGATTTCTGTTCGCTGACGAACACACGAAAAAAGATGATGAAAAAGCATCGGATGAGCACCCGGGAGGTGTGCGTCATCGCACAGACCCCATACGCATGACTGCGTAATCTGGTCCTACATCTTTGCCAGGAGAACAAGTCATGAAAGCTACTCGTACCCTTGCCGCCCTCGTCGCGGCCAGTGCGCTCCTCGGTGGCTGCGCCAGCCAGTCGTCCCAGCCCTACTACGCCAACGATGGCTACCGTAGCGGCTACGACAACACGGCTTCGACGGGCTACGGCACGATCGAATCGATCCAGGTGACCAGCGGCGAAGGCCGCACGAGCGGTGCCGGCGCAATCGTCGGCGGCCTCGTCGGTGCGCTGGCCGGCAACCAGGTCGGCAGCGGCGGCGGCCGTACGGCGGCGACCGTCGCCGGCGGCGTGGCGGGCGCAGCGATCGGTAACCGTGTGGAAGCGAACCGCGAGGGAGCAGGACAACAGCAGTACGCAGTCAATGTCCGCCTCGACAATGGCGAATACCGCACCATCGTCCAGGACAATGTGTACGACCTGCGCGTGGGCAACCGAGTGCGCATCGTCGACGGCCGCGTCTACCGTTATTGACCGGCGCGCCGCGTGCACACTTGAAGCCGGCTCTGCCGGCTTTTTTCATGGCTGTACCTGTGCTCATCATGTGAACCGAAACGCGTTGGACAGGTCTCATGCATCGTCGAGTCAACTCATGAGGTGGGACGATGCGCAGCCTGACGTTCGATGAATTGTTCGCTCTGCTGTCGGCAGAGCAGCTGTCCATGGACGACGCAACGCGATTGCGGCAATGGATCGCGAGCATTGCGGATGCGGATGAGTGCATTGCGTTCATTGAGGCGGCGGCGGCAGGACGGCCGTGCCCCCACTGCGGTTGCGCGATGAAACATCGCTGCGGACAGGCGAGCGGGCTGCAGCGCTTTCGCTGTGTCGACTGCGGCCGCACCCATAATGCGTTGACCGGAACGCCACTGGCACGGCTTCGCAAGAAGGCGCTCTGGCTGCCATACCTGCAAACCGGGCTCGAGTCATCCACGATCCGCGGCGCCGCGCAGTTGGTTGGCGTGCATCTCACGACCAGTTTCAGGTGGCGCCACCGCTTCGTGCCCAGGGCCACGTGCAAGCCGTCGACAGCACAAACCGACTGACTCGGCCCCACCAAAAAAGACGGCGTCCAATCGAAGATTGCGACGCCGCTCAAGCCCCACCATATTCATGAAGGCGCGATCCGGTGGAGAATCGCGCCGCGTTGTCCTTAGTATGCCACTTGCTGCGCGCGTTTGCGCTGCAAGTACCAACCGAGCGCGCCCAGGACGGCGGCGATGCCCAGTGCCGGCTTGCCGAGGTTGCGCTTGCGAATGAAGCCCAGCACGGTCAGCGCATACGGGGCAAGTACCGAAATGCTCGTGCCGGTTGGCTTGAGCAGTGCATCGGCGCGGGTACGCAGCACCCAGGTCGCGTGGTCGAGCGCCGAGTGAAAGATCACTTCGGGGCGCGCCGCGTGCTTGATCTGGGCGCGCGCGTGGGCGACGCCGCTGCGGTAGAACTCACCGTCGCGCAACAGTGCCCGCTTGCGCTCTTCGTGGGAGCCATGCGTGTGATGGCCAATCGTTTTTTCCATAGCTCGTTCCTCCGGTTACATCAGCATGTCGCGGTCGTTGCGCAATTCCTTCATGGTCTCGGGGAACGCCAGCTTGCCCTGCTTGAGCAGCGACAGTCCCTTCATCACGAGGATCAGGGTGATGACGGCGAACACGACGAACATGACGAGCAGGATCTTCCAGCCCATTTCATCCCAGGCCAGGGCCACGATCGTGGCCGTGCCGTAAGCCAGCGCGAACCACGTGGCCAGGGCGGCCAACGCAAAGATGACCACCAGTTCGATCACGTGGTTGCGGACTTCCGCCAGCTCGAGCGCGGCAAGTTCCACGCGCGACACCACGAGCCCGAACAGGTTCTTGGCCAGGCCCGTGATCCCACCCATGAGGCCGGGGCTATGCACGACGGTTTCATTGTTATCCATGGCTGCCCCCGACCGGAATTATTTGCGGCCCAGAATGACACCCAACAGCAGGCCGACACCGGCCGCCACGGCCACGGTGCGCCACGGGTTGTCCTTCACGTAGACATCGGTTGCGCGCGCCAGTTCCTTGCTCTTGACGAGGGCTTGATCCTGGTACTTGCCGGCCTTGCCCAACGCCTGGTCGAGCAGTTCCATGCCGCGCTCGCGCAGTTCGTCGGCCTTGTTG
This sequence comes from Massilia kyonggiensis, assembly GCA_966212285.1. Classification (GTDB taxonomy): domain Bacteria; phylum Pseudomonadota; class Gammaproteobacteria; order Burkholderiales; family Burkholderiaceae_D; genus Telluria; species Telluria kyonggiensis_A. The sequence goes on from CBIHQW010000016.1 coordinate 141,249, forward strand.
CCGGTGAGGGAAGCGGCGGCGCTCAGCAGCGACTGTGCGTCCTTGACGAGCGATTTCATGTCACTGGAAGCATTGTTCGCTGCGCCGTTCAGTTGGGAAGCGTTGGCGTTGGCGCGGATGGACTCTAACATGGTGTACTCCTTGTTGTTGGTAGTGGTGGGTAAAGGTTCAGGCCAGCAGGTCACGCATGTCGTCGGCGTGCTCTTCTTCGGTGGCCAGGATCTCGGTGAGCATGATCTTGGTGGTCGGATCCTTGTCGCCGATGGCCTGGATCATCTGGCGGTAGGATTCGATCGCCACGCGCTCGGCGATGAGGTCGGCGCGGATCATGGCTTGCACGTCTTCCGAATCGTCGTACTCCGCGTGGCTGCGCTGGGTCAGCGTGGCCGGGTTGAAGTTCGGCGAACCGTTCAGCTGGACGATGCGCTCGGCGATGCGGTCGGCGTGGTCCTGCTCCTGCTGCGCATGCTCGAGGAACTCGGCCTTGATGTGGCCCGTGTTCGGGCCGCTGACCGTGTAGTAGTGGCGCTTGTAGCGCAGCACGCACAGCAGTTCCGTCGCCAGTGCGGCGTTGAGCATGGCAATGACGGCTTCGCGGTCGGCCGCGTAGCCTTCGGTCACGGCGCCGTCTTCGAGATTCGCGGCCGCGCGGCGGATTTCCGCGATGTCGAAGCCGTGCGCCAGGTTGGATGCGTTCTGTTCCATGAAACTTTCCTCTTTCAGTGGGGTTTTAAACTATCAGCGCTGCGCCGCTCGCGGCGGGATGGGTGCGCCGGCGTTCGACAGCACGATCTCCACGCGGCGGTTCAGCTGGCGGTTCGAGGCCGTGTCGTTCGACGCGACCGGGAACGCCTCGCCATAGCCGCGCATGCCGATGCGTTCGCGCGGCACGCCGAGGCCGACGAGGGCCTGGGCCACGGACGCCGCGCGGCGCTCGGACAGGTCCTTGTTATGGGCCGCGGTGCCCGTGCTGTCGGTAAATCCTTCGACCATGACCGTGCGGTCGGGGTTCTGCGTCATGATCTCGGCCAGTTTTTTCACGGTCGCCATGCCGTTCGCGTTCAGTTCCGCGCGGTCGGTGGCGAACAGCACGTCGCCAATGGTGACGACCATGCCGCGTTCCGTCTTCTGCGCATGCAGTTCGACGAGCAGCGCTTCCAGGCGCGATGCGCGCTCGGCCTGCTGGGCGGCCTGCTGCTGGGCGGCGGCGGCCTGCGCCTGCGCATCCTGCGCCTGCGCCTGGGCGGCGGCGGCCTGGGCCTGGGCGGCGGCGGCATCGCGCTTGGCGCGGTCGGCCTCGGCGGTGCGGGCTTCCAGCTGGACGCGGTCGCGTTCGCGGGCCGCATTGGCGACCTCGGCCTCGGCGGCCTTCGTCTTCGCTACTTCCTGGGCGGTGGCGATCTTCTGCTTGGCGATGTAGGCCAGGCGGTCGATCGTGTCCAGGCTTTCGCGCTGGGCAGCGGCCTGGTTGGCGCGGTCGAGCGCTTCGCCGGCCTGCTTGAATTCCATCTGCGCGTACGTCGCGACCTGCGGGTTGTTGTTCGCCGCGACGAAGTCGGCGCGCGCCTCGTCCAGCGTGGGCGTGGTGGTCGGGACGGTGCTGCAGCCGGCCAGTGCGACGGCGCCGGCAAATACCATGGCCTTCAGGAAATTCATTTTCATGATGCTTCCTTTCTGCGGTTCCTGTTATTGGGCGTCAGTGTGAACGTCACTGCTGGTCGGAATTGGCGCGGTCGACTTCCTGGCGCAGCACGCGCAGGTCTTCGTTGAGCGCGTCGGCGGCGGCCGTCGCCTTGGCCGAATTGGCCTTGCTCTGCGCGAGCCTGGCGTCGGCCTGGGCCTGGACCGCGAGTTCGCGGGCCGTCTTGTAATCCTTGGCGGCGAGCGCCTGGTTGGCGCGCATCATCTTGTCGCGCGCGGCCGAGATCTCGGCCGGCGCCAGCTCGGGCGCGCCCGCCGTGACGGCGTTTTCGACGGCATTGTGCGAAACCGCGACGGCAGCCGTGGCCGGGGTCTTTTCGGGGCTCGCGCAGGCGGCCAGCGAAAGCACCACGGCGGCTGCGCCGACCCGCATCAGCAGGTTCATCGATTTCGTATCCATCTTGCGACTCCTGGTTTAGATTGTGTTGGTAACGTTATAACCCTCACGCCGGACGAGATCGGTTCGCTGGCGCACATAGACACGGCCTTGCCCCTCCTGCGGCCGGGCTACGGTGCGGCACCGCACATTGACGCCCGGACCTTTACGTTAATCTGCGATCAACCCATCCCACCAGAAGGAAGGCCATGACAACCCAGCCCACCCAACAGCCCAGGCAGGGCGCGCGCATGTCGCGTCCGGTGAAGATCACGCTCGGCATCGTCGGCGTGCTGGTGGCGATTCCCGTCATCGCCATCATCATCCTCCTCACGTTCGACTGGAACCGCGCCAAGCCCTGGCTCAACGACAAGGTCAGCGACGCGATCGAGCGCCCGTTCGCCATCCGCGGCAATCTCGCCGTGCATTGGGAGCAGCCGTCGAAAAGCATACCGAAAGGCCAGCGTACGTGGCGCGACTACATCCCGTGGCCGCATTTGTACGCGGACGACGTCCACGTGGGCAACCCGGCAGGCCTGCCCCAGCGCGACATGGCCAGCGTGCGCCAGTTCTCGTTCTCGCTCGATCCGTTCGCCCTGCTGGGCCACCGCATCCACGTGCCCGTGCTGCGCTTCGACGGCCCGCAGGCCGAGCTGCTGCGTGTGGACGCCACGCATTACAACTGGGTCTACAAGCGCGAGGAAAAGAAATCGAAGTGGACCCTCGACCTGGAACGCGTCGTGCTGAACAAGGGCACGGTGCACGTGATCGACGCCGTCACCAAGGCCGACGTCACGGCCGACATCGACACGATCGCGAACGACCCGACCTATGGCATCGCGTTCAGGCTGCGCGGCGAGTACAACGGCGCGCCGGTGGGCGGCGGCGGCAAGACCGGTTCCGTGCTGTCGCTGCGCGACCAGGACGAACCGTTCCCCATCCAGGCCGACGTCCACTCGGCCAATACGCGTGTCGCCGTCGAAGGGACGGTCACGCGCCCCGCCCACCTCGCGGGCATCGATGTGAAACTGACGCTGGCGGCGCCATCGATGGCGCGGCTGTATCCGTTCACGGGCGTGCTGCTGCCCGAGACGCCCGCGTTCTCGACCCAGGGCCACCTGACCGGCGAACTCGGCGAGAACAGGAGCCGCTGGGTGTACGACAAGTTCAAGGGCAAGGTCGGCCAGTCCGACATCGCGGGCCGCCTCGAATTCGCGACCGGCAAGCCGCGCAACAAGCTCACCGGCAATGTGGTATCGCACCAGCTGCGCTTCGCCGACCTCGGCCCGCTGATCGGCGCGGACTCCAATGCGAGCAAGCGCGCGCGCGGCGTCGAGGCCGTGCAGCCGGAGAACAAGGCCCTCCCCGTCGAGAAATTCCATACGGAGCGCTGGAAAGTGCTGGACGCCGACGTGCGCTTCACGGCCGACCGCATCGTCAAGGACAAGGACCTGCCCATCAGCAAGCTGCAAAGCCATGTCGTGATGAACGACGGCGTGCTGACCCTGGAGCCGCTGAATTTCGTCATGGCGGGTGGCAACGTCAATTCGAACATCAAGCTCGACGGCAGCAACTCCAACAGCCCGATCAAGGCGACAGCCGACGTCAAGGCGCGCGACATCCATATCAAGGAATTGTTCCCGCAAATCGAAAAGATGCAGGCGACCGTGGGCTCGATCTATGGCGAAGCGAAGCTCACGGCGACGGGCGATTCCGTCGGCGCGATGCTGGCCGATGCGAACGGCGAAGTGAAGGGTCTCGTCAGCCAGGGCGTCGTCAGCAAGCTGCTGCTCGAGGAAGCCGGCCTGAACGTCGGCAACATCATCATCACGAAACTGTTTGGCGACAAGGAGGTCAAGTTGAACTGCCTCGCCGCCGACCTCGGCGTGACGGATGGCGTGGCGCGCACGCGCACGTTCGTACTCGACACGGAAGAAGCGATCGTCGATATCAATGGCTGGGTGAACATGTCGACCGAGCAGATGGACTTGCGCATCAAGCCCGAGACGAAGGGGCTGCGCCTGTTCACCCTGCGCACGCCGTTCTACGTGCGCGGCACGTTCAAGGATCCGGACCTGTCGCTCGACAAAAAAGTGCTCGCGCTGAAAGGCGGCGCGGCGGCCGCGCTGGCCGTCGTCGCGGCACCGGCCGCCGCCCTGCTTCCGCTGATCAACACGGGACCGGGCAAGGACAGCCCGTGCAACGCGCTGCTGGCCAGGGCGGGCGCGAAACCTGTTGCGCCGCCGCCCGGAAAAAGCGCCAAGCGTTGAGGCCGGCATGACACAGTGTTATTTGTCGTACAGACCGCTATGCGATGCACATGTAATCTGGAGTCATGGTAAGGCCGGCGCCGTTCCCGAACAGCAGGCCGGCATCGCGAGGAAGCGCAGAAGGCATGAAACGATTCAGTACAGGCAGGACCCCGGCAGCACTATCGATATCGGCATTGCTGGCGGCTCTGGCCCTGTGCGGGATCACGGGATGCGCGACGGACAGCCCGACGGCTGTCGTGGGGCAAACCGATGACGCCGGCATTACGGCCGGCGTGAAGGCCGCCCTCCTCGGCGATGCCAGCCTGAAGATAGGCGAGATCGACGTCGACACGGACCAGGGGGTCGTCCGGCTGAGCGGATTCGTGAGCTCCGCGGACGACGTGGCGGCGGCCGCCGCGGCCGCGCGCACCGTGAGGGGCGTCAGATCGGTCAGGAATGAGCTGCGCCTGAAGTGAGTATGTAACCCACCTTAAGGAGATCAACATGAAGACCATCAAGCACATCATCGCGACCGCAACGCTGGCAACCGTGGCCCTGGGCCTGACCGGCTGCGCCGGCATGTCGAAGCAGGACCGTAACACCGCCATCGGCGCCGGCGCCGGCGCAGTGGTCGGCGGCGCACTGACGGGCGGCAGCGCAGTCGGTACCGTCGGTGGCGCAGCCGTGGGCGGCGTGATCGGCAACCAGGTGAAGACGACGCACTGATCGCGTCTCGCACCAGATCGGAAATGCCCCGCTTGCCGGGGCATTTTCCTTTGGATCGGCGAGGGTCAGACCGGCACGGGCGCGCCGACGCCGGCACCCGCTTCGCGCACGATCTCGTAGCAGGTGCACGCGGCCGCGGCGAGGCCTTCCGGATCGAGGATCTCGATATTGCCGCGGCTGTAGTTGATGAGCCCCTGCTGCTGCAACGCACTGGCGGCCTTGGTGACGCCCACGCGACGCACGCCCAGCGCGTGGGCGAGGAATTCGTGGGTCAGGTGGAATTTGTCGGATTGCAGGCGGTCGCGCGTGACGAGCAGCGAGCGCGCGAGCCGTGCTTCCAGTACGTGATAGCGGCTGCAGACGGCGATCTGGATGGCCTGGGCCAGCAGCGCATCCGTGTAGCGGTACAGCACGCGCTGCAGGGCCGGGTTGCGGGCGAATTCCATGCGCAGGCGGTCGGCGTCGATGCGGCTGGCGCTGCCCGCGCGCTGCACGACGGCGCGCACCTGCGTCGTGTCATGGCCGAGCGCGACGGTGGCGCCCAGCATGCCCTCGCGGCCCACGAGGCCCACTTCGAGCGTCATGCGGCCTTCGGCGACGGCCATCAGCGAAATCAGGCAGTCGTGCGGAAAATAGATGTGGCGGATGGCGTCGCCCGGCTCGCACAACACGGCGCCCACGTCCACCTTGACCTGCTCGAGCGCCGGCAGCATCCGTGCCAGCTCCTGCGGCGGGAGCGCGGCCAGCAGCAGATTGGCATTGTGCTCGGCGACCACAGGTGGAGCGGCTGAATTCATCGGACCCTCGCGGTTGGACTTCATCGGTTCACACGTTCGGGAGATTGGATATTTACACTGCCCGGAAACATTTGCTGACAACTTTCAGTCAGCGTACCGGCCACGCCAGGGCAAGTATGTACGGTGACGCACGGAACGGGGTGTTGTTGCCAGGGACAATGGAAACGTACCGGACTCGAGGCTCGCGACACCACCTCGTCCCCACCGACACCGGAAAGGAAAGCCATGGACACGCATCATCCCACCCCGCCCGCACGGGCCAGGCAACACCCCCTCCTGATCGCCGCCGCGATTGCGGTCATCCTGTTCTGCGCCGTCGGCACGGCGGCCATCATGGGCTGGCTGCCGTCGTCGACCGGCGGCAACCGCGGCCAGTTGAGCGACGCCGACCGCGCGGCCCTGTCGGCCGGCCTGCAACCGCCGGTCCAGCCGGGCTATGTGGCACCGGCCGCACCGCTGGCCAGCCAGCCGCAGGCCGCTTATCCGGTGCAAACGCCGGTGCAGCCCACCTACCCCGCTCCGGCCGGCGCGCAGACCTACGCCGCACCGAACACGGCATACGGCTACGGCGGCAGCCAGGGCTCGACCAGCGCCGGCGCCGGTTACGCGCCCGCCCCGGCCCCTGCTCCGCAATACGCGCCGGTCGAGCGCGCCCCGGCGCCGAAGGTCACGCATAAATCGACGAAGCTGGCATCCAACGACGCCGGCAGCAACTGGTGCAACAACTGCGGCAACATCGAGTCGATCCGCCAGATCAAGACGCGCGCCCAGGGCAGCGGCGTCGGCGCGGCCGGTGGCGCCATCCTCGGCGGATTGCTGGGCAACCAGGTCGGCAGCGGCCACGGCCGGCAGCTGGCCACGGTCGCCGGCGCGGTCGGCGGTGCCGTCGTGGGCAACCAGGTCGAAGGCAACATGAAGGCCGACATCAGCTACGAGATCCGGGTCCGCCTCGACGACGGCACGCTGCGCACGTTCCACCAGCACAGCGCGCCGCCGTGGCGCACGGGCGACCGCGTGCGCATCGTGAAAGGTTCGCTGCGTTCGGCCTGAGGGAACGCGCATAAACCGGCCAACCGGGGCTTCGGCCCCGGTTTTTTTTTGTCCAGCCGCGTGCTATGTTGGAGACGGGTGCGTTGCGTTTGCACCTTGCACGATCGCTCACTAAGTTTTCTTTTTCGCAATGTGCGCTAGCGCACTGATCGGTTTGCCTGCGCACATCAGTATCGGCTTCATACGGCAGAGATCACTCAAGCGAAAGGACGCGACATGAACAGTCTGGCATGGATCGGCATCATTCTCTGGGGACTTCTTTTGACGGGCTTCGGCCTCGCCAGCACGGGTCCGGCACCGCAGGCCACCGCGGGCGAGTTGGCGGCCCAGGACGTCTTTTTCCTGATCACGGGCGGTCTCCTGACGTGCCTGATCGGCTTCCTCGGCCTGATGGGTTTCATGGGCTGGATCCCCGGGTTGCACAAGGAACAAAAAAGCGCGATGAATGCGCGCCTCTAGTAATCGTCGCGAGCGGCGGCAGGTTTGGTTGAGAAGCGCAGCTGTACGATAGTACAGCGAGCATCGGAGACCAAACCTGCAACGCGCAGCAGGTTAATAGATGTGCGCTAATGTACGGCATCGTACGGAGTGTGGAGCTTGTTCGTTCGATACTGGATTCACGGCACAGCAACGCCGGTCAACCATGAGGACACTATCATGCTCTATACAATTGCCGTCATTCTTATCATTCTGTGGCTGCTCGGTCTGGTAACCTCCTATACCGTGGGCGGTTTCATCCACATCCTGCTGGTCGTCGCCGTCATCATGATCCTGGTGCGCCTGATCAGTGGCCGAGGCATATAGCATTATCATATCGGCACGCAGAGCCGTGCCGAACCGCAGTGAACTGCGGACCTGACCGATCCGTTTCGCGGTCGTGCCCACTGCTGCGGGTGCGACCACGAAACGGATATTTTTTTTGAAGGAGACCACCATGAAAACGACCCTGATCCGTTCCACCCTGTGCGCCACCGCGTTTGCCGTGGCCGCCACCGGCTGCGCCGACATGAACCAGACCCAGCGCGGCACCGCCACCGGCGCCGGCATCGGTGCCGGCCTCGGCGCGATCCTCGGCGCCTCGACGGGCGGCGGCGGTTCCGGCCGGGCCGCGCGCGGCGCGGTCCTGGGGGCCGCGGCGGGCGCCGTCGCCGGCAACGTCTGGTCGCGCCACATGGAACAACAGCGCCAGCAGATGGAACAGGCCACGCGCGGTACCGGCGTGCAAGTCTCGCAGACGTCCGACAACCGCCTGAAGCTGGACATCCCGAGCGACGTCTCGTTCGACACGAACCGCTCCGACATCAAGTCGAACTTCCGCCCGATCCTCGACCGCTTCGCCCAGACGCTGAACGAGAACCCGGCCACCAACGTGACGATCATCGGCCACACGGACAACACGGGCGGCGACCAGATCAACCAGCCGCTGTCGCTGGACCGCGCCGCCCATACACGCGATTACCTTGCGGCGCGCGGCGTCAATCCGGCCCGCATCACGGTCGAAGGCCGCGCCGCACGCGAGCCGATCGCCTCCAACGACGACCCGGCCGGCCGCGCACGCAACCGCCGCGTGGAGATCTACGTCAGCGAACCGGCCCGCCAGGGTTGAACGCACGGGCGCGCGCGCCCGTCCATGACGCGCACGGTGTATCCTCGGGCAAGGCCAACCACAGGAGATGCCATGACCCGCGACACCGTGCGCATCGTCCGCGAGGAGATCCTCTCGGACCATTATCTGCCCCTCAAGAACGTCACCTACGCCCAGCGCCGCCAGGACGGCGAGCTGCAGGTCCAGTCGCGCGAAGTCTACGACTGCGCGGACGGCGCCGCCGTGCTGCTGTACAACCGCGCCCACCGGTCCGTCGTCCTGACGCGCCAGTTCCGCCTCGGCGCCCGCCTGGCCGGCCACGATGGCTTCCTGCTCGAAGCGGCGGCCGGCATGCTGGACGGCGCCGACCCGGCCGAACGCGCCATCGCGGAAGCGCGCGAAGAGACGGGCTACGCCATCGACCACGTGCAAGCCGCGCTGCAGCTGTACGTCAGCCCGGGGGCGACGACGGAACGCATCCATCTGTTCGTCGCGGAGTATGATCGCGCGCGGCGCTGCGACGCCGGCGGCGGCAATCCCGAAGAAGGCGAGGACATCGAGGCCGTGGAACTGGATTTCGACGACGCCCTCGCGATGGTCGAGACGGGCGACATCGTCGACGCCAAGACCGTCCTGCTGCTCATGTACCTGGAGCGCAAGGTGCTGGGACGGCACGGCGAAGCGTCGTGATGCCCCCATCGGTGGTGCTGTTCAGCAATGGGCAGAGCCGCGACAATGTTTAAAAGGAAGAGTAAATGATGAAGAATTGTATTGCACCCGCGCTCCTGCTCGCGTGCGCGTGCGCCGCCCTGCCTGCCGGCGCGCAGACGCTGAAGCCCGGCCTGTGGTCGCTGTCGAACACGATGACGTCGAACGACCCGCAAATATCGCAGGCGATGTCCGCCATGCAGCAGCACATGGCCAACATGTCGCCCGAGCAGCGCCAGCAGATGCAGATGCAGAAGATGATGCAGCAGCACGGTGTGCAGGTCGACGTCGGCGCGGGCGGCGCCCTGCAGACGAAGCTGTGCATGACGCGCGAAATGGCCGAGCGCAAGGAATTTCCCGTCCAGCAGGGCGATTGCAGGCAGACGTTCACGCAGCAATCGGCGACCCGCGGCCACATCGCGTTCACCTGCACGAAGCCGAAGGTGAGCGGCGAAGGCGACCTGGTCGCGGACAACGACACGAGCTACCGCGCCCGCATGAAGATCCGCAGCGAAGAGCAAGGGCGCAACCAGACTGTGGACATGGATGTCACCGGCAAGTGGCTATCGGCCGACTGCGGCAACATCCGTCCCATCGCTATCCCGCGAGCAAAGTAGCAAGGATTGACCCCAACGGGATCTTCGAGCCAGGCCGCGCGCCTGGCTTTTTTTCGTCTGACCATTCCACCAATTCGGGGTCAGAGCACATTTTTTTTCGAATTCGGGGTCAGAGCACATTTCGGATCAATTTCGCGGCGCGAAACACGCCTACAGCGACCGGCGAATGCACCGGGATCGGGATCATCCGCCCCTCTCTGCCAGCGCAAGAAGATGCCATCCGTTCGCGTCGATTTTTACCCTGCAGACCTTGCTTCAAAAAGTGCTCTGACCCCGAATTTCGAGAAAAATGTGCTCTGACCCCGAATTTTTGTGTCAGGTGGTCTCGGTGAAGGCCAGGTAGAGGTCGCGCGCCTGCTTCGCAACCGGGCCGGCGGGCAGGTCTCGCGATTCGTAGCGCGTGCACGGTGCGACCTTGCCGTAGTTGCCGGTGTTGAAGATCTCGCGGGCCGTATCGAGTTCTTCCGGCTTGACGGTGCGCTCGACGACCTGCACGCCGGCCTCGCCCAGCAGCGCGATCACGCGGGCGCGGGTGATGCCGGCCAGGAAGGTGCCGTTCAGCGCGGGTGTGACGACTTCGCCGTCCGCCGTCACCAGGAACAGGTTCGACGTCGCGAACTCGGCCACGTTGCCCGCCGCGTCCAGCAGGACGGCGTTGTCGAAGCCCCGTGCCTTCGCCTCGCGCAGCGCGCGCGCCGTGTTGGCGTACAGCGCGGACGCCTTGGCATCCGTCGGCGCCATCGTCGGCTCGGGGCGGCGCAGCGCCGACAGGCAGGCCGAGAAGCCGGAGAACGGCGGCAGCGGCGCGTCGAACAGGGTCAGCGCGAAAGCGGCCGCTTCCGGCGTCGGGATCAGGAAACCTTCTGAGGCGAACACGAGCGGACGGATGTACAGCTCCGCGTCGGCCGGAAAGCGTGCGACGCCTTCGCGCACGAGCGCTTCCATCTCGTCGACATTCAGCGGGCACTGCAGGCCCAGCTTGTCCGCCGATGCGATCACGCGCTCCAGGTGCGGACGCAGGTCCGGCAGATGGCCGCGCAGCGCCCGCGCGCCGTCGAAAACGGACGAACCCAGCCAGACGCTGTGGTCCATGGCGCCGAACAACGGCGTATTCCCTTCGGCCCATTGGCCGTTATAGTAAGTCAGATACATGCTGCTCCCCAGTGATGACGTCAAGCATCAAGTGTAACGCAGCCCTGCCTGCTCGGTTCGTCACCGTACAGTGGCCGCAGGGTATCCACGCGTACACTGACCTTTCCAAGCCGCGAATATTCCCATGCTCTCGATCCTCGAACACCTCGACCCGGACAGCGACCGCATCGACCTGCTGGTCGACCTGGTCGACCGGTTGCGCCCACGCCGCGCAAGCGACCACGACTACGCGCGCGCCCAGGTGCGCACGCTGACCCAGCTGCTGAAGGGCCATCCCGGCCAGGCCTGGACGCTGCGCCGCTACCTGACCCGCCTGCTCGAAACGCGCCGCCACACGAGCCTGTATTCCGACGTCGGCATCCTGTCGAACGACGGCTTCTTCACGGAGCTCAAGAAACGCATCGCCTACCGCATCCTGCCGCCCGCGCTGGACGACCTGTACCTGTCCGACACGCTCGACCGCGTGCTGTGCCGCGAGGACGATTACCAGTGGATCCGCGCCGTGCCGAACGCCGACTGGCTCGAATTGTTCGACGTGGTCGCGAACGCCGCGCCGCCCGATGGCGCTGAGCACGAATCCGCCGAGTCCTCGCGCGCGCGCAAGGTCGTGCTGGCGGGCCTGCTGGACGCCATCCGCACCCTGTCGTGCCGCGTCTGCGCGCTGGGCCTGGAGCCGCGCCTGATCCACGCCCATATGGAAATCGAGGAAGTCGACTCGCCCTTCCTCATGCAGAACATCGAGGCGAACAAATACCTCGACGACTACGGCCGCCTGATGTGCGGCGAGGTCGACACGATGGAAGATGCGCGCCACCTGCTCGTCATGCTCGACCAGTGCGAGGACGTCGTGCTGAAGATCCGCCGCGGCGCGCTCGCCTCCGGCACGAGCGTCGCGCTGACGTATCTGCTGGTGGCGCTGACGCAGAGCATCGACCGCCTGAGAAAACTCCTGTTCCTCGTCGACACGAGCGGCGCCCTCCCGTCCGCACCGACCGTGGACGTGGAAACGCTCGCGAACGAGGCGACGCCGCCGACCGAACCGCCGACGAGCCTGCGCCGCGCGGCCGCCGTCGACCTCGCACAGGAACTCGCGGAGGCCCACAACACGAAGTACGAGGTGCGCGGCCTGCTGCGCGACAATATCGACCTGCTGGCGCGCAACGTCACGGAAAACGCGAGCCGCACGGGCGAGCACTACATCGCCGAACGGCGCGCGGACCTGCGCGGCATGTTCGCCTCGTCGGCGGGGGCCGGCATCATCATCGGCTTCATGGCGCTCATCAAGATCCTGATCTCCTACCAGCACCGCGCCCCGCTGATCGAAGCCCTGCTCTACAGCCTCAACTACGCGGCCGGCTTCATGCTCGTGCACGTGCTGCATTTTACGATCGCGACCAAGCAGCCGGCGATGACGGCCGCACGCATCGCCGCCGCCCTGCACGACACGGCGCAGAGAGGCTCGAGCCGACGACAGGTCGACGTGGACAGCATGGCGGCCCTCGTGAATAAAGTGTTCCGGACGCAGATCGTCGCCGTGCTGGGCAATCTCGCGACCGTGATCCCGGTCGCGTGGGCCATCGCCCTCGCCTGGTACTGGATCTTCGGCACGCACCTCGTGAACCCGGTCAAGGCCGAACACCTGATCGAAGACAGCCACCCGTGGCATTCGCTCGCGCTGCTGCATGCGGCGATCGCGGGCGTGTGGCTGTTCGTGTCGGGGCTCGTGTCCGGCTACTACGACAACAAGGCCATGTACACGCGCATGGGCCAGCGCGTGCAGCAGCTGCGCTGGCTGCGCCGGCTGCTCGGCGAGGAACGGCGCGCGCGCTTCGCCCGCTATGTCGAGGACAACCTCGGCGGCCTGATGGGCAACTTCGTATTCGGCGTGCTGATGGGGATCACGGGCACCGTCGGCTTCCTCCTCGGCCTGCCGCTCGACGTGCGCCACGTGACCTTTTCGTCCGCCAATCTCGCGATCGGGTTCGTCGGGCTCGGCCAGCAGCTCGATCCGGAAACGATCGCGATCACGTTCCTCGGCATCGCCCTCATCGGCATGGTCAACCTGCTGGTGAGCTTCGGCCTCGCGCTGTGGGTGGCGCTGCGGGCGCGCAAGGTGCGCTTCCGCCACGGTTTCCGCCTGCTGCGCGCGCTGGGCCGCCGCCTGCGCGCGGCGCCGCTCGACTTTTTCATCGGACCGCGCGACCTCGACGAGGCCGCGGTTGCCAACCCGAGAGGTTTCAAATGAGACTCCGACAGCGCTTTGCACATTACTGTTCCCCGTTCGCCTGGCTGCTGGCCCTGTGCCTCAGTTGCGGCGTCGTCGCGTGCAAGTCGCTGCCGGATGTCGAACCCGAAGCACCCGCGAAGGCTACACCCACGATCGCGACGACGAAAGGCACGCTGCCGCCGAAGCAGGCGTCCGCCCTCGCCGCGCGGCGCTGGGCCAATGCCAGCGGCAACCTGAAGGCGCTCGCGGCGCTGGAAGAACAGGCGACGGGCGTCCCCCTCATCGCGGGCAACAAGGTCACGCTGCTGTTCGACGGCCCCGCGACGATGCGCGAGATGATGGCCGCCGCGCGCGTCGCCACCAGTTCCATCAATCTCGAAACCTATATCTTCGACCAGGACCAGGTGGGCAACGAATTCGCCGACCTGCTGATCGAAAAGCAGCGCCAGGGCGTGGCCGTGAACGTCATGGTCGACGCCGTCGGCGCCCTCGCGACGCCGGCCGCCTTCTTCGACCGCATGCGCCAGGCCGGCATCCGCGTGCTGATCTTCAACCCGGTCAACCCGGCCAAGGCGCGCGGCAAGTGGGAACTGAACAACCGCAACCACCGCAAGCTGATGGTCGTCGACGGCAAGGTCGCGTTCACGGGCGGCATCAACATCAGCAGCACGTATGCGAACAGCTCGCTGTTCCGCTCGCGCCAGAAGCCGAGCCAGGTCGACGGCGACAAGGTCGGCTGGCGCGACACCCACGTCAAGATCGAAGGCCCGGCGGTCGCGCCGCTGCAGTGGTCGTTCATCGACCTGTGGGTGAAGCAGGAAGGCGGCGAGCTGCCGCAGGCGGAGTATTTCCCGACGCTCACGGCCGCCGGCGACAAGATCATCCGCGTACTCGCGTCCGACCCGGACCACGAATCGGACATCTACAAGGCGCTCGTCGTCGCGATCAGCGAGGCGAAGAAATCGATCCACATCACGTCGGCCTATTTCGTGCCGGACCAGCAGATCGTCGACGCGCTCATCGCCGCGGCGAAGCGCGGCGTGGACGTGCGGCTCGTGCTGCCGGGCGTGTCGGACCACAGCCTGATACGCTATGCCGGCCAGGGCTTCTACGACCAGTTGCTCGCGGGCGGCGTGCGCATCTTCGAGTTGCAGATCGCGGTGCTGCACGCCAAGACGGCCGTGATCGACGGCGCCTGGTCGACGATCGGCTCGGCCAACATCGACCGGCGCAGCTTCATCCACAACTATGAACTGAACGTGGTCGTCATCGACCCGGCGTTCGGCGCGGCGATGGAGAGCGCGTTCAACGAGGATTTGCGCGACTCGAAGGAAGTCACGCTCGAACGGTGGCGGCACCGGCCGTGGTCCGACCGGTTCAAGGAATGGATGGCGCGGCTGGGCGAATACTGGATTTAAAGGCCCGCCGCCATCATCCCGTCCGGCACCTCCGTCCAGACGTTCCCGCTGCGCATGAACTTCTCCGTGTTAAGGAGCTGGAACTGGTTGTGCACGCTGTCCCAGCCATAGCGGTCGACCTCGATACGCTGGGGCTCGATGCGGATCACGTTGAACGAATTCACTTCGCCCCGCCCGCGCGTGGACGTGGCCGTGCCGGCCTGTACGACGAGCGCGGCGTATTCGCTGATCTTGTAGCGCGCCTGCGTGTTCCCCGCGTGGCTCATGTGCAAATGGCCCGCCATCAGGAGGTCGATGCCCAGCTCCGCGAACACGTCCATCGCCATGTGCGCGCGGTCGACGAGGTCGTCCTCTTCGGCGCCCTTCGGCAGGTCGAACGGGTGGTGCGTGACGACGACGCGCGTGACGTCCTTCGGCAGGCCGGACAGCGTCGCGCGGATCTTCGCCACCTGCTCCTTGTTGACGCGGCCGTCCTTGAACGTGAGCGAGCGCGCCGTGTTCACGCCCAGCACGGCGATCTCGTCGTCGATGTAGACGGGATCCAGGTCGTCCGTGATGTGGCGCTTGTAGCGGTCGAGCGGCAGCAGGAAGCGGCGGAACACGTTGTACAGCGAAATGTCGTGGTTGCCGGGCACGATGATCTGCGGGCCCGGCAACGTATCGAGCCAGGCCTTCGCCTCCTCGAACTGCTCGCTCTTGGCGCGCTGGGTGAGGTCGCCCGAGACGACGACGACGTTGGGCGCCAGCTTGTGGACCAGTTCGCGCAGCGGGTCGAGCAGCATGGTGTCGACGCGGCCGAAGTGCAGGTCGGACAGGTGGACGAGTGTGCGCATGGGGTTCCCCTTTCCGTTATGGTTGATTGGCGCCATTCTCTACCTTCGGCACGAGTACCGTCAGTGCGCCAGGCCGCATCCGGTAGCGTAACGGCGGGTGCATCTCCGTCACTTCGCCATCGGTCGCCACGAGCAAATGGTGGCGGTGCGTGTCGATGTCGAACTCGGGCGCCGTCAGCACGTCGAAGTCGCGCTCCTGGCCGAGCTTGCCGAGCAGCGCGTCGAACGCGAAGCGCAGCAGGCCCAGCCGCGTCGGATGCTGGGCCACGTACAGGCTCAGCACGCCTTCGTCGAGGCGCGCCCGCTCGCCGATCGCCAGGCCCTGCATCGTGTAGGCGTTATTGCCGATGAAGACGAATGGCGTGCGCCGCGCGAGCCGCTCGCCGTTGACGGTCAGGCGCATCGACAGGAACGGATAGCGGCGCAGTGCCGCGAGCGCGGCCCACGCGGCCGCCGGCCACTTGCCACGGCCGAGGCGGCGCTGCTGTTTCTCGCGGTCGCGCACGATGTCCGGGTACAGGCCGAGGCTGCTATTGTTCAGGAAGATGCGGCCGTTCACCTCGCCCACGTCGACCTGGACGGGCCGCCCCGTCGCGAGGTTGCGCACCGCCGCGCCGAGGTCGAGCGGAATGCCGAGGTCCTTGGCGAAGTGATTGAGCGTCCCCAGCGGCAATACGCCGAACGGCACGCCGGAATCGACCATCACGGACGCCACGGCATTGATCGTGCCGTCGCCGCCACCGGCCGCGACGAGGCGCGCGCCCTGCTCCAGCGCGCGCCTGGCCGCGCCGATCATCTGGTCGCCGCCGTCTGCCCGCACGAGCTCCGCGTCCAGCCCTGCGTCGGTTAGTTGCGTTCGCAGCGCATCGCACGCGGCCTCGTCGTGGCCGGTGCCGGCGCCCGCGTTGACGATCACGGTCACGGGCTTCATTGCAGGTCCTCCGCCGCATCCGCGCGATGCGCGCGTTCGCTCCACGACGTTTGTCCCCGCGCCAGGCGGCGCCGGTGCAGGGTCGACACGGCCGTGATGCAGATCGCGAGCCACGCGGCGCCCTCCGCCGCCGCGGCCAGCACGTCGGACAGGTAGTGCACGCCCAGGTACATGCGCGACAGCGCGACGAGCATCACCATCAGGACGGCGGCGAGCGTGACGAGCGCGCGCGCGCGCCACGTCCGCACGCGGCGCACGAGATAGCACGCCAGCAGGCCGTAGAACACGGTGGCCGCCGCCGTGTGGCCGCTGGGGAAGCTGTACGTCATCAGGCTCAGCAGGGGCTCGTCGAAGCTGGGGCGGGTGCGCCGGAACACGTGCTTCAGCGCGACGTTCAGCAGCATGCCGCCCGGCACCGCGACGAGGCAGACGATCAGCCAGTAGTGCGCATGGCGGCGCCAGAACCACAGCGCCAGCAGGACGGCCATGATGCTCGACCCGACGATGCCGTTCCAGTGCGTGACGATGAGCATGGCGCGCGTGAAGCCGGGCGTGGCGCGGTCGTGGAACCAGTGCGCGAGCTGGACGTCGACGAGCGTGATCGTGTCGCCGGTGACGACGTCCTCCGCGATCTCGCTGAAGACCCACGCGGCCAGCACCAGCAGTGCGAGGCCGATGGTGAGGTGCAGGCCCATCTGCCCTTCGGGCGACAGGCGGGCGGCGACGAAGCGGCGCAGGCGTGACGGAACGGTGTTCAGCATACCGCTCCAGATGGGGCGCATTGGCTAAAAAACCACACAAATATGCAACAACTGTTTTTTTGTACAGTACCTGTAGATTTATACAGTAGTTGTGCTATTCTGTACCTACTCGAGCAAGACAACTTGCCAACGCTAACGTAACCTAACTCGATAAAGGGATCGTCATGTCCACTCTGAACAGCTCCTTCGGCCTTGAATATGCTCCGACGCCTTTCCTGATCCGCCTTGGTCGCCGCGAGATCCTGGTGACGCGCGACTTCCGCAAGCGCTTCTACCCGGTCAACCCGATCATCGAGTGCGATACCGGCGTCGAGCCGGGCCACGTGGAAGTGCTGTTGCTGCGCCGTTGGCTGCTCATCCTGTCCAAAGCGCATTAAGTTCATCAGGTTCTCCGAGGACCCCCGTCCTTCAGGGCGGGGAAGAAAGGAGCCGATTGCGCGGCAATCGATGCCCTTCGGTTGCTAAAAACGCTGCCTATAATCACAGCATGATTCTTGTGTATCGTTACCGGGTGAAGTCCCTGAACGGGCTGCTTGACAGGCAGTCGCGTGCGTGTAACGTCGTCTGGAATTACTGCAACGATCGACAAAAGGATGCGCTGCGTTTTGGGCGCCCTTGGCTTTCGGGCTTTGACCTGAACAGGCTGACGACCGGCAGCAGCAAGGAACTGGGCCTGCATTCCGGAACCGTGAATGCGGTTTGCGAACAGTATGCAAGATCGCGTTCGCAAAAGAAGCGACCTTATCTTCGCTATCGCGGCAAGTGTTCGTTGGGCTGGGTGCCGATCAAGGGACGGGAACTGAAGCGGGAAGGTGATGCGTTTCACTTCGCAGGCAATACTTTCCGCGTCTTTAACAGCCGGCCGCTGCCCAAAGGGAAGATCAAGGATGGCACCAATTTTTCGCGCGATACGCGAGGGAACTGGTACCTGAATATCGTGATCGATGTGGTCACGCCCGATCGCAGTGCCCGACAACCGTTGCGCGGTGTCGGTATCGACCTTGGCCTGAAAGACTTCGCGACGCTTTCTACCGGCGAAAAGATCGAAGCGCAGCGTATCTATCGTGGCACCGAGCAAGTTCTCGCGCTGGCGCAGCGCGCCCACAAGAAGCGGCGCGTCAGGGCGATCCACGCAAAGATAGCGAACCGTCGCAACGACTTTCTGCACAAGCTCTCGGACCGCATTGTCCGACAATTCGACTATATTGCGGTCGGCAATGTTTCCGCCGCCAGACTCGCCAAGACCGGCATGGCGAAGTCTGTTCTTGATGCTGGCTGGTCGAGCTTCCGACATCAACTGGCGTACAAGGCTGTTAAGCATGGCGCGTGGTTCGAGGAAGTTGACGAAAGCTTTTCTTCCCAAGTCTGTTCGAATTGTGGTGCCATGCCCGATTCGCGGCCGAAAGGTATCGCGGACCTTGGAATAAGAGAATGGCAGTGTAGTGTTTGCGGTTGTGCACATGATCGCGATATCAATGCTGCGATAAACATTCTCCGTCGCGGACGTGTCGCCTCCGCGTTCGCCACTGTTTTCGCCGTTGCGTTCTTCGTGGCCGCTGCGCTGGGTTCGTCCGCCGCAAGGGCGACGAACATCACCCTGCAGAACGTGTCCTACGACCCGACGCGCGAGTTGTACCAGGACCGTAATGCCGCGTTCGCGCGGCATTACAAGGTCAAGACAGGCGCCGACGTGACGGTCAGGCAGTCGCATGGCGGCTCCGGCAAGCAAGCGCATCCGTGATCGGCAGACTGCAGGCCGACCTCGTCACGCTGGGCCCTCGCGTACGACATGATGCTATCAGCGAACGCGGCCTTATCGCGCACAACTGGCAACAGGGCCGAGCAGTAGGCGGTGCAATTCCCGGCGATCAAGCTATGCGCGATCGGCGAGCTCGCCGTCGGCTGAACGAAGGCGCACAAGACCCATGTCGCGGACGGCGGCCTGTTCGACCAGATCTATTAGCCGGGCCGCAGGTACTCCGCCTGCGTACGCCACCGGTCCGCGTTCGCGAGATCCGCGAGCGGGGACAGGATGGCCGGATCGAATGATGCCGGCGCAACGCCATCCCTGACGCGCTGCGGCCAGTCCGCCTGGGCCAGCGCGCCGCGGCCGAGCGACACGACGTCCGCCTCGCCCCGCTCGACCATGCCCTTGGCCTGCGCCGGATCGTGCAGCGAACCGTTGGCGATTACCGGCTTTCCGCCGTGGCGCTTCGCCAGCGCGGCCAGGCTCGGGCCCGTCCCGAAGGCGGGCTGCCACGCTTCGTATTCGGTCACGTGCAGGTAGTCGACGTCCAGTCCGCCGACCGTGCGGAAGATCGCGGCCGCCTCCTCCTCTCCTCCCCAGCGATGCGTGAAGTCGTTGACCTTCGCCTGCGACAGGCGCACGCCGACGACGTAGTTCGTCCCCACCGCGGCCCGCACCGCGTCGACGACTTCCACGAGCAGACACAGCCTGCCGTCGAGGCCGCCACCGTAGCGGTCGTCGCGCAGGTTGATGCCTTCCGACAGGAACTGGTCCAGCAAATAACCGTTCGCGCCATGGATCTCCACGCCGTCGAATCCCGCCTCACGTGCACGCAGGGCCGCCTGCGCGAAGCCGGCCACGGCGGTGTCGATGTCCTGCTGCGTCATCGCGGCGGGCACGGCGTACTCGCCCGCCCCGCGATAGAACGTCATCTGCCTGCCCTTCGGCTGCACGGCCGACGGGCCGATGGTGCCCGTCCGGTACGGGTTCCCCTGCGACAGCGCGCCCGCATGCATCAATTGCGCGATCACGCGACCGCCGCGTGACTGCACGCCCGCGACGATTAGCCGCCACGCATCGCGCTGCGCCGCGTTCGCGAGCCCCGGCTGGTGGAGATAACCCTGAGAGTACGCTTCGTCCGTGTACAGGCCTTCCGTGACGACGAGGCCGAAGCCGCCGTCCGCGAACCGGGCGTAATAGCCGCCCATGCACGTCGTCGGCACGCCGTCGGCGCCCGCACTCACGCGCGTCATCGGCGCGACGGCCAGACGGTTCGGCAACGCGAGCGAACCCAGCGCCAGCGGTTCGAAGAGAGTGTCAACGTGTACGTTATCGCGCATCGCCGCCTCCCCCCTTGCGTACGGCCGCGATCGCCTCGATCTCGATCATCGCCCGCGGATCGTAGAGCGCCTTGATCTCGGCAATCGTATCGGCGGGATACGGCGCCGAGAAAAATTTCCTGCGCAGCGCCACGACGTCCTGGAAATGGCCCATGTCGGTCACGAAGATCGTCACCTTGACGACGTCGCGCAGGCTAGATCCGCCCGCTTCCAGCGCGCGCCGCAGGTTGGCAAAAGCCTGCTCGCCCTGGGCGAGAAAGCCGCCGTCGGCGATGCGGCCGTCGTCGCCGGCACCGGCCTGGCCGGAGATGAACAGCAAATCGCCGAACCGGATGCCCTGCGACAGCAGATAAGGTTCATACGGATCCGGCTGCGTGATGATACGTTCGAGCATGTCTGCCTCCTGAATTCGAAAAGAAGAACGGGATGAGATCAACTCACCCAAGTATGGAATAATCGCCGCCCGCGGCTCTCGCGACAAACGACGGTTTTTCACGCATCAGATGATTTCAAATCACCCATTCAGCGAACGGACGACACGCCGGCTGCCACCGCTCTCCTCCCTGCGCGCGTTCGAGGCGGCCGCGCGGCACGGCAGCTTCAAGCGAGCTGCCGATGAGCTCGCCGTGACGCCGACGGCGATCAGCCACCGCATCCGCGTTCTCGAAGCCTTCACGGGCCTGAAACTCTTCGTGCGCCAGGTGCGGCAAGTCACGCTGACCGACGCGGGGGCTCAGCTGTATCCCGTGCTGCGCCAGGGCTTCGATGCCATCGAAGCCGTGCTGGCGCGCCTCACGCAGCCGAACCGGAGAGACAGGGTCACGGTGTCCGCGACGCACGCGTTCACCGCGAAATGGCTCGTACCGCGGGTCGCGCGCTTTCACGCATTGCATCCGGACATCGACTTGCAATTGCATGCGTCCGATGCGACGGTCGATTTCGACGCGCACGGCATCGACGTCGCCGTGCGCTACGGCAGCGGCCCCTACCCCGGACTGATGACCGAGGTAATGTTCGCCGATACGTACGCGCCGGTCGTCAACCCGATGCTGGGCGTCCGCTCGATCGAGGATCTGCAATCCGTGCCGCTCATCCACTTCGACTGGCAAAAAGCGTCCACGGCCAATCCCACATGGGAAACATGGTTCGCGCGCACGGGGCTCGCGTGGCAGCCTGCGCGCGGACAACTCCGGTATTCGGACGAAGGCCATGCGATCCAGGCCGCCGTCGCAGGCCAGGGCGTCGCCTTGCTGAGTCTTGCCCTGGTGGCCGAAGAGATCGCGGCGGGCTATCTCGTGCAACCGTTCGGACCGGCCATCCCCGGGTACACATACCACTTGGCAATGCGCGCCGACCCGCCGCCTGGCCCCGCGGCGCTCGCCGTCGCCCACTGGCTGCGTCGCGAGGCGGAGGCTTGCAAATCCTGAACAAGGCGCAATCTTGTAACAAATGACTTGAAATCCGCTGTGCGGCTACGATTGTCGTGTTCAGCAACGAACTCGTAATCACGGAGCCGCACGGATCCGCTTGACGCGCACCGCGGCGGCCATTCTCCAACCTGAGCGAAGGAGCATTCATGTCAGTGCAATTACGCAAGATTAACGAGCAGGTGATGGTCATCACCGGCGCCACGAGCGGCATCGGCCTCACGACGGCGCGTATGGCCGCCGAGCAATGCGCCAAGCTGGTCCTCGCCGCCCGCAGCGCCGACGCGCTCGACCAGCTGGCGAGCGAGCTGCGCCGCACCGGTA